>CAWFYC010000015.1:0-237300 GCA_963819855.1 uncultured Alphaproteobacteria bacterium
CCAGGGGGAACCTTCGAGGAGAGCTTGCCATTCCCTTCATCCTAGAAGTGATCAGAAGGGGAGTTGGGCTTGAGACCGGGGCGACGATCGGCGAGCCACATTACTCAATCGTAGGGCCATGGCCTGGGGGCTGACGCCGTATGCTTGTGCAAGTTCGCGAAGCGCTCGTGGATCTTCAATCTCAATGGAATGTGTTCTCTCGTCATGATCCATAAACTGGCGCGGCATCAAGAGCGACGCAGCAAAGAAATTTGCTTCTACTTCTTCCACATCAATACCCATCCCGGAGAGGTCCGAACGGAGATTGTATCGGAATTCTTTGTCGAACATGATTTCCCGACCCGCGTGCAGCAAAACATGCGCGAACTCATGGGCGAGAGTGAAGCGACGACGAGTTTGCGAGTGGGTGCGGTTGACACCAATGACCACCGTCCCGCCATTGTGTACAACCAACCCGGATATGTCCTGAAGATCGGAATATCGAATGGACACACCGTGCGATCGAACAATTTCCTCAACCGGCACAGGCGGGTACTCAACTTGGCGTCGCTTTAGCAGCAAAGTCACTGTCCTTTCGATCATGGTGTAGCGTGGCTTAGCTGGCATCATTACTTCAACCCTTCTCTTTTGCCGTTGTCGGGCGCAATTCACCTATGAACTTCTCAACCTCGGCTGGTAAACCGCTCGGTAACGCGCGGATCGTTAGCTGATGCGGTTGTCGTCTTCAGGGAGAAGTGTATCTGCCGGGGCATCTAATGCGCGTGCAATGTCGATCAACTGATGCAGCAGCACGGCTTGCCGCCCTGCTTCGATGTTCGCGACCGAGGTCCGCGAGAGCTCAATCTGCCTCGCAACAGCATCTTGCGTAAGACCCAGCTCGGTGCGCCTACGCCGCACACGATCACCAAAATCAACATAGAGTTTCCGAATCGCCATTGAGACCTCCTCGCCGTCGACGCATACCCGAAGCCGGCAAGGTCAGCAATACAAACCATCCGGTTCCGCTTGTGGGGGTTTGTATATACAGTGCAGGACCGCATGCCCTGTTGACCTGCGGTGCGATGCATGACAGACTGTTGCATCGACCCGCGGAGGAGTTAGTTGAAAGGGCCGGCGGAGCCAGGGAAGCTGCTTCGGGTCCTGTCCCTCGACGGGGGTGGTGCGAAGGGCTTTTACACTCTCGGCGGTACTGAAGGAGATCGAGGGCCTCACTGGAGGCCCCCTGCACGAGCGCTTCGACCTCGTCTATGGAACCAGTACCGGCGCCATCATCGCGGCGCTCATTTGCCTTGGATATTCGATCGAGGATGTCCTCAGACTCTACCGCGAGCACGTAGTTCGCGTCATGGCTCGGTGGCTCCCGCGAGCCAAGACGACCGCGCTCCAGGAATTGTCAAAAGAGATTTTCGGCGACACTAGGTTTGAGCTTGAGAGTTTCGGGGGTTTGCCCAGAATTTTCGCTCAAGCTGCGAGTTGGAAGCCCTGCATTTTATTTGGTATCCGCTCGTTTGGCGAGGAATTTCGTGAAGATGTGGTGTTTCGGGGTATCCAGGAGAAATTCAGGAAGCCGCTGGCGTAGCGCGGTTGCGACGACGAGTTCGGAAGGCGGGATCCCGGGTCGGACGGTGCGACGCCAGGATCCGAAGGAGGCCCAGACGAGCCGGGGATGTGCGACGGAGAGGTACTGGAGCAATCCCTGGCAGATGAGACCGGTCTGGATGAAGACGTGATAGGCATGCAGCTTGCGTTTGACGTCGTCGCGGTATTTGGGTGATGCCCGGTGGAGATGCTGGTTGCCGTCGTTGCGGCGCCGCTCCTTCATGTCGAACATCCAGAAATGATAGGCGAAGGTGCCGATCTGGTGCACGGCCTGTTTGAAGCTGAGCTCGATCTTGAAGCGCAGACCGTAGAGACGAATGATGTCGAGGGCGTCGAGGGAGGTGTCCGTGCACATGAGGAGGAGGGAGCCTCTTGTTGGATGGATCACCGCGACGAAGCGCACCGTGCGGCCGACAGGACGCCACAGCAGGTCGCGGACGCGATATTGGATGGTCACCTTGTTCTCGCCGTAGAACCGCGCCGGCCTTCCGCAAGGCCGTGCAGTTCAGTAGCGACTTCACCTTGAGCTTCTGCCGGACTTCCTGGGTGCCGGCCTCGCTCCGCCAGGCTGGTGATGTCGGCAGCGGCGGACCAGGATGGCATCGCACTTCACGCGCGTGACCAGGCGGTTGTTTTGGTCGAGCAGGCGGCGATGATCTTCTGGCGCCATAGTAGGCGTTGGTGACGAAGCAGAAACGCGGATCGACATCGGTGATGCCGATGAGGGAGATCATCTGTCGAGCAGGGTCCGGCGTTGGTGTCGACGATGCCTCGATGCGTGGAAGCGGCAGAGCGAAGACGGAAGAGGTGCCTGAATCAGGCAGCCTGCAACCCGAGGATGCTATGCCCGTGATGTAGTCCGGCTTGGTGTTCGATTTCGATCGCGATGAATGTTCCCACTGCTGGTGCATCTTGCGCGGACTTGGGGATATTTAACGTTGTCAGTCGCCAGGATGTACCTGCCGTTGACGCGCAGCGCCTGGGGCAACAGGCGAAGCACCAGGCGATGTCGACGGCGGCGAGCGGCTGTTCAGTCACGGCGGAGGAGTGGAAATAGTCTGGTGGAGCGCATCGAGCGACGCCATTCAGGTTGATGCGTACCACCGGCAGCGTGATCCAGCCGCCGGTGCGCACCGTGAAGCGGTTATGGCGCGAAGGCAAACCAGAAGGTTTGCAGGCGGGTGAACGCCGGGCGCAGCGACCGGATCGCAGTCCACCAGAGTATCGACAGCGACATTGGGTTGGCTCGTCGCGTTGTGGTACTGATGCCGTTACCCGGGGATTGACGTTGCCCGCGTTGATTTTCGCGTGATCGGCGTTGACTTCTGGCGTGAGCGACCGACAGCGGCGCAGCCGTCCGGTGCTATTTGATCCGATGGGAAAGTGACGCGTAGCCAGACATCTTCGACGCTGAACATAAACCCGCTCACCGAGGACTTGCTCGAATGCGCATGGTCTCGCCGACGTGACAAGCCGCCGCGAGGCGTCCGGCCTTGTGTTCGCCACGCTGGAAAAGCGAGTGTCCATGCCAAGCGGGGGCGCAAGATCATCTGGTCGATGGCGAACGGCTATCAATCGAGCAATCGGAAGAGCGCATCGATGCCGAGAATTCGGACAGGCCCCGCGAGCTGATCGAAATTTCCCTGTGCAGTTGGTTCGAGCACCGCGTGCCGGAATTCGGTTCGAACGCCAGATCAACGTCAACTCGACCGGCTCTTCGGGCCGTGGATTTGCGACCGTGAGGCGAAAGTGACGGGCTGGCAAAGACTGACCGAATACTCCGCACTCTCAAGGTTTGAGGACGCGAGAACTGGGATCAAATCGCGTGGACTCGGCGGGTTTCCGAGCGGCCGATGATTTTTAAAGCGAGCGTGCGGCAGGCTTTGGCCGCAAAGCGGCATTGGTAGCCAGGCATTTGGGTACCGATAGGGGATGCGGTGCAAGCGTCCTGGCTCTGCGTATCCGTTCTTCAAGCGCAAAAGGTCGTTGAAATAGCAGTGGAGAAAAGATTCGAGCTCGTCGACTGCGGATACTGCGCGAACAACCCGAGACTATACGCGATCCGGACGACGAGGCGGCGATCGCACCCCTGCAGAGGATGTCCGAGTAGTTAGTGTCGGCGTTGGCGAGTTATCCCCCGCCCAATAAGCACATTCTCCAGCGCAATGCGTTGGGCAAAATATCTTTTTACAGTGAGGTTATTGCAAAAATCTTGGAGATAGAACACGCAATGATGGTCCAATTGCGTCGAGGACGGTTCAGTAGGTAGTGACGGTCCGGATTAGCAACGCTACACACAACCCGAGATGGCGATTGACCTGTTCGTCATGATTCCGAAAACTGGACATGCTCTGGCAACGGGGACGTCAGTCATTTCGAGGAGCACGAACCGCAACTAGCGATGATGCTAAGGTAGGACGGAGAGAGGAATATGGCGATCCCCGAAGCCCAATTCGAGACGTGGTCCAAACAGGGTGCTATGAAACAGTCCAGGGATACATATGCGACAGTGAAAGACGTTACGGAAGCGAGTGACGCGCTGTATGCCAACGAGGGCTATGCGTCATTCCTCCAGGGTTCGTACGGCAACGATACCAATATATATGCCGACAGTGATGTAGATGTCGTTATGCGTCTCGAGTCGACATATTACAAAGACATCAGCCAGCTTTCCGTTGCCGCAACAGACCGCATATCGAATTGCAGCGACCGATGCGACTTACTCCCTTGCTGACTTTAAGAACGATGTGACTACCCAACTGATCCATGAGTTCGGCGCATGCGTGCGGCCTGGCAAGAAGGCGATCTTCATCGAGAGCAGCAGCAACCGTCGTGATTCTGACGTGCTCGTATGTGCCGAATTCCGTCGATACCTAAACTTTAGGAACTGGGCCGATCAGGAATATGTCGAAGGCATTTGCTTTTTCTTGGAGGACGGCACACGAATAGAGAACTTTCCGAAGCAGCATTCGGATAACTGCACCAAAAAGCACCAAGCGACAAATCAGTGGTTCAAGCCGATGGTGCGGGTTTTCAAGAACATGCGCAATCGCATGATCGACAACGGGATGACTTCGGGAGGGCCTCGCACCCTTGTACTTTCTTGAAGGCCTCCTTTACAACGTGCCGAACGACAAATTTGGAAGAAGTCACGCGGAGACGTTTGCCAGTGCCATCAATTGGCTACTGCAAGCAGACCGGAGCAAGTTAGTCTGCGCAAACGAGCTGTTTTATTTGTTTCGCGATGGATCCCCAATGACGTGGCGCGAGGTCAGTTACTTGGGTTTTCTAAATGCCGCCGTCAAACTCTGGAACGAGTGGCAAACACCCAGAGGCTTCTAGTGTAACCAACCTCCGCCGTCGCGCCGAGTGTATCCGATTCCTCTTCCTCTGTGAGGTCGAGCCTGCCCTCGCGTGTGGCCGGCGGATCACTCGTCGAGCAAGACCGTCACCGCAGGCTTCCCGTCACTTGGCGCAAGGGTGATCGAATTATCTGTATCGGCATGTCGGGCGGCGACATTCGCCAAGGCCAGAGCCTTGCGAATCACCGCCGCGTTGCTCGTGACACCAAATTTCTTCTGCAATTCCGTGAGCACGGCGGCGGTCCGCTCAGCCACTTCGAAGCTGGTCACGGCCATGTCGCGGTCCATCCAGATACCATAGGAACCATATGGTTGCCGTGACCGCCGACGCAACCATCTGAGGCAGGCAGATCGCGCCACCTTCCCGCACCCCCGTCCCCCGCCTAAACTCCCGCCCAGCGCACCCACCGGGAGGAGCCCGACCATGTCCCCCGCCGCTCAGACCGCGGAACCCGGCGTCGCCTGGCCATCGAACGGCATCAGCGAGGTGCCGTTCCGGCTCTATACCGACCCCGTGCAGTACCAGCGGGAGCAGGAGCGCCTGTTCAAGGGACCCACCTGGAACTACCTCTGCCTCGCGGTGGAACTCGCCAAGCCGGGCGACTACGTCGCCACCACCATCGGCGAGACCGCGGTCATCGTCGTGCGCGACGCTTCCGGCGCGATCAACGCCTTCGTCAACCGCTGCGCCCATCGCGGCAACCTGCTGTGCCTGGAGCGCAGCGGCAGCGCCCGCGAATTCTCCTGCATCTATCACGGCTGGACCTACGACCTCGCCGGCCAGCTCACCGGCGTGGCGTTCGAGCACGGCGTGAAACGCCAGGGCGGCATGCCGCCGGAGTTCCGCAAGGACGAGCACCGGCTGCAGCGCCTGCGCACAGCGGAACTCGGCGGCCTGGTGTTCGGCACGTTCAGCGACGCGGCGCCGGACCTGGAGAGCTATCTCGGCCCCGACGTCACCCGCGGCCTGCTGCGGGTGATGAACCGCACCCCACACCTGCTCGGCCGCAGCACGCAGGTGATGCCGAACAACTGGAAGCTCTACTTCGAGAACGTCAAGGACACCTACCACGCGTCGATCCTGCACCTGTTCCTGACCACGTTCCGGATCAACCGGCTCAGCATGCCGGGCGGCATCTACATCGACCGCGCCGGCGGCAATCACTACAGCTACGCCAAGCTCGACTACGCGGCCGAGGATGCGGACTACCAGGCGGCGGCGTTGCGCGCGGACAGCGAGTTCCAGTTGCAGGACCGCTCGGTGGTCGAGTTGGTGGACGAATACGGCGACGGCGTGTCGGTGCAGATCCTGACCGTATTCCCCGGCATGGTGTTGCAGCAGGTGCGCAACACGATCGCGGTGCGGGTGATCCGACCGCGCGGCGTGGACCGAGCCGAGCTGGAATGGATCCACCTGGGCTTCGACACCGACGACGAGGCGATGACCGAGCGGCGGCTGCGCCAGGGCAACCTGATCGGCGCGGCGGGGTATATCTCGATGGAGGACGGCTGCGTCGGCGGCTTCGTGCAGCGTGCGCTGCAATACAACGACGACGGCGCGGGGCTGGTGATGATGGGCGGGCACGAGGCGGAATCGCAGACCTTCCGCGCCAGCGAGGCGGCGATCCGCGGCTTCTGGAAGCACTATCGCACGCTGATGGGCGAGTGATGGACGACGTCCGCCTCGGCATCCACGAGCTGATCGGGGAGTACGCCGAACGCATCGACGAGGACCGGCTCGAGGAATGGCCGGAGCTGTTCGGCGATCCGTGCCGTTATCTGATCATCAGCCGCGCCAACCATGAGGCGGGGATGCGCCAGGGCGTGATGTACGCGGCATCACGCGGGATGCTGTTGGATCGCGTGTTTTCCCTGCGCCGCGCCAACATCTACGAGCCGCATCGTTACCGCCATGTCGTCGGCCCGATCCGCGTGAAGGAGGTGGCGGGCGGCGTCGCGGTGGTGCACTCGCACTTTCTGTGCGTGCGGATCATGCACGACGGCACGTCGATGCTGTTCGCCAGCGGGCGCTATCTGGACCGGATCGATATTTCGAAAACGCCGTTCCGGTTCAGCGAGCGGGTCGTTGTGCTGGACAGCGACAAGATCGACACCCTGCTGGCGATCCCGTTGTGATAACATAGCCATCCCGGCGAAGGTTGGGACCCAGGCCGCCTAGGGCAATTTCAGCCTGACGGGAAAATCATGCAATCACTTGGCTCGATGGGTTTCGCTGCGCTCTACCCATCCTACCAATTGCTGCGCACGCGTTGCCGTAGGATGGGTAGAGCGCAGCGAAACCCATCGTCGCGTAGCGATTCCACATTGCCTGAAACCGCTCCAGGTTCCCGCTTCGCAAGAATGACGACGGGGGGTGCAGCGCTAGCCCCCGTCCGACGCGGTCAGCCGCAGTGTGGCCCATCTCGGCCCGGGCACCTCGCGAACCTTCGGCAGCACCAGCATCATCACGTACGGGCGCCCCTCACCGCGCGCGGTTTTGATGACGCCTTGCACGTCACCAGGGGTCGCCACCGGCTGGTTCTGCACCCGCAGGATCACATCGCCACGGATCGCACCGATCCGTGCGGCGTCGGTGCCGGGCATGACAGCGGTGATCAGCACGCCGGTGGTGCCATCCTCCAACCCGAGCCCGGCACGCTGTTCTGGCCGGATGGCAGCGAGCGACAGACCGAGATCGGGCGGGATCGTGACCTTCGGGCGTTCCACTGCGACCGGTGCATCGCGTGCCTCCCACTGGTTGCGCGGCCACGACATGATCGTGACCGGAAACCTGTGTTCCGCGCCATCGCGCAGCACTGTCAGCGGCACCGTTTCGCCGATCGGGGTCTCGCCGATACCCCGCAACAACGCGCGCTCATCGGTCGGCGTGTTGTCGCCGTATTTCAGGATCACATCGCCGATCGCGATGCCGGCCTGGTGGGCGGGGCTGTCCGGCATGACCCACGCGACGACCGAGCCCTCGGGCTGTGTCATGCCCATCGCCTCCGCCATCTCCCGGGTCATCTGCTGCACCTTGATGCCGATCCATCCGGGGTCGACCCAGCCATACTTCATCAGCCGATCGATCACGAACTGCGCGTCGGCGGACGGTTTGGCGAGGCCGAGACCGGCCGATGCCTCGGTCGGCGAGAACAATGCCGAATTCACACCGATGACGTGGCCTTCCATGTTGAACAGCGGGC
Organism: uncultured Alphaproteobacteria bacterium; assembly: GCA_963819855.1. Taxonomy (GTDB): domain Bacteria; phylum Pseudomonadota; class Alphaproteobacteria; order Acetobacterales; family Acetobacteraceae; genus JAMXLO01. Next base: position 8,165 of record CAWFYC010000015.1, read on the forward strand.
CGCCCGAGTTGCCGTGATTGATCGCGGCATCGGTCTGAATGTAGTCGTCGTACGGCGAATTCTGCAGGTCGCGATTGAGCCCGCTGACGATGCCACTGGAGACGGACATGCCGACGCCTAATGGATTGCCGATCGCAATCACCTGGTCGCCAACGCGCACCTTGTTGCTGTCGCCCCACTGCACCGGCGTCAGCTTGTGTCCCGCATCGATCTGCAGCACCGCCAGGTCGCCCACTCGGGAGGCATGCAGCAGCTTGGCGGGCAGCACGGTACCGTCGGACAGCGTCACCGTGATTTCGAACGCCCCTTCGACGACATGGTAGTTGGTCACGATCAGCCCGGACGGATCGATGATGAAGCCGGAGCCGACGAAGGTCTTCACGGTATCGACTTGATCGCCGATCGCAGCCGCGGCATTTGCGCTACTGGTCTCAGGCACCACTTCCTTGCGGATGGCGATGTTGACCACGGTGGGCAGCAGGCTGCGGATCAGGTCGGCGCGGCTGGCGCCGACAACCTCCGCGACCGGGCCGGACCCCGGCCAGAACACCGCGATCGCCAGAACAATCATCCATCGCCAGGCCCGCGTTGGTGCCATTTCGCCCCTCCATGCGTTGCCGCAAGATAGGTTCGATCTCTTCAGTTTTTGACTGGTTGTCCACATGATGGCTGTCGCGACGCGCATGGTTGCCGAGGATGAAGCCGACATCCGGCTGGATCGCTGGTTCCGCCGGCATTTTCCCGGGCTGACCCAGGGGGCGATTCAGAAGCTGTGCCGCACCGGCCAGGTGCGTGTCGACGGTCATCGGGCGGATGCTGCCACCCGCCTCGCCGCCGGCCAGTCGGTGCGGGTGCCGCCGCTTCCCGCTGCGCCGGAACCCAAAGCCAGGCCCGAGGTCGAGCCGAACGCCGCGCGCGACCTGCAGCGGCTGGTGATCCATCGCGACGACCACCTGCTGGTGCTGAACAAGCCACACGGCATGCCGGTGCAGGGCGGGCCGGGCATTACCCATCATCTGGACGCGCTGCTCGATGCGCTGCGCTTCGGTTCGGCGGATCGCCCGCGTCTGGTGCACCGGCTGGACCGCGACACCTCGGGCGTGCTGCTGCTTGCCCGCACCCCCGGCACCGCGGCGAAGCTGGCCGCTTCGTTCCGCACCCGCGCGGTGGAGAAGACCTACTGGGCGGTCGTCGCCCGCCGGCCGATCCCGCCCGAGGGCCGCGTCGACCTGCCGCTGCGGCGCATCGGCGGCGCCCGCGGCGAGCGCACCGAGGTGGCCGATCGCGACGACAAGGAGGCCGCCCGCGCCATCACCGACTACCGCACGATCGACCACGCAGGGCAGAAACTGGCCTGGCTGGAACTGTCGCCGCTGACCGGGCGCACCCATCAGCTTCGCGTTCACTGTGTGGCGATCGGCGCGCCGATTCTGGGCGACGTGAAATACGCCCGACCCGACCAGAACAACGCCTTCGCCGCCACCGTGGAGGGACTCCCGAGCGAACTTCACCTGCATGCCCGCGCGCTTCGCCTGCCCCATCCCGCGGGTGGAACATTGCTGGTGGAGGCAGACCTGCCGCCCCACATGACGGCGACGTTCCGCACCTTGGGTTTTCACGCGCCGCCGGCTCGTCCGCCGCAGCGGCGTTAGCAGGAGGAGGGAGGCGATGGCACGGCGAACGCTCCCGCGCGTGCTGCGCATCGGCCTGTGGTCGCTGGTGGGGCTGCTTGCGCTGGTCGTCGCCGGTGGCGCGGTCATCGCCCTCAGCTTCGATCCCGACAGCCTGAAGCCGCGCATCATCGCGGCGGTGAAGCAGGCGACCGGGCGGGACCTGACGCTCGACGGCCGGATCCAGCTGGGCCTGTCATTGCGACCGACCCTCACCGTGCAGGGTGTCAGCTTCGCCAACCCGCCAGGCTTCTCGCGCCCGCAGATGGCCACGCTCGAGCGGCTGGACCTGAGCCTGGCTCTGCTGCCCCTGCTGAGCCACCGCGTCGAGATCGACCGGTTGGTGCTGGTGAAGCCGGATATCATCCTCGAGACGGATGCACAGGGCAGGCCAAACTGGCAGTTCACGCCACTGACCGGTCCGGCAGCGCCGCCATCAACCACCGCGGGCACCCCGAGCCGGGCGGCGACGCGCGTCAGCGTGGCCGATGTGCGGATCGAGAACGGCACCCTTACCTGGCGGGATGGCCGCGCCGGCCGGAGCGAAGTGTTCGGTCTCACCAGTCTGCACGCCAGCGCCGTATCGCCCGATGCAGACTTCAATCTTGCAATGTCAGCGACTTACAACGGAGCACCGTTCACTCTGGCCGGCGATTTCGGGCCGTTGACCTGGCTGGAGAGGGGCACCGATGTTCCCTGGCCGGTACAGGCCCAACTGGAGGCTGCCGGCGCAAAGTTCGCGCTGGATGGCACTGTCGCGCAGCCGCTGATGGGCCGTGGATATCGGGGGAAGCTGACCGCGACCATCCCCGACCTGGCAGCGCTGGCTCCCTACCTGCCAGAAGCGAAACTGCCGCCGCTGCGCGATGTCAGCCTGACGGCGCAGGTTGCCGACACCGGCGCAGTACTGCCGGAGATTTCCGGCCTCACGCTGCATGTCGGTCAATCCGATCTGACCGGCGTGGCGGCCGGGCTCAGGCTCGACACGTTGGATCTCGCTGCCCCGCAGCTGGATCAGCCGGCACAGATCTCGGTCCAGGGCGCCTTCAACAATTCGCCTGCTACGGTGACCGGTTCGCTTGGCGCTCCCGCCGCGCTGCTGGCGGGATCCAAGGTGGCGGGACCGATTCCGCTCGACCTGAAGGTGCAGGCCTTGGGGTCGAACCTGGCGATCAAGGGCACTGCGGCGCGAGGTCAGGACGGACGGCCATCGCTACAGGCCGAGATAACATCCGACCACATCGACCTCGACCCCGTGCTTGCCGCGCTTCGCAAGCCACCGGCCGGTGCGAGCGCTGCTCCGGCCGCCGACGCGCCCGCCAAGCCGCCGGCCAGCGCCAGGATTTTTCCGGACACGCCGATCCCGTTCGAGCTGCTGCGCCGCGCGGATGCCGATGTGAAGCTGAACGTCGCGCAACTGATATCGGGCGGTGCCATCTACCGCGCCATCACGACGCATCTCGACCTGCACGGCGGCAAGCTGCGGCTCGATCCGGTATCGGCCGAGCTGCCGGAAGGTCATCTCGCTGCTTCGCTCGATGCGGATGCCGCCCCGGCTACTCCGGCGGTGGCTCTGCGATTGCAAATCCCTGCGCTGGCGTTGCAGCCTTTGCTTGTCGCCCTGAACCAACCCGCCTTCGTAAGCGGCAATCTGAACGTGCAGGCCGATCTGCGCGGCACCGGCGCGACGCCGCATGCGATTGCCGCCAGCCTGGACGGATCGCTGGGACTGAGCCTGGCCAACGGCACCATAGACAATCGTCTGCTCGGCAACGCGCTCGGATCGATTCTGCGGGCGAGCAACCTGCTGGACCTGGTCGGCCGTGGCGGGACCAGCGAGATACAGTGCTTCGCCGCCCGTCTCGACGCGAACAACGGGATTGCCACGGTGCGCTCGCTGGCATTCGTCTCGACGCTGTTCATCATGGAGGGGAACGGCAGCCTGAACCTTGGCGCCGAGACGCTGGATCTGCACGTGCGCCCGCAGGCGAAGCTTGCCGGGGTCGGTCTCGTGGTCCCGTTGCGGGTCAGCGGGCCGTTTCGGTCGCCATCCGCTGCCTCCGACCCGGCAGCGACGGTCACGCAAAATGCAGGAACCGTGGCGGGCGCCGTGCTGAGCGGCACGACGCCGCTGGGGTTGATTGCCGGGGCACTTGGCGGAAAACAGCTGCTCGGCGGAGCGGAAGCGGATTGCGGGCCGCAAGGCGTTGCGGCGCCGGCCAACGCGGCCACGCCGCCCGCCCAGAAGCAGCAAAAACCCCCAAACCTCGGCAACGTGCTGAAGCAACTATTCCGATGAGAGGGCAGGTGTGAAGCGCTTCTGGGATACTGCAACGATTTCGCGCACCGATGACGGACACGCGATCCTGCTGGACGGCAAGACGATGCACCTGCCAGGCGGCGCCATCCTGCTGGTGGATGCCGAACCGCTCGCCAGCGCGATCGCCGAGGAGTGGCAGACGGCGGGTGGAGGCAAGGGCGGCGAGATGTCGTTCGCCGACACGCCTCTCACGCGCCTTGCCGGCACCGCGCAACAGCGCATCGCGCCCGATCCGGCACCGACCGTCGACGCCATCGCCCGCTACGCCGAGAGCGATCTGCTGTGCTACCGCGCCGAGCGGCCGGCGGAGCTGGTGGTCCGCCAGACGCGCGCATGGCAGCCCTGGCTGGATTGGGCCGCACTGACCTATGATGCGCCGTTGCGGGTTGGCAGCGGTATCGCCTACGTCAAGCAGCACCGCGGCAGCGTCGCCGCGCTGCGCGGCGTTGTGGCAGCGCTCGATGTCGCGGCGCTGGCGGCGCTCGGCGTTGCGGTGCCGGCGCTGGGCAGCCTGGTGCTGGGGCTGGCGGTCGCGGAGGGGCGGCTGGATGCCGTCACCGCGCATGCATTGGGGGCGCTGGATGAACTGTTTCAGGCCGAGGCATGGGGCGAGGACGCCGAAGCCGCCACCCGTCGCGCCACGATCGCGGCCGACATCGCCCTTGCGGCGCGCTTCCTGCAACTGACGCGTCCGGTGGCGCGCACATGAACTGCAAGCGCCTGATCATCAGCGGGCGGGTACAGGGCATCGGCTATCGCGTGTGGATGGTGGAGAAGGCGCGCGAACTCGGCGTCTCGGGCTGGGTGCGCAACCGGATCGATGGTTCGGTGGAGGCGCTGGTGGCCGGCGATACCGCGGCCGTCGAGGAACTGCTGCGGCTTTGCCGCCGCGGGCCACGTTTGGCCGTGGTGTCCAGCATCGAGGAGGACCTCGCCGACCCGCCCGAGGTGTTCGGTTTTCGCCAGATCCCTTCGCTGTAGCGCGCTACGGGAGCCTTTTCGGTCTGACTGGAAATTCATCCGATCACTTGGCTCGATGGGTTTCGCTGCGCTCTACCCATCCTACGAGTTGGCGCGCGGACGTTGCTGTAGGGTGGGTAGCGCGCAGCGAAACCCATCACCCCGTCGCGATTCCACGTAGCCTGAACCGCTCTAGCGCCGGCGCGATCCCCGCCACCAGCGATCCAGATGCGTGGTGAAGCCGACCGTCGGATCACGATAGTCCAGCGCCATGCTGGCGAATTTCCGCCATTCGGCGTCGAGCCGGTCGGTCGACAGCTGATAGTGCCAGCCAAGTCCGGCCGCCTTGTCCACCTCCCCCAGGCCGTCCAGCAACAGCGCGTGGCGCGACCGCAGGTATTCGGTGTCCAGGTACTTGTAGTGCAGGTTCACCAGCTCATCGGCTTCGGGATAGGCCACGCGCCCGGTGGGTTCGGCAGAATGGCGACCGAGCACAAAGTTGGTGTCCTCGATCAGGTTCGGATCGAAGATCGAAAGCTTGTTCATCTCGTCGAATGGCGCGCCAAGGCGGTGCGTGTCGGCCAGCCATTCCGTGCTGTCCGGGAACCGCTCGGCCAGCATCTGGAACCCGAGTGCCGGAATTGCCGACACCCCGGCGCGCCGGCATGACGCCAGATAGCCCAGGGTGTCGGAATGATGGAGGTGCTCATCGATCGCGGTGATCACCACCCAGGCTGCCTTACCCCGCGCCTCCTTCCAGGCAGCGTTCTGCAGCAGGGTGGCGGAGATGACGAACGATCCCGGCATCGAGCGTTCGAAGCGGCGCACTTCGACGTTGGGGCGGGTAGCGAACATCTCCAGCGTGCGATCGGTCGAGCCATCGTCGTAGACGATGTAGCGATCGACCCAGCGGTCGTAGTGGCGGAAGAAGAACGGCAGCATCCGTTCCTCGTTCAGGCTCATGGTGTAGAGCCAGATCTCCGTCACGCCGCGGGCTGGCCGATGACGGTGACGCCGTCCGGCACGTCGCGGTGCACGACGGCGCCCGCGGCAACGATGGCGCCGCGCCCGATCGATATGCCTGGAAGCACGACCGCGCCGGCGCCGATCATCGCATCGGCGCCGACCGTGACCTGACCGGCGATGGTCACGCCGGGACCGATCGAGGCGAACTCACCGAGGTCGAGGTGATGCCCAAGGTTGGCGCCGCGGTTGACGAAGGCGAAGCGGCCGATGCGCGCGGCAGCACCGATCGTGCAGCCGGCATTGATGTAGACGCCTTCGGCGATCTCGATACGGCGTGGCAGGATCGATGTCGGGTCGATCAGGCTGGGAAATGTGCTGGCGCCCAGCGACACCGCGTGGTGCCAGGCATGTCTGCGGTTCGCGGGCGAGAACAGCGGCACGACCACCGGGTGGTCGAGACGCGTTTCGAGCGTTGCCTCGACGATCGGGGCTTCGCCCGACGCATGGATATCGCCCGGAACATTCTTCACCACTGCGACGATGCGCCAGCCCCACCGGGAGCAGGTTTCCTCGACATCGACGATGATCGGCGATCCGGCGCCGAACAGCACGACGTGCGGCGTATCGGCCTCACTGCAATGGGATGGAACAAACTGCCGCTGGGACCGCATCGACCAACACCTCGCGCCAGGCCGCGTGCAGGGCGGCGTCGGCCTCTGCCATGGTTGCTGCGATGCCTAGCGCATGCAGGCTGGTGACGCCATGTTCGGTGATGCCGCAGGGGACGATGCCGGCATAGTGGCCGAGGTCGGGTGCGACGTTCAGTGCCACGCCGTGCCAGCTCACCCAGCGGGAAACGCGGACGCCGATGGCGGCGATCTTGGCCTCGGTGCCGGACGCGGCGTCGGCGACCCAGATGCCGACGCGGCCCTCGCGCCGTTCGCCGCGCACGCCGAAGCGGGCGAGGGTGCGGATCAGCCACTCCTCCAATCCGTGGACGAAGCAGCGCACGTCGCGTGCAGGCACCGTGCCGTGCGGGCGGGCGAGGTCCAGCATGACATAGGCCACGCGCTGGCCGGGGCCGTGATAGGTCCACTGCCCGCCACGGCCGGCGGTGAAGGTGGGGAAGCGGTCGGGATCGGTCAGTTGCTCTGGGCGGGCCGAGGTGCCGGCGGTGTAGAGCGGGGGGTGCTCGACCAGCCAGACTTGTTCGGCTGCGGTGCCGGCGCGGATGGCGGCGACGCGGTCCTGCATGGCGGTGACGGCGTCACCGTAGGGGATGAGGCCGTCGGCGATGCGCCATTCGGTGATCGGAGGGGGTGCGACGGATATCATAGCAATGAATAGGAGTGTTTAACACGAAGGAAGATCGAGGACCACGGAGCGTCACGGAGAATGGATTGAATGCGCTGTGCGCACGCTAAAATTAACCTCCGTGGCCCACCGTGGTCCTCGATCGTCCTTCCGTGTCGAGTTCTTGCCTGCCGACTATCCGACCACTCCGGCGGGCGGGCATCCAGCCACAAGAATGTTTCATGACATGGAGGCGGCCTGGCGCCTTCGGTGGCAAGGTTCATGGCGCTCGCCGGATGCCGCGCCAGCATTGGCCTGATAGGTTCACCGTCACCCCAGCTCTGACGAACCCGTCGCACGTGCTGCGGGACCTGTTGCCTGGGCCGAGGTGACGCGAACATGGAATACGACCGGCATTTCAAGTTCCTGTTCTGCACGCCGGCACTTTCCTCTGGAACGCTCGAAGGTGCGCGATTGCAGGAAATCGCCAATGCGGTGGAGAACCTGGGGTTCGAGGTGCTGCGGGCACGGCGGGTAGAGGAGGCGGAGCTCGCCATCCGCGCCGACGCGGCGGTCGGCTGCATGGTGATCGATTGGGGCAAGCGTGGCGTGCAGGGCAAGAGTGCCGCTCTGATCGCGTTGGTGCGCGCACGGGGCCTGGAGTTGCCCGTGTTCGTGCTGGTTCGCCGCCAGCGCCTCGAGGAGGTGGCGGTCGAGGTCATGAACCAGGTGACCGGCTACGTGTTCCTCGCGGAAGAGACTCCCGACTTCATCGCCCGCAATCTGGTGAGCCATTTGCGCCATTACGCCGCGTCGTTGAAGACACCATTCTTCGGCCGACTGGTGGACTATGCCGAGGAGGGCAATCAGCTCTGGACCTGCCCGGGCCACAACGGCGGCGCCTTCTACGCGCGCAGCCCGATCGGCCGCATCTTCGTTGCCCATCTCGGCGAAGCGGTGTTTCGCGACGATCTCGACAACTCGGTGCTCGAACTTGGCGACCTGTTGACGCACGAGGGGCCCGCCTTGGAGGCGCAGAAGGCGGCGGCGGAGATTTTCGGTGCCGAAAAGACCTATTTTGTGCTCAACGGCACGTCCGCGTCGAACAAGATCGTGCTGTCGGCCCTGATCGCGAAGGGCGATCTGGTGCTGTTCGACCGCAACAATCACAAGGCGGCACACCACGGCGCCTTCTTCATGGGAGGTGCGATACCGATCTTCCTGCCGACGCAACGCAACTGCCACGGCCTGATCGGTCCGATCGATCATGACGCGCTGGATGAGGCACGGATCCGTGCGGCAATTCGCGAACATCCGCTGGTTACGGATCCTGACGCCTGGCAGCGCGCGCGGCCGTTCCGTGCCGCCGTGATCGAGCAATGCACCTACGACGGCACGATCTACGATGTCGGCATGCTGCTGCGGCAGATCGGTCACATGTGCGATTATGTGCTGTTCGACGAGGCCTGGGCCGGTTTTCTGAAGTTCCACCCGCTGTTCGCCGGTCGGTTCGCAATGAGCCTGACGGAACTCGATGCAGGCCAGCCCGGTATCATCGCCACGCAGTCGACGCACAAGCAACTCGCCAGCTTTTCACAGGCCTCGCAGATCCACGTGAAGGATCGCCACATCAAGGGCCAGCATCGCAGGGTGGGCCACCGGCGTTTCAACGAGATGTTCATGCTGCACGCGTCCACGTCGCCGTTCTATCCGCTGTTCGCCTCGCTCGATGTCGGTGCGCAGATGATGAAGGGGAAGTCTGGCGAGGTGCTGTGGGACGACACCATCCGGCTCGGCATCGAACTGCGCAAGAAGCTGCGTGCGGTGGCGCGGGAATATGCCGAAAAATACAGCGATCCCGTACGTAACTGGTTCTTCGACCCATTTGTTCCGGACGTGGTGACGCTGCCCAACAGCGATGGCGAGGCGGTGCCGACACGATGGGAGGACGTGCCGACCGACCGCCTGGCGATCGATCCCGCAATGTGGGAACTGACGCCGGGAGCAGGCTGGCACGGGTTCGATCATCTCGCCCCGGGTTACGCGATCACAGATCCAAACAAGCTGACCCTGCTCACACCGGGCTTCGACCGCGTTGCCGGCACCTATGCAGAGCACGGCATTCCAGCTCCGATCGTCGCCGAGTACTTGCGTGACAACTGGATCGTCTGCGAGAAGAATGACCTGAACAGTATCCTGTTCCTGCTCACGCCGGGTGTCGAGGCCAGCAAGGCCGGCACGCTGCTCAGTGCGCTGGTTCGCTTCAAGGCGTTGCACGAGGCGAATGCGCCGCTTGCCGAAGTCCTGACCGAGTTCTCCGCGCGATACGCCGCGCGCTATGGATCCATGCGGTTGCGCGATCTCTGTGCGGAGATGCATGCGTTTTTCCGGGATCATGACACCAGCGGCCTGCAGCGCCGGCAGTTCCGGCAGGAACATCTGCCCGAGATGGTGATGCCACCGCAGGAGGCGGTGCAGCGCATGGTGCGCAACGAAGTTGAACTACTGCCGATCGATCGTGTTGCCGGCCGAGTCGCCGCGAACCTGATGCTGGTCTATCCGCCCGGCATCGCGACAGTCGTGCCGGGCGAACGGCTCGGCGGGCGAGCCCAGCCGACGCTCGATTACTTCAAACTGTTCGAGCGTGCGGCAAACCAGTTCCCCGGGTTTGAGAGCGAAGTGCAGGGGGTCTATCGCCGAACGGAACCCGACGGCTCGATCAGGTTCTACACATTCGTGCTGAAGGAGTAGGAGGTTCGGGATCTGCACTGGTGCTGCGGTTGCATGAGGCGTCGGCTCGATGGGTTTCGCTGCGCTCTACCCATCCTACGGGTTGCTGCGCGCTCGTTGCCGTAGGATGGGTAGAGCGCAGCGAAACCCATCATCCGGTCGCAATTCCACTTTGCCTGAAACCGCTCAAGCGTCCCGAGCCGGCGAATTTATCGGCATTGCCGGTGCTCGATCGGCGGCCGCATAGCGGACGCACGAGGACCACCAACATTGCAGGACATCGGGACCGGTGGATATCGTCGCGGAATGACCAGCCAGACCGGGTATGACTACATAATCGTGGGTGCTGGTTCTGCGGGTTGCGTGCTCGCGAACCGCCTGACCGAGGATGCGGGTGCTACCGTCCTGCTGTTGGAAGCCGGCGGCAGCGACCGCCATCCCTACATTCAGATCCCGCTCGGGCTGGGGAAGCTCTGGCAACGGCGCATGTTCGACTGGGGCTACGACACCGAACCGGAGCAGCGTTTGCGTGACCGCCGCGTGCCGGTGCGCCGGGGCAAGGTCCTGGGCGGTAGTTCCTCGGTCAACGTCATGGTCTACACGCGCGGTCATCGCGGCGATTTCGACCGTTGGGCGCGCGAGGGCGCGACCGGTTGGTCCTATGCCGATGCGCTGCCCTACTTCAAGCGCAGCGAAACCTGGGAGGGCGGCGAGGATGCCTGGCGCGGCGGCAGCGGTCCGCTGGGCACGCAGTCCGCGCGGATGCACGACCCGATCGACAACGCCTGGCGCGAGGCGACGCAACGCGCGGGCTGGCCCGAGACTGCCGACCTGAACGGTGGTGAGGGCATCGGTGTCGGCACCGCGCAGTTCACGATCCACGGCGGACGCCGTGCCTCCGCGGCGAACGCCTATCTGCGGCCGGTCCGGCAGCGGCCCAACCTCACCCTGCGGACCGGCGTTCTGGTCACCCGCGTCGCGGTGCGCGGCGGCCGCGCCGAGGGCGTGCACTACCTCGACCATGGCCAGGAGCGCCACGCGGCGGCCGGGCGCGAGGTCATCCTGTGCGGCGGCGTGTTCAACTCGGCACAACTGCTGATGATGTCGGGGATCGGGCCCGCGGAGCACCTGCTGGAGATCGGGATCACCGTGCTGGCCGATCTGCCCGTGGGGCGCAACCTGTGCGACCATCTGGCGGTGTGGCTGCGCTGGCAGCGGAAACAACCAGGACCGTTCCATCGCCAGATGCGGTTCGACCGCGTGGCGGTCGCCATGGCGCGGGCGTGGCTGCTGCGCGCGGGGCCGGCGACCACGCTGCCACTCGGGCTGCTCGCGTTCCTGAAATCCGAGCCGGGGCTGGAGGCGCCGGACCTCGAGTTCATCCTCAGCGCGCCGCCGTTCCAGGCCAGGCCCTGGGTACCGGGCTGGACGCCGCCGTTCGCCGACATCATGGGCATCCGGCCGGTTCTGCTGCATCCGCGCAGCCGCGGCACGGTGACGTTGCGGTCAGCCGACCCGACCGCGCCGGTGCGCATCGTCAACAATTTCCTCGCGGAGCCGGAAGACCTGGCGACGCTGCGCCGCGGTTTCCACCTGGCCCGCGACCTCGCGCACCAGGTGCCACTGGACGCGTTTCGCGGCAAGTTCCTGGCTCCCGGTCCGGAGGCCAGGACCGATGCCGACATCGACGCCTGGATCCGCGCTAGCGCGATCACCGTCAACCATCCGCTGGGCACCTGCGCGATGGGCGCCGGCCCCGACGCGGTGCTGGAACCCGACCTGAGAGTGCGCGGCATCGACGGTCTGCGGGTGGTCGATGCATCGGCGTTGCCCGACATGCCCTCGGCGCACATCAACGCGATCGTCATGATGCTGGCCGAGCGGGCGGCCGATCTGATCCGCGGGCTCGCTCCGCTGGCGCCGGCGAATGCCTGATGGGGCTGCTGCGAACCGGCGTGCGGGCGGGCGACATTGAAGCGCCGTCGGCCATCCGCTATACCCCGCCGCCTGCCCGGGCGGTCGTGGCGGAATGGTAGACGCGCAAGCTTGAGGTGCTTGTGGGGGTAACCCCGTGGAAGTTCGAGTCTTCTCGACCGCACCATCTTTCCACGCGCCGTGCGAACACCATCCGCCGCTGCACTTGCTTCGAATCGTGCGCCATCTCGAGATCAATCAGAACTTGGCCGCCGGGCTTCCTGATTGCGGTCCGCGGCCACACCTAGCGCACGCGCGGCAGCAGCGGCGCCATGCAATCAACTTTCAGCGCCACTCGTATCATCCGGTACGACCTGCATCACGTGCGCTGGTCCCGCGGTCCTTCCAACGTCAGATGCGCGATATAGCCGGAACGGCTCTCGCCGGCCGCGCGCGCCTGGGCGTCGAGGCGAAGCAGCACCCGGCGCGGCAGCGTGATGTTCACGCGTTCGACTGAACTATCGAGTGCAGCCGGATCCACGGCAATGACGCCGAACGCCCAGCCGGCATAATCAGGTCGTGCGCGCAAAGTCTCGATCGAGGAAGGGGCGGGAACAGTGCCTCCAGCATCGAGCGTCGCGTCGATCCAGGCCGCGGCTGCCTCCTCGGCGGCGTTCACCGCGTCGTCCATCGTGTCGCCGGCCGAGAAGCAGCCGGGCAGGTCGGGCACGACGACGCCATAAGCTGCCGTTCCGGTGCCGATTTCAATAGCGATCGGATAGCGCATTGCCAGCTCCTATAATCCAGCCTGTTTGCGGATTGCGGCGAGCAAACCGGTGCCCAGGTCCTTCTTCGGGTGCGGCACCACGACGATCCCTGCCCGGGTTGGGTGCTTGAAAACATCGTGTGAGCCGCGGATGCGATCCAGCATCCAACCGGCGGCTTTGAGCTCCTTGGCGAGGTCGGCGCTCTTCACGTGTGTATGATACACACCATGCGTCGAATGTCAATCGGATACGCCAAGGATTTAGTTTGCGACCCAGCCGCTGGCGCCAGCCCGCCTCCGCCCTATAAGAACACCTCGGCGAGGCAGGGCCACACCACATGGACGACGACTTCCGGAGAGCGGCACTTGACTATCACCGCCTGCCGCAACCCGGAAAGCTGGCGATCGAGCCGACCAAGCGCATGGCAACCCAGCGCGACCTCTCGCTCGCCTACTCGCCTGGCGTGGCGGCTGCCTGCGACGCGATCGTCGCCGACCCGCACGCCGCCTACGATTACACGGCGCGCGGCAACCTCGTGGGCGTGATCTCCAACGGCACCGCGGTGCTTGGCCTCGGCAACATCGGCGCGCTGGCCGGCAAGCCGGTGATGGAGGGCAAGGCCGTCCTGTTCAAGAAATTCGCCGGCATCGACGTGTTCGACATCGAGGTGGACGCCGAGGACCCGGCGCGCTTCTGCGACGTGGTGGCCGCGCTGGAGCCGACCTTCGGCGCGATCAACCTGGAGGACATCAAGGCCCCGGAATGCTTCGCAATCGAGGCGGAGTTGCGCCGGCGCATGCATATCCCGGTGTTCCACGACGACCAGCACGGCACTGCTATCACCGTCGCCGCGGCGGTGCGCAATGGTCTGGTGCTGCAGGGCAAGGCGCTGACGGATGTGCGGCTGGTCACCTCCGGCGCCGGTGCTGCCGCGCTGGCCTGCGTCGACCTGCTGGTGTCGATGGGGCTGCGGGTCGAGAACGTGACGTTGACCGACATCGCCGGCGTGGTGCGCACGGATCGCAACAACATGCTGCCGAACATGGCGCGCTACGCCCGCGACACCGACGCGCGCACGCTGCGCGACGTGCTCGCGGGTGCGGATGTGTTCCTGGGCCTCTCCGCGCCGCGGGTGCTGAAGCCGGACTGGCTTTCGCTGCTGGCGCCGAAGCCGCTGATTCTGGCGCTGGCCAATCCGGACCCCGAGATCCTGCCGGAACAGGTCGCCATGGTGCGGCCCGATGCAATCGTCGCCACCGGGCGCAGCGACTTTCCCAATCAGGTGAACAACGTCCTGTGTTTCCCGTTCATCTTCCGCGGTGCCCTCGACGTCTCCGCCACCACGATCAACGAGGCAATGAAGATCGCCGCCGCGGAAGCGATCGCCTCACTCGCGCGCATGGAGGCGTCCGAGGTGGTCGCCGCCGCCTATGGCGGTGCGGCGCCGGTGTTCGGGCGGGAGTACATCATCCCCAAGCCGTTCGATCCGCGGCTGATCCTGGAGATCGCGCCGGCGGTCGCCCGCGCCGCAATGGACAGCGGTGTGGCGCGGCGGCCGATCCTCGACCTCGCCGCCTATCAGCGAGAGCTCCAGCGCTTCGTGTTCCGCTCCGGCCAACTCATGGCACCGGTGTTCGAGGCTGCCAGCAAGGCGCCGCGCCGCATCGTCTATGGCGAGGGCGAGGACGAACGCGTGCTGCGCGCGGCGCAGACACTGGTGGACGATGGCATCGCGCGGCCGATCCTGCTCGGCCGGCGAGCAGTGATCGAGCGCAAGATCCACGAAATGGGATTGCGCATCGACCTGACCGACGGCGTGCGCGTACTGGACCCTGCGCAGGATGACGGTGTGTTCGCGCCGCTGCTGGCCGACTTTCAGCGGTTGGTGGGGCGGCGGGGCATCCCACCCGAGGACGCCGCCTACGGCCTGACCCGGCGCAACACCGTGGCGGCGGCGATGCTGCTGCACGCCGGCCTCGCCGATGCGGCGATCTGCGGCGGCAGCGCCAACTGGTGGCGTCAGGTGCGCTACGTGCTGCCGATCATTCCGCGCCGGCCGGACGCCAGCCGGGTCTACGGCCTCGGCTGCCTGATCCTGCCGCACGGCACGCTGTTCATCTGCGACACCCAGATGGTGGTCGATCCGACTGCCGAGCAGATCGCCGAGATGACCGTGCTGGCAGCCGAGGCGGTCAGCGAGTTCGGCATCACGCCAAAGGCGGCGCTGCTGTCGCACTCCAATTTCGGCGCCAGCGATACGGAGAGCGCGCGAAAGATGCGCCGCGCACTGGCGCTGCTGCGCGAGCGGGCACCGGAGCTGGAGGTGGATGGCGAGATGAACGCCGATGCCGCCTTGGTGACCGCGATCCGCGATCGTGCAGTGCCCGATAGCCGGTTGAGCGGCACCGCGAACCTGCTGGTGATGCCGACGCTGGATGCAGCGAACATCGCGTTCACGCTGCTCAAGGCGGCGTCGGACGGGCTGCCGGTGGGGCCGATGCTGCTGGGAATGTCGAAGCCGATCCACGTGCTCGTGCCCAGCGTGACGGCGCGGGGGATCGTCAATCTGAGCGCGCTGGCAGTGCTGGAGGCGCAGGCGTACCCAACCGCGTGAAGCCCAGCGCCCCGGCCATGCCGGATTAGGTCTCCGGCATCCCGGCGCGGCGCAGGCCAAGATCGAAGGTGCTGTTGCGGAGTGCCGTGAACGCGGGATTGCCGAGCCACGGCTGCGTGGCAAGCAGTTGCGCGAGGGAACTGGCCGCCGGGTTCAGCCGAACCGCCTCCGTGAGTGCCGCGCGCGCCTCGTCGATATCGCCGTGCAGACCAAGTGCGGCAGCAAGATAGATATGGAAAAAGTAGACGCGCGGGTTTTCGGCACGTGCCGTTCTCAGTAGATCGGCCGCCTTGTCGATGTGGCCAAGCAGGAGTTGGCAGGAGCCCAGCGACCAGTGTCCGAACGCGATGTTGGGGTCGCGCGGGTCGAGGCGCATGGAGTTTTCGATCGGACGGATGCCCTCCGCCGGGCGGCCGAGGAACATCAGCGTCTGGCCGAGGCCGAGCATCGCATGGGCATTGTTGCGGTCGAGTGCGATCGCGGTCTCGAATTCGATGCGCGCTTCGTCGAGCCGGGCCTGGATCCGGCGCAGCGTTCCCAATACCTCGTGGGCACGGGAGCTGTTCGCATCCTGCTCGATCGCCTCCAGCAGCAACTGTTCGGCGCGGGCACCGTCCTGCTGCGGAGAGTGGCTCGATCCGACGCCGATGTTCGAGACCAGGATGGTTGCTGCGCCGATCTTCGCATCGACCGACTGCGGGTCGATCTCCAGCGCCTGCGCGAATGCGTGCGCCGCCTTCTGCCGAGTGGCCACCGAGAACGGCTGAAACCACAGCGCCCATCCTCGCATGGCCAGATCGGCGGCATCGGGATCGGCGCGCCTCATCTGTTCGATCCGGCGATCATCCGCCGCGACCAGTTGCAGGTCGAGCGTGTGCGCGAGGCGGCCGGTGATTTCCCGCTGCGCCTCTGCCAGGTTGAGTCGATCGGTCGCGAAGCGGTCCGCCCAGACATGGGTGCCGCTCCCGGCGTCGATCAGCTGCGCATTCACCTCCACCTGCTCGCCCATCCGACGAACGCTGCCCTCGAGCACGTAGCGAACGTCGAGTTCATGCCCGATCTGGCGGACATCCACAGCTTTGCCGCGATAGGTCTGTGCCGTGCTGTGGGCGATCACGACACTCCCGGCGATACGCGAGAGATCGGTCGTCAGGTCGTCGGTGATCGCATCGGCGAAATATTCCTGCTCGGGGTCGCTGCCGATGTTGGCGAGCGGCAGCACGACGATGGACAGGTGGGCGCGTCCGGCTTCATTGCGGAACCAGCCATGCTCTGCCAGCCACGCGGCCGCCCCTCCCGCCGCCACGAGCCCGATCAGCAGCAGACCGGCAAGCCGATAGCTGCGCGGCGCGGGCCTTGGCACCTTGGCGCCGACGGCAGGGACCAGCACCACATCTCCGGCCGCATCTGCCGCCGTCACCGGCGTGCCCGCCGCAACCCGCATCACGTCGGCGACGAACCGATAGCCCCGTCCCGGGACCGTCTGGATGCAGCTTGCTTCCGCCCGGTCCTGGTCCAGCACGCGACGCAGCGCCGAGATCTGGACATGGAGATTGGCCTCATCGACCGTCGTGTCCGGCCAGACGGCGGCCAGGATCTCGTCCTTCGAGACGAGATCGCCGTGTCGTCCGACCAGGACGCCGAGGACGTCCAGCGCGCGGGAGCCGACCGTGACGGGGTCGGGTTTGCCGTCTCGGGCGCAACGAAACAGCCCGCCGCTTCTCCGGTCGAAGCGGAATTCGCCGAACACAAAGATCTCGGGCGGGCTGGGCGCGTCCATGAACAGGTTTCCCCCCGGCCCGCATTGGATCCGGAGCCAACCCAGAGAGTGTAGCGGGGACCCTTTGTGCCGTCACTCGATCCGATGCCGATCCGCGTCAGATCGGCCAAGCTTTTGAAATCGCAAACTATTAGAATGATTTAGGGCAATTTAGGGCAAACTAGTTGCGGTATCCCCACGCTCGCGCGCTGGGTGATCGGTGGGCGTCCGCGCTTGCGGCCGCTGTCCAGATCAACCGGATGGGGGAGGACCTGTCATGCGCTTGAATCCCGCCTTGCTCACGTCTGTCATGGGACTTTGTCTGGCCACGGCGCCGCGCACCCAGGCCGCGGTGCCGTTCACGTGGGACCTGTTCGGCAGCACGTTCACCGCCGATGCCATGTCGTCGACCAACTATCTGTACAACCTGGCGCCACCGGGCGGCAATGCGGTGGAATCATTCATCCTGCAAATCAACGGCTTCACTGATGGCACCACAAACGTCAACCCTGCGGGCCTGGGCAGCATCTATGGATTGTATCTCTATGGCGACCTGACGGTGACGCCATCCAATCAATACCCAAAGATCGACGTCCGGCTGATGGCAGACCCTGGCAACCTCAACGGCACGCCCAGCGCCACTCTTGCCGGCGGGCTTGCGTTCGGCAACGCCGGCCCGACGGGCATGGCCGACGATATTAGGCTGGCCAGCGGAACCGTCGTTTCGGGGGCCTTTGGAACCCAGCCCAACGGCCTGCCAGGGGCACATTTCGTGGAAACCTTCGTGCCGACTCCCAGCGATGCGCAGGACTTTTCCAGCCCGCTCGGCGCCCACGTGCAGATCGAGGAGTTCCTGTTCAATACACTGCCCAGCGGCGGTACGCCCGGCAGTCGGACGTCCGGAACATTAACGAACGGGGACACCTATGTTATCGTGAACGGCGGGTTTGGCACCGAGGACCTGCTGGTGCCGGAGCCGCCTTCCGTGCTCGTGCTCAGCGGCGGGCTGCTCTTTCTGGGTCTGCTGCGGGGTCGCAACATCAGGCGGTCCAATTGAAGCAGTCGCGGGCGACATAGTCGGGATTTCCGCTAGGCGGGCCGTGGGGCGCGGCGAGCCGGCCGCTGGTCGACACGGGCGGGCGGCCAAGGGCTGTTACTGGAATGCCATGCGGCAGAGAAGGCCCGGGCGCATAGTCTCGATACCGACGCGTCGCCGCCTCCGCGGAGGGAATGCGGCTGCGCTGGACGGTCGGCGCACTCCCCACCTGACCCGGCTGCATGCCGTTCTCGCGACCGCTAACAAACGTGCCGCTGCCCGAAGTTTGCAAGCCCCCGTGAGCGCGGCCGGGTATATTGCCGATCATCCAATGATCGGCCGGCGTCTCGGACAGTATCGGCGGCGCGAGGTTCGTCGTACGCTGGTCGCCCAGAACGAGTTGAGATACGAGATCGCGGATGACGAGATCATCATCCTTCGTCTTTGGCACACTCGCGAGTTGCGCTGATCGCTATCCCGGTGGGCCCTGATGCTGTCGCTCGCTATTGGCGCCCTGACCCTGTTCCTGTTCCTAGGCGGCCTCCGCGCGTTCGAGCGCGCCTCGGTCACCACGATCAAGTCGCTGTTCACCTGGATCGCCGCCCTGGGCGGCATCGCCCTCGCACTGCTGCTGCTGCTGTCCGGCCGCGGTGGCATCGCGCTTGGGGCGCTGGTCATGTTCGGCCCGCTGATCTGGCGGCAGTGGCAGGCCTACCGCATGACGCAGGGCACGCAGCAGCGGCAATCCGGTGGCTCCACCCAGCCGCCGCCGCGCCGCCAGAGCGGCATGACGGTCGAGGAAGCCTACCAGGTCCTCGGCCTTCGCCCCGGCGCCACCGAGGCGGAGATCCGCGAGGCCCATCACCGGCTGATGCGCACCGCCCATCCGGACAGCGGCGGGTCGGACTGGCTCGCCACCCGGGTCAACCAGGCGCGCGACGTACTGCTCCGGCCGAAGCGCGGCAGTGCGTGACGGCCCACGCGGCAACGTGATAGGTCTCGCCCGCACCTGTCGCGGCCGGTTCCGGCGTTAACGCCACATTTCCGCCCGCCGGCGATGTTTGCTGCGGGGAGACAAGGGAGCCCATTGTGATCAAGCCATTGCGCAAGGCCGTCCTGCCCGTCGCGGGTCTCGGCACCCGGTTCCTGCCTGCCACCAAGGCGACCGCCAAGGAGATGCTGCCGGTGGTGGACAAGCCGCTGATCCAGTACGCGATCGAGGAGGCCCGCGCGGCCGGCATTGAGCAATTCTGCATGGTCACCGGCCGTGGCAAGACTGCGCTGGTGGAACATTTCGACATCGCCTTCGAACTGGAAGCCACCCTGCGCGAGCGCGGCAAGGCCGACGCGCTGGAACAGTTGCGCGGCGCGCAGGTCGAGCCGGGGTCGATGGTCACCGTGCGTCAGCAGGTGCCGCTGGGGCTGGGCCACGCGATCTGGTGCGCCCGTGCGTTCATCGGCGACGATCCGTTCGCCATCCTGCTGCCGGACGACCTCGTGCTGGCCGACACGCCGTGTCTGCGCCAGCTCGCCGATGTCTACCGCGACACCGGCGGCAACGTCGTCGCGGTCACCGAGGTGCCGCGCGAGCAGACCAACCGCTACGGCATATTGCGCATCGGCAAGGACGATGGCCGGCTGGTCGAGGTGCTCGGTCTGGTGGAGAAGCCGGCGCCGAAGGATGCGCCCTCGAACCTGTCCATCATCGGCCGCTATGTGCTGCTGCCCGAGGTGATCGGCCACCTCGCGCGGATGGAGCGCGGTGCCGGCGGCGAAGTGCAGCTCACCGACGGCATGGCGAAGCTGATCGGCAAACAGCCGTTCCACGGGCTACGCTACGAAGGTCAGCGCTTCGACTGCGGCGACAAGATCGGCTTCCTGGAGGCGCAGATCGCCTACGCGTTGAAGCGTCCCGACATGGCGGATGCCGTGCGCAGCTTCCTGCGGCGCTATGTCGATCCGTCCGACTTCATGGTGCGCGCGGTCGCGCGCGAGACGGTTTGACGATGGCATTCTCGCACCGGTTCGATCCGACCACGCTGCGCGAGTACGACATCCGCGGCACGGTCGGCCGCACGCTGTTCGAGGACGATGCGTTCGCCATCGGCCGGTGCTTCGGTTCGATCGTGGCGCGGCAGGGCGGCATCACGGTCGCGGTCGGCTACGACGGCCGGCTGTCGAGCCCGCAAATGGAAACGGCCCTGGTCAAGGGGCTAAGTGCCAGCGGTATCGAGGCGGTCCGCATCGGCCGCTGTCCAACGCCGATGCTGTATTATGCCTCGACCACGCTGAAGACCGACGGCGCGGTGATGGTGACCGGCAGTCACAATCCGCCCGACTACAACGGCTTCAAGATGGTACTCGGCGGAAAACCATTCTTCGGCGAGCAGATCCGTGCGCTGGGCGGGCAGGCACAGGCCGGCGACGTGGTGGAAGAGACCGTGGCGCCGGAACGCAACGTCGATGTCTCCGCGGAATACGTCGCGCGCCTGCTGGCGGATTGGGACGGCGGCGACCGCGTGCTCAAGGTGGTGTGGGACAACGGCAATGGTTCCGCGGGCGAGGTACTGCAACGTCTCGTCGCCGGACTGCCCGGCGAGCATGTCGTGCTGAACGGCACGATCGATGGCACCTTTCCGGCGCATCATCCCGATCCGACGGTGCCGGCGAACCTCCAGCAGTTGATCGCCGAGGTGGCGGCGCGTCGTGCCGATATCGGCATCGCGCTGGATGGCGACGCGGACCGGATCGGCCTGATCGACGACGCGGGACGAATCCTGTTCGGCGATCAGCTTCTGGTGCTGCTGGCGCGCGACGTGCTGCACCAGCATCCGGGAGCGACGATCATTGCCGATGTGAAGGCCAGCCAGGTGCTGTTCGACGAGGTCGCGCGGGCTGGCGGCGATCCGCTGATGTGGCGCACCGGGCACAGCCTGATCAAGGCGAAGATGGCGGAAACCGGTTCGCCGCTTGCCGGCGAGATGTCGGGCCATATTTTCTTTGCCGACCGCTGGTACGGTTTCGACGATGCGCTGTATGCCGCGGTGCGCACACTCGGCGTGCTGGCGCGCGCCGACACCAAACTGTCCGACATGCGCGATGCGCTGCCACAGGT
This sequence comes from uncultured Alphaproteobacteria bacterium, assembly GCA_963819855.1. Taxonomy (GTDB): domain Bacteria; phylum Pseudomonadota; class Alphaproteobacteria; order Acetobacterales; family Acetobacteraceae; genus JAMXLO01. Next base: position 29,309 of record CAWFYC010000015.1, read on the forward strand.
GATCAACACGCCCGAAGTGCGCTTCGACTGCGACGATACGCGCAAGTTCGTGTTGATCGAGGAGGTCGCCGAACGTCTGCGTGCCGACGGGGCAACGGTGTCGGAGACCGACGGCGTGCGTGTGCTGACCGACGATGGCTGGTGGCTGTTGCGGGCATCGAACACACAGGCCGTACTGGTGGCGCGCGCCGAGGCGAGCACCGAGGCGGGGCTGGAGCGGCTGAAGCAGGCGCTGGTGCATCAGCTCGAACTGTCGGGCCTGCCGCCACCGGATTTCTCCGGTAGCCACGCGGGGCACTGATGGCCGGGTCAAGCTTGGCTATGTACGCTTCGTCCCTGACCGAAGTGATGCGCGCTGATCTGCGGCGCACGATCGACTATGTCCTCTGCGTGTTCAACAGGAGGACGACATGCAGACACAACAGATCACCGGCGGCATCGCGGTCACCGCGATGTGGGAGGCGCGCGATGGCGAGGCGGATACGGTGGCCGACATCCTCGGCCGCTTCGCGCCGCAGGCACGACAGGAACCAGGGGTAAAGCTGTTTCTGGTGCATCGCGCGTTGGAGAATCCCGCGCAGTTCATGTTCTACGAACTGTTCGACGACGCGGCTGCGTTCGCCGCACACCAGCAGACCGCGCATTTCAAGGCGCTGATCCTGGGCGAGGGCGTGCCTCGTCTGAACCGGCGCGAGCGCGTTCAGTACGCGATGCTGTGAGGTCCGCGCCCTCTGTCATCGCGAGCGAAGCGAAGCCATCCCGGTCGACCTGACCGGGATGGCTTCGTCGCTGCGCGCTTGCAAATCACGCGTTTCAACTGCACGCCAAACCGACTTCAGGCCCTGGCCGGATGAGCTGCGGCGGTTCTATCTTGCCAGTTGGAAATAGCCGGAGGATGCAGCCGTGCCCGAGCTTGACGATGCGACGCTGGAGTTCCTGCTTGCCCGCGCCGGGCTGTCACCCACCACGGAACAGAAGTCTGGGCTGAAAGCCGCGTACGCACATGTCGCCGGAATGGCGGAACGCGTGCGCAAGCCGCGCGGCCGCATGGCGGAACCGGTGCTGACCTACGGCTTCGCCGAGGAGGACCTGGCATGAGCGGGATTCCCACCATCGCGGCAGCGGCGAAGCTGATCGCCGCGAAGCAACTGTCACCGGTTGAGCTGACGCGCGCCTGCCTCGAGCGCGTCGGCGAACTCGACCGCGAGCTGCACGCCTTCATCCTGCTCACCGAGGAGCGCGCGCTCGCCGATGCGCGTGCGGCCGAAGCGGCGATCATGGCCGGCAGGTCGGTCGGTCCGTTGTGCGGCATTCCGATCGGCCTGAAGGACATCGTCGATACCAAGGGTATCCCGACGACCTGCCATTCGAAGCTGCTGCGCGACAATGTGCCGGACGCCGACGCCACCTGCGCGGTGAAGCTCGCCGCAGCCGGCACCGTGCTGATGGGCAAGACGGCGACCCATGAATTCGCCGACGGCGGACCGTCGTTCGACCTGCCCTGGCCGCCAGCGCGCAATCCATGGAACACGGCGCACTTTACCGCCGGCTCCAGCAGCGGCACTGGGGCAGGTGTCGCGGCCGGTTTGTTCCTGGGCGGCATCGGCACCGACACCGGCGGTTCGATCCGCGGCCCCGCGGCGCTGTGCGGCATCGCCGGCATCAAGCCGACCTACGGTCTGGTCAGCCGCGCCGGCGTCGCGCCCGCCGCGTTCAGCCTCGACCATATCGGGCCAATGGCATGGACCGCGGAGGACTGCGCGCTGATGTTGCAGGCGCTCGCCGGCCACGATCCGCGTGATCCCGCCAGCGCGTCGCGGCCGATCCCGAACTACACGGGTCAACTCGGCACGGGCATCAGGGGCATGCGCATCGGCGTGATCCACCACTTCCATGAGGTGGACCACAAGGTCAGCGACGGCACCCAGCGCGGTATCGACGCGGCGATCGCCACGTTGCGCGGTCTTGGCGCAATCATCAGCGAAGTCACGCTGTCGCCGCTGGCCGAGTGGCATGCCTGTGGCACGCTGATCTCGCTGACAGAACGCGCCGCCGCCTACGACGAATGGGCGCGCACGCGGCTTGGCGATTTCGGCGTGCGGGTGCAGCAGCGGCTGTTGATGGGCGCGATGGTGTCCGGCGTGGATTACGTCCAGGCGGTGCGCCGGCGGCGGGAGCTGCGTGCGGAACTGAAGGCGGCGATGGCCGGACTGGACGTGGTGTTGACCGCAGCCCAGCCGACCGAGGCGCCGAAAATCGACGAAATCCCCGAGTGGGACGTCGGGCAGAAGCCAGGCTTCACCATGCCGTTCAATGTCGCGGGCTATCCGGCGATGTCGATCTGCTCGGGCTTCGGCGACGGCGGTCTGCCGGTGGCGATCCAGCTGGTCGGCAAGCCATTCCAGGAGGCAACCGTGCTGCACGTGGCCGATGCATTCGAGCAGGCCACACCCTTCCGCGATCGCCGTCCCGCGCTAAGCTCCGCCCTCGTCGCAGCCCAGTAGGAGCCAACGATGGCCCAGCATCAGCTTCGTGCCTCGCCGCAGACCGTCCGCATCGGCGTATTCGATGCAACCTTCCCGCCGGTGATGACCATCGAGTCCGGCGACCGCGTCGTGGTGCAGTGCGTCTCCGGACGCGACGAGGTGATGCCGCCGGCGAGCGCCGGGCTCACCGTGCCGCCGGAGCTCAGCGCGATCATCGCCGCCAATCCGGCGATGCGCGCCGGCCACATCGTGACCGGCCCGATTGCCATCGCGGGCGCCGAACCCGGTGACATGCTGGAGATCCGGATCGAGCAGATCGAGCCGGGCGCCGACTGGGGCTACAACGTGATCCGCCCGCTCGCCGGCACGCTGCCGGAGGATTTCCACGAGACGGTGCTCAGCCACATCCCGGTGGATCGCGCACGCGGCGTGTGCCTGCTGCCATGGGGGACGGAGCTCGCGCTGGCGCCGTTCTTCGGCGTGATGGGCGTGGCGCCGCCGCCGGCGTTCGGCACCATCGCATCGAAGGAGCCGCGCATCCACGGCGGCAACATGGACAACAAGGAACTCGTCGCCGGCAGCACGCTGTATCTGCCGGTGTGGGTATCCGGTGCCAATTTCTCGGTAGGCGACGGCCACGGGGTGCAGGGCGACGGCGAGGTCTGCGTCACCGCGCTGGAGATGTGCCTGACCGGGACGTTCACCTTCGTGCTGCACAAGGGCGGCGGCCCGTCGCGGCCGTTGCTGAAGCAGCCGAAAGCGGAGACGCCGACGCACTTCATCAGCATGGGGCTGCACGAGGACCTCGACCAGGCGATGAAGCAGGCGCTGCGGGAGATGATTTCGTTCATCTGTTCGCGCAGCAACCTGTCGCGCGAGCAGGCGTACCAGTTCTGCTCACTGGCGGTCGATTTCCACGTCACGCAGACGGTGAACGGGGAAAAGGGCATCCACGGCATGCTGAAGAAGGGACTGCTGTTCTGACAATCGGCCGATGACGACGCGTCGTTGCGGGTGACACGAAGGATCAGCCCTTGTCGGTGGCGACCAGCTCGACCGGGAGACCGAGGGCCGTAGCGTGATCCACTAAGTGCGGCACTGCAGCACGCGTTCAACTATACGAATCTGACCAGCGCCTGATGGGTTACCGTCAAGAGAACATCCGCGAGGCCCGCGCACGCGACCAGCCTCGAAGCCTCGGCGGGCGCAAACCATCTGGTGTCTCGCTCCGTCCTTTCCGGCCACTTGCGAAGCTGTCGATCAACCGCGAACAGAAACACCGATACCTCGCATATTGTCTTCTGCTTCTCGTAGCGGTAGCAGCCGATCGGGTTATCGCCGACCACAGTGCCGACCAGCCCGGCTTCTTCGTATGCTTCGCGCGCGGCTGTGGCGGCGGCCGTCAGATTGCGGATCGGCCACCCTTTGGGGATGATCCATTCGCGCCGCCCGCGGGTCGTCACGAGCAGAACCCTGATCTCCCCTTCCGTGGTGATCGAGAAAGGCAGAGCCGCATATTGGCATAGGATCTTGCTATCAACGACGGTAGACATCGTACACTTCAAATGCCTGTCCGACTGCAAAGCACGCTCGTCCGCGTCGGTGCAACCCCTTACCACGGTAGTCTGGGGACATCCGGCCCGCCGGAGTGATTGGATAGTCCACAAGTGAGGACTCAACACGGAGGAAGATCAGGACCACGGAGCGCCGCGGCGGTCAATTATGGCGGACGCACAGCGCGTTCGTATCGTTCTCCGTGGCCCTCGATTCGTCGTCCGTGCTTAAATTCGCCAGCTCTTCGGCTGCTCTGGCCGTTCGCCCGATTGCCTGCCCTCACTGCGGTAACGGCCTCAGCTCGAACAGAATGCCGGCATGCTCTTGAACCTGTACATGGCCAAGTATGTCCTGCCGGTTCGCCGAGCATTTGCGATAATCCGTTGGTCCCGAAATTACGGAGGTCCTGCATGGCCGGACGGCCCACCTTCAGCACACCTCCTGGGTTCCTGGGTGTCTCACGCAGCGATCGGGATGCGGCCTTCGTCGTGGCCGGCATTCCGCACGACATCGGTACCACCAACCGGGCGGGAGCGCGCGACGGGCCGCAGGCAATTCGTCACGCCAGCCGCATGCTGGTGGATGGTGCGCATCCGGAATTCTGGACCGAGCCGGCCGGGCTCGGTCTGGCCGATATCGGGGACTTCCAGCTTGCCCTTGGCGACATTCCGCAGAGCCTGCGGTTGATCGAGCAGCAGGCGTCGGAACTTCACCATCTCGTCGCACTTGGCGGCGAACATGGCATCACACTGCCGTTGCTGCGTGCTGCCGCGCGTCGCCTCGGCCGGAAGCTCGCGCTGGTGCACTTCGATGCGCATGTCGATACCTGGCCGGACAACTTCGGCCAGCGTTACGCTCATGGATCGGTGTTCTACCACGCGATCGAGGAAGGCCTGGTCGATCCGCAGCGAATGGTGCAGGTCGGCATTCGCTCACCGGTACAGCGCGAGGTCTGGGATTGGACCATCGGCCAGGGCGTCCGAATACTGACGGCGCAGGATGTGCACATCAAGGGTGTCGAGACGACGGCCGAACAGATCCGCGCCGTGGTGGGCGACGCGCCGACCTATCTCAGCTTCGACATCGATGCGCTCGATCCCGCCTTCGCGCCGGGCACCGGCACGCCGGAGATCGGCGGCCTGATGTCGTGGCAGGCGCAGGCGATCCTGCGCCGTCTGCGCGGCGTCGGCCTCATCGGCATGGATGTGGTGGAGGTAGCTCCGGCCTATGACGTGGCCGAGATCACCGCCCTGGCGGCGGCCACGGTGGCGTGGGAATACCTGGCGTTGCTGGGCGTCATGTCCCAGGAGAGCGCCTGAGGCTTCGAAAACGCATAACGATTTTCCCTGAGTCGCCCCTATATCGCGTCCCTCGCATCGCTTTCGGGCGATGCGATGCGCTGACGCATCCGCACGTGCCGCGAGCTCCCGACCTTGGGGGCACAGCAACGACGTAACGCGTCCTTTTCGGTCGAGCCGGTCGCCAGTGGGCCGGTGGTCGTTAGGGAGCCGCCTATGTTGGCTGAACGGTCTGCCGCGATGCGAAGTACTCGCACCACCGGCTGAGTTCGTCGCCCCGCAGCGCCGTCGCGCTGTGTGGACCTGTCCCCCCGGTTGGTTTAGCCGCTGGATGCGCCCTTGCGCGTCCGTGTGCGGTGCGAGGATTATCCCGATGAACCGAGTACGCGCCCGTTCGGCCGTGTCGCCGCTGCATGGCCGTTTCGACTTCGCTTCGGACGTGCTGCCCGAGGTCAACGATCTGGTCGCCACCGAGCGGCCGGAGGAGCCCATGCACTGCCTGCGACCCGCCGCTGTCATTGCCGCGACACAGGCCTTCGTCGACGCCTTTCCGGGCGATGTGATGTACGCCGTGAAGTGCAATCCCGAACCGGCCATCATCCGTGCGGTGCGTGGCGGCGGGGTAGATCATTTCGACTGTGCATCTATTGCCGAGGTGCGCCTGGTCCGACAGATGTGCGCGGACGCCACGATCCATTTCATGCATCCGGTCAAGGCGCGCGGCGCGATCCGCGAGGCGTGGGTTCAGCATGACGTGCGCGATTTCGTGCTGGACACCCATGAGGAGTTGGCAAAGATCCGCGACGAGATCAGGGCGACGGGCGTCGCCGGCGAGCTTGGCCTGATCGTGCGGCTGGCACTGCCGAAGGGCGATGCCGTGCTCGATCTGTCCGGCAAGTTCGGCGCCGCGCCCGACGATGCGGCCACTCTGCTGTGCGCCGCCAGGCGGCATGCGAGCCGCCTCGGGCTTTCCTTTCATGTCGGCTCGCAGTGCCTGGATCCGCTTGCCTGGCGGAACGCGCTCGCGCTGGCAGGCGAGGTGATCCGCACCGCCGCCGTCTCGGTCGACGTGCTCGATGTGGGCGGCGGCTTCCCGGTATCCTATCCCGACGTCGATCCGCCGCCACTTGGCGCGTTCATCGCCGAGATCGAAGCCGGCGTCGAACGCGAGGGCCTCGCGGGCGTGCGCCTGTGGGCGGAGCCGGGGCGTGCGTTGGTAGCCGGCGGCGCCTCCGTCGTCGTACAGGTGCAGCAGCGCCGCGGCGATGCGCTGTACATCAACGACGGCGTGTACGGCAGCCTGTCGGACGCGGGGGCGCTCGGGTTCCGCTATCCGGTACGGCTGATCCGTCCCGATGGCGTGGCACCGTCGGACCAGCCTGCCGCGTTCTCGCTGTTCGGACCGACCTGCGACAGCGCCGACCGGATGCGGGGGCCATTTCTGCTGCCTGCCGATGTCGCCGAGGGCGACTGGATCGAGATCGGTCAACTCGGTTCGTACGGCGCGTGCCTGCGCACCGCGTTCAACGGCTTCGATCGCGCGCGTCTGATCGAGGTGCGCGATCCGCCATTGCTGGCCACGCCGCACGTCGCATCTGCCGCCATGTCCCTGGCGGCATGATCAGAGGCCTGCATTGCTCGAAGGAGCCGATTCGATGAAGCACGTCGCGTTTGCCGGTCGCCTGGTGATGCTCGGCTGCGGCAGCATCGGCCAGGGCGTTCTGCCCCTGATCCTGCGCCACATCGACATGCCGCCGAAGCGCATTCATATCCTCACCGCCGATGCCCGTGGCAGCGACGTCGCGGCGGCATGCGGCGTGGCGGTGACGGTGGCGCCGGTGACCCGCGACAACTACCGCGACCTGCTGCTGCCGTTGCTGGGGCCTGGCGATTTCCTTCTGAACCTGTCGGTGGACGTCTCGTCGGTCGCGCTGATCGCGCTGTGCCAGGAGCTTGGCGCGCTGTATCTAGACACCTGCATCGAACCGTGGGTCGGCGGCTACACCGATCCGTCGCTCACTCCCTCGCAACGTTCCAACTACGCGCTGCGCGAGAACGCGCTGGCGCTCGCGGTGCCGGGCCGGGCGCGGCCGACCGCGGTGCTGGCGCACGGTGCCAACCCCGGCCTGGTTTCGCACTTCGTCAAGCAGGCGCTGCTCGACATCGCGCGCGACACCGGCGCCGACCCGGTGGTGCCGGCGTCGCGGCAGGATTGGGCGGCGCTGGCCGCGTGCCTTGGCGTGAAGGTGATCCACATCGCCGAACGCGACACGCAGTCGGCCGATGTCGCCAAGCGCCCGGGCGAATTCGTCAACACCTGGTCGATCGACGGCTTCACCGGCGAGGGCTGCCAGCCGGCCGAGCTTGGCTGGGGCACACATGAGCGCGCGTTGCCGGAGGATGCCCGCCGGCACGAATTCGGCAGCGGCGCGGCGATCTATCTGCTGCGTCCCGGCGCCGCGACGCGAGTGCGGAGCTGGACGCCGCTGGAAGGACCGTTCCACGGGTTCCTGGTGACGCACAATGAATCGATCTCGATCGCCGACTACCTGACGGTGCGCGAGAACGGCGTGGTCCGCTACCGGCCGACCGTGCACTACGCCTATCATCCGTGCGACGACGCGGTGCTGTCACTGCATGAGTTCGCCGGCAAGAATTGGCGGTTGCAGGACGAGAAGCGGCTGATGATGCACGAGATCGCCCGTGGCATGGATGAGCTCGGCGTGCTGCTGATGGGTCACCCGCGCGGCGTCTACTGGTACGGTTCGCGTCTGACTATCGAGGAGACGCGACGTCTTGTGCCGTACAACAACGCAACCAGCCTCCAGGTGACCGCCGCGGTGCTCGGCGGGCTGGTGTGGGCGATCGAGCATCCGCTGGCCGGCATCGTCGAGGCCGACCAACTGGACCACCGGCGCGTGCTGGAAGTGGCGCGTCCTTACCTGGGCGAACTGGTGGGCGTCTACGGCGATTGGACGCCGCTGCAGGATCGCGGCGCGCTGTTTCCCGAGCAGGTGGATCCGACCGACCCCTGGCAGTTCGGAAATATCCGCGTGGTCTGAACCGGAGATGCCCGCAAGGCGAGTTGCAGGTGGTGGCAGGCGCGGTCGTCGCCTACCGCCTGTTCGATATCGCCTACGCCATCGATCTGCCGAAAGCGGAAGCGCTCTGGGCGCAACGGACGCGATCGGCCAGCACGCGCGCGCGACTGAGCGCCACGCCGGCAAAGGCGATGTCATTTGGGGTGCCGCCGGTCGAATTGGTACTCGAACCGGTGCCGCTGCGCCTCGCCTCGGCCACGCTCATGGCCGAGGTCACTGCGCGGCTGTACGACTTCGGTGTTCTCACCCTGGCCCTGCGGCTGCCGGCCAACGGGTTGCCCTGGTCGGAGTACGCGCGCCTGTTGGACGCGATGGACCGATGCGTCGGTGCCGATACCGCGACCTGGACCGGTCTGCTGACCCAGGTCCGCAGCATTTTCGCCAGCGCCTTGATCCGGCCGGCGAGCTCGACCGTCGAGGAGGACTACCTGATCGGTGCCGTCGAAGCGTTCAGCGAGGCGCTGACGGCGGAACAGCTCCAGGAGCGCGTCGACCTGGTTGCGTTGCTGTCAGGCGAACAACGAACTCTGTCGGTCGCGTCACGACAGGATCTGCTGCGCCAACGCTTTTCCTACTACACCGACGATCTGGTGGTGCTCACCTGGGATCGTGCGTTCATCTACGAGCCGCGCGGCGACTCGGATGTCGCCGATGTCCTGGAGGTTGCCAACGCGCAGCTGCTGGAAATGCGCTACTACGACGAGCTGCTGGATGCCGAGTTGCCTCGCATGTACGACCTGATCGAGCGGACGCAGCGCGCGGTGTCGCTGTTTGCGTCGTGGCGCTTCGCCAACCTGGCGCGTCGGCTGACAGCGCTGGTCGCCGAGGTGACCGAGCTGACCGAGAAGGTGGACAACGCCCTGCAGGTTACCGAGGACGTGTATCTGGCACGGGTCTATGCTGCCGCGGTCGAGCTGTTTCGGGTGCCCACTGTCGGTGCGGCGGTGGACCGCAAATTGGCGATCATCCGCGACAGCTATACCGCGCTCTATCAGGAGGCTTCGGCCGCGAGGGCAGCACTGATGGAGGCAGTTATCGTCGTGCTGATTGCCATCGAGATCGTGCTGGCACTGGTTCGCCACTGAGCGGCTCGCGCCACCACGGCCGGGTTGCCATCGACCTCTCCCACTCGCGTGACAGGTTGGCGCATAGCGCCCGGTGAGGGCGCCTTCACCGCGTTCCAGGATTTGTTGATGGGTGTTCGAGGGCGTTCCACGAATTTCCATGAACACTTACGCGGTCCGTTCCCGGCAACACACTACCGAACAGTTCGCTGGGTAAACCAGTGTCGGAACACGAGCGCGTGGAAGATCGCGTTGAGTCTTATTGCCAAATGATAAATCGATCTTTTGTCATTACTGTAGCACCAAAAAAAGTAACGCGAGATGTGAACCAATGCACACGTCCGATGGTGTGAGGCGGACACTATTGCGACCGCGCGTTGTGTGAACCGCCAGCCTGCATCCCGCGCCAAGGGCGCAAGACCAAATCCATCGGAGGCTTTCAATGATCGCACGGTTGATCTCTCGCCACGGATTCAGCGATGCCAATAGCTCCAGCACCGACGATATGGCGCAGTTCCTGCCGCAGGACGACGGTTCCGCTTTGATCAGCGATCTCGTCTACCGGCAGCCAAGTCTTCCAGCGTCAAGTGCCGCTCAGACCGACTCGTCCGAGTCGTCGTCCGTGCCGGGCCGCGCCGACTTCGGCTCAGCCACACCGGTGCGGACCGGTATTCCAGATACGACTTCGGTAGGTACGACAGGCAATTTCGTCAACCAGGACATCAACGGCATCCTGTCCGGAAGCGCGTGGAACGTTACCAACGTCACATACAGTTTTCCGACCTCTGCCTCGTTCTACGGGTCCGGATATTCCGATCCGGCGCCAGCCAATGGCTTCCAGACGCTCAGTGCCGCGCAGCAGGCAGTGGCGGAGTACGCCTTTTCGTTGATTTCGCAGTATACGCCTCTGACGTTCACGCAGATCACCGAGACCAGCACCACGCATGCGATGATTCGTCTTGCCGACTCGTCATATCCCGCGACGTCGTATGCCTATTATCCCGCGGCGAGCGACACCGGTGGCGATGTCTTTTACGGCAATATTCGGAACGACACCCCGACGAAGGCCGGCTACGCTTTTGATACGATCCTGCATGAAATCGGCCACGCGGTTGGGCTCAAACATGGTCAGGACGATGACGGTACGCACGGCGTGCTGCCGTCCAGCCATGACTCCACGGAATGGTCGATCATGGATTACCATCCCTACATCGGAGGGCCTCTTTACTATAGCAACAGTGACGGAAGCGGCAATCAGACCTATATGACTGACGACATTTCGGCTCTACAGTATCTGTACGGCGCCAACTTTAACAGCAACTCCAGCAACACAGTTTATACCTGGAGTCCGACCACCGGCCAGGAATTCATCAACGGCATAGGCCAAGGGGCATCCTCGACCGACACCGTTTACGAGGCGATCTGGGACGGCAACGGCATCGATACCTACGATCTGTCGAATTATACAACGAGCCTCTCGATCGATCTGCAGCCGGGTGACTGGTCCACCTTCTCGTCGACGCAGCTTGCCAATCTTGATTCAGGCGCACCCGGCGTTCACCTGGCGCCCGGCAACATCATCAATGCGAATGAGTACAACAACGATGCCCGCTCGCTCATCGAGAATGCGGATGGCGGCAGCGGCAACGATACGCTGGTCGGCAACACCGCGAACAATGTGCTGCGCGGCGGCGCGGGGAATGACAGCCTGTACGGTGGTGCAGGCACCGACACCGCCGTATTCAGCGGCACGCAAAGTCAATACACAGTGACATGGACATCGGGGACGAATTATACCGTCGTCGGACCGGACGGTAGCGACCAGCTCCACGACATCGAACTGGTGCAGTTCGGAGCCGCGGCGCCAGTGGCGATCGGCATCGCGGCGGACGATTATCGCGGCGACGCCTCGACCACGGGCACGCTCACGGCCGGCGGCAGCGTCAATGCCGTTATCAACTTCGCCGGCGACACGGACTGGTTCCGTACCACGCTGACCGCTGGAACCACCTACTGGTTCAACGATGAGGGCAGCCCCACCGGGCAGGGCACTTTGCCCGACACCTTCCTTCGCCTGCTCAACAGCACAAGCGTGCAGGTCGCGACCGACGACGATTCAGGCGCCGGTCTGAATTCGTTCATCAGCTACACTCCGACGACGACCGGCACCTACTATGTTTCGGCGCAGGCGTTCGGCAGCAACACCGGCACCTACCGGCTCAGCGAGCGGGTGGCGGACGACTACACGGGCAACCCTGCGACTACCGGCACACTGGCCGCCGGCGGCAGCGTCAGTGCGAATATCAGCTTCAACGGCGATACCGACTGGTTCCGCACCACGCTGACCGCCGGCACCACCTACTGGTTCAACGATGAGGGCAGCGCCACCGGACAAGGCACACTGAGCGATCCGCTCCTCCGTCTGCTCAGCAACGACGGCGCGACCCAGGTCAGCTCCAACGACGACTTCAGGCGCCGGCCTGAACTCGTTCATCAGCTACACCCCGACGGCAACCGGCACCTACTACCTGTCGGCGCAGGCGTTCGGCGGCAACACCGGCACCTACCGGCTCAGCGAGCAGGTGGCGGACGACTACGCGGGCAACCCGTCCAGCACCGGCGCGCTCGCCGTCGGGAGCAATGTCGCGGCCACCATCAACTTCGCCGGCGACACCGACTGGTTCCACACCAGCTTGACCGCCGGCACCACCTACTGGTTCAGCGAGGAAGGCAGCCCCACCGGACAGGGCACCCTGCCCGACACGTACCTCCGCCTGCTCAGCAATGACGGCGCGACGCTGGTCAGCTCGAACGACGACAGCGGCGTCGGCTTCAACTCGTTCGTCAGCTACACTCCGACGGTCACCGGCACCTACTATCTGTCGGCCCAGGCGTTCGGCACCAACACCGGCACCTACCACCTGAGCGAGACGGTGGCGGACGACTACGCGGGCAACCCCGCGACCACCGGCACGCTGGCCGCCGGAGGCAGCGTCAGTGCGAATATCAGCTTCAACGGCGACACCGACTGGTTCCGCACCACGCTGACCGCCGGTACCACCTATTGGTTCAATGACGAGGGCAGCCCCACCGGTCAGGGCACACTGAGCGATCCGCTGCTCCGTCTGCTCAGCAACGACGGCGCGACCCTGGTCACCTCCAACGACGACTCGGGCGCCGGTCTGAATTCGTTCATCAGCTACACCGCGACGACGACCGGCACGTACTATCTGTCGGCGCAGGCGTTCGGCGCCAACACCGGTACTTACCGGCTCAGCGAGCAGGTGGCGGACGACTACGCGGGCAACCCCGCGACCACCGGCGCGCTCGCCGCCGGAGGCAGTGTCGGTGCGAATATCAGCTTCGCCGGCGACACCGACTGGTTCCGCACCACGCTGACCGCCGGCACCACCTACTGGTTCAACGATGAGGGCAGCCCCACCGGGCAGGGCACACTGAGCGATCCGCTCCTCCGTCTGCTCAGCAACGACGGCGCGACCCAGGTCAGCTCCAACGACGACTCAGGCGCCGGCCTGAACTCGTTCATCAGCTACACCCCGACGGCAACCGGCACCTACTACCTGTCGGCGCAGGCGTTCGGCGGCAACACCGGCACCTACCGGCTCAGCGAGCAGGTGGCCGACGACTACGCGGGCAACCCGTCCAGCACCGGCGCGCTCGCCGTCGGGAGCAATGTCGCGGCCACCATCAACTTCGCCGGCGACACCGACTGGTTCCACACCAGCTTGACCGCCGGCACCACCTACTGGTTCAGCGAGGAAGGCAGCCCCACCGGACAGGGCACTCTGCCCGACACGTACCTCCGCCTGCTCAGCAATGACGGCGCGACGCTGGTCAGCTCGAACGACGACAGCGGCGTCGGCTTCAACTCGTTCGTCAGCTACACTCCGACGGTCACCGGCACCTACTATCTGTCGGCCCAGGCGTTCGGCACCAACACCGGCACCTACCACCTGAGCGAGACGGTGGCGGACGACTACGCGGGCAACCCCGCGACCACCGGCACGCTGGCCGCCGGAGGCAGCGTCAGTGCGAATATCAGCTTCAACGGCGACACCGACTGGTTCCGCACCACGCTGACCGCCGGTACAACATACGTGATCAACGACGAGGGCAGCCCCACCGGACAGGGCACCTTGCCCGACACGTACCTGCGGCTGTTGAGCAATGACGGTGCGACGTTGGTTGCCTCCGACGATGACGGTGGCGTGGGCACCAATTCGCTTATCACCTATACACCCACGGTCACCGGAACCTATTACCTATCGGCCCAGGCGTTTGGTTCCAACACTGGCACTTATCGGCTCAGTGAGGCTACAGCCGGACCGGCTCAGCTATCGTCTTCGTCAAACCGGATGTCGTTCATCGGCGGCAGCGACAGCCTGCTTGCCTCGTCGACCACAATACCCACCAACAACGGCACGACGCTGTCCAGCGAGTCGACATCCATTCCGTTCCCTCATGGAGTGGCAATAGAGTCGTTCAGTGCGGTGACACCCACCACGCAGGAGCTATGGCAAGTCTCGGGGGCCGGTAGCGCCGCCAGTCTTGACCATGGCGCGACCCCCAGCGCGTCGTCCCCAGTCGTCGATCTGAGCCAGACGACGTCAGTGTCCATGCTTGCGACCCATCAGCTCGGGTGAGAAGGCGGGTGCAGGGACTGCCATCTCGCGGAGCGTACTGCGCGCTCCGCGAGAGTTCTCTCGGGCCTTGTGCGTGCGGCACGGTGCGCTGTTGGCTATGGGCGCCAGCCATAAAGCGCATATTGGCGCGGTCCACCTGGCAAGGTAGAGATGGGAAGCGGAGGATTTCATGGTCACCATGGGGTCACCTGCAGAACGTAATCGGAATGAACCTTGCCTGAGTTGTTGAGCGCCCTTAGCTCAGTTGGATAGAGCAACAGCCTTCTAAGCTGTGGGTCACTGGTTCGAGTCCAGTAGGGCGCGCCATTTACCCGCCACTGCAATGAGCGGCAGCTTGAAAAGATCCGTCGATCCGCATAAATATGGCTATATGGCTATATGCCAGACTGGATCCGTATGATGAAGACCACTGTAGAACTGCCAGATCCCCTTTATCGCCAGGCCAAGGCCGAGGCCGCGCTGCGCGGCCGAAAGCTCAAGGATCTGGTCGAGGAAGGATTGCGCCTCGGTACTCGAAGCGCCGGCCGACACCACCCGACGCTCAGGCCTGGCGGAGTTGATGCAGCCAGCTCTCGGGATATTTGAGTCCGATGCACCCGACCTTGCTTCGAATTCGGAGCATCTTATTAAGCCTCGCAAAGTAGTTGCCATGACGACGGCGTCGTGTGCTAATCCTCGTGGTCATGAAGAGCGACGCTCGTGCTCTGAACCATTCGACGCTGACCGAGCTGCGCAAACGCGGCGTAGCGGCGGTGCAATCGGGTGAAAGTCCCACCCAAGTTGCGGCTGCGCTTGGGGTCAATCTGCGCACCCTATTCCGCTGGCTGGCACAATATCGACGCGGCGGATGGGGTAAGCTGGACGCGCGCAAGCGCGGCGGGCGTCCACCGAAGCTTGATGGCCGAGCTCTACGCTGGATCTATAACACGGTGGGGGGCATGGATCGCGGCGAAGCCATGGCCAGGCTCAAGGAGCATGAGACCGAGTTGAAGCAACTCGGCATCGAGCACCTGTACCTGTTCGGCTCGACCGCACGCGGCGAGGCTCGCCCCGATTCTGACGTTGACCTGTTCTTCGACCATCCCGAGGGCTCGATCGGGTCGTACGAGTTGATCGATGTGAGGGAGGCCGCCGCGCGCATCCGGCCGTCAGCAACCGCCACCTCACCGATATCGTCGATGCGATCGAGATCATCCGCAGCGAAATGGTCGGCGTGACGCTCGCAGCCTTCGAGGCTGACTAACGCAAGCGCTGGGTGATGGAGCGCGGAATCGAAATCATCTCCGAAGCCAGCCGCGGCCTGCCGCAGGAGCTGAAGCTCCGGCATCCGGAAATTCCGTGGCCGAAGGTAGCGGGCATCGGCAACATACTGCGGCACGATTTGCCAGGATGTGGCGCACGATGTGCTCTGGCACGTGGTCGAGGAAAACCTGCCGCCGCTCGCGAAGGTCTGCCTGGATGAGCTGGCGCGGGAGCAAGCCCACGAGCAACGGGACGGGAATGAGCATTGACGAAGGGTGGCACCAGATTCCGGCGCGCAGTGCACCCCGGCGGTATTCTGAAGGATGAACTGGACGAGCTGGGCATCACGCCCACTGAATTCGCACGACAGATCGACGTACCGCCGAACCGCGTCAGCTAGATCATCGCCGGCAAAGC
Source organism: uncultured Alphaproteobacteria bacterium (assembly GCA_963819855.1). Classification (GTDB taxonomy): domain Bacteria; phylum Pseudomonadota; class Alphaproteobacteria; order Acetobacterales; family Acetobacteraceae; genus JAMXLO01. The sequence goes on from CAWFYC010000015.1 coordinate 45,135, forward strand.
GCCCGATCAACCGGCGACACGGCACTGCGGTTTGGCCATTGGTTCGGCACCGATCCCCAGTTCTGGCTCAACCTTCAGGTGCAGGTCGACCTTGCTGTCGCCGATCGGCAGGTGGGGAAGGCAATCCGTATTTTGCCTACTCAGACCGACCTGCCGTCCCGGGCGGCGTAGCGTTGGCTATTTGCGCCGTGCTGCACGGACGACCAGCGTTTAGAGTCTGCCCAGATCGAACCAGTTAAAATGCCACTCAATGCAATCGTCAGCGAGCGCATGCCTGAGAACGAGAAGTTTGTTGTGCAGGATGTCTCCTCTTACCCTCGAAATGATAATATAGTTTGATCCTTGTTTCTTAATCCGTAGCATACCACGGTCGAATTGAAGGTGATGGTTCGGGCACAGCACGATCATATTCGCAACTTTATCTGGCCCATTGTGAGGGTGCCCAATAGCCCTTATATGCGCCGCCTCAGAGTAATATTCACGGTCGCCGATTGATAATCTTGCGCCACAGAACATGCACACATTTTCGTAACGGAGCCTGAGTGCGGCAGCCTTCCGTCGATCCCGTACCTGCGCCTGTATCTCGGTGCTTCGGCGCTGGACAGCTCGGCCGACCTCTTCGTCGTCGAGCCAAGCCTCGTCTGTCTCCTCGTTAATCTCAGGAGATGGGGGCGCGGGTTTGGAAAAGCGTTCGGCTCCGCCAAGATTGCTGTATAAAGCAGCGATTGCTGGCGCATGCTCGAAAAAGGTTCTACTCGAAATGCCAAGCAATTTATGAACTTCCTCCGCCTGCGTGCGGATTCCGGTGATCGTGAACAGTCAGTCCACTCGATCATGAACACCAATTCCGGTGATCATGAACACCTGTTCGCACCAGCCTGAGCGGTCGGGCACGAACCTCCAGCGTCATGGTGGGTTTGCTGCCACCGACAGTTGTCCGATCTCATCTTTCTTGGGTGGTCGTCAAGCATGTTAATCGCGACCGTAACCGCGCGGCGGCACGATGGCGGCGAGTTCATCGAGATCAAGTTCGACGATGCCCTGTAAGGCCGTAGCGGTGGCGGAGTCGCGGAGACTGTCCGGCACGGCGTCGCACCAGGCGGCATATTCAGCTTGCAAGGCGAGCAGCCTCGCGACCGCGTCGTTCCAGCGCTGTAAGCGGGAGCGCCGGTCGACAGGCCGCCGATATCGGACGACAGGCGCTGGCTGATTGGCCTGGCGTCGTTCGCGGTAGCGAGCCTGGCGTTCGGCGTTGCTGAGCGTGTGCTCACCTTCGGGGCGGCGACCTCTGGGCATGGCTGGATTTCCATCACGTAACGCATTGCAATGGGATTGGCTGGGAGCGATCGTCATCCGCCAGTCGCTCCACCGTTGCTTTTGGCTGGCGCATCGACGGTGTGGCGCTTGCGCAAACTCGGCCCGGTCAGCTCGATGCGGTGGGCGCGGTGCACGACGCGGTCCATAATGGCGTCGCCGATCGTCGGATCGGCGATGAGTTCGTGCCAGCGCTTCACGGGGATCTGGCTGGTGATCAGCAGCGAACCCTTCTCGTAGCGGTCCTCGACGATCTCCAGCAGGTCGCGCCGCTGCTCGGCAGTCAGCGGTTCGGGACCCCAGTCGTCGATGATGAGCAGCCGGGTGCGCTCCAGCGTTGCCAGCATGCGTGGCAGCCTGCCCTCGCCACGGGCGGTGGCGAGTTCGGCGAACAGCCGCGGCGCGCGCCGATACAGCACCGAGAAGCCGTCCCGGCAGGCTTTGTGGCCGAGCGCGCAGGCCAGCCACGACTTCCCGGTCCCTGTCGGGCCGCCGATCAGCAAGTGCTGGCTATGGCGGATCCAGTCGCAGCCTGCGAGTTTGTGGAACAGCGGACGATCCAGGCCGCGCGGCGTACGGAAGTCGGTGTCCTCGATCACGGCGCTTTGGCGCAATCGGGCGTGGCTGAGCCGTCTGCCCAGACGCTTGTTGTCGCGCGCAGTTGCCTCGCGGTCGAGCAGCAGGCCGAGCCAGTCCTCGCGCGCGAGGTCGGCGGCGGTGGAATTGTTCTGCATCTCGAGGAACGCATCGGCCATGGCGGCCATGCCGAGGCCGCGCAGGCGCTCGGCCAGAGGGTGGATCAGCATCGTCTCTCCTTTCAATGGTAGTAGCCGGGGCCGCGGATGTTCTCGTGGAACAGGCTGGGGTGGTCCGGTTCACGCGGCTTCCTGTCCTGTGCGTTCTTCAGGATCGCCGCGACCGAGCTGTATGAGCGGGTGCCCAACGCCAGCGCCCGTGCACAGGCGCCATCCAGCCGCTCGGCGTCGTAGCGCGTCGCCAGCCGGAGAATGCCGATGCAGGAGCGGAACCCCTGCTCGGGATGCGGGCGCGAGCGCAGGATGATTTCAACCAGCGCCGCGGTGTCGTCGCCGATCGTCGCAGCCTCTCGCAGGATCCGCTCATGCGTCCAGTCGCGGTAGCGCCGGTGCGAGCTCGGCATGTGATCGGCGAGCGTGGTCGGCCGATTAGGGCGCAGGCTGCGCAGATGGGCCGCGACTAGCTTGCCGCGATGGAAGATCTCCACCGTCTTCGCCGTGATGCGGGCTTCCACCTCTTCGCGGAGCAGCCGGAACGGAACCGAGTAGAAGTGCTTGTCGATCTCGACGTGGTAGTCGAGGTTCACCCGGCACCGCTTCCAGTTGGCATATTCATAGGGTGTCAGCGGCAACTCCCGCAGGGCAGGCCGGTCGACCTGCTCGTAGAGCGCGCGTCGGGTGGTGCCCCAGCCGCGCATCGGCCTGTCGTTGAGCTGAATGACCAGTTCACGGATCGCCTGGTTCAGTTCGGCCAATGAGAAGAACCGCCGGTTGCGCAGTCGCGCCAGGATCCAGCGCTGCACCACCTGGACGCCGACCTCCACCTTGGCCTTGTCGCGCGGCTTGTACGGCCGCGCCGGGATCACCGCGGTGCCGTAGTGCGATGCCATGTCAGCGTAGGTCCGGTTGACCAGCGGCTCGTAGAAGCAGGCCCGGGTGATCCCGGCGCGCAAATTGTCGCTGACGATCTGACGCGGCACACCGCCGATGAACGCCAGCATGTTGACGTGCACGGCAATCCAGTCCGGCAGCGATTGCGTCCAGACCGCTTCCGCAAAGGTGTAGCTCGAGGCCCCCAGCACCCCGACGAAGATCTCGGCCCGGCGCACCTCTCCGGTTGCCCCGTCGATCACCTCCATGGTGTGACCGGCAAAGTCGACGAACACCCGCTCGCCGGCGGTGTGAACCTGCCGCAACGTCGGCTTCAGGCGGCCAACCCATTCCCGATAGAGCTGACAGAACCAGGAAAACCCGAACCCGTCCTGAGCCCCTGTTCCGCCGCGGTATTCTTCCCACAGCAGCGACAGCGTCACGTTCGGTCGCCGCAATTCGCGATGCACGATCGGCCAGTCTGGAACTGGCCGTTGTTCCGTCGCCGCGGCCGACGGTGGCGGATATAGCAGCGTCTCCAGTTGCGCGTCGTCGAGTTCGTTGGGCAACGGCCAACCCAGCCCTGCCCGACGAGCGCGACTGAGACACCCGTTCACCGCACCTGTGCTCAGTCGCAAACTCTGACCGATCGCCCGCTGGCTCAGCCGGTGAGCAAACCGCAACCGCAACACCTCGCGTATCTTCCGCATCGACAATCTCTCGCCTGGCATTCCCATTCCCCGCTGTGTGGCAAAGGATCGGGACTATCCGTGGTTGAAGACTGTCGGCAGCACTGGCCCGCTATGACGCTCCCGGACCGCGTTCATGATCACCGGAACCGGTGTTCACGATCGACCGGAATCGGCGTTCACGATCGAATGGAACGAGTGTTCACGATCGACTGGAATTGGTGTTCACGATCCGCCGGAACGCGCAGCCTGCGCGTATGCAATAAGATCGTCACTGGATTGTGGCCCATTATCCAGAATGAACCTGTCCCACGAAAGAAATAAGGCCGGGCTAAAATAATCGTTGGCCATGCTGTTGACGGATGCGGTTTTTGCAGGCCAGTACCCGCACAATTCAAACAAGTGCCGATAATTGTTGCGGCATTTTATACGGACATCTATCTGAGCCTTCATGGTGCCCCCGATAAATGGGTCGAGCACTTGATCCTCAAGATTTGCAGCGAGCCACTGTCCATTCTGCCACAAGGCTTGTCGAACGAATTCGTTGGCCCACATTGCCGGCCTCTCGACCCCGGCCCGTCGTGTCCCTGTTCGGTTGAGGTGCAGCGCGAACAGCGCAAGTCTGTCGAACCGGACAGAGTGAGGCCGGACAGTTGCTTGGAAGACAAGTTCGTCGACTGATATCCGGCCTGTCGCATTGTGAAGAAAGAAGTTGATTGGTATCAATTCCAGGGATGCGTCCCCGATACCTGAATTCACCCTCCACGCTTGTCGGTTCGGTGGTACTAGTGAACCAACAAAGCCACGGCGAATGGCTTGGTGCAGCTTGCGCAGGCCAGTGCCGTGCCAAGCAAAGTTCTTCGAAAAGCTTCCGGGAGCGTACGCCATAGCTGGCGCAACAACTGACGCGTTTGCTCCGAGTCGGGCAACAACATCGCCGGCACCGGTCTAAATTAGCAAGTCAAGGTCCCGATTTGCTTGCGAGTGATGGGCGTACGTCTTCCAGGTGGGTTTGTAGCCGTCCACAGCCTGATCACCCCAAACTGCCCAACCTGGCCTGATGCCACGCGCAAATAGCTCGATACGGGGACCAGGGCTGCACGCCTCGATGAGGCCGTAAATCTCGTCCGGCTTGCGGGAGTGCTCTCGCTTCCTGGTTCCCAGATAGTTCACCTGCCTGCGGCCTGGAGGCAAAGTCCGCGCGTTCTTTCCACGAACGCCGAACAGCACCAGTTCGGTCACGTTCCGGAAGTAAAACCCAACACCGCGACCGTCGCTCCCGCCATCCTTGCGGATCTTGCGCCACACAATGTTGGACTTGTACTGGAAGCCCCAGGCTTCCATGACGCGGAGTCCGTTCGGCAACAGCGCATTGGGCACCCACAGATACAGGTGCGACGTAGGCGCAGCGATCTCGACGACCGGAAGCGAGGAGATTGCCGTAACGTCCATCGTACCGTAGCGAGACAGGCGTCGATGCTCGGGCGCCACCTTTCCAGTGCGGTTTATGAACTGCCACGGTGGATCGGCGAGGATGCACGCAAAGTGGTGCCTGCGGCCATTCCGCCGGAGGTCCTCCGCAGCGTCAACGATGCAGGTGTCGGCCATGTGCCCTCATCCCCAGGCGTCTATCCCGCAAGCCCGGCCGCGATTCGTCAAGCTGATAGTTCCAACTCATCGTCTTCGTCGCAGCCCATGTAGGCCAGGAACTCGCGGCTCTCGAGGAAATCCTCGTCAACCTCTTCGACCCCGGCGATAGCGTCGAGCGGCACATCAGCGGCTACCCAAACACCTTGGTCGTAATTTAGGTCCGGGCGCAGCTTCCCATGGATCTTGGTCGGATCGACCAGGATGAACGCGTACTCGCCCTTCCTCTCCCACATGAAATTGTTGGCGATCTCGTATGCGCCTAACCGTGTCGTGGTGAGGAACACGCGTGGCTTCCACGCGACACCTTGCCATGAGCCGGCCCGTGCCTCGAGCCCATCCTTCAAGATCGAGGGTAGGCTTCCCAAGTTGGTGACGTGATAGAGTAGGACTTCCAGTGGTCGTTGCATGCCAGAATCCAGGTTCGTGTTTTGTTCTTTCTAGCACACGTGGCGGCACGGGCCCGACAGCGTTTTTGGAAGGACAGCCTTACGCTTATTGCGTAGGTGACAGACTAACGTGTGCTGTCGCGACCTTCCCCGCGCGAAATCTGACCGCCCCACCGACGCGCCGGAATATTCTGGTTCGAGGGCGGATTAATACAACTGCATGACGAGACGTTCCGAGCAGCATATCCGAAACGTCCACGTCTGCTGAAGGCCGCGTTCCGATCCCTAGTCGGCAGCCTCCATATCTCGAAGTACGTCAATCAAGGTTTGCGGGTAGATTCGAATTGCATCGTAAGCACCTTCGCTCCGCCCCATGAGGATGGGATCACTTTCATGGGCGCGAAATTGGTTCACGGTCCTGCGCACAATCTCATCCTCTTTGAAGATCGCAGGCTTACGAATGCACCACTGGCCGTTCTCATCCTTGGCGGCAAACTCGCTAAGAGCGCCCATCAATGGGAAAAGAATTGCAGGAGACAGCCACTCAATCTGTTTGGTTTTCTTATTTCGTCGCACCGCTCTTCCCCCCTTTTTCGTCTCAGCCCAAATGTTATGCCCGTTCCAGGCGGGGTGGCGCTCCCATTTTTCGTATTCGAGCAGAGCATGCGGCGCAATTTGAACCGTGAAATCGTACTTCGCCTGCTTCGCAGGATCGCTATTTCGTTCACGGTGCCATTCACAAAAATCCGTTAAGCATTGCTCGGGGTTCTTATAGGCTCGCAACTTCTCGGCAGCAGATGGATTTCCGGAGACTGACGTTGGCATCATCAATCGAGCCAACTGAAGAATCCGACGCGTATCGATAACATCGATATCAGACTCAGTCTTTCGGATCTTCGCGTCCGGTATCAAGCGCTGGATGCTAGACTCAAGTTCGTTAAGCTGACTTCTGGCTCCCGCTTCGGTGAGACTCTTGACGGGGGTGGCAATATTGCGGGCGATTGCTGTCTCGATCACCTCATCGGCGTCGGGATCAACAATGACGGAGACCCTGACAAAGAAAGGATTCTCAACCGGTTCGCCAGGATTATCAGGATCAGTGAGCTCGCTGATAAATCGCCGAATTTCGCCCTGGGACTGTGAGCCATTTATTATGCTCGGGTCCACCAAAATGGCTGTCTTCGTATTGTCGTCAATTGTAATGTCGGAAGCCGTAACGACAAACCCGCTATTTCGGATTATGAAACGCTGCGGGGCGGTGTCGATGGTCTTACGAATCTCCTCATGGACCCGGTTTCGCTTGCGCGGATTGTATTCAGCGAGATATGCGCGCAGGTTCGCCTTGGTGTCGAATTTCAGGATTTCGAGAGCAGACAAGTTCGCAACAAACGACCTAACCCCAATTGCTTGCTCATCTGGGGAGGTTGTATTGCGCAGAAGTTGGTAGGTGATTTGCACGCGATTGGGGGCGTGCCTCCCCTGCTTGGAAGAGGTCATTCTGGTCTCCTGTCGTTTCCGCTGCCTGGCGCCGAATGGTCGCATCTGCGACCCCCAGCAGCAGTCGGTAACGGCAACTGTAGGCTACGGTGAGACGTATTTCAAATGGTTATTTCCGGGTCGGCGAAACAAGGCGGGGCGTCAGGGACGAGCCGTGCCGATGAGGCGACAATCAATGCGAGGCGCAGTGATATTGGGCAAGTCCGCCACCTCGTAAGCTCCCCAATCTCAAATGTGTATCACCTTCCCCCACGCATCCAGCACCGCCTCATGCATCGTCTCCGACACCGTGGGGTGCGGGAAGATCGTCTCGATCAGCTCCGCCTCGGTGCTCTCCAGCGTCCGCGCGATGGCGAACCCCTGGATCATCTCGGTGACCTCCGCCCCCACCATGTGCGCCCCCAGCAGCTCGCCGGTCTTCGCGTCGAACACCGTCTTCACCATGCCCTCCGGCTCGCCCATCGCGATCGCCTTGCCGTTGCCGATGAACGGAAAGTGCCCGACCTTCACCTCGTGGCCCGCCTCCTTCGCGCGTGCCTCGGTCAACCCGACCGAGGCCACTTGCGGCCGGCAATAGGTGCAGCCAGGCACGTTCAATACATCCAGCGGATGTACATTGTTCAGCCCGGCGATCTTCTCGACGCACAGCACGCCCTCGTGGCTCGCCTTGTGCGCGAGCCATGGCGGCCCCACCAGGTCGCCGATCGCGTACACGCCAGGCTCGCCGGTGCGGCAGTATTCGTCGATCGTTACATGGGTGCGGTCCACCTTCACGCCGGTGCCTTCCAGCCCGATCCCCTCGATGTTCCCGACGATACCGACGGCGGAGATCACCCGATCCACCGTGATCTCCTGGCTCTTGCCGCCCGCCTCCACCGAAACAACAACGTTGTCGCGGCCCTGCTTCGCTCCCTTCACCGTCGCGCCGACATGGATGCGGATGCCCTGCTTCTCGAACGCCTTGTGCGCGAAGGCGGAAATCTCCTCGTCCTCGACTGGGAGAATCCGAGGCAGCACCTCCACCACGGTCACCTCGGCGCCCATGTTGCGGTAGAAGCTGGCGAACTCGATGCCGATCGCGCCGGAGCCGATCACCAGCAGCGACTTCGGCATCGCCGGCGGGATCATCGCCTCCTTGTAGGTCCAGATCAGCTTGCCATCCGCTTCGATCCCCGGAAGCTGCCGTGCGCGAGCGCCGGTCGCCAGGATGATGTGCGGCGACTTCAGCGTCGCCACTGGCTTGCCGTCCTTCTCCACCGCCAGTGTCTGCTTGCCCGCCAGCTTGCCGGTGCCGGCGACTACGGTGACCTTGTGCTTGCGCAACAGGAACGCCACGCCCTGCGAGAGCTGCTTCGCCACCGCGCGCGAGCGCTTCACCACCTTGTCGATTTCGAACCGCGGCTCGACGGGGGAAAAACCGAAGTCGGGCAGGTGGTGCAGCAGGTGGTTGATCTCCGAGGTGCGCAGCAGCGCCTTGGTCGGGATGCAGCCCCAGTTGAGGCAGATGCCGCCGAGCTGGTCGCGCTCCACCACTGCGGTCTTCATGCCGAGCTGCGCGGCGCGGATCGCGGCGACATAGCCGCCCGGGCCGCTGCCGAGGACGACGAGGTCGAACGTCTGGTCAGCCATTGCCTGCTCCTTGGGCCAGGGCGATCAGCGCGTCGCCGCTGAGTTCCTCGGCGATCCAGCCGCGCACCGGCTTGGAGCCCAGGTGGTGGTAGAACTCGATCGCCGGCGTGTTCCAGTCGAGTACGTTCCAGGTCATGTCGGCACATTTCCGCTGCAGGGCGATGCGCGCCATGTGGCGGAACAGGGCGAGCCCGACGCCGCGGCCGCGGTACTGCTGGTCGACGTAGATGTCTTCGACGAACAGCCCGTAGCGGCCGGAGAACGTGCCGAAGGTGAAATACCACAGGGCGAAGCCGACCGTGCTGTTGCCGGCGTCGACCAGGATGGAGTTCGAGCGGCGGGTTCGGGGCGAACAGCGCGTCGTTCAGTTCCGCTTCAGTGATTTTGAAGCGGGCCTGGAGTTTCTCGTAGGTCGCGAAGTCGCGCATCAGCCGATGCAGCGTGGGGACGTCGGCGGGGGTGGTGGGACGGAGGGCGAAGGTCATGGCGGCGCGGCCCCCTCCCCCCAACCCCCTCCCGCAAGGGGAGGGGGAGGACTATGTGCGTACCTATTCCCCCTCCCCTTGCGGGAGGGGGTTGGGGGGAGGGGGCCGCGCCGCATCACAGCAGCAGACCCAGCGGGTCCTCGACGATCCGCTTGAACTCGCGCAGCCACCGCGCGCCCAGCGCGCCATCGACCACCCGGTGATCGACACTCAGCGTGCACGTCATCACCGTCGCGATCGCCAGCGCATCGTGCTTCACCACCGGCCGCTTCTGCCCCGCGGCCACCGCCAGGATCGCGGCCTGCGGCGGATTGATGATGGCGGCGAACTCGCTCACCCCGAACATCCCCATGTTGGAGATCGAGAACCCGCCGCCCTGGAACTCCTCCGGCTTCAGCTTGCCGGCGCGCGCGCGGCCCGCCAGGTCCTTCATCTCGCGGCTGATCGTCGCCAGGCCCTTCTGGTCCGCGCGTCGGACGATCGGCGTGATCAGCCCATCCGGGATCGCCACCGCCACGCTGATATCGACGTCGTCGAACAGCGCCATCCCGTCATCGGTCCACGCCGCGTTCACCGTCGGCACGCGGCGCAGGGCTGCGGCAGAGGCCTTGATCACCAGGTCGTTGATGGTGATCAGATAAACGTCCGGCCCCTCCTTCGGCGACTTCGCGTTGAGTTCGCCCATCAGCTTGATCAGCGCGTCGATCTCGACGTCCATCGACACGTAGAAATGCGGGATGGTCGATTTTGCCTCGGTCAGGCGGCGCGCAATCACCTTCCGGATCGAGCTGTGCGGCACCAGCGTGTGCGGCGCGGTGATCGGCGCCGCCGGCGGCCGGGCGGCAACCGGCGGTGCCGCCGCGGCAGGCTGTGGCGCAGTCGGCGCGCCCTTCTGCAACGCGCCCTCGATGTCCGCCTTGACGATGCGCCCATTCGGGCCGCTGCCCTTCAGTGCCGTGAGATCGAGCCCCGCCTGCTTCGCCATCCGTCGCGCCAACGGCGAGACGAAGATGCGCTCGCCAGCCGCCGCCGCATCGTGCCCGTTGCCGCTCTGCGGCGCGGGGCGTGGCGCCGGTTCCGGCGCCTTTGCCTCCGGCTTCGACGCTACTGGTGCAGGCTTCGCTGCCGGCGCCGCTGATGGCACCGCCTCACCCTGGTTCACCAGGATCGCGATCGGCTCGTTCACCTTCACGCCTTCGGTGCCGTCGGCCACCAGGATCTTGCCCAGCACGCCTTCATCGACCGCCTCGACCTCCATCGTCGCCTTGTCGGTCTCGATCTCGGCGATCACATCGCCGGCGCGCACGTCCTCGCCTTCCTTCTTCAGCCAGCGCGTCAGCGTGCCCTCGGTCATGGTGGGCGACAGCGCCGGCATCAGGATGTTGGTTGCCATCGGGTGTGTTCCCCCCTCAGACCAGCTTCTTCACGGCGTCGACCACCCAGTCGGGCTGCGGCAGCGCGAGCTTTTCCAGGTTGGCGGCGTAGGGCAGCGGCACGTCGAGCCCGTGCACGCGCACCGGCGGCGCATCCAGCCAGTCGAACGCGTGCTCGATCACCTGCATCGCCACCTCGGCGCCGATGCCGGCGAACGGCCAGCCTTCCTCCACCGACACCAGCCGATTGGTCTTTTTCACGCTCTCCACCACGGTCGCGGTGTCGAACGGGCGTAGCGAGCGCAGGTTGATCACCTCCGCCTCGATCCCCTGCTCGGCCAGCGCCTCGGCCGCCTTCAGCGCCACGCCGACCATGATGCTGAACGCGACGATGGTCACGTGCTGGCCGACGCGCTCCACCTTGGCGCGGCCGAGCGGCAGGATGAAGTCTTCGTCCGTGGGGCAGTCGAAGGTGTGGCCGTAGAGGATTTCGTTCTCCAGCATGATGACCGGATTGGGATCGCGGATCGCCGCGCGCAACAGCCCCTTCGCGTCCGCCGACGACCACGGCGCCACCACCTTCAGGCCCGGCACATGCGCGTACCAGCTGGCGTAGCACTGCGAGTGCTGTGCCGCGACGCGCGCGGCCGCACCGTTGGGGCCACGGAACACGATCGGACAGCCCATCTGCCCGCCCGACATGTACAGCGTCTTCGCGGCCGAGTTGATGATGTGGTCCATCGCCTGCATGGCGAAGTTGAACGTCATGAACTCGACGATCGGCTTTAATCCGTTCAGCGCGGCACCGACCGACATGCCGGTGAAGCCATGCTCGGTGATCGGGGTATCGATCACCCGCTTCGGGCCGAATTCGTCGAGCAGTCCCTGGCTGATCTTGTAGGCGCCCTGGTACTGCGCGACCTCCTCGCCGATCAGGAACACCTTATCGTCGCGGCGCAGTTCCAACGCCATCGCATCGCGCAGCGCCTCGCGTACGGTAGTCGGTTTGGTCGGCCCCCAGTCCTTGTCCGGTTCCCCCCGGGTCAAGCGCCCGGAGGCAGGCGCGCGCGCTGCCGGTTCCGCGGCAGGGGCTGCGGGACGAGACGCCACCGGTGCCGGCGCTTCCGCCTGCGGTGCGGGCTTCGCCACCGACGGGGCCGCGGCAATGTCTTCGCCGTTCACCGCCAGCACGGCGATCGGCGTGTTCACCGCGACACCTTCGGTGCCTTCATCCACCAGGATTTGCGCCAGCTTGCCTTCGTCGACCGCTTCCACCTCCATGGTGGCCTTGTCGGTCTCGATCTCGGCGATGACGTCGCCGGCACGCACATCGTCGCCGACATGCTTGAGCCAGCGGGACACCTTGCCCTCGGTCATGGTCGGCGACAGCGCCGGCATCAGGATCTGCGTGGCCATGGTTCAGCCCTCTACCAGCACATCGGTCCACAGTTCGGCTTCGTCCGGCTCCGGACTGCTCTGCGCGAAATCGGCGGCGTCCTGCACGATCGCCTTCACCTCGTCGTCCAGTTGCCTGATCTCCGCTTCCTCCACGCCGAGCGCCTCCAGCCGGTGCCGCGCGCCGTCGATCGGATCGTGTTGCGTGCGCATCGTCTGAATTTCCTCGCGGGTGCGATAGCGCGCAGGATCGGACATCGAGTGGCCGCGGTACCGATAGGTCTTTGCCTCGATCAGATACGGCCCCTTGCCGGAGCGGCAATACGCCACCGCCTGGTCGGCTGCCTCCTTTACCGCCACCACGTCCATGCCGTCGATCTGGATCCCCGGAATGCCCCAGGCCGCGCCGTTCTTCGACAGATCGCGCGAGGCGGATGCGCGTTCCACGCTGGTGCCCATGCCGTATTTGTTGTTCTCGATCACGTAGATCGCCGGCAGCTTCATCAGCGCGGCGAGGTTGAAGCATTCGAAGGTCTGACCCTGGTTTGACGCGCCCTCGCCAAAATAGGTGACCGCGACACGGTCGTTGCTGCGATACCAGTTGCTGAATGCGAGCCCGGTACCGATGCTGATCTGCGCGCCGACGATGCCGTGGCCGCCGAAGAAATTCCGCTCCTTGCTGAACATGTGCATCGAGCCGCCCTTGCCGTGCGAATAGCCGCCGGCGCGCCCGGTCAGCTCCGCCATCACGCCGCGCGGTTCCATGCCGGTTGCCAGCATGTGGCCGTGGTCGCGATACGAGGTGACCACCTCATCGCCCTCCGACAGTGCCATCTGCATGCCGACCACGACCGCCTCCTGGCCGATGTAGAGATGGCAGAACCCGCCGATCAGCCCCATGCCGTAAAGCTGCCCCGCCTTCTCTTCGAAGCGGCGGATCAGCAGCATGTCGCGATAGGCCTTGAGCAGATGTTGCTGGTCGACGGATGGCTCGCGGGCCTTGCCGCCGCGCTTTCTGGTTTCGGCTGCGTTTGCCATGGCGCTCCTCCTAGCCGCAGCAATCAGAGGTAGCGTCCAGCGGCCCATTCGCGCAAGCGTCAGCGATGAAAAACCGTTATGATGCAATGCAATAGCAACACTTAACTTGATTCCGGTTAATCCCTTGCAGCGAGCGCAAACATCGGCCCGGGCAGCGCTTTACGTTGCGCTTGGGGGCACCAAGATGACATCTTCTTTCACCGCCCGGCGCGATTTTGCAGCGACATTTCCGAGCGGCCTTACTGGCGAGCCGACGCCCACACGCCCCGGCGCTCGGCTCGCGCTGTGTTCTCCGCCTGCTTCAGCGTGGGATTGGCCTGGTCGGCGTGGCCCCATCCGGCGGCGATCACGGCACGGTTGAGTTCGGTGCCACTTGCCTGGCAGATCGCGTACGGGCGGCCAACATCGTCCGCGCCGGTGATCCGGCAGACGACCGGCGCGTCACGCACCAGTGCCGCCAGCGCGCTGGTAGCGGCCGCACCGCAATCCTCACCCGGCGCGTCATGCGGCCCGCACATGACGCCGCGCGATGGCGGGTCGACGCCCTGCAACAACACGACACGGTCGCGCAGCCGCAGCGTTGCACCGTCGACCACGGCAACCTGGGCCGGCTGCGCCTTCAGTTCCTCGGAGGGCGGCGCTGGTGCGGCATCACGGCGCGGCAGCATGGCCACCGATACGCCGGCCGCAGCCATCAGGCCGATGCCAAACAGCACCACCAATCCCCTCGCATCAAGGGGAGGGAGGCCGGAACGAAAGATTCGGCGCGGCTGGTTGATCGACAAGGCGGCCGGTCACCCGTCGGTTACAGCGCACCGTCCCTCCGCAGCGCGGCCACGTCGGCCTCGCCGAGCCCAAGCCATGTCCCCAGCACCTCGTCGGTGTGTTCACCCAGCACCGGTGAGGGCACCACCCGCGAAGGCTTGCCGTCCACGCGCACCGGCCAGGCCGGCATCTTGAAGTCGCCGTGCAGCTTGTGGTGCATCGTCTGCATGATGCCGCGCTGCTCGAAGCTCGGGTCGTTCTGCAACTCCATCGTATCGAGCACCGCACCCGCCGGGATGCCGGCGTCGCCGATCTTCCGCATCGCCTCCTGCTTGGTGTGGTGACGGGTCCAGGCGGCGATGATCGCATCGACCTCCGGCTCGCGTTCCACACGGTCAGCCGGCGTGGCGTAGCGCGCATCGCCGATCAGGTCCTCACGGCCGATCAGCTTCAGCAGCCGGTCCCAGTGGTCGGGATTGGCACGGCTGGTCATCAGGTAGACGTAGTCGTTCGGCCCGCCCGGCTGGCATGGATAAAGCCCCATCGGCGCGTTGTTGACCCCCGGCACCTTGTCGCCGCCGCGTTGTGCCGGCTTGCCGGTCAGCCCCTGGGTCGCGAAGTTGATCCGCATGTAGTGCATGATGGCGTCCTGCATCGCGACCTGGAGCCGGCTGCCCTGGCCGGTCGCGTCGCGCTTGCGCAGCGCGCCCAGGATGGTGATCGCCATCAGCATGCCGGTGCCGGTGTCGCCCAGCGAGATGCCGGGACGCGTCGGCGGGCCGTCGGGCGCGCCGGTCACGCTGAACGTGCCGCCGCAGGCCTGCGCGATCATGTCGAAGGCGAGGTTGTGCTCGTACGGGCTGCCTTCGCCGAAGCCCTTCACCTGCGCATAGATGATCCGCGGGTTGAGGTCGCGCACCACGTCGTAACCGAGACCGAGCCGCTCGATGGTGCCAGGCGCGTAGTTCTCGACGCACACATCGGCCTTTTGCAGCATGTCCTTCACCAGGGCGAGGCCGCGCGGCGATTTCAGGTTGAGCGTGATCGACTTCTTGTTGGCGTTGAACACGTGGAAGTAATACGGGTCGTTGTCCGGTTGGCCGGGGCGCAGGCGGCGGCCGGGGTCGCCCATTTTCGGATTCTCGATCTTCACCACTTCGGCGCCGAGCCAGGCGAGTGCCTCGGTGCAGGACGGTCCGGCCTCGAACTGGGTAAAATCGACGATGCGGACGCCGGCGAGAAGGTCGAACGCGGCGGTGTTGTCCGGCATGGGGCTGCTCCTCGAACGCTTTGGCACCCAGGATGGCACAAAGCACCTGATGCGGCCAAACCCCGCGCGTGCGATCCTTGCCGGCACACAAGCAAGCAAGTCGGACACGGAGTTGCACCGAGTGCACACGGAGTTGCACGGAGAAGAAGTATTTATTTTGCGCTTCGCGCGAAGCGCCAAACACCTCCTCCGTGCAACTCCGTGTGCACTCGGTGTAACTCCGTGTCCGACTTGCTTGCTTTTCGTCCCCTACACCTGCCGGTCCCGTCCGACCCAATAACGCTGCCGTACCTGCCGGCGCAGCACCTTGCCGACCGGTGACAGCGGCAGCTCACGCACGAACGTGACCGTCTTCGGCGCTTTGTAGCTGCCAAGCCGCTGCTTCGCGTGGGCGATCAGTTCCTCCTCCGTCGCGGTGGCGCCGTCCCGCAGCATGATCTCGGCGTGCACCGCCTCGCCCCAATCCGGATGCGGCACGCCCACCACGGCCGACATCAGCACCGCAGGATGCTCGACCAACGCGCCCTCGACCTCGATCGCGTAAACGTTGAAGCCGCCGGTGATGATCATGTCCTTCTTGCGATCGACGATGAACAGATAGCCGCCGTTGTCGACATAGCCGACATCGCCTGACTTCCAGTAGCCGTTCTCGAACTCTGCCGCGGTGGCCTCGGGATTGTGGTAATAGCCGCCGATCGTCGCCCGCGTGCGCAGCCAGATCTCGCCGGTCTGCCCGGTAGGCAGCGCGTTGCCGTCGAGGTCGGCGATCACCAGCTCCACACCCGCGGAGACACGGCCGGCGGAGGCGAGGCGGGCGCGCGCCGCCTCGGTATCGGAGCGATGCTCGTGCTTGCGCAGCGCCGAGACGAACATGATCGATTCGCTCGCCCCGTAGAGCTGCACGAAGATCTGCCCGAACTCCGCCACCAGGCGTTCCACCGCGGCCGGTGCGATCGGCGCCGCGCCGTAGATCATCGTGCGCAGCGAGGACAGGTCGTAGGTCCGGCTGCTGTTCATGTCGAGCAGCCGATACATCAGCGTCGGCACCATCAGCGATTGCGTGATGCGCTCGCGCTGGACGGTCTCGCACCATTGGGTGAGATCCGGCGTGTTCAGCGTGTAGGTCGCGCCGCCGCAGAAGAACGTCGCGATGAACGGCATCAGGCTGGCGTGCGACATCGGCGTGAACGCCAGGTATTTCGTGTCTTCGTCGTACGCAAGATCGGTGATGAGATAGAAGCTGTCGCGCATCGCCAAGAAGTGGTCGATCGAATACATCGCGCATTTGCCTAGCGCGGTGGTGCCGCCGGTGAAGCGCAGAATGGCGGTATGCTCGTGCACGTCGAGCTCGACATCGTTGTCCGCGTCGGATGCCGCTTCCACCAGGTCCCAGAAACACGGCACGTCGGGCGGCAGGTCGGGCGAGCGGTCCATCGCCACCACCTTGCAGCCGCGGCCGGCGAGCATGTCGCGATACGACGCGACCAGGCGCGTCTCGATGAACACCAGCTTCGGTTTGACGTGGTCGATCTGCCGAGCCTGCTCCTCCGGGCTGTCGCGCAGGTTGCTGAACACGAAGGTCGCTGCCTGTTTGTAGATCGCCGGGAAGTGCAACAGGCTGAGATTGTCGTTCTCCAGGATCAGCAGCACCGTGTCGCCTGTGCCAAGCCCGAGCGCATGCCGCATCATGTGGGCGATGCGGTTGGTGAGACGGTGATACTCGGCGTAGGTGTAGCGCCGGTCGCGCTCCACGTTGACAACAGCGAGATTATCCCGGAAGCGCAGCGCCATGGTCGCCATGACGCGGCTGAAGTTGGTCTTCATGCGAGCCTCCCTTGCCGGTCCGTTCGATGCGGGCTTTGGCGGAAGCGTCGGATGAAATGGCTTAGGTTGCAATGAGGTGCCGATGTCCGATGCCGTTCCGTCCGCGATCGAGCTGTTCGAGGCGATCCACACCGCCCGCGCCCAGCGCCGCCTGAAACCTGACCCGGTGCCGGAGGCGCTGATCACCCGCGTGCTGGACGCTGCCATCCGCGCACCTTCGGCCGGCAACGCGCAGAACTGGCACTTCATCGTGGTCCGCGACGCCGCGCAGCGCCGGCGGGTGGGCGCGCTGTATCGCAAGGCCTCCGATATCGCCGAGGCGGTATATCGGGCGCGCAGCTGTCCCGCCCATCTGACGGAGGCGCAATGGCAGCGCATGCTGACCGCCGGCGCCCATCTGTGGGACCATATGGGCGACGCTCCAGTTCTGCTCGTCCCCTGCCTGCACCAGCGCGACCTGCCGGCGCGCGATGCGCTGGACCCCGCCTGGCGTGACCACTATGACGCCGAGCGCGCCTATCTCGACCGCATCCGCGGCGCCAGCATCTATCCGGCGGTGCAAAACGTCATCCTGGCCTGCCGCGCGCTCGGGCTGGGCACCGTGATCACCACCAATCACCTGCGCATCGAGGCGGAATTCAAGGCGGTGCTCGGCATCCCTGCCGAGGTCGATACGTTTGCGCTGATGCCGATCGGCTGGCCAATTGGCCGCTACGGCCCGGTAACTCGCCGCCCGCTTCCCGAGGTGGCGCATGCCGATCGCTGGTCCGACGCCTGGCCGGGGCCATGATCCCCAGCTTTCATTCCCAGAATGGCTTCAGCCGATGGAATTTCTGCCAGGCCGCGCCGATCCGCTGGCGTGTGTTGCCGCTGCGCGCGCCGACGAAGCCCAGGACGAGACCGGTGGCGAACGCATGGTTGCCGGTCAGTTCAGCGACCAGGCCGGCCGCCACCGCGGCGTCGTTGAATGTGCCAAGCCGATCCTGTAACCGGCTCAGTCCACGAATGAAGCGATGGGTCGCCTTCCCGGGATACAGCGGCGCGAAGATCTCCGCCGCGTAGCGCAGCCGCTTGGCGTGCAGGCGGACCCCATGCAGCGCCGGAGGCTCCAGGGCGGCCAGGTCATCGTCGACCGCGATCAGCTTTTTGCGCCGCTTGCGCAACACGCGGGCGGCAAAATCCTCCAGCGCGACCGTTGGCTCGGCCGGCTCGCCGACACCGACCATCGCCGGCTCGTCATGCTCGCTGGCGAGGCAGGCAAGCTCGATCCCGATGCGGCGGAAGTCGGCGCTGGTCAGGAAGCTGCGCAGTTCGTCGTGGCAGGTGCGCCGGCGGCGCCCGGCCGCCGACAGCAGACGCTCCAGGCGCGGTTCGGCGGGGAACGCGGCGGCCACTCCGGCGGCTGTCTCGGTCACGAATACGTCCCAGTCGCGCGTCGGCCCCAGCTTCGCGGCGAGCGCCTTCAGGCCGGTGTCCGCCGCCTCCACCGCCGGGACGCGCACGGCATGGCGAAACACCTTGATCGCGGAGCGCAGACGGCGGACCGCGACGCGCATCTGGTGGACCGGTTCCGGGCCGTCAGTTCCGGCAGCCGCCATCGGGGCGAAATACAGGATCACGTCGCACAGGTGACCGACCGCATAGGCAAATGCCTCGGCCACGGACCGCCCAGAGGGCAGCTCGGGCGCACCCTCCCGCCGCGGCAGCAACGCCGCGCCAGCCGCAGCCGCCAACGCCTCGGCAGCCAGGCTGGCGCGCGGCACCGCGCAGCGAAGTTCGCCGGCCAGCGTAATCGCCAGCGACTGCACCGATCCGGCCGCGCCCTCGAGGCGCAACCGGCTGATGCGATGATCGCCGGTCAACGTCCGAACCGCGCCGTTCAGCAGGGTCATGCCGACCGGACTCTGCTCCATCGCCAGGCCCTGGCTCGACGCGCGGCCGTCGAACACGGCGAGCGGCACCAGCGGATCCGGCAGCGTGAGGCCGAGCGTGGTCGCGGTCCGGCCGGTCGCGAGCAGCGGGGCAGGGGCACCGGGCGGCCAATGCTCCGTCCCGGGGTGAAGCCGCTCCAGCCGCCACAGCGGGCGCTGCTCGGCGAGTGCCAGGCCCTGCCGCGCCAGCGCCCGATCCGGACTGTCGTGCCAGACGATCCGCAACGCCCGACTGCGTGCCCGGCCGCTCTTCAGCGGCGCGAGGAGTGGCAGCCGGGTCAGGCGCGCGGCGTCGTCCGGATCGAGGCCAAGCTCCAGTTCCATGTGCTCAGGTCGCCGTCTCCGGCAGGTCCCGTGGCGTCAGGAAGCGCACCAGCCTCGTGCCGGCGACGTCGAGCTGCTGCCACTGGGTGGCGACCGAGAACTCGGCCAGCGCCGCGGTAGGGAAGCCGGCCGTCACCCGGCTGGTCGCCTCGTTGGCGGCGGATGCACCGGCCAACAGCACGGCCAGTTCGTACATGCCTGGATTGTGCCCGATCAGCATCAGGCTGCGCACGGTCTCGTTCACCTCGCGCAGGACGGCGAGCAACTGCGAGACCGTTGCCAGATAGAGCGTGTCCATGTGCTCCACCAGCGGCGTGTCGTCCCACGGTTCGAGCGCCGCCAGCGTCTCCTGCGTGCGTCGGGATGGCGACACCAGCACCACGTCCGGCGTCAGCCCGAGGTCCAGCATCGCCTTGCGCATGGCGCTGGCCGTGCGGCGTCCCCGCTTGTTCAGCGGACGGTCGCGATCGGCCAGTTTCGCGTCGTCCCAGGACGACTTGGCATGGCGCAGAAGCAGGAGCTGGTGCATGCGGCGCCGATCCTGCCACGGCGCGGGGATCGTTGGCTAACGGCGGTTGGTGCTGGCCTGAGCGGTGCGGGTCGTGTCGGGACAGGCGACAACCTCGGTCGGCTGCGCCAATTGCTTGCGGGCAGCATAGGCCGGAAGGTCCGCTCCGTTGGTCAGCGCCAACACCTCGGTGAAGATGCCGACATTATTCTGGCAGAACAGCGTGCCCTGCCTGATGCCGTTCTCCGACTGAGTGTTCGCCAGGCTGGTGATGTAGTCGTCGTGCTCGTGCTGCGCGCGGCCACCGAACAAGCGGACGAAATAGGCATGCAGCGCGTGTTCGTGCGTCATCAGGTCGGAGCGG
This sequence comes from uncultured Alphaproteobacteria bacterium, assembly GCA_963819855.1. GTDB lineage: Bacteria > Pseudomonadota > Alphaproteobacteria > Acetobacterales > Acetobacteraceae > JAMXLO01. Next base: position 65,202 of record CAWFYC010000015.1, read on the forward strand.
AACCGCTGCACGAAATTGTTGTAGCGGGCCTGTTCATTGCAGGTGAGCGCCGTCACCATCAGTTTGCTTTTGAGGCTGGCAATGTCCAATGCCGTCACGTCGGCAGGCTTCGCGCATGGCGCTGCGGCAGCGATCCCAGCAGACAACAGACCGGTCGCGAGAACGGCGGACACCATGATGCGCATGTGCGAATCCCCCCAGATGGGGGGAATTGTGGCAACTGACCGTTGCGGTGGCAAGTGGCAGCCGTTGCACTCGCCGCCGTGCCGATGGCCGGTAAGGAGTTTGCCACGATACATCTGCTTCGATCGTAGCTGCGCGCGCCATTTTCATCGTCATCCCCGCGAAAGTGCGGGTATGACGAGTTGGTGGTACACTCGCGGCTACGCCTGGCGGATCAGCGTCAATTTCCTGGTCCTGTCGAACCGCAGAGTGTCGTCTGGCATGGCGCGCCTGGAGTTCGGCCCGTATTCCGCGGTCACCATAGCCGGACCACCCGCGAAGTCCTAAGCTCGGCTGTTCATGCCAACAGACGGGGGACGTGATGAAGTTCGGCGGCGCAATGTTCTTCACTGAGTATTCCATGACCGCGCCGGAGCTTGCGGTCGCGCTGGAGCAGCGCGGCTACGACAGCGTCTGGGCGCCCGAGCACTCGCATATCCCGCTGTCGCGCAAGACGCCGTTCCCGGGCGGCGGCGAGCTGCCTAAGCAATATGCCGATGCGATGGACCCGTTCGTGGTCCTCACCGCCGCCGGATGCGCGACCAGGACGATCAAGCTCGGCACCGGCGTGCTGCTGGTGCAGCAGCGCGACACGATCCAGACCGCGAAGCTTGTGGCCTCGATCGACCAGGTGAGCCAGGGCCGCTTCCTGTTCGGTATCGGCGGCGGCTGGAACCAGGACGAGATGGAAAACCACGGCACGGTCTACGCCAGCCGGTTCAAGCGCGTGCGCGAGAGCATCGAGGCGATGCAGGAGATCTGGACCAAGCCGAAGGCCGAGTACCATGGCGAGTTCGTCAACTTCGACCCGATGATGGCGTGGCCGAAGCCGGTGCAGAAGCCGCATCCGCCGATCCATGTCGGCGGCGCCTTCCCACACGGCGCCCGGCGCGCCATCCGCTATGGTGACGGCTGGATTCCCACGGCGCGCGGCGACCTGCTCGCCCAGCTTCCCGAGTTCCACAAGATGGCGCGCGACGCGGGTCGCGATCCCGCATCGATCGAGGTGACGTCGTTCGGACTTGCCGAGGACGTCGACCGTCTCAAGCGGCTGAGGGATGCGGGCGTGGCACGGGTGGTGCCGATGTTCCCGCCTGAGAAGTCGGACAAGGTGATGCCGATCATCGACCGGTGGGCCAAACTGATGCAGCAGGTGAACGGCTGACGGCCAGGCGGGCGTTCGCTTCCACCTACTGACCGCAATGCACGGATGGCGGGCCGCCGGTCCGATGCCCACTATAGCGGCATGAAAGACACACATGTGATCGATCGTCTGCCGGACGATCAGCTCTGGGACCAGGTCATCCGCCGTGAGCCCGGAGACTTCCTCTACGCCGTCACCACGATGGGCGTGTTCTGCAAGCCCGGCTGCCCATCGCCGCGCCCGCTGCGCAAGAACGTCCGCTACTTCCGCAATTGTGGGGAGGCGGAGGCGGCCGGTTTCCGCGCCTGCAAGCGCTGCGACCCAAAAGGCGAGCGGGCCCGGATTGCCCAGGCGGTGGTACAGGACGCCAGCGCCTTCATCGAGGCATCCGAGGACATCCCATCGCTGGACACACTGGCGGCGCGCTCCGGCTATTCGCGCTTTCACTTCCTGCGCATGTTCCGCGACCACACTGGCCTGACGCCGCGCAGCTATGCCGAAGGCGTGCGCGCCAAGCGTCTGCATCAAGCATTGGCGAGGGGTGCCCGTGTCGCCGATGCGGTGGCCGACGCGGGGTACGGTTCGGAGAGCCGGGTCTACGAGAAGACCGGCGAACTGCTGGGCATGACGCCCGGCGCGCTGCGGCGGGGCGGGGAAGGGGAGGTGATCCGCACCGCGATCGCCGACTGTCCGTTCGGCCGCCTGCTGGTCGGCGCGACCGATCGCGGCGTCTGCTTCATCGGCTTCGCCGAACCGGACGAGGCGCTGCTTGGCGATCTGCGCCAACGTTTTCCGAAGGCGCGCATCGTTGCCGACGATGCCGCGTTGGCCGAAGCGGTGCGCGCGGTACTCGACTTCCTCGAGGAACCGAAGCAATCACTGGACCTGCCGCTCGATCTGCGCGGCACCGCGTTCCAACAGCGGGTATGGCTCACGCTCTGCCGCATCCCGGCGGGCGAGACCCGGACCTATGGCGAGCTGGCGCGCATGGTGGGCGATCCGCGCGCGGTGCGTGCCGTGGCACGTTCCTGCGCGCGGAACCCGGTGTCGCTGGCGGTGCCGTGCCACCGTGTCATCGGCAGCGACGGCAGCCTGACCGGCTATCGCTGGGGCGTGCCGCGCAAGCGCGCGCTGTTGGAGAAGGAGCGCGCGTTCGCGGGCGAGTGAGCGCGATCAGCGGCCGATGATCACCGCGCCCGATTCGTCCCGGGCGTGGTCCTGTTGGCGGTGCGCGTCACGCCAGTCGCGATGCGCGTCGCGCTGCGCTTCCGCCGCGCCGCGATAGTCGCCGACGGCGGCCCGGCGCTGTGCTTCCTGATGCTCCCATTGCGCGTCGGCACGATCCCGCGTGGCGCGCTGCTCATGCCGGGCTGCGTCGGGGTTCGGCGTCTGGATGATCACCTGGCCCATCGCGGGGCTACCCGCCAGAAGGGCAGTAATCGCGACAATGTAGGTGCTGCGCATTGTGCATCTCCGTTTGGTGCGTCCGATCGCCGAACGCGGAGTGCGTGAACGGAGTTTCATCCGTAACGCATCTGTCAGCCCGCGCGCTGGCACGGGAGTGGTGCGATCACCATGTTCGGTTATCCGGCGCCGTAAATGGTTGACCCCAGGCGGCGGCTGGCCTAACTGCAATTGAGAATTTGTCGCATCTAGGGACGCCGATGCTCGCGAGTATGGTCATTGTCTTCCGTGAGGTCATCGAGGCGGGCCTGATTGTGGGGATCGTCCTGGCCGCGACGCGGTCCGTGCCTGGCCGGGGCCGGTGGATCGCAGCCGGCATTGCGGCCGGCACGCTGGGCGCCTGCCTGGTTGCCGTGTTCGCCGGCGAATTGGGGGCGCTGTTCAACGGCTCCGGCCAGGAGCTGTTCAACGCCGCGATCCTGCTGGCTGCCGTCGGGATGCTGACCTGGCACAATGCCTGGATGGCCGGTCATGGCCGCGAGCTGGCGCGTGAGGTGCGCGCCGTCGGGACCGCGGTGGCCGCGGGCAAGCGGCCGCTGACCGCGCTCGCCGTCGTGGTCGGCGTGGCGGTGCTGCGTGAAGGCTCCGAAGTGGTGCTGTTCCTGTTCGGCATTCTGGCCGGCGGCGGCACGTCCTTCGCGGGCATGGTTGCCGGTGGTGCGGTCGGCATCGCGCTGGGTGTGGCGCTGTCGGCGCTGATCTATCTCGGCCTGCTCGCCGTGCCGGCGCATCGTCTGTTCGGCGTCACCACCGGGCTGATCACGCTGCTCGCCGCCGGCCTTGCCGCGCAGGCGGTGTTCTTCCTGCAGCAGGCCGATTACCTCCAGAGCCTCGCGACCCCTTTGTGGGATACGTCCTGGCTGCTGCGCGACGACAGCATCCCCGGCCGGTTGCTGCACACGCTGGTGGGCTACACCGCGACGCCGGACACGGCGCAGGTGCTCGCCTATGCATTGGCGATCGCGCTGATGCTGGCGATGATGCGGCTGGCGCGCGGCAGGACCGCGACCTCGCATCAGCCGGCGCGGTCAGCGCCCTGAACTGAGCACGCACCATGGTGCGGGCGCGCGCCGCCGTGCTGCGGCACACCGATACGCCGATGACGATCGAGACGGTCGAGGTCGGCCCGGTTGGTCCAGGTGACGTGCTGGTACGCATCCGCGCCGCCAGCCTGTGCCATACCGATCTCGAGGCGATCGAGGGTTCCCTCGCGGTGAAGCTGCCCTCGGTGCTGGGGCATGAGGCGGCGGGAGAAGTGGCGGAGGTGGGCGACGGCGTCACCGGTCTGGCGGTCGGCGACCGCGTGGTGCTGTCGTGGAACCCGCATTGCGGGAGCTGCTTTTATTGCGAGCGCGCGCAGCCGATCCTGTGCGAGCAATTCCTGACCAATGGGCCGCTCGCGTTCCACTTCGATGGCCGGCCACGGCTGGCGTGCGATGGCGTGCCGATGCATCAGCTCATGTACCTGGGCGGCTTCGCCGAATATTGCGTGGTGCCGGCGCAGAGTGCGGTGCGCGTGCCGGCGGCGATGCCGTTCGATCGCGCGGCGCTGCTCGGTTGCGGCGTGATGACCGGGGTCGGCGCGGCGACGCGGATCGCCGATCTGCGCTGGGGTGCGGTGGCGATGGTGATCGGCTGCGGCGCGGTCGGGCTGTCGGCGGTGCAGGGCTGCCGGTTGGCCGGCGCCGGCGCGATCATCGCCGTGGATCCCAATCCCGCACGGTGCCAGCTCGCGCGGGCACTCGGGGCCACTGTGGCGTGCGATCCTGGGCAGGCTTTGGGGGTCGCACGGTCCATCACCGACAAGCGCGGCGCCGATGTGGTGATCGAAGCCGCCGGCCGGCGCGAGAGCTTCCGTCTGTCGGTGGAGGCGGTGCGGCCTGGCGGGCAGGTGGTCTGGCTCGGCAAGACCGGAGTGAGCGACAGCGTCGAATTCCGCTGGGGCAGCCTGATGCAGGAGAAGCGGATTACCCGCAGCTCGTATGGCGGGGCGAAGCCGGCGCAGGACTTTCCGTTGCTGGCGCGCGCCTATCTGGACGGCGCGTTGAAGCTGGACGAGATGATCTCGGCGCGGATTCCGCTGGAGGCGATCAACGACGGCTTCGCCGCGTTGCGGCGCGGCGAGACGGTGCGCAGCGTGGTGATGTTCGGATGAAGGTCTATGAGGGCGGCCGCAGTCTCGACGGCGCGGTGGTGACAGTGGATGGCGTGCCGCTCGACCCGCGCTTCGACATCCGGCGGTTCAGCCGGATGGGCTTCGAGTGGACCTATGAAGGCGACGGTCCGCGCCAACTGGCGTTGGCGCTGCTCGCCGACCATCTCGGCGATCCGCAGCGCGCGCTGGCGTTGACCGAAGGTTTCATGCGCAACGTTGTGGCCGAGCTGGACAATGCCTGGCGGCTGACCAGCGACGACATCGATGCGGCGCTGATCCGCTAGAGCGGCTTCAGGCAGAGTGGAATCGCGACGGGATGATGGGTTTCGCTGCGCTCTACCCATCCTACCGCAACGAGCGCGCAGCAATTCGTAGGATGGGTAGAGCGCAGCGAAACCCATCGAGCCAGACGACTACGCGGGTTTCTAGTCAATCTGAAAATGCTCTAATCGAACGCCAGCCCGATGTTCTCCGCGACCAGTGCCGGCCGCGTTGAGCCTTCCACTTCGATCTGGCTGTCGAACGTCATCCGCACGCCGCCCTCGATGTCCTCGACGTGCTTCAGCGTCTGGTGCAGCCGCACGCGCGAGCCGGCCGGCACCGGGGCGGTGAAGCGCACCTTGTTCGATCCGTAGTTGATGCCGCGTGAACGTTTGCGGATATGCAGGATGTTGTGCGACAGCCGGGGCAGCAGCGACAGCGTCAGATAGCCGTGCGCGATCGTCCTGCCACCAGGCATCTCCCGTTTCGCGCGCTCGACATCGACATGGATCCACTGGTGATCGCCGGTTGCCTCGGCGAATTTGTCGATCATCGCCTGGTCGACCAGCACCCACTCGCTGGTGCCGATCTGCTTGCCGATATGGGCCTTCATGTCGGCCGGCGTCTCCACTTCCAGCATCGCTTCCTCTTGTCGCAGCCTGGATTTCCATCCTATCACTGATTGGTCCTGGAGGAAATCGCCGATGGACACGCAGAAGATGTCGCGGCGGCAGGCGGCATTCCGTGCCGACTTCCGCACCCGTATAGCTCCGGCCTATTTCGGCTGGGCGCATGTCGCGCTGATCTACGCGCTGGGCTTCGCCGCCATCTGGTATTGCGCCAGGCAGATCGCCGATCCGGCGTGGTACGAGTTCCTGGTGATCCCGGTCGCGTTCTGCATCTCCAACGCGTTCGAGTGGTGGATCCACCGCTACGTCATGCACCGGCCAGTCAAGGGTTTTATGGGCATCTACAAGCGCCACACGCTCGCCCACCATCAGTTCTTCACCCACATCGAGCCGACCATCGACAACACGCGTGACTTCCGCATCGTGTTCTTCCCGCCCTACGCGCTGGTCGCGTTCATGGCGCTGTCGCTGCCGCCCGCGGCGGTGTTGGGGTTGGTGGGGCTGCCGAATGCCGGCTGGCTGCTGCTGATCACCAATGTGGCGCTGTACCTGAACTATGAGCTGTTCCACTTCTGCTGTCATGTGAAGGACGACAGCGTGGTACGGCACATCCCGCTGGTGAACTCGATCCGCCGCCATCACATCGCGCACCACAACACCGCGCTGATGATGGAGCGCAACTTCAACCTGACCTATCCGATCGCCGACTGGTTCTTCGGCACCTCCGATCTGGCGTGCGGGCTGCTGCGGCACGTGTTCAACGGCTACGATACGCAATTCGTGCGGCGCGATCTCAAGCGGGTGCGCAACTCCAGCGATGATCCGCGCGTCGGCCACGTGCAGGTGGCGGCGGAATGACGACGCAGCGAATCAAGCAGGGCAAGGCGAGCCTGGTCGGCGGCATTGCCGTGGGGTTCGCCGTGCTGGTGCTGTGGACGGCCGTCGCGCACGAACTGGCGATGGATGGCATCGCAACCATCGCAGTCGGCATACTCGTTGCCGCCGGGGTAGCGGCATGGATCCGGCTGGCTGATCTATAAACACCGGTCGGACAATCTTCTGCCTCACGGCATCTCATCGCCACGAAGCGGCGGCTCGCCTTCCGCTCTGGTCATCAGGCGCTCGAATGCCTCCCAGTCGGCACGACCCGTCCGCTCCGCGAAGTAGCTCGCGGTTCGCAGCACTGCCACCTTCTCGGCGACCGCCGTGGCAACGAACTGGTTGAGGCTGATCCGATCGCGTGCCGCAAGCTTCTCGGCCTCTGCCTTGATCGAGGCCGGCAGCCGCAATGGATAGGTCGAGGTCTTGGTCGTCATCGCAATCTCCCTATGGCCTCGCTGGGCAGCAGAACTTCGACACCGAAGCGTTCGGCCGCGGAGTGGAAGTTCCGGCGATTGAGCGTGGCGATTGCCGACGCGCGGCCGTTGACGGCGGCTTCCAGCACCAGCTCATGGCCCGTATCGCGCAATTGCGGGCGCCACATGAACCAGATCTCGACCGGTTCCACGAGAGCCACGAGCGCAGCTACGAACACATCAACGCTCTTTGCATCAAGTCCCGCAGCATGGGCATGCTCCGGCCGGTGGCAGTCGCTTTCGTATTCGAAGCACAATGGTGCCGTGGCGAGCAGGCTGACGCGCGACGCCCGGGCGGCATGCAGCAGGGCCGCCGAGGCACCGGCCGGGCTGCACATTGCGGCTCCCACGGCGTCGGTGGCCATTACCAATCGCATTCGGATGAGGTATCACATCGCTCATGATGTGTCATTGACGGGGAAACACATGCCAGGCCTTGCGGGTGAAAGCTACGACTTCATCGTGACCGGCGCCGGCTCGGCCGGCTGCGTGGTGGCCTCGCGCCTCTCCGAGTCCGGCCGTCACCGCGTGCTGCTGCTGGAAGCCGGACCGCCGGACAGCAACCCGTGGATTCACATCCCGCTCGGTTTCGCCAGGACCTACGTCAATCCTTCGGTGAACTGGCGGTTCGAGACTGAGCCCCAGCCCCAGCTTGGCAACCGCCGCCTATATTTGCCGCGCGGCAAGACGCTCGGCGGCTCCAGCTCGATCAACGGCATGGTGTATATTCGCGGCAACCACGGTGATTACGACGAATGGCGCCAGCGTGGCTGCGAGGGCTGGGACTGGGATTCTGTCCTGCCGTTCTTCAAGCAGGCCGAGAACCAGACCCGCGGCGCGGATGACTTCCATGGCGTCGGCGGCCCGCTGCATGTGTCCAACCAGCCTGGCCAGTTCGAACTGGCCGATGCGGTGCTGGAGGCCTGCGTGCAGGCCGGCATCCCGCGCAATCCCGACTTCAACGGCGCGCAGCAGGAAGGCTGCGGCTACTACCAGACGACCACGTTGAACCGTCGCCGCTGGAGTACCGCGCAGGCCTATCTGCGGCCGGCGCGCAAGCGTGCCAATTTGGTGATCCGCACCGGCGCGCACGCCACACGCGTGCTGATCGAGAACAACCGCGCGGTCGGCGTCGAATTCCACACCGCACAGGGCCGCGAGACGGCGCGCGCGAGCGGCGAGATCATCGTCTCGGGCGGGGCCTACGGATCGCCGCAGCTTCTGCTGTTGTCGGGTCTGGGACCGGCGCAGCACTTGCAGGACATCGGCATCGACGTGGTGCGCGACATGCCCGCGGTCGGCGCCAACCTGCACGACCACTTCAACTCGTACGTGGCCTGGCGTTGCAGCAAGGCGATCACGCTGAATGACCTGGAGAACAGTGCACTGCGCAAGCTATCGGCAGGCGTTCGTTATGCACTGTTCCGCTCCGGCCCGATGGCGAGCAACGGCATCCATGCCGGACTGTTCACCCGCAGCGATCCGCGGCTGGAGCGTCCCGACGTCCAGCTCAACATCTTCGAGTGGAGCACGCTGCGACGGAACAAGGACGGCATTGTGCCGCATCCGTTTCCCGGCTTCACCATCAGTCCGGTTCATCTGCGTCCCGACGGCCGCGGCACGGTGCGCCTGGCGAGTGCCGATCCGCTGGCGCCGCCCGCGGTGCTGTTCGACTACCTGCGCACCGACTACGACATGCAGGCGGTGATCTTCGGCATTCGGCTGGCGCGCAGGATCGCCGAGCAGCCGGCCCTGAAGCCGTATATCGTTTCCGAGCTGCAGCCGGGACCGGCGATCACCACCGATGCCGCACTGGCCGCGTATGTGCGCGAGAGCGGCGTGTCCAATCAGCATCCGACCAGTTCATGCGCCATGGGCCACGGCCCGAACACCGTGGTCGATCCGCGGCTGCGCGTGCACGGGATCGACGGGCTGCGCGTGGCGGATGCGTCGATCATGCCGGTGGCGGTCGGCGGCAACACCAACGCGCCGACCATCATGATCGGCGAGAAGGCCGCGGCGATGATCCTGGAAGATGCGGTGGCGGTACCGACGCGGGCGGCGGCGTGACAGCGTACGGGAAACGCGCCGACGAGCCAGTCATTCGCAATTCTGTTCGTCCGCTACGCAGCTTTGCCGGTCCGCCTGACCTTGGACCCGAGACGCCCAAGGACGACGGCCCGCTCCTCATTCGCAGAGACTTCAGCAACGTCAAGACGAATTCGCTCAAGCTTCTCGGTCGTCGCGGCAAGGAAGGAAACAACAGCCTGTGTACCGAATTGCCTACTGATCCACGGGAAGGCCGGAGCGGAGGCCATGTGGCCCATCAGGCCGGTGTGACGTTCCTGGCAAGGAAACCGCGGATCAGGGGCACCATTTCATCCGCCCTATCCTCCAGAGCGAAATGTCCCGTGTCGATGAGGTGGAACTCGAGCTTCCGGAGGTCGCGCTTGTATGGGTATGCGCCATCAGCCGGAAAAATTTTGTCGTTCTTGCCCCACACAATAAGGGTCGGCGGCTGGTATTTTCTAAAGTAGGCCTGGACCGTTGGATACAGCGGCAAGTTGGTGCGGTAGTCGTAGAACAGGTCCATCTGGATCTCGGCGTTGCCCGGTCGATCGAGCAGGGCCTGATCATGGACCCAATTGTCCGGTGAGATCCGGCTGACGTCCGAGACCCCATCTGTGTACTGGAACTTCGTTGTATCGGGTGCCACCAGAACGTACAGGGCCTTTCGGTGGGCCTCCGAATGGTCGGACCAATAGGCCTTGATCGGATCCCAAAACTCTTTCAACCCCTCGTCATAGGCATTGCCGTTCTGCACGATCAGTGCGGCGATGCGCTCGGGGCGCTTCAGGGCGAGACGCCACCCAACCGGTGCCCCGTAGTCCATGACGTACATTGCGTAATGCGCCACGCCCAGTTGATCGAGCAGGCCGCCGACCAGTTCACCAAAGCGATCGAAAGTATAGGCGAAGTTTGCCCGGTCGGGCATGTCGCTCTGCCCAAAGCCGGGATAGTCTGGCGCGATCACATGATAGCGGTCCGAAAGGGCCGGGATCAGGTTACGGAACATATGTGACGACGTCGGGAAGCCGTGCAGCAACAGCACCACGGGAGCGGATGGCGGACCTGCCTCGCGATAGAAGATATTGATGCCGCCAACCTTCTTCGCGCGGTAATGCGTCACGCTTGACGAGGCCGCAGGGCCGTCCAGTGACGGCGCGGCGGCGGATGCGCTGCGAAGCGTGGCAAAGCCGGTGGCCAAGGTGGGGACAGCCCAGACGAGCTGCCTGCGATCGACCATCGGCGGATCGTCGGAAACGCGACTTGCTTTCATGTCAGCCTCCAAGTGGAATGGGCACGCGGCATTGCGGGCACCCATCGCGCGTTACACGCCTGCATAGACCAGCCTGGTGAAAAAGCCCGGATCAATAACGAAATTGCCGTAGATCGCGTCGAAAGCGGATGTTGGTTTCGCCGCCACCGCCTCCTCCCGTGACCGACCTTGCTTCTTGAGCGCGGCGACATTTTCCCGGATCGTCACCAACATGTCACGGAAGCTCTTGAGTTCAGCTTTGTTGCTGACTGGCCGCCCGTGACCGGCGATAATCACGGTGCTGTCCGTTGTCGCCTCGAGATTGGCATTGGAGGCGGCTATCATCCCGTCGATACTGCCGCCGGTCGAGTAGTCGATGAATGGATATACGCCGTTCCAAAACGTATCGGCGACGTGGATGACGTTCGCTTCGCCGAAGGCGACGGATATGTCGCTGTCGGTATGGGCACTGCCATAATACTTGAGGCTCATCGAGGCACCGTTGAGCGTCAAACTATGCTCGTGGGCGAAGACCTCGTCAGGCAGTCCGCTCGATGGTAGAGGGAGAAAATTGTAGTCCCAATCCTCCACCCGTTGCACCTTTGATAGATATTTGCGTGTGTTCTCATGAGCGATAATCTTTGCGCCGGCCTGATTGAGCCATGTGTTGCCGTCGGTATGGTCGAAATGCCAATGCGTGTTGATCAGATGCGTGATGGGCTCAGGCCCAACCGCGGCCAGGGCCGCACTGATATGGGCGCGCGACACGCTGATCCCCGCGTCGACGAGCACCTTGCCATCGGGACCCGTCAGGACGGCCATGTTTCCGCCGGATCCTTCCAGAACGGTGATGTTGTTCCGCAGCTTATGGGGCACGATCGGGGAGGTCGCGGCGCTGTCCTTGATCAGGCTGACGAGACCCCGCGCCTCTGCGAACGCCTGCTGGGGTGTCAGCCATTCGCCCGTGGCTGCCATTGCCGCTCCACTTAGGCAACAGAAGCAAAAGTGGCGGCGGGGCAGTCGTCGTGCACCATGTCTCATGCCAACCTCCGGTTCAAACGCTCAGTTGCCTCCGCCGCGAGCTGCGCGCGGATCGGGGTTATTGCGGCCTATCCCCTGATGAAGGATAGCAGGTCTTTGTTGAATTGGTCTTTGTGCGTTGCCATCAATCCGTGCGGCGCGCCTGGGTAAACCTTGAGCTTCGCCTGCCCTATGATCTTCGACGACAGCAACGCCGAGTCGGAAATCGGAACGATTTGGTCGTCGTCGCCATGGATGAGCAGAGCCGGGATGTCGATCCTCTTGAGATCCTCGGTCAGATCGGTCTCGGAAAACGCCTGTACGCACTCATAGGCACCCCGCAGCCCGGCTTGCATGCTCCAGGCCCAGAATGCGTCCCTCACGCCCTGCGAAACATTCGATCCGGGACGGTTCGCGCCGTAAAAGGATGCGCTGAGCTCGCGAAAGAATTGTGGGCGGTCGCGGAGCAGGTCGGCTCGGATGCCGTCGAACACCTCGATCGGAAGGCCGCCCGGGTTGGCGGCCGTCTTCAGCATCAAAGGCGGTATGGCGGAGACCAGAACGGCCTTAGATACCCGTCCCGTTCCGTGCCGTCCTATGTAGCGCGTGACCTCGCCGCCGCCGGTGGAATGGCCGATCATGACGGCGTCGTCGATGTCGAGCGCTTCGAGCAGTTCCGACAGATCGTCAGCGTAGGCATCAAGATCATTCCCGTTCCAGGACTGGCTCGACCGGCCGTGACCACGGCGATCGTGAGCGATGCATCGGAAGCCGTGCGACGCCAGAAACAGCATCTGGTCGTCCCAGGCGTCTGCGTTCAGCGGCCAGCCGTGAGAAAAGGTGACAGGACGACCGATGCCCCAATCCTTGTAGTAGATTGTGGTACCGTCTTTCATCGTGATCGTGTTGCCCATCCGCGCACTCCGTCGATCGCATCGGTGGATAGCCGATTGCCGTGCCGATACGCCGCTACTATGAATGAGAAGCACCTTATCACTGTTCGGAAAGCCGGGACCCCATGGACCGCTTGGAGGCGATGTCGGTGATCGTTGCTGTCACCGAGACAGGCAGTTTTTCCGCGGCGTCTCGCCGGCTTGGTACACCGGTTGCGAGCGTTAGCCGCAAGGTCGCCGATCTTGAAACGCGGCTTAAAGCCGAGCTGTTCCAAAGATCATCACGGCGGATGACGTTGACCGATGCTGGCCGGTCCTATGTCGAAGCCTGCAAACGGATCATTGAACAAGTGGACGACGCCGAACGCCAGGTCTCCGGCGAGTATAGAAGCCCCAAAGGCGATCTTGTAGTGACCACGCCGTGGGGCCTTGGGCATACACATCTGCTCCCGATTGCAATCGAGTTCTTGAATGCATTCCCGGAGATCGGCCTAAGACTTCTTCTGACCGACCGCATTGTAGATGCCGCTGAGGAGAACGTCGACGTCGCTATCCGCATCGGCAGCCTCCCCGAGAGCAGCATGATAGTGGCGCGGATCGGTTCAATCCGTCTCGTGGTTTGCGCAAGCCCCGCATATCTGGCGGCGAGAGGACGTCCGCAAACTCCCGATCACCTTCGCGATCACGACTGCATCGCGATCAACGATGTTGCGTCTCCGGACGCTTGGAAGTTCCGCAAAGGTACGCGCGCAAGCCTGGTGCCCATACGGTCGAGGCTGTGTGTGAACACGTCCGAGGCTGCTGTTCTCGCAGCCGTCGCTGGTGCTGGATTGACCCGGGTTATGTCCTACAAGATGGACGCAGCGAGGCGTACGGGATCACTTGAATTGGTCCTGGAGGCGTTCGAGCCGGAACCATTGCCGATCCACATCGTCTATTCACCGCGCAAGCCAGTTCCATTGAAACTCCGCGCCTTTCTCAACTGGGTGACGCCGCGCCTCAAAGCCCGGCTGGCATTCCGTGACGTTGACCGCGGACAGCTCCCAGAAATGGCCGCTCAAGGTGACTGAGGCGCCCGTCATCAATACCACCGCAGGCAGTTCGCTTTGATCTGGAACAGTGGAAAGATCTGGCCGCGCGCCGGATCAGCGCGGCCGGTGTGGCCTGCCGGCCTTGACCCGACGTCTCATCGCGGCACCTTGTCCGGTGAACCAAGGGGGAATCATGTCAGCGACCGATCAGACCTACGACTACATCGTCACCGGGGCCGGCTCGGCCGGCTGCGTGCTCGCCGCGCGGCTGTCGGAGTCCGGCCGGCATCGCGTGTTGCTGCTGGAGGCCGGCGGCAAGGACAGCAATCCCTGGATCCATGTTCCGCTCGGCTATGCACGGACGTTCTGCAATCCTCGGGTCAACTGGATGTTCGACAGCGAGCCGGAACCCAGCCTGAACGACCGGGTGATGTATCAGCCGCGCGGCAAGGTGCTGGGTGGCACCAGCTCGATCAACGGCATGATCTATATGCGCGGCAACCACGCCGATTACGACCAGTGGCGCCAGCAAGGCTGCGAGGGCTGGGACTGGGAGTCGGTGCTGCCGTATTTCCGCAAGGCCGAGGACAACGAACGCGGCGCGAGCGAATTCCATGGCAGCGGGGGTCCGCTGCGCGTCTCCAACCAGCCGTACGAGTGGGAGATCGGCAAGCTGCTGCTGCAGGCCTGTCTCGAGGCCGGCATCAAGCCCAATGCCGACTTCAACGGCGCACAGCAGGAGGGCTGCGGCTACTACCAGACTACGACCAACAATCGCCGTCGCTGGAGCACCGCCGCGGCCTATCTGCGGCCGGCGCGCAAGCGGCCGAACCTTGTGGTGCAGACCCACGCGCACGCGACACGGGTGCTGGTCGAGAACGGCCGCGCGGTCGGCGTCGAGTACCGTACGCCGCAAGGGTTGCGCACCGCGCGCGCCGCGGGTGAGGTGATCGTCTCCGGCGGTGCCTATGGTTCGCCGCAGATCCTGCTGCTGTCAGGCATCGGGCCGGCACAGCACCTGCACGACACGGGCATCGACGTGATCCACGATCTGCCCGGCGTCGGCTCGAACTTGCAGGATCATTTCAACACCTTTTGCACCTGGCGCATCTCGCGCTCGATCTCGCTGAACGAGCTGCACCACAGCATCCCGCGTCAGATCGTCGCCGGCGCGCAATACCTGCTGTGGCGCGGCGGGCCGATGTCGGGCAACGGGCTCTATGTCGGCGCGCTGGTGCGCAGCGACCCGAGCCTGGAGCGGCCGGACCTCCAGATGAACATCTCGGCTTGGAGCACGATCGATCGCACGCGCGACGGCATCATCTCGCATCCATTTCCGGGCTTCGCGATCAGCCCGGTGCATCTGCGCCCGGAAGGTCGCGGCACGGTCCGCCTGAAGAGTCCCGATCCGCTGGCGCCACCGGAGATCCGATTCAATTTCCTGCGCAGCGAGTATGACATGCGGGCGGTGATCAAGGGCGTGCGCATCGCCCGGAACATCGCGCGGCAGAATGCATTGCAACGGTTGCTGGTGGCGGAGACGTCACCTGGTTCGGCGGTGATGACGGACGACCAGTTGGCCGACGATGTGCGCAAGCGCGGCGTGTCCAACCTGCATCCGGTGGGAAGCTGCGGGATGGGGCACGGGCCGAACGCGGTGGTGGATCCGCGGCTTCGGGTGCACGGGATCGACGGGCTTCGCGTGGTGGATGCGTCGATCATGCCGTCGATCATCGCCGGCAACACCAATGCGCCGACCATCATGATCGCCGAGAAGGCGTCGGCCATGATCCTGGAGGACGCGGCGGCAATGCCGACGCAACGGGCGGCGTCGGTGCGGCAGGCAGCGTAAGGAAGCAAGCAAGTCATACCTAGCGCGGCCGATCGGCCGCAACCAAACGGGAGCACGGCGTTCCGCCTGCAAGCTGGCTAGACTGGGGTCTGCGAGAACAACCAGAACAGCCAGGAGGGGAACGCCGTGGAGTCCTTTCTAAACAAGCATGCCGCCGACGTCATCGGCGTACTCTCGGGGTTTGACCGGCTGGTATTCCGGGGCACGCTTCGGATGCTGGCGCATCACCTCGGCATGATGCGGTATCTCTGGGCGATGCAGGTGGTGCTGAAGGACTTCGCAAGCCACGCTGAAGCCGTGACGCGGCAATTACGGGAGGCATCGGAGGCGCAAGCCCGCGGCATCGGGCGGCCGATCCATTACATGCCCTCGAGCGCCACCAGCAAGGAGGATCATGCCCGGACGATTGCTCGGCAGGACGGCGTCGAACAAGGCCTGATCTGCATCCTGACGGCGGTCGAACCGTGCCTGTCGTATGACATCATCCGCGACCGCAAGGCCAGACACCTGCACCTGCGGCCGCGCCATCGCAAGTGCCTGTATCTCTACCACTACCAGATCCATCCGATCTTCGGCTTCATGCATGCGCGCATCCAGACCTGGTTCCCGTTTGCCATCCAGATCTGCCTGAACGGCCGGGAGTGGTTGGCCCGCACGATGGATGCGGCTGGCCTCGGCTACCGGCGGCGGGACAACTGCTTCACCTGGCTGGAGGACCCGCTGCGGGCGCAATGCTTGATGGACCGGCAGGTACAGGCTGCGTGGCCTGAGCTGCTGGACCAGATCGCGCACAGCCTGAACCCACAGCATGAGGCGATGTTCCGAGAGTTCCGGGTGCACTATTACTGGTCCACCCACCAGAGCGAATGGGCCACCGACATCCTGTTCCGCAGCAGTGCCAGCCTGGCGCGGCTGTATCCCAGGCTGGTGCAGCACGGGCTGACCAGCTTCCTCAGTCCGGACGTGATGCGCTTCCTCGGGCGCCCGATACCCGCCAGCGACAGGTTGCCCTCACATCTCAACGCGGAGGTGGTCAGTGACGTGAAGCGGCGGCAGGAAGGGGTACGGATCAAGCACCGGCTGGGTGAGAACACGATCAAGATGTACGACAAGCAGGGCAGCGTGCTGCGGGTGGAAACCACGATCAACGATGCGGCCGGATTCAAGTCATTCCGCACCCCGGAGGGCAAGCCGGACGCACCGCCAGGTTGGCATGGCATGCGCAAGGGCATTGCCGACCTGCAGCGCCGCGCCGTTGTCTCGGACGCCGCCAACAACCGCTACCTCCAGGCGCTGGCCTCGGTCGACAACATTACCTCACTCGGCGAACTGACCGCCCGGCTGTGTCGCCCGGCGACACGAAATGGCCGGCGGGTCCGCCCGCTCAACCCGCATGCGCCCGCCGACGCCGCACTGATCGAGGCAATCGGACGGGGCGAGTTCAACATCAACGGCTTCCGCAACCGCGACCTGCGGCGCCTGCTGTTCTCCGACGCGCCAGTGTCGAAGGCTGAGCAAAAGCGTCGTGCCGCAGTCATCTCCCGCAGGCTGGCACTGCTGCGGGCGCATCGTCTTATCCGCAAGGTCCCGCATACCCACCGCTATCTCCTCACCAATGCAGGCCGCATCGCGGTCACCGCACTGAACACCGCACGACATGCGAGCACGCAGCAATTGACCAAAATGGCCGCGTGACCAGAATCGTCGCAATTCGCGGGGATTTTTAAGGTTAGCACTACAGAGTTGCACCGAGTGCACACTGAGTTGCACGGAGAAGGAATTCGGCGCTTCGCGCGGTACGCCTCAGCGCCTGTGCCTGATTCCCGGCGCGCAGCGCCATTAAAATCTACTCTGTGAAACTCCGGTGCGCCCCGAATGGCGCGATCACCTTGTGGGTGGAAGTCCCACCCGGGCAATGGTCGGTTGGCCCGGTAGCTGGCAGGCGGCGTGGAAGGGTGACCGTCCCCGTCGGAGCCCTGCGACAAAGGCCGCTTCTGGCGGTCGAGCGAATCGACGGGCCGTAACGTGTGTGAAGCCCGAGCAGGCCTCGAAAGGGAAGTCATGGACGCCGACCCGCCCGGAGTTCGGGGAAGGCAGCACGGACCGGGGAAGCAGCCGACACATGCACCTGGACTGGTCCATCGGGGTAATGGGCACGGCACGCCGAGACAGGGGATCGCGCAAGCGGGGGAGATCCGCGCGTGACGAGGGTAGCGGCCTCAACAGTGCTGCAAGGCATTGGTCTGCGCGGAAGTCGGACAGGGTCGTAGTACCGTCGAAGCCGGGTAATTCCGGTGGAGGAAAGGGCCCTGACTTCTGGTACGTTTTCGAAGCGAATGAGGTGAGGTGATTGGCGATGAGCCTGCAAACACCAGATGCGATCCGGACCTTGCAGAGGAAACTCTATGTCAAGGCGAAGGCTGAGCCGGGGTTCCGGTTCTACATCCTCTACGACAAGGTCTGGCGGGCTGACATCCTCTCCCATGCCTACGACCTGGCGCGCGCCAACAAGGGTGCGCCAGGAGTGGACGAGGTCACGTTCGAGCAGATCGAGGCGGCGGGGCTGGAGGACTGGCTGACCTGGCTGGGCGAAGAATTACGAACGAAGACATATCGGAGCCAACCAGTACGGCGGGTGATGATCCCGAAGCCCGGCGGTGGTGAGCGGCCTCTTGGTATCCCGACGATCCGGGACCGGGTGGTGCAATCTGCTGCCAAACTGGTGCTGGAACCGATATTCGAGGCTGACCTGGACCCCGCCGCCCACGGCTATCGGCCAAAGCGCGGCGCGGGCCAGGCGATCTGGGCGGTGTTGACCCTGCTTCGGCAAGGCTACACCGATGTGGTCGATGCCGACCTGAGCAAGTATTTCGATACCATCCCACACGATGAACTGATGCAATCGTTGGCCCGCCGCATCGTCGATCCCGACATGCTGCGGCTGATCAAGCAGTGGCTCAGAGCGCCGGTCGAAACGACCGACGGAGATGGTCGGAAGCGCATGGCGGGGGGAAAGGCCAGCAGACGGGGCGTTCCGCAAGGCGGCGTCATCAGTCCGCTGATCGCCAACCTCTACATGAACCGGTTCTTGAAATACTGGCGCCAGACCGGCAGAGGCGAGGCCTGGAAAGCGCATGTCATCAACTACGCCGATGACTTCGTCATCCTCAGCCGCGGTCACGCGGAAGAGGCGCTGGCGTGGACGGATCGCACGATGACGCGCCTTGGGCTGAGCCTGAACCGCACCAAGACCCGGCTGTGCGCGGCACGGACGGAGCGGTTCGACTTCCTGGGGTACAGCTTCGGGCTGCACCGCATCCGACAGGACGGGCGCCGCTACATCGGCGCCAGCCCATCGGATAAAAGCGTGCAGCGTCTGAAAGATAAGGTGGGCGCCATCCTGGTGCCGGGCAACATGGGACGATGGGACGACGTGCGTGCGCAACTGACCCGCCTGTTGCGGGGATGGTGCGGCTACTTCAGCCCAGGGTCGCATTACGTCACGGACCGGGCGGTCGAGGCGCACATCTATGATCGCGTACGCAACTTCCTCGTCCGGCGCCACAAGATGCCGCCGCGAAGCATCGGGCCGTTCACAATGGCAGCAGTGTTTGGCACGCTTGGGGTGCCGAGGCTGCGTCAGTGTCGGCGGCAAAGCGTCCTGTCGTGAGCCTGTCGTGAAGCCAGTCGGAAAGCCGGATGCGGGAAATCCGCACGTCCGGTTTGATGAGCGGGGAGGGGAAACGGGCCGCGCAAGCGACACCGCGCCCTTCCTCGACTCTACTGTGATCGATGACTTGCTTGCTTCTTCTTCCGCTACCTCACCGTCGCCACCCGCAGCGAATTGGTGGTGCCGGAGTGACCGAACGGCACACCGGCAGCCACCACGATCTCCTCGCCGTGCTGGGCGAAGCCCTCGGTCTGGGCCACCCGCACCGCGCGCGTCACCGCCTCGGTCATCGAATGGGCATCCGCTGCGACCATCGCATGCAGGCCCCAGACCACCGCCATCCGGCGCGCGGTCGCCAAATGCGGCGTCAGGCAGATGATCGGCGCCTCCGGCCGTTCGCGCGCGACCCGCAGCGCTGTCGCGCCCGAGGCGGTGTAGGCCACCACCGCCTTCGCGCCGATCGTGTGACATACCTGACGGGCCGCGGCGGCGATCGCGTCCGCGGTAGCTTGCTCGGGTTCCGATCGACTTGCCTCGATCATCGCGCGCCAGCCCGGGTCCTGCTCCACGCGGGCAACAATGCGGTCCATCATGTTGACCGCCTCGAACGGGTACTGCCCGGCGGCGGTCTCACCTGACAGCATCACCGCATCCGCGCCATCGAACACCGCCGTTGCGACGTCGGACGCCTCGGCGCGGGTGGGAGCCGGCGCGCTCATCATGCTTTCCAGCATCTGCGTTGCCACCACCACCGGCTTGCCTAACTGACGCGCCGCGCGAACGATGCGCTTTTGCGCCAGCGGCACTTCCTCGGGTGGCAGTTCCACGCCGAGATCGCCGCGTGCCACCATCACCGCGTCGGTCAGCGCCATGATGGCGTCGAGGTTCTCCAGCGCCTGCGGCTTCTCCAGCTTCACCATCACCCATGCGCGGTCGCCAATCAGCGCCTTCGCCTCCGCCACATCCTCCGGCCGCTGCACGAACGACAGTCCGATGTAGTTGGCGCCATGCTCCAGCGCGAATGCCAGGTCGACGCGGTCCTTGGCGGTCAGCGCCGGGATCGGCAGCACGACATCCGGCACGTTGACGCCCTTGTGGTCGGACAGCGGACCGCCGACGACCACCTCGGTCTCCAGCGCATCGCCGCGCTTGCGCGCCACCCGCAGCCGCAGTTTGCCGTCGTCCAGCAGCAGCGAGCAGCCGATCGAGGCCGCCTCGATGATCTCCGGATGCGGCAGGTTCACCCGCGAGGCACTGCCTGGCGTCGGGTTTAGATCGAGCCGGAACGACTGGCCGGTCTGCAGGAACACGCGCCCGCCGGAAAAATTGCCGACGCGCAGCTTAGGCCCCTGCACATCCGCCAGGATGCCGATCGGACGCTCGAAGCGATCCTCGAGTTGGCGGATCATGGCGAAGCGCACGGCGTGATCCTCGTGCGTGCCGTGACTGAAGTTCAGCCGGAACACATCGGCGCCGGCCTGGAACAGGCGCGTCATTACTTCCGGCGACGAACTGGCGGGGCCAAGTGTGGCGATGATCTTGGTGCGCCGGCGGCGACGCAGCTTCGGTCGAGCGGCCATCTGGTGTCCTTCAGGCGATCAGGATGGCGCGGACATCGTTGACGTTGGTCAGCGTGGGCCCGGTGCGGATGGTGTCGCCGATGGCGTCGAACAGGGTGTGGCTGTCGTGCGCGGCGAGCATCGCGCGCGGATCGCGGCCTTTGGCGCGTGCCCGAGCCAGCGTATCCGGTGTCAGCAAGGCGCCCGTGATGTCGTCCATGCCGTCCACCCCGTCGGTATCGCCGGCGATCGCCCAGATATCGGCCGCGCCACCAAGCGCTACGGCAAGCGACAGCAGGAATTCGGTGTTGCGGCCGCCATGACCGGCCGCGTCGCGACCGAGCGTGACGGTGGTCTCGCCGCCGGACAGCAGTACTGCGGGCGGCGCGAGCGGCTGGCCGTGTGCGCGGATGCTGCGCGCGATGCCAGCCAGCACGATGCCCATTTCGCGTGCTTCCCCTTCCAGCGCATCGCCGAGGATCAACGGCGTGAGGCCCTGGCCTCGCACTACGTCGGCCATGTGCGACAACGCCATCATCGGGGTCGCGATCAGGTGGAACTCGCTGTTGGACAGATCTTCCGGCTTCGGTGTCTCGTCGGTCGCCTGCTCCAACCGTGCCGAGACCGCCGCAGACGGCTGGATGCCATAGCGCGTGAGGATCGCGCGCGCATCGGCGAAAGTGGTGGGGTCGGGCACGGTCGGTCCAGAGGCGATCACGGCTGGATCGTCGCCCGGCACATCGCTGATCGCGAGCGTCACCACGCGCGCCGGCCTGGCCGCCGCCGCCAGCCTGCCGCCCTTGATGGCGGACAGATGTTTGCGCACGCAGTTCATCTCCGAAATATTTGCCCCGGAGGCGAGCAGCGCGCGATTGATCGACTGCTTGTCGGCAAGTGTCAGCCCGGCCGCCGGCGCGGCGCACAGCGCGGATCCGCCGCCGGAGATCAGGGCCAGCACGAGATCGTTCGGGCCGAGACCGTGCACGCACTCCAGCAAGCGCCGCGCGCCGCGTTCGCCGTTGGCGTCGGGAACCGGATGCGAGGCCTCGATCACCTCGATCCGCCGGGTCGGCACGGTGTGCCCGTAGCGGGTGACGACGGTGCCTTGCAACGGGACGTCGGGCCAGGCGTCCTCCAGTGCCGCCGCCATCACGGCAGCCGATTTGCCGCAGCCCACCACGATGCAGCGCCCGTCAGGCGGAGGCGGCAGATGCGATGCCAGGACCTTACGCGGGTCGGCAGCGGCCACCGCCGCGTCGAACAGGGTCCTGAGTGTCGCGCGGGCCCGCGCATCGTCCCAGACCATCAGCGTCGCCTTCTTCCGTCCATTGGCGCCGGAGTATGGCGAAGCGGCGTCGGACGCGCCATCTTCAGGGCAGTTGGAGGAGGCCTGTCATGACCGCACCGCACATCGACGACAAGACCCGTACCGAGCTGGAGGCTGCCGCGTTCCGCCGACTGGTGGAACATCTTCGCGAACGGACGGACGTGCAGAACATCGACATGATGAACCTGGCCGGGTTCTGCCGGAACTGCCTGAGCCGCTGGTATCGCGAGGCTGCCGAGGGGCAGGGCATCGGGCTGGCCGACCCGGATGCGCGCGAGATCGTCTACGGCATGCCGTACAAGGAGTGGCAGGCGAAACACCAGAAGGAAGCGAGCGCGGAGCAGAAGGCGGCTTTCGCGAAGACCAATCCGGGTCATTGACCGCACCGGACGCGACGGCTATCCCCGCCGGCCTTGCCGGACCGGAGGGGGATGATGGCGCTGCGCGCGGTGGAGAAGCCTGACACCAAGACCGGCGGCATCGCCGCCGACCGGCTGCGCAGCATCGTCGATCGCATCGAGCGGTTGGAGGAGGAGCGCAAGGCGCTCGGCGGCGACATCCGCGACATTTACGCCGAGGCGAAGTCGGCCGGGTTCGATGTGAAGGTGCTGCGGCAGCTCATCCGCGTGCGCCGCCAGGAGGCGGCGGATGTCGAGGAGCAGGAGACGCTGCTCGACGTGTATCGCCGCGCGCTGGGGATGTAGTTGGGTGTTGCAACGGAGCGGCACTTCCGCCGCCTGCTGATCCGCGCACCATTACCAAACTATACTCAGCTTGGTGCGTGGGACGATTCGTATTAACTGGCGCGTGCAACGAACCGTTGAAATACCGGAGCAAATGGACGGGCGATCAACACGCAGAGAACGACGACTGGCACGCCGCCCAAGACCACGAAGGATGAAACGACCGACGCAAGCACAACGACCGATGTCCTTCCGCCGAGCACAAAGTGAAGGCTTAGCACCTCGCCTATGGAGAACAGGCAGCCGGCTATGAATGCTGCGAACAGTGCATGAGGGAGTGCGAACCTCGGTGTCGCGAACGTCATCAGGACGGCAACAAAACCTTGGACAACTATGCCGCTCAATGACCGCAACTCCAATGCATGAAAGTTCATTGCAGCGTCGGCTGGAGCAAGCTGCGGCAGGTGAACAGCTACAACAGCGATAATTCCGCCGGCTAACCCTGCCAACACACCGAGACGTAGCCGGAACAGCTCGGCAGGAAATTCTGATTTACCGGGCGGCAAGGCATCCAGAAAGACCCAGGCCCCGACGTTCTCGCCACGAGACCATAGAGCGGCCGAAAGTGGCGTTGCCCACAGCCCGATAATGCCCGCCCAGGCGAGAAGATTGATCGGAAAGATCTGGGAGGTCGCCCAAAGATATCCGATGAGCGGGACTGATTGGGATGTCCGGTCTTCCTGTAGTGCCATTGCCGTCCCGATCCCCATCAACGGCAAGACCAGCACCAAGGCAATCGCAAAAAAGACGCACACGATGGATATAACAAACTCTATCCCCGGTGGGGACTTGCTTGAAAGGCTTGCCATTAGCCAGCAGCGCGCAGTTGTTTCAATCCATGACAACATTGCGACGATGATCAAGGTAAGCAACAGCATGATCATCAGGAAAATCACTACGAAACTGGCGATAACGACCCCTGGTCCGATCGCACCGAGCTTTAGGAGCTCTGGGTCGGCGCCGCCTAAACCGGCGGCCACGGTCGTGAAGGCAATTGCCGGCATGACAACGGATCCCGCCAGGCCTCCCGCCGTAACCGCGCCGGAAACCCGCAGCACTGGGGCGCGCCTTCTCCCACGCATGAGAGCAACGAAAGCTGAACGCCATACACCGATTGCCACCGCACCCGCAGCCAGCGGGATGCAGAGTGTCACCGTCACAAACAACAGCGCGGGATTTTCGCTCGCAGCCGATAGTATGACAAACATCAAGAACATGCAGATGATACCAGCGGATACTCCGATGCCAAACGCATCCCACGCACCGAAGCTGAACATCTCATCGGTATTCGTGAGCAGACGTTGCCGCTTTCTTGGATCGGGGTGCGGCGACAACAGGCGGAGGAAACGTGGAACAGGGAGCAGCTTGCGGAACACGCTGGATAACTCGCTGGTGTCTGTATGCCACGTCAGGCTGCGCGCATCGGCGTATAGTTCACGGGCGCGCAAGACCGCGTTTCGCGTAAGCAGGGCGCACATGGTAAAGGCACCAACCTCGGCAATGGTGATCGCGTAGTCAGCCATGGCAGGCCGTTGTATCAGGAGCACCACCGTGGAAGGCACCAGCGCGGTCACGATAAAAGCCCACCAGACCGCCATGGCGAGGTAGGTCACGGTGACGTCCTTGTTACGGAGATGCGCGAACTCATGCAGCAACACAGTCCGGAAGGTGGTTGGATCGGTGTCATGCAGTGCGGCATATTTGCCGCTTAGCGCTATCCGGCAATGCCGGTCGGACCCAAAGGCGAGAGCGGTGTTGGATCCATCGATTGGGTTCCACCAGAATTCCGGCGCAGGATTGAGTTTCGTCACCTGACACAAAGATTGCAGCGCGGTGGCCAGGGCCGCATCCTCCGCTGGATCAAGACGCTGAAGCCTGTAACGCCGAATAATCCAAATGGGATACATTCGGTAGATCAACATTGTCGCACAGGCGAGTAGCACCAGGCCGCCTGCGATGTATGTAAGTGCATGATTGCTCCCAATCAGTTTTTGGCAGGCTATTTCGGCCTGACGTGCCAGTTCGGATGAGAACAATTCACGGACATCGACGGATCTTTCCTTGACGCAGTTCTCAAACTGCGTTCCTGATCCCGAGATGCCAAAGGCTACGCTGAACCAATGTCGCGCACTTCCACAAGTGACGAGGACCAAGAGCTGCGCAAAGCGAAGACTGGTGTCCGAAACGAAGGCGAATGGATTGAGCCGCGGCTGATCGATGCCTGGCGTCGTCATGTTGCAGATTCCGGCTTCCTGTCCAGCCGGGACAGCAGCGCGGCGGTCAATTCCGATGCGCGAACCTCCGCCACGTGCTGGGCCCGCAGATACTGGAGCACCAGGCCCCGTATCTTGGTGACTTGGTCTTGGCTAAGTGGCTGGGCATCGGGAGCGCGGCGAACCAGTTTTTCGATCCGCTCTTGCGCGGCCTTAATTGTCGGGGGCGCCGGGGGTCTGCGGCGCAGTAGCTTGCTGATCCGATCGGTCACGGTGCCGATTGTCGTGCGCGCCAGCGACTTGGCGAGTTCCTCCGCGAGGCAATGCACAATCTCGC
Source organism: uncultured Alphaproteobacteria bacterium (assembly GCA_963819855.1). Taxonomy (GTDB): domain Bacteria; phylum Pseudomonadota; class Alphaproteobacteria; order Acetobacterales; family Acetobacteraceae; genus JAMXLO01. Next base: position 90,396 of record CAWFYC010000015.1, read on the forward strand.
CGGTCGCGCCAAGTATGACAGGCGTGAGGAACGCTCCCACCTCGGCCAGGCCGAACCCGAGCGGATCGTCACGTCCCCTAGGGCCACGTGCCCTGCGCGGGTCCTGGACGTAAGCCCGGCTCAGAAGTCCGAAGCGTGGCAGTTCGGTCGGCGCGACATCGGCAACGACGACCCGCGCCAGTTCGATAGAGGGATGCGCGTTCATAGTCGCTCTCCGTTAATTTGGCGCGGCACTCGCGCATGCGAACCGGTCCCGGTGCGCCGTCGCTGAGCCCGACAAAGTCCACCGATCCAACGTGCTTTTGGCAGGTGTTGCGCGTGATACGGTAAGGCTTGCTTGGTCAGGTAGCAAAGGTTGAAAGGCTCAAGCGTCTGATCCGACCCAACGCAACGTTGCGACCGACCGCTTGGGCGATAGTTCTTGTATTAGTTGTGCAGCTTCGCCAATACGTTTGTATTGGCGCGGATGACCAGCATCCGGCGGATCTTCTGAGTGGGTGTCAACAGGCCATTCTCCACGGTGAATGGCTCCACCAACGCATGCTTTCGAATTCGCTCGGTCACCGACAGCCGATGGTTCACCCGGGTGATCGCCAGTGCTGCCGCGACGTCGTCGTAGCCCTGCGTCGGCACCACCAGCGCGGTAAGTGACGAACGCCCGTCGCCGGCGACCACCGCCTGCGAAATCTCCGGCTCGGCCATCAGCATGCCTTCGACCTTGGCGGGCGACACGTTCTCGCCGCCCGACAGCACGATCATGTCCTTCTTGCGATCGGTGATGCGTAGATAGCCATCGTCGTCCAACGCGCCGATGTCGCCGGTATGCAGCCAGCCATCGCGTATCACCGCGGCCGTCGCGTCGGGCAGACCCCAGTAGCCCTGCATCACGAGGTCGCCGCGCACCAGGATCTCGTCATCCTCGGCGAGGCGAACGTCGACGCCCTGCAGTACCCGCCCGACGGTATCGATACGAATCCCGTCCGGTGGATTGGCGCTGATCACCGGACCGGCCTCGGTCTGGCCATAGCCCTGCATGATCATCAGCCCGAGTGCCAGGAAGAACCGGCCGACCTCCGGCTCCAACCGCGCGCCGCCCGACATTGCCGCCTTCAATCGGCCACCGAACCGCGCCTGCACCTTGGCACGCACCAGCCGATCGAGCAGCGGATCGATCACGCCCTCGAGGACGTTCATTCGCCGGCCGTCGGCGCGTTTCGTACCAAGGTCGAGCGCCCGGTTGAACAGCGCCTGCTGCCAGCGCGCCTGCCGCGCGACCTGTGTCAGCACACGGCTGCGGATTACCTCCAGCACGCGCGGCACTGCGGTGAGGATGGTGGGGCGGATCGTCAGCAGATCGGCGGCCAGATGCTCGACCCCGCGGCAATACACGATCTCGGTGCCGATACTCGGCAGGAAATACAGGCCCACCGTATGCTCGTAGCTGTGCGACGCCGGCAGATACGACAAATACACCTCGTCTTGTAGCCGTAACGGACGCAGCAGCTCGAACGCGCCGCGGCAGTTCGACAGGATCGAGCGGTGCGGCAGCATCACCCCTTTGGGCGCGCCGCCGGTGCCGGAGGTATAGATCAGGCAGGCGAGCGCATCGGCCGGGACCGCCGCCGCCTCCAGCGCGATATCGTCTGCCGCCGCACCGTCCGCCACCAGCGCATCCCAGTGCATCAGCCGGGGCGATCCTCCCGCGTCGCCCGGGTCAAGTGCCCGGGGGCAGGCATCCGGTGGGTCATCGATCACCACCAGCAGGTCGAGGCCGCCCGCCAGTCTGCCGGCCGCGCTGCAGCGCGCCGGCGAGGGCAGGGGAGGACACGATCGCCGCCCGTGCACCCGAATCGCGCAGGACGTGCGCGTGATCCGCCACCGTGTTGCTGGTGTAGGTCGGCACCGGCACCGCGCGCAGTGCCATCAGTGCGGTCTCGGCGATCGGGTATTCCGGCCGGTTCTCCGACACGATCACCACCCGATCGCCCGCCGCCACGCCCGCCGCGCGCAGGTGGCGCGCGCAGGAGGCTGCCATGCGGCCGAACTCGCCCCAGGTGGTGGAATGCCATCCACCGTCGCGGAAGCGGCGCAGCAGGGGCTTGTCCGGCCAGGTGCGGGCGAGCCCGAACATCATCGCCGGCAGATTTGGCCAGGTCGGATAATGCTCCACGTCGCCCCCTTTGCCCGGTCTGCGTCGGACGCGGCCCTTTGACCGCAGCCCCTACTACCTTACATGCACGACTACCGCAGCCTCGCGAGGACGCAATGACGCGCCATACCGCCCCGGCCGACGCCGCCGCCAGCCAGCCGACCACCGAAGCCTTGCCAAACTGGGACCTCAGCGATCTGTATCCCGCGCCGGACAGCCCGGCCGTCGAGGCCGACTTCGCCAGGGCCGACCAGGCGGCGCGCGCATTCGCGGCGGCGCATCAGGGCAAACTTGCGGCGATGTCGGGCGGCGTCCTGGCCGCCGCGATCGCCGAGTACGAGCGGATCGAGGAGGTGCTGGGCCGGCTGATGTCCTATGCCCAGTTGCTGTTCTCGGGCGACTCCACCAATGCGGAGATCGGCCGGTTCTACCAGACCGTGAGCGAGCGGGTGACCGCGATCAGCAGCCACCTGCTGTTCTTCGCACTCGAGCTGAACCGGTTGGACGATGCGGCGCTCGATCAGAAACTCGCGGACCCGGCGCTGGCAAAATGGCGACCGTGGCTGCGCGATCTGCGGGTGTTCCGGCCGCACCAGCTTTCCGACGACCTGGAAAAGCTGCTGCACGAAAAGGAGGTGACCGGGCGCAGCGCATGGAGCCGGTTGTTCGACGAAACCGTGGCCGGCATGACGGTGCCGATCGGCGGCGAGGACCTTACCGTCAGCGCCGCGCTGAACAAGCTGTCCGATCGTGACCGATCGGCGCGCGAGGCCGCTGGGCGTGCGATCGGTGCGGCGTTCGGCGGGAATATCCGGCTGTTCTCGCTGGTCACCAACACGCTGGCGAAGGACAAGGAGATCGTCGACACCTGGCGGCACTATCCGCGTCCCGGCAGCTACCGCAACCGCGCCAACATGGTGGAGGACGAGGTCGTCGACGCCCTGGTGTCGGCGGTGCGCGCGGATTTTCCGCGCCTGGCGCATCGCTACTACCTGATGAAGGCGAAGTGGCTCGGCCTGCCGAAGCTGATGCACTGGGACCGCAACGCGCCGCTGCCGGACGACGATGACCAGACGATCATATGGGACGATGCGCGCGAACGGGTGCTGACGGCGTACGACGCGTTCAGTCCGGACCTGGCGGAGGTGGGCCGGCGGTTCTTCGATCGGCCGTGGATCGATGCGACCTTGAAGCCCGGCAAGGCGGGCGGTGCGTTCGCGCATCCGACGGTGCCGTCGGCGCATCCCTATCTGCTGCTGAACTATCACGGCCGCACCCGCGACGTGATGACGCTGGCGCACGAGCTGGGTCATGGCGTGCACCAGGTGCTGGCGGCAGAGCAGGGCTACCTGATGGCGGGCACGCCGCTGACGCTGGCGGAGACGGCGAGCGTGTTCGGCGAGATGCTGACGTTCCGCGCATTGCTGGATTCCGCTGATCCGGAGCGGCGGCGGCATCATGCTCGCGGCGAAGGTCGAGGACATGCTGAACACGGTGGTGCGGCAGGTCGCGTTCTATCACTTCGAGCAACTGCTGCACGATGAGCGGCGTTCCGGCGAGCTGGTGCCGGATCGCATCGGCGAGCTGTGGATGCAGGTGCAGACCGAAAGTCTCGGGCCGGCATTCGAGTTCACGCCGGAATACAGCGTGTTCTGGGCGTATATGCCGCATTTCATCCATACGCCGTTCTATGTCTATGCCTATGCGTTCGGGGATTGCCTGGTGAACGCGCTGTACTCGGTGTTCCAGGGTGGGCATCCGGGGTTCCAGGCGAAGTATCTGGACGATGCTGCGGGCGGGCGGCACCAAGCGGCACAAGGAGCTGCTGGCGCCGTTTGGGCTGGATGCGTCCGATCCGGCGTTCTGGAAGAAGGGGCTGGATGTGATCGCCGGCTTTATCGACGAACTGGAGGCGGCGGGGTGAGGCCTGCAGGGAAGGAAGGGGAGGGGAACGAAAACGAAGGAAGGTCTCCCCCTCCCCTTGCGGGAGGGGGTTGGGGGGAGGGGGCCGAACGTACTTCGCTGCTCGCCCACGCCCGCTCAATGCGCCGAGCACCAACGCCCGCGGAGCGGAAGCTCTGGCAAGGACTTCGCAAGCATCAGGTCAGCGGCCTGAAGTTCCGGCGACAGGTCCCGCTAGGGCCGTACATCGCTGATTTCTACTGTCCGTCCGCGCGGTTGGTCATCGAGGTGGATGGCGCATCTCATATCGACGCACCTGGAGATGCGGTGCGCGATAGCTGGATGACGAATCGCAACATTCGTGTTGTGCGCATTTCCAACAGGGATGTATTTCGCAACCTCGAGGGCGTTTTGATCGCGATCGGCGAGCTGGCCCGAACACCCCCTCCCCCCAACCCCCTCCCGCGAGGGGAGGGGGAGTCGGCTGGCTCCGGTCTCACCGCCACCACCTACCTCGATGTCTGACCGCAGCAACCTGTTCGGCGAACTGCGCCGCATGGCGCGGACCTCGGGCGCCGTCGGCGGCATCGCGGCGCGCGTGGCCGGCGAGCGCGTGTTCGGCATCAAGACCGACCGCGCGGCGCATGCCGAGGACCTGCGCACCATCCTCGGCGGCCTGAAGGGACCGCTGATGAAGGTGGCGCAGTTCCTGTCCACCGTGCCGGACGCGCTCCCCGCCGAATACGCCGCCGAGCTTGCGCAGCTGCAGGCCAACGCACCCCCGATGGGCTGGAACTTCGTGCGCCGTCGCATGGCGAGCGAACTCGGCCCCGACTGGCAATCGAAGTTCGCGCAGTTCGGTCACGAAGCCGCCGCCGCCGCCAGTCTCGGTCAGGTGCATCGGGCTCGCCTGCACGACGGCAGCGATGTCGCCTGCAAGCTGCAATACCCCGACATGGTGAGCACGGTCGAAGCCGATCTGCGCCAGCTCCGCCTGGCGATGGCGATCTATCACCGCATGGACAATGCCATCCAGCACGAGGAGGTCTACAAGGAGCTGCGCGAACGCCTGCGCGAGGAACTCGACTACGAACGCGAGGCGGCGCAGATGCGATTGTATCGACTGATGCTGGCGAACGACCCGACGGTGCACGTGCCGGTGCCGATCGCGGATTACTGCACGCGGCGGCTGCTGACCATGACCTGGCTCGACGGCCGTCCGCTGATGCAGCGCCTGGCGGAGGATCCGCCGCAGGAGGAGCGCAACCGCATCGCCGAGGCGTTGTTCCGTGCCTGGTACGTGCCGTTCTACCGCTATGGGGTGATCCACGGCGATCCGCATCTCGGCAATTATCAGGTGCGGCCTGACGCGTCGGTGAATCTGCTGGATTTCGGTGCCATCCGGGTGTTCGGCGCGAAGTTCGTGCGCGGCGTGATCGACCTCTATGAGGCGGTGCGCGACAACGACGACGCCAAGGCGCACCACGCGTACACCACATGGGGCTTCACCGATCTGTCGAACGAGAAGATGGCGGCGCTGAACCTATGGGCGCGCTTCCTGTATGAGCCGCTATGCGAGGATCGGGTGCGGCGCATCCAGGAGACCGACGATCCGCAATTCGGGCGCGAGGTGGCCGAGCGTGTGCATGCGGGCCTGAAGCGCACCGGCGGGGTCAAGCCACCGCGCGAGTTCGTACTGATGGATCGCTCGGCGATCGGGCTCGGCGGCGTGTTCCTGCGGCTGAAGGCGGAGCTGAACTGGAGCCGGCTGTTCGGCGGTCTGATCGCCGATTTCGATGAGGCGGAGCTGGCGCGACGGCAGGCCGCGGCGCTGGCGGAAGCCGGAGTGCCGCCCGCGGCGTGAGCGCACTCGTGCGCACGTTCACACGCCTTCTGGCTCGCTTGCCCGTTCGGAACCCCGCCGGCTCTGCATCGCACCAGATCGACACCGGGGGCTTGGTGCCATGCACCGTCTGTTGCGCCTTGACCTTGTAGTGGCTGAACCGTCGGCCGCCGGAGATCACCGCCGACGCCCATTGCACGTTGCCGCCTGGTCCCTGCAACAGCGCATCGTGCGCGCGATCGTTGCCCGCCCTGGTCAACACCAGCCGGCCTTGTTCGTCATCGCTCATCAGCACGGAACGCAGTCGGGCCAGCCGCTCGAGGAAGGCGAAGCCGGTTTCGTGCTGCTCAATCGTGGCATCGGGGAACGGCTCGCCGACATCGGTCTGCACAACGACGTCGATCTTGAACAGGCTGGCGATGGCGCGGGCGATCGCGTCCAGCTTATAGCCGGCGAACTGCCCGCCTCTGATGTCGGGCGTGCAATCTACGATGTACTCTGTCTTGCTGCGCCCGGTGATCCGCACCGCATGGCGATTTGCCTCCACCTCGGGCAGATAGTTGTCGATGTATCCGGACAAGAGCGCCACCGGCGTGCCAACGAGCGCAATGCCAATGGTGAACGCCGATTGCGCCTCGGCCACCACACTTTCGACCTGTTCCAGCACCGAAAGAGCGGTGTTGATGAACGATGACGGCCCCGGTTGCTCGCTAGCCTCAACGAACGTCAGTTCGAAGTTGGCGATCTGCCCCTGGTCCTTGTCCTCTGACGCCTCGAAGTCGATGCAGCGCACGCGCAACGGGCCGAGATACGGATGCACGAGGGTTCCAACCTGGCCGGAGTCCTCACAGGCGGAGATCAGTGCTTCGCGGCTGGCTTCCCACCGCGGGCCGATGACGTGACCGCGTAGCCGATACTGCCGGATGCGCCTGCGAGCGCTCGAATCAACCTCCCAGCCGTCCCACCCGCCCGGCCGTCATCCCGCCGTCGATCACCAGTTCCGATCCCGTCATATGGCTCGACGCATCGGAGCACAGGAACAACACGCCGTTGGCGATATCCTCCGCCTGGCCCGCCTTGCCAATCGGCACCGTCGCCGTTGCAATCGCGTTCGGATCGAGCGGTGCGTTCGCGCCGGGCGGCAGCTTGGTCCAGATCGGCGTGTCGATGACGCCGGGATGCACCGAATTCACCCGGATGTTGTCGCGCGCGCTCGCGCATTCCAGCGCGATCGACTTGGCGAACAATCGCACCGCGCCCTTGGTCGCGCTGTAGCCGGCCAGGGTCGCCGAACCGCGAATCCCCGCGACCGACGACATCATCACAACCGAGCCGCCGCCGGAACGCCGCATCAGCGGGATGCCGTACTTCACGGTCAGGAACACGCCGTCGACATTCACCGCCATCTGCCGCCGCCAGTCGGCGAACGACATGTCGATCGCCGACCCCATGATGCCGATGCCTGCGTTGGCCACCAGGATGTGCAGCCCGCCGAGCCGTTCCGCCGCCACGATCACCGCCGGCCAGCCCGCTTCGTCGGTCACATCGTGGTGCATGTAGACGCCACCGGTCTGTTCCGCGAGCCGCTGTCCCGCTGCGTCGTCCAGGTCGGTGAGCACCAGTTTGGCACCCTCGCGCGCCAGCACGCGTGCGCAGGCCGCGCCGATACCGGACGCCGATCCGGTGATGATGCCGATCTTTCCGTCGAGCTGCCCCATCGTATCCTCCTTGCCGTCACGGGCCACTTGATCACGGTCGCACCGCTCTCGAAAGGCCAGGAGCCCGCATTGACAGCTTGTTCACCTACGGTCGGCTAGGGCTGTGCGCAGAATGGACCGAGCGTTGATCACCCCTTGCACCACCCACCCCCTTCGCGCATGGTGCCCCGCCGTCGGTCTGGGGCAGTTCGCGCATGTCCTCGCGTGCCCGGTTCTCCCCATTGGTCGTGATTTTGCAGGAGTGAGCGGATGCGCCTTGCGGTGCTGAAGGAACGCCGCGCGTCCGAGACGCGTGTTGCTGCCACACCCGAGACGGTAAAGCGACTGGTCGGCCTTGGCCTCACCGTCGCGATCGAGGCGGGAGCGGGCGCCGAGACGTCCATTCCCGATCGTGAATTTGCCGCGGCCGGGGCCTCGATCGCACCGGACGCCGCGGAGGCCCTGGCTGGTGCCGAGATCGTGTTCGCCGTACAGGTGCCGCTGCCCGAGCAGAGGTCGCAGATCCCACGCGGCGCCCTGCTGGTCTGCATCGCCAACGCCTTCGCCGAACCTGACGTGGTGCCAGCGCTGGCCGAAGCGGGGATCGACTGCGCGGCGATGGAACTGCTGCCGCGCATCACCCGCGCCCAGGCGATGGACGTGCTGTCGAGCCAGGCCAATCAGGCCGGCTATCGCGCGGTGATCGAGGCCTCCGGCGCGTTCCAGCGTGGCTTCCCGATGATGATGACCGCCGCCGGCACCGTGCCGCCGGCGCGGCTGTTCGTGATCGGCGCCGGCGTCGCCGGTCTGCAGGCGATCGCGACCGCGCGGCGGCTGGGCGCGATAGTCTCCGCCACCGACGTCCGGCCGGCTGCGAAGGAAGAGATCAAGTCGCTGGGTGCAGCGTTCGTCGGCGTGGAGGACGAGGAGACCGCCGGCCAGACCGGGGCCTATGCACGCGAGATGAGCGAGGCGTTCCGCCAGAAGCAGGCGGAGCTGATGGCCGCCACGATCGCCAAGAACGATGTGGTGATCTGCACCGCCCTGGTCATGGGTCGCCGCGCGCCGGTCATCGTGACCCAGGCAATGGTCGATGCGATGCGCCCCGGCAGCGTCGTCGTCGATCTTGCCTCGGATGCGGGCGGCAACTGCGCTGCCACCGTGCCGGGCGAGCGGATCGTCACGCCGAACGGCGTCACCATCCTCGGCTACCACAATTGGCCCGGCCGCATTCCAGTCGCGGCATCCTCGCTCTACGCGCGGAACCTGCTGACCTTCCTCAGCACGTTCTGGGACAAGGATGCCAAGGCGCCGAAGCTGCCGGATGGCGATGACATCGTGAAGGGCGTCATGCTGACCCGCGCCGGCGCGGTGGTGCACCCGAATTTCCTGCCCGCGGAAGCTGCGTAGCCCGGAGAGCGCCGATGAACCCGACCCAATTGGCTGACGAAGCCGATCGGCTGGCACAACGGGCCGCCGAACTCGCCGCCCATGCGCACGCGCTGCTGGAGGGCACCACCGGCGCCGTCACCGAAGTCGAACCCATTGTCTTCCTGCTGGCGATCTTTCTGATGGCCTGCTTCGTCGGCTACTACGTGGTGTGGAACGTCACGCCGGCGCTGCACTCGCCGCTGATGTCGGTGACCAACGCGATCTCCTCGGTGATCGTGGTCGGCGCCATGCTGGCAACCGGACTGGGCACCAATGGCTGGGCGATAGCATTCGGCTTCATCGCCGTCACGCTGGCGAGTGTGAACATCTTCGGCGGCTTCGTGGTGACACAACGCATGCTGTCGATGTTCAAGCGGCGGCAATAGAGGAGGCGCGCGCCGATGTCCGCCAGCCTGACCGCGCTTGCCTATCTGGTTGCCGCTGTCCTGTTCGTCCTGGCGCTGCGCGGCCTGTCGTCGCCGGTCACGTCGCGGCAGGGCAACCGCTTCGGCATGATCGGCATGGGCGTGGCGGTGGTCGCCACGTTGGCCCATCACGGGATGGGCGGGCTCGGCTACGGGCTGATCTTCCTGGGCTTCATCATCGGCGGCTCGATCGGCACCTTCATCGCGTTGCGCATCCAGATGACGGCACTGCCGCAGTTGGTGGCGGCGTTCCACTCGCTGGTTGGTCTTGCAGCGGTGTTCGTTGCCGCGTCGGCGCTGAACGCGCCCGAGGCGTTCGGTATCGGAACGCTGGGCAACGTCCATACCCAAAGCCTGATCGAGATGTCGCTCGGGCTGGCGATCGGTGCCATCACGTTCTCCGGCTCACTGATCGCGTTCGCCAAGCTGCAGGCACTTATGAGCGGCGCGCCGATGGTGTTTCCCGGTCAGCATAAGCTGAACCTTGGGTTGGCGATCCTGCTGGTGGTCCTGATCGTGGTGTTCGTCGTCACCGGCAGCCAGATCATGTTCTGGCTGATCGCACTGCTGGCGTTCGGACTGGGGTTCCTGATCATCATCCCGATCGGCGGCGCCGACATGCCGGTCGTGGTGTCGATGCTGAACAGTTACTCCGGCTGGGCGGCGGCCGGCATCGGCTTCACCATCCAGAACCTGGCGCTGATCATCACCGGCTCGCTGGTGGGTGCATCGGGTGCGATCCTGTCCTACATCATGTGCAAGGGCATGAACCGCAGCATCATCAATGTGCTGCTGGGCGGCTTCGGCACCGAGGGCGGCACTGCCGCCGCGGCTGTGCCCACGGACCGCACGGTGAAGAGCGGCAACGCCGAGGATGCGGCGTTCATCATGAAGAACGCGTCGAAGGTGATCGTGGTGCCGGGCTACGGCATGGCGGTGGCGCAGGCGCAGCACGCACTGCGCGAGATGGCAGACACGCTGAAGAAGGAAGGCGTGGAGGTGAAGTATGCCATCCATCCGGTGGCCGGCCGCATGCCGGGGCACATGAACGTGCTGCTGGCCGAGGCGAATGTGCCGTACGACGAGGTGTTCGAGCTGGAGGAGATCAACAACGAATTCTCCACCGCCGATGTGGCGTACGTGATCGGAGCCAACGATGTGACCAACCCGGCGGCGAAGACCGATCCGCAGTCGGCGATCTACGGCATGCCGATCCTGGACGTGGAAAGGGCGGCGACGGTGCTGTTCGTGAAGCGCTCGATGGCGTCAGGCTACGCGGGCGTGGACAACGAACTGTTCTTCCGGCCGAACACGATGATGCTGTTCGGCGATGCCAAAAAGATGACCGAGGAGATCGTGCAGGCGCTGGGACATTGATGTGACTCAGTCCCGAGGCGCGGAAACCCTGGTTCTCGAAGGTACGGTCGGGGTGCGTGGCAGCTCAAGCAATTCGACCATGCGCAGCGTCCGCCGCGGTATGATCCCTGGTGAGCTGATGGTCGCGCTCGCTCTCGGCAGCGAACGGAAACATCGGGAGGTACCTTCACCGACGCGCTCCACGCCGGCCGCGATGCGGCTGTTGTGCAGCCCCGCCGTTGATTGTCCGGCGGCGCAGGCTCGGTCACTGGGGCTCTTCGGGGAACCAATCGCCCACGACCTGGTCCATCGCGTAGGTGAGCGTCTGCGGATCGACGCGCGGCCTATCCCCGTACTCCTCAAGCGCGACTTCGGCCAATCGGCGCCCTGACTTCGTCGCGTCCGCCACAAGCTTGTCAGCGACGGGTCGCAAGCTGGGATTATCGCCCAGCAACTCTTCAACGCTCAGTCGGCATCTTCGTATGGTTGCGCGCCACCCCGAGCGCGGTTCTTGTGCGGGTGAGGCCTGCAGCTTGACCAGATGCTCGATAATGGTTGCGAGCTGGTTCTTCAGCGACCCGCGTTCCGAGCGACCCAACGTCTCGATCTCCTCGGCAATATTCGGCCAGTCGAGGTCGGCATCGTTCACCCGCTCGCCGGCAGCGAGCCGCCGCAACAACCCACCCTGTCGCTGGGTCCATGCAAAGAAGTCGACGTCATAGTCGCTCATAGGAGCCAGGCTACCATTACCCCGCATCCGTCTCAACGCGCTCGCCGGCGCGCGCAGCGATACCGCTGTTGCGCAGTCCCGCCGGATGGAAGCGCGATGCCGACCAGCCGGCCATCTCCTCGTAGCTGCGATACTTTTCCTCCAGCGCCGCCTGCGCCGCCGCCATCAGAATCGCGGCTTCCTCAGGACGGCTCTGCACCAGCGCCTTGTAGCGTGTCTCATTGTAGGCATAGTCGCGGAACTCGATCGTCGGACGCGGGCTGTCCAGCTCGAACGGGTTTTTGCCGACATCACGCAGTGCAGGGTTGTAGCGGAACAGCGGCCAGTAGCCGCTCGCGACCGCCAGGTCCTGCTGTTTCATGCCTTGCTGCATGTCGATGCCATGCGCGATGCAATGGCAATAAGCGAGGATCAGCGTGGGTCCCGGATACGCCTCCGCCTCGCGGAACGCCTGCAGCGTCTGTTGTGGATTGGCGCCCATCGCCACCTGCGCGACATAAACGTTGCCGTAGGCGATCGCCTGCAACGCCAGGTCCTTGCGCGCCACCCGCTTGCCAGCCGAGGCGAACTTGGCGATGGCGCCGAGCGGCGTGGCCTTCGACGCCTGGCCGCCGGTGTTGGAATAGACCTCGGTGTCCAGCACCAGCACGTTGACGTCGCGCGCGCTGGCCAGCACGTGATCCAGCCCGCCATAGCCGATGTCGTACGCCCAGCCGTCGCCGCCGACGATCCAGATGCTGCGGCGGACCAGGTGCTCCACCACGGACAGCAGATCGACAGCGCGCGGGTCGTCGAGTGCGCCCAGTCGCCGCATCAGTTCGCCCACACGTGCACGCTGCGCGCGGATTTCCGATTCGCGAACCTGCGGGGCGGCCAGCGCGGCTTCGACAAGATCGGCGCCCAACGCCGGCGCCATCTCGCGGGCCAGTTGCTGCGCCATCTCCAGGTGCTTGTCGGCCGCCAGCCGATAGCCGAGACCGAACTCGGCATTGTCCTCGAAGAGCGAATTAGACCAGGCGGGACCGCGTCCTTCCCGATTGGCCGACCACGGCGTGACCGGCAGGTTGCCGCCGTAGATCGACGAGCATCCGGTCGCATTGGCGATCTGCAACCGGTCGCCGAACAACTGCGACAGCAGCTTCAGATACGGCGTCTCGCCGCAGCCGGCGCAGGCACCGGAAAAAGCGAACAACGGCTCCAGGAACTGCACGCCGCGCACGTTGGCGAAGTCCACGCGCGCACGATCGTTCACCGGCAAGGCGGCGAAGAACGCGTTGTTCGCGTGCGCCGCCGGCAGCAACGGTTCCTTGTCCTGCATGGCGAGCGACTTCACCGGCACCACCGGACAGGCCTCCACGCACAGTGCGCATCCCGTGCAGTCCTCGATCGCGAAGTCGAGCGCGAACTGCACGTCGGGGAAGCCGCGCACATTGATCGGCGCGGAACGGAACGCTGCCGGCGCATCGGCCAGCCGCGCCCGGTCGAAGTACCTCGCCTGGATCACGCCGTGCGGGCAGACGAAGCTGCACTGACCGCACTGGATGCAGGTCTCCGCATTCCACAGCGGGACGGCATCGGCGATGTTGCGCTTCTCCCAGATGGCGGTGCCGGACGGCCAGGTGCCGTCCACCGGCATCCGGCTGACCGGAATTTCATCGCCACGGCCCTCCAGCATCGCGGCGGTCACCGTGCGCACGAACTCCGGCGCGTGGTCCGGCACCGATGGCGCACGGTCTAGGCGGCTGGTGGCCGTCTTCGGCACAGTAACCTCGAACAGCCGTTCGAGCGTGTCGTCCACCGCGCGGAAGTTCGCCTGCACGATCGCCTCGCCCTTGACGCCGTAGCTCTTGCGGATCGCTTCCTTGATGTGGCCGATCGCCCGTTCGCGCGGCAGCACGCCGGAAATGGCGAAGAAGCAGGTCTGCAACACGGTGTTGGTGCGGCCGCGCAATCCGACGTCCTGCGCGACCCGCGAGGCATCGATGACGAACAGCCGCGCTCCCAGTTCGATGATGCGAATTTGCATCGATCGCGGCAGATGGTCCCAAATCTCGTCCGGACCGTATGGCGCATTCAGCAACACGGTGGCGCCGGGTGCTGCCAGCCGCAACATGTCGTGGCGCGCGACGAACTGGAACTGATGGCAGCCGATGAAGCCGGCCTGCTGGATCAGGTAGGGTGCATGGATCGATTGTGGTCCGAAGCGCAGATGCGAGATCGTCTGCGCGCCCGACTTGTGCGAGTTGTAGACGAAATAGCCCTGCGCGTGCAGTCCGGCATCCTCGGCGATAATCTTCACGCTGTTTTTGTTGGCGCCCACCGTGCCGTCGGCGCCGAGACCGTAGAACACCGCCTGCACCAGATGCTTCGGCTCGATGCGGAAATTCGCGTCCGGCGTCAGGCTGGTATGCGACACATCGTCGATGATGCCGATGGTGAAGCTGTGGCGCGGCTCCGGCCGGCGCAGCTCGTCGAATACCGCCTTCGCCATCGACGGATTGAAATCCTTCGACGACAGCCCATAGCGGCCACCGATCACCAGCGGCATCGAACGCCGTTGGCCGCGCGATGCCGCCTGTGCCAGCGTGTTGACCACGTCGAGATAAAGCGGTTCGCCCGGCGCACCGAACTCTTTCGTCTGCTCCAGCACTGCCACGGCGCGCACGCTGCGCGGCAGCGCCGCCAGGAATGCCTCGGCGGCAAACGGCCGGTACAGCCGGACCTGCAGCACGCCCACTCGCTCGCCCGACTGGTTGAGCGCGGCCGCAGTGGCGTTGGCGGTCTCGACACCTGAACCCATCAGCACCACGACGCGATCAGCATCAGGCGCACCGCAATAGTCGAACAGGTGGTATTGCCGTCCGGTCAGGCCGGCGAAGTGGTCCATCTGCTGCTGCACGATCTCCGGCACGTGCGCATAGAACGGATTGGCGGTCTCGCGCGCCTGGAAAAACGTGTCGGCGTTGTGCGCGGTGCCGCGCACCACCGGCCGCTCGGGCGACAGCGCGCGCGCGCGATGCGCCCGCACCAGGTCATCGTCGATCATGCTGCGGATGTGCGCATCGCTCAGCAGCGCGATGGTGGCGATCTCGTGCGAGGTGCGGAAGCCGTCGAAGAAATGCAGGAACGGAATGCGCGAGGCGAGCGTCGCCGCCTGCACGATCAGCGCAGCGTCGTGCGCTTCTTGCACCGAGGCTGACGACAGCATGGCGAAACCGGTGGTGCGCGCCGCCATCACGTCGGAGTGGTCGCCGAAGATCGACAGCGCCTGCGTGGCCAGGGCGCGTGCTGCGATGTGGAATACCGTCGGCGTCAACTCGCCGGCGATCTTGAACATGTTGGGCAGCATCAGCAGCAGCCCCTGCGATGCGGTGAACGTTGTGGTCAGGGCGCCCGATTGCAGCGCGCCGTGCACCGCACCGGCCGCGCCGCCTTCGCTCTGCATCTCCTGCACCACTGGCACATTGCCCCAGATGTTGGGAATGCCCTTGGCGGACCACTCGTCGGCGAGTTCCGCCATGGTGGAGGACGGCGTGATCGGGAAGATCGCGCACACCTCGTTCACCCGGTAGGCGACATGCGCCACCGCGGTGTTGCCATCCATCACGGCGCGCAGTTCCGACATTGGCGATCGCTCCTCAAATACCGTTCGTCATCCCCGCGAAAGCGGGGTCCCAGGGCCTGGGCCCCGGCCTTCGCCGAGGTGACCGAGCTAGGCTTCCGCGACCATTTCGATCGCGTGGCATGGGCATTGCTCGAAGCAGGTGCCGCAGCCGGTGCATGTCGCGGCGTCGACGCTGTAGCCCAGCCCAGGGCCGAGCTTGGCGATCGCCTGCTCCGGACAGGCAGCATAGCAGTTGTCGCACTCGAAGCAGTTGCCGCAGGACAGGCAGCGTTGCGCCTCGTGCCGCGCCTCGGGCTCGCGCAAACCAGCCAGCACTTCCCCGAACCCTGACATCCTGTCCTGATCCGCCAGTTGGTGCTGCACGGCGGGATCGACATCGCTAAACACCGGCAGGTGCAGCATGTCGAAGCTCACCACCGGCGCCGTTGCGGGCTTGTCGTAGGTTGCCCCGCGCAGCCAGGCATCGATACAGCGTGCCGCCTTCTTGCCGTGTCCGACCGCGACCGTGACGGTGCGTTCGGCCGGCACCATGTCGCCGCCGGCGAACACGCCGGGATGTCCGGTCATCATCTGACGATCGACGACCACGGTGTCCCACTTGAACTCGACGCCGGACACCTTGCGCAGGAATTCGCTGTCGCTGTCCTGGCCCAACGCCAGCACCACGGCATCCGCCTCCAGCGTCTCCATCTCGCCGGTCGGCTGCGGTCGTCCCTTGTCGTCCAGCGTCATCCGCTCGACCGTCAGCGTCGGTCCGACGATCTCCTTGATCGTGGTGAGCCACCGGATCTTCACGCCCTCGGCCAGCGCTTCATCCGCCTCGGATTCATGCGCCGGCATATGTGCGCGGTCGCGACGATAGACGATCAGCGCCTCGTCCGCTCCCAGCCTACGCAGGCTGCGCGCGGCATCCATCGCGGTGTTGCCGCCGCCGTACACCACCACGCGCCGCCCCAGCAGCGGCGTGCTGCCGGTGGCGGTGTCGCGCAGCAGCGCCACCGCATCCAGCACCCGCACCGCATCGCGCGCGGGGATGTCGGCATGCTTGCCGACATGCGCGCCGATCGCGACGAACACCGCATCGAACCGGCCGGCATCGCGTTCAGCCAGCAGGTCGGTGACCTTGTGGTTCAGCACGATGCGCACCCCCATGCGCTCGATGCGGGCGATCTCGGCCAACAGGTCGGCGCGTGGCAGCCGATAGGCCGGAATGCCGAAATGCAGCATGCCGCCGGGCAGGGGGCCGGCCTCACGGATTTCGACCTGGTGGCCGAGCCTGGCCAGATGATAGGCGGCCGACAGCCCGCTGGGTCCGGCGCCGACCACCAGGATGCGCCGGCCGGTGGCGGGCGCCATCGGGACCGTCCAGCCTTCCGCCGTCGCCATATCGCCAAGAAATCGCTCGACCGCGTGGATCGACACCGCGGCATCCAGTTCCGCCCGGTTGCAGGCGGATTCGCACGGGTGATAGCAGACCCGGCCATGGGTCGCCGGCAGCGGGTTGTCCGCCATCAGCGTTTCCCACGCGCGGCGGTAGTCGCCCCCCTGCGCCAGTGCCAGCCAGGCCTGGATATTCTCGCCTGCCGGGCATGCGTGGTTGCAGGGCGGCAGCAGTGCGACATAGTGTGGCAGGCGCGTCCGGAACGGCCCTGGACCGTGATGCAGCGTCAGATCGACCACCGGAGTCAGGTCGTGCGCCCGGTGCGCCGTGGTTTGCTCGGTTTCGGTCATGGCGGACACTTGCCACCCGCGCGTTAGCAAATCATTGACGTGGATCAACCAAGGCTTGCCGTCAAACCGTTAGTCTCCGGCCCATGTCACCACGTATCGTCACAGTGACGCTGAACCCCGCGCTCGATCTCGCCGCCGATGCCGACGAGGTGGTGCCGACGCACAAGATCCGCATGCACCACGAGCACGCCGATCCCGGCGGCGGGGGCGTGAACGTGGCGCGCGTGCTGCAAGAGTTGGGCGGCGACGTGGTCGCGATCGTGGCCGCCGGCGGCGCCACCGGGCGCGTGTTCGAGGAGATGCTGGACGAGGCGCAGGTGCGGCGCCGGAGTGTGCTGGTGAGCGGGCAGACCAGGGTCAGCCTGAACGTGCAGGACCTCAAGCATGGGCTGGAATATCGCTTCGTCCCGCAAGGCCCGACGTTCAGCGCGGCCGAGTACCAGGCCTGCCTGGCAGCGATCGAGCAGGAGCCCGGCGAGTGGCTGATCGCGAGCGGCAGCCTGCCGCACGGCGTCCCCGACGACGCCTACGCGCAGATCGCGCGAATCGCGGCACGCAAGGGGCAACGCTTCGTCGTGGACACCTCGGGGCCCGCGTTGGCCGCGGCGCTGGAGCAGGGAGGGTGCGAGCTGGTCAAGCCAAGCCTCGGCGAACTGGAATATCTGGTGGGCCACGAACTGACCGATCCGACGCAGCAGGACCGACATGCGATGGCGCTGGTGCGGCGCGGCGCCGCACGAATGGTGGCGGTCTCGCTCGGGGCCGAGGGCGCTCTGCTGGCCACCGATGGCGGTGTGCTGCGCGTGCCGGCCATGGACGAGCCGATGCACAGCTCGGTCGGCGCAGGCGATGCGTTCCTGGCCGCCGCGACCCTCGCGCTGGCGCGCGGAGGCACGCCGGCAGACGCTCTGGTCTGGGGCACCGCGGCGGGCGCCGCCGCAATCGCGCGCGCCGGCACAGCAAGGTTACGCCGGACCGATGTGGAGGCACGCTACCGGACCTTGTGCGGGGACGGCGAATAGTCCGTCGGTCTATGTTTCCGCCTCGGTTCGCCGCTTTTCAGCCAGCAACGCGTAGCGATCGGCCAGTGTCAGCAACGCATTCGCCACTTCGGCGGTACTGGCGGTTGCTGCCATCTGGCGGAGCTCGTGGGCCTTGGTCTGCAACTGGTCGGCGGTACGCTGCGCGAGCGGAACATAGACGGTGTCCATAAGCACCGGTTCTGGCATCGAATGCTTTGGTATGCAACTGAAAGGAATGTCAGTGGTCTGACATGCTGCAGCGTCGGCCCTGGTCACTGTGAGCGGCAAATGTGACATGGCGAGTTCCTTGGACGTCGCTTCGGTCGGCGCAGATAGGCCTGACCCGTCATAACAAACCGTTCACGCCGGCAGGAACCACGTCTCCGATATCTCCAGATCGCCGAATGGACGCCCTCCGTGGCGCGCCATTGCTCTCATCTCGTCGGCGATGGCGTGCAGACGTGCCTTGATCGCGGTATCGCTGACGGCCTCGGCGACCCGATCGGTCGCGTCGGCCAATGCCAACAGTTCGAGATCATCTTCGTCTTGATTTGGCTGCACGGTTTCTCTCCGTCATCAGCCAATGTTTACAGAACAACTCGGGCACTCGCCTTGATCTGGATCAATCCGTCGGCAAACTGAAATGAAATCCGCTGCCGCCAGCGGGATTCGGCTCCAGCCACAAACGCCCACCGTGTGCCTCGACAATAGTGCGGCAGACCGACAGGCCGATTCCCATACCTTCAGGCTTGGTCGTGACGAACGGCTGAAACAGCCTGGCCGCGATTTCGGGAGGCACGCCTCCGCCGGTATCCGTCACGCTGACCAGCACGTGATCGGCGCGCGCCGACGCGGCCACTGTCAGCTCGCGGGTCGCGCGGTTCTCCATCGCCTCCATGGCGTTGCGGATCAGGTTCAGCAACACCTGTTAAATCTGCACCCGATCCGCCGACACCTCAGGCAAGCCGGGATCCATATCGATCAGCACCTTGACGCCACTTTCCTTGGCGCCGACCAGCGCCAGCGCGCTCGCCTCCTCGATCAGCGTCGCGACGCTCACCGGCTGGCGCGATACCTCGCCGCGAGCGACAAAGCCCCGCAACCGGCGGATGATCTCGCCGCTGCGCAGTGTCTGCTCCACCGCGTGGTTCATCGCCTGACGGACCCGCTCGAGATCGGGCTGAGGTGCGTCCAGCAGCCGCAGCGCGGCCCGCACATAGTTGGCGGTGGCGGTCAACGGCTGGTTCAGCTCATGGGCCAGCGCCGCCGCCATCTGCCCCATCGAGCGCACCCGGGAAACGTGCAACAGACCATCCTGCAGCTCGTGCAGCCGCCGCTCGGTCTGCTGCCGCTCGGTAAGGTCGCGGACAAAACCGGTGAACAGGGGTCGGGCGGTCTGATGCGCTTCGCCCACCGACAACTCCATCGGGAAGGTGCTGCCGTCCTTGCGCTCTCCCACGACGATACGGCCGATGCCGATGATGCGCCGCTCGCCGGTGGAGCGATAGCGGGCGAGATAGCTGTCGTGCTGTTCCCGATATGGCGGCGGCATCAGCATCCTGACGTTCTGGCCACGCACCTCGTCTGCCGCGTAGCCGAACAGGCGTTCCGCAGCCGAACTGAAGAACTGCACGGTGCCGTGCTCGTCGATCACGATCATCGCGTCGGGCACGGTTTCGAGGATTGAGCGGAGCAGCGCCAACTCGCTGGCGGCCAGGGCGGATTCGGACGTGGCGTCTGGCTGCTGCATGGCAGCAGCGCACTCTATCTATGCCGAGATTTTGAGCAAGTAGTTTCGTTGCGGCTTCCGCCACGATCAGTCGCGGGCATGCTCGATGAAATCCAGCAGCAGGTCGTCGTCCAGCGGCTTTTCCATCACCCTGGCCACGTCGAGATCGCGCGCCAGCCGAATCAGATCCGCCGATGGTGAGCCGGTGATCAGCGCGACCGGCAAGGTCACGCCCTGGGCGCGCAGTCGGGATACCAGTTGCAGCCCTGTTTGGTCGGGCATGTGCTGGTCCACCACGAGGCAGGTGAGCCGGTCGATCGGCGCCTCGAGCAGGAACTGCGCGGCAGACGCATAGGTGGCGACGGAATGGCCGGCGATCTCGAGCAGGAACCGGAGCGAATCACGCACTGCGTCATCATCATCGACCACCGCGACCAGACGGTTGGACCCGTTATGCATCGCGAATGCTCCAGCGAACCCGAGGCAGACATCGTGCGTCAGCATGTCGCCAATCTCGCCGAAACCAGGATGGCACGCCTTGACCTAGGTCAACGATCCGACGCTTTCCCTGACGGCGCCGCCCGTTCCGCCGCGATCGTCATGCGCACGAGTTCCGGCAGGCTGCGCGCGCCCATCTTCTCCATGACCCGTGCCCGGTGCACTTCGACGGTACGCGGGCTGGAACCCAGGTCGTAGGCGATCGTCTTGTTCGGCTGGCCGGTCACCAGCCGATCCAGCACCTCGCGCTCGCGCGGCGTCAGCGTGGCGATGCGCGCGGCGATATCGGCCACCGCGGCCGCCTCGTCGTGCTGCCGCTGACTGACGGCGATGGCGCTGGTGACCGCCGCCAGCAAATGCAATTCTTCGAACGGCTTTTCCAGGAAATCGGTGGCGCCGGCCTTCAACGCTTCCACCGCGATCGGCACGTCGCCATGCCCGGTCATCACGATCACCGGCAGGCGGATGCCGAGTCCGCCCATGCGCCGCTGCAATTCGAGCCCGTTGAGTTCGGGCATCTGCACATCGGTCAGCACGCAACCGGCCGCGTGATCCGATGCCGCCGCCAGAAACGCCAGCGCCGAATCGTACGTGCGTACGGAAAAACCGGCTGATTCCAATAGCATCGCCAGCAACTCGCGCACCGACGCATCGTCATCGACCACGTGGACCAGCGGTGCCTCAGCCATCCGGACTCTCCCAGCCACGGAGTTGCGGGGACCATACGTAGCATCCCGTACGTCCCATTCCGAATTTCGCCCAGTGGCCGCGGTCGATACACCCGAAACCAACGAAACACACGATTGTCCACGGAGGGTCGGATGCAGGCGACAATGCAGCGGACGGAACAGCGACTTGGCAACACCACCGCCCGGCGCTCCCTCCCCCCCATGCTGCAGCCTGCGCCGCATGATGCGCTCGCCTTGCTGGAGCAGTTCGGCACCACCGTGTCGGTTCATAGCGACCGGCAGATCCATGGCCAGGGCGACCAGGCAGATTGCTGCTACCGGATCCTGAGCGGCTGTGTGCGCACGGTGAAACTGATGGAGGATGGCCGCCGCCAGATCGGCGAATTCCTGATGGCGGGCGACCTGCTCGACTTCGATGCGCTGGGTACCTACGACTTCGCGGCCGAGGCGGTGTCAGATGTGGTGCTGCGGCGCTATCCGCGGCGGATGGTTGACGCGCTGGCCGAGAGCAACGTCGCGCTGACCCGGCGGCTGCGCGACATGACCTCGATCAGCCTGCGCATGGCCCATGCACGGGTGGTGCTACTCGGCCGCAAGACCGCGTCGGAGCGGATCGCAAGTTTCCTGCTGGAGATGGCGGAGCGGCTGCCGGATGGGCGTCCCAACGTGCTTTATCTGCCGATGGGGCGGAGCGATATCGCGGATCATCTCGGCCTGACCATCGAGACGGTATGCCGAGTATTGGGACATCTGCGCCGCGACGGCACGCTGGCGATCGCGCGCGGCAGCATCACCATCCGCGACGGTGTCGCGTTGCAGCAGATGGCGTCGGAACTGCGGCACTGAAAATAACGGCATCGGGATGAGACACCTCTGCCGCTCTGCAGGAGAGGTCGCCGGGCGTAGCGCCGTCGCCTGGGACGGAGCTGACGCGGCTGCGACAGCCGCATCCGTCGTTGCGTCTGTGCGGGAGGACGCCTGACCATGCTGCCGGAGTACGAGGTCTTCGCCATCCGTTATGCCACGCGCGAGGCGCGGCGGCACGAGCATTTCATCGGCGGCGATCCGCATGATGGGCCGATGCCGATGGACTACTTCGTCTGGGTGGCAAAGAACGCCGACCGTGCGGTGGTGATCGACATCGGCTTCACCGCCGAAAGCGGCGGCAAGCGCGGCCGCAGACTGGCACGCGATCCGATCGATGCACTGGCGCTGGTCGGTGTCGATGAGGCCAAGGTGGAGGACGTGATCCTGACGCACATGCACTATGATCACGTCGGCAATTTCCATCGCTTTCCTGTGGCACGGTTCCATTTGCAGGAGCCGGAAATGCACTACGCGGTCGGCCACCACATGCGCCATCGCCAGTTGGCGAAGAGCTTCGAGCCGGACGATGTGTGCGGCGTGGTGCGGCTGAACTTCGAGGGACGCGTGGTGTATCGCAACGGCCCCGGGGGAGTGGTGCCGGGAATTTCCGTGGTGCCGACGGGCGGACATTCGGTGGGATTGCAGTTCGTCACGGTGAACACGCGGCGCGGCGTCGTGGTGCTCGCGTCGGACGTGACGCATTTCTACGAGAACATGGAAACCGGCCGCCCGTTCACCACGGCCTTCAATATCGGCGACATGCTGGATGCGTACGATACGCTGCGGGCGCACGCTCCGACACCGCAGCATATCGTGCCGGGTCACGATCCAGAGGTGATGCGGCGCTATCCACCACCGAGGCCAGAGCTGGAGGCATTGTGGTCCGGCTGGACGTGACGCCGAACGCGTAGTCGGAGCCGGCCGCGAAGCCGGCTCCAACCGAGGAACAGCTACTGAGTCCGGCGACGCACCGCCGCAATGCCCATCAGCCCCGCCAAGCCAACGACGAGCAGCGGCAAGCTGCCCGGCTCCGGCACCTGGGCGAATACTTCGATGCAGCCCGGATTGGCGAAATCGGCCGGGCAGGGATTCACCCCCGCGGCGGCGTCGGTGGTGGCCGTGCCGGCAAGCGCCACAAACACGTCGCCGTTGAACGGATCTACCGTGATCGAATGCGCGCTCGTGGTGGTCGGCAGGTCCACGGTCTGGCTGATGATGCTCGCCGCTCCATTGTCGGTGACGATGTCGAAGAACCGCGTGGCGTTGGTGCCATCATTGCCGGTCACGTAGAACGCATTTGTCGTTGGATCGTACCACAGCTCGTCCGTGCCTCCGAGCCCGGCAAACGTCCTGACGATCGAGCCGGCGCCTGTTGGATCGAGCATGATCGCAGCCGCTCCCACGTTGCCGCAGCCAACCAACAGGTTGCCGCTCGCGCCGACGGAAAGTCCGGCGGGCGCGCACGACGTGATGCCCAGGTTTGCGAAACTGATAGTCCGCAGGACGGTGCCGGAAGTATTGATCTCGGCGACCCCGCCTGGGTCACTGACCCCCCCCGTGCCCAACTGCGGGATAGAAACGAAGAACGTTCCGGTAAACTTGTCCCACGCCGGCTGCTCCATGCCGCCGGCCATGATCCCGCCTTGGCCTGCGGGCACCGTAATTTTGTTATTGGGGATCGCGGGGTTGAGGGTGACCGGCGGATGTCCGCTGGTCGTCGAGAAGAGATTTCCGTATGCGGGGGTCTCGGCGTTGTTGGCGGCGAGGATCTGGCCCGTCAGGGGTGAGTAAGCCATTTCGTCGACCCGGGTCGTGCCGCCGGTCGAGATCGCAGTCACGAAAGTCGGCGACGCCGGAGTGGTCGTGTTGTAGACCCTCAGCGTACTGTCGCCGTTCCCGGCGTAAAGCGTCGTGACTCCTCCCGAGGTGACCGTCAAAACGCCATCGGGGCCGGAAACCGACGTTGTCGCCTGCTGGCCACTAAATCCGGTCGCCCGTCCGATCAACGACAGGCTGGTCCCCGAGAAGATATCGACCGCGGCGTTGGACCGGTCGGCGATGTAGACGTCCCCAGTCACCGGGTCGGCGAAGCTGATGTCGAATGCAGAGAAAGCCTTACCCGGTTGCACATTCGCCGCGTCCGATGGAACCGGAATAAAGGTGTCGAATGCGACTATCGGAGCCGCGAGGGCCGGACCGGTCACCGCCAGGGCGACTCCCCCTGCCAGTGCAACCGAGTGAATATGCCGCATCTCTTTTTCCTCCGCTGAGTTTGCTATTGATTGATGGCTTGCGTAGTCGGGTGATGGCAGGATCACCCGATCGTCAGGCGCACAGTATCCCGCCACCGCAGCAAGGGCCTGCTGCGGCAGCTCATTATTGTGACAGCAAGTTCTATGTTCCGGCTTCGCCCCTGATTATTTGTTGTTTATTAATTTCAGGACAGCCGGAATCGCTGGGCTTCCGCAACTCACTTTCTTGAGATTTCCGGTAACGAAACGAGATCACGCCGACATCTTGATCGGCGGCTCCAGATCGTCCGGTAGCGGACACACGTATGGCGTGCGCGCCACTCGTGCCTGGTGATCCGCCTTGGCGCGTGCCAGCAACACCTCGTCCTGCATCACATCGACCGCGGTACCCGCCATTACCTTTGCCACATGTGCCAGGCCTTTGTGCGCCGCCGGCAGCTTGCCCTGCGCGGTCAGTTGCCAGGAATGGCCCGGCGTGCCGATCGCATAGGTCGCACCGCGTGCCTGCACCGTCGGCACCACCCAGCTCACGTCGCCGACGTCCGTGGACCCCATCATCGGCGCGCTTTTGGCATCGAGCGGCACGACCTGGTCGCACAGCGGCACACCGTGCTGCATCGGCAGCCCGACGCGACGATACGCCGCCTCGATGTCCTCGTCGGTCAGCGTGGCCTGGAACTTTGCCGCCGCTGCACGGTCGGCATCATCGAATGGCGGCGGGCCGAGGCGTTGCAGATTGTCGTGCATCGCGCGCTCCAACGGCGTATTGGCCAGCAGGTTGGACACCGCGCTGACCACCTGCGATTCCACCCGCGTCTCGGTCATCAGCGCTGCGCCCTCGGCGACCTTGCGCACGCGCTCGATCAGCCGCGTCAGTTCCGGCAGCTCGCGGGCACGGATCAGGTAGCGCACCTTGGCGCGCGCCTGCACCACGTTCGGCGCGATGCCGCCGGCGTCCAACAGGGCGTAATGGATGCGCGCATCGGACGGCATGTGCTCGCGCATGTAGTTCACGCCGACATTCATCAGTTCGACCGCATCGAGCGCGCTGCGCCCGAGATGCGGCGCCGCGGCGGCATGCGATGCGCGGCCATGGAAGGTGAAGTCGATGCGCGTGTTGGCGAGCGACACCGCCTCGGTGACACCGGCGAAGGCCGCGGGATGCCAGGAGATCGCCACATCCACATCGCTGAACGCGCCGGCACGCGCCATGAAGCCCTTGGCTGCACCACCTTCCTCCGCCGGGCAGCCGTAGTAGCGCACGCGACCCTTGATGCCGTGCGCGGCGAGGTAGTCCTTCACCGCGGTCGCCGCCAGCATCGATGCCGATCCCAGCAGGTTGTGGCCGCAGCCGTGGCCATAGCCGTCGCCCGGCAACGGCTTGGGTTCCGCCAAGCCCGCTTCCTGGCTCAGCCCCGGGAGCGCGTCGAATTCGCCGAGGATGGCGATCACCGGACCGCCGTCTCCAGCCTCGCCCATCACCGCGGTCGGGATGCCGGCGACGCTCTTGGTGACCCGGAAGCCGTGCTGCTCCAGCATCGCGGTGTGTTCGGCGCACGAGCGGAATTCGCCGTAGCAGAGCTCAGGCATGCCCCAGACGCGGTCGCTGAGGGCCTCGAAGTCTTCCTTCCTGGCATCGACCAGACGCCAGATTTCGTCAGTGTTCTGCATGACCGGACTCCTTGTATCTGAAGCATGACACCAGGTGGTCGTTCACCATCCCGGTCGCCTGCATGAACGCGTAGCATATGGTGGAACCGACAAAGCGAAAGCCCCGCTTCGCCAACGCCTTGCTCATTCGGTCGGACAGCTCGGTCTTCGCCGGCACCTGTTTGCTGTCGGTCCAGCGATTGACCAGCGGTTTGCCACCGACGAACGACCACAGATAGCCGTCCAGGCTGCCGTGCTCGGCAATTACGTCCAGTGCGACGCGTGCATTGTCGCGCACCGAGAACACCTTCAGCCGGTTGCGAATGATGCCTGATTCTGTCAGCAGCTTTTCCAGCCCCGCATCGCGCATGCCGGCGACACGCGTGATATCGAACCCGTGATAGGCACGCCGATACTCGTCGCGTCGTGCCAGAATGGTCCGCCATGACAATCCTGCCTGCGCACCCTCGAGCGTCAGCAACTCGAACAGCGCACTGTCGTCGCGATGCGGCACGCCCCACTCGCTGTCGTGGTAGGCGAGCATCGCCGCATCCCTGCCTTCGGCCCAGGAACAGCGAAGCGTCACTGCACCGGCTTCACGTCGACCAGCCGCAGGTCCTCACCGACAGTCGGCACATAGCTGAAGCCGGCGCGCGTCGCCCAGATGTTCTTCTGGATGTGCAGTGGAATAATCGCGACATCATCGAACGCCATCCGCTGCGCCTGTTGTAGCAGTTTCTCCCGCGCCGCATCATCCGCGGTGCCCACGGCCTGCTCGATCAGCTTGTCCAGCTCCGGATTGGAATAGCGTCCGCGATTCGACGCGCCCCAGCCCTTGGTCGAACTGAACGTGGCATTCTGCGCGATCAGCGGGTCGGATGCCTCGGCCGTTCCGGTGCCCCAACCAAACAGGAAGGCAGAAAACGCCTGCTTGTTGGCTTGACCGACGTAGCTGCTCCACGGCAGCGGATCGACTTCGGTCTGCACGCCGATGCGCGTCCACATCTGGCCGATCGCCTGGATGATCTTCGCATCGTTCACGTAGCGGTCGTTCGGTCCGTGCAGCGCAATGCGGAGACCCTTGGGAAAACCCGCCTCCGCCAGCAGCTTCTTGGCCTGCTCCGGGTCGTACGGCGGCGGCTTGAGGTCCGGCACGTTGCTGTACACGCCGGGCGGCAGGTATTGGCCGGACGGCACCGCCGCGCCCTCCATCACCCGATCGACAATCGCCTGGCGATTGATCGCGATCGACAACGCAAGCCGCACGCGCCGATCCTTCAGCGGATTCTTGTCCAGCTTCTCGCCGCTCGGCCCGAATACGAACGGGCTCGGCCCGTCGCGCGAATGATCGAGGCCGAGAAAGATCAGCCGCAGACCAAGCGCTTCCCACAGCTTGACCTTCGGATCCTTGCGCAGCTTCTCCAGGTCCTCGGTGGGAACGAAGTCGATGAAGTCCACATCGTCCGCCAGCAGCGCTGCGGTGCGCGAGGCGTCGTTCGCGATGAAGCGATAATCGACGTGCTGCCAGCCTGCCTTCGGGCCCCAGTAACCGTCGTTGCGCTCCAGTTCCACGCGATCGCCCGGCTTGAACGACACAAAGCGGAACGGCCCGGTGCCGATCGCCGCCTTGCCGCTGTTGAAGTCCTCGGTCGCCATGCCCTCGTCGGACTTGCGATTGATGATGAAGAACTGCGCCAGGTAGGTCGGCAACAGCGGGAACACGCCGTTGGTATGCAGCCGGATGGTATGCGGGTCGACGATCTCGGTGCTGGTGATCGGCTTGGTATAGGCGGCGAAATTGCTCGGGCTGTTCGGCACCTTGGGAATGCGGTCGATGGTGAACACCACGTCGTCGGCGACGAAGTCATTGCCATTCTGGAATTTGGTGTCGCGCAGCCGAAGCTCCCAGGTATCGGGTGCGACCAGCTTCCAGGTTTCGGCGAGACCAGGCACCAGGTGGGCGTGCTCGTCCATCTCGACCAGTCGGTTGAAGATCTGGCTCGACAGCGAGATGTTGGGCGCGAGGTTGTGGTAATGCGGATCGATGCTGGTTACCGGCGAACTCACCGCGACCCGCAGCGTCTGCCCGCACGCCGGCACCGCGCATGCTGCCAGACCCGCGCAAAGCGCAATACCCACACCACGCCGCATGGTCCTCTCCCCCGGCCCGTCCGGCTGGGGTTATAGCGGCAGGCTCAGGTCAGGCCCAGTGGCCCGGCACCCAGCGCCAGCCATTGTAATGCGCCGGCACCCACCCGCCCCGCCCATAGACCGGCGCCGGCGCGACTACGCAGGCCGACAACGATATCAGGCAAACAGCCAGCATCAACAGGCAGCCCACGCGTCGGATCATGGCCGTCGCTCCCCTGAACGTCTCGCACTCACGCTGCCGTCGCCGCGTTGCTGGCCGGTTGCTCTGTTGTATCGATCTGTGACAGCAGCTCGCGGCCCGGTGAGCAACCTCGCGTCGACACCTGATCAGGACTACACCGATCGGCATGAACATCCTCTCCATCCAGTCGTGGGTCGCCTATGGCCACGTCGGCAACGCCAGCGCGGTATTCCCGCTGCAGCGGCTGGGCGCCGAGGTCTGGTCGATCAACACGGTGCAATTCTCCAACCACACCGGCTACGGCCACTGGACCGGTCAGGTCTATACCGGCGACGCGGTGCGCGACCTGGTGGATGGCATCGCCGCCCGCGACGTGCTGCGGCACTGCGATGCCGTGCTGTCCGGCTACATGGGCGACGCCGAGATCGGCGAGGCGATCCTGCACGCCGTCGCCCGTGTGCGCGAGGCGAACCCAAGCGCGATCTATTGCTGCGATCCGGTGATCGGCGACGTCGAGGAAGGCGTTTATGTTCGGGAGGGCATCGAGGAGTTCCTGCGCGACCACGCGCTGCCGCAGGCCGATATAGCCACGCCGAACCGGTTCGAGCTGGAACGGCTGACCGGCCTCAGCTGCGCCACGCTGTCGGGTGCCAAGGACGCGGTCGAACGCCTCGCCGCAACGATGCGCCCGGACGGGCTGCGCTGTGTGCTGCTGACCAGCCTGGAGACCGAGTTGACCCCGGGCGATCATATGGACCTGCTGGTCGGAGAGGCGGACCGCTTCCATCTGCTGCGCACGCCGCGTCTGCCGGTTTCCGTGAACGGCGCCGGCGATGCGATCGCCGCGTTGTTCCTGTTCCATCGCCTCGACACCGGCAGTGCAGTGAAGGCGATGGAGGCGGCGGGATCGGCGGTGCATGGATTGCTGCGTCGCACCGCCGAAGCCGGGTCGCGTGAGATCCTGACAGTGGCGGCGCAGGAGGAGTTCGTCGCGCCCGCCACGCGCTTCGTCGCGCATCCGTGCTGAATGGCGAAGCGCTTATCGTGTGGCGTGGTCGTCACGGATGGGAAATGCGTCCTGCTCGGCCACGCCACGCGTTCGCCGCGCTGGGACATTCCCAAGGGATTGGCCGAACCCGATGAGTCGCATGCCGCGGCGGCCGTGCGCGAGCTGGCGGAGGAGACCGGCCTTGTTGTGACCGAGGCCGAACTGCGTACGCTCGGCGTGCACGCCTATCTGCGCGACAAGGACCTCGCGCTGTTCGTGTGGATGCCGGCAGAGATGCCAGCGTCGGACACTCTGGTGTGCCGTTCGACGTTCGTGTTGCCTGACGGCTCCCTTGTTCCCGAGTTCGATCGCTTCGGACTGTTCGACTGGGATGAGGCGCTTGGCAAGGTAGGTAAGAACCTGGCCCGTGTGTTGACGCAGGTAGTCCGCTAGTCGGGCATCAGTCCTCCCCCTCGCCTTGCGGGAGGGGGTTGGGGGGAGGGGGCCCACCACGGAACCCCTGATCCCGCGCTGTCGTCGCCAGTCGGTCCACGCGATCGTTCATTGGATTGCCTGAATGTCCGCGCACCCAGCGCCACTCGATCCGGTGTGACTTCGCTGCATCCAGCAACCGCCGCCACAGCTCCATGTTCGCCACCGGATCACCAGCCGCATTGCGCCAGTTCCGCCGCACCCACCCCTCGTGCCAGCGCGTCACGCCGTTCTGCACGTACTGGCTGTCGGTATGCAGCACGACGCGGCACGGCCGCTTCAGCGCCTCCAGCGCCATCGCCGCCGCGGTCAGCTCCATGCGGTTATTGGTGGTTGCCGGTTCGGCTCCGGACAGCTCGCGCTCCACGCCGCGGAACCGCAGGATCGCCGCCCAGCCACCGGGCCCGGGATTCGGCTTGCAGCCGCCGTCGGTCCAGATTTCCACCACCTCGGCGGCCGGCGGGCCCGGTGTGACGGTGACCTGCTCAGATGCCATAGGCGTGTTCGTCGCGCGCCGAGAGATGGAACCGCAGCCGTCGCACATACTCGAGTGGGTCCTTCCGCGTCACCAATGCGCCTGGCGGTGTGTTCAGCCAGTCATACAGCCGCGTCAGCAGGAAACGGATTGCCGCGCCCTGACACAGCACAGGCAGCGCCGCGCGTTCGGCGTTGGACAGCGGGCGGGTCGCGTCGTAGGCACGCAACATCGCCCGTGCCTTGGTGACATTGAACGAATAATCCGGCTCGAAACACCAGGCGTTCAGGCACACCGCCACATCGTAGGCGAGAATGTCGGTCGCGGCGAAGTAGAAGTCGATCAGGCCGGACAGTTTGCCGTCCAGGAAGAACACGTTGTCGGGAAACAGGTCGGCATGGATGTGGCCGATCGGCAGCCCGAATGGCCAAGCCGTCAGGAGCCCTGCCAGCGCCTGTTCCAACTCCTGCGCGAGACCCGGCTGCACTTCGTCTGCCCGGGCGCGCGAGCGCTCCAGCAGCGGCGACCAGCCATCCGGCCCCAGCGCGTTGCGTCGTGCCGGTGCGTAGTCGCCGCCGGCGACGTGCAGCGCCGCAAGCGCGGCACCGACCGGCGCGCAATGCTCCGGCCGCACCCGCCGCGGCCAGACGCCGGGCAGAAACGTCGTGATCGCGGCATTTCGTCCGCACAGATGGCGCAGGGCGCCGCCATCGCGGCCGTGCACCGGCAGCGGACAGACGATGCCGCGCCTCGCCAGGTGCTCCATCAGGCCGAGGAACCAGGGCAGTTCGGCCGGATCGACGCGCTTTTCGTACAGCGTCAGGATGAAATCGCCCGATGTCGTGCGCAGCGAGTAGTTGCTGTTCTCCACCCCTTCGGCGATGCCGCGGAACGCCACCATGCTGCCGATGTCGTAGTCTGTCAGGAATGCCGCCAGGGCCTCGTCGGTGACCTCGGTGTAGACCGCCATGCGTGATCAGGCCGCGGGAGAGAAATGCTGGAAAATGATGGCCTCCTGCGGCGTGTTGTCCAATCGGCCGGTGGCGCGCACTATGCCGCTCCCCTCGCTTGCCGGCAACGACCGCGGTGGCGCAAGAAGCGGCCGCCTGCATCCCGGAGTGCCTGATGTCGGAACGATCGCCGAAGCCTCGATGGGCGCAGTGCGCCGCCCTGTGTGCCACGCTGCTGCCACTGCTGGCCGACTGCGGCCCCTCGCGCAATGAGTTCGCGCCTCCCTGCCCAGGTCAGGCGATCCTCGGCGATGCGGCTGACTTCGACGTCCATCGGGCCGCCGGTGCACCGAGTGGCGGGCGTGATCTCACCGATCTCGTGCTGCACGCCAGGATCGTCGGCATTCAGGGCAGTTGCCGACCTGGCGATGGGAAGAACCAGCTCGCCGTTACGGTCAGTGTCGCGGTCGAGCTGAACCGCGGGCCGGCGATGCCGGGACGCCAGGCCGAGGCGCCGATATTCATCGCCGTGACAGATGGCGAGACGATCCTCGACAAGCACGTGTACCTGATGCAGGTCGTCTTTCCGTCCAACGTCGATCGCGTCACGCTGACCCCGGGCGACGTGTATCTTGTTCTGCCGGTGACACCGACCAAGTCAGGCGCAGCTTACACCATCCTGGCCGGATTCCAGCTTGCGCCGGACCAGATCGGCGGTCGAACCAGCGTGCCGTGACGCGTGCCGGTCAGCCCGGGTCGCGACTTATCGCGGCCAGTATAGCGAGCTTGACATCGCGCGGTTGGGCATCCACCGCGTGGAGCAGGGACTTCAGCCGGCTGCGCACCTCGTAGACCTGGTCGAGCAGCGACAGCACCAACGGCATCGCGTCCTCGCCGATTTCCATGCCGCGGCGAAGGTCGTGGATCAGGCGTACCCGCGCCACATCGATCGCGTGAAACTCGAACCCAGGACCGGCAGTGTCCGGGATCACCCATCCGCGCTCCACCCAGGCGATCAGCTCCACCTGCGACAGGTCGGCGAACAGCGCGGCGACTGCGGTGACATCCATCACCCGGTCTCCATCCCGGCACGCGGATCAAGTGGATGGCGCGGCTTCCAGGTCTTCAAAAATTCTGCCAGCTCAGGTTCCTCGGCCGGCGGCAGCACTGGGTGCACCTCGACGAACTGATGGCCTTTGCCGTCGATGCCGCGTCCGCGCAGCCGCAGCCGCGTGCCGCGGCCGGAATTGGGTGGGATGGTCAGGCGTACCGGCCCCTTTATGGTGGGCACCTCCAGCGTGGTGCCGAGTACCGCCTCCTGCAGCGTCACCGGCAGCTCTATGATGATGTCGTCGCCCTCGCGGCGGAACAGGGGATGTGGCGCGACGTCGACCTCCACCAGCGCATCGCCTGGCGCGCCGTCGCCGATCCCCGGCATGCCCTGGCCCTTCAGCCGGATTACCTGTCCGTCCTGCACGCCGGCGGGAATGCGCACATCGAGGGTACGCCCGTCCGGCAGGGTGACGCGGCGGGTGGTTCCGTTGACCGCATCGAGGAAATCGAGCGTGAGCTGGTACTGGGCGTCCTGGCCGCGCATGGAAAAACGCCGTCCTCCGCCTGTGCCGGCACGCGCCCCGAATGCCTGGGAGAAGATGCTCTCCAGGTCCTCGGCATCGAAGCCGGCATCGGCACGGTACTTCTCGCGACCGGCGGCGTCGCCGAAGTCGCGGTAGAACGGCCGCTGCGGCGGCACCTCGTTACCCGCCGCGTCGATCTCGCCACGGTCGTAGCGGGCGCGCTTGTCCTTGTCGGACAGGATGTCGTAGGCGGCGCTGATTTCCTTGAAGCGCTCCGCAGCCTCCGGCTTGCCGGGATTGACGTCGGGGTGGTGGCGCTTGGCAAGCTTGCGATAGGCGGAGCGGATCGCCGCTTCGCTGTCGGTCTTCTGCACGCCGAGAACTTCGTATGGGTCTCTCATCAGAGACCAGATCAATGATCGGTGCGGCGTGAAATCAAGTGCCGGTCCACACCGGCTGACGCTTGCCCAGGAACGCGTCGATCCCCTCGGCCGCGTCGCGTGCCAGCATGTTCTGCGTCATGACCTCGGAGGCGTAGGCATAGGCTTCGTCCAGGCCCATCTCAGCCTGGCGATAGAACGCCTCCTTGCCGATCGCCAACGTCAGTGGGCTCTTTGCCACGATCTGCCCGGCAAGCGCCGCGACGGCGGAGTCCAGATCGGCGTCCGACACGACACGATTGACCAGGCCGAGCGCGTGGGCGCGCGATGCATCGATCAGTTCGCCGGTCAGCAGCATCTCCATCGCCGCCTTGCGACCGACCGCGCGCGACAGGGCGACCATCGGGGTGGAGCAGAACAGACCGATGTTCACCCCTGGCGTGGCGAACCGCGCGGTGTCCGCCGCCACGGCGAGATCGCAGCTTGCCACGAGCTGGCAGCCTGCCGCCGTCGCGATGCCGTGCACGCGGGCGATCACCGGCTTGGGCAGGCGGACGATACTCGTCATCAGACGCGAGCAAAGCTCAAAGGTCGCCTGGTACGCTGCCCGCTCCGGGTTGGAGCGGAGCTCGCGCAGGTCGTGACCGGCGCACAACGCCGGACCGGCGCCGCCGATCACCACCACCTTCACCACGGGGTCCTGTTGGATGGCCGCCAGTTCATCCACCAGGGCCTGCATCAACGCCATCGACAGGGCGTTGCGTGCGGCGGGGCGGTTCAGTGTCAGCCAGGCAACACCGTCGGCGTCACGTCGCAGCAGCACTCGTTCCGTCACGCCCGATTGCTCGTTCACGCCACGCCCTCCACGATGCGGCCGATCCTAGCAGGAGACGCTGCCATGACGAATGCCGGGTCCCAGCCTACCGGAGAGCTCGCACTTCGCACCGTCGCGATGCCGGCCGACACCAACCCCGCCGGCGACATCTTCGGCGGCTGGATCGTGTCCCTGATGGACCTTGCCGCCGGTGTCTCCGCCGGCACGATCGCGAGGGGGCGTGTCGCCACCGCCGCCGTTTCCAATCTCAGTTTTCTCCAGCCGGTGAAAGTGGGCGATGTGGTCTGCGTCTACACCGACATTACCCGCACCGGGCGCACATCGATCACGCTCGGTGTCGAGGCATGGGTGCTGCGACGCGGTCAGGGCGAACGGGTGAGGTGACCGCGGCCGAGTTTGTGCTGGTGGCGGTGGACGAAGCCGGGCGGCCACGGCGATTGCCGGCATGATGCAGATCAAGGTGATCACCGAACTCAAAACCGATCGGCACGGTACGGCCTCAGATCGAATTCCGGCGGTCTGCCGGCGACCGCAGCAGCGATCAGGCGTCCAGTGATCGGTCCCAGCGTCAGCCCAAGATGGTGGTGGCCGAATGCGTAGAACACTGCCGGGCTGCGCGGCGACCGACCAATCACCGGCAGTGAATCGGGCGTGGACGGACGATAGCCGAGCCACTGGCGGGTGACGCGGTCGGACAGTCCCGGCAGCGCCTCGCGCGCCGCGGGCAGCAGCCGGAGGATGCGCGAGAAGTCGGGCGGCGCGTGCAAGCCCGCCAGTTCGACGCCGCTGGTCAGGCGAATGCCATCCAGCATCGGTGCCAGCACGAAGCCGCGCTCGGGGAACACCACGGGGCGGCGCAGATCGTCGGCCTCGCCAGGCTCGACATTCAGGTGATAGCCGCGTTCGGTATCGAGGATCACGCTGTCGCCGACCTGACGCGCGAGTTCCTTGGACCAGGCGCCGGCCGCGATCACCACCGCATCGAACGCACGGAAGCCCAGTTCGCAGTCGAGGCGCACGCCACCGTCGATCGGCTGCACGCCGCGCACGCGTTCCTGTGCGATGCTGCCGCCGAGACGCTGGAACTGTGCGGCGTGCGCCTGCACCAGCCGGTGCGGTGAAGCCACAGACCCGCTCTGCGGCTGGAACAGTGCTTTGACAAAACGGTGTGCCAGGCCCGGTTCGAGCTGTCGGATTTCGTCGGGGCCGAGCACGTCGCACCGCACGTCGCGCGCGGCCATGATGTCGCGGTCGTATCGCGTGCTGGCGAAACCGGCTTCGGTCTCATACACATGCAGCCAACCGACCGGGCGCACCAGATCGTCGGCGCCGGACAGCGCGGCAAGCTCGCGGTGTGCGTCGTAGGCACGCGTGACCAGCGGTAGCAGCGCGTCGGCGATCTGGTTGACTTGAGCATCGCGCCCGGCGCGCAGAAAGCGGAGCAGCCACGGCGCGACGCGCGGCAGATAGCGCCAGCGCACGCGCACGGCGCTGTTACGATTGAACAGCATATACGGGATATCGCGCCACAGGGCTGGTGTGCTGTTGGGCACCACTGCGCCGGTGGCGATGACACCGGCGTTACCGAACGACGTTGCCGTGCCGGGCGCGCGAGGATCGATCAGCGTGACGTCGTGGCCGTCGCGTCGCAGATGCAACGCGCATGACACGCCGACGATGCCGGCACCGACGACGGCAATGCGCATCCGCACTACGATTTCGGCACGATCAGTGCGTCCACCGCAGTGACGCTGTCACCGATGCAGATCAGCGGATTGACGTCCAATTCGGCGATCGTCTCGCGATGATCCGCAGCGAAAGCAGCGACCCGGCAGATCACCTCGGCCAGACGATTGCGATCCACCGCCGGCATGCCGCGGAAACCATCGAGCAGCCGCGCGCCCTTGAGTTGCGCCAACAGTTCCAGCGCCTCGTCGTGCGTGACCGGCGCCGGCGCCAGCGCGGTGTCCTGCAGCAGTTCGACCAGGATGCCGCCGAGCCCGACCACCACCAGTGGGCCGAACAGCGGATCGACGCGCGCGCCTACCACCATCTCGATCCCCTGCGGCATCATCTTCTGCACCAGAACGCCGGCGATGCGCGGCGGCGGCGTCACCGCGTTGGCGCGCGCCATGATCGCCTGATACGCTTCACGCACCGCGTCTGCATCGCGCAGGTTGAGCCGCACCACACCGGCCTCGGTCTTGTGCGGCAGGTCGGGCGATTCAACCTTCAGCACTACCGGATAACCGAGTGATCCCGCGGCGTTCACCGCTTCGTCCTCGTTCTGTGCGACGCGCTCGCCGACCACCGGAACATCGTAGAGCGCGAGTACCTGCTTTGCCTCGCGTTCGGTCATCGTGCGTCCACCCGTCGCGGCGATCAGCGCACGCGCACGTTGCACGGTTTCGTCCGGCGTGGCCGGCATCGCCGGTTGGCCCGCGGCGCGTTTCGCTCCTCGCCAGTGCCAGGCCGCCAACGCGGCGAAGCAGGACGGCATCGAGCGGAAGATGGCGACATGCTCCGACTCTTCCGCGTCCTTCACGCCGGGACCTTCCAGCCACTCGGTCTGCCAGGCGAGGCACGCGATCTTGCCGTGTTTTGCCGCGAGTGAATCATAGACCGGAATGCGCTTCGCCGACGGCGCGTAACCATAGGTCTGCGGCACCACCAGTGCGCCATACGCGGCATCACCGAGCAGTGCATCGGCGCAGGCGTTGAGCGATTCCGGATTGGCCAGGATCTGCGCCGTCACGTCGCACGGATTGCGCGCGGAACCGAACTCAGGGATGTGTGCCATCAGCACATCGCGCACCGATTCCGATGGCTGCGGCAACGGTACGCCGAACTGTTCCGCGCGGTCCGCCGCCATGATCGCCGCACCTCCAGACGCTGCGACCACCGCGACACCGCGCGCCTTCGGCGGCTTCGCCTTGGCGAAGAACGCGGCGGTTTCAGCGAGCGCCTCGAAATCCTCCACCAGGATCGCGCCGGCACGTTGGAATACTGCGCGATACGCGGCGTGCGAACCGGCGAGCGAGCCGGTGTGCGACATCGCCGCGGCAGCACCCTGTTCGCCGGTCGCCATCTTGAACACGATCAGCGGTTTGTCGCGCTGCCAGGCGCGCTCGGCAGCGATCAGCATCCGTTCGGGTTCCGCCATGCCCTCGAACACACAGGCGATCGCGGCGCAGGACGGATCATCGGCGAGATAGGAGATGTAATCCGCCATATCGACATCGCAGGAGTTGCCCGATGTCAGCACGTGGCTGAACGACACGCCGCGCACCACGGCCTGCGCCACCGCCATGCCGAGAGCACCGGACTGGCTGACCATACCGATCGACTGCCGGCGCGGCGCGGGGATCGGCGTGATGTCCATGAACGTCACCCGCATGTCGAGCGGTGCATTCACCACGCCGATGCAGTTCGGCCCGACGATGCGCATGTTGCTTTCGCGCGCAATGCCCGCCAGGCGGTACTGCTGCGCGATGCGGTCTTGCTTGCCCGTCTCGGAATAACCGGAGGCGAATACGATCACGCCACCTACGCCGGCGGCGGCGCATTCCACCACGATCTCCTCGACTGCCTCGCGCGGCGCGGTGATCACGGCGCAGTCAGGCACCTCGGGCAGTGCGGCGACATCGGGAAAGCAGCGCTGCTCGCCGATCCGTTCGTAGCGCGCATTCACCGGATACACCCGGCCGCCGTAGTGCTGCAGATTGTGCAGCACGCGCTCGCCGAACGAGCCCGCGCGCGTCGAGGCGCCGATCACGGCGACGCTGGCGGGGTGCAGCAGGCGCGTGAGATCTGCATGTTGGTAGACGGTGGTTCGTTTTGCTTGCATCACAGGCTCGATTGACGTTTCTGGGCGGCAAGCATACTGAGCGGTAGCTTTTCCGCAAAGGACACCAGGATGTCGTCGCTGTTCGATCTGACCGGCAAGGTCGCCGTCATCACCGGCTCCAGCAAGGGGATCGGGCGGGCCATCGCCGAGCGCATGGCGGAGCACGGGGCGAAAGTGGTCGTCTCCAGTCGCAAGGCCGATGTCTGCGAGGCGGTGGCAGCCGGCATTCGCGAGCGGGGCGGCGAGGTGGCGGTGATCCCGTGCCACATCGCTCGCAAGGAGGAGCTGCAGAAGCTGGTCGATCAGACCACTGCGATGTGGGGCGGCATCGACATCATGGTGAGCAATGCCGCGGTCAATCCATATCTCGGGCCGGCGACCGGCGCGTCGGACGAAGTGTATGAACGCGTGATGGGCGCCAATGTGCGCAGCAATTTCTGGCTCGCGAATATGGTGTGCCCGCAGATGGCGGCGCGCGGCGGCGGATCGTTCATCGTGATTTCGTCGATCGGCGGGTTCCGCGGCACGGCGTCGCTTGGGTTGTATGGGATCTCCAAGGCTGCCGACATGCAATTGACGCGCAATATCGCGGTGGAATGGGGGCCGAAGAACGTGCGCGCCAACTGCATCGCGCCGGGCCTGGTGCGTACGGATTTCGCACGCGCGCTGTGGGAGGATCCGGTGCGTTATCGCAAGACCACGCGCGACAATCCGTTGCAGCGCATCGGCGAACCGGATGAGATTGCCGGTGCCGCGGTATTCCTGGCGTCGCCGGCCGGCAGTTTCGTGACCGGCCACACGCTGGTGGTGGATGGTGGCACGATGGCGGGTAGCGTACTGCAGAAGGACGACTGAGCTGACGCGCGACGACGCGGCGGCGCAGGATCGCGCGGACGAACTCGCAGCGTTTCGCGACCGGTTCGTGCTGCCGGATGGCGTGATCTACCTCGATGGCAATTCTCTCGGGCCAATGCCGAAGGCGACGCAGGCGCGGGTGGCGGAAGTGCTCGAGCGGGAGTGGGGACAGTCGCTGATCCGAAGCTGGACCGATCACGGCTGGATCGATCTGCAATTCCGCATCGGCGACAAGATCGGCCGACTGATCGGCGCCGCTCCGGGCACGACGGTGGTGGCGGATTCCACCTCGGTGAACCTGTTCAAGCTGCTGGCCGCGGCGCTGGATCATCGCCCGGGCAGGCGGGTGATCCTGACCGAGGACGGCAACTTCCCGACCGATCTCTATGTGGCGCAAGGTCTTACCGCGCTGTTGCGGCGCGGTCATGTGCTGCAACAGGCCACCGATGTTATGGCGGCGCTGGACGAGACCGTGGCCGTGCTGACGCTGACGCACGTCAACTACCGCAGCGGCGCGATGCACGACATGGCGGCGCTGACGCGTGCGGCACATGAAGCGGGCGCGGTGGTGCTGTGGGATTTGTCGCATTCGGCCGGCGCAGTGCCATTGCAGCTCGATGCGGATGGCGTCGATCTGGCGGTGGGCTGCGGCTACAAGTACCTGAACGGCGGTCCCGGCGCTCCGGCGTTTCTCTACGTGGCCGCGCATCTGCAGGATGATCTGCGGCTGCCGTTGACCGGTTGGCTTGGCCATGCCGCGCCGTTCGCGTTCGAGAGTACTTACCGGCCTGCTCCTGGCATTACGCGCGCGGTGGTGGGAACGCCGCCGATACTGTCGCTCGCCGCGGCGGAGGCGGGCATCGACATCGCGCTGAAGGCGCCGATGGCGGCGGTGCGGGCAAAGTCGCTGCGGCTGGCCGAGTTGTTCATCGCGCTGATGGAGCAGGAGTACGAATTCACACTGTTGACGCCGCGGGAGACATCGGTGCGCGGCAGCCAGGTCGCGTTCGCGCATCCGCACGGCTACGCGATCGTGCAAGCGTTGATCGAACGCGGCGTGATCGGCGATTTCCGTGCGCCGGATGTGCTGCGCTTCGGTCTCGCACCGCTTTATGTGCGGCACGTCGACGTTTGGGACGCGGTCGCAGTGCTGCGCGAGGTGACGCGCAGTGGAGCCTGGCGCGATGCGCGCTTTCAGCAGCGGCGCAGCGTGACCTGACTCAGCCGTTCTTCGCCTTGTTCTCCAGCGCCTCTGTCAGCCGTTGCGGATCGACCTCGATCTTCACGCCTGCGCGCTCCAACTGGCACAGCATCATCGAACGTGAGTCACGGTCCGCCCAGCCGCGGTTAAGCCCTTCCGCAAGGTCCGCCAGCGCCAGGTTCGCCATGCGCATCGGTACGTTCAACTCGCGTCCCAATGCTGTCGCCAGCGTCACATCCTTGTGCGCCAGGCGCAGCGCAAAGGCCGGCGGCTCGTACTTGTTAGGCAGGAACTGGTCGGTCAGCGAGTCGAACGCGCCGCGACGCCCGATCGCGCCCTGGCGCACTGCTTCCCAGATCGCCAGCGGCTCGATGCCGGCCTTCACGCCCATGCTGAACACCTCCGCCGCCGCGGCAGTGGCGATGTAGCCGAAGCAGTTGTGCACCAGCTTCGCCACCGAACCGGCGCCGATCGGGCCGATGTACCTTGCGGCGTCGCCGATCATGTCGAGCACCGGCTTGCATTTCTCGAACACGTCTTCGTCGCCGCCGCACCAGATCGCCAACTTGCCGCTCGCTGCACCGCGCGGGCCGCCGCTCACCGGCGCGTCGAACAGGTGCGCGCCCTTGGCGGCGAACGCCTCATGCGCCTTGCGCACCACGGTCGGCGAGTTGGTGGTCAGGTCGAAATACGCAGTGCCTTTCCGGATCCCCGCCAGCAAGCCGGCCGCCACCGCCTCGAATTCCGGCGGGCCGGGAAGCGAGGTGAAGATCACCTCGCTCTGCTCTGCCACCGCCTGCGGCGTATCCGCCCAGATCGCACCGTCCTTGATATGACGTGCGGCGGCGTCACGGCGGATGTCGTGCACCACCAGCGAGTCGCCGCGCGCCTTCAGTCCGCTGTGCAAGTTCGCGGCCATGCTGGCACCCATGGTGCCGAGGCCGATGAATCCCGCCTGCATGGCGCGCTCCTATTACGGGTTGGCCTCGAACACCTCGCGCGCGATGTTCGCCGCCGACATCGCCGCCGGCCAGCCGGCATAGAAGGCGAGATGTGTGATCACCTCGGACAGTTCTTCCTTGGTGACACCGTTGACCAGCGCGCGCTGCAGATGGCCGCGCAACTGCTCGGGACGATAGGTGGCGATCAGCGTGGCGCACACGATCAGGCTGCGGTCGCGCTTGGAAAGTTGCGGGCGCTCCCACACGTCGCCGAACAGCACCTTTTCGGACAGGTCAATCAGTTTGGGAACCGTGCCGCGAACGCGATCACGCGATTCAGTCGAGGGTGCCTGGGCCATGGTTTCCTCCTCCGTTGAACTGATGCGGCTATTGCACACCATGCGGGTTTGCGAGTCCAATCGGCGACTCGCGCATCGCGCCAGCGAAGTGGAAAAGCTCGACGGCCTACGCCACTTTCGGCCAGATCGCTGACGCAACGGCGATCTCCTCAGGATAGATCGCGACCGGCTTGGCGTTCTGCCACTGGATCATCGCCAGCACGGCATCCACGCGGCGCCCCTTGTCATCAAACTTCAGATGATGACCGGGGAAGAACAGCGCCGGACCGTCACGCATGTCGAGGTTGCGGATCGCTTCCGCCACCTTGTGCCGGTCGGCGACGCCGGCACGTTCCAACGCCTCCTTGAAGATCAGTACGTGCACATAGGCGAACACCGAATCGTGCCCGAACCAGGGCTCTTTGGTGCGCGCAATGAAGCGCTCGGCCAACTTGTCCTGGTCATGGCCCGGCCAGTTGGCCAGCCCCGCCATCAGCCCTTGCAGGATGTCGGCACCGGTCACCTTCAGCAGCTCCGGCGCGCCAATGTGGCCGCCGCCGCCGATCAGCGGCAGCTTGCCGCCGGCCAGCCCGAACTCGGCGAACTTGTCGAGCAGCAGCTTGTCGTCCGGCACATTGGAGGACAGCATGATACAGAAGTCCGGGCGCGCGCCGCGGATCGGCTGCACTAACGTCGTCGCATCGGCGATCGGTGGCGTATACATCTGATCCACCACTGCGGTCAGCCCGAGGTCCTTCAAGGTGTGTTCGCGCACCTCCTTCAGGAAGCTTATGTTGGCGGCGGTGTTGTCGGCGACGATCGCGATCCTGGTCGGCCGTTTGCCGGTAGCCTTCTGCGCCAGATCGACAACCGTCGGCAGCAGTTGCCTCGCCTGGCTGTCTGCGGTGGGCGACGTCTGGAAAACGTAGCGATAGCCACGGCCGGTGATCAGGTCAGAGTAGGACAAGGTCAGCCACGGCAGCTCGGCACGCTCGGTAACTTCCGTGACGGCCAGCGTGAAACTTGACAGCCAGCAGCCGAAGCCGCCGACCAGGTCCGGCTCCTGCGCGACCATGCGCTGTGCCGTGTCCTTCGACTTCTCCGACGAATCCTGTGCATCGAACTGCAACAGTCGCAGCTTCGCTCCGCCCATCGAGCGGATGCCGCCGGCCGCGTTGATATCGTCGATCGCCATCTCGGCGCCGAGCTTCTCCAGGATGCCGGAGCGCGCCCAGGGACCCGACAGCGGTACCAGCATGGCGATCTTGACTTCACTCGGTGTCTGCGCGCGGGCGCGTCGCGCGATGCCGGCGGCGCCGGTCGCGAGTGCCATGCCGAGCGCTGTCCTGCGTCCGATCGCTGTGGTGTCGATCATTGTTATGTTTCTCCCTTTGGTCGCGACGGTGGGTCGCCGGCGGAAGGCTAGGGCGTGTCCTCAATTGAGCCAAACGACGGCGACGGCCAGTTGGGTCGCGGCGAGAAGGAAAGATGGAACCGCAAATCACGCGAAACACGCAAATCCAGGCCAATGCGTCACAGAGCCAGACCATGTGTTTGATTTCGAAGCAGGGTTGGCGGAAGCCGTTTCATCAGCCTCCATTTTGCGTGATTTGCGGTTCCATTTCCTTTCTTACTTCGAGGACATGCCCTAGTTCGGATCGGCGTCCAACCGTGCGACAATTCCTTCCAGCTCCGGCGACACGGCCGGGTAGCGCCGCAACACCAATGGATCATGTCCCGGGATGATCGCGTCCGGCGCGCTTGCCAGTTCCCGCATCGTCTCGTATCCCGCCAGCGTGTCCTCGTGGCTGTGCATGATCGGGAACGCGCGCCCTTCCTCGATGTTGGCGTAGAAGTGACTGGCGTCCGATGCGAGCACCATCCAGCCGCGCCGCGTCCACACGCGCACCACCTGCAGGCCCTTCGAGTGCCCGCCCACGTGATGCACCGTCAGCCCAGGCGCCAACTCGTCGACGCCGTTGTGGAACGCGACGCGGCCGGCGAACAGTTTTCGAACCATCGCCACCACATCTGCTTCCTCGAACGGACCACGCAGACCGGCATGGCACATGCACCGTCCGGTGCAATACGCCATCTCGATGTCCTGCAGATGGTAGCGTGCGTGCGGAAACAGATCGTAGTTGCCGCAATGGTCGTAGTGCATGTGCGACAGGATCACGTCGCGCACTTCGCCAGGCTCCACGCCGATCGCCTTCAGCCCCATCGAAGGTGATCGCACGAACTGCCGCTGTCGCTTTTCGCCCATCGGCGCATCGAAGCCGGTGTCGAACACAAACGAACGCTCCGGCCCCTTGATCGCCCACACGAAGTAATCCAGCGGCATCGGACCATCGTGCGGATCGCCGCCGATGAAGTTGTTCGCCCGCCGCGCATTCGGGTTGTGCGCGTAGTGGACCGCATAGACCTCATAAGGATCCGGCATCAGGACACCTTCGGCCAGTTCACCGTGGAGGCAGCGATCGAGTCCGGATGCACCGCCACCGGACGCCCGCCCTGCCACTGCACGATGCACAACTTCGCGCCGACGCGGCGGCCCTTGTCGTCGTATTTCAACGTGCGGTCGGGGAAGAACAACGCCGGTCCATCCGTCATGTCCAGCTCGCGGATCGCCTGCATCACCTTGTGCCGCTCGGCGACGCCGGCGCGCTCGACCGCCTCCTTCAGGATCATCACGTGCACATAGGCGAAGATCGAGTCATGGCCGAACCAAGGCTCCTTGGTCTGCTCGACGAACCGCCTGGACACGTCCTCCACCGCCTTGCCGGGCCAGTTGGCCAGGCCCACCAGAACGCCGTCCAGGTTCTCGGGTCCCGCCACCTCGAGCAGCTCCGGCACGCACCAATGCCCACCGCTGCCGATCTTCGGCAGCCGGTCGCTGCGCAGGTTCATCTCGGCGAACTTGTCCACCAGCAGCTTGTCGTCGGGCACATTGGTGGATTGGAACATCACGAAGTCAGGCCGGCCCGAACGCACGTGCTGAATGATCGTCGTCGCGTCGGTCAACGGCGGCGTATAGACCTCGTCCGCGATCAGCGTGAGATTGAGGTTCTTCATCACATGGTCGCGGATCGGTTTCATGAAACTGACCGACGCGGCGGTGTTGTCGCCGATGACGGCGACCTTGGTGGGGCGCTTGCCGGACGCCTTTTCCGCCATGTCCACCACCATGGGCACGACCGCCTCGGCCTGGGCATCGGCGGTCGGCGACGACTGGAACACATACTTGTAGCCGCG
Organism: uncultured Alphaproteobacteria bacterium; assembly: GCA_963819855.1. Taxonomy (GTDB): domain Bacteria; phylum Pseudomonadota; class Alphaproteobacteria; order Acetobacterales; family Acetobacteraceae; genus JAMXLO01. Next base: position 134,458 of record CAWFYC010000015.1, read on the forward strand.
TCCGGTGATCGCGTCGGAATAGGACAGCGTCAGCCACGGCAGTTCCGCGCGCTCGGTCACTTCGGTGGCGGCGAGCGTGAATGTTGACAGCCAGCAGCCGAAGCCGCCGACCAGATCAGGCTCCTGCGCGATCATGCGCTGCGCCGCGTCCTTCGCCTTCTCGGCGGAATCGCCGGTGTCATACTCGATCAGGCTCAGCTTCGCGCCACCGAGCGCCTTGATGCCGCCGGCATTGTTGATGTCGGCAATCGCCATGCGCGCGCCCATCTGCTCCAGGATGCCCTGGCGCGCCCATGGGCCAGACAACGGCACCAGCATAGCGATCTTGACCTCCTTCGCCTGCGCGCGGACGCGCCGCGGTGCCAGCGCCACGGCACCGGGCGAGGCCAAGGCCAAGTGCGCCGCGACGTCCGAGCGAGGAAATGTCAGTCATCATATAAACTCCCATGCGATCGTTGACGGCTCAGGCATCGGTCAGCCCGAGATAGGAACGGCGGACCCTGTCGTCCGCAAGCAGTGTCTCATAGGTGCCGTCGAGCACCATCTGTCCGGTCTCCAGCACGTAGCCGTGGTCGGACAGTTCCAGCGCTTCGGCGACGCGCTGCTCCACCAGCAGGATGGTGACGCCGTCGTCGCGGTGGATCTGCGAGATGCGCTCGAAGATCGTGTCGGCGACCGCGGGGGCCAGCCCCATCGACGGTTCATCCAGCATCAGCAGCTTCGGCGCAGAGGCCAGGCCGCGGCCGATCGCCAGCATCTGCTGCTCGCCACCCGACAACGTGCCGGCGAGCTGCGTGGCGCGTTCGGCGAGGATCGGAAACAACGTGTGGATGCGCTCCAGCGTGCGGTGCCATTGCGTGCGACCGGCCTTGGTGTAGGCGCCCATCTCCAGATTTTCGCGCACGGTCAGCGTTCTGAACACCTGGCGACCTTCCGGCACATGCGCGATGCCGAGATGCGCGCGTGCCGACGCCGCCATGGTCAGCAGGTTCTGGCCGAGGAAGCTGATGTCGCCGCGCACTGGTGGCACAATGCCGCAGATGGTCTTGAACAGTGTGGACTTGCCGGCGCCATTCGGGCCGACGACGGTGACGAACTGTCCTGCGGCGACCGACAGCGAAACATCGGTCAGCGCTCGCAGGCCGCCATAGGCGACGGAGAGATTGCTGACTTCAAGCATGTGCATGTACAGACCTCCCGCTCCCCTTGCGGGAGGGGGTCAGGGGGAGGGGGCCGTGGGCCGTTGGGCGCCACCCCCTCCCCCTGACCCCCTCCCGCAAGGGGAGCGGGAGAATCAAAATCCGGTGCTGCCAGCTACGCATTCTGCCGCGCCAAAAACTTCTTGCCGAGATACGCCTCGATAACGGCGCGATTCTCCACCACATCGCGCGGCAATCCGCTGGCCAGCACTGCGCCGTGGTCAAGCACCACGAAGCGATCCGCCAGCCGCATCATCGCGTGCATCGTGTGCTCGATGATCGCGATCGTCATGCCTTCGTCGCGCAGCTTGGCCAACACGTCGAGCACTTCGTCGCACTCGTCGCGTCCCAATCCTGCCAGTGTCTCGTCCAGCAGCAGCAGACGCGGCTGGCCGGCGAGCGCCCGCGCAAGTTCCATCAGCCGCAACTGCTTGTTGGTGAGCTGTCCGGCCTGGCGTGTCGCGAACTGCAGCAGACCAACACGCCGCAATGCCTGTTCCGCCGCCGCCACCGCATCGCGGTCCGGTAATCCGGCGCCATAGGCACCCACCACTACATTGTCCAGCAGCGGCAGACGCGCAAAGCTGCGCACCACCTGGAAGGTGCGCCCGACCCCCATGCGGCACACCTGATACACCTTGCGCCCCAGCATCGATTCCCCGGCAAGCACGGCGCTACCGTCGTCCGCCGGCAGTACCCCGTTCAGCAGGTTGAACAGCGTGGTCTTGCCAGCGCCGTTTGGCCCGATGATGCCGAGAATCTCGCCCTGCGCGACGGAGAAACTGACCTGGCTGACCGCGCGCAATCCACCGAACGAGCGCGAAAGATCCTGCACCAGCAGCAATGGCGCTGATGCGCTCACGGCGGCATAGGCTCGGGCTGGGACTGGCGTCGCGGGCAGGGCAGGGGGCGGCAGCGGGATCGCGCGACGGAACCAGCGGTCGCGGATGGTCCAGAACAATCCATCGGGCGCGGCCAGGATGATCACGATGATGGCTGCGCCGTACACCACGCCCTGGATGCCGGGCAGAATGTTGCCAAGCTGTGCGTTGAGTGACTCGGCCAATGGCACCAGGACTGCCGCGCCGATCACCGGACCCCAGATCGATGCCACGCCGCCGAACAGTGTGACCACCACCGGTTGAGCGGAAACCAGAAGGCCGAACACCGAATCAGGCGTGACCACCAGCAGCACGCACGCATAAAATCCGCCGGCAGCCGCGGCGATGGTGCCGGAGGTGATCAGCGCGCGCATCTTCCATTGCCGCGAATTGATGCCGGCGGCCTCGGCTGCCAGCTCGTTCTGCCGGATTGCCAGCAGGGCTAGGCCGAAGCGGGAATTCTCCACCAACATGCAAGCCAGCACACCAGCGGCGAGAAGGCCCACCGCGACGATGGTGTAGAGACGCTGGTCGGCGAACTCCAGGTACGCGGCCGGGTTCTCCCGATGCATCGGCAGCGACAGTTCCTGGAAGCCGAAATACTGCAGGAAGTACAGAATAGCGAGCGGATAGGCGAGCATCGACAGGGCAAAGTAGTGGCCGCGCAGACGGAACGTGGGCGTACCGATGATCACCGCGGCAACCGCGCCGACCACCATGCCGAGAGGAATGCCCAGCCACGGTGTCAGGTTCCAGTAGACCAGTGCCAACGTCACCGTGAAGGCGCCGATGCCGAAGAACGACGCATGGCCGAACGACAACTGTCCGCCGTAGCCGGACAGGATGTTCCAGGAGACACCGAACACCGCCCAGATCGGCACCAAGGTCAGGATCAACTGGTAATAACTGTTGGTGACGAACGCAGCGAACGTCAGATAGCCGACCGTGACCACCGCCAGCGCGATGCCATCGCGGCGCAGGCGAACGCTTGCGCCTTGTCTCATGCGCGCTCCGCCGAGCGGCCGAACAGACCCTGCGGACGCAGCATGACGATCAGCAGGAACACCACGAATATTGCGGCATTCTGCAATTGCGGCGGCAGTATCAGTGACGAGCATTGCTGCACGAAACCTACAGTCAGTCCGCCCCAGAACGCGCCGAGGATGCTGCCCATGCCGCCGAGTACCACGCCCGAATACATGATGATGACGTAGTCGAGGCCGATGAACGGACCGAACGAGAGATACGTGGCCATCAGGCCGCCGGCCACCGCGGTGATGCCGCAGCCGAGGGCAAATGCGGTGCGATAGGCGCGATCGACGTCAATGCCCATATAGGTCGCAGCGGTCGGATTGTCGGCGGCTGCACGCAGTGCCTTGCCGAGGCGGGTGTACTCCAGCACCAGATACAGCGTGATCGCGGTGATGATTGCCACCGCACAGGCGATCAGCCGCGCCTTGTTGAGGAATACGGTGGCGTCGCCATAGATCTCTCCGATTTCGAAGGCGCGCGAGGCAAGTGGTGTGCGCACGGTCTCGGGCGTGGAGCCGAACACGATCAGTCCGCCGTTCTGAAGGATCAGCGAAATGCCGAGGGTGACGAGAAGCTGGCCGAAATGCCCATCGTCGATGCTGCCCGCGGTGCGCAGGCCGGATACACGCGCGATCAGGAACTTGTGCAGCAATGCTCCGCCGGCAAACACGATCGGGCCGGCGCAAAGCGCGCCCACAAATGGGCCGACATAGGGACCGAGAAACGCGAGTACGCCCCCGCCGGTGACCAGATACAGGCTGGCGTACATGCCGAGCATCAACAGCTCGCCCTGGGCGAAGTTGACGATGCGCATGATGCCGAAGATCAGTCCGAGGCCGATGCACATCAGGCCATAGATACAACCGATGGTGACGCCGGCGGCGAGCACGTTCAGCGTGTTTTCGATCAGGACTTCAAGGTCCACCGGCTTTCTTGTGCCTCCCTGTCCGGCTGTCTTACTGGCTCGTTGCGTCTGCCTCAAGCGACCATCCGGAGATAAGATTACCGAGGTGGCGCGGTGCTTCGCCAGGCCATAGCCATTCGCCGTCGATCGTGGCACCCCAGGCGGCCGCGACGCCCATCGCGCGCAGGCCGTCGGGCGCGACGGCGCGGTAGCAGACATGATGATGGCCGTGCACGATCAGGCTGGCGCCCATGGCACGCGCCAGCGCATCGAGCGCCGAGTTGCCGGATGGATGGCTGCGCGGCGCCTCGTGCGTCACCAGGATATCGGCGCGCTGGCCGGCGAGATACTCGTAGTCCTCGGGCCAGATCGCCGTCGCGCCGAGCGAATGGATCAGCGCACCGATGTGTTCCTCGCGCCAGCCCGGGCCGAGCCCGGCAAGGTCCTCGGGCAGTTGTGCGCGGCGATGCACGCGCGGGGGTTCGGGCGGTTCCCAGATGCGCGGCCGGAACGTACCGCCAAGGCCGGCGATGCGCACCCCGGCGATCTCGGCAACCCGTGCGTGCAGGGCGCCCTGCGTGGTGCGCGGGTTGCGATCGGGCTCGACCAGGTTGGCCCACATCTCGGGGCCGCCGTCATTGTCGTGATTGCCGAAGATCCAGTGCACGTCGATGCCGCGATCGAGCAGTGGAGCGGCAAGGTCGTCGAGCGGCTTTTCGCACTGGATATCGCCTAGCAGAACGGCCGCCTGGGGCAGCGGGTCCAGTGAGGCGAGGCCGCGTTCGACGCTGTGCCATTGCTGGTGGATGTCGCCGATGAAGATGATCGTCATGGTTTCGTGCGTTCCGTAACGAGTGGGCCTGACCTTGACGATGTCCCGGCGGCGTCCCTAGCCTTCCACGAATATCCGCAAATGGAAACCGGATGAACGATCGGATCGACTCTGGACCGGCAGTGTTTCTGGACCGGCTCGAAAGCAGTGCGTGGCGAACCGAAACGCCGTGCGGCGACGGAACCATGGTGTGGCGGGCGTGGGGACAGGGACCGGTGCTGGTGCTGTTCCACGGCGGCGCGGGATCGTGGCGGCACTGGGCGCACAACATCGACGTGCTGTCGCGCGATTACCGTTTGCTGGTTCCGGATCTGCCGGGGCTTGGTGAATCCGCTTTCCCGCCGGATGGTGACGACGCGATGGCCGTCGCGACGATCGTGGCACATGGCATCGATACCGTGCTGGGCGCCGATGCGCGCTACGACGTGGCCGGCTTTTCGTTCGGTGGGACAATGGCGACCTGCGTCGGCGCGATCCATGGCGCGCGCGTTCGATCGGTGACGATCATCGGATCGAGCGGCGTCGGACCGTCGGGCAGCGCGGTCGAGTTGCTGAAGGTGCGGCATCTTGCCGGCGAGGAACGCGTGGCGACGCACCGGATCAATCTCAACCGGCTGATGATCGCCGATCCGGCGAAGATCGACGATCTGGCGCTGGTGATCCAGGAGTGGAACACGCGCCATTCGCGGCTGAAGACGCCGACGCTGTCGCGCAGCGGGGCGTTGCCGAATGCATTGAAGCAGGTGGTGTCGCCGGTGAACGGCATCTGGGGCGAGCGCGATGCGCCGGCCAATCCGCGTGCGCCGCAGCGGGTCGTGGCGCTGCGTGCGCTACGGCCGGACGCCGATGTGCGCATGATCCCGGGTGCGGGGCACTGGGTGGCATACGAGGCGCCGGAGCAGTTCCATGCAATGCTGCTGGAGATGCTGAGGCGGACCAGGCCGTAGCCAAGGTCCGTCATCCCCGCGCAAGCGGGGACCCAGTGTGCCGGTGGCCCTGGGTTCCCGCTCGAGCGGGAATGATGGGGTGGGGGAGATCATGAGATGTCGGACGCGAGCAAGATCGCCGTAGGTCCCGGCGAGATGATGGGCAACGCCGCCCCCGGCATGCTGGCGGGGCTGCGCGTGATCGAGATCGCGGACGAACGCGCCGAGTACACCGGACTGCTGCTTGCCGGCCTCGGCGCGGAGGTGGTGAAGATCGAGCCACCCGAAGGCAATGCGACGCGACGGATCGGGCCGTTCCTGGAGGACGAGCCAGGGCTGGAACGCTCGCTGTTCTTCTGGAACTATAATCGCAACAAGAAGTCGGTGGTGCTCGATCTGCGCGAGACGGTGGCGCGCGAGCACATGCTGCGCCTGCTGGAAGGCGCCGACGTGCTGCTGGACGCAAGCTGCGGCGCACTGAACGAGGCGTTGGGGCTGCCCCGCTCCGCGTTGAATGCGCGCTTTCCGTCGCTGGTGACGGCACGCATGACGCCGTTCGGCGACGACGGACCCTGGAGGGACCTCAAGAGTTCGGACCTGATCCACCTCGCGCTGGGTGGGATCATGATGAACTGCGGCTACGATCCCGATCCGAATCTGGAATACGACACGCCGCCGATCGCACCGCAGATCTGGCACGCCTATCATATCGCCGGCGAGCAGCTCGCCACCGGCGTCATCGCGGCACTGATCCACCGCCATCGCAGCGGCCGGGGGCAGGACGTGTCGGTGGCGGTACACGAGGCGGTGTCGAAGAATCCCGAGCTCGACATCATGCACTGGGTGATGCGGCGGGTGCCGATCTGGCGAATGACCAATCGGCACGCTGCGGAGACGCCAAATCATTCGCCTTCCATCAGCCATACCAAGGACGGCCGCTGGTTCATCTCGCACGGCATGGGTGCGCGCGACCTGAAGAACCTGGTGCCGCTGCTGTCGAAATACGGCATGCAGGCGGACCTGCAGCCGCCGCCGCCGGATGCCGATCTGAAGGCGCGTCAGGTGCCTGGATCACAGGCCGGCGATGAGACGCGCGCGCACATGCTGGACGTGGTGCAGCGTTTCATCCGCGCCTGGACCTATGCCGACATGCCGTGGCGCGAGGCGCAGGATACGGGGCTGCTGTGGGCCCCGTTGCGCAAGCCGCATGAGAACGCGCTGGACGAGCACTGGTTGAAACGCAAGAGCTTCGCCGATGTGTTCCATCCGGAGCATGGCCGCAGCTTTCGCTATCCCAGCAGCAAATGGCTCAGCAACAAGACCAGTTGGCAGGTGGGACGGCGCGCGCCGCTGCTTGGCGAGGATACGGCCGCAGTACTGGGCGAAGCAATGCGGCATCCCAGTGTGCCGGCAGAGGCGCGCGGCGTGGCGAACCCGACGCTGTCGGCGCTACATAACAAGCCGTTCCCGTTGCAGGGCGTCAAGATCCTCGACTTCGCCTGGTTCCTGGCGTCCGCCGGCGGCACTCGGTTCCTTGCCGCGATGGGGGCGGAAAGTTTCAAGGTGGAGTGGAAGGACAATCCCGACACGCGCCTTGCCGCGATGGCACCGATCGGCGGTCGGGCCGCACGTGATGCCGCGACCGGACCGCTGGTCGGCGTGAAGGATCCCGACATGGGCGGGCAGTTCAACAACAAGAACGCTGGCAAGCGCGGCATCTCGCTGAACATCCGCCACCCGAAGGGATTGCAGATCGCCAAGGACCTGGTGCGGGTCTGCGATGTTGTGGCCGAAGGGTTCTCGCCTGGGGTGCTGCAGCGCCTCGGACTCGGATACGACGTGATGAAGGGCATCCGGCCGGACATTATCTACATCCAGCAATCCGGCATGGGGGTGCATGGCACCTATGGGCGGATGCGTACCGTCGGTCCGGTTGCCGCGGCGTTCGGCGGGCAGGGCGACATGTCGGGGTTGCCGGAACCGGCGATGCCGGTCGGCTGGGGCTACTCGTTTCTCGATTGGATGGGCGCCTACGGCTACGCACTGGCTTTGCTCGGCGCGCTGTACCATCGCGAGCGAACAGGCGAGGGCCAATGGATCGATGCGTCACAATGCGAGTCCGGGTTGTTCCTGACTGGGGCTACGATTCTCGACTGGTCAGCGAATGAGCGCGAGTGGCGGCGCTACGGCAACCGCTCGCCGTACAAGCCGGCGGCGCCGCATGGTGCATATCGCTGCGCCGGGAAGGACCGCTGGATCGCCATCGCATGTTTCACCGATGCGGAGTGGCGTGCGCTGGCGAAGGTGGCAGGGCAGGGGGCGTGGCTGGACGATCGCCGCTTCAATTCTTTGGAGCATCGGTTGCTGCATCAGGATTCGCTCGATGCGCTCGTCGAGGCGTGGACCCGCACGCAGGATCGCTACGACTGCATGACGGCATTGCAGCGCGCCGGCGTGCCGGCCGGCGTTTGCCAGAATGCCGAGGACCGCTGCGATCAGGACCCGCAGTTACGGCATCTGAAGTGGCTGACCGAGGTCACCGGCACCAAGATCGGCACCTGGCCGGTGTACGAACTGCCAATGAAGTTCAGCCACACGCCGGCCTATATCGGCGGACCGATCAACCGCGGCGCGCCAGGCTATGGCGAGGACAACGAGTGGGTGTTGACGGAACTGCTGGGAATGACGGCATCGGATGTGCAGCGTCTGGCGGAAGAGGGCGTGCTTTGATCCTGGTCACCAACAACGAAGGCACCCTTGGTGTGCCGACTACATCGCGATTGCTGGCCGAAGGCGCACATGCGCTCGACGCGATCGAGGCAGGGATTCGGCTGATCGAGGCGGATCCCTCGGTGCGCACGGTCGGCCGCGGCGGCTGGCCGAACCTGCTCGGTCAGATGGAGCTCGACGCCTGCATGATGGACGGCAGCACGCTGCGCTCCGGTGCGGTTGGCGCGCTGCAGGGCTATCTGCACCCGGTCAGTGTCGCGCGCGAGATCATGCGGCGGCTGCCGCACGAGTTCCTGGTGGGCGATGGTGCGGCCCGCTTCGCGCGCGAGATCGGCGCTGAACCCGCCGACAATCTGATCGAGGATTCGCGCCGCGCCTGGCAGGCATGGTTCGACAACGAAGTGCCCGCGGAACAGAAGCCCGCGTGGCCCGATACGCCCCTTGCCGCATTGTGCCGGCACGCAATCGATCCGGAAGTTGGCCGCGATACCACGGTGTTTCTCGCGCACGATGCCGGCGGCAACGTCTGTTCCGGTACCAGCACGTCCGGCTGGGGCTGGAAATATCCCGGCCGCCTCGGCGACAGTCCGATCGTCGGTGCCGGTTCGTATGCCGACACGCGTTACGGCGCTGCCGCGTGCACCGGTGCAGGCGAGATGACGATACGCTGCTGCACCGCGCGTTCCATCGTGCTGTACCTGAAGCAGGGTGCCGGCGTCGCCGATGCGGTCGGCGAGGCGGTCGAGGACATGCGGGCGCTGAAGGGAGGTTTGCTCAGCCGCGTGACGATCCACGCGATCGATACCAAGGGCAACCACAAAGTTGTCGCGGTGAATGGCGCCGGGGACAACAGGTATTGGCTATGGGAAGGGCAGGGGGAGCCGCGGATGCTGCCAGCGGAGCCGGTGGTGATCACCACAGCCGGCACGCGTCCGACGACAACGACGCGATATACGCGGGGGTGACAGGGCCTACACGACGTTCTTCCCGCGCAATCGGGCTATCTCTAACTCGCCATAACCCAATTCCCGCAGCACTTCACCCGTGTGCTCGCCCGGCTCCGGTGCCGCGGTTCGCACGCTCCACGGCGTGCGTGACAGTTCGACCGCCTGGCCGACCACCTCCACGTCGCCCAGCGCCTTGTGCTCCACGTGGCGCGTGACGTTGAGGTGGCGCACCTGCGGATCGGCGAACACCTCGTCCATCCGGTAGATCGGTCCGCACGGCACGCCGGCCTCGTTCAACAGATCGATCCATTCGGCGGTGGTGCGTTTGCGCGTGATCGCGCTGATCGCCTCGTTCAGCCGCGCACGATGCTTCGAGCGGTCCGCGTTGGTGGCGAAGTCCGGATCGGTCGCGAGCGCCGGCGCCTCGAGCACCTTGCAGAAGCGCTGATAGATCGCCTCGCCGGCGGCGCCGATGTTCATGTAGCCGTCGGATGTCGGGAACACACCGGTCGGAATACTGGTCGGATGATCGTTTCCCGCCTGGCCCGGCACCTCGTGACCGATCGTCCAGCGCGCCGCCTGGAAATCCAGCATGGCGATCTGCGCGGCGAGCAGGTTGCTCTGCACCCACTGGCCCTCGCCGGACTGTTCGCGCTCGAGCAGCGCCACCAGGATGCCCATGGCACAGAAGATACCGGCGGTGAGGTCGGCCACCGGAATGCCGACACGCACCGGCCCCTGGGCCGGCAGGCCGGTGATCGACATCAGCCCGCCCATGCCCTGCGCGATCTGGTCGAAGCCGGGACGCTCGCGATAGGGACCGTCCTGGCCGAAGCCCGATATGCTGGCATAGACCAGACGTGGATTGGTTGACCGTAACGTTTCGTAATCTATTCCCAGCCGGAACTTCACGTCCGGCCGATAGTTTTCCACCAGCACGTCGGCGCCTTGCACGAGGCGCTTCAGGATCGCCACGCCCTCCGCCGACTTCAGATTGAGCGTCATGCTGCGCTTGTTGCGGTGAAGGTTCTGAAAGTCCGGGCCGTGCCGTTCGCCTCCCATACCGGCATCGCCTTCTGGCGACTCCACCTTGATGACCGCGGCGCCCCAATCGGCGAGTTGCCGCACCGCGGTCGGTCCGGCGCGCACGCGCGAGAGGTCGATCACCTTGAAGCGGGCGAGGGGGCCCTTGCGTCCTGAATGATCCATTGCGGCGTCGTCCTCATGGGCGGTGAATGCGCCAAAAGCCATTGCACGGATCGCCGGCACGGTCGAGTTGGGCAACTAACGCATGACCAAACCGGCCAGTCGCACGTTTGTGATGAAACCAACACCTGACGGAACCATGATCATCGTGGGCCGCCCGCGTATTGCGGTGCTATTGACGCCGGCTGCCTGTTACCATGTTCAATACTGGTGCGGACAGAAGGTCCGAAGGGAGACAGGGGGCTCCCACAGAGGTTCGGGGAGCAATGGTGTCCTGTGTGACGGATAGCGAGACTGCCACGCCCCGCGCAGGGCATGCGGAACGCGCGAAGCTCATGATCGTGGACGACGATCCCGAGGTCAGGATCATCGTCGCCGAGTTCCTGCAGGATTACGGCTATCAGGTGCTCCAGGCCAGCAGTGGCGCCGAGGCGCTTGAACTGCTGACACAGGCGCAGACTTCGGATCTGCGCATGATCATCACCGATATCCGCATGCCGGATATGTCGGGCATTCAGCTGGCCGACCTTGCGACGCAGCGCCGGAGCGACCTGAAGATCATCCTGATCTCCGGCTACTTCGTGTCTCAGCAGGTCGACCGGCGGTTCCTGCGCAAGCCATTTCGAATGCGCGAACTGGAAGCGGCGGTACGGGCCGAATTGAACGCGTAGACTGGGCGGCCGTCTGGGCCACGGCAATCTAAGTCGCCGCCGGTCCACACTCGCGCTATGGTTGATGGCGTGGTCACTGGTTGTTGATGTCCGATGATGGATCGGCACGTTATTTCGAATGGAACCCTGTCCGCTACAATCAAGGCGGATGGCGCGGAACTCTGTTCGCTGTGCGACGCGGCAGGTGCGGAGATGCTGTGGCAAGCCGCTCCGATCTGGCCTCGCCATGCCCCGGTGCTGTTTCCGATCGTCGGCCGGTTGAAGGACGATACCCTGCGCCATGAGGGCAAGGCGTATCGGCTGACCCAACATGGCTTCGCGCGCGACCGACGTTTCGCCTGGCTCAACCGGAGCGCCACGGCGTGCCGGCTGGTGCTGCATGAGGATGCCGATACGCGGGCGGTGTATCCGTTCGCGTTCCGCCTGGAGATAGCTTTCGTGCTGGACGATGACGCGCTCGAGCAGCGGTTCACGTTGACCAATCCTGGGCGCGAGGTTTTGCCGGCCTCGCTCGGGGCGCATCCGGGGTTTGCGTGGCCATTGACCGAGGGGGTGGACAAGGCAACGCACGTTCTGGAATTCGCTGAGCCGGAGATTGCGCCGGTGCATCGTCTGACCGACGGCTTGTTGCGGAGCGTTCCGGAGCCTACGCCGATCGTTGGCCGGACCCTGGCGCTGGAACCGTCGCTGTTTGCCACCGATGCGATCATCCTGCCTGCGCCTGCCAGCCGGTCAGTGCGCTATTCCGCGCCCGGTTCGCCGGCGGTGGAACTCGCCTGGGACGGGTTCCGCCAACTCGGCATCTGGTCGCGCGAGCGCGGCGACTTCGTTTGCATCGAGCCCTGGCACGGCACCGCCAGCCCAGAGGATTTCGACGGCGAGTTCAGCGCCAAGCCTGGGCTGATGCTGATCCCGCCGGACGAGCGGCGAACGCTGTCGCTGCGCATCAGATTATGCTGACAGGACTTTTATACTAACCTGTAATCCGCTGATGATACTTTACTTTCTGCCAAATCAACTCCATTTCCTCGAGCGATATATCAGCGAGTGTGTTTCCTGCTGAAGCAACCTGCTGTTCCATTCCACTAAAGCGCCGCTCGAACTTTCGGTTGGCCTGCCGCAGGCAGGCTTCCGGGTCGAGATCGAGCTTTCGTGCCAGATTCGCGACGACGAACAGGAGATCGCCGACCTCGTCCGCCAGCCGGTCTGGATCGGCGTCCGACAGTTCCGCCCGGACCTCGGCAACCTCTTCATCCAGTTTGCTCAGCACGGCCGGCGCGTCGGGCCAGTCGAAGCCGACCCGGGCGGCGCGAGCGGTCAGCTTGGCAGCGCGCGACGAGGGCAGGGAGACCGGAAGGAACGCCGGCGAGAGTGCCTGTCTCGGCCCTGGCAGCCCGTTCCGTGTTCTTCTGCGCTTCCCAGGCCACGGTTTGTTCCGTGGCACTGCGGGCAGTTGCAGCTTCGAAGACATGCGGATGGCGACGGATCATCTTGTCGGAGATGGTCCGAGCGACCACGGTGAAGTCGAACCGGCCGGCTTCCTCGGCCATCCGTGCGTGGTAGACGACCTGGAACAGCAGATCGCCCAGTTCGTCCGGCAGTGCCGCCAAGTCACCTCGGGCGATGGCATCGGCGACCTCGTAGGCTTCCTCGATCGTGTACGGCGCGATGGTCGCGAAGCTGCTGTTCCTTGTCCCACGGACAGCCGTGTTCGGGATCGCGCAATGCCACCATGGTATCCAGCAGGCGGCGCAGTTCCGCTTCGGCGGTGGAGGGCTGAGATGTGCGGGTCATGCCGGCGCCATAGGCCGATGGCGCGCATTCGTGCAAGCTGCCGATTGTCGCATAAGATATATTATGTTAAATCGAGTGCCATCCCGTCGTAGCCTGGCTCCACGCCGGCCGGCAGGTTCGCTGACAGCCAGCTCCAGTCCATGTCCGTTCCCATATGTGTCAGCACCGTCCGGCGCGCGCCGATGCGGCGCGCCCAGTCCAGCACCTGCGGCAGATCGGCATGCGTCGTGTGCGGCCCGCGGCGCAGGAAGCACCCGACCACCCAGGTGTCCACGCCTGCCAGCGCGGCGAACGCCGCTTCATCCAGGCTGACCACGTCGGTCGAATAGCCGAAGCTGCCGATGCGAAGCCCGAGCGATGGGATGAAGCCGTGGTCCTGCTCGAACAGCCGCACCTGCATGCCGGCGGTCGCCACCGTATCGCCGGCGGCGACCTCGCGCGCCACCAGCACCGGGCGGAAGAAACCGGGCGGCTGCCAGGGCCGGAACGCGTAACTGAAGCGCCGCGTCAACTCCTCGACCGTGGCCTTGGTGGCGAAGGCATCCAGCGGCCGGCCAACAATCCGATTGAGGATCCGCACATCGTCGATGCCGGTGATATGGTCGGCATGCGAGTGGGTGTAGAGCACAGCGTCCACCCGTTGCACCCGGCACGCCAGCAGCTGCTCGCGCATATCCGGCGCGGTATCCACCAGCAGGCGCATCCCGCTGTCGCTCTCGACCACGATACTGGCGCGGGTCCGCCGATTGCGCGGCTCGGCCGGATCGCAGGTGCCCCAGTCGCCGCTGCCGTCGGCGCCGCCGATCAGCGGCACGCCGGCCGAGCCGCCCGTGCCGAGCAGGATCACCCGCATCGTGTTCAGGCCGCCTTGCGGAACAGACGGTGAAAATTCGCTGTGGTCAGGTCGGCCAGTGCCTCCGGCTCGAGGCCGCGAACCTCTGCCAGCACCCGGGCCGTGTGCGCGACATAGGCCGGCTCATTGCGTTTGCCGCGCACCGGCACCGGCGCGAGGTACGGTGCGTCGGTCTCCACCAGCAAACGGTCCGCCGGAAGATCGCGTGCGATCTCTCTCAATTCATGGGATTTCGGGAAGGTCAGGATGCCCGAAAAGCTGACATGACCGCCGATCGCGACCGCTGCCTCGGCCAACGCGCGCGTCGAACTGAAGCAATGCAGCAGGAAGCTGAACTCGCCGCCGGTATCACGTTCATCTTGCAGGATTGCGGCGATGTCCTGATCGGCGTCCCGGGCGTGGATGGCGAGCGGCAGACCGGCGAGACGCGCAGCACGGATATGGGCGCGGAACCCGGCCTGTTGCACGTCGCGCGGGGAGCGATCGTAGAAGTAGTCGAGCCCGAACTCGCCGATGCCGATGACCTTGGGATGGCCGGTCAGGGCGGCGACATCCTCTGGCGTCGGAACCGGTTCCTCCGCCGCGTGATGCGGATGGATGCCGACGGTGCACCAGAGGTTCGGCTGCGCTGCTGTGATCGCCGGCAGGCGTCGCGACTGCGCCAGGCTGGTGCCGATGGTCACCATGCCGCCCACCCCAGCGGCCGTGGCGCGTGCCAGCACTCCGGGACGCTCGGCCTCGGTGTAGTAGTCGAGGTGGCAGTGGGAATCGATCAGCATGCTAGGCGGCCGGCTCCACATAACGGGGAAACACGCCCTGCGGCGCCGGCAGCGGGAAACCCTCGGGCAGCGGTGTCGGCTGCCCGGAAAGAGCGGCGAATGTCCTCGCCTCCGCCGGGATCCCAAGCTGATCCAGCATCCGTTGCATGCTTCCAGGCATGAACGGCTGCAACAGCGTTGCCACTATGCGGAGCACCCGAAGCAGGACCCGCAGCACCGCGCCCATCCGCAGCCTGTCGGTCCGGCTCAGGGACCATGGCGCTTGGCGGTCGATGTAGCCATTCGCCGCGCGTATGACCTTCCAGATCTCCTCCAGCGCCTCGTGGAACAGCTGGCGATCTATTTTCGCGCGTACGCGCGAAAGCAGCGACTGTGCCTCGAACAAAAGCGCCGCATCCTCCTCCGTTGCCTGCCCAATCGGCGGTCGTCGCCCCCCGCAGTTCCGTGCGATCAGGGACAAGGTACGCTGCGCCAGGTTCCCGAGGTCGTTCGCAAGCTCAACGTTGGTGCGGTTGATCAGCGCTTGGTGCGACAGCGTGCCGTCGCCGCCAAACGGCTTTTCGCGCAGCAGGAAGTAGCGCACCTGGTCCACGCCGAACGCCGCCGCCAGCTGCCGCGGCTCGATCACGTTGCCCAGCGACTTGCTCATCTTCTCGCCGTCGACGGTCCACCAGCCGTTCGAGGTCACGCGCCTGGGCACCGGCAGGCCCGCCGCCATCAGGAACGCCGGCCAATACACCGCGTGGAACCGCAAGATGTCCTTGCCGACGAAATGCGCGTCCGCCGGCCAGTAATGCCAGCGCGGCGCCGTGTCGTCGGGAAACCCGCAGGCCGTGACGTAGTTGTTCAGCGCATCGAGCCAGACATACATCACGTGGCCCGGCGCGTCCGGCACCGGAATGCCCCAGGTGAAGCTGGTGCGGCTGATCGACAGATCGCGCAGCCCGCCGCGGACGAAGCTCAGCACCTCGTTGCGACGGCCGGCGGGCAGGATGAAGTCAGGCTCATCATCGTACAGCTTCAACAGCCTGTCCTGCCATTCCGACAGCTTGAAGAAATACGAAGGTTCCCTCACCCACTCCACCGGCGCACCGGTCGGCGCCACCTTGCTGCCGTCCGGCCGGATCGTCAGCTCGTCATCGTCGTAAAAAGCTTCATCGCGAACCGCGTACCAGCCTTCGTAGTGACCGAGGTAGATGTTGCCGCTCGCCGCGATCCGCCGCCACAGCTCGGCGCAGGACGCCATGTGCCGCTCCTCCGTGGTGCGGATCCACTGGTCGTACGACACACCCATCTTATCGGCCACGTCACGGAAGTCGGCGGAGATCCCGTCGGTAAAGGTTTGTGGATCGACGCCCGCGTCGCGCGCCGCCGCCTCCACCTTCTGCCCGTGCTCGTCGGTGCCGGTGAGGAAGAATACGTCGAACCCGTCCAGCCGCTTCCACCGCGCCATCACGTCGGCCGCGATCGAGGTGTAGGCGTGGCCGATATGCGGCGCGCCGTTCACGTAATAGATCGGCGTCGTGACGTAATAGCGCTTGGTCATGGCATAGTTCCGCTGAGCATTCCGAGACCGGCCACAATCGCCTGCCGTTTGTCCAGGTTGAACCGCTCGGTCTCGTCCTGTAGCCGCGTCAGCGCGTGCCACACGTCGCCCCAGGCATCAAGGGGCCGCAGTTCCACCAGCCGCGACTGCGCCTCGTCTGCCCGGCCCCGCACCGCGTCGCGCACGGAGGCCGCGATGCCGGCTCGGAGCAGGTCGAAAAAATTGCTGAACGACGTTTCCCCGCGCGCAAGCGAATCCGCCACCGCGTAGGCGCGCGCCGGCTTCAGCCCGGGCAGCGCGGCCAGCACCTCATCGACCAGCCCGGCAATTGCCAGTCCCTCTTCCTCCGCCAGCAGCAGCGCGCGTCCAGGCGAGCCTTCCGCCACGGTCACCAGCCGGCCGCGTTCATCGGCGGCCAAGTTCGGCAGATAGGCCGCCAGCAGCCGTTCCATCGCCTCCTGCCCGAGCGGATCGAGGCGGAGCCGCCGGCAGCGGCTGCGGATGGTCGGCAGCAGCCGGCCGGGCGCGCCGCACACCAGCAGCAGGATGGCACGCCGGGGCGGCTCCTCCAGGATCTTCAACAGCGCGTTGGCAGACGCCTGGTTCAGCTCCTCCGCGCCATCGACGATGGCAATGCGCCAGCCGCCCTCGGCCGGCGTGAGGCTCATGAAACCGCTGATCCGCCGCACGTCATCGACGGCGATCTGGGTCCGGGTCCGCTTGCGCTTCTCGTCATAGGCCAGTTCCACCGTGAGCAGGTCGGCGTGCGCACCGGCCGCGACGCGGCGGAACACCGGGTGCTGCGGGTCCAGCGCGAGGCTGTCGTCCGAGGGCACGCCGGCGAGCAGGCGGCGGGCGAAGCGGTAGGCGAGCGTGGCCTTGCCGACGCCGTCCGGACCTGTGATCAGCCACGCGTGGTGCATACGCCCTGAGCGCATCGCTTCGAGGAGCGTTGCCTCGGCAGCCGCGTGGCCGAGCAGAAGCGAGTTGGCGCGGGGTACAGGGGCCATCGGGTGCTTATAGCGCGCTGGGGTGCTGAGTCACCGGTGATCACACCGCACCAGTTGCGGATATTTGCGCGATGGGCGAGGGACGCTTGCGGCGCCCGGCTAACCGAATGTCGCGCTGAACAGCGATAGGCCGGATGTTGCACACTCGAGTTCCAGCGAGTGCTCGCCGTAATCATCGTCCGCCGCCAATTGCGCCGGGTCGGCATAACAATCTCCATCAGCCTTGTTCAGTGACCCGCGCTCTGGCCGCCGTCGACATGCAAGATCTCCCCGGTCACGAACGGCGCGGACTTCGAGGTAGAGGACAGCGTCGACGATGTCCGAGATTTCGCCCATGTGCCCCATCGGATGGAGAGCTCCGTAGAATTCCTGGTCCTCGCCCGCGTTCATCGGCGAGCTGATGACGCCAGGCGACACTGCGTTCACGCGGATACCGCGTGCGGCATATTCGATCGCGAGTGACCTGGTGGCTGCAGCGAGGCCTCCCTTCGTCAGCGACGCCAACACCGACGGGACGCGGGAATTCGCGTGGTCGACGAGGCTCGTGGTGATCTGCACGACATGACCCTTGCGCTGCTTCACCATCTCGGCGACGGCAAGCTGCGTGAGATGAAAGAAGCCCGTGAGATTGACTGCGAGCATCGCCGCATAGTCGGCCTCGGTGTATTCGGTGAACGGCTTGGCGATGAAGATGCCGGCGTTGTTGACCAGCGTATCGATGCGCCCGAACCGGGCCTTGGCGCTCGCGATCACGCGTTCGGCCGTGGTTCGGTCGGCGACGTCGCCGGGTACGGTGAGCACCTCCTCATCGTTTGATGTCCGGATCGAGCGTGAGGTCGCGACCACCTGATAGTCCCGCTCACGATAGGCCTTGACGAGCGCCGCCCCGATGCCCTGCGACGCACCGGTGATGACGACAACCTTCCTCTCGCGGTCCACGCTGCACCTCCATCATGCTTGATTGTAGCGTCAGCGCGTCATCCGGCCGATCGTCTCCACCAGCTCCTCGACCTTGTGCCGCTGCTCGACCGGATCGCCCGAGACCAACGCACCGGCGACGCAGTGCGAAACGTGATCCCGCAGGATTTGCTCTTCCACCTTGTGCAGTGCGGCGCGCACCGCGTCGATCTGGGTCAGCACGTCGACGCAATAGCGGTCCTGCTCGACCATCCGCAGCACGCCGCGCACCTGGCCTTCGATCCGTTTCAATCTCGCCGCCACCGATCGCTTTGTCGCGTCGTGCATCTTGTTACCTTACCCTGGAGGGGTATATTTACCGTCACAGCCGGCAGTGCGCAACAAGGAACCCAGCGGCGGTGGATCGTGACACGACAATCGACCCGGTCTGCGGCATGGCGGTCGATCCGGTCGCATCGCGCCATCGCGTCGAGCATGATGGGAGTGAATTCCATTTCTGCTGCGCCGGCTGCCGCGATAAATTTGTCGCGGACCCGACCCGGTATCTGACATCTCGAGACGTGCCTGCCGCCGACACGGTCGCCACCTACACCTGCCCGATGCACCCTGAAGTTCGCCAGATCGGTCCTGGCAGTTGCCCGATCTGCGGCATGGCGCTGGAGCCACTGACTGTCAGCGCCGAGGCAGAGGCCAATCCGGAACTTGCCGACATGAGCCGCCGTTTGTGGATTGGCGCAACGCTGGCCGTTCCGGTTGTTGGATTGGAAATGCTCCCGCATCCGGCCTTCAATGGTAACTGGTTGCAGCTCATCCTTGCGACGCCTGTCGTGCTGTGGGCCGGCTGGCCGTTCTTCCGCCGGGGCTGGGATTCGCTGCTGCGCCGCAGCCTCAACATGTTCACGCTGATCGCCCTCGGCACCGGCGCGGCCTGGGTCTACAGCGTTGTCGCCACCATAACACCCAGCATGTTCCCCGCCGGCTTTCGCTCCGCGGATGCCAGCGTCGCGGTCTACTTCGAGGCAGCCGCGGTGATCACGGTCCTAGTGCTGCTCGGTCAGGTGCTTGAGCTCAGAGCGCGCGAGCAGACCGGAGGGGCCATCCGGGCGCTGTTGAATCTCACACCCAAGACGGCTCGCCGCATCACCGCGGGCGGCGACGATGAGGAGATCACGCTCGACCGTGTCGACCCGGGCGATCGGCTCCGGGTGCGGCCAGGTGACGGCGTACCGGTCGACGGCGTCGTGCTGGAAGGCAGCAGCGCCCTGGATGAGTCGATGGTGACCGGCGAGTCGATGCCGGTCGCCAAGCACCCGGGCGACCGTGTGATCGGCGGCACAGTCAACGGCACCGGAGCGCTGACTATCCGTGCGGACCGCGTCGGCTCGGAAACCCTGCTCGCCCGCATCGTGGCCATGGTGGCGGAAGCACAGCGTTCGCGTGCACCGATCCAGCGCCTCGCCGACTTCGTGGCCGGATGGTTCGTGCCTGCGGTGATTGCCGTCGCGCTCCTGACATTCGCGGCCTGGGCGATCTGGGGACCGTCCCCTGCCCTCGCCTATGCCCTGATCGCCGCCGTCTCGGTGCTCATCATCGCCTGCCCCTGCGCCCTTGGTCTGGCGACGCCGATGGCGATCATGGTCGGCGTTGGCAAGGGAGCCGGCGTCGGCGTGCTGATCCGCTCGGCCGAGGCTCTGGAGCGCCTGGAGCGGATCGACACGCTCGTTCTGGACAAGACCGGCACATTGACGGAAGGCAGGCCGCGCGTGGTCGCGGTGGTGGCAGCGGGCGAATGGTCCGAGAACGATCTGCTGACCGACGCCGCCTCGGTAGAGCGCTCCAGCGAGCATCCATTGGCCACTGCTATCGTTGCTGCGGCACGGGAACGCGGACTGTCTCTTGCCGAACCGCGGCGCTTCCGTTCGTTCACCGGCAGAGGCATCAGCGGCGAGGTGAACGGACACGCCGTCACACTGGGCAACGCCGGACTGATGCGCGAACTCGGCATAACATTGGGCGAACTGGAAGCCAAAGCCGAGGCGTTTCGTGGCGACGGCGCGACGGCGCTCTACCTGGCGATCGACGGCCGACACGCGGGCATCATCGCAATCGCGGACCCGATCAAGCAGACCGCACTGGACGCGCTGCGACGCCTGCGATTGCTGGGACTGCGGCTCGTCATGCTGACCGGCGACAACCGGTCCACGGCCGAGGCCGTCGCGCGCCGCCTGGATATTGGCGAAGTTGCCGCCGAGGTGTTGCCGGCGGACAAGCACGATCTGATCCGTCGCTTCAAGACCGAAGGTCGCATCGTCGCAATGGCCGGCGACGGCGTAAATGACGCCCCTGCCCTCGCCGCAGCCGATATCGGCATCGCCATGGGCACCGGTACCGAGGTGGCGATCGCGAGCGCCGGCATCACCTTGGTCAAGGGCGATCTCGGCGGCATTGTCCGAGCGGTCATGCTCAGCCGCGCCACCATGCGCAACATCCGCCAGAACCTGTTCTTCGCCTTTGTCTACAATCTGGTCGGCGTTCCGATTGCCGCCGGCGTGCTGTATCCCGCCACCGGCGCCCTGCTCAGCCCGGTCATCGCAGCGCTGGCCATGTCGTTCAGTTCTGTCTCGGTGATCGGCAACGCTCTACGACTGCGCCGCCTGCGGCTCTGAGCGGAGCCCACCTTCGGTCTCGACGAAGGCGGCGATGTCCGCGACTCCTGTGCCGGCGCGGATATTGGCGAATACGAACGGGCGGTCGCCGCGCATCTTGCGTGCGTCACGGTCCATCACCTCCAGGCTGGCGCCGACGAACGGGGCCAGGTCGATCTTGTTGATCACCAGCAGGTCGCTGCGCGTGATGCCCGGGCCGCCCTTGCGCGGGATCTTGTCGCCGGCGGAGACATCGATCACGTAGATCGTCAGGTCGGCCAGTTCCGGACTGAAGGTGGCCGCCAGGTTGTCGCCGCCGGACTCGATCAGGATGAGGTCGAGCAGCGGAAAGCGATTGCTGAGGTCGGCGACGCCGGCAAGGTTGATCGAGGCGTCCTCGCGGATGGCGGTGTGCGGGCAGCCGCCGGTCTCGATCCCGAGGATGCGCTCGGGCGGCAGCGAGCCGGCGCGGGTGAGGAACTCGGCATCCTCCTTGGTATAGATGTCATTGGTGATCGCGGCGATGTCGTACCTGGCGCGGAACCGCTTGCACAGCGCATCCATCAGCGCGGTCTTGCCGGTGCCGACCGGGCCGCCGATGCCCACGCGCAATGGTCCGTGACGCGAATGGTTCATGAGCGGAACAACCTGGTGTACTGGGTTTCATGCCGCATGGCGGCGAGATCGGAACGAAAGGCGCAGCCGCCCAGGTCGTCGAGCGTTGCAGCGCGCGATTCCGCCGCAACGCGCAGGATGGTCGGCTCCAGCGCGGCGAGAACGCGCAAGCCCGTGCTTTGGCCGAGCGGGACCAGGCGGACGGCGGCGGAGATCAGGTTGGCGGCGAAGGCCTGAAGGTAGGCGGCTGTGGTCGTGTCTTCGTCCAGCCCATGCCGAGCGGCGAGCGCACCGACCGCGATCGGATAGGCGACACGCGCCGGCAAGTGCGGGCGGATACCAGGGCGCGGCGGCGGCGGCGAACGCCGTGCCCTGATCCAGGGTCTCGGCGCGACGCTCGCGCGACGGCGCGACGGCAATGGCGAGATCGTTCAGTGCGCCCTGATCGGCGCCGGGGCGGCACGCGTGGCGCAGCAGGATCGCGTCGTTGCGGCCGGAGCCGTGGATCAGGACATCGGTGAGCCAGATGCGCAGCGTATCGCCATCCGTGATGTCACCACAGTCCACCGCCCACTCCAGGCCATGCGAGTAGGCATAGCCGCCGGTTGGGAACCCCGGCGAAAGCCAGGCGAGGAGACGCAGCAGTTTCTCCCCCTCCCCTTGCGGGAGGGGGTTGGGGGGAGGGGGCGGTGGGCCATTGGACGAGGCTCCCTCCTCCCAACCCCCTCCCGCAAGGGGAGGGGGAGCAATGTCATCACCGTCACTCATCGACATCGTGGTGATGGTGGTGCCCACCAGCATAGGCACCCGGTTCCGGATCGAACGGCGCCTGTATCGCATCGACGTGGCCGCCCAGCCCTTCCACCATCTCCTGAATCACGTGATCCGCACGAATGCGGATGCGATCCTCCAGCAATTGCACGGGCAGATGGCGGTTGCCGAGATGCCAGGCGATCCGAACCATCTCGCCCTCATCGTGCGCGTGGATCTCCAGCAGCGGTTCCGGCCTGGCACACACCCGCACCACACTGCCGTCCACCGCCAGCCCGTCGCCGTCGCGCAACCGCACCGCCTGCGGCAGATCGAGCAGCACCTCCCTGCCCTGCTCGGTCCGCAGCAGGATGCGACGGCGATGGCGGCGGTCGAAGTCGATCAGCACACGGTCGATTTCCGCTGCTGCGTCCCAGGTGCCGGCGGGCAGGACAGCTTCGGCACGCATCAGAACAGGAAGTAGCGCTGCGCCATCGGCAGCACGGTCGCGGGTTCGCAGGTCAGCAGCACGCCGTCCGCGCGCACCTCGTAGGTCTCGGCATCGACCTCGATCACCGGCGTGGCGTCGTTGTGGATCATCGAACCCTTACCGATGCCGCCGCGGGTATTGGCGACCGGCACCAGCCTGCGTTGCAGCTTCAGCGCCTCGCCGATGCCGGCATCCAGCGCTGCGGCAGACACGAAGGTCAGACAATGTTCCGCCAGTGCGCGCCCGAACACGCCGAACATCGGGCGGTAGTGCACCGGCTGCGGTGTCGGGATCGAGGCGTTGGGATCGCCCATCGGCGCGACAGGCGATCGAGCCGCCCTTGATCACCAGATCCGGCTTCACGCCGAAGAACGCCGGCGACCACAACACCAGATCGGCCAGCTTGCCCGGCTCGATCGAACCGATCTCCGTCGCCATGCCCTGCGCGATCGCCGGATTGATGGTGTATTTCGCAATGTAGCGCTTCACCCGCGCATTGTCGTTGCGCTCGGTGTCGCCGGGCAACGCACCGCGTTGCGTCTTCATCTTGTGCGCGGTCTGCCAGGTGCGGATGATCACCTCGCCGACACGGCCCATCGCCTGGCTGTCCGACGACATCATCGCCAGCGCGCCGAGGTCGTGCAGGATGTCCTCGGCCGCAATCGTCTCCTTGCGGATGCGGCTTTCCGCGAACGCCACGTCCTCCGGGATCGAACTGTCGAGGTGATGGCACACCATCAGCATGTCGAGATGTTCGTCGAGCGTGTTCGCCGTGTAGGGGCGCGTGGGGTTGGTCGAACTCGGCAGCACATTGGCGAGCGATGCCACCTTGATGATGTCGGGCGCGTGTCCGCCGCCCGCGCCTTCGGTATGGAACGCGTGGATGGTGCGACCCTTGAAGGCGGCGATGGTGTCCTCGACGAAGCCCGACTCGTTCAACGTGTCGGTATGGATCATCACCTGCACGTCGAACCGGTCGGCGACCGACAGCGCGCAGTCGATCGCGGCGGGCGTGGTGCCCCAGTCCTCATGCAGTTTCAAACACGACGCACCGGCGCGGATCATCTCCTCCAGCGCGGCTGGGCGTGATGCGTTGCCTTTGCCGGCAAACGCGATGTTCACCGGCAACCCTTCCGCCGCCTGCAGCATGCGCGCGAGATGCCACGGGCCGGGCGTGCAGGTGGTGGCCGCGGTGCCGGTGGCGGGGCCAGTGCCGCCGCCGATCAGCGTCGTCATGCCGGACGCGATCGCGTCCTCCACCTGCTGCGGACAGATGAAGTGGATATGCGCGTCGATGCCGCCGGCGGTCAGGATCTTGCCTTCGCCAGCGATGATCTCGGTGCCTGGACCGATGATGATGTCTACATTCGGTTGAACATCGGGATTGCCCGCCTTGCCGATCTTTGCGATGCGGCCATTGGCGATCGCGACATCGGCCTTGACGATGCCCCAGTGGTCGATGATCAGCGCGTTGGTGATCACCGTATCAACCGCGCCTTCCGCCTGCGATGCCTGTGACTGGCCCATGCCGTCGCGGATCACCTTCCCCCCGCCGAACTTCACTTCCTCGCCGTAGGTGGTGAGGTCGCGTTCCACCTCGACGATCAGTTCGGTATCCGCGAGGCGGACGCGATCGCCGGTGGTTGGTCCGAACATGTCTGCATAGGCTGCGCGCGCAATGCGGGCCATCAGTCGAGCGCTCCCATCACCGCGGCGCGGAACCCTTGCACCACGCGACTGCCACGGTACGGCACCAGCGTGATCTCGCGTGTTTGGCCTGGCTCGAATCGCACGGCAGTACCGGCCGCGATGTCGAGCCGCTTGCCGCGCGCGGCGGCGCGATCGAACGAAAGCGCTGGATTGGTTTCCGCGAAGTGGTAATGGCTGCCGACCTGAATCGGCCGATCGCCGGTATTGGCAACGGTCAGCGTGGTGCGCGCGAGGCCGGCGTTCAGTTCAATTGCGCCGTCACCGGGAAAGACTTCACCAGGGATCATCGGATCGGCTCGTGCACGGTGACCAGCTTGGTACCGTCGGGAAACGTTGCCTCCACCTGCACATCGTGGATCATCTCGGCGACACCTTCCATCACCTGCGCCCGGGTGATCACCTTGCCGCCGGCTTCCATCAGATCGGCGACGCTCCGGCCGTCGCGGGCGCCCTCGACCACGAAATCAGTGATCAGCGCGACCGCCTCGGGATGATTGAGCCTCACGCCGCGTTCCAGCCGGCGCCTGGCAACCATTGCGGCCATGCTGATCAGCAACTTGTCCTTCTCTCGCGGCGTCAGATTCATGCGTATCCTCTCAGCATAGCCACACGCGCGGCAAGGCACGCCCGCCGCGCAGTACCCCCAACGCGTCGACCACGGCGGCACGCAGCGCCG
Organism: uncultured Alphaproteobacteria bacterium; assembly: GCA_963819855.1. Lineage (GTDB taxonomy): Bacteria > Pseudomonadota > Alphaproteobacteria > Acetobacterales > Acetobacteraceae > JAMXLO01. The sequence goes on from CAWFYC010000015.1 coordinate 159,572, forward strand.
CGCTGTCGGGAGCAAGCATACGTGCGATCAGTATGCCATCCCAGGCGCTGGCGCCGATCCCCAGCGCGCGCAGCGGATCGAGCATGGCTTCGGCATCGGGTGCGACATGGACCAGGGTCGCCAGCGCACGTGCTCCGGCTGCGATCGCAGGCCGTTGCAGCGTCGCCGCCACCTCGCCCTCGAGCCGGATCGCATCACGCAGCAGCAGTCGGCCGGCACGATGGACCTCTATGAAATCGCGCAGGGATGCCCGGTCCACCACCTCGCCCATCGCGGCGCGACCGAACACGAGGCTCTCCACCCCCAGGAACCACGCACCCGCCTCGAGCTCCACGCGCAGTCTGCGCCGTACCGAACAGCGATCGAACAGGATGGTGTCCTGCGGCAGCCATTCCACCGCGCCGCGCGCCGCCACGGCGATCCGCGTGGCCACACTGGAGGCGGCACTGTCGGGCAATGCACGGTAGAACCGCTCCGCCGCCTGCGATGCAATGGTGGCGCGCGCGTCGGTGCCGACCGCAAACGCTGCATCCAGCACATCGCCGCCGGCCACCCCGCCAGACGTGTTCAGCGTGACCACCTGCAGCCACGCGGGATCGTCAGGCCGCGGAAACCGCGCCTTCAGACACCCCTCCTGTCGCAGATTGTGCAGCGCCGAGCGCGTACCGCGCTGCTTCACCGATACGGCAAGCGCGCCGCACGCCCGTTGTAGACCGGCCGGTTTGGAATGGAGTGTGGCACCGTCCACCGATGCACCGTTAACGCAGTGCGATGTCGCGCAACAGCACGACCCGATCGGCCAGCGCGGGGTGCGCCGCGGCGGCCGACGTGCTATCGAGTGGCCTGGTTCGGAGGGGAATGGTCTCGCGCCCTGAACCCAGAGCCACCGCACGATCGCTGTGCTCCTCGCGTAAAACCCACTTCAACCCGACACTGGCATCCACCACGATGCGCTCTGGCACTTCAGCAACGCGCATCCCGGCCTGCTCGGATCAGGTCGGCACTCTCGATCGTTAACTGCCGCAGGGTTCTTGCCCGGCTGCGCCGCGCCAGTTCATTCCACCATGCCGCCCCCAGGCGGGGCAGACACGCAGATGCGAGGATCTCGCGTGCCTCCGCCTCAAGGCTGCGTCCCGCTGCGGCGGCACGTTCCCGCAGTGCGGCCAGTACGGCTTCGGGCAGTTTCCTGATGGTGAGCACAGATGCCATTACTTACTCGAATCTTGTTGCAGTCAACGCATGCATGGCATGTGGACCCCGGATGTCAATCGGCTACACCGACAACCGGCGTCGCACATCCTGCTCGTCCAACTCCTCCCGGCGACCCGCCAACACGACGTCGCCGCGATCCATCACCACGATGGTTTGAGCGAGTTCCTGCGCAAAGTCGAAATACTGCTCGACCAGCAGGATGGCCATGTCACCGCGCGACCGCAACAGTTCGATCACCCGGCCAATGTCCTTGATGATACTGGGCTGGATTCCCTCGGTCGGCTCGTCGAGCACGAGCAACCGCGGCTTCATCACCAGCGCCCGCGCGATCGCCAACTGCTGCTGCTGTCCGCCCGACAGATCGCCGCCGCGCCGACGCAACATCGTCCGCAACACCGGAAACAGCTCGAACACTTCATCCGGCACCTGACGCTGCCCGCGCGGCAGAACGGCAAATCCAGTCTCCAGGTTTTCGCGCACCGTCAACAGCGGAAAGATGTCACGTCCCTGCGGCACCCAGGCGATGCCACGCCGCGCGCGATCGTGGATCGGCAGACGGGTGATGTCGGCGCCTTCCCAGCGGATCGCGCCGGAACTTACCGGATGCGCGCCGGTGACCGCGCGCAGCAGGCTGGTCTTGCCCACGCCGTTGCGTCCCAGCAGGCAGGTCACCGCACCGACCTCCGCCGTCAGCGAAACCTGGCGCAGCGCTATGGCGGCGCCGTAATGCAGATCGACATGATCGACTTCAAGCATCAGCGCTCCCCCCGTCATTCCCGCGCAAGCGGGAACCCAGGCAAGACCTGCGTTGCAACCCTTGGCCCCGCGCCTTCGCGGGCGTGACGCGTGGTGAAATCATCGCCCCAGATACACTTCGACCACGCGCGGGTCCTCGCTGACATGATCGATCGAGCCTTCCGACAGCACCGATCCCTCATGCAGTACCGTCACCTTCACATCCAGCGAGCGCACGAACGCCATGTCGTGCTCCACCACCACGACGCTGCGCGTACGATTGATCTCGCGCAGCAGATCCGCGGTCTGCGCGGTCTCGGCGTCGGTCATTCCGGCCACCGGCTCATCGACCAGCAGAAGCTGCGGTTCCTGCGCCAGCAGCATGCCGATCTCCAGCCATTGCTTCTGGCCGTGCGACAGCCCCGCCGCCAGCCGATGCCGCTGATCGATCAGTCGCGTGGTGACCAGGATTTCCTCGATCCGCTCGCGCTCCTCCGCGGTCTCCCGCGCCCACAGCGTAAAGCTCGGCTTGCGGTCCTCGGCCAGCGACAGCAGCAGATTGTCCCATACCGTGTGCGGTTCGAACACGGTCGGCTTCTGAAACTTCCGCCCGATGCCCAGCGACGCGATCGCCGGTTCGTCGAGCCGCGTCAGGTCGGTGTCCTTGCCGAACACCACCGTGCCCGCGTCTGGCCGCGTCTTGCCGGTGATCACGTCCATCATCGTGGTCTTGCCGGCGCCGTTCGGACCGATCACCGCGCGCATCTCTCCCGCTTCCAATACCAGAGACAAGGCGTTCAGCGCGCGGAAGCCGTCGAAGCTTACGGTGACACCGTCGAGGTACAGCAACGTGTCGTGCAGTTCGGCGCGGACGTCGCTCATCCCGTCGCCTCGCGCGCCTCGGCCGGTGCAGGCGCCGGTTCGGGCTCGGGCGCCACCACGCGTTCGCGGCGGGCAAACAGCCCGACGATGCCGCGCGGCAGCAGCAGGGTCACGAAAATGAAGACCGCGCCCAGCGCGTACAGCCACAGCGACGGCAATGCGCTGGTGAGGTAGGTCTTGCCGAGATTGACCAGCACCGCACCGAGGATCGCCCCCGACAGCGTGCCGCGGCCGCCGACGGCGACCCAGATCACCGCCTCGATCGAGTTGGCCGGCGAGAACTCGGACGGATTGATGATGCCGACCTGCGGCACGTAGAGCGCGCCGCCGATGCCGGCCATCACCGCCGACAGCACCCAGACTACCAGCTTGTACGACTCCGGCCGGTAGCCCAGGAACCGCGTCCGCGCCTCGGCATCGCGCACCGCGACCAGCACCTTGCCGAACCGCGATGTCACCAGTGCGCGCGCGATCAGGAACTGCACGCACAGGAACAGCGCGGTGATCACCAGCAACGCGCAGCGTGTCGCTTCCGCCTGTACCGGAAAGCCGAGCAGATCCTTGAAGTCGGTCATGCCGTTGTTGCCGCCGAAGCCCATGTCGTTGCGGAAGAACGCCAGCAGCAACGCATAGGTCAGCGCCTGGGTGATGATCGATAGATACACGCCGGTGACGCGCGAGCGGAACGCCAGCCAGCCGAACACCAGCGCCAGCAGCCCGGGCACCACCACCACCATCGTCGCAGCGAATGGGAACCACTCGAAGCCGTGCCAGTACCACGGCAGTTCGTGCCAGCCGAGAAATACCATGAAGTCGGGCAGATTGGCGTTGCCGTACACGCCGCGCGCGCCGATCTGGCGCATCAGGTACATGCCCATGGCGTAGCCGCCGAGAGCGAAGAACGCGGCATGGCCGAGCGAAAGGATGCCCGCGAACCCCCACACCAGATCGACCGCAAGCGCCAGCATGCCGAAGCAAAGATACTTTCCCGTCAGCGCCACGGCATAGGTCGGCACATGGAGCGACGCGGACGGGCCAGTGCCGAGGTTCAACGCAGCGAGCAGCACCGCGCCGCCCAGCACCAATGTCAACGTCAGCCAGGATGCGCGGTTGAGGATCATGCGGCGCCTGTCCTCCCCCTCCCCTTGCGGGAGGGGGTTGGGGGGAGGGGGTGGCGCGGGTACCGGCAATGCCCCCTCCCCCCAACCCCCTCCCGCAAGGGGAGGGGGAGGACCTTTGCTCATGGCCACGATCTCCCGTCGCCCGATCATGCCTCGGCCGCGCGTCCCTTGAGCGGGAACATGCCCCGCGGGCGCCGCTGAATGAACAGGATCAGCATCACCAGCACGACGATCTTGCCCAGCACCGCGCCTGCGACCGGCTCGAGGAACTTGTTGACGATCCCAAGCGTTAACGCGCCCATCACGGTACCCCACAGATTGCCGACGCCGCCGAACACCACCACCATGAAGCTGTCGATGATGTAGCTCTGCCCCAGGTTCGGCGACACGTTGTCGATCTGGCTCAGCGCCACCCCGGCCATCCCGGCAACGCCGGAGCCAAGGCCGAACGTCAGCGCGTCGATCCACGGCGTGCGGATGCCCATTGCTGCGGCCATCTGCCGGTTCTGCGTCACCGCGCGCATCGCCAGGCCAAGCGAGGTGAACCGAAGCGCCGCCATCAGCGCCGCCAGCACCAGGAACGCGAAGACAATAATATACAGCCGGTTGTAGGTGATCGTCAGATTGCCAAGCTGAGTGGCGCCGCTCATCCAGTCCGGCGTGCTGACCTCGCGATTATTCGGACCGAACAGCGAGCGCACCCCCTGTTGCAGGATCAGCGACAATCCCCAGGTCGCCAGCAGTGTCTCGAGCGGCCTGCCGTACAGCCAGCGTATCAGCGTTCGCTCGATGGCGATACCGATCAGTCCGGCAACAATGAACGCAAGCGGCACCGCGAATAGCAGGCTGCCGCCGAACAGCCCCGGGGCGTAATCGTGGATCGTCTGCTGCACCATGAAGGTCACGTAGGCACCGATCATCACCATCTCGCCGTGCGCCATGTTGATGACGCCCATGACACCAAAGGTGATCGCCAGTCCCGCCGCGGCCAGCAGCAGCACCGAGCCGAGCGACAGTCCATAGTAGATACTCTGAAGGATGCTCCAGAGTTGCAGATTGCGATCGATCGCTGTCACACCGGCCACAGCCGCCTGGGCCACCGCAGGGCTCTGTCCAGACAGTGACGCGAGCAGGCTGCGGCTGTCGATGTCGCCGCGCTCGCGCAGCACGTCGATCGCGGCCAGCCGATCGGCGTCACTGGCATTGTCGGCGGACAGCAGCGCGGCCGCGCGTGCCTGTTCCATGCGGTGCTTCACACCGGCATCGCTTTCGCGCTGCAGTGCTCGTTCCAGCGCCGGCAGCGCGGCCGGGTCGTGGGAATGGAACACCGCCTCGGCTGCGTCAAAGCGTGTGGCCGCATCCGGCGCGAACAGACGCAGGCTGCCAAGCGCTGCATCGACCTCGCCGCGGACCGCATTGTTCATGCGCACCGGCTTGAGGCCGCTCGACATGACATCCGCCGCCGGCTTGCCGGTCGTGGCATCGATGAACGAGCCATCGTCGGCCTTGATGAACAGCGCCTTGTCGGACGTGCGCGCGAACAGGCGGTTGGCCTGCAACGCAGACAGGATCGCGGCAGCCTGCGGATGACCCGACAGCGCGAGCATGCCGACGCCTTGCCGGATCGTCTCGAAGCTTGGCGAGGCCAACGCCGCGAACGCTTCGTCGGCCGACTGCGCTCGGCCGGTCGCTGGCGCCAGTGCCAGCAAGGCGATCAGCATCAGGCCGGCGAGACGCTTCATCGGCACGCTTTCAGGAAGCGGTTGGGGGTGGCCTGGGAGGAAGCAGGCCACCCCCTTGGGGATGGTCGGCTCAGGCCATCATGCCTTCTTGCCGCCACCTGCTCCACACTTGCCGGTCTTGACGTTGAAGGCGCCGCAGGACAGCGGCGCACGCCAGTCACCGATCAGGTCCTTGGTGTCCTCGACATACGGCGACCATTCCTGCGCGACCACCAGCCCAGCCGTCTGCCAGACCGTGTTGAACTGGCCGTCGGCCTGCACCTCGCCGATCAGCACCGGCTTGGTGATGTGGTGGTTCGGCATCATGGCGGAAAAGCCGCCGGACAGGTTGGGCACGGCAACGCCGATCATCGCATCGATCACCGCGTCGGATGCGGTGGTGCCGGCCTTCTCGACGCCCTTCACCCACTGATTGAAGCCGATATAGTGCGCCTCCATCGGATCGTTGGTGGTGCGCTTGTCGTTCTTGATGAACTTGTGCCAGGCGTCGATGAACGCCTTGTTCTCCGGTGTATCGACACTCTCAAAATAGTTCCACGCCGCGAGGTGGCCGACCAGCGGCTTGGTATCGAGGCCGGCCAGTTCCTCCTCGCCGACGCTGAACGCCACCACCGGGATGTCGGTCGCCTTGATGCCCTGGTTGCCCAGCTCCTTATAGAACGGCACATTGGCGTCACCGTTGATGGTGGACACCACCGCGGTCTTCTTGCCGGCGGAGCCGAACTTCTTGATCGAAGCGACAATGTTCTGCCAGTCGGAATGCCCGAACGGCGTGTAGTTGATCATGATGTCGTCCGGCGCGACGCCCTTCACCTTCAGATACGATTCGAGGATCTGATTGGTGGTGCGCGGATAGACGTAGTCGGTGCCGGCCAGCACCCAGCGCTTCACCTTGCCGTCGTTCATCAGGTAGTCGACCGCCGGGATCGCCTGCTGGTTCGGCGCGGCACCAGTGTAGAACACGTTGCGGCTGCATTCCTGGCCTTCGTACTGCACCGGATAGAACAGGATGCCGTTCAGCTCCTCGAACACCGGCAGCACCGACTTGCGCGAGACCGAGGTCCAGCAGCCGAACACCGCGGCGACCTTGTCCACCGACAGCAGGCCGCGCGCCTTCTCGGCGAACAGCGGCCAGTTGGAGGCGGGATCGACCACCACGGCTTCGAGCTTCCGCCCGAGCACGCCGCCCTTGGCGTTTTGCTGCTCGATCAGCATCAGCATGACATCCTTCAGCGTGGTCTCGCTGATCGCCATGGTTCCGGACAGCGAATGCAAAATGCCGATCTTGATCGGCCCAGTTTGCGCGATGGCAGGCGAGAACGCTGCCTTGACCCCGCCCACCGCTGCGAGCGTGGCAGCGGCAACGCCGAGGCCGCCGAGCCGGCGGCGGGTGAGCATGGTAGTGGATAGTGCCATAAACCTGTTCCCTGTCCGTTCTGTTCTGTGGCGAGGCCGATGCCTCGGATCACCATCGCGAGAGGTGCAACAGCCATGCCACGAACCCGTGATCTGGCTTCTGGCGCGTGGACAACCCCGGCCCCCAGCGTCATGGCCGGGCTTGGCCCGGCCATCCACGTCTTCGCTGTGTTCGTGGTGCAAAGACGTGGCTGGCCGGGCCAAGCCCGACCATGACGGGAAACCAAGCGCTGCGGTTTATTCAGGCAACGATCCGGTTACTGACCAAATTTTAGGCTCGCAGCCGACGCTTGCCGAATGCACTGGTCTGGGGTCGGATAGCGGGACACAACCCGGGAGCAGCGATCCATGATCCACGTCGTCGCCATCATCACCGCCAAGCCAGGCATGCGCGAAGCGATCCTCAAGGAATTCCGCGCCAACGTGCCGGCGGTCCATGCCGAGAATGGCTGCATCGAATACGGACCCGCAATCGATGCCGCGGGCTCTCCCGCCAAGTTCGGCGACGACACGTTCCTGGTGATCGAGAAGTGGGAAAGCCCCGAGGCGCTGAAGGCCCATGCCGCCTCGCCACACATGGCTGCCTATGGCGCCAAGACCCGCGAGATGGTGGCAACCCGCACCATCCATATCCTGTCGCCGGCCTGATCTGAATTCCCCCTCTCCCGCGCAGCGGGGGAGGAGCCTGCCCCGGACTTGATCCGGGGTTGGGTGGGGGTGAATCGGTGGATTCGCGGGCTTCAATTCGCCGCCCACAGAATTCTCCACAGGATATTACGTAATATCCACAGCTCTTTCTTCTTGCAGCGAAATCCTCGGCGGTTCCGGTTGACCGTCACGCCGTGCACTTGGTACCCCGGATAGGTGCCCAAAGCCGATTCGCGTCCGTTTATCCGAGTCCGTGGCCGTTCGTTCATGGCGCTCGTTCTCGCGCCTGAGCCTCCCGTGGCTGATTGGCTTGACGCGCTCGACGCGCAGGTCAGTCGTTCCCCGTCGTTTTTCGCCGGCCGCCCCGTGGTGCTCGATCTCGGCGCCCTGCCGAGCGAACAGCCTGATGTCGCCGGTCTGCTGCAAAAGCTGAACGGCCGCGGCATCCGCATCATCGGCACGGAAGGCGCGCATCCGTCCTGGCTGGGGCTGGAAGCCTGGGCGCCGCTGCATGCCAGCGGCACACGCCCGGCGCGGCCGATCGATGTCCCCGACGAACCCCGCCCCGCGCCTATGCAGGACAGCACGTCGCTGTTGATCGATCAGCCGGTGCGGTCCGGCCAGTCCATCGTGTTCGAGCAAGGCGACGTGAGCATCGTCGGCTCCGTCGCTTCCGGCGCCGAGGTGATCGCCAGCGGTTCGGTTCATATCTACGGCACGTTGCGTGGCCGTGCGATCGCTGGCCTTACCGGCAACCATCGCGCGCGCATCTTCTGCCGGAGATTGGAAGCCGAACTGCTGGCGATCGACGGCGTGTATCAGACCGCCGACGACATGGATGCGACGCTGCGCGGCAAGCCGGTGCAGGCCTGGCTTGTTGGCGAGGCAATGATGTTGGCAACGCTCGACTGAGAGGAGAAATTCGATGGCCACGGTCCTTGTCGTGACATCCGGAAAGGGCGGCGTCGGCAAGACGACATCGACCGCTGCACTTGGCGCCGCGCTGGCGCAGCAGGGCCAGCATGTGGTCGTGGTCGATTTCGATGTCGGGCTGCGCAACCTCGATCTGGTGATGGGCGCCGAACGCCGCGTGGTGTTCGACCTGATCAACGTCGTGCAGGGCGATGCCAAGCTGCCGCAGGCGCTGATCCGCGACAAGCGGATCGATACGCTGTCGCTGCTGCCGGCCTCGCAGACGCGCGACAAGGAAGCGCTGACCGCCGAGGGCGTGGCGCGGGTGATCGGCGAATTGCGGGACAAATTCGACTGGGTGATCTGCGACAGCCCCGCCGGCATCGAACGCGGCGCCACGCTGGCGATGCGCCACGCCGATGCCGCCGTGGTGGTGACCAATCCGGAAGTGTCGTCGGTGCGCGATTCGGACCGCATCATCGGCATGCTCAATTCGAAGACGGCAAAGGCGGAAAAGGGCGAACGGATCGACAAGCACCTGCTGCTCACCCGCTACGATCCCGCTCGTGCCGCGCGCGGCGAGATGTTGAAGACCGAGGACGTCCTGGAGATCTTGTCGATCCCGTTGCTCGGCATCATCCCGGAAAGCGAGGACGTGCTGCGGGCATCGAACCTTGGCACGCCGGTAACGATCGGCAGCCCGAACAGCGTCCCGGCGAAGGCCTATTTCGAGGCCGCGCGACGACTGCGCGGCGAGACGCTGGTGGTGACGGTACCGGCCGAACGCCGCGGTCTGATGGAACGGCTGTTCGGCCGGAGGGCCGTCGCATGAATTTGTTGACCCTGTTCCGGCGCCGTAACTCCGCGCCGGTCGCGCGCGAGCGCCTTCAGGTGCTGCTGGCGCATGAGCGCGCTTTCGTCGGCAAGTCTGATCTGCTGGCCGTGTTGCAGGAGGAGATCATCGCGGTAATTGCCAGGCACGTCACGATCGAGCGCGAACGGGTCCAGATCAAGCTCGACCGTGGCGACCCGATTTCGATCCTGGAGATCGATGTGGAAGTTCCCAGCGCCGCGGCGGCTGCCCGGCTGCGTGAGGCGCGGCCGGCGATGGCCGGAGGCTGAGGCGCTATTCCGTCGCCAGCAGTGCGACGGGGAAGCGGGCGAGGATCGTCGCGATTGGTATGTGCCCGATGCGTACGTCCAAGGGCGTGCCGCTGATTCGATCGCGCATTGTCCGTCCGACCAGATGCTCGGGGATATGCAGCATTGTGTCGCGCCAGGCGGTCCCGCGAATGCCGATAGTGTCCATACCAGACGCGTAACCGGTTGCCCTGTCATTCCCATCGTCATTCCCGCGCAAGCGGGAACCCAGGGCGAGGTCCGTACGGTTGTCCTGGGTCCCCGCTTTCGCGGGGATGACAACGGGTGGCAGGTTCCTGGTAGCCGCAGGCGAAGCGTCGCTGCGCTCCTCGCAATGACAGGAACAAACCAGCCGCGGCACCACGACCAGGCAGTGTGCATTCGCGTACGAGCGCGCAAACGCCACGATATGCTCCGAGAGCGGCCCCGTAACGTTCACCGGCTGATATTGCCCGCGGGCGAACAGGTCCGGGACCTCGCGGCGCAGCGCCAGCGCACGGCGGATCACTGCCTGCTTCACTCTCCCATCTTGCCACTGCGCCGCCAAAGTGATCGGAGCTGCATCGGCCTCCAGCGCATCTATCCGTCGCGCAAAATCGACCGGGCGGCGATTGTCGGGATCAACCATGCTCTGATCCCAGAACTCGGCACCCTGATAGACATCCGGCACGCCAGGCACGGTCAGCTTCAACAGCGTCTGCGCCAGCCCGTTCACCGCACCGGCGGGCCCGATGCGCCACGCGAACGCCGAAGCTTCGGCGACGAACGCGCCATCCGCCATGATCGAATAGAGGAACGACCGCGCCGCGTCCTCGTAATCCAAATTCGGCGCCTCCCAGTCCGTCGCGAGCTTTGCCTCGCGCGACGCCTTGAGCTGCCATTCGGCCAGCCGTTCCGTGTAGTCTCGCAGGTTCACCGCATCGACGGGCCATGCGCCAACGATCATCTGATACAGCATCGCCTCGTCGCCCGGTGAAGGCATCGGGCCATCGCCATGCCGCCGATGCGGCGCGTTCATAGCGAACCACTTGCGCACCGCGCGTTCCCACTCGGCGGGAATCTCGCTCAGCACCGCGAGCCGCGCGCGTACGTCTTCCCCGCGCTTGTGGTCGTGTGTTGCTGTTGCCAGCATGGCGTCGGGGAACTGCTTGAACCGCGCCAGACATGCCGCATGGAAGTCCTGCACCGTCGCACTGAAGCGCCGCACGTTGGCGCCGACCTCGTTACGCGACAGCAGCACGCCGTAGCGATAGTAAGCGGTGTCCTCGACCGCCTTTGCCGCGAGTGGAGCACTCAGCTGCTGGAAGCGGATGGCGGCTTCCGGTGTCGCCTCGACTCCTAGCCAGCGCTCGAGCAATGCAAACGTTGGACGATACGCGGCAGGAGCCTCCCTCACCGCATCAGCCACCGCCTTCGCAATGGCATCAGACCGCTGCCCGACGCCATAGCTGCGATACACCGGGAAGTGCGCAAGCAACGCGACCAGTGCACGGCGGATCGCCGCCTGCGTGGTATCGCGGGTCTCGACACGCGCGATGGCGATACGATGCAGCAATTCGACCGCCGCCTCGAGCTGCGCTGTGAAGGCATGTTCGAGCACATCGCGTCGCGCTGCTGTCTCCTCCTCCTCAAAATCGGTTGGACGGCCACTCAACTCGCCCCAGAGACGCCGCAGCGCTGCCTCGCCGGAACCGTCGTGCAATAGCGCACTCACCTGATCCATGAAGTCGTAGCCGCTGGTACCATCCACCGCCCAGTCATTGGGCAGACGTTCGCCGGCACCGAGGATCTTCTCGACGACAAACCATGCCGGACTGTGCGGGGCGTCCGCCGGCCGATGCGCTGCCAGTTCATCGAACCGCGCGCGCAGGCGGCGGCAATAGCCGGCCGGATCAGCCAGGCCATCGATATGATCGACCCGCACGCCGTCGATCAGCCCCTGTCGGTAAAGACGGAGCAGCGTCGCGTGCGTCGCGTCGAACACCGCTGCATCCTCGACGCGCAATCCCACCAGAGCGTTGATGTCGAAGAAGCGCCGCCAGTTGGTCGCGTCGCCTGCGCTGCGCCACCAGGCGAGCCGATAGTGCTGATGCTCCAGCAGACGATGCAGCCGGCGCCTCCCCGCTGGCGTCACTGGATCGAAAGCGTTCGCCGGCGCCGCGATGACCTGGGCATGATCCTCGGGACGGATCGGGAACGAAGTGTCGAAGTAGTGGATCGCCGGGCAGCCGCGGACCAGCACCAGGGTGATCGAGCCGTCACGCAGCGCCTCACCGTACGGTTCGCCGAGGAACGGTGCCAGCACCTTGCCATGCACGTCCCAGTCGATGTCGAAGAAACTCGCATACCGGCTCGCGCGGCCATGTCGCAGTACGTCGGCCCACCAGGGATTTTCGATCCCGCCGGCAGCCATGTGGTTCGGCACGATATCGACAATCAGGCCGAGCCCGGCCGCACGCAGCGCCGTAACAAGGCTCCGCAGCCCATCCTCGCCGCCAAGTTCGGGATTGACGCGCGTGGGATCGGTCACGTCATAGCCATGCATCGAACCCGCCCGCGCAGCGAGGATCGGCGAGCTGTACAGATGGCTGATCCCCAGTGCTGCCAGATACGGCACCAGTCTGGTCGCATCGGCAAAGGTGAAGTCGCGGTGCAGTTGCAACCGCACGGTCGCGCGCGGGGCACTCACCGTCTTGGCCGCCGCGCCGCCAGGCGTTCCACGCGCTCAGCGGCGCCCGGCTGCTGGAGCAGTGAGCCTGCCTCCACCGCCAGGCGACGTCGCCAATTTGGATGCTCGTCGATAGTGCCCGGCAGGTTGGGCTGTTCCGCAACGCCGAGCAGGTCCTCGATCGGCGCCAGACAAAGCGGCGATGGAGTAGCAGCAACGAATGCCAGCGCGGCATCCACCACCAGGGCTGTGTCGTGCGGCGGCGGCATATCGCCGGAGGCGGCTTCCGCCTGCACGAAGCCCTGCCATAGGGCGTCACGATCGTCGGCGCGTTCCGCCACCACGTCCGCCTCGTTCACGCCAACACCGAGACGCCCACATTCGGCGCGGGTGGCGATATCGGTACCCTGCCACCAGCCGGCAACGGTCGGCAGATCGTGCGTCGTGGTCATCGCGACGGCGGAGCGGTCCCATGCATCGGGCCGGCTGAACGCGTGCCCGTTCCGCTCAAACCACAGCACACGCATGCCATGCAGTCCGGCAATCTCCATTTCCTCGTGGAATCCTTGCGGCACGGTGCCAAGGTCCTCTCCGATCACGATTGCGGTGTGCCGCTTCGATTCCAGCGCCAGCAGCCGCAGCAGATCGTGAAGCGGATATGCCAGATAGGCGCCATCGGCGGGGTCCGCACCTTCGGGAATTAGCCAGAGGCGTGTCAGTCCCATGGCGTGATCGATACGTACGCCGCCCGCGTTGCGCAGCGCCGCGCGCACGGTCGCCAGGAACGGCGCGAACCCACCGTCGGTCAGCGCGCGGGGCGAGAACCCGGTCAGCTTCCAGTCCTGGCCTCGCGGATTGAACAGATCGGGCGGCGCACCGATCGTGAGGCCGCCCAGCACATCATGCTGCCGGCTCCACGCATGGCTGCCGCTCGGGTCCATGCCGACGGCAAAATCGCCGATTACGCCGATGCGCATGCCTGCGGCACGTGCACGGCGCTGCGCGATGCCAAGCGAGCGATCGGTGAGCCACTGCAGGAAGCAATGGAACAGCACTTCCCGCTCCTGCGACGCGGCGAACACTGCGACAGCCGCACTGCCGGGCTCACGCAGATCCATCGGCCAGCCGCGCCAATCCCCCACACCGGCAGCGCTCTTGGCGGCGTGCAGCGTCTCGAACACGGCGTGCTGTGCCAGCAGTTCGCCGCCGTCGGCACGGAAGCCGGCAAAGTCCAACCTCAACGGCCCATCGGAGTCGATGAACGATTTCAAACAGCGCCCGCAGCAGCCTCTGCTTGGCGTGTGCAGCCGCGGGCCAGTCGATCAGCGGTTGCGCCTCGAGCCCCTCGAAGGTCGCGCCCAATCCTTCGGCACGCAGCATGTCGGCAACCTCGGCCTCGCCGAATACCAGCGCCGGCGATCCGTGCAGCGGATTGAGAAACAGGCGCGTCGAGGGCGAATATGGTCCGAAGCGCGACGGCTCGGCACTGAACAGCGCATGCAGCGGGCTCAATGCGAGGGCATCCACGCCGTGCGATCCTGCCGCTTCCGCAAGTGCCGCGATACCGGCCGCGTCGCCGATTCCTGCATCGCCACGGTGACGCAGCGAATAGACCTGCGCCGCGATGCCCCACAGCCGTGCGTCCGGCACCGCATCGTCGAGCGTGTAGCAACGGCTCGGAGCCACCGCCAGGACGACCTCGCGATTGTCGATCAACAGCCGATGATAGCCGGGCACGCTGACCGGCGGGATGCGCAGACGTCCCCGCAGCGGCGTGAGCAGGAGTTCGTGCGCACCGCCTGATTCCAGGGTCAGTAGCGCCTGGCGCGGTTCGTTCGCACCGACGTCGAGCCGTACCGGCCGGCCCGCCGTTGCCGTGATCAGCGGTGGCAGCGTCTGCACGGTAGACCGCCGCCGCAATACCCCGCGGCTGGCAAGCACGTCGCCCCGCGTTGCGCAGGGCAGACCGAGTGCTTCGAGCATGCGTCGCAGCACATCCGGGGCCACGGCCTTTGGACGTCCGACAACGTCGTTCCAATCGACGGCAATACCGGCGCGACGCGCGAGGTCGCGTATCGCCTCGTCAATCATCGGCCGAGCGAGGCTCCTCGACGAAGGCGCAGGTGCAATGGCCGGGCAATCGATCGTGCCGCATCGCCGAGTTGGCGAACAACAGCCGGCCGGCCGGTAGATCCATCGGCACCGGATCGGCGCCGAGATTGCTCGCCAGTGTCAATATGGCGCCGTCGCCCAGTCGCCAACGCGCCACCACCGCCTTCGGTCCCACCACCTCCGCGGTCAGCGCGCGTGCGCCATCCAGTCGCGGCACAATGGCAGTCATGCGAATTCCGATCAGGCGCCGAAACAACGCCTCGCGCGCCGGCCCGAGCAATGGGTCCGCCTGCGGGACCGAGGCGGCAAACGTGTCCGGCGCGTTCGGATCCGGAATGCGTTCGCGGCTGGCAGGATCGGCAAACGCCGGAAACTTCGCGAACTCGCCGCGGCGGCCCTCGCGCACCGCATCGGCAAGCTCGTCATGGTGGTCAGTGAAGAACAGGAACGGTGTCCGGCTTGCACATTCCTCGCCCATGAACAGCAGCGGGATCTGCGGACACAGCAGCAGCAACGCGATCGCCGCTTCAAGTGCCGTGGGTTCCGCCAACGCCGTCAGTCGCTCGCCGAACGCACGGTTGCCGATCTGATCGTGGTTCTGCAGAAACAGTACGAAGGCGGAGGGCGGCAGATGACCGCTCGGCATGCCGCGCGGCTCGCCGGTGTAACGCGAGTGCTCGCCCTGATAGATGAAGCCTTCGGTGAGACAGCGTGCCAGCTTCCAGGCCGGCTCGTCGGCATAGTCGAAATAGTAGCCGCCATCCTCTCCGGTCAGCAGCACGTGCAGCACATTATGCCCGTCGTCGTTCCACTGCGCATCAATATGCTTGCCGAGATGCGAGGCATCATTGTGATGCTCGAGCACCAGATGCACATGCCGTCCGGGCTCGACGGTGGCACGCACTGCGGCTGCCATCTCGTCCACCCAGTCCTGATCCAGGATGGCGTGCACCGCATCGAAGCGCAGCCCGTCGAAGCGGTACTCCATCAGCCAGTACAGCACGTTGTCGGTGAAGAAGCCGCGCACCTCGGGCCGGCGAAAATCGATCGCCGGTCCCCACGGCGTCGGACGGTCTTTGCGGAAGAACTGGGGCGCGTAGAGGGGCAGGTAATTCCCGTCCGGGCCGAAGTGATTGTACACCACGTCAAGAAAGATCATCAGACCGTGATCGTGCGCGGCATCGACCAGGGTCTTCAGATCATCGGGTGACCCGTAGGCCGTATCGGGTGCGTACGGCAGCACGCCGTCATAGCCCCAGTTGCGCCGGCCGGGGAAATCGCTCACCGGCATCAGTTCGACAGCAGTGACGCCAAGCGCGGCCAGCCGGGGAAGCTCGCGCACCACGCCACGGAATCCGCCGAGGATGCCGGCATGGAGTTCGTACAGCACGGTCTCGCGCCACGGCCGTCCGCGCCATGACGTGTTACGCCAAACGTAACCACGTGGATCGACCACGACGCTTGGACCATGCACATCATCCGCCTGCGCGCGCGATGCCGGATCAGGGACCAGCGTTCGGTCCGCCAGACAGTAACGATACCGCGCGCCGGCCTGGCACGGCGCGATCGCATCGAACCATCCGTCCGGCGAACGCGTCATCGGCAGGAGCGGTCCGCCTTCCACTGCCACCGCCACGGTCTCCTGCGCGGGCGCCCACAGGTGGAATTGCGTCCGTCCATCCCCCAGCAGGTTGGCGCCGAATCGAGCGTTCATCCGGCGTACTCGGAGTACAGCAGGACCGCACTATGCGCGGCCACGGGCACCTCATTTCCCGTCACCGGGCGCTCATGAGCCTCGGCATCGGCACTGTCGAGCAGCACCCGGCTCGCCAGATGCGGCGGCGGCAGTTGGAAGTCGCATGGCTGATCCCCTGGATTCATCAGCAGGTTCAGGATCGTGACCTTTCTTTCGGCAATTCGCATCGATCGGCGCAAGATCAACGTCCGTTGCTCGATATCGTTCCAAGCCTCGATCGATATCGTAGCTCCCGTCTGGTCGAACCACGCGATGTCGGCAACGCCCGGTGCGGGATACGCCCTGCCGTGCAGAAAAACCGGACAGCGCAGTACCGGATGCTCACGGCGAAGTGCGATGAGGCGCGCAACGTAGGCGGTCAGCGCAACTCCCGGCGGCAATGCCGCCATGGTCCAGTCCAACCAGGAAACTTCATTATCCTGGCAATACGCGTTGTTGTTGCCGCCCTGGGTGCGGCCGAACTCATCGCCGGCCAGCAACATCGGCGTGCCGGCGGCAAGTACCACCGTGGCCAGCATGGCGCGCTTGACCCGATCCCGCACCGCGGTGATCGCCGGATCGTCGGTCGGTCCCTCGATGCCCCAGTTGCTGGTGAAGTTGGCAGGATGGCCGTCGTGATTGGCTTCGCCATTCGCGGCGTTGTGCCGTTCAATGTAGCTCACGGCGTCCGCCAGCGTGAACCCGTCGTGTGATGCGATGAAATTGATCGATGCCCACGGGCGCCTGCCTTGGTGGGCGAAGACGTCGGCCGAGCCCGCCAGTCGTGCGGCAATCGTCGGCCGCTGCCCCCCGTCGCCGCGCCAGAAACTGCGCACGCTGTCACGAAACCGGTCGTTCCATTCGGCGAAGCCAGGCGGAAGGTTGCCAAGCTGGTAGCCGCCCGGTCCGATGTCCCAGGGTTCGGCAATCAGCTTCGCGCCGGCGAGCACCGGGTCCTGACGCAGCGCGTCGAAAAAGCCGGCACCTTGATCGTACCCGTTTGACCCCCGTCCGAGCGTCGCACACAGATCGAAGCGGAACCCGTCGATATGGAACGAGGTCACCCAGTAGCGCAATGAATCCATCACCATCTGCAGGACACGCGGATGCGAGAGATTCAGCGTATTGCCGGTGCCGGTGTCATTGACGTTACGGCGCGGATCCGCTGCCTCCAGCCGATAGTAGCTGGCATTGTCGAGCCCGCGGAACGACAGCGTCGGACCGGTCTCCTCGGCCTCAGCCGTGTGGTTGTAAACCACGTCGAGGATCACCTCGATGCCGGCCGCGTGCAGCCGGCGGACCGCGACGCGCATTTCATTCGGCGTGCCGTCCGATAGGTAGGCGGGCTCCGGCGCGAAGAAACCGAGCGTGTTGTAACCCCAGTAATTGCGTAGCCCGCGCTGTTGCAAGGCGCGATCCTGCAGGAAGGCATGCACCGGCATCAACTCGATCGCGGTGATGCCGAGATGGTGCAGGTGGTTGATCACCGCGGGATGCGCGAGAGCGGCGAACGTGCCGCGTTCGGTAGGTCGAATGTGGCCGTGCAACATGGTCAGCCCGCGGACGTGCGCCTCGTAGATCACGGTGTCCGACCACGGCACGTCTGGCGCGTGGTCGTCTCCCCAGTTGAACGAGTCGTCGGTCACCACGCCTTTCGGCATCGCCGGCGCACTGTCTCGCCGATCGAACGACAGATCCCCGCGCAGCGAGTGCTGTCGAAAGCCGTACAGCGCGTCCGACCAGTGTACGCTGCCGGCAAGCGCTCGTGCGTAGGGATCGAGCAGCAGCTTGTGATGATTGAAGCGATGGCCCTGCTCCGGCGCATACGGCCCGAACGCGCGGTAGCCATAGAGCAAGCCGGCCGTCGCATCGGGCAGGTAACCGTGCCAGATCTCGTCGGTGTATTCCGGCAGAGTGTAGCGCGCGATCTCGTGCCGACCGGATGGTTCGAACAGGCAAAGATCGATGCGCTCGGCATGTGCCGAGAAGACCGCGAAATTGATGCCGAGCCCGTCCCAGGTGGCGCCGAGCGGAAACGGTCGGCCGGGCAGCAACGCGTCAGGCAGATGCTGCATGGGTTCGGGCCGGTCAACCGCCCGGACGCAGGAACAGCGTCGCCAGTGGCGGCAGCGTCAGCGCCAGCGACTGTGCCTCACCGTGACTTTGCACCGGCGCGGTCGCGACACTCCCGCCGTTGCCCATGCCTGATCCGCCATACAGTGCGGCATCCGTGTTGAGCAGCTCTTCCCATGTCCCCGCCCGAGGCACACCGACGCGGTAACCGGTCCGCGGCACCGGTGTCATGTTGCAGACCACCAGTACCGGCGCAGCCTTCTCGTCGCCGTAGCGCACGAAGCCGAACACCGAATTGTACCGATCATCGCCGACCACCCAGCGGAAGCCCGTGGATACCGCATCGCGCTGATGCAGCGAGCGCTCACCTGCGTAGATCCGGTTGAGATCGCGCACCAGCCGTTGCACGCCTTGTCGCAGCGGGTCACTGAGCGCACCCCAATCGAGCTCGCCGTCGTGGTTCCACTCGTGCTCCTGCGCGATCTCGCCGCCCATGAACAGCAGCTTCTTGCCGGGATGGCCCCACATGAACCCAAGATACGTCCGCAGATTGGCGAAGCGCTGCCAGTTGTCGCCAGGCATCTTGGCGATCAGCGAGCGCTTTCCATAGACCACTTCGTCGTGCGACAGTGGCAGCACGAAGTTCTCGGCGAACGCGTAGAGCAGGCCGAACGTCATGTCGTTGTGATGCCAGGGCCGATGGATCGGGTCGGCTTCGATGTAGTGGAGCGTGTCGTGCATCCAGCCCATGTTCCATTTGTAGGCGAATCCCAGGCCGCCTTCGCTGATCGGTCGCGACACGCCTGGCCAGGCGGTTGACTCTTCAGCAACCGTAAACGCACCCGCGCAGCGTTCGCCAACCACGGCGTTGAAGTGACGCAGAAAACCGATCGCCTCCAGGTTTTCGCGGCCGCCATGCACGTTGGGTACCCACTGCCCCGCCGAACGCGAGTAATCGCGATACAGCATCGACGCCACCGCATCGACGCGCAGGCCATCGACGTGGAAATGCTCCAGCCAGTAGAGACCCGACGCGATCAGAAAACCCTGCACCTCGCGGCGGCCGACATTGTAGATGTAGGTGTTCCAATCTTGATGAAATCCCTCGCGCGGGTCCTGGTGCTCATACAGTGCCGTGCCATCGAAACGCGCCATGCCGTGGGCATCGGTCGGGAAATGCGCCGGCACCCAATCGACGATCACGCCGACGCCAGCGCGGTGGCAGGCATCGACGAAACGGGCGAATCCAGCCGATGGACCGAACCGCGCACTCGGCGCGAACAGGCTGAGTGGCTGATAGCCCCACGAGCCACCGAACGGATGTTCGGTGACCGGCATCAGCTCGATATGGCTGAAGCCCATCTCGCTGACATACGGCACCAGTTTGGCGCTCAGCTCATCCCAGGTCGGGATGCGCCCATCGGGATGGAACCACGATGCGGCGTGCATTTCGTAGATCGAGATCGGCGCATCGGTGGCGTGGCGGCGCGCGCGTTGCCTCATCCATGTCTCGTCATGCCAGACATGCGACGCTGGATCGGCAACGACCGATGCGGTGGCGGGCGGCGGTTCGGTCGCGCGTGCCAGCGGATCGGCCTTGTATGGCAGGCGCGCACCGTCGGGACCGACGATGGCAAACTTGTAGCGCGCACCTGGTGCAAGGCGCGGGATGAACAGTTCCCACACGCCGGCTGGGTAGCGCAGGCGCATCGGATTGCGTCGCGGATCCCAGGTGTTGAAATCGCCCACGACGGAAACTGCGCGGGCATTCGGCGCCCAGACGGCGAAGCGCACGCCGCCGACACCATCGACCGTCACCGCATTGGCGCCAAGGTGCGACGCCAGTTCGAAGTGCCTGCCTTCGTTGAACAGATGCAGATCGAGGTCGCCGAGCAACGGTCCGAAGGAATACGGATCCTCGGTCTCCTGTATTGCGTCCGGCCATCCGATGCGCAGCCGATACGGCTCGGTGCGGCTCACCCGACCGGCAAACAGACCTTGCGGCAAGGTCGGCACGAGCCTGCCGAGTGATTTACCACTGGCGCGTGCCAGTACCTCAACCGTCAATGCTCCCGGCAGGAACGCGCGCACTACCCCGCCCACCGCGGTATCGAACGGGCCCAGCACTGCGAATGGATCGCGGAGTGCACCCGCGGCGAGCGCCTCAGCCACACCGGACGGCAGACCGGACAGTTCGGCCACATCGTTCATGACGGCTCCTGCGCGATCAGTTGAGCGAGACCATGCAGCGGCACATCGATCCAGGCCGGACGATTAGCGGCCTCATAGGCGATCTCGTACGCCGCCTTCTCGATCAGGAACAGCCGAAGCAGATTCTGTTCCCCGGTGTTATCGTCGGCCGGAAATACATCGGCGTACCCGGCCAGGAAGCTCTGCGCTGCGCCCGTCACGAAGGTTCGCAGGAAGGCATCGCGTTGCGGGTCCGCGACATGCGCCTGAGTAGCGACACTCCGGCGCTTCATCACAGCGCCTGCGTAATCGAACGAGCGGAGCATGCCGGCGACATCGCGCAGCCGGTGGTTCTTTGCCCGGCGCAACTCCACCGGCTTAGACGGTTCGCCCTCAAAGTCGATGATATAGACATCGCCGTTGGCGACCAGAACCTGACCGAGATGCAGATCGCCGTGGATACGCGTGAGCACCGTGCCCGGACCCGATTCGGCGAGCCCGCGCACCGTCGTGCCGAGCCTGTCGCGCTCCGCCATCACGATGGCAAGATCCTGTGCGGATTCCGCATCCCACTCCCGTGGCGTATCGAGCGCGGCGAATGCGGCCGCGAGCTGCTGCTCCGCCTGTTCCGCCCATTCCTGGGCCAGACCGGCGCTCGCCCGCTCCGGCGTGAACGCTGGATTGTCGGCATCGCGGGCAAGCACTGTGTGCATCTCCCCCAGGCGACGCCCGAGCAGCGCAGCGATCGCGCCGTAATCCTCGTGCTGTTCGGCCCCGGTCGCCTGCGCTTCCTCGGTGCCGGCGGTGAGGTCCGACAATCCGCGCATCAGCAGATCCAGTGTCCACGTCCAGGCGTCGCCCTGGTTACGAATGAAACCTTGGGCGACGGCAAGGATGTGGCGCTCGCCACCGGCGTCGACGCGTGCAATCTCTCCCAGCAGCGGCGCGATGTTGGCGAACCCCTGCTCGGTCAGGTAGCGACCCATCTCCGCTTCGGGATGCGGCCCAGCCGATACCCGCCGGAACAGCTTCAGCATCGTCACATCCCCGACGATCATCGAGGAATTCGACTGCTCCACCGCCAGCCATTTCATCTCGGCATCCGGAGGAACGACAACCTCGGCCATGCGCGATGTAGCTTCGAAGCGAAGTTCGCCTGCTTGCGCATTGGAGATCAGACCGGTCAGGACACTGCCGGCGAATTCCGGCAATGCGAATGCATCGGTCAGCAATCCCACGCGCGCGCCGCGCCGCACTCGCGCCAGCGCGAGTTGCGTGGGCAGCGGACCGGTCTGCCGGTCCTCCCAGGCGATCGCCAACGGCAGCAGCCAGCGCGCCGAGCCGCCCTGTGTTTCGGTCTCGATCTCCGCCAGCAGCAGCTCCAGCTCAGCATTCGGCAATGCCACGAGCGACGCCAGCCGTGCCGCCAGCAGCGTCCGGTCTTTCATCGCGAACCAACGGCGCTTGGCGAGATACGCGGGAAGAATTTCGCGTTCCAACGCACTACGATTGCTTTCAAGCGCATCCGCCAGGCGGGTCCGCAGGACGATCGTCTGATATTCGGGCATCGGCTCCGGTGCGGGTGTGTGGGTCGTTGGCCATGCCGCCTCTTCACCAGCCAGCAGAAACCAATAGAAACCGTAGGGCGACAGCGTGAGCAGATAATTGAGCTGGCCGATCGGTGGAAAAATTGAACCGCCGTCCAGCTCGACCGGCGTGCGCCCGGCGAACTCCGACAGTTCCAGTTCCACCGCCTGCGGCGTGCGCGCCAGGTTGGCGACGCAGAGGATCGTGCGTCCCTCATATTCCCGGAGATAGGCGAGGACCTTGCGGTTATGCGGATACAGCAGCCGATAGCCGCCACGACCGAATACCTGATATTGGCGGCGAACCGCTATCGCGCGGCGTGTCCAGTTCAGTAGCGAATGGCGGTCGCCGGACTGGGCCTCGACATTCACCGCCTCGAAACCATACAGCGCATCCATGATCGGCGGCAGAACAAGACGCGAAGGTTCGGCGCGAGAGAATCCGCCGTTGCGGTCGGGTGACCACTGCATCGGCGTGCGCACGCCGTCGCGGTCGCCGAGATGGATGTTGTCCCCCATGCCGATTTCGTCGCCATAATAGATGACCGGTGTGCCCGGCATCGAGAACAACAGGTAGTTCATCAGTTCGACCCGCCGCCGGTCGTGCTCGAGCAGCGGCGTCAGCCGGCGGCGGATGCCGAGATTGAGCCGCGCGCGGCGATCGGCGGCATAGGTCTCCCACAGGAAGTCGCGCTCGCTCGAGGTCACCATCTCCAGCGTCAATTCGTCGTGGTTGCGCAGGAAGATCGCCCACTGGCTGTTCGGCGGAATATCGGGCGTCTGACGCAGGATGTCGGTGATCGGGAAACGATCCTCGCGCGCGATCGCCATATACATCCGCGGCATCAGCGGGAAGTGGAATGCCATGTGGCACTCGTCATCGTCGCCGAAATAGTCCTTCGCGTCCTCCGGCCATTGGTTCGCTTCCGCAAGCAGCATCCGGTCCGGGTAATGGGCATCCAGTTCGGCACGGATTTGCTTCAGCACCGCATGGGTTTCCGGCAGGTTTTCGTTGTTGGTGCCTTCGCGCTCCACCAGATAGGGCACCGCATCGAGCCGCAGCCCGTCCACACCGAGATCCAGCCAGTAGCGCAGGACGGCAAGGATCTCCTTCAGCACGCGCGGGTTGTCGAAGTTCAGGTCCGGCTGGTGCGGATAGAACCGATGCCAGTAGTAGGCACCTGCGACCTCGTCCCAGGTCCAGTTGGACCGCTGCGTATCGACAAAGATGACGCGCGTGCCGGCGTATTTATGGTCGTCATTCGACCAGACGTAGAAGTCGCGGTACATCGAGCCCGGCTTTGCTTGCCGAGCACGCTGGAACCACGGATGCTGGTCGGAGGTGTGGTTCACCACCAGCTCGGTGATCACCCGCATCCCCCGCGCATGCGCCGCAGCGATGAAGCGCCTGACATCGGCGATCGTGCCATAGTCCGGATGGACACCCCGATATCTGCTGATGTCGTAGCCGTCGTCACGGCGCGGCGATGGGTAGAACGGCAGCAGCCAGATGGTGTTGACGCCGAGATCGGCGATGTAGTCGAGCTTGGCGATCAACCCGGGCAGGTCGCCGATGCCGTCGTTGTTGTCGTCGAAAAACGACTTGACGTGCAACTGGTAGATGATCGCATCCTTGTACCACAGCGCGTTCTCGCTCACCGCGACCAGGGTCGGTGCGGGAGCAGCGACGGAGATGTCCATCATGGCGCTCCCAATGGTGCAATCTGCCAGATTGCGAATGGCAGATCAGCGGGATCGAGACGTATGCGCTGCTGCTTGCCGGTCCAGTCAAAACGATGACCGCGCATCAGGTCGGTGGCTGCGAGCGACTCGTGGTCCGGCAGGTCCCATTCCCATAGTGGAATCTCGATAGCCGCTTCCTGCGCGCCATTTGGATCGAGGCTGACCGCGACGAGGATCATGTCGCGTCCGCCTGGTACTCGCTTGCCATACAGCAAAACCTGTTCGTTGAAGGCCGGATAGAAGGTCAGGCCGAGATGAGTCTGCAACGCCGGATGCGCCCGGCGGATGCGGTTGAGCGCGGATATTTCTGCCACAATGTTGCCCGGCGCCGCAAAGTCGCGCACGCGGATCTGATATTTCTCGGAATCGAGATACTCCTCACGTCCCGGCAGCGGCGCCGCCTCGCAGAGTTCGAAGCCGGAATACATGCCCCACAGTCCTGACAGCGTGCACGCCAGCGCCGCGCGGATCAGGAATCCCGGCCGGCCGGAGGTTTGCAGGAAAGGCGGATTGATGTCCGGTGTGTTGACGAAAAAGTTCGGCCGGAAGAAATCCCGCACCGGCGCTTCATTCAGCTCCGTCAGGTACTCGATGATCTCCTGCTTCGTGTTGCGCCAGGTGAAGTAGGTGTAGGACTGGGTGAATCCGACCTTGGCCAGTCGGTACATCAGCTTTGGCCGGGTGAACGCCTCGGCCAGGAAGATCACGTCGGGATGTCGGCCGCGAATATCGGCGATCATCCATTGCCAGAACGGCAGCGGCTTGGTGTGCGGATTGTCGACCCGGAAGATGCGAACACCCTGATCGACCCAGAACTGGATCACGTCGCGCAGCGCCAACCACAGTGCCGGCATCGCCGCCTTGGCGTAGAAGTCGGGATTGACGATGTCCTCGTATTTCTTTGGCGGGTTCTCGGCGAAGCGCATCGAACCGTCGGGGCGCCAGCGGAACCAGGCGGGATGCTGACGCAGCCACGGATGGTCCGGCGAGCACTGAACGGCGAAATCGATTGCGATTTCCAGTTCGTTTTCTTTCGCCGCAGCGACCAGGGTACGAAAGTCATCCAGCGTACCAAGCTGCGGATGGACGGCATCGTACCCGCCCTCCAGCCCGCCGATGGCATAGGGACTGCCAACGTCATCCGGCTCCGCTCGCAGCGCGTTGTTGCGCCCCTTGCGGTTGATGGCACCGATTGGATGAATCGGTGGGAAATACAGCACGTCAAAGCCCATCGCGCGGATCGCCGGAAGACGCGCAGTCACATCGGTGAACGTGCCGTGCCGTGCCGGATCGTCCGTGGCCGAGCGCGGGAACATTTCATACCAGCTTGCGAAACCGGCCTGGGGACGATCGACATCGAGCGGCAGTGCAGGCGCGTGTTCCGCGGCAAACGGTCTGCTGTCGGCTGCATGCATTGCCAGGGCGGTTTCCTCCGCGAGCAGCAGAGCAACCTGTTGCGAGGTATCCGCCGATCGCACCCGTGTTGCGATCTCCGCGTGGTCCGCCGCCTCGATCATGCGACAGCCCTCTTCGATTTCCAGCGTTATGGTCTGTCCGGCCGAGTGTTTGGCGGAAAGATCGTGTCGGAAGGTTCCCCAGGCGTCCCACCATGCCTGAACCGTGAACCGATGCCGGCCGATGCGCGTCGGCGCGAAACCTACTTCCCAGCGATCATTCTCCACCAACTGCATCGCGACGCGTTGCCAGTCTGTTTCGTCGTCCGCGCGCCACAGCAGTGCAGCAGCCAACACGTCATGGCCATCACAGACGATGTCGGCGCTCACGGTGACGTTCTCACCGATCAGGCGCTTCACGGCAAACGCGCCATCTGGCACGCGCGGACGAATTGCCTCGATGGCAATTCGCGTGGCCGCAAGTCGCGACCGTTTCAGGTCTTCATCGCGGACCAACGGATGCATCACCGGCTGGGTCCCCGCATAGAACAGAACGCGCACCTCCCCAGGTTCCATGTCCGCAGTCGCGCCGTCGAGTGGCCCCTTCAGCGCGAACGCCGCGCCCGCCTGCGGTGGCAGCGGCGAGACTGAGAGGCCGAGTGACGCGCCGCGTCCGATATCGGGATTGGCAAACACTGCCACAGCGCGAGAGGCATCGCGTACATCGGTCGCATCGGTTCGCAGCAACGCTGTGACAGGCTCATGCGCCTCGGTGAGCTGGAGCAGCTTACCATCGACCTGATAGGCTGCAACGCAATCGACCAGGGCGTTGGCGGCCGCGACGTCTGCAGTGAGATCGCACGGCGCCTCGGCGCGGGCACGCACGAAATCCTCTGGAGTAGCCGATGCGGCATCGAACGCGCGGCCCGTTGCGTACCTCGAATCCCATCGGCACGAACAGACCGTTCCCGACAGAAGCTGCCAGCCGCAATGCGAAACGATAGTCCGTTGGAGCGTCGCTGCCCAGCGGCAGGCGCATCGCGCGCCGTTCGAAGAAAGACGGCTCAGGCGAGGCGATCGTAGGCGCGATGCGCCGCAATAGCCCGATCTCCTCGATCAGCCAGTGCGCCCGGCCGTCCCACCATGCAAGCGAGGAACAAACGCCGTCGAAGCCAACCCCTTCCAGCGGCGGCAGCGCCGCGCGCTCGACCGCTGGCGTCCAGGCCAGAAATCGGCACTGTGGAAACTCCTGCTTCAGCCTGCTGATAATCCGCCGCCAGAGCGACGGCGGTGCGCGATCCGGTCGCAGGCAACGGAACCCGGCGATCCCCGCCTGCACCACACGCGAAAGCCGATCCAGCCACCACGCCGCCAAGGCCTCGGCGACCTCGGTCTGCTGCAACCGCGCATAGGCGACATCCAGCCGATGCGGCGCGCGCCACGGATTGGGCAACGAACCGCATCCGTCCGGCGCGAACCACTGTTCCTCGCGACGGCGAATCGCGGCATCGATCGCGACCTGATCGATGGCCAGGTCGAGCCACACCTTTAGGCCCTGGTCCCCGGCCTGGTGAGCGATGGCGGATATGCCCTTGTCAGCGGAGCCGGACCAGCCCAGCACCGGATGCAGTGCCTCATGATCGGCAGTAACGAAGATGTCGCCGCTGGCACCCGGTACAAAGGGTGGCGCCATGCAGACGGTATCGAACCCCATGGCACGGCAGCGCGCAAAATGCGAGGGCCACTCGGACAGTGCTCCGGCAACCAGCGGATGCAGATGATAGATCTTTGGTGCCATGCGGTGCGTGGGTCCGTTTTGCTCAGGAGGGCGGTAATCGCGACGTTCCATTGCCTCGGGGTGAAGTGAACGGCAGTTTGCGGCACCCTCAGGGCATACGCTGTAACGTTTGCGCCCCCTCCTGTTCACTTAGCCGGGAGCGGCCGCATCCACAATTGTCCGTGAAGGTTTGTGATGCTGATCATTAATAATGCGTGTCCAACGGATTACGGCCGCAACGGAGCGGAGGCATACGAGCGATTTACCGCCACCCACAACGGCGTGCCGCGATCGCCTGTCTGGACGGCTGCACACCCTTGATGCGTGCCACTAGGAATGTGCTAAATCGCGCTGAATTACGGATATTGTTCGGATGCGCTCAGCGAAGATCGAGTCGGTGCAGGCGCTCCGCGCCGTGGCCGCTCTCAGTATCGCCATCCTGCATGTGCTGCATGAGGCGACCGGCCTCGATTCCGGCGGGATGATCGCACGCTGGCATGCCGCACTGCCGTGGGCCGCGGGGGTCGATCTGTTCTTTGTCATCTCGGGCTTTGTGATGGTTTACGCCTCGGACGAGCTGTTCGGCCGGCTCGATGCCCCCAGGCTGTTCATTGTCCGGCGTCTGATCCGCATCGTGCCGCTGTACTGGGCGGCGACAACACTGTTTCTGTTGGTTGCACTGACCGCGCGTTCCTCGGTGAGTGAGGGGATTGGCAGTGTGACCAACGTCATTATGAGCTATGCCTTTCTGCCGACGCGACGTCCTGATGGCAGCATTCAGCCGATCTACAGCCTCGGCTGGACGCTGAATTACGAGATGCTGTTCTACGTAGTGTTCGCGGCGTGCATCTGGCAGGCGCGACGCCGTGCGCTGCTGCTTGTCACGCTGGTGCTGGGCACCGCGATTGCGGTGCATCGCCTGGTGCCGGCTCAGGCCACGGCGCTGGTGTTCTGGACCGACCCGATCATGGCCGAATTCCTGTTCGGGATGGCGATCGCATCGGTCGCGGCGACGGGATTCACTTTATCGGGCGCGATACGCGCCGGCCTGATCGTGTCTGCTCTGATACTGCTGATGGCCGGCCACCTGATCGCGACCGACGCGAGCGGGCCGGTAATGACCGGCGTGCCGGTGGCGATGTTGGTGACCGCCGCGGTGCTTGGACGGGCGGCGCGAGTGCCGCGGGCACTGCTCGTTCTGGGCGACGCGTCGTATGCGCTGTATCTGGTCCATCCGTTCCCGATGCGGGCGGTTGGGCTACTTTGGCACCGGCTGCACCTGTCAGGGCCGGTTGCGGCGGTCGCATATGCCGCCGTGTCGCTGCTGTTGGCGGTCGCTGCCGCCGTCGCAGTGTATACGTGGTTCGAGCGGCCCGTCGGCGCCTGGCTGCGGGCGCGCCTGGCGAGGTCGCGGGTCCGGCAGGCTCCCCTCACCCACGCCGCGACCTGACAGCACAATCGCCGGAGACGGCCGGGGAGCGATCGGCTACCCGCAATAGAGCAGGATCATCGACAGCCAGGTGTGGCAAAAATTCGTGCCGTCCACCCACGACTTGATGATCGTCACCACCGCGACCCCGGCCAGAACGGCGACGGGAGCGGCAAGCCAGATAATCAGTCGCATGTCCGGTACATCTTCCAAGAGAAGTGCTGCGCCGCCTTGGCTCCTAACACGAAACCACACTGCCGTACCGACGCGTCATTCCCGCGCAAGCGGGAACCCAGGGCGACGGCATGGACCTCCATCTTCCTGGGTTCCCGCTTGCGCGGGAATGACAGGTGAGAGCCGGGTCCGCCCGGCCGGCTGGTGGTGAACTCGCGATGACAAGCCGCGTTTCCAGTCAACCTGAATGTGCGCCAACCGCATCTGCACCCCCTCGCCTGCTCCCAACATTATCCGCCTCAGTCGCAGCAGCCTGCCTTCGTGGAGGTGCAGCAACTCGCCGTGTTCGTTGTTCGCGGCAGGTCGATCACCGGGTTCTGGTCGAAGAAACCGAACGGCAGCAACTTGAAGCCGCAGACGACGCAGGGCTGGACCGGATGATCCTCCGGGCGCGGCAGATGATGCAATCCGAAACTGTGCCACAGAACGATATCGGTGTTCTCGACCTTCCGGTCGTGCGCGGTCCAGGCCGGCAGACCGTCGTCGCCGCGCGATTGGTTGACGAACTCGCCGGCCGGGAACCGTTCCTCCCGGTGGAACGGCGTGACCCAGATCTGGTGCTGGATGAATCGGCCGCGGCGCCCGGATGGGCTGTCCGGATCAGTGAAGGGCTGCACCGCGGAGCCGGCCTCCAGCTTGTAGGCGGTCGGCTTGCCGACCCAGTTCCGCGCCTCCGGATTGACGATCTTCCAGTAGCGCATCCGGGAGAAGTCGCTGTTGCGCCGTGCCGCGCATTCGGTGGTAAGCGGCCGTTCCTCGACATGGAACGCGTTGCCGTACGGATTCTCCGGCCCGGTGGCCGGCGCGATCGTATCGCATTCGACCACGGTGTTGCCCGGCCCGTCGACCTCCATGTCCAGCCGGGCGCAGAAAATGTGCTGATGGATGTGGCCAACGATACCCGGCGCCACTTCCGATCCGTATTTGCCCGGCTGACCAGGATGACAGGCGGCGGTGTTGATGATGCCGGTCGCCTTCATCTCATACTCGATTCGGCCATCCTGATGCAGATACCAGTACGACGCGTATTCGTAGTTGCCGATGGTGGAAATCGACGAGATCACCAGCTTTCTGGCACGACGAACCTCGGTGCGGCCGCTGCGAACGTCGAAATGCTTCCAGGAAAGGCCGGCATCTTCCTCGTGCAGGCAGATGGCGTTGTCGATCGTGCGCGGGATGCCGAACAGATCCGGAACCACGGCATCGAAATAACGAATCGTGCCCAGACAGTCGCAGCCAAGCGTCAGCGAGTTGGCCATCCGGCCGAAGCCGACTTCTCCGCTGTCGAATACGTTTTTCCGGTAGTGGCTGCGCTCGGGTGTACCGTACGGCACGACCATCTCGGCGATCGATGCGCGATAGACAACCGGCCGCCGGCGCCCTTGATGGGTGTAGCCGATGGTGTGGAGTACCAGGCCCTCGCGGCCGTTGAAGCCGATGCGGAAATCCCAGTTCTCCCAGGCGACCAGATTGCCCGATACGCGGTACCCGGGACCGGCCGGCTGCACCACATCGAGCGGCGCGGACGGTGCCCTGAATTCCGTCAGCAGGTCCGCATCGAAGTTCAGCGGTGTGCGCGGGACCGGGACGTAGTCACCGGCCGCTTCGAAGTGGTCATCGACCCGCAGGATCTCCAGCGTGCTCAGGTCGATCAGCGCGTGCAGCCCCTCGACCGGATGGGCGTAGTAATTGTCGAGCGGGAAATTGCGCATCCAGACAAAGCAGTTGAGTACCCGCCGGCCCTGCTCGACCTCGTAGCCGAACTCGCCCACCGTCCACGGGTCGATGCACATGTTGTCGACCTCGGCCAACAGGCCCCGGCGTCGCAGCGCCTCCTGAAAGCGTGAATCCGCTTTCACCGTCTTCTCGATCAGCAGAACCTCTTCCACCGCGACCATGGCCCGCGCATCGGCCTTGAATGTTTCAGAGATGACCTCGCCGCGTTGGAGATCGGCGCGGCCCTGCCAGACGCCCATGACGCCACGCCGGTAGATGTTGAAGCGGGCAATGCGGGAGAACGGTGTTCCCTCGACATGATTGCGCACAACCTCCTTGTCGGGCTCCTCGATGTCGATCGTCTCGACGCGCAGATCGTTCCCCCAGGGGAAATGCGCCTGAATGATCGTTGTAGCCCGCGTGATCTCCAGCGCGGAGAGCGGATCGAGCGGGTGAGCCACCTTGTCGACGCCCCCATGGACGGATGACGTGTGAACGGGACTGTCCATCGTGTGCTTGCTCCGACTCAAACAGGTGAAGTATCGCCACCTGTGTCATTCCCGCGTACGCGGGGATGACGTGATTTACGCACCGCCGCATCATCCGATTGCATCAGCACTGGCTCCTCGCTCGAACTTGCCTGGTGCCGCAACGGCGTGCAGCCCAATTTCAGCTTATCACGCGGCTGGCCGAGCCACCACGCCGGCCTGCCGTTGACAACCGCACCGGCAACACCCTCGACTGCTGCGACCCGAGACCAGGTGAGACTCATCCATGACAAATCCGGTCGACGTCCTGATCATCGGCGCAGGCGCCTCGGGCGCGGCGGTGGCCTGGAGCCTCGCCGAGACGAAGATGCACATTCTTTGTCTCGAACAGGGCGATTGGATGAAGCCATCGGAGTACCCGAGCTCAGGCCGCGACTGGGAGGCACGCCAGCTAGACGACTTTCATTACAGCCCGAACCGCCGCGCGCGCGACACCGACTACCCGATCAATGAACAGAATTCACCGATCAAGGTCGCCAATTTCAATGGGGTGGGCGGCGGGACCGTGCTGTATGCGGGCCATTTCCCCCGCTTCCACCCGTCCGACTTCCGGGTGCGCACATTGGACGGCGTGGCCGACGACTGGCCGATCGATTATGCGGCGCTGGAGCCGTTCTACAACGAGAACGACCGTATGATGGGCGTGTCGGGTCTGGCGGGCGATCCGGCCTATCCGTCGCATGAACCGATGATGCCGCCGCTGCCGCTGGGCCGCTCCGGCACCACGCTGGCGCGCGGGCTCAACACACTCGGCTGGCACTGGTGGCCATCGGACAGCGCGATCGCGTCGGTGGACTACGAAGGGCGCGCGAAATGCATCAATCTCGCGCACTGCACCGCGGGCTGCGCGCAGGGCGCCAAGGCGAGCACCGACATCACCTACTGGCCGGCCGCGATCCGCGCCGGTGTCGAACTGCGCACCAGGTGCCGGGTGCGCGAGATCACCACCAACGAACACGGCATGGCGTCGGGCGTGGTGTATTACGATGCCGACGGGATCGAGCATTTCCAGCCGGCCGAGGTGGTCATTCTCGCCTGCAACGCAATCGGCACGGCGCGCACTTTGTTGAATTCGAACGGACTCGCCAATTCCAGCGGCCTGGTCGGCAAGAACCTGATGTTCCATCCCTACGCGCGCATCGCCGGCTATTTCGACCAGGAGGTGGATGGCAATCGCGGCCCGGGCAAT
This sequence comes from uncultured Alphaproteobacteria bacterium, assembly GCA_963819855.1. Taxonomy (GTDB): domain Bacteria; phylum Pseudomonadota; class Alphaproteobacteria; order Acetobacterales; family Acetobacteraceae; genus JAMXLO01. The sequence continues at coordinate 191,774 of CAWFYC010000015.1, forward strand.
TGCATCTGGAGCCAGGAGTTCTACGAGACCGACCGCTCTCGTGGCTTCGTGCGCGGCTATACGTTTGAATTCTCCCGTGGCCAGAACCAGGTGATGGCCGCCATTCATGGCGAGCAGATCGGGCGCCTGCCCTGGGGCGCCGAGCACCACCGCGCCTATCGCGGACTGTTCCAACACCGGACCGGCATGGTGGCGATCTGCGAGGACCTGCCGGAGGAGCACAACACCGTCACGCTCGATCCAGTGCTGAAGGATTCCAACGGCATTCCGGCGCCGAAGGTCACCTACACGCTGAGCGAGAACAGCCGCCGCATGCTCGATCATGCGGTGGCACGGGCGACCGAGATCCTGCGCGCCGCGGGTGCCCACGACGTCTGGCACGAGGCGCCACTGACGGATGGCGGTTGGCATCTGATGGGCACCGCGCGCATGGGCACCGATCCGGGGCGCAGCGTCGTGAACGAATGGGGCCGCAGCCACGACGTGAAGAACCTGTTCATCGTCGACGGCAGCATCTTCGTCACCTCGGCTGGCGTTAACCCGACCCGCACGATCCAGGCGCTGGCGCTGTATGTCGCCGACAGCATCAAGCAGCGCCTGGCAACTCTGTTCGATTGACCCGGGCCCACACGGCGCACGCACGTGATCGTCGTCAAGTTTCCTCGCGAACTGCGCGAAATCGAGCACACGCTGATTCCGCTGCGCGACGGCACGAACTTGGCCGCCCGTATCTGGCTGCCGGCCGACGCTGCGCAGCATCCGGTGCCCGCGATCCTCGAATATCTGCCGTACCGCAAGCGAACCGGTACCTATGAGCGCGACGCACTGACGCATCCCTATTTCGCGGGCCACGGCTATGCCGCCGTTCGTGTCGATATCCGCGGCAGCGGCGAATCGGATGGCCTGCTGTCGGACGAATACGCGCAACAGGAGCAGGATGATGCGCTCGAGGTGATCGCCTGGCTGGCGGCGCAGCCCTGGTGCAGTGGCACCGTCGGCATGATGGGGATTTCGTGGGGCGGGTTCAACGCGCTTCAGGTCGCCGCCCGCCGCCCGCCGGCGTTGAAGGCGATCATCACGGTCTGCTCGACCGACGACCGTTATCGCGACGATGTGCACTACATGGGCGGTGCGCCGCTCAGAGCCAACTTCGGATGGGCTTCGTTCCTGTTCGGCGCCATGTGTCACCCGCCCGATCCCGTGCTCGTCGGCGACCACTGGCGCACGATGTGGCTGGAGCGTCTGAACAATCTGCGGCTGTTCATCGAGCCTTGGGTACGACACCAATGGCGCGACGCCTACTGGAAGCATGGCTCGGTATGTGAAGATTATCGAGCGATCCAGTGTCCCGTTTACGCGGTCGGTGGCTGGACCGACGGTTATACCAATGCGATCCCGCGCCTGCTCGAGCATCTGACGGTGCCGCGCAAAGGTCTCATCGGGCCCTGGGCCCACGCCTATCCGCATGTCGCGCTTCCCGGCCCGCAGATCGGCTTTCTACAAGAGGCGTTGCGGTGGTGGGATCACTGGCTGAAGGATATCGACACCGACATGATGGCCGAGCCCATGCTGCGAGCATGGATGACCGAAAGCGTGACGCCCGCGCCGTATCACGAGGAACTGCCAGGGCGGTGGATTGCCGAACCTTCGTGGCCGCCACCGAACGTGGTGGTGCATCGCCTGATCTTCAGCGATGACGGATTGCGGCCGGACGGCGCTCGCCTGACGCCGCGAACCGTGTGCTCGCCGCAAACTGTGGGCAGGAACGCGGGAAGCTGGTGCCCGTTCGGCCGGTTTGCCGATCAGGCGGGCGACCAGCAGGAAGACGACGCATGCTCGCTGGTGTTCGAGACGCTGCCGCTTGAAACGCGTATCGAGATGCTCGGAGCGCCGGTCGTCACACTCGACATCGCCGCCGACCGGCCGCTGGCGAACCTTGCGGTTCGGCTGTGTGATGTGCATTCCGACGGTGCGTCGCTCCGGGTCAGCTACGGAATCGCGAACCTCGCGCATCGCGACGGCGACGAGACTCCGGCGCCATTGGTGCCGGGACACCGCTATCGGGTGCGCATCCGGCTCAACGACGCGGGTGCAGCGATTCCCCCCGGACATAGGATCAGGGTGGCGTTGTCCACCGCCTACTGGCCGATGATCTGGCCGGCCCCGGAAAACGCGACAGTGACGTTGTTCGGCGGGTCGCTCGAATTGCCGCTGCGAGCACCGGATGCCGGGGACGCACTGCTCCCGCCGCTGCCCGAACCCGAGACCGCTTCACCCGAGCCGACCACGGAGGTCCGTCCAGGTGTGGTGCGGATCGACAGATTGGGACTTGAACTCGGCACCGACAGCGGCTTCGGGTCCCACATCGATGAGCATGATCCGCTCAGCGCGGCTGTCGAAATGCGCCAGTCGCAGACGATTTCACGGGGGGCGTGGCGCACCCGAATCGAAACGCAGATGCGAATGTCCTGCACCCTTGACGCATTTTTGCTGCGGGCGGAGATGCGGGCATACGAGGGAGACGTGGAGGTCTGCCGTCGCGAGTGGGACCGCAGCGTTCCTCGACGTTTCATTTAGTCGGCATTGATTTCAGACCGTTTGCGCCTGACCGGTGCGAGCCGCCCGGGCAACCATGTCCAGCATCTGGTGGCGGGCGACGGCTGTGTCGAAACCTGGGTGAACCTGCTCGCCGCTCCGGATGGCTGCGCCGAGCTTCGCGTACAACTGCGCGACATTGTACGGCGATCCCTGAGGCACCCCATCCGGCACCCACCGATACTTTGCCGGTACGTGCATATCCACGAGGTCCTTGGCCGCTCCACGTGCGCCTTGCACAGTCAGTTCCTGACGTTGGGTCGACGCCCGCGTGGTGGCGGCCAGCACGAGATCGCCCTCCGAACCGTGGATCTCGAACAGGAATTCGTGCCCGCGGCTCATGCCGCCGCGCACCTGCGCCGATACAACCGTTCCGTTCCCGACGACCCCGCTGACGACAAGCTGGTCCGGCACGTCCTTCGCGATCAATTCGCCGGTGCCTTGCAGCGGAATCCGGTCGCGCTGACTGACGGCAAACGCCGACAGTTCGCGGAATTCGCCCAGGCAATAACACAGCGCATCGAGATTGTGTCCGCCGGTGATCGTCATCAGGTTGGCGCCGTTGGCAAAGTCCGCCTGATAGGCGCGATCAAGCGTGGCTCCCCAGTTCGCCGCATTCACGAACAGCGTTGCAGCGAGTGGCTTCCCGACGTAGCCCTCGGCGATCAGGTCCCTGACATAGTTGATCGACGGTGAGACCCGGCCTTGCAAACCGACGACATGCCGAACTCCTTTGCTCTCGGCAGCGTCGCACATCTGCCTTGCTTCCGCGGTATCGCGGCCGAGCGGCCATTCCGAATAGACGTGCTTGCCGGCGTCGATGGCGGCCATCACCGGCGTGAAATGGTCCGGCACCTTGACGCAGACCGTGACCAGATCGACATCCGGATGCTGTGCGAGCCTTGCCGGGTCGGCAAACGCCAGCGGAACGCCGTAATGCTTCGCCGCGGCGTCCGCCGTTTCCTGGCGAGTGGTGCAGACGGCGACCACCTCGAAATCCGGCAACGCCTGTAGCGCCGGCATATGGGCAATGGATGCGAACCCCCGGTCCGGGGTGACGCCGATCATGCCGACGCGAATTCTGCTTGCCATGGCGTTGATATTCTCCCCAAAGCGCCGATCAGCCCTCGATCTCCTCGCGCAGCATCTCGAGCGTGAGCCATCGCTCTTCCGCCTCTGCCAGGGAATCCTGCGCGACGCGCAGCGTCTGCGTCATGCTAGCAAACCGCGCGGGATCGCGTGCATACAGATCGGGGTCGGCCAACAGCGAGCTCAAATCGGCGGCTTCCGTCTGCAGCGCTGCGATGCGGGACGGCAATGTCTCGAGCGCATGTCGGTCCTTGAACGTCATCCGGCGCGGCTGGGTCGCTCGCTGTGGCCGCGCCTTCGCCGTCGGCCGTGGTCGAGGCGCGGCGGGAACCAGATCCGCCGGCCGCGAGCCGCGCTGCGCAAGCATGTCGCTGTAGCCGCCGGCATACTCGATCCATCGCCCGCTGCCTTCGGCTGCGATCACCGAAGTCACCACGCGATCGAGGAAGTCGCGGTCGTGGCTGACCAGCAGCACGGTCCCCGGATACTCGGCCAGCCGTTCCTGGAGCAGGTCGAGTGTCTCCAGGTCCAGGTCATTGGTCGGTTCATCGAGGACCAACAGGTTGGATGGGTGGGCAAAGGCACGCGCCAGGGTCAGACGGCCGCGCTCTCCGCCGGACAGCACGCCGACAGGGGTGTTGGCCTGCCCCGGTTCGAACAGAAAATCCCGCATGTAGCCGACGACGTGACGGCGCTGGCCGCCCACCACCACTGTGTCACCGTGTCCACCAGTCAGCGCCTGGGCGAGGGTCTGCGCCGGGTCGAGTGTTTCCCGCCCCTGGTCGAGCGTCACCTGCTCCAGATTGGTGCCGAGCCGCACCTCGCCCGCATCGGGTACAAGCGCGCCGGTGAGCAGCTTCAGCAGCGTCGTCTTGCCGACCCCGTTAGGTCCCACAATGCCGACCCGATCGCCGCGCATAATGCGGGTGGTCACCTCCCGCACCAGGGTGTGGTCGCCGAACGACTTCGTCACGGTTTTCGCAACGATGACCAGACGTCCGGCCAGATCCGCCTGTGCCGCTTCCAGCCGCACCGTGCCCTGCCGGGCGCGCTGCTGCTTCCGTCGCTCGCGCAGTGCATGCAGGTTCGCCAGCCGCTTCTGGTTGCGCTTGCGCCGCGCGGTGACGCCGTAGCGCAGCCAGTCCTCTTCCATCGCGATCTTGCGACCGAGCTTGTGGCGCTCGCTCTCCTCCTGCTCCAGCACGTCGTCGCGCCAGGCCTCGAAGGCGCCGAAGCCGCGCTCCAGCGTGCGGGTGATGCCGTTGTCGAGCCATACTGTGGCACGGGACATGCGCTCCAGCAGGCGACGATCGTGGCTGATCAGCACGATGCCGGAGCGCATGGCGGCCATCTCGCGTTCCAGCCACTCGATGCCAGGCAGGTCCAGGTGGTTGGTCGGCTCGTCGAGCAACAAAATGTCGGGCGAAGGCGCCAGCACGCGGGCCAGCGCGGCACGACGCGCCTCACCGCCGGACAGAGTGGCGGGAGGTTCGTCGCCGGTAAGGCCGAGTTGCTCCAGCAGATAGCGCGAGCGGTGCCGGTCCGCGTCCGCGTCGCCGACCAGGCCCGCCTCGACATAGGCCAGCGTGGTTGCGAACCCGGACAGGTCCGGCTCCTGGGGCAGATAGCGGATCGTGGCGCCGGGTTGGGCGAACCGGCGGCCACCGTCCGGCTGCATCAGGCCGGCCGCGATGCGCAGCAAGGTGGATTTGCCGGAGCCGTTGCGTCCGACCAGACACAGCCGATCCCCGCCGGCGACCGATAAACCGGCGCCGGTCAGCACCGGCGAGGTGCCGAAGCTGAGGCTGATGTCCTGTAGCAGAAGCAAGGGTGGCGGCATGGGGAGAGTCTATCAGGTTCAGTCCGTGCGACCGAAGCAGCGCTCGGCATTGCTGCAGCCAGATCAGTACCGCGGGTCGCATCGCAAGAATTTCAACCACAGATGCACGCTGATGCACGCAGATGAGGCCGGGGCCAACCTACTAAGGGAAGGCCAACCGCGACCGCGTTGTCCACGGTCCTTGCCTCCGCTTTCATCTGCGTGCATCAGCGTGCATCTGCGGTTGATATTGCTTACTTACTTGACCATGACCGGTATCAAGGGCTGAGCGCGTTGGTGACATGGGCGGGTAATGCTGTATGGTCTCGGGCACCGCGTGGCCGCCACGCCGAAGCAACCTCAAGAGGCAGACATGTCGCTCACCAACGCCCCCGATCCCGCAGTGCGCCAGGCCGTGGTGCAGCAGGATCTCGACACCGTCCTGCACCCGATCGTGCAGCACAAGGTGCTCGAGACCAAACAGATGGTTGTCGCTGGCGCCCAGGGCTCGACGGTGTTCGATGCCGACGGGACCAGCTACCTCGATGCCATGGCAGGGCTGTGGTGCGTCAACATCGGCTATGGCCGGGTCGAGCTGGCCGAGGTGGCGGCGGAACAGATCCGGCAACTTTCTTACTTCCCGCACACCGCGATGAACGCTCCGGCCGCGGCGCTGGCCGGAAAGATCAACGGATTGATGGGTGGCGGCTATCACACCTACTTCGTCAATTCCGGCTCCGAGGCAAATGAGGCCGGATTCAAGATCGCCCGGCAGTACATGAAGCATGAGTACCCCGAGCACTATCGCTTCAAGACGATCAGCCGGTACTTTGCCTATCACGGCACCACGCTCGCCACGCTGGATGCCGGAGGAATGGGTGAGCGCAAGGCAAAGTTCGAGCCGTTCTCGGGGGATTTCGTGCATGTTGCTCATCCGTATTGCTATCGCTGCCCATTCGGCCTGACCTATCCAAGCTGCGGTCTGGCCTGCGTGAAGAACATGGAGACCACTATCCTCGGCGAAGGGCCGGAAACCGTGGCCGAGGTACTCGTCGAGCCGATCATGAGCGGCGTCGGAGTCGCGGTGCCGCCCGACGAATACCTGCCGGAAGTCGAGAGCCTGTGCCGGAAATACGGTATCCTTCTGCACGTCGACGAAGTGATCAACGGCTTCGGCCGCACCGGCAAGATGTTCGCCCACCAGCATTACGGCGTCTCGCCCGACATCATCGCGATCGCCAAGGGAATCTCGAGCGCCTATCTGCCGATCGCGGCGACCGTGGTGAAGAATGGCGTGTTCGAAAGCTTCTACGGAGAGGCCTCGGAAAATCGCCAGGTCGCGCAGGTGAACACCTACGGCGGCCACCCGGTCTCTGCCGCCGTCGCGGTGCGCAACATCGAGATCATGGAGGGCGAACGGCTGGTCGAGCGGTCGGCCGAAATCGGCGCCTATCTGCTCGACGGGCTGCGTACCCTGACGCGGCACAAGGTGGTCGGCGACGTGCGCGGCAAGGGCCTGCTGCTGGGCCTGGAACTGGTGAAGGACCGAACCACCAAGGAACCCGTCGGCGCGGAACAGATTTCGGCGGTCGTCGACTTCTGCCGCGACAACGGGCTGTTGGTCGGACGCGCCGGAGGCGGTCGTCGTTATGGCAACACGATCACGCTGTCGCCGCCATTGGTGATCACGCGCGCCGAATGCGATCGGATCGTGGAAACCCTGGATCGGGCGCTGGCGTCACTCAAGCCGGACTGAATGCCACGCCAAGTCGCGCAGCCGATATGAACAAACTCAGGCCGGGTGAGTGTTGGAGGCGGTTTGCGTCCGATAACGGAGTAGCTTAGATCTACTGAACGCGATCGAATACAGGTAGAGGGGATCCGTCATGCGCGAAGTATGCCTCGTTGCCGTGATTGCGATGCTGGCCAGTGGTTCGGTTCTTGCCCAGCCCGCGACCGGGACCGGCGCCACGGCGCAGCCCCGGCGCTCCTACGGACCTCCGATCGATCATGGACCTTTCACCCCTGAGGCGAACGCGGCCTTCCAGGGGGGCGGCATGATCCTGCAGGGCGCACCCGGCGCGCCGGCCCCGAGGCCCGAACCCACGCCGCCTGGGCAGACACCGCGGAACATGGTCCCGCCCTAATAGCGCGGCGGTCTGAGCCGCATGCCGCGTCCGCGTTTTTTGCGGGTCGCAGGACTGGAAGATTGGACCGCTAATTTCAATAGTGGCCTCCAGCGATCTGGATTGCCTCGATTACCGCGATTCTCGAAAAGTGGCCGGCGGGCGGTGAACCAATATAGTCGGACGAATCGTTCGGTGCCATACCGAAGAGTGTAGCGTCGACATCAACGCTTGGTTGGTGTGGCAGGGCGACCCTGTTCGTTGACGGATACACGCCCGAGCATTACCCATCCCACCCCGCGTGGCCACGTCAACGCGGAAAACGGAGTATGTCCCGCGCGATGCTGCGTCGCTTCGAAGCCCTGCTGAACCCGACCGCCCGCTCGCCGGAACCACCGCCGACCGAGGGGCTGTGGCCGTTCTACTGGCAGTTCATCCGCCAGGTCCGTCCGCTCGTCGTCGCCCTGTTCGGGTTCGGCGGGCTGATCGCGATGCTCGACGTGACCATCCCCGCCTTCATCGGCCGCATCGTCGGCCTGGTCTCCTCACACACCCCAGAGGCGCTGCTGCGCGAGACCTGGCCGCAGTTGGCGACCATGGCCGGCGTCCTGCTGCTGGTGCGGCCGCTGGTGTTCATGGGCCACGTGGTGCTGATCAACCAGGTCGTTAACCCCGGCCTGTCGAACATGGTCCGCTGGCAGAACCACTGGCATGTCGTGCGGCAGAGCTGGACGTTCTTCCAGAACGATTTCGCCGGGCGCATCGCTAACCGGGTGTTGCAGACCGGCCCGTCGCTCCGCGAGAGCCTGGTGATGTCGTTCGACGCCGCCTGGTACATCGTGGTCTACGGCAGCAGCGCGCTGGTGCTGCTCGCCTCGGTCGACTGGCGCCTGACGCCGCCGATCCTGCTGTGGTTCTGCGGCTACGCCGGTCTGCTGAGCTATTTCGTGCCGCGGCTGCGCGAACGCTCGCGCGCGGTCTCCGAGATGCGCTCGAATCTGACCGGGCGCGTGGTGGACAGCTACACCAACATCCTGACGGTGAAGCTGTTCTCGCGCGCTCGCGACGAGGACGCGTTCGTGCGCGAGTCGATCGACCTGCACACCGACGCCTTCCGCAACCAGACTCGGATGACCACCGGCTATGTCGTGATGCTGTCGCTGATGAACGCGACGTTGATCGTGTCCACCGCGACGCTGGCGATCTGGCAGTGGAGCAGCGGCCGCATCTCGGTCGGTTCGGTGGCGATGGTGCTGCCGCTGTCCTGGCAGATCACCAACATGGCGGGCTGGGTGGCGCGCAGCGTCACCTCGATCTTCGAGAACATCGGCACCGTGCAGGACGGCATGCGCTCGATCGCCGTCGAGCGGCAGATGCCGGATCCGCCGGACGCGCGCGAACTGCGGGTGACGCGTGGTGAGATCAGGTTCGAGAACCTGCATTTCGACTATGGGCGCGTACCGTACCCGGGACGGGGCGGCGTGTTGCACGGCATCGACCTGCGGATCGCGCCGGGCGAACGCGTCGGGCTGGTTGGGCCGTCAGGTGCCGGCAAGTCCACGCTGGTCAATCTGCTGCTGCATTTCTATGACCCCGAGCGCGGCCGCATCCTGATCGACGGGCAGGACATCGCCACCGTGACGCAGGAGAGCCTGCGCACGCAGATCGCCATGGTGACGCAGGACACCTCGCTGCTGCACCGCTCGATCAGCGAGAACATCCGCTACGGCCGGCCGCAGGCGACGCAGGCGATGATCGAGGATGCCGCGCGGCGCGCCGAAGCGCACACGTTCATCGTCGGGCTGGAGGACTGGCACGGCAGGCACGGCTACGACGCGCATGTCGGCGAGCGCGGCGTGAAGCTGTCAGGCGGGCAGCGGCAACGTGTGGCGCTGGCGCGGGTGATCCTGAAGGACGCGCCGATCCTGGTGCTGGACGAGGCGACCTCGGCGCTGGATTCGGAGGTCGAGGCGGCGATCCAGAGCCAGCTCGACGGGCTGATGGATGGCCGCACGGTGATCGCGATTGCGCACCGCCTGTCGACGATCGCGCGGATGGACCGCCTGGTGGTGCTGGATCATGGGCGGATCGTCGAGGCCGGCACCCATGCCGAGCTGCTGGCGCACAATGGCACCTATGCGCGGCTGTGGCGCCGGCAGTCGGGCGGGTTCACGCCCGAACTGCTGGATGCCGTGGCGAAGTGACGCCCGGGCCGGGCGAACTTGTCAGGAGCGGCCGCGAAGTGCCGCCAGGCGGTCGGTCAGGTTGGTCGGCGCGGCCGGTGTGCCGGAGGCGATCTGCATGGCGCGCGCGATGTTCGCATCCTCCTTCTCGGGCTGCGTCGGCGTGAGCAGCTTTGCCTTCATGTTGGCGGCCTCGGCATTGGCAAGATCGCGCGCGGCAGAATCCTGCATCGACTTCAGTGCGACGTTCAGGCCGCTGGTCGTCGTGCTCAGACCGGCGGCGCGACGAGCCGCGTCGGCCTGCTGTTCCGCCATCTGCCGCTGCTGACCGGCGCGCGCCATGTCGCGCTGGGCGCGCTCGAGCTGCGAGCGCCCCTCGCGCAGCTTGCCGCCGGCGTCGGCATAGGTCTTCTCGAGCATCTCCATGAACTCCTTGGCGTCGACCGCGTCCTTCTTTTCGCGATCGATCTCGGGCGCCATCTGCTCCAACATCGTCACCAGCGTCGCCAGGCTCCGCTCCAGGTCCGCCTTCTTCGCCGGATCGGCTTCCGCCGCGACCTGGTTTTGCAGCTGCTCCGCCGCGGCCATTCGCTGCGCCGACAAGGTCTGGATGGCATTCGCCTCGCGCGTCTCCTTGTCGTAGCTCTGCCGCGCCCGCGCCACCTGCTGGCCAAGGTCGTCGAGATGTTGCTCCATCGACCGCATCTCGGCCTCGCTGGCTGATTGCGGATCCCAGCGGACCAATGCCTCGACGCCGGCCTGCACCGCCTTGTCAGCCTTCACGCCGATCAGGTTGCGCATGAACTGAAGCATGGGCTTGTCCTCCTTGTTGCCACGGCTGCCGTCAGACCGGAACCATCCCGGCCGCGTTGAGCAATGCAATCGCAAGCTGCGCCGCGGCGATCGGCAGTGCCGCCGCGAGGCTCCCGTCTTCGATCGTCAGGCGCATTCCACGCATCACGTGGCTGGCGATCACGACCGTCACCAGTTGCAGCAGGATTGCCACAATCCCCCAAACGACGATGTCGAGCAACGAGCGTGTGGTGGCAAGCAGAGCGGCAAGCGGAATCGCCAGCGCGATCACCGCGCCACTCAGCACGGTGGCCGCCGCGACGTTGCCCTCGCGCAGCAGCTCACGCTCATGGAACGGTGTGACCAACGTGTAGACAGCGACGCCGACCACCAGAAGCACGATGCACACGACGAACTGCAGCAGCAGCACCGGCAGCCCGCTGCCGAGTGCGCCCGCGATACCTAAGGCTGGGTCTCCGGACATGGCGTGCTCCGCGATTGGTCAAAGGGAAACGGCCGGCAGTGTCAGCGCGGCAGGATTGACATCGATGCCGGCGAGGATTTCCACCCAGGCCTGGCTGCCATCGTCGACTGCGGCGACCATAGCATATTCGGCCTGTGGCGCCGGCGGCGCAGCCCCGGTGGCGCGCGCATACAGCATGGCCTGCAACCGCCGCTGCGTCACGCCGCCAAGCGTCTGCAGAGTCTCGGTCTGCTGACGCGGTGGCACCTTGCTTTGTCCCGGCGCCCACGAGCGATCGTAGGTCTGGCCATCCTTGGTCTGGAACGCCGGCCAGCCGATCATCCCTTGGGCAGGATCGAGCCACTGGCCCCACTCGGCTTGGTCGGCCGGCTGCACTTCGTCGAGCCGGGAGAAGTAGCGGCATTCATCGGGCGCGCCGTCTGCGCCGAGATGCAGTTGGAACAAGCCGGCCCGGCCCGGCAGGTAGAGCCGGTGCAATTGCACACCCTCATCCTCCAGCAGCCCCACGGCCTCGACGCTGATCATCCCGCTGCCTGACGGCGGCTGCACCTTGGTGACACCGGCGGCCAGCAGAAACGGCGCAGGGTCGAGCGGGATGGTCTGCCCGACACGGAACCGCGTCGCGGCACTGCCCGAGATGCCCGGCGGCGCGCTTGCGATCGAAGGTCCGGCAGCCAAAGGCCTGGCGGCTCTGCGGCGCGCCAGCCACAGCAGTGCGAACGCCGCCACTGCGACGAACAGCACCACCCAAACGATGGCTGAGCCGCCCGACGCAGGTGCAACCGGCGCACCCGCGGGCGCCGCGGATGCCTGATCGCCAAGCGCCGCCAGCCGTGCCGCCGTGCCGGGATCGCGCGCGACCTGTTGGTGCCATTGCTGATAGGCCGGGTTGAACTGCGACTGCTGGAAGTAACTGGCGCGGTCCGACGCCGACAACGCCCCGAGCATGGCCCAGAAGGCTGCCGTGCCATAGCCGCCGGACCCACCGGCAATGCCAGCCGGCGCCGCATAGCTTGGCGGACGGCGCGACGCATAGCCACCGTACTGCCAGCCGCTGTCCGGCCGGCCTGAGGCTTCGACCGACGGACGGCGGGGCTGTTGCGAAGCGCGGTACTGCTGCAGCGCCTGCGCCGACGTTGTCCGCGAGATCGCCATGTCGCCGGCCGAACCGGAGACGTATCCACTGCCGGATGTCGACGGACGCCGGTAACCACCGCTGGACGGGACGGTCCGGCCCGCGGTACTGGAAGTCGAGCCGTACTGTGCATATATGTGTGGGCGGCGATATCCGCCGCTGTCGGCCAGAGCATCCGATGGCGTTCCGAGGAGCGCCTCACAGAGTGCAACCGTCAGCGCCGCGCAGAGATAGGCTGCGCGGAACCGCATCAGCGCGTCAGGCGGATTTCTTGAGGCAGGTGGCCAAATAAGTCTTGCGGTCGTCGCTCGTCATCTTTTCCTGTGTCGCCTCGGCGTTGCAGACCTTCATCAGCGTGGTCTGGCTCATTTTGCCGCCCAGGCAGGCACTCATGTAGTTTTGCCTGGCGTCGCCCTTGAGACTGCGCTGCGATGCGTCCGCGTTGCAGGTCGTCATCCGTTGTTGCTGTGCCGCCTGGGCGGGCGTCGGTGCCTTGTCCGATTGCGCAAGCGTAGGCGTGATGATGAACACCGCGATTGCGCAGAACGCGCCAGCGAATTGAAACATTCTTCCCCCGAGAATTACTTACTGAAAGGTTAACGTAGGCCACCCACGGCTTTGATCGCAGTCACGTGCGCGTGATGTGGAACTCAATGTCCCTCGGTTGGACCGGGAGTCGTGTTGATCGACCTCGGCGTGTCATCCCGCATTGATGTTGCACTTGATTTTGGCCAATTCACCGCGCCGATCCAGACAGCGCGGTTGCCATTGCCGTCTGCGCGGATCAGGCGACCGGGCGACGCGCCGGACTGACCCATTCCCGCACATGCGGCCACAGCTCACGATCCGGCGTCTTCACCAGGTCCTTCTCCAGCGCACCGACCAGCTTCGCCTGCGCCGCAGCGTCCAGCGCCTCGCGTAGCTCGTTCAGTGCACGAGACGGTGCCACGAGCAGCAGTTCGTCGAATTCGCCACGCCCGGATGCGGCGCTGATCTGTTCCCCGACCAGCCGGACGAACTTCTGCATCTCCATCGCATGCGGATCGTGACGCTCGCCGAACGCGTGACGCGCGCTGGCACCGCTCTCGAACGCGCGGCCTGGCCGGTCCGAGCCGATGTCATGCGAGCGCAGATGGGCCGACGCAGAATCGAACGAACCGACGGTGCGCAGCGCGTTGTCCGCATCCGGCTGGACGAAGCGCACATGCTCGCCGTCGGCGATGACAATCCGAAGGGTCAGGGGTTTTGCCATGTGAGTGCCTCCTTCCAGAGGCAATCCTGCGCCGCAACCGTCTGTCGCGCCTTGATCTGGATCAGCCAAGCTGCCGGCGCACCAGTTCGGCGATCCGGCGCAACTCGGCTGGCGGCAGCTTTCCGACCACAGTGTAGCCGATGCTCTGGTCGATCCAGGCGCAGCCATCGACGTGGGCGAAATCGACATGCTGGATCGGCATGCTCGCCGCCGCGTCCAACGGCAGCACGAACACCGTGAGCCGCACGCCCTGCGGATCGTCGTACATGAACAGGCCCGCGGGCCCGTCCTGCGTGGCGGCCAGACGTCCGCCCATATAGCTGTAGCCATCGGCCGACAGATCGGGCGGCGCCACCTGGTGGTTCAGTCGATTCGACACCCAGCGCGCCAGGTCGTCGCGCTGCTGGGCGCCCAGCTCGGTAGGGCGCCGGCGATCGGCGGTATAGACCACGTGGTTGGCCACTGCCTGCTGTGCCAGCAACGTGATCGCGGCCGCCGCCGGCGGCCGGCCGCCGCGCAGGAACCACCCCCCGACGCCGCCCAGGCCGAACGCCAGCAGGACCGACGCTGCTGCCCGCCAAGGGAATCCCCTTCCCCGCCGCTGCCGGACCAGCCGCTCCAGACCGAGCCGTGGCGGGACCGGTTCGGCAGCCACCGGTGCGAACGCCGCCCGCAGTGCCTCACGCTGGTCCTGCCATGCCGCGACCCGGCGGGCGACGTCCGGCTGCTCGTGCAAATAGTGCAGCACCGCCGGCTGGCGGTCCGGCTCGAGCTGACCGTCGATCCAGGCATGCAGGTCTTCCTCGGGGATCGGCCGGGCGGAGTCGCTCATTTGACCCTCCGCAGCACCGGCCGAGCCTCCGACTCCTCGGTCAACTGGCGCAGCCGCTCGCGGCCGCGGGCCAGCCGCGACATCACAGTGCCAATGGGAATGCCAAGCACATTGGCGGCGTCGGCGTAAGAGAGGTCCTCGACCGAGACCAGCAGGATGACGCTCCGCTGCTCGACCGGAAGCGCGTTCAGCCCACGAATGAGGTCGCGCCACTGCAGGCCGCTCTCCTGCTCCGGACGTATGCTCACGGCGGCTTCGTGCGTCTCATCGAGCGGCTCGCCTGCGGGACGTGCCTTGGCCCTGCGCAACTGGCTGATGAACAGGTTGTGCATGATGGCAAACAGCCAGGCCCTCACATCGGCGTCATCGCGCCGCGTGTGCAGCTTATCCAGCGCGCGGACCAGACAATCGTGCACCAGGTCATCGGCATCGTCGCGGTTGCGCAGCAGCGCCGCGGCGTAGCGGCGCAGCGCCGGGATGCAGGCTTCGATCCGGGTCAGGACGCCGGAGACGGTCACGGCATGATCGGCTCCGCTGTTCGCCCTAGATGATGGGCTCTGCACATTGGCAGCGTCACCTGCGCCGCCCGGGTACGGGACGCTCCTGACGGCGCTTTATTCCATCCGGCGCGGCGGCTGGACGCCGGGCGGTCGGTGACCGAAGCTGCGCCGCCTGAAGGAGGGCCCGTCATGAAGATCACCAAGGTCGAACCGCTGCTGCTGGACCGGTTCCTTTATGTCCGCGTCAGCACCGACGCGGGCATCACCGGCATAGGCGAGTCAGGCACGTGGGGCCAGCTCGAGGCCTCCGCCGCCTCGATCACCAAATACGGCGAATACCTGATTGGCAAGGACCCGTTTCCGATCGAGCATCACTGGAATGTCATGCTGCGGGCCAATCATTTCACCGGCGGTGCGATCACCGGTGCCGTATCAGCAATCGACATCGCATTGTGGGACATCAAGGGCAAGGCATTCGGCGTACCGGTGTACGAGCTGCTCGGCGGGCGGATGCGCCACAAGGCGCGCCTCTACGGGCACGTGAAGGGCCGCACGATCGAGAAGCTGGTGGAAGAGGCGGTGCGGCTGAAGCAGGCCGGCTTCACCGCGCTGGGGCACCTGAACCCGCTGCTGGACGAGAGCGAGGACGAACCTTTCTACAAGTCGCACGCCGCGCGGATCGAGGAGGCGATCGACAACGTGCGCCGGCTGCGCGAGGCGGTCGGGCCGAAGGTGGATTTGTGCATCGAGATCCACCGCCGCCTGACGCCGCCCGAGGCGATCGCGCTGGGGCGCGGCATCGAGAAGTACACGCCGATGTTCTTCGAGGACCCGCTGCGGCCGAACAGTTTCGACGCGATGGCGGACGTGGCGCGGCACATCGATATCCCGATCGCGACCGGCGAGCGGTTCCACAGTCTGTATCAGTTCCAGACGCTGCTGACGCGCAACGCGGTGCAGTACCTGCGGCCGGATGTGTGCCTGGTGGGCGGGATCACCGGGGCGAAGAAGGTCGCGGCAATCGCCGAGGCGCACGATGCCTGGGTGGTGCCGCACAACCCGTTGTCGCCGATCAGCACTGCGGCGTGTCTGCAGATCGCCGCCTGCATTCCGAATTTCGCGATCCAGGAGTATCCGTCGCGGACGCCGGACCTGGATGGCGGGAAGGAGCTGCTCGGCAACGATCTGGCGACCGGGCTGGAGGAACAGGTGGGTGGGTTCATCGCGATTCCCGAACGGGCCGGGGATCGGCGTGGAACTGGTGGAGGACGTGGAGCGGCGGTTCCCGTACCGGCCGCGGCCGATCAAGATGCGGCCGCATGAGGACGGGTCGGTGGTGGATATGTAGTGTGTTGCAGCGGAGACAGGACTACCCTCGCACGCCTCTTCCAAGGGAGGAACCCAGATGATCAACCTGCACGACATCCGATACGCGCGCCTCGGCACGCAGGACCTGGAGTCCTCGATCCGGTTCGCCACCGACATCGTCGGGCTGCAACTGGTCGCGCGCGAAGCCAACGCCGCCTACTTCCGCAGCGACAAGGCCGAGGTGCGCGGCGATACGCGCGACCATACACTTGTGTATTTCGAAGGCGACCCGGCGGATCAGACAATCGGCCTGGAACTGATCGATCCCGACGATCTGGACGCGGTCGGGGCTGCGCTGGAACAGGCGGGACGGCCGGTGCACTGGGGCACCCGTGCGGAATGCGACAGCCGGCGCACCCGCGCGTTCATCGCGTCATCCGATCCCAGCGGCAACAAGCTGGACATCCTGGCGCGACCCTACAACAGCGGCTCGAAGTTCCTTCCGGGCGCGCCAGGTGGGGATCACCAATTTCAGCCATGTCGCCCTGTTCAGCACCGATACCAAGCGCGACACCGAGTTCTGGACGCGGCTGGTCAATGCGCGCGTCTCCGACTGGCTCGGCGAGGCGACCTTCCTGCGCATCGGCACCGTGCATCATTCGGTGGTGCTGATGCCGTCGTCGCGGCCGGGGATCCAGCACATCAATCACCAGGTCGAGGACATCGACGATGTGATGCAGTCCTACTACTGGCTCAAGCAGCATGGCGTGAAGATCGTCTACGGCCCGGGGCGGCATCCCATCTCCACCGCGATGATGGTGTATTTCGAGGGACCGGACGGCATGGTCTACGAGTATTCCGTCGGGGTGAAGCACATCATGCCGGAACAGGAGACCACCTACCGCCCGCGCCAGTTCTCGCTGGAAGGCTATAACGGCGACATGTGGGGTTCGTTCACCGAGACCGAGGGCCTGCCGCGTGAACCCGCAGCCGGAACGAAGATCCGCCTCGTCGTTTAGCGCTGGGTAACAGCAATGCCCGATCTGGCAAGTGGACTGGTCGCGCACATGCGCGACAACTCGGCCCGCCTGGCGGCCGCCTGCACGGCCTGCGGCGAGTGCTATCGCGCCTGTCCCATGGTGCCACGGACCGCCGCGCTGAACGCCGCGGAACCGGAAGCGGTGATGGCCGGCATCCGCGACATCTTGCGCGATGGCGCCGGCACGCCGGAGGCGATTGCCTTCGCGGGTGCCTGCACCAAGAGCGGTGTGTGCACGCCGGCCTGTCCGGAGAAGCTTGACGCGGCGTTCCTGATGCGGCTGGCATCGCTGCGCGTCCGCGGCACGCTGGGCGACGCACCGCGCGTCGCAAGCAAACACGATCCGGGCTGGTCCGCGCGCGTCAAGGCGTTCGCGCGACTAACAATGAACGAGGAGGAGCAGGCGAAATGGCTGTGACCGCGGATGCCAGCGTCACCTTCTGGTACGGCTGCAACATGGCCCGCCACGGCGAGATCGTGCGTCTCGTCACGCACATCCTCGAAGCCGTCGGTGTCGAGGCGGCGCCGGCCGGCGGTCCCGGCTACTGCTGCGGCTCCACGCAGGAGAAGAACGCCCGCATCGCCGCAGGCATGGCCGCGCGCACGGTGGAGAAATTCAATCAGGCCGGGCGTGAAACGGTTGTCACCTGGTGCCCGTCCTGCCACATGAACATGGACGATCTGATGGCGCCGGTGACAGAGACGGCGTTCGAGACGCAGCACATCACCCAGCTGCTGGTCACTCGTGCCGACCGGCTGCGTCCGCTGCTGACACATCACGTGTCGGCGCGGGTTCTGCTCCATGCGCATCACGGCTTCCATGGACGTGTGCCGGTGAACACCGACGTACCGATGCTGCTCGGCATGATCCCCGGCCTGACCATGCTGGATCATCCCATGCGCATCCCCGGCCACATGTGCTCGGCGATCGCGGCCGTGCCCGGCGAACTGGCGCGGGCGCACCGGGAGACGCTGGCGGCGATGGAAGACACCGACGCAGACACGCTGGCGACCATCTTTCATTCCTGTCACCGCGATGCCGTGGCGTTGGAGCGCGGCCGGCCGATCCGCGTGGTGAACTGGATCCATCTGCTGGCCGAGGCGATGGGACTGCCACACACCGACGAATACAAGCACTGGCGCAACGCCGAGGACCCCCGCGCGGCGATCGGTGCGGAGCGCATCGCTGCCGCCGGCGACGTCGTCTTCGAGCGCCTGGTGGAACCGGAGCTCAGGCGCCCGTCGACGATCTGAACAGGCGGGACTGGGGCCTTTTTCCCAGCCGAGCAACGGAATACCGTGACATTCGGCGCGTCTTTTACCAAGCTGACTGCCCCGCGCCGGGCTCGGGCGGTCGGCTGCAACAAAGGGGGATGCATGTTCCGGACCTCACTTCTGGCCGCGGCCTTCACCGTCGGCTGTCTGTCCGCTGCCTCGGCGGCAATGGTCGACTTTCGCGCGACGATGACCGGTAAGGCCGAGGTGCCACCGACGACTTCCACCGGTAGCGGCGATGTGCTGGCGACGCTGGACACCAGCACCAAGAAGCTTACCTACACGATGACCTACTCGGGCCTCAGCGGTCCGGCGACGGCGGCGCACTTCCATGGGCCGGCGGCGGCCGGAGCGAACGCCGGGGTGGTCGTGCCGATCGGCACCAATCCGCCGAGCCCGTCGACCGGCAGCGCGACGCTGACGGACGCCCAGATCGCCGATCTGGAGGCCGGCAACTGGTATGCGAACGTGCATACCGCGGATAACAAGGGGGGCGAGATCCGCGGCCAGATGATGCGTGTGAAGTAGCGGCTCAGGTTGTGTGACGGCGGAATGCGTTGCGCGTTCCGTCCGCAAATCACGTCTTCCCGCGCAAGCGGGAACCCAGGGTTCGAGCCCGTTCGGAGCACCGGGCTAAGCGGCCACCCCGCGCGCGTGCAGCCGGTGCAGCGCGCGGTCGATCCATTGTGCGGTGAGCTTCTCCTGCGCGCCGTTCTGCGCCAACCGCTCATGCAGCGCGGGAAAATCCACCCGGTCCAGTGCCTGATCCTGGTTGAAGCAGGAGAACACCACGCTGCGCTCACCGGTCGCTGGATCGATCTGCGGCTGGAGGCATTGGGCGCAGACCTCCTTCATCATGCACTGCATCGGCGAGTTGATTGAGCCGATCGCCGTGTGACCGGGCTTCATCAGCGGCGCCAGCAGGCCGCGCCGTGCCGATCCGACCGCCTGCATCATGCGGTCCGAGCCGATGACGATCAGGTGGTCCGCCTCGGCCAACCCGATCTCGGCCCCGTGCGCCGCCATCCCCTGCACGATATTGCCGACAAAGCTGCGATCCTGCGGCCGCGTCGGCGCGAACCCCGGCGCCTCGTCGCAGCACCAAACGATGACATCGGCGGCACGTTCGATCTCCGCCACCTTGTAGCGATCACGCATCTGCTTGTAGCCGGCGAAATAGATCACCCGTGAACCCGCCGCTCGCAGTGCGGCCCCGATCGAGAACAGCACGGCGTTGCCCAACCCGCCGCCGACCAGCGCGACCGTCGCTCCGGCATGGATCTCCGTCGGCGTCCCGGTGGGACCCATCAGTACCACGGGTTCGCCAGGTTTCAGCAGCGCGCAGATGTCGGAACTGCCGCCCATCTCCAGCACGATCACCGACACCAGGCCCTGCGCCGGATCGGTCCAGGCGCCGGTCATCGCCAGCCCTTCCATCGCCAGAACCGTGTTCGCCGCGCCGGCCTCCGCGATCCGAGGCGCGAGCATCTCGAAGTTCTGCAGCCGGTAGAACTGGCCCGGCCGGAAGGCACGAGCCTGCGCCGGCGCATGCACCACCACCTCGACGATGTTGGGGGTCAGTCGATGCAACGCATGCACGTGGGGGATCAGTTCCTGCCGGCAGCGCGCGATCAGCTCGGCACCGCTGACGCTGGTCGTCTCCTGGGCCGCGAGCGCTCGCGACACCATCGGGTAGCCACGCTTGGCACCTCCCATTGCCTTCACGACGTTGCCGAAGAAACTTGGATGGAGATCGCCGAAGAAACTGATGAAGCGGCCGTTGTCGGCGCGGTGCATCAGCACGTGCGTCGTGTCGGGCTTGGCGAGGCCGTGCACCACGTTGACCGGCGTACCGGTCGCGTCCACCGCCTGGAAGTAACGGCCGTCGAGCTGGATGCGGTCGTCCTCGCGCGCCAGCACGGTGTTGGGCTGGGTTCCCGCGGCGACCAGGATGGCGCGCGCCGGCAGGACAACCTGCGTCCCATCGGCACGCGTCAACCGCATTGCGGCGGCATGGCCGAATTCGTCCACCTCCACCGCATGTGGCGTCAGGCCCTCGGCGAAGCGGACCGCTTCCTCGAGCGCCTTGGCCACCTCCTCGTGGTTCAGCGTGTAGGAGGGGCTGTCGATCAGTCGGCGTCGATAGGCGATCGTGACCCCGCCCCATGCATCGAGCAGTTGCGCGAGCCGAGGCGCCCTGCCCTCTCGCTCCGCTGCCGCGCGCTCGGCCGCGATCGCCGCGGCGTGCATCAGGAACTCGTCGGCGATGCCGGCTTCCTCGGCATTCCAGCCCGCGCGCACCAGAGCCTCGCCGCGCTCGGTCGCCAGCGTGCGATAGCGCGCCGAAAACTTCTCCACTTGGCGGACATAGTAGGCGAGGCTCTCGGTCGCAGTGTCGATCGCGGTCAGGCCGCCGCCGATCACCACCACCGGCAGGCGGATCTGCAGATTGGCAATGGAAGAGAACTTCGCCGCGCCGGTGAGCTGCAGCGCCATTAGGAAGTCGGACGCCGCGCGCACGCCTCGCGCCAGACCGTGGGGGATGTCGAGCACCGTCGGTTTGCCCGCGCCCATGCACAGCGCGACGTGGTCGAATCCCATCGCCCAGGCATCGTCCATGCCCAGCGTCGCGTTGCCGCCGAAGCGGATGCCGCCGAAATGCGCGAATTTCTCCACCCGCCGCTCCAGCAGCAGGCGCACCAGCTTCAGGTAGTTCTTGTTCCAGCGCACCGTGATGCCGTACTCGGCAACACCGCCGAATCCCGCCATCACCCGGTCATCGAGGTTCTCGAACAACAGCTCCGCATCGCGCACCGGCGCGGCCGGATCGAAACCCAGCGGCTCGATCTTCAGCCCGTCGATCGCCACCACGGTGTGGCCGTCGTTCATCAAGTGGTGCGCCAGCGTGAATCCGGCGGGACCCAGGCCGACGATCAGCACTTTGCGTCCGCTGTCCGGGCGCGGCAGCGGCCGGCGGATGTCGAGCGGGTTCCACCGCGTCAGCAGCGCGTAGATCTCGAAGCCCCACGGCAGCTCCAGCACGTCCTTCAGGACTCGGGTCTCGGCCTGCGGGATGTCGACCGGGTCCTGTCGCTGGTAGATGCACGCCTTCATGCAGTCGTTGCAGATGCGATGGCCAGTCGCCGCCACCATCGGATTGTCGATGGCAATGATGGCGAGGGCACCGATCGCGCTACCTTGCGCGCGCAACGTGTGCATTTCGCTGATCTTCTCGTCGAGCGGACAGCCCGCCAGCGTCACGCCGAACGGGGATTTCTGGAACTTTCCGCTTTTACGATCCTTCAGACCGTGACGGCAGGAATCCTTGCCCTGCGTGTGGCACCAGATGCAGTAGTTGATCTGGTCCAGCGCCTGCTGTGTGTTCATCCCCGCATCGGTCAGCGCAAATCCTTCGCGGGCCCGCCAGTGGTGTTCCGGCAGGCGCAGCATCGTGACGCCGTCGCGCTCAATGGTTTCAACCGGAACCAGATGGTTGTAGTCCAGCCGATGCGGCACACGGAACAGCGTATTGCCGGGATGGACGGCACGGCCCGCCTCGGTCAGCGTCGCCCAGGCCGCGTAGCGCAGCGCGACGTCCAGCGCCTCCAAGTCACCCGCGTTTTCCCAGACCACGACATGATCTGCAAAGGCGCGTTCCGCAACTGCTTCGCCGAACCGTGCCTCCAGTTCCGCGCGCAACGCGGCGCCATCGAACGCCGATGGATCGGGATACTTCTTCACTGCCTGGCGCTGGACGAACAGCCGCTTGCACGCGTGGATCGGATCGAGCGCATGGGTCTGGTGTGCCAGCGCCAGCGTCTCCGCCTCGATCCCGAACAGCGCCGCGACGAACCCGTCGAGATGCGGCGCGAGTGCCACCACCAGCTCACTCTCGTCCGGCACCGCGACAGAATCAGGGGCGGCGCGCGCCGCCAGCAGGCGGTCGTGCAGCGGGGTATCCTCGCTCGCCAGCCGGTCGAGGAAGACCCGGTCCAGCCGCACCAGACCATCGCGCGCGGCAAGTTCTGGGAAGCTGAAGCCGAAACCCAGGTTCACTGCGTCGGCAACAGGCGCGGCATCCATCACGGCATCAGCCCATCTTGCGCAAGAGGGCGAGCACCTGCGCCCGCTCCTCGGGGGATAGCGGCGCCAACGCCGCGTCATGTGCCCGCTGCGCGCATGCCACGACACGCCGGATCAGCGCAATGCCCGCCTCGGTCGGCTCCAGGACCGCCGTGCGCCGATCCATCGGGTCGCGACCACGGCGGATCAGGCCGCGGGCGATCAGCCGCCGCACCACGCCCTGGATCGTTGCCGGGTCCATCGCCGCGTGCCTGCCGAGCAGATTCTGCGTAGTCCGCCCCAACTGCACCGTCTTCAGCAGGGCGGTGAACTGGGTCGGCGTCAGCTCGGCATGCGTCATACCCGCAGTGAACAGCGCCACGTGCCGCTGGTGCGCCCGGCGCAGCAGGAAGCCCACGTGATCTTCCACCGTGAAATCGGCGAGGGCATCGTCGATCGCGCTGCTCATTTGACTACAAATGATCGGGACCACGACCTGCCCGGTCAAGGTGCCGAAGCGGGATGGCTGGCCTGCTCGCGGCCGCCTGCCAGGGGGACGGTGACCCGGATGCGCACCGTGCGGCCGCCCATGAGCGGCATCGCCGTCATGCCCCAATCGGCGCGCAGCAGCCGGCCCTCCGCCACGACCCCGTTGCGGTCCCAGGCCAACGAAAGTGCAAACGATCGCGTGACCCCATGCATCGCGAGCTTTCCACCCAAGGTTTTCCTGCGATTCGCAGCTTCCGGCGTAGGAGAGGTCCGGAAAACTGGCGGCATCCAGGAAATCCGGCCCGACGATGGTGCCGCGCATCGATGCATCCTCGGTGACAAGGCTGGCAACCTCAACGTGCAACTCTACCTGGCACGCTGCCCTGTCGTCGGGATCATAGGTGAGCCAGCCACCGAAGCGGGCGAAGCGGGCGTCGATCGGCAGCAGGCCGAGCCCATAGGCCCGAAACGCGACTTCGCTCTCCGGCGGATCCAACTGGACGCGACGCGGCGCAGCCGCGGCGAAGCAGGCGAGCCCAGAAGACAGCGACACGGCAAGGGTGAATCTGGCGCCCACGAGTGTCAGTTGGGCATGCTCCGGCATCCGTCGAGGGTCCCGCATTACCGTTGCCTTCACTATCCTCCGGTAGACACAAGACTCCCGCCACAGTTCAGGCCGTCGTGCCCTGACCACGCTACGCTCCGCCGCCACGATCGCCCGGGTGCGCACCTTCGCCTTCTCCGGCATCGAAGCCGTGCCGGTCGAGGTGCAGGTGCAGATTTCCGGCGGATCGCCCGCGCTGCTGCTGGTCGGCCTGCCCGACAAGGCGGTGGGCGAGGCACGCGAGCGGATGCGGGCCGCGCTCAGCGCCATCGGCCTCGCGCTGCCGCCGCGACGGATACTGATCAACCTGGCGCCGGCGGACCTGCTGAAGGAGGGCAGCCACTTCGATCTTCCGATCACGCTGGGCGTGCTGGCGGCGATGGAAGTGATGCCGCGCGAGGACCTCTGTGGCTACGCCGCCCTTGGCGAACTGTCGCTGGATGGCACGCTGAACGCGGTTACCGGCGTGCTGCCGGCCGCGATCGGTGCCTCGACACTGGATCTGGGGCTGATCTGCCCGGCGAGCCAGGGCGGTGAGGCAGCCTGGGCGGGACGGATCGAGGTGCTGGCCGCCGCGGACCTGCTTTCGCTGATCAACCATTTCCGCGGCACCCAGGTGCTCACTCCGCCGGAGACCGCGGGCATTGCCGAGGCGGTTCGCGCTCCGGACCTGGCCGACGTAAAGGGCATGGAGACCGCCAAGCGCTCAGTCGAGATCGCCGCCGCGGGTGGGCACAATCTGCTGATGATCGGTCCGCCCGGTTCCGGCAAGTCGATGCTGGCGGCACGGCTGCCTGGCCTGCTGCCCGACCTGCCGCCCAAGGAGGCGCTGGAGGTCAGCATGATCCACAGCGTCGCCGGCATGCTGGACGGAGGCCGTCTGGTGATGCGTCCGCCGTTCCGCGAGCCGCACCACTCGGCGTCGCAGGCCGCGCTGACCGGCGGCGGACAGCGCGCTCGGCCGGGCGAGATCAGCCTTGCGCATCGCGGCGTGCTGTTCCTCGACGAGTTGCCGGAGTTTCCCAAGCAGACGCTGGAATCGCTGCGCCAGCCAATGGAGACCGGCCGCACCACGGTGGCGCGCGCCGCGGCGCACATCACCTATCCGGCGCGGTTCCAGTTGGTGGCGGCGATGAACCCGTGCCGTTGCGGCTATCTCGGCGATGCATCGCGCGAATGCGGCCGCGCGCCGCGCTGTGCGGAGGACTACCAGAACCGGATCAGCGGGCCGGTCCTGGACCGTATCGACCTGACCATCGAGGTACAGCCGGCTACGGCTGCCGAACTGGCACGGGCGCCGGCCGGCGAGCCCAGTGCCGCGGTGGCGGCGCGGGTGGCACGGGCACGGACGGCGCAGCGGGCGCGTCATGGCGAGGATGGACCGGCCAGCAACGCCGAAGCCGACAGCCGCGACGTCGAGATGGCGACCGAAGCACATACGCTGGCGGAACAGGCGATGGAGAAGCTGCGCCTGTCGCCGCGGGGTTACACCCGGGTGCTGCGTGTGGGACGCACAATCGCGGACCTGGCCGGTGCCAAGGTGGTGCAACGGCAACATGTGGCGGAGGCTCTGGCATTCCGCCACCGCATGCCGGGCCGGAGATACTAACACCTCTCCCGCCCGCGGGAGAGGTCGGCGCGGAGCGTCGGGTGAGGGTTTCGCCAGAACAGATGCGCGCTAATTCTCCCACCGGAACGCATCGGCGATGCGCCGTACCGTGCCTGCCGCATCGACCACCATCAAATCGAACCGCATCCCTGCCCTCGCCCACTCCGGATGCTGCGCCAGCACGATGTCGGCCGCCGCCAGCAGTCGCGCCCGTTGACGAGCACCGAGTGCCATCGCCGCGTCGGCCAGCGTCGGCCGCGCCTTCACCTCGACGATCGCGAGCAGATCGGGCGTTGCCGCGACCACATCGATTTCACCGGCCTCGGTGCGCAGGCGCTGAGCCAGCACTGTCCAGCCCTCTCGTACCAAGGCCGTACAGACAGCCGCTTCGGCGTTGATGCCACGCTGGTACGCTCGGGTCATGAGCTGCACTTTGCGTTCTGACGGCTAAAGTCGGATGAACAACCGTCTGCTCTGCGCCGCGGCCGTTTGTCCGGCACGGACCCCATGCTACAGGTCGTTCAATCACCATCCGTGGGCTCGTCATGAACGAACAGCGTCCCGCCGGCAGCCTGGAGCGGTTCTTCGGCGCCCCGCTTGCCGAGACCGACCCGGAGCTTGCCGCCGCGGTCGGCGCCGAACTGATCCGCCAGCAGGACGGCATCGAGCTGATCGCCAGCGAGAACGCGGTCTCCGCCGCGGTGCTGGAGGCGCAAGGCTCGGTGCTGACCAACAAATACGCCGAAGGCTATCCCGGCCGGCGCTACTACGGCGGCTGCATCTACGTCGATGTCGCAGAACAGCTCGCAATCGACCGGGCGAAGCGGCTCTTCTCCTGTGAGTTCGCGAACGTCCAGCCGCATTCCGGCGCGCAGGCGAACCAGGCGGTATTCCTCGCGCTGCTTACGCCGGGCGACACGATTCTCGGGATGAGCCTCGCGGCCGGCGGCCACCTGACGCATGGCGCGCCGCCGAACCTGTCCGGGAAGTGGTTCCGCGCGATCCAGTACGGCGTCCGGCGCGATGACGGGCTGCTGGACTATGACGAACTGGAACGGCTGGCACGTACCGAACGCCCGAAGCTGATCATCGCCGGCGGTTCCGCCTATCCGCGCTTCATCGACTTCCCTCGCATTCGCCGGGTGGCCGATGAGATCGAAGCATATCTCATGGTGGACATGGCGCATTTCGCCGGCCTGGTCGCCGCCGACCTGTTCCCGAGCCCGCTGCCGCATGCACATGTCGTCACCACCACGACGCACAAGACGCTGCGCGGCCCGCGCGGCGGCATGGTCCTCGCCAACGACCCGGAGATCGGCCGCAAGATCAATTCGGCGGTGTTCCCTGGCCTGCAGGGCGGCCCGCTGATGCACGTGATCGCCGGCAAGGCCGCTGCCTTCGCCGAGGCACTGCGCCCCGAATTCCGCACCTACCAGAAGGCAGTGGTGGACAACGCCAGGGTGTTGGCCGAGACGCTGGCCCAGCGGGGTCTCGCCATCGTCACCGGCGGCACCGACTGCCACCTGATGCTGGTCGATCTGCGGCCCAAGCGGGTCACCGGCAAGGCGGCCGAGGCCAGCCTGGAGCGCGCCAGGATTACCACCAACAAGAACGCCATCCCGTTCGATCCGGAGAAGCCGGCGATCACCTCCGGCGTCCGTCTCGGCTCGCCGGCCGCCACCACGCGCGGCTTCGGCACCGCGGAGTTCCGCGAGATCGGATCGATGATCGACGAGGTGCTGGAGGGCCTGTCCCGCTCCAACGACGGCGCCAACGACGCGGCCGAGGCGGCGGTCGGCGCCCGGGTGCAGGCGCTGTGCGCCCGCTTCCCGCTGTATCGCGCACGGTAGCCGCCGATGCGCTGCCCGTTCTGCGGCCATGAGGACACGCAGGTGAAGGACAGCCGCCCCAGCGAGGACGGCGGGGCGATCCGACGCCGACGCTTCTGCGCCAACTGCGGCCAGCGCTTCACCACCATCGAGCGCACCCAGTTGCGCGAACTGACCGTGGTGAAGTCCGACGGCCGCCGCGTGCCGTTCGACCGCGAGAAGCTGTCCCGCTCGATCCGCATCGCACTGCGCAAGCGGCCGATCCAGGAGGAGCGCATCGAGCGCATCGTCAACGGCATCGTCCGCCAGCTCGAGTCGTCCGGCGAAAGCGACATACCGTCGAAGCATATCGGCGAACTGGTGATGGACACGCTGCGGGAGCTGGACTCGGTCGCCTATGTGCGCTTTGCCAGCGTCTACCGGAATTTTCGCGAGGCCAAGGATTTCGAGGACTTCATCGGCTCACTGGGCGAAGCCACGTAAGCCTCGTCATGGCCGCGCCGTCACGCCCCTCACCAGCCGAGGATATCGCGCATATGCGGGCGGCCTTGGCACTGGGGCGGCGTGGCATCGGCAATACCTGGCCCAATCCGTCGGTCGGTTGTGTCGTCGTCAACAACGGCCGCGTGGTCGGCCGGGCGGTCACCGCGGCGGGAGGGCGGCCGCACGCGGAACCGGCCGCACTCGACATGGCGGGCATGGCCGCCCGGGTCGCCACCGTCTACGTCACGCTGGAGCCGTGCTGCCACTGGGGCCGCACGCCGCCCTGTACCGACGCCTTGATCAAGGCCGGGGTGGCCCGCGTGGTGATTGCCACCCGTGACCCTGACCCCCGGGTCGATGGCGCAGGCGTTGCGCGGCTGCGCGCGGCCGGCATTGCCGTCGATGAAGGCGTGCTGCGGGACGAGGCCGACGAACTGGTGTCGGGTTTTCGTGCGCGGGTCCGCCTGGGGCGTCCGCTGGTGACGCTGAAACTTGCCTCGACCTTGGACGGCAGGATCGCCACGCGGTCGGGCGAGAGCCGCTGGATCACCGGCGAGGCAGCGCGCCGTGCTGCCCATGCATTGCGCGGACGACATGACGCGGTGATGGTCGGTGTCGGCACGGTGCTGGCGGACGATCCGGCGCTGACCTGCCGGTTGCCGGGCTACCGCGTCAATCCGGTGGTGCGCGTGGTGGCCGACAGCCATCTGCGTACCCCACTAACCGCGGCACTCGTCGTCACGGCCGCCGAAGCGCCCACCTGGATGCTGATCCGCGACGGCACCGATCGCGAGCGCCGGCACGCCTTGGCGGACCTCGGTATTAGGCTGATCGAGGTTGCCGGGTCCGAAACCGGCGTCGATCCAGTCGCCGCGCTGAGCGCGCTGGGCGAGGCGGGACTCACCCGGCTCCTGGTGGAGGGTGGCGCTCAGCTCGCCGCCTCGCTGCTGCGCGCCGGGCTGGTTGACCGCATCGCCTGGTTCCATGCGCCCGCCGTGATGGGCGGGGATGGGTGGCCCGCGGTGCAGGCATTCGGCATCGAGCAGCTCGACGCAATGCCGCGTTTCACCAGGGTGGGCGACTCCCCACTTGGCGATGATATGCTCACCGAGTTCGTCAGGGCCTCCTGAATGTTCACCGGCATCGTTACCGCCCTCGGCACAGTCCGCACCATCGCGCCTCTCGGCGCCAGCGCAGACATGCGGCTGACGATCGCCGCGCCGTGGCCCGACACTGCGGCGATTCCGATCGGCGCCTCGATCGGCTGCTCCGGCTGCTGTCTCACCGCGGTCGAGATCGGCCCCGACTGCTTCGCCGCCGACGCATCGGCTGAGACGTTGAGCCGAACCACGCTGGGACGCTGGGCGGTCGGCACGCGGGTCAATCTGGAGCGTTCGCTGCGATTGGGAGACGAACTGGGCGGCCACCTGGTTTCCGGCCATGTCGATGGCGTGGGAGAGGTGCGGTCGACCACGCCGGAACACGGTTCGACCCGGTTCGTGTTTCGGGTACCCCCCGATCTTGCGCGCTTCATCGCGGTGAAGGGCAGCGTCGCGGTCGATGGGGTGTCGTTGACGGTCAACGAGGTTACGGACGATACCTTTGGCGTGAACATCATTCCGCACACCGCCGCGGTCACCAGTCTCGGCTCGCTTCGTCCCGGCGATACGGTGAATCTCGAAATCGACATGCTGGCGCGCTACGTCGCGCGGCTGGCGGAGTTCAAGTGATGCAGCAGAACCTCAAGACCGTCGAACTATCGCAATACCTGTCCGCCGCTGATGAACTGATCGAGGAGGCCCGCAACGGCCGCATGTTCATCCTGGTCGACGATGAGGATCGGGAGAACGAGGGCGATCTCGTGGTGCCGGCACAGTTCGCCACGCCCGACGCGATCAACTTCATGGCGCGCCACGCGCGCGGTCTGGTCTGCCTCGCGCTGACCCGCCAGCGGGTAGAGCAGCTCGGCCTGCCGCTGATGAGCGCGCACAACGGCACCCGGCATCAGACCGCGTTCACCATCTCGATCGAGGCACGCGAGGGTGTCACCACCGGCATTTCCGCGCACGACCGCGCGCGCACCATTTCCGTCGCGATCAATCCGGAATGCGGCCGCGACGACATCGTGACGCCGGGCCACATCTTTCCGCTGATGGCACGCGAGGGCGGCACGCTGGTGCGCGCCGGCCACACCGAGGCGTCGGTCGACATCGCGCGCAAGGCGGGCCTGTATCCGGCCGCGGTGATCTGCGAGATCATGAACGACGATGGCACCATGGCGCGGCTGCCGGACCTGGTGGCCTTCGCACAGCGGCACAATCTGAAGCTGGGTTCGATCGCCGATCTGATCGCTTATCGGCGCTTGACCGAGCGGCTGGTGAAGCGCGTCGCCGACGGCACCTTCCATCACATCGCGGGCGGCGACTGGCGCGCCGTGGTGTACGCCAACACGGTCGAGTACCAGGAGCACATGGCGCTGGTGAAAGGCGACGTAAGCGGCCCCGACCCGGTGATGGTGCGCATGCACGCGGTCGATATCCTGGATGACATGACCGGCGGGCCACACTGGATCAACGTGCACAACGCGATGCACATGATCGGCCGTGAGGGCCGCGGCGTGGTGGTGCTGATTCGCGAACACCGCAAAACCGCGCTCGCCGAGCGCGTCAGCCAGCTCACCGCGGCCAGCCCGCGTCCGCCGCGCGCGCTGCGCGACTATGGCATCGGAGCGCAGATCCTGCTCGACCTCGGCGTCAAGAACATGGTGCTGCTGTCCAATGTCCGACGCACCATCGTCGGGCTGGATGGCTATGGGCTGAACATCGTGGCGCAGAAGGCGATCCCGAACATCGTCGCCGAAGGCTATACCGGATGAGCACGGAGGATGCGCCGCTTCCCGCCGCACCACAGATCGACGGCCCGCCGCCACATCTGCTGCTGCTGCGCGCGCCCTATTACCGCGCGGTGGTCGACGGACTGACGGATGGCGCGACCCGTATCCTGCGCGAGGCCGGAGCTACGTTCGAACAGCTCGACGTCGCCGGTGCGTTCGAACTGCCGCAGGCAGTCCGCATCGCAATGCGCGGTTCGCGGCGGTTCGATGGGTTTGTTGCACTTGGTTGCATCGTGCGTGGCGAGACCGACCACTACGAGTTCATCTGCCGCGCCACGATGGAGGGCCTGATGCAGGTCGCCTTGCAGTTCGGCCTGGCGCTCGGGACCGGGCTGTTGACCTGTGACACGATCGCGCAGGCGGAGGCGCGTTCCGGCAAGGACGGCCACAACAAGGGCGCGGAGGCCGCAGCGGCTGCCCTGCTGCAGATCGGTGCGGCAAGGCATCTCGGCGCGGTGTGATGGGCAGATCGCCACGCAGGCCGCGCACCGCCTCGCGCGTCGCGGCGGTCCAGGCGTTATTCCAGAGCGAACAGGCGCAGGACAATCCCGAGACGGTGATCGATCAGTTCGTTCGCCATCGGCTGGGAGAATTGCCCGGCACCGGCGGGTTCGAGGACGGCCGCGTGCCAGATGCCGAGGTGCCGCTGTTCGCGCGGATTGTCCGTGCCGCGGTGGCGCAGCAGGATACGATCGACCGCATGCTGGCCGAGGCGCTTCCGGCGGACTGGCCACTGGCGCGCCTCGATCCGGTACTGCGCTCGCTGATGCGAGCCGGCGCGGCGGAACTCGGGATGGCGGGCGGTCCGCCGGCCAAGGTGGTGATCAACGAGTACCTCGACGTGGCACGTGGGTTCTTCACCGGCGCCGAGCCGGGGATGGCGAACGCGGTGCTGGACCGGCTGGCGCACTTGTTGCGGCCGGCGGAGTTTGACACATGAATGGAATTGAGAGCGGCACGATGGGTTTCGCTGCGAGACTGGGCAAGAATTAGTACCACCGGCGTCTGCGCTGCGGTACGATTCGTTGCATGACGATTCGCCGGTTCAAGACTGGAGTGTGCCGCGAGCAGGGCAGCCTGCTGCCGCCGCGTGTGGATGATTACGTTGGCCCGGACAACCCGGTTCGTGTGATCGCGGCGTATGTTGGCACGCTGGATGTTGCGGCGCTGGGTTTCCGCCATGCCGATCGCGAGGTTGGTGCGGGCCAGCCGCCGTATGACCCGGCCGATCTGCTGGGATTGTATCTGTATGGCTACCTGAACCAGGTGCGTTCGTCGCGGCGGCTGGAGCGCGAGGCGCGGCGCAACGTGGAGGTGATGTGGCTGCTGAAGGGTCTGGTGCCGTGCTACCGGACGATCGGCGAGTTCCGCAAGGACAACGCCGCGGCGCTGCAGGCGGCGAACCGAGGTTTTGTGCGGACGCTGCATGAGCTCGAGCTGCTGAGCGGCGATGTGGTGGCGATCGACGGGGCGTTCTTCCATGGCGATGCGAGCAAGGCGAGCATCGTGACGGGGCGGCGGCTGGCGGAGCAGCTTGCGGCGCTGGATCAGACGATCGAGGCCTACGGCGTGACGCTGGATGCGAACGACGCGGCGGAGGATGCGACGGCGGTGGAGCCGTCCGGCGCGGTGGCGGATCGTTTGGCGGCGCTGGAGGCGAAGCGGGCGGCGGCGCAGGCGGCGCTGGATCGGCTGGCGGCCAGTGGCGAGACGCAGCTGTCTCGCACCGACCCCGATGCACGGCTGCTGTCGAAGGCCGGGCAGACGGTGGCGGGCTACAACGTGCAGGTTGCGGTGGATGCGAAGCACAAGCTGATCGTGGCGAGCGAGGTGGTGAACGACGGCAACGACAGCGGGCAGTTGCATGTGATGGCGGAGGCGGCGAAGCAGGCGCTGGGGGTCGCGACGCTGACCGCGGTTGCCGATGGCGGCTACTACAACGGCGAGACGCTGCGGGCGTGCGAGGCGAGCGGGATCACCGCCTATGTGCCGCTGGCGCAGCGCGATCGGCGGCTGACCGCGCAAGGCCGGTTCAGCCTCTCGGCGTTCCGCTACGACGCCACGGCGGATCTGTATCGCTGTCCGGGGGAGGCGTTGCTGCGGCCGATGAGCGGGCAGCGGGAGGCGGTGAACGGCAAGCGGTACACGCTGTATGTGAGCCACAAGTCCGACTGCGACGGCTGCCCTCTGCGGGCGCGCTGTCTGAGCGACAAGGCGGAGCGGCGTACGATCTATCGCTGGGAGCATGAGGCGGTGATCGAGCGTCATCGGGCGCGGATGGCGGCGGCCGCGGCGGCTCCGCTGATGAGCCGCCGCGCGGCGCTGGTCGAACATCCGTTCGGCACCCTGAAGTGCCGCGCCGGCTACCGCCACTTCCTGATGCGCGGCTTGCACAAGGTGCGCGGCGAGTGGAGCCTGATGGCGCTGTGCTACAACCTGGCCCGGGTCACCAGCATCATCGGAGCCGGGCGGTTCATCGCCTGGCTCGCCGGGCGAGCCGCTCACTGGTGGTTTTGGCTGCTCTGCCGGCTCGCTACGGCGGTTGCAGCCGCCATCGACCGGCCGGCCGAGATCTGGCTCATCTGGCGCCGACACGGCCCCGTCCGACCGCCACGCCACGGCCTTGCCGCGTAGCACAAGCCTGATGCGAATTCTTGCTCAGTCTCTGCGCTCAACCCATCCTACGTCTGTGCGGCCGTAGGTGTGCAATTGTGGGATGGGTAGAGCGAAGCGAAACCCAGCGTAGCCCGCCATCAGGAGACGATCGAATGACCGACATCAGCATCGGCACCGGCTCGTACCGCTACCGCTTCCGGCGCGACTGGGCGAAGCTGCCGCGCTGGTGGAATTTCGGCGAGGCGCACCTGCCGAGCCCGCCGCGTACTACCGTGAAGGGCGCGGTCGCCGCCAACGGCGACGTTTACGTGCTGGCCCGCGCCGCGCATCCGGTCCTGGTGTTCGATTCGGATGGCAAGTTCGTCACCTCATGGGGCGAGGGGCAGTTCTCCAGCTTCGTCCATGGAATGACGATCGACGCCGCCGGCAAGGTCTGGATCACCGATACCGGGCTGCACACCGTTACGCAGCACGAGCCCGACGGCACCTTGCTGCGCACCTTCGGGGTGCGCGACATGGCGATGCCGACGCTGTACGGCAAGCCGTTCAACATGCCGACCGGCGTGGCGTTCACCTCGAACGGCGAGATGTTCGTCTCCGACGGCTACGGCAATCGTCGCGTGCATTGCTTTTCGACCGAGGGCGAACTGAAGCATTCCTGGGGCGAGCCGGGCGAGGGACCCGGTCAGTTCGCGTTGGTCCACTTCATCACCGCCAGTGCCGACGATCAGCTGTATGTCTGCGACCGCGAGAATCACCGCATCCAGATCTTCGCCACCACCGGTGAATTTATGGCGCAGTGGACCGGCTTCACCATGCCGAGCGACCTCGCGTTCGGGCGCGACGTGATCTATGTCGCCGGCGCGGACGGCGTGTCGATCTGGACCAAGGATCGCCGCAAGCTCGCGCAGTTCGCCCACGACGAGCCGTTTGCCGGCGCGTTCAACGTGCACGGCATCTGGCTGGACGCGGACGAGAACATCTACCTCGCCCAATTCGACCGCGCGGTGAGCAAGCTGAGCCGCGAGTGATCACCATACCATCCGTCGCGTCGTGTCCTTCTTTCGCGCCGCGGGTCGCGTCTGCGAGGCCCATTCGGTCACCGGCATGAAGCGCGGCGCCAGGAACTGGTAGCTGCGATTGAGCAGCGCCAGGACCCCCTCGTCGAAGCCGATTCCCGCGACGTCCCACTCCTCCAGCAGCGACTGCCAGGCGCGCTGGGCGCGGTACAGCCAGTCGCGGTTGGATCGAATGAAGGTGCGCTGGCTGTCGGCGTTGCGCAGCGCCGCCATCACCTCGCCGGTCTGCGCATCAAGCTCATCGAAGCGATGGCCGATCTGCTTCAGCGCCGCGCCGGTCAGGCGCCGCACCTGCGTCAACGTCTCGAGGTGCGAGCCGTCGCCGCGATAGGCCTGCGCCATGTGGTTCAGCTTCTCCGCCATGCCCTTGACGCGGCGCAGCAGCCGGTCGCGCAGCGCCTCGATATAGGCCAGTTCCTGCGCCAGATCCTCGACCAGCTTGATCACCGCCTCACGCGACGGTAGCCCAAGCGTCTCGGCCGCCTTGGCGAACGCCTCCTGCACCTGCTGCTTGCGCGCCGGGTCGTCTGCCACCTGCAGCAGCGCATCGGCATCCAGGTTCGGCGAATCGCCACCGGTGCCTGAGTTCAGCCAGGCCACCAGCTGCCATTGCAACCGTGCATTGGCGATCTGAAGGTGCAGCTCACTCGGCTCCCAGCTCGCCTCGCCGCTCAGCACTTCGGTCGGCAGAGGATCACCGATCCGCAGCCCGGCGATGAAGTCGAGCGACTGCGCGATCAGGCCAAGCATCCGCCCATCGTCCGACTCGTCCGGGATGCCAAACTCGCGTTGCAACGAGCGCAACGGGATCGCCGCCTCCTTCTCCCAGCTTCACCACCATGACCGGCGTTCCGTCGGTCTCGGCGCGCCGGAACAGCGGCTCGCCGAACGAGGTGAAGACGCGGTGATTCAGGCTGCAGCAACTTGCGGGAGCCGGGTTCGCTTCGATGTCCATGGGCGGAGCCCCGATCGTCTGGGCGCCCCCATCCCACCACAGCGCGATGAACAGACGGTAAGCGCCCGGAAACTTGCCGCGACAGACGATCCGCGCCATTCCGACAGGATGACACCGCTCGCCTGGCTCATCGGGTTCGTCTTGCCAGCCTGTGCCGCCTCCGGCGCAGGCGGCCTGCCGGCCCCGGCGTTGTTTGACACAGCTCACATCCAGCGTCCGGCCAGCCCGAACACGGCGCTCGCGGCTCCAGCAGGCGCCGACCCCGCACCGGACATCGTCACGCCGGTCTTCCCGGTGCCACCGTCGCGCCTGTATGACGCGGTGATCGACGTCGCGGCGAACCAGCCGCGAACGTTCCTGGCAGCGGCATATCCGGCACAGCGGCAGGTCCACTTCGTCGCTCGCAGCGCCTGGCTCAATTTCCCCGACCTGATCACCGCGCAGATCGGTGACCATGGCTCGGAGACGAGTACCCTCGTGCTGTATTCCCGCAGTGTGTATGGCTATTCCGACCTTGGCGTTAACCGCCAGCGCCTGAACACCTGGCTTGCCGCCGTAGCGAGAAACATCAACCACACTGGCGAGAGATAGTCACCGATGCGCGGTCTCCGATCATTCGTGCGGGATGCCTGGCACCTGTCCAAGCCGTACTATCGCTCGGAGGAGAAGTGGTCCGCCTGGGGCCTGCTGATCTCGATCCTGGCGCTCCGGCTGCTGCTGGTCGGCATGACGGTGATCCTCAGCTTCTGGAATCGCGAATTCTTCAACTCGCTGCAGGACAAGGACTTCGGCGCGTTCTGGGAACTGCTGTTCCTGTACCGCCACACACCCAGCGGCTTCATGCCGGGGTTCTCCGAAATCGCCGCCGTGTACATCCTGGTCGCGGTGTATTTCACCTGGCTCTCGCAATGGCTCCAGATCCGCTGGCGGCGCTGGCTGACCGTGCGGTTCCTCGACGAGTGGCTCGCGGATCGCGCCTACTACCGGATCAGCCTCACCACCGATCGTGCCGCGGTCGGCACCGACAATCCGGACCAGCGCATCGCCGAGGACATTCGCGACTTCATCGACAACACGCTGACGCTTGGCATCAGCCTGCTGGCGAACATCGTCACGCTGGTCAGCTTCCTCGGCATCCTGTGGTCGCTGTCAGGCAACTTCACCCTGTTCGGCATCGAGATCCCAGGCTACATGGTCTGGGTCGCGCTGCTCTATGCGGTCGTTGGCTCCTGGCTCACCCATCTCGTCGGCCGTCCGCTGGCCAGACTCCGGTTCCGCCAGCAGCGCGTGGAGGCCGACTTCCGCTACAGCCTGGTGCGCGTGCGCGAGAACATGGAAGGCATCGCGCTGTACTCCGGCGAGACCGAGGAAAAGGAGACCCTCGGCCACCGCTTCGCCGGCGTGATCGGCAACTGGTGGGCGATCATGCAGCGCACCAAGATGCTGAACGCGCTCACCGCCGGCTACGAACAGGTGGCGGTGGTGTTTCCGTTCATCGTCGCCGCACCGCGGTTCTTCTCCGGCCAGATCCCGCTGGGTGGGCTCACCCAGACCGCCGGCGCGTTCGGCCGGGTGCAGGATGCGTTGTCCTGGTTCATCTCCAGGTATCCCGACCTTGCGCAGTGGCACGCCATCGTCGAACGCCTCGCCACCTTCCACCGCGCGGTGGTCGCGGCGCGTGCTGCGTTCGGGACGGGCCTGGCGCTGGCCGATGCGCCGGACGGAACCGTCCAGATGCGCGATGTCAGCATCGAGCTGCCGAACGGCGCGAAGCTGCTGGCGGACGCGGACCTGGTGCTGGATCACGGCCACTCGGTGGTCATCACCGGCCGCTCGGGCGCCGGCAAATCGACGCTGTTCCGCGTGCTGGCCGGCATCTGGCCATTCGGCACTGGGACCGTGCGGCGTCCGGTCGAGCGGTGCCTGTTCCTCCCGCAGCGTCCCTACATTCCGCTGGGCACGCTACGCCACGTGGTGGCCTATCCGCATTCTCCGGACGCCTTCAGCCAGCAGGACATCGCGCACGCGCTGGAGGATGCCGGTCTCCCGCAGCTAGTCACCCGATTGGATGACGACGACAACTGGCCGCAGCAGCTCTCCGGCGGCGAGCAGCAGCGTGTGGCACTGGCGCGCGCGCTGCTGACCAAGCCGGACTGGCTGTTCCTCGACGAAGCAACCGCCAGCCTCGACCCCGAGGCCGAGGCCGAGCTTTATCGCACATTGAAGGAGCGGCTGCCGAACACAACGCTGGTCTCGATCGCGCACCGGCCGTCAGTCGCCGCCTTCCACGACAGCCGCCTCGTGCTCCGTCGCGAGGAGGGCAAGCCGGGCGACCTCGTGCAGAGTGAACTGGCCGCGGCCGCCGGCGGCGACGGCTGAACAGAATACCGGGCACCCGCTGTGCAAAGGCGATGAAATCTGCCGAATTATGTCGTGGCATATCTCCACGATGACAACCGGGCCACGGCGATCCAAATCGGCCGCTTCGTGCTATAAATTCGTGCCGCCTGGCTAACCAAGGAGCTTGTCATGCGTACCGAAGCCGTCCTGGCCGCCGTTGCCATGCTCGCCGCGGGCATCCTGGCGCCCGTAGTCGGCATGGCCGAGACCGACCCCAGTGCCGCGCAGATCGTCAAGTCGCTGACCCCGACCGGATTATCGGGCCCCACGCGCGGCATCCGCGTCGCTCCAGGTGCGACCAGTCCGGTCCAACCGCCGGTGGCGGCGCCGACGATCAGCCTGAGCGTGCAGTTCGCCACCGGGTCCGCCGATCTCACATCGGAGGCGGTTCGTGTCCTCGACAACCTGGGCAAGGCACTGAACGACCAGTCTCTGGCTGCCTACCGGTTCCGCATCGAGGGCCACACCGACACCGTCGGCACGCACGAGTACAATCAGGAATTGTCGGACCGGCGCGCCGCCGCTGTGCTCGACTTCCTCGCCGCCAACTTCCACGTCGACCGCAGCCGTGTGCAGGCGGTCGGCATGGGTGAGGATCATTTGCTCATTCCCACGCCCGATCAGACCCCCGAGCCGCGAAACCGCCGCGTGCAGGTGGTCAATATCGGTAGCTGAACACGACGGAGCCATGCCATGAGATTTGCAGTTGTTCGTTCCATAGCCCTGTCGCTCGCCATCACCGGCGTCGTTGCGACCGCGCCCGCCCGGGCGCAGCACAACCCCAGCGTCGATGAAATGATCAAGTCCCTCAGCCCGACACCGGGGGGCGCGCCCACCCGCGGCATCCGCATCGGCCCGTCGCCCGCGAACCCGACCACGACTACGGGCGGGCCGCCAGCGCCGCGTTCGCCCGCCCCCGCGGTCAGCCTGAATGTGCTGTTCGCCACCGGCTCGGCGGACCTGACGCCGGAGGCGATCCAGACGCTGGACGATCTTGGCCGCGCGCTGACCGATCCGGCTCTTGCCGCATATCGGTTCCGCGTCGAGGGTCACACCGACACGGTGGGCGGGCGCGATTACAACAAGGCATTGTCGGACCGGCGCGCCGTCGCCGTCGCCGAGTATCTGGCTGGCAGGTTCCACGTCGATCACACCAGACTGCAGCCGATCGGCATGGGCCAGGAAGGACTTATGGTTCCGACGCCCGACCATACTCCCGAGGCGCGCAACCGGCGGGTGCTGGTGGTAAACATCGGAGGCTGAAGGCGTCGTCGCGATCCTATCCGCCATCTGTCCGCGCGCCCGGATACACTGCGCGCGGGCGGATCAGCGTTCCGTCGCGCCACTGTTCCAGCGCGTGAGCGATCCAGCCGACGGTGCGCCCAGCCGCGAACATGGCGAACGCCGCGCCGGCAGGCAGGCGCAGCCGCTCCTCCAGAACCAGCAGCGCGCAGTCGATGTTGGGGGCGATGCCGGTCATCGCCCGCATCGCCTCGATCAGACGCCGGGCGCGCGGCGGCGGACGGATATGCGACAGCAACGCCGCCGCACGCGGGTCGCCGTCCGGATAGAGCGGATGACCGAAGGCTGGGATGCGTTCGCCGCGCGCAAGCTGGATGGCGACGGCGCCGGCGGGATCGGCGGTCACGGCGGGATCGGCGAGCAGATGACGGAGCTCGTTGGTCATGCCGCCGTGCAGCGGACCGACCAGCGCGGCGAGACCTGCCAGCACGCAGGCGCCGAGCGGCGCCCGGGTCGATGCCACGACGCGCGTGGCGTAGGTGGAGGCGTTCAGTTCGTGATCGGCCGTCAGCACCAGATGCGCGGCGGATCAGGTCGGCCGCCTTCGGGCCGGCGCCCCACGCAGACGCTAGCCGTTCATGCAATGGCAGCGACGATGGCAGGACGGCGGCGCCCGGCAGACCAGCCGCCGCCCAGGCCAATGCGATCGAGAATGCGCACCGCGTCGGGCAGGACGCTGTCCACCCGCCCGCCCAGCGACCAGCCATCGCCACGATCGGCCATCGCCGCGATGCAGCGTTCGGCAACGCCCGCGCCGCCGCGCGCCCGTCGGCCAGGCGCCATGTGATCGCGGGTGCGGCAACCCGTCCACCTGCCACAGCAATGCGGCGACGTCTTCGAGGGTCGCGGTCGCCGACAGCGCGATGGCGTCCTGGCCGCGGTATTCCAGGCGCCCGCCCTCGATACGGGTGATGGCGGACACCAGGATCGGCTCGCCCCAGCTTATCGTCGAGGCAGCCACCGCGCGCCGGCTGCGCCCGTTGCGGTTGCGTTCGCTGAGCCGGCGCACATCGGCTGCATCGTACAGGCTGCGCCGCGGATCCTCCGGCGCGGCGGATCACGCCGATCCGGCTGCGGCTGACATAGGCGTACAGCGTCTGACGTGACACGCCGAGGCTCGACGTTGCCTGCTCGGCGGTGAGCCATCGGGCAGGACGGGCAGCGTCGTCGGCTGACATATTGATTCACTTGATCAAGATTGACGAGCATTTGCCGGATGTATGCCATCGCGGCGTCAACCTGCCAAGGAGAACGCACATGCCACGTGGCGAGACGAGCACCGTTGCCGACGGCCTGGAGAATGTGGTCGCGGCGGAGACCGTGCTGAGCAAGGTCGATGGCGAAGCAGGCGTGCTGATCCTGCGCGGCCATTACCTGCACGACATCGCTGGACGGCGCAGCTTCGAGTGGCTGACCGGATTGCTGTGGCAGGATTTCGTCGATCGCCCACTCGACGAGGCGAGCTACGGCACGACCTGGGCGTGGCGCGCGAACGCGCGTTTGCGCGCATGCGTGAGTTGCTGCCGATCGCCGGCCGTCTGTCGCCGCTCGCGGCGGTGCGCCTGCTGCTGGCCAGCGTGCCGGACGATGCGGACGACGCTCCGCTGCTGCTGACCGCGACCGTCGCGGTTGGATCTGGCCGCGGCGATCCGCGTGCGCGACGGCAAGCCGCCGGTCGCGCCTGATCCGCAGTCCGGCCACGCCGCCGATTTCCTGCGCATGCTGAAGGGCACACCGCCGGCGCCGGACGAGGCCGCCGCGCTCGATACCTATCTGGTGAGCGCGGCCGATCACGGACTGAATGCATCGACGTTCACCGCGCGGGTCGCGGCGTCGACCCGGGCCAGCCTGACCGATGCGGTCACCGCCGCGCTGTGCGCGCTGAAGGGGCCGCTGCATGGCGGCGCGCCCGGCCCGGTGCTGGACATGCTCGATGCGATCGGGCCGGTGGAGAATGCCGAGGCCTGGCTCGATGCCGCGGTCATGCGCGGCGACCGGCTGATGGGGTTCGGACATCGCATCTATCGCGTGCAGGACCCACGCAGCGACGTGGTGAAGGCGGTGGTGGAGCGGCTGAACCGTGACATCGGCAGGCTGCGTTATGCCGAGGCAGTCGAACAGGCAGCACTGGCCGTGTTGGCAAAGCGCAAGCCGAACCGGTCGCTGCAGACCAATCTCGAGTTCTATACCGCGCTGCTGCTGGAGGCGCTCGGCCTGCCGCGCGATGCGTTCACCGGCGCGTTCGCGGTGGCCCGCGTGGTGGGCTGGATCGCGCATGCGCTGGAGCAGCAGGCAGGCGGGCGGCTGATCCGGCCGCAATCGGAATACGTCGGGCCGATGCCGCGGCACTGACATTGCGGTATACCGGGTCGCATGCGCAGGCGCGTGGTGATCGTGAACGACCGGATGCAGCGCGGTTATCGTTACGAACTGACCGCGCCCGCTGGCCGTAATTTCGATCCGGAATGCACGCCGGAGCTGACACCTCGGAAGATGCTGGAACTCGGTGTGTTCGGCGGCAAGGTACATGACCGACTCGCGCGACGAGTTCCCGGCCAGCTGGTTCACCAGCGCGAAGCTGTCACCGCGGCGCCGCGACCCCACGCTGAACTGCTTCGGCGTCGACGCCAGCCAGAAGCTGTCGGTGTGGCGCGAGAAGGGCTGGATACATCCCGACGATCCGCGCGGCTGGTTCCAGTGGTACTGCCGCTACTACGCGGGCCGGCGTATGCCGGAGGAGGACCGACGCCAGATCGCGCGGTGGAAGGCGATGCGCCGGCACATCGGCGAGATCCAGGTGAACTGCGAGCGCGGCAATCTCGATTGCCGTCGGCGCCAGCGCCAGGCGCTGCTGCACTGGGCGTATGATAGCCGTGGGATCTGAGATGATGGGGGGCGCCATGAGTCGATGGGTTTCGCTGCGCTCTACCCATCCTGCGAGTTGCCGCGCATGAGCCTGTGCGCATGAGCCTGTAGGTTGGGTAGAGCGGCAGCGAAACCCATCGACCTGCCGCGCCCGTTCTCATCTGCTCGCCCAGAAATCTCGAGCACCGACGCACCATATCGTTGCAACTTCGATGCACCGACACCCTTGATCTGGCCCAGTTCCTCGACATTGGCCGGCCGCACCGCTGCGATGTCGCGCAGCACCGTGTCGTGGAAGATGACATAGGGTGGAATGCGCTGCGTCTTGGCTTCCGCGGCGCGCCAGGTCACGAACGCCTCGAACAAACTCAGTACCTCCGGCCCCGCAGCCTGCATCGCCACCGGACGCTCCGGCCGCAGCACCTCGGTTCGCCGCTTCCCCGCCTCACGCAGCATCACGCGTGTCTCGCCGCGCAGGATCGGCCGCGCCTTGTCCTGCACCAGGAACAGCCCGCCATGGCCGGCGGTGTCCACATCCAGCGCGCCGAGTGCGATGAGCTGGCGGATCAACCCGCGCCAGTATGGCGCCGCGTGATCGGCGCCCACGCCGAAGGTCGGCAGCCGATCGTGGCCATGCCGCATCACGCCGTCAGTGGTTTCGCCGCGCAGCACGGCGATGATGTGGATCGCGCCGAACAACTGATCGGTGCGTACACCGCCGACAGCACCTTCTGTGCCTCCACCGTTGCGTCCACCATCCGCGGCGGCGCGGCACAGTTGTCGCAATGGCCGCAGGGGTCCGGCAGTTCCTCGCCGAAGCATGCCAGCAGCGATTGCGTCCGGCAGGTCGCGGCCTCGGTGAGCGCGATCATCTCCTCGAGCTTGGTGCGCATCACCCGCTTCTGAGTTCTCCGGCGCCGCGGACTGCGCCAGCCAGTGGCGTGCCTGGGCAAGGTCTTGCCCGCCGTACAGTACAGCAGTGTTTCGCCCGGATCGCCGTCGCGTCCGGCGCGGCCGATCTGTTGATAGGACGCCTCCGGGCCGTCCGGCATGTCGAGGTGCACGACGAACCGCACGTCCGGCCGGTCGATTCCCATGCCGAAGGCGATCGTCGCCACCACCACGACCGCCTCGCCGGAACGGAACCGTGCGTGCGCCGCGCGCTTCGTCTCGGCATCCAGGCCGGCATGGAAGGCGATCGCGGACGGTCCTTCCGCACGAACCGTTCCGCCACACGCTCGGTCTTGGCGCGCGTGGCGCAATAGACGATGCCGCAGACGCCGGAGTGGCGCGCCAAGAAGGTCAAGAAGCTGCGCGGTCTCCCCCACCTTCGCCGCGGCGGCGATACGCAGGTTCGGTCGATGGAAGCTGGCGACAAAGGTTTCCGCCGTTTCCATCCTCAGCGCACGCAGGATGTCGTCGCGGGTGCGCGGATCGGCGGTCGCGGTCAGCGCGACGCGCGGCACCCCGGGGAACCGATCGGCCAGGCACGTCAGGCTGCGGTACTCCGGACGGAACTCGTGGCCCCACTGCGACACGCAATGCGCCTCGTCGATCGCGAACAGCGCCAGCCGCAGTCGCGACAGCCGGTCCAGCGTGCCGTTCGTCAGCAGTCGTTCCGGCGAGACGTAGAGCAGATCGAGCTGCTGCTCTCGACCCAGGTCGCGCGCCACGCTGCGCGCTTCGGCGGTGTCGAGGTCGGAATGCTGCAACGCGCCGGCTGCCACGCCGAGTTGAACGCAGCGCCGCGACCTGATCGTCCATCAGCGCGATCAGCGGCGAGATCACCACCGCGGTGCCGGGACGGCACAGCGCCGGCACCTGGAAGCAGATGCTCTTGCCGCCGCCCGTTGGTGCCAGCACCAGGGCGTCGCCACCGCCGACGACATGGCGCACCACTTGCTCCTGCTGGCCGCGGAAGCCAGGGAAGCCGAACACGCGACGCAGCACGGCCGCCGGATCGTCCCAGGCCTCGGCCTGCACCAGCGTTTGCAGCATGCGCTCAGCGCCGGCCGATACTGATTTCCACCCGTCGGCTTTCCGGCGAGCTCAGCGCGAACTGCACCGAGCCATGACCCTGCTGTTGCACGCGCTTCGAATTGACGCCGTCCGTCTGCAACTGATCGACCACGACCTGCGCGCGCAGTTCGGACAGCAGGATGTTGGCCTGCCGGCTGCCGTGGTATCGGCAAAGCCGCTGACATGCGCGACGTTGCCGGGATGCGACTTCACCCACTCGGCGGCCTGGCTGATTACCGCTTGCGCCGAGTCATCGATTACTGCCGACCATTCCTGGAAGAATACGACGAATTTCTGCGCCTGTGGATCGGCGGCGTGCACGCTACCGGTCGCTGCACACAATAGCAGCAACATGAGGCCCAGGCGGTGCATGGCCGATTCCCTTCTCGCGCGAGATCGAGCAGTTTCCTGCCGGTCGGTTAAGCCGGCGTCAACCGCGTATGCATGTGGCTTGGCCGGCCTCGCGGTTCTGAAATAGCGCGCTACGCCGCGGCGGCGATCGCCTTGCCGCCGGACAACCGCCAGATGCGGTCCAGCCGCTCCACACCGGTCAATCGATGCGTGATCAGAATCAATTCGCTGCGTCCTTCGGCGACCTCGTTCAGCGTGGCCAGGAATGCGCGTTCGGTTTCCGCGTCCAGCCCGGCGCAGGGCTCGTCGAGAATCAGGATCGGCGCCGGCGACAGCAGTGCACGCGCCAGCACCAGCCGCCGCCCCTGCCCGCCGGAGAAGCGCGCGCCGTTTTCGCCGACCCAGGTATCGAGGCCGTCAGGCAGCGCCCTGCACCATCTCCCCGACCCGCGCCGCGTCGAGTGTGCCCCATAGCGCGGCCTCATCGGCATCAGGTCGCGCCAGCTTCAGGTTGGCGCGGATCGTGTCGTCGAACAGATGAGTTGCCTGCGCGAGCCAGCCGATCCGTGCACGCACGTCCTCAGCACTGAGCGTGGCGATATCGACGCCGCCAAGCAGCACCCTGCCCTGCTGCGGTGCCGCCACCTTCAGTGCCAGTGCGGCGAGCGTGGATTTGCCGGCGCCCGACGGTCCGAGCAGCGCAATGCGCGCGCCTTGCGGCACTTCGAGCGTCAGCCCGTCGAATACCGGCGGCCGGTCGGCCTGCCAGCGGAAGCGGATCGCTTCGAACCGCAGCGTGAAGCCGACCGGTACCGTGATCCGGGATGCGACGGATCCGGCGCCGCAATC
This sequence comes from uncultured Alphaproteobacteria bacterium, assembly GCA_963819855.1. GTDB lineage: Bacteria > Pseudomonadota > Alphaproteobacteria > Acetobacterales > Acetobacteraceae > JAMXLO01. The sequence continues at coordinate 236,608 of CAWFYC010000015.1, forward strand.
GGCGCCTCGGCAGCCTCCAGCACGCGATGCGCGGCGGCCGCGGCAAAGCCGGCGAGAACCCCGGCGCGGGACAGCCCGCCCACTGCCTCGAATGCCGCCACCACCAGGAACGCGGCGACGACGGCAGTCACCGGATTGCTGCCTGCCGCGATCAGTTACCGCGAGGAACGCCGCCTGCCCGCACAGCAGCGCACCCGCGTTGGCAAGCGCAGCGCGGCCGGCGAGCTCGTGCTGTGTCGCCAGCAGCGTCGCCTCACGCGCCTGGACCGCGGCCAGCATGCGGCCTTCGGCACCGAACGCTCGCACCTCGCGCAGTCCGGTGAGGGCATCGAGTGCTGCGATCCGTAACGCCCCGGCAGCATTGGCCAGTGCAACCCCGGCGCGCGCTGCCTGGCGAGCGCTCATCCACGGCAGCACGAATGCCGCAACGCCAAACAGCAACCCGATCGCCAGCGCCAGTGTGACGTCGTGCATCCCGAGCAGCACGATGAGGACCGGGAACAGCAGAACGGCACCGGCGAGCGGCACCAGGAAGATGCGTAGGTAGAGCCCGTCCAGCGCCTCGATGTCGCCGACCAGACGGGCCAGCACGTCGCCGGCCTGACGGAAAGCCTCCGGCGGCACTCCGCGCGAGACTGCGGAAGAACCATACCCGCAGATCAGCCAGCGCACGGAACGTCGCGGCATGGGTCA
>CAWFYC010000016.1:0-226125 GCA_963819855.1 uncultured Alphaproteobacteria bacterium
AGCCTGATTATCGATAGGAAGGGGCGTGAGGTTGCCCGACTGGAAGGTTCCGCCGACTGGTCGACACCGGCGGCTGTGCGGATTGTGCTGAGGCTGGTGGCCGCCTGACGCGAATGGCACGCGCGATTCTGCCGAAATGGTGCCCGCTACCTTGCCCGCAGCCAGCGCAACACGTTGCTGGAAGCTGACGGAGCGGCGCCCTGCGCGTGGCAATACTGGAGTTCCCCAGCATGGATGCCGTCCACTGCTGGTATGATTCGCCGGAGAACAAGGTAGCTGCAAAGGTCCGGCAAAGCGGCGCCAAGTTTCGATTGATCGCTATCGAAGCTCTCCCGCCGCAGAAGTAATTCACAAGTCCCACCCGACGATCAACCGCGCTTCAGTTCGCTCAGCAGCGTATTGTCGGTGAGGATCTGTGGCAGCACCGACGGCTGGCCGCGTGGCGGGTAGTAAACGTACAGCGGCACGCCGTCGCGGCCGTTCCTGCGCAGATAATCGGTGATCTGCGGATCCTGCCGCGTCCAGTCGCCCTTCAGATACGCCACATGGCGATCGGCGAAGGCGCGGCGCACCGCGTCGCTGCTGATCGCCACCCGCTCGTTCACCAGACAGGTCACGCACCACGCGGCGGTCATGTTGACGAACACCGGCCGGCCCTCGGCGCGCAGTTCGGCAAGGCGCGAGGGGCTGAACGGCTCCGCCCCCGACTCTGCCACGCTGGATGCCGCGTCCGGCGCCGTCGTGATCCCGCTCAGCACCGCAAACGCGGCGAGCAAGGCCGCGGCGGCAACCGACTGACCGACGCGCCGGCCGCCGTCCGCTCCACCCTGGGTGATCCCAAGCACCCAGCCGGCGAAGCCGAGCAGCACCAGTCCCGCCACCGTGGCCAGCACGCCGGAGGGACCGGCTTCCTGGCTGACCACCCACAGCAGCCACGCGCTCGCGCCGTACATCGGGAACGCGAGTGCCTGGCGCAGCACCTGCATCCAGCGTCCCGGACGCGGCGCGGCGCGCCACAGCGCCGGCGCCATGGCCAACACCGCGTACGGCGTCGCGAGGCCCAGTCCCATCGCGAGGAACACCAGCATTGTCACCGCCGGTGGCGCGGCGAGCCCGGCGGCGATTGCGACGCCCATGAACGGCGCCGTGCACGGCGTCGCCACCACGACGGCGAGCAGCCCGGTGAAGAAGCTGCCCAGTTGCCCCGGGCGAACCGCAAGTCCGTGACCGGTGCGGCTCAGGCCGCTGCCGATCTCGTAGACGCCTGACAGGTTCAGCCCGACCGCGAACAGCAGCCAGGTCATGGCGGCAACGAACACCGGCGACTGGAACTGGAACCCCCAGCCGGCCGCGCTGCCCGCCGCACGTGCCGTCAGCAGCGCCGCGCACAGGCCGGCGAACGCCACCAGCACGCCGGCGGTATAGGCGGCGGCCTGCCATCGCGCCTTGCCGCGTTCCGCACCGGCCAGACCGACCACCTTCAATGCCAGCACCGGGAACACGCAGGGCATCAGGTTGAGGATCAGCCCGCCCAGGAACGCCAGCCCCAGCACTCGCTGCACCTTCATCGTCGGCGCCTGTGGTGGCACTGTCCCCGCGGCGGCGCGCAACACGACGTCCGTCTGCAGCCCGCTGCGGTCGCGGATCGACAGGATGCCCAACAGCCCGTCCTCTGGTCGGAACGCCTTGCCGGGCCGCAGCGCGAGGGAGAACCCGCCTTGCCAGACTGTCAGCTTCTGCGCGGCGCTGTCCCGGATCGCGCCTTGTAAGTCGGGGATGAACCACGCGTCGGTCACCGTGGCCGGGGTCAGTTCGGGCCCCTCCACGGATAGCGTTCCGTCACCGCCGACCACCGAATGCCAGGGCGATGGCCGCGCCCGCTGTCGGTCGAACGCAGAGAACAGCGGTGCCTGCGCCGATGCTGATGCGGTGCCGGCCGCCAGGTCGAGGCGAAACTCGCCCTCCTCCGGCACGCAGATGTCGCGGCACACCAGCCAGTTCGCATGCGCCTTGACGCTGGTGCTCCCTTCGGCCGTGGGCGTGACGGTGACCGGTAGCAGCACGTCGCCGGTGTAGGCGTAGGTCATCAGTGCACCCTCGGGGACACGCCGGGGCACGGGCCAGAGGATCGGGCCGGCGGTGCCGCCCGGCCGAAGGTCCAGTTCCAGCTCCGGCGGCACGCCTGCGTCACCCGGGTTCTGCCAGTAGGTGTGCCAGCCAGGTGCCAGCCGCAGCCGCAGGCCGATGCGGAACGGCTTGCCCGGTGCGACCGTGTCGGTGTCCGAGACCAGAGTGGCGGTGGCGCGCGCGCTGATCACCGGAGCGCTCTCCAGGGCGGCGGCGGGGGACAGCCAGCCGCTCAGTAGCAGCACGATGAGGAGCAGACATCGCCGTATTGGGCGATGGGTTTCGCTGCGCTTTACCCATCCTACGATGTGCCGCACGTTGTGGCATTCGTAGGATGGGTAAAGCGCAGCGAAACCCATCGCCCCCGCATGCACTGGCTCGCGCGCCATGGAGTCCCCGGTGAGCGCCATTCGTGCGCATATGGCGCAGAATCCACCGGATCGCCAGCATGCTCCCCGAACTGCCCGTCACCGACGCCATCCCGCCGCTGCTCGCCGCGCTCGCTGCCGGGCGCAATGTGGTGCTGGCGGCGCCGCCGGGCGCCGGCAAGACAACCCTGGTGCCGCTCGCCCTGCTCGGCGCGCCGTGGCGAGGCGACGGCACGATCCTCATGCTGGAGCCGCGCCGGCTCGCCACCCGCGCCGCGGCGGCCCGGATGGCCTCGCTGCTGGGCGAGACCGTCGGCGGCACGGTCGGCTATCGCACCCGGCTGGACGCCGCCGTCTCGCCGGCCACCCGCGTCGAGGTCGTCACCGACGGTCTGTTGATCCGCCGCCTGCTGTCCGATCCGGTGGTCGACGGCGTCGCCGTGGTGATCCTGGACGAGGTGCACGAGCGCTCGCTGGAATCCGACCTGGCGCTGGCGCTGTGCCGCGACCTGCAGCGCATGTTGCGCCCGGAACTGCGGCTGATCGCGATGTCGGCCACCGCGGACCTTGCCCGTCTGGCCGGGCTGCTAGACGCCGAGGTGATCGAAAGCGCCGGCCGCATGTTCCCGGTCGAAATTAGCCACGCGGCCCGCGATATACCCGGCCCCCGCGAACTGCCCGCCGCGATGGCCCGCGCGGTGCGTGCCGCCCTAGCGGCACACCACGGCGACGTCCTTGCCTTCCTCCCGGGCATGGCGGAGATCCGCCGCACTCTGGCAGAGCTGGAGGGCTGCGGCGCGCTGGTGCTGCCGCTGCACGGCGACCTGCCGCCGGCCGAGCAGGACCGCGCGCTGCGGCCCGCCGAAGGGCGGCGCGTCGTGCTGGCGACCTCGATCGCCGAAACCTCGCTCACCGTGCCGGGAGTACGGATCGTGGTGGATGGCGGCTGGCGCCGGGCGCCACGGCTCGATCCCGCCACCGGCCTGACCCGGCTGACAACACTGCGCATTTCTCGTGCCGCGGCCGAACAAAGAGCCGGCCGGGCCGGGCGCGAGTCGTCGGGGTTCGCAGCCCGGCTGTGGTCCTCGGCGCTTCATCGTGGTCTGGCCGTCCACGACCGGCCAGAGATCCTCGAGGCGGAGCTGTCGGGACTGGTGCTGGACTGCGCCGCCTGGGGATCGGCGCCGGCCGGTCTGCCATTCCTCGACTCGCCGCCGCAGGGCGCGCTGGCTGCGGCAACCACGCTGCTGACCGAGCTTGGCGCGCTCGACGTCGGCGGACACATCACCGACACCGGTCGGTGCATGGGGGCACTCGGCGCGCATCCGCGGTTGGCGGCCATGATGCTGGCGGCCCGAACGCCAGGCGAGGCGGCGCTCGCCGCCGATCTCGCCGCGCTGCTGGAAGAGCGTGACCCGCTGCGCGGCCCGGACGCCCCCGTGGATATCGCGCTGCGTCTGGTGGCCATCGCCGACGGTGATCCGGCCGCGGACCGTGGCGCGCTGTCACGCATCAGACGGGTAGCGGCCCAGTACCGGCGCCGGATGCGGGTCGATGCACGCGCAAAGGGCGACCCGGGCCGCCTGCTCGCCGCCGCGTTTCCCGACCGCATCGCACAGCGCCGAGGCGAGCCAGGCAGCTTCCGGCTGGCGGGCGGCGGCGGCGCGCGGCTGCCGCGTGCCGATCCGCTCGCCAGCGCGCCGCTGCTGGCGGTCGCTGCGCTGGAATTGAAGGTGGCGGCACGCATCCGGCTGGCCGCGCCGCTCGATCCGGACATCTTGCCCACCGACCGCATCATCGAGCAGGTAGAGACCAGCTTCGATCCCGTGTCCGGCGTGGTGCTGGCGCGACGGCGGCGACGGCTTGGCGCGCTGGTGCTCGCCGACCGCACCGAACCGGCCGATCCGGCCGCGGTCGCATCGGCGCTCGCCCGCGCGGCGGCGGCGGAGGAGCTGCGGCCGCTGCCGTGGACCGAGGCGGCACGGCAGTTCCAGGCGCGGGTCGCGCTGATGCGGCAGCTCGAGCCAGACCGCGGTTGGCCAGACCTGTCGGACGCGGCGCTCGCCGCCGGGGTGCAGGAATGGCTGGTATCGGATCTTGCCGGTATGTCGCGCCTCACCGATCTGACCCGGCTCGACCTCCTGGTCATGCTTCGCGGGCTGCTGCCGCGGGACCTCGCCCGCCGGCTGGATGCGGCGCTGCCGGCGCATCTGGCTCTGCCTGGTGCGCAGGCCGCAATCGACTATACCCAGCCAGTGCCGGTCGCATCGGCGCGGGCACAGGCGTTCTATGGCCTGGCGACCACGCCGTTTCTGGCGGAGGGCCGGGTGAAGCTGCAGCTCGCGCTGTTGTCGCCGGCGGGACGGCCGGTGGCGATCACCGCCGACCTCGCCGGCTTCTGGCGTGGCGGCTGGGCCGATGTGCGCCGCGACATGCGCGGGCGCTACCCGAAGCATCCCTGGCCGCAAGACCCCTCGGGTCAGGCATGAGGCCTCTGGACCGAGTTGGGGATTCTTGTTGCCGCGGCGGGGGCGTGCCATCTGCTGCTGACAGGTTCCACGCAGGAGAGACCCCATCGCAATGATCCCTTGGCGGCCACCCCTGCTCGGAACGGCCAGGCCCGGCCGTGACAGACGAAGCCACCGCTTGGCAGTACTGTTGCTTGCGCTCTGCGTCACCGCCTGCGCCGGCACGCCGTTCAGCGCTATCGCCCGCTCGACGCCCGACAGCTTCGCGCCGCTGGTCAAGCGGGTGCTGCCGGCGGTGGTGAACATCGCCGTCACCGAGACCGTCACGGGCGGCGAAGCCCTGGGCGAGCTGCCGCCGGAACTGCGCGACACGCCGCTCGGCCGCGAGTTCCGCCGCCGGTTCGGCAATCGCCGCGAACAGACGATGGGCGCCGGCTCCGGCTTCATCATCGACCCGTCCGGGCTGATCGTGACCAACAACCATGTGGTCGGCCACGCCGACAAGATCGTGGTCTCGCTCACCGACGGCACGCGGCTGCCGGCCCGCGTGATCGGCTCCGACGAACTGACCGACGTCGCGCTGATCAAGGTGGAGGCGTCCGGCCCGCTGCCGGCGGTCACCTTCGGCGACTCGCGCGTGGTCGAGGTCGGGGACTGGGTGCTGGCCGCCGGCAATCCGTTCGGTCTCGGCGGCTCGGTCACCGCCGGCATCATTTCGGCGCGCGGCCGCGACCTCGGAGCCGGCCCGTTCGACAACTTCCTGCAGCTCGATGCGCCGATCAATCCGGGCAATTCCGGCGGGCCGATCTTCAACATGGACGGCCAGGTGATCGCCATCAGCACCGCCATCGTCTCGCCGTCCGGCGGCTCGGTCGGCATCGGGTTTGCCACACCGAGCGAGTTGGTGATGCCGATCATCAACCAGTTGCGCGGCAGCGGCCATATCGAGCGCGGCTGGCTCGGCGTGTCGGTGCAGGACTCGGACAACGGCGTCACGGTCGCCGGCGTGGACCGCACCAGCCCCGCGGCGCGAGCAGGCGTCCGCGCCGGCGACATGATCCTCGCGGTGAACGGCGAGCACGTCGAGAGTTCGCGCGGCTTGATTCGCACGGTGGCCGCGGTGCCGCCTGGCAGCAGTGTCAGCCTGTCGATACGCCGGCAGGGACACGACATCGATGTGTCGGTCACGGTCGGCCGGCGTCCCGTTGAGGGGTCCGGCTGAGGGAGCAAGGCAATGCGTATCCTGGTGGTGGAAGACGACAAGGACGTGGGCGGCTTCGTGGTGCGCGGGCTGAAGGAGGCCGGCCATGTGGTGGAGCTCGCCGACAACGGCCGCGACGGTTTGTTCATGGCGGCGAGCGAGGCGTTCGACGCGGTGATCCTCGACCGCATGCTGCCGGGCGGCATCGACGGCCTACGGCTGCTCGAGACGCTGCGGGCGCAGAAGAACACCGTGCCGGTGCTGATCCTGTCGGCGCTCGCCGATGTCGACGAGCGGGTGCGCGGGCTGAAGGCCGGGGGCGACGATTACCTGACCAAGCCGTTCGCCTTCGCCGAACTGCTGGCGCGCGTCGAGGCGCTGGCGCGGCGCGGCAAGGGCGAGGGGCCGGTGACCAAGCTGGTGGTCGAGGACCTCGAGCTCGACCTGCTGTCGCGCCAGGTGAAGCGGGCCGGGCAGAAGATCGACCTGCAACCGCGGGAATTCCGGCTGCTGGAATACCTGATGCGCCACGCCGGCCAGGTGGTCACCCGCACCATGCTGCTGGAAGGCGTGTGGGACTACCACTTCGATCCGCAGACCAACGTGATCGACGTGCACGTGTCGCGGCTGCGCCAGAAGGTGGACAAGCCGTTCCCGACGCCGCTGATCCAGACCGTGCGCAACGCCGGCTACATGCTGCGTGCCGAAACCACCTGACGATGGCCGATGAGATCCCTCCCCCTCCCCTTGCGGGAGGGGGTTGGGGGGAGGCGGCCTTGGCCCACCGGGTTCGGCCCCCTACCCCCAACCCCCTCTCGCAAGGGGAGGGGAAGAGCGGCATCCCGCGGCGGACTCGGCGACTGCTGCACTCGGCCGGCTTCCGCTTCGCAGCGATCTACGCGCTGCTGCTCGCGGTCAGCGCGGCGGCGCTGGCGGTGTTCCTGTGGTGGTCCACCGCCGGCCTGCTCGACCGCCAGACCACCGCCGCCATCGACGCCGACTCGCAGAGCCTGTCCGAGCGGTTCGCCGCCGGAGGTCTGCCCGCGCTGGTGCTCACCATCGAGGACCGGCTGACGCAGAACGTCGAGGACGATGCGATCTACCTGCTGATCGATCCGACCGGACGGCGGATCGCCGGCAACCTGGAGCATTGGCCGCAAGGGGCGGCGCAGAACGGCGCCTGGTACGAACTGCCGATCGAGCGCGCCGGCATGCGCTCGCTGGCGGTGGTGCGGAGCTTCGACCTGCCGGGCGGCTTTCATCTGCTGATCGGCCGCGACGTGCAGGTCCGCGCGCAGTTGCGGGCGCTGCTGACCGACGCGCTGCTGTGGGCGGTGCTGGTGGTGTTGGCCATGGCCTCGGCCGGCGCGCTGGTGGTGCGCAGCCTGTTCCGTCGCACGCTCGCCAACGTCTCGGCCACCGCCGCGGCGATCGCCGGCGGCGACTTCACCCAGCGCGTGAAGCTGTCCGGCCGCGGCGACGAATTCGACCAGCTCGCCGACACCATCAACGACATGCTGGACCGCATGGCGCGGCTGATGGAGGGCGTGCGCGAGGTATCGAACGCAATCGCCCACGACCTGCGCACGCCGATCACCCGCGCGCGCGCCAGGCTGGAGGACGCTTCAGTGCATGCCGGGACGGCCGAAGAGCTGCGCGCCGCGATCGAGCGCGCGACCGCCGATCTCGACGGCATCGTCGCGGTGTTCCAGGGGCTGCTGCGGATCGCCGAGATCGAGGCCGGTGCGCGGCGTTCGGCGTTCGCCACGCTGGACGTGGTGCCGCTGCTGGCCGGTGTGGCGGAACTCTACGGAGCGGTGGCCGAGGAAAAGGGCATCGCGCTGTCGGTTCGAACGCCCGATCGGCTGCCCGCGTTCGGCGATCGCGAACTGATCCAGCAAGCAGTCGCCAATCTGGTGGACAACGCGGTGAAGTTCGCGCCGCCCGGCGGTGCGGTGACATTGTCGGCCACCGCGACGCAGGCCGGCGTGGCGGTCGCGGTGGTGGACCAGGGCCCTGGAATCCCGGAAGCGGACCGGGCGCGTGCCGCCGAGCGCTTCTTCCGCGGCGAGAGCGCACGCAACACGCCGGGTTCCGGGCTCGGGCTGGCGCTGGTGCAGGCGGTCGCGCATCTGCATGGCGGCAGCCTGCGCCTGTCCGACGCGGCGCCGGGCCTGGTCGCGATCCTGTCGCTGCCGGGGCATGAAGAGCCGGCCCACGGTGGCTAACGCCGTTGTCATGTCATCCCCACCGCGGCGTGAGGCCGCAGGCAGCAGTAAGGGCGGGATGGGACCGATTGTGCGGACACTCAGCCTCGGAGCGGCAGCGGTGTGGCTTGGCGCCATGCCGCTGGCGAGCCAGTCACCACCGCAGCAGGTGATTACCGACACGCCGGAATACTGCCTGCATCTGCTCGACCGCGTGAGCGAGATGGTGCGCGTCGCCGGATCGCCACCGCCGCATGAGGTCGCCTTCCTGTCGAGCGAAGGGCAGCGGATGTGCGACCAGGGCCAGACGCGCGGCGGCATTCTGCGGCTGCGCCGGGCGCTTATGCTGATGATGCATCAGACCGAGGGGCCGTAGCCAACCGGGCCGACCGCGACGACGTTAAGTTCGGTGATGTCGAGCTTCGGCGACCCCTTGAACAGCGCGAGGAAACCTTCCCAGTCCTTCCGATACGCCTTGGCGCCGGTGTATTGGCGCGGCGGAACAACGTCGAACACGAGCAGGCTCTCGTCCGGCACGTACACCTTCATGATCGCGTCGACGTCCTTGGCGTTGACCGCCGCGGCGAACCGGCCTGGGCCGGTACCACCGTCATGCTGGTTGCCATGGCAATCGCCGCAGCCATCGCTGTCCCAGTCCTGGTCATCGGTTTCCCCTTCATTGCGATGGGGAATGAAACTGCATTTTCGGTAGCGAAGCAGTACCAAGCGACGGAAGTGGTGACCCATCCCGTCATTCCCGCGAAAGCGGGAACCCAGGCGAGCCGCACCGCACATTTGGGCCTGGGTTCCCGCTTTCGCGGGAATGACGATTTCGCGAGGATGACTCGTATGAAGCATTGTTGCTCAGATACGTCACCACTTCCGGCACTTGGTATAATAGCGAGGACGCGTCCGGTCAGGGTTGATCGCCGCGGAAAGTGACGACCAGAACGTCGCGGAATCCCGGCTCCTGAGGATCGATCGGCTGCACCGCCGTCACGCCGTGCATCATGCGGTGATCGTCTACCCACGCCGCATCGCACGGTTCGGCGAGCGTGAAGCTGCCGAGATCGCGCCCATCGGTGCCGCGGATCGACGTGACGCCGCTCTGGATGTTGCGCCGTCCGACCAGCAGCACCAGCACGTAATCCACGCCATCGCGGTGCATGCCTTCCGGCGTCGGCTGCCCCGCCGCGCCACTGCGCGCCTCGATGCGAAACTGGTGCACTTCGATATGCCAGTCCCGCGTCGGCGCCAGGCGCTCGAACAGCGCGCGGCAGGTTGCCAGGATCGCCGTCATGCTCGGCCCGTCGGCGACTTCCGGCAGTACCGGATCGAACCAGCGCGCGATGCCGCCGTTCAGCGGGTTGTAGTCGCGGCTCTGGTAGTGCGGCTGATGCGGCTTGCGGTGGATCGGCTCGCCGGCATGCGCGCCGAACGCGGCATGGCGGCGCTTCCGGTACCGCCCGCCGTCCGCCATGTAGGTATCCAGACCAAGGTCGTCCCAGCTCGCGGCGAACGCCGGCCAGTCCGCCATCGACCCGAACAGCGCGCGCATCTCCGCCCCGTGCACGAACGCGAACCCCTCGTCCGCGATCGCGGCGGCGAGCCGGTTCATGGCTTTGCCTCGTCCGTGATTTGCCGCACCGTGATCATTTGCTCCATTGGATTGTAGAGCCGGATTCCCAGCTCCGCGAACCGTTGCTTCATCCGCCGGTTGAACTCGCGTTGCACGCTCCAACGTCCAGAATCGGTGCAGACCACTTGGCCGGCGATCGTTGCCGACGCGCCGTCCAGCTTGTCCACGCCCCAGAGCTGCAGATCGCCCAGCATGCGCACCGAGAATTCCGCCTCCTCGCGCATTCCGGCCGCGATCTCCTTGAGCACCGCGCACACCCGGTCGGTGTCCTCGTGCGCTTCAACCGAGACCGTGACCGACGCGTTGCCCAGCCCGCGATTCACGTTGGTCACTGTGGTCACCGAGCTGAACGGGATGATGTGCACCGAACCGTCGCCGGCGCGCAGCCGGATGGTGCGCACCGACAGGTTCTCCACGGTGCCGGACAGGCCGGAGACGGTCACCCAGTCACCCACCTGCATAGCGTTCTCCAGCAGCAGGAAGATCCCGGTGATCAGGTCCCGCACCAGCGTCTGCGAACCGAAACCGATCGCCACACCGACGATGCCGGCGCCGGCCAGAAGCGGACCGATGTTCACGCCGATCTCCGACAGCACCATCATGCCGGCGACGATCACGATGACGACCGCAAGCGAGGTGCGCAGCAACGGCAGCAGGGTGCGGAGCCGCGCCGACCGTGCCGCCTGGGCGTCACGGGCCAGCCGGGCGAGATGCTGCTCCATGGCCGCGTTGACTGCCTCCCACACCGCCACCGACAGCAGCACGGTGACGGCGAAGGCGAGCAGGCTGGACAGCAGGCGGTGGCCAAGGTTGCTGGCCACCAGCCAATCGAACGTGCCTAGACCCCAAAGCTGCAACAATGCAATCGCGGCGGCGATGAAGATCAGCGCGCGGGCAACGCTGGCCAGCATGGGATGGTAGAGCGCAAGGCGTGCCTCGATGCCCGGATAGCGCGATGCCGCATCGGGGCGCGGCGACAGCGCCCGATCGAGCGCGCCAAGGATGACGATCTGCGCGAGCCGTGCCAGCACCAGCACGACGATCACTCCGGCAAAGTAGCGCAGCATACGCGTGTAGCCGTGCTGCACCTCCACCGCCCAGGTCAGCCAAAGTGTCGCCAGCAGCAGCAGCGCGAGCCAGTGCCAGATGCGCGCCAGCCAGTTGCGCAGCCCGGTGAGCGGACCGCTTGCGCCGTCCGGCGCCTGCAGCATCCGCCGCACCACCCGGCGCTGCTGCAGCACGATGATGCCGAGGAAGACATGGTCGACGAGGCCGGCCGCCTTCTGCACCGCGTCGTGCGCGGCATCCGACAGGCCGAGCAGCAGCCCGACCTCCGCGATCGCGTAACCGAACACGCTCACCACCGCGATGCGCCTGGTCCAGCGCATGGCGTAGCCGGCCACGTTCTCCGGCACCGTCAGCAGACGCAGGCGCGGCTGGCCGGGCGACAGCATCACCCGCGCAATGCAGAGGATTGCGGCGCAGAGCGCGTAGGCGTCGATCACCGCGAGCAGGACCAGGCGCGGCGGGTCGACACCGCCGAGGGCGGTCGCCACGATCAGGTGGCCGATGGCCAGGAACGCGAGCACCGGCAGCAGTTCGAGTACGAAGCGCCCAAGCACCAGCGGTACGCGCCGCAGCAGGATCAGTGCCGCGGTGCGACGGCGGTGGGGCGTCACGGTGTCGCCGGCCGCGGCGCGTGCCTCGGTGCCTTCGTCGGGCTGCGCGTCGCCAATCGGCGCTTCACGGACCAGCGCAAGGATCGGACGCCGCGCCGCACGGCGCACCGCCAATTCGGCCGCGATCGCGACCGCCAGGACCAATGCCAGGCGCCAGGCGGTGTCCAGCAGGATGCCCTGCGCCCAGGGGTTGGTGGCCATGACCTTCAGCCAGATCCACAGCTGCGGCACGCTGCGGATCGCGCCGAACGTGGCGATCGCCTGGCTGGAGAGGTGGTTCAGAAACCCGGAGGCGCCGGTGAGGACCTCTGCGCCGAGACTGTCTGGAGCGATCGGGGAGGCGGCGGGTACCAGCGCGGCGGGTTGCTGGGCCTGGGCAATGGTCTGGAGCGTGGTGACCAGCTGGTCACGCTTCTGCGGGTCCTGCAGTACCTCGAGCGTTCGGCGCGCGTCGTCGGGATTGACCTGGGCGCCGGCGCGGAGCGCGGGCGCGAGGACAAGGATGGCGGCGAGGATCAGCGGGCGCAGCAGCATCATGGGTCTGGACTACAGCGGAGGAGGTTGGTCAACAAATGGCAGCAACACGGCCGAGGCGCCCCGCCTGAGGCCGCCGCCAGGGAGGGTTGGGGAGGGGGCGCAGGTTCGCTATACCACCCGGGTGAAGACCTTCCTCGCCATCATGGTCGCCCTGCTGATGTTCGCCACCCTCGGCGTGCTGTTCGCCGGCCTGTTCGGCCTGGTACGCGGCGGCGGCAACCCAGCGCGCTCCAACCAACTGATGCGCTGGCGGGTGATCCTCCAGGGCGCCGCGCTGCTGCTGTTTGCGCTGCTGATGACCCTGCTCCGCTCCTGACCAGGCGTTTGACAGCCCTCCTGCCCCTGCATATGGTCCGCCGCCTCTATTGCAGGTGCGAACAGGCGGACACCCCGCCTCGCGAACGCGCAACATCCCTGGAAGCGGCACGGTCCTCAGCATGAAAATCCTGGTCCCGGTCAAGCGGGTGGTCGACTACAACGTGAAGGTCCGCGTGAAGGCGGACGGCTCCGGCGTGGAGACCGCCGGCGTGAAGATGTCGATGAACCCGTTCGACGAGATCGGGGTGGAAGAGGCGGTCCGCCTCAAGGAAAAGGGCATCGCCACCGAGATCGTCGCGGTCTCGATGGGCGTGCCGCAGTGCGCTGAAACGATCCGCACCGCGCTGGCGATGGGCGCCGACCGCGGCATCCTGGTGGAGACCGATGTCGAACTTCAGCCGCTCGCGGTCGCCAAGCTGCTGAAGGCGATCGCCGACAAGGAGCAGCCCGGGCTGATCATCCTGGGCAAGCAGGCGATCGATGACGACATGAGCGCCACGGGACAGATGCTGGCCGCACTGCTCGGCTGGCCGCAGGGCACCTTCGCCTCGAAGGTGGTGATCGAGGGCGATGCCATCACGGTCACCCGTGAGGTGGACGGCGGCCTGGAGACAGTGGCGCTGACCCTGCCCGCCATCGTCACCACCGATTTGCGGCTGAACGAGCCGCGCTACGCCTCGCTGCCCAACATCATGAAAGCCCGGAAGAAGCCGATCGACAACCTGAAGCCCGCCGACCTGGGCGTCGATCCGACGCCGCGGCTGACCACGCTGAAGGTGGCGGAGCCGCCGAAGCGCAAGGCGGGCGTAAAGGTTGGCTCGGTGGCCGAACTGGTGACCAAGCTGCGCACCGAAGCGAAGGTGATCTGAGCGATGACGGCACTGGTTCTGCTCGAATACGACGCGTCCGGCATCAAGCAGCCGTCGCGCAGCGCAGTCGCGGCCGCAGCGAAGCTTGGCGAGGTTCACGCGCTGGTGGCCGGCAGCGGCGTCGATGCCGCCGCACAGGCCGCGGCAAAGCTGCCTGGCGTGGCGAAGGTGCTGACCGCGGATTCGCCGGCGCTCGATCACCTGCTGGCCGAGCCGACCGCGGCGTTGCTGCTGGCGCTGGCGCCGAACTACGACCACCTGCTGGCCGCCACTACGGCGGTGGGCAAGAACATCATGCCGCGGGTGGCCGCCGTGCTCGACGTGCAGCCGATCAGCGACATCGCCGACGTGATGGACGCCGACACGTTCATCCGGCCGATCTACGCCGGCAACGGCATGGCGATGGTGAAGTCGGCGGACGCCAAGAAGGTGATCACGGTGCGCGCCGCCAGCTTCGATCCGGTCGCGGCGGAAGGCGGCAACGCGCCGATCGAGGCGGTCAGCATCCCGGACCTGCCATCGGTGTCGCGCTTCATTTCGGCCGAGTTGTCGAAGAGCGAGCGGCCGGAGCTGACCGCGGCGCGGGTGGTGATCTCCGGCGGACGCGGGATGCAGGCCGGTGACAATTTCAAGCTTTTGGAACCAATTGCTGATAAGCTCGGTGCCGCGGTCGGGGCCTCCCGTGCCGCGGTGGATGCCGGTTTCGTCCCGAACGACTACCAGGTCGGGCAAACCGGAAAGATCGTCGCCCCGGAACTTTACATTGCTGTCGGAATCTCGGGCGCCATCCAGCACCTGGCCGGGATGAAGGACAGCAAGGTGATCGTGGCGATCAACAAGGACGAGGAAGCGCCCATCTTCCAGGTTGCCGATTATGGCCTGGTGGCTGACCTGTTTGCTGCATTGCCAGAGCTGGCAAAGGAACTGGAGCGCTCCTGAATGAACGTCGAAGTGAAGCCTTCCCCTGCCGGCGGCACGCTGCTGGCGGAGCCGCCGGATATCGCCCGCGTCGGGGTGGTCGGCGCCGGCCAGATGGGCAACGGCATCGCCCATGTCTGCGCGTTGTCGGGCCTGCCGGTCATGTTGCTCGACGTGAAGCCCGAGCCGCTGAAGAAGGCGATGGCGACGATCGCCCGCAATATGGAGCGGCAGGTCAATCGTAGCCTGATCTCGGGCGAGGACCGCGACGACGCGCTGGCGCGCATCGAGACCAGCAACGATTACGCAGCGTTCGGCGACGCGGACTTCGTAATCGAGTCGGCAACCGAGAAGGAGGATGTGAAGCGGGCGATCTTCAAGCTGCTGACCCCGCATCTGAAGCCGTCCTGCATGCTGGCGTCCAACACCTCGTCGATCTCGATCACCCGACTCGGCGCCGCGACCGACCGGCCGGAAAAGTTCATCGGCATGCACTTCATGAACCCGGTGCCGGTGATGAAGCTGGTGGAGATCATCCGCGGCATCGCCACCGATGAGCCGACCTTCCAGGCGGTGCATGCACTGGCCGAGCGGTTGCACAAGACCCCGGCGGTGGCCGAGGACTTCCCGGCGTTCATCGTCAACCGCATCCTGGTGCCGATGATCAACGAGGCGGTCTACGCGTTGTATGAGGGCGTGGGGACCGTGTCCGGTATCGACATCTCGATGCGGCTGGGGGCGAACCATCCGATGGGGCCGCTGGAGCTGGCGGACTTCATCGGGCTGGATACCTGTCTGTCGATCATGCAGGTGCTGTACGAGGGGCTTTCCGATTCCAAGTACCGGCCGTGCCCACTGCTGGTGAAGTACGTGGAGGCGGGGTGGCTGGGACGCAAGACCAACCGAGGCTTCTACGACTACACGGTGACGCCGCCGCGGCCGACGCGGTAGCGGCGGGCCGGCAGATGGCTGCCGGCAATGCGAGAGCATTAGCGGCCTGACCGGAAGCTTATGTGATCACATGGCTCGATGGGTTTTGCTGCGCTCTACCCATCCCACGAGTTAGCGAGCACGGGTTGCGGTAGGATGGGTAGAGCGCAGCGAAACCCATCGCCTTGTCGCGATTCCACTTGCCTTAAGCCGCTCCGGATTGCGATCGATTGATACGATCAATCCGGCTCCGACCGGGGCGCAGAAGCAGCGTAGGTTCGCGAGCGTTTCGCAAGGACACTGACCAGGGATTTGCTCGCATTGGCGAAGGACATCGCCGGCCGCGTAGAGACGGCGCCGTCGCGCGCCGAAACACCGGTCGCGGTTTGCGTGATCGACATTCCTGGCAACGTCGTCCTTACGCACCGCATGAACGGAGCTCCGGTCTTCGCGCTCGGGCTCTCCGAGCTGAACGCCGATACGTCGGCGCTGGTCCGGATGCGAACCGCCGACCTGCTTCCGCTTGTGCAGCCTGGGGCAACCGCTGTTCCCGCTGATGTCGCAGGGTAACTACTGCGCGATGGGCCGTGGAGCGCCGCTCAGTGACGGGGGCCAGGTGATTGGCGGCGTTGGCGTAAGCCGTGGCACCGTCGAGCAGAATGTCTCCATCTTCGAGGCGGGCCTCCGGAAAGCCAACGGATCTGCCGCGAAATAACTGCTTCGGTCGAAGCTGCGCGTGCCATTTTCGTCGTGACCCCCGCAAAAGCGGGACCTGGCGACATCTGGGCGGAAATGACGAGTTGCAGGTCCCTCCCGGCTACGCCTGACTCGCTCAATTCTCAGCAACCGCCAGCTCATGCCTGTGAAGGCGCTCCTGTTCAATCCTCTCAGGCTGCTTGCTGCGAAGTCAAGAACCGTTCGATCAAGGAGTAACAACATGAGAATACTTATGGTGCTGACATCCCACGATCAGTTGGGCAACACCGGTCGCAAGACCGGCTTTTGGCTCGAAGAGCTCGCTGCCCCCTACTACCTTTTCAAGGACGCCGGGGTTGAGCTAACGCTCGCGTCCCCGAAGGGCGGCCGGCCGCCGCTTGACCCCAAGAGCAACGAACCCGATTTCCGCACCGATCTTACGCGCCGGTTTGAGCAGGATGCGGCTGCGGAAGCTCAGCTCGACAACACCGCTCGCCTCGACAGCGTCAGGCAGGAAGACTTCGACACCGTCTTCTACCCGGGCGGCCACGGTCCGATGTGGGATCTCGCCGAAGACAGCCACTCGGTCAAGTTGATCGAGTTCCTTCATCGCCGCCGGTAAGCCAATCGCTATAGTGTGTCATTTCACGGGCGCGCTG
Organism: uncultured Alphaproteobacteria bacterium; assembly: GCA_963819855.1. GTDB lineage: Bacteria > Pseudomonadota > Alphaproteobacteria > Acetobacterales > Acetobacteraceae > JAMXLO01. Next base: position 16,617 of record CAWFYC010000016.1, read on the forward strand.
CGTCACGTCAAGACGCCAGACGGCAACCTTCTGGTTCAGGGCAAGGAAGTGACCGGCTTTACCAACGGCGAGGAAGCAGCCGTCGGCCTTACCACGGTAGTGCCCTTTCTGGTCGAAGATGAGATGTTGAAACTGGGCGCAATCTTCTCGAAGAAGGCCTATTGGGAGGTTCACGTCGTCAGCGACGGCCTGCTTATCACGGGGCAGAACCCTCATTCCTCAGGCCCAGCCGCGAAGACGCTGTTGGCGAGGCTGGAACCAATGGCCAAACCGGCGACCGGAGCTCTGGCTTCGTAGATCGAAGGTCGATCGCAGCTGGCTGCAGCGGCCCGCTTTAAAGGGTTTGGATCGCAGGCAGGGCTGAACTGATTGTCGATCCGGCTAGCGAGGTGCTGGTCAGCGTGGCGAGCCTTCAGGAATTTGGCATCGTCGCAATCGAGCAGCTGCCGAGACTGCATGCCGATCCGTTCGACCGCCTGCTGATCAGGCAGACGCTCCCCGTGTCGCTTCGGCTCACAACGCACGATGGCCGGCTCGCGCGCGCTACAGCAATACGGTCATTGTGGTCTTGAGAGGAGCTCTCACCGCCCGAATGCAGGATAGTCCGCGCGATCGTCCAGTGCCTCGGCGCCCTTGGTCGGCAGCGCCACATAGTGGTTCAGTGCCGCGTTGATATCGCCTTCCCACGTCTCGCGCGGCAACTCGTACAGCAGCTCGACGCTGTAGCCGTTCGGGTCGCGGATGTAGACGCTGTGCGTCATGCCGTGCTCGACGCGGCGCTCGAACGGCACGCCGCGGCTTTGCAGGAAGGCAAGTTGGCGGAGCCACGACTCGCGGTCCGGCATGGCGAGCGCCACGTGCCCGATCGGGTTCGGACCCTGCGGCTGCACCAGATCGGGGGTATCCACCAGGGCGATATCGTGATGGTGCACCTTGCCGTTGCGCACGCCGCTGTAGAAGTGCATGGCGCCGCGGCGCACGCCGCCGAGGCCGGCCGGCACCTCGCCCACCTTGCGGAAGCCGAGAGTCTCGGTCCAGAACCGGTGCGACGCCTCGATGTCGCGGACATTCAGCACAAGGTGGTTGAGACCGACAGGCGTGACTGCAACCGACGGGCCGGACGGGACACTGTCGTTCATTGGACGGACCTTTCGATCGGAATTGTCATGGCGGAAGTATAGGTTCAACCTGCGATCCCTGCCAGCGCCGGTGTTACGTCACGTTCCTCGGGAGGATGCACCGATGGCCGATCTTGCCGACATCAGATCGACCTGGACGCCACGCATGCTCAGCGTGTTCCGCATCGTGGTGGCGCTGCTGTACCTCCAGCATCCGATGGCGAAGTTCTTCGCCTTCCCGCACTACGCCGCTTTCGACAATCTGCAGCCATTCTCGCTGATCTGGGTGGCCGGCGTCATCGAGCTGGTCGGCGGTCTGCTGCTGCTGGTCGGCCTGTTCGCCCGGCCGGCCGCCTTCATCCTGTCGGGCGAAATGGCGGTGGCCTATTTCATGATTCGCCCCCCGCGCGGCTTCTTCCCGCTGCTCAATGGCGGCGAATCCGAGGTGTTCTATTGTTTTGCCTTCCTCTACCTGGCGTTTGCCGGAGCCGGTCCTTGGAGCATCGACCACTTTTGGCGCCGATCGTAGCCAGCCTCGAACGTCACCACCCGAGCGACGCGCGAACCTTTGCCAGCGCCTCCAGGTGCCGTTCGTGCTCGCCGGCGAAGCGGAGCACGAGGTCGGTGGCCCCGGCGCGCGCATAGCTGAGCAGCCAGTCGCCCACACCGGACGCAGGTCCGGAATACACCGCTTGGCGCTGCCGCAGCACGGCAGCCGGCGCGCCGTAGTAGCCTTCCAGGAACGCGTCCATCCGCATCGCCGCCCGGCTGGCATCGTCATCCACGGTGAGCGTCAGATACATCGCCGCCGACAGGCGCGCGAGATCGCGGCCGGCGGTGTGGGCGATCGCCTTCACCTGCTCCCACTGGGTCCCGAATGCCGCCGCGTCCGGCGCGTTGGGGAACCAGCCGTCGGCCCATTTTCCCACCCGCTCCAGGCTTGCCGGTGTGTTGCCGCCGATCCAAATCGGCGGCCCTCCCGACCGGTGCGGCACCGGCGCCAGCACGCCGCCGCTGACCGGCCAGCGCCCCTCCCAGTCCACCGCCTCACCGGTCCATAACGCGCGGCACAGCCGTAGCCCCTCCATCATCCGCCCGACGCGTTGCTCGAACGGCACGCCGCAGGCAGCAAACTCGGCGCGGATGTTCGCTACGTCGCGGGCGATGCCGACACCGAGGATGAAGCGCCCCTCGGACACCTGATCCAGCGTCGCCACCTGATGCGCCAGCAGCACCGGATTGCGCAGCGCGGGCAGCAGCACCGCGGTGCCGAGAGCCACCCGCGGCACCCGCCCGGCGACGCCGGCGAGCAGCGTCAGCGGATCGTGCCGCGGCCGCGCCAGCACCGAATCGCCGACCCAGACCGAATCGTAGCCCAGCGCCTCGGCACGCGCGGCCAGCGCCAGCAGCGACGCCGCATCCGGCCGGCCTTCCATGATCTGCTCGCGCGTCGGCAGCAGGTATCCGATGTTCGGCGGCATCGCGGGTCCCCTGGCTAGGTCAGGAAACTCTCCATCGCCGCCAGTTCGGCGTCCAGACCGCGCCTGAACGCGGGATCCCTAGGCCGTGCGCCAACGAAGCCGACATCGGCATCCAGCCGCCCCTCCTTGAGGCTGACATTGGCCCAGCCGATGATGTCATAGTCCCACAGCAGCGGCATGGCGTAGTAGCCGAAGCGGCGCTGCTCGGGCCTGGTATAGGCCTCGAACCGATAGTCCCACCCCCACAAATGCTCGAACCGCCGCCGCTCCCACACGATCGGATCGAACGGCGCCAGCAGCCGCACCGCGTCCGGGGAGTCTCGCCGTCTCACACCGCCCGGCGGCCAGAAATAGCGGACGCTGTCCACTTCGCCGGCCTCCAGTTCGCCCGAGGCGAGCAGCGATGCCACTGTCTGTCGCCATCCACCCAAGCCAGGGGCGCCACGTCCGAGCAGGCCGAAGGTGGCGGCGAGCCCCGCATCGGACAGCGGCGCAAGGATGCCCACTACCAGCAGCGCGATGTGTCGGCTGCGCTCCTCGGGTGCCCGCGGGTCAGGATGCGGCATTGCTGCCTCATAGACGCGAATGCCGTCACGCCGTCCGGCGACCCGTAGCAGGCCGTGATAGTGCAGGCTCTGCAACACCTGCGTGGTTGCCTTGGAGAAGCCGCCCCAGCCGTTCACCGCCCGCTCGCGGCCGAAGCGATCCGCCAGATCGACGGGATGCGTCGGACCCCGATCGCGCACGAACGCCAGCACCTCGGTGGCAAGTTGGCCCGGCACCTGATAGCGCCCCGAACTGGCCGGGTCGCGCGGGTGCAACAGCAGATGGGTTTCGCGCGGCATGAAGCCATAGGCGTAGAGGAAATCCTCCTCCAGGCCGAGGCGCGCGAAGCGCCGCTCGAGATCGCCCGCCCGGTAGCCGGCCACGCGATGCCGCAGGATCAGGTCCTGTGCCCGGGCGGGAGCGCGGATCGGGTCGGCCTGCACGAACCCCGCGGCGTTGATCGCGCGTGTCAGCGTGGCCGGCGGCGACAGCGAACCCAGCACCGCCTGCCGGCGCAATGCCGCGATGGTGAGCCCGCCAGCCATTTCGGTTCAGCGCGCCGGCAGTACCTCCTGCACACGTTCGGGCGGCCGGCACAGCCGCACACCGCGCGGTCCCACCACCACCGGTTGTTCCATCAAGACCGGATGCGCCAGGATCGCATCGATCAGTGCCTCGCCCGTCTGCGCCGGATTGTCCAGGCCGAGTTCGGCATACGGGGTGCCGCGCCGGCGCAGCAACTGGCGCGGCGTCATATCCATGCGCCGCAGCAGGTCGAGCAGTTCGGCCCGGCTGGGCGGCGTCTTCAGATACTCGACCACCCGTGGCTCCACGCCGGCGTCGCGAATCATGCCGAGTACCTTGCGGGACGTGGTGCAGGCTGGATTGTGGTAGATCACCACCTCGGATTTCGCGTGTGCCATCGGCCATCCTCCCTCGGCCGCGAGCATAGACGGTAGGGCCCCCTTCCAGAAACCCGGATCGTCCCCATCATCCCGGCAGCGACGACAACCAAAAGGGGAGAGCAATGCTCGCACGTCTGATACCGCTGGCGCTGGCGGCCTGCCTGTGCGCCACCGCCGCCATCGCGCAGACCGCGCCACCCACCCGGATCCGCGGCACCATCGCCGCCGTGGAGGGCCAGACCCTGAGCATCAACACGCGCGAGGGAACCAAGGTCGATGTCCTGCTGAACGACCCGCTGACGGTACGGACAGTGAAGAAGGTTGACCTCGCCGACATCAAGCCGAACACCTATGTCGGCATCGCCACCAGGGCCGGCGCCAATGGCGAGCTGCAGGCGATCGAGGTGCTGGTGTTCCCGGACGCGATGCGTGGTGCGGGCGAGGGCTACTACGCGTGGGACCTCGAGCCGGGCAGCATGATGACCAACGGCACCGTCACGGGAACGGTGGAGGCGACGTCCGGGCGCGAGCTCAGCCTGTCGTTCAAGGGCAACAGCAACAAGATCGTGGTGCCGCCCGGTGTGCCGATCGTCACCTTTGCCCCTGCCGAGAAGGTCGACCTGAAACCGGGTGCACCGGTGATGTTCGGGGCGACCAAGAGCGCCGAGGGCAAGCTGGCCGCGAGCAGCGTCACCGTCGGCAAGGATGGCGTCGCGCCGCCGATGTAGCACGGGGGCCAACGCGCTACAGCGCAGGTACCTCGCGCGCCTCGCGGAGGTCAGGCAGGGTCGAGCCTTCAGCAAACCAGGCGTAGACCGGTCCGAGGAGATTGCGGGCATCGGTCGGCCGGCCCTGTCGCAACCGAACACGGGCAAGACCGGTGCACGCCTGCAGCTCGAACAGTTTCGCCGACTGCTGTCGTGCGACATCGATCGCCTGCCGGAACACTACCTCGGCAGCGGCGTCGTTGTCACCCGAGCCGGATAACACCGCACCCTTCATGTCGAGGATCCTGGCGTCGAATGCCGCCGCTCCTGAACGCGACGAAGCCAGCAAGGTCTCATCCAACACCGCCATAGCCTCCGACCGGCGGCCAGCCCAGACCAGCGCCTCGGCTGTCAGGCAATTGAGGTACGGCATTTCCCGCTGCGAGCCCAGCGCCTGCAGTGCGGCCTTTGCCTCCGTAAGCGATTTCAGGCCATCCGTGATATTCTTCTGCTTCGCGGTCAGCCAACCAAGCACACACCGGCCGAGCGCCAGGTACTGCGGAAATCCTTGCTCCCTGGCGGCGATGACAAGCGTCTCCGCGTAGCGGCGACAGCGGGTCTCATCCCCGAGAATCTGAAAGGCGCGCGCGGCGGTGGACAACGCCATCGAGAACGCCAGCGACGCAACCCCAAGCGGCCGCGCGCGCTCGACAGCTTGTTCAGCATACTCGATGGCGCGATCGGCGTATCCAAGGTGCGCCAGCGCATTGGCGAGATAGGCGGCTGCCGCGACGTCGGGCGACGATGTGACGGCAAGGTCCAGAACCTCCCGGTCCGCTTCACCACAGAGGTTGAGGACACGCGAAAGACTGTTCCGCGAGGCCTCCAGACGTCCCTGATAGAAGGCCAGGATGCCAAGCCTGATGTGGCCGGCGATCGCTATTCGCGCGTTTTGATGTGACTTCGCGAGGCCGAGCAGATCGTCGCTGATCGTCTGCACCGACGGCAGTTCACCGCGGCTCATTGCCACGGCACCGAGAGCGAACATGGCACGGGCCAGCATCTCGGGGTCTGCCATCTCGCGGCAGACTTCGACCGCGCGCTGGAACAGACTGCCCGCCTCTGGATCGGACTGACCCTTCATCGCCATAAGCTGGCGGCCGAGCGCGATCAGCAGTTCGGCCTCGAGCAACTGCCGATCGGCCCCGTCCGGCAGACTCCGCGCGAACTGCAGCCCGCGCTCAAGGTGATTCCTGGTTTCGGCCAGACCCGCGCGTGCGGCGGCGCGCTCGCCGGCCCGCCGATAACAGGACGCGGCCTTGGCGATCAGGCCGGCCTGGGCGCAGTGGTGCCCGAGGCGGCTGGGTTCCATGCTGCCCAGTCCGCGATTGGCCTCCACGGCGGCGACGACCGCGGAGTGGATCTCCGCGCGCCGGTTGCGCGGCAGGCTTTCGTAGGCAACGTCTCGGATCAGCGCGTGTTTGAAGGCATAGACCGCCTCGGGTGCAACGCCTCGCTGGAACGCGAGGCCCGATACGACCAGCTCGTGCAGACCTTGTGCAAGCAGCGGCTCCGCGAGGTCGGAGATCGCGGCCAGCAGCGCATGGGGGAAGTTCCGGCCGATCACCGCCCCGAGCTGGGCGACCTGCTTTGCCGCCGGCAGTCGATCGAGCCTGGCCATAAGCGATCCCTGCAGGGTGCTGGGGACCGTGATCACATCCGTGGCGGCTGGCTTGCCTCCGGCCTCCTCGAGGACCGCCTTGGTCATCTCTTCGATGAACAGCGGGATGCCGTCGGTCTCCCGAATGATCCGCTCGCGCAGAAGCGGCGGCAGCACCTGCTGTGCCGCGACCTGGTTGGCGAGTATTGCCGATGCGTCGCGATCGAGGCGTCCCAGCTTGAGGAGGTTCACGTTCGGGCGGCCGATCCAAGGCGGGCTGAATTCCGGACGGAAGGAGATGATCCGCAGCACGGGAAGTCCGGCCATGTGGTCGATCCCCGCCTCGAGCAGTTCGAGTGTTGTCGGATCGGCCCAATGTGCGTCTTCGAACAGCACAAGCACGGGACGAGCACTCGCTAGCCGTTGCAGCCAGCCGATCAGCATGTCGAACGTCTTCTCCTTCTGGCGTTGCGGGCTGAGATCGAGCCTGGGGTAGCGATCGCCCAAGGGGATCGACAGCATGGCCGCCAGTAGAGGGATGTCGTCCGGCTCGAGACCTCGCGATGCCATGTTGGTTTCCAGCTTGCGGAACCGGTCCTCCGGCGTGTCGGCGCGAGCGAACCCGAGTTCCTGCTCCCATCGGGCAATGAACGGGTACAGCGCGTCGTCCTGATGATAGGGCGAGCAGAAATACCGCAGGCTAAGATGTTTCTCGTCAGTCAGCCGTTCCTCCAGTCCGGCGAGCAGACGTGACTTGCCGATGCCCGGTTCGCCAGACACCAGAACCACGCGACCATTGCCGGCAACCGTCTGCCGCCACTGGTGCAGCAGGGCTTCCAGCTCTGCTTCGCGGCCCACTATCGGTGCGAGCATGCCGGCGAACTGGGCCTCCGATCGGCCGGAAAGCGCGGTCTCCCGCCGCACGCGCCAGGAGCGTTGCGGGACAGTGAAACCCTTCAGTTCGACCGGCCCGAGGTCCTCCATCTCGAACAGGCTGCTCACCAACGCATGCGTGGCATCGCTCACCACGATCGTCGCAGGTTCCGCCATCGCCTGCAGACGAGCCGCCAGATGCAGGGTCTCGCCCACGGCCATCAGCTCCGGCACTGCTCCGGCGCCGAGCAGGTCTCCGATCAGGACCAGGCCGCTGGCTATGCCGACACGTATCGACACCTGATGCGTGCCGGTCGTTTCGATGATCGCCAGTGCCGCCCGCACCGCGCTTTCGGCGTGCGCCTCGTCCGCATGAGGCCAACCGAAGTAGACCAGCAGGCCGTCGCCGATGACGCGCGCCACGTAGCCGCCGGTCGCGGTCACCGCGGCGGTGACGTTGGTCTGATAGGTGCGGAGGAGCTCGCGCATCTCCTCGGGATCGAGGCGCGTCACCAACGGCGTCGAGCCGACGATGTCGCAGAACAGCACGGTTATCTGCCGTCGTTCGGAGGTGGCGGCCGGCACCGGTCCACGCTCGGCTGGTGCGGCATCAAGCGGCATCGACCCAGGGGTCCGATCTTCGTTGGGGGCGGCCGCGGCGCGCAGCGCCTCTATCTCGACCAGCAGTCGCCTGCGGTGGCCGACAGAGGTGATGCCGAGGTCCTTGAGGTCGTCAGCGGTGAGATGTGGCAGGACCTCCGCCGAGATGTGATGCTCGGCGAACAGCTGGGAATATTCCTCCAGGCCGATCTGCCGCAGCCAGTCCACGACGGTCATGCCCAGCTCCAGGGAGGTCTCGTTCTGGTGTGCCACAGATGGCCGTCTCGGTTCGCCGGCGCCTGACCTTCGGCGACGGCGAGCGGTGGAGCGGGTGAAGGGAATCGAACCCTCGTATGCAGCTTGGGAAGCTGCCGTTCTACCATTGAACTACACCCGCGCTGTGGCGGCGCCCGGCTGTTTACCGCAGTGCGCGACGGCGGCGCAATCTGGCGAGATCGCGATCGGACTGACCCGCGCTCCACCGATTGATTTAGCATGATTGATATCCAACCGGGGACTTGTGATGCCTGGCGCCTTCAAGCCCGACGTGACGCTGCCGGCACTTTGGACCGACCGGCCGGAATGGACCAACCATCTGCTCGCCCTCGCCGCGACCGGGCACATCAATCAGGCCGATGCCGATCAGTTGGCGCATTTCGCCGACCACGGCTGGTTGCTCATGGAGGGCGCGATCGAGCCTGGTCGATGCATTCGTCACTGACGTTGGTAGCCTGCGCCAGCATCCGGGCTACTTCACCACCACCGACTTTCGTCACAGCCGCTCGCACAAGCTGAACGGCAACCAGCCGGACGCGCTGGAGAGCATCTTCGACCTGTATGTCAATCTCCAGTCGTCGCGCCAGGTCTGCATGCATCCCAGGATCACGCGTTTCCTCAGCTTGGTGTTTCAGGCCAAGGTGCTCGCCTTTCAGCAACTGCTGTTCCAGGTGACCAACGGCCACCAATGGCATCAGGACGCCGCCTACGTGGTGGTGGACACGCCGACCTTGCTGGCCGCTACCTGGATCGCGCTGCAGGACATCGAGGAAGGCAGCGGCGAGCTGGCCGATTACGACCGCAGCCGCCGCCTGCCGCACTTCATCTTCGGCAACGGCAGCAAGCACAGCGACGGCGATACACCGGATTATTCGCGCGAGCTGGAGCTGGCCTGTCAGACCAGCCAGCTTGCCCATCGCCGACTGCTTGCCAAGAAGGGTGACGTATTCTTCCGGACCGCGGACCTGGTGCACCGCAGTCATCCGCTGGTGCTGCCGCCGGATGCGCCGCGGCTGTCCTGCGTGACGCATTATTGTCCCGCTACCTCGATGCCACACTGGTTCAGCGAGCCGGACAAGCGCGGCATCGAGCCGTATTGGGACGCAGGCGGCTTCGCCAGCTCGTTCTACCCGTTGCCCAACGTCAGCCAGATGGTCAGACCGGTCCCGCGCTGGGAATTCTACAACTGACGCCCGCAGGCTGCGTAACCAAACCGCGATTGCCGGCGGCTTTGCCACGATGGCAGTCTGCCACCTATGGCGACCCTCGAACTGCGCGGCCTGCGCAAGAGCTTCGGCCCGATCGACGTGCTGCACGGCATCGATCTGGCGCTCGCCGAGGCCGAGATGCTGGTGATCGTCGGTGCCTCGGGTTGCGGGAAATCAACGCTGCTGCGCCTGGTCGCCGGGCTGGAGCGACCAACCTCAGGACGCGTCCTGGTGGATGGCCGCGATGTGACCAACCTCGACCCGTCGGCGCGCGACATCGCCATGGTGTTCCAGAACTACGCGCTCTATCCGCACATGAGCGTGTTCGACAACATGGCCTACGGGTTGCGCATCCGTCGTCTGGCGCGCGACGACATCCGCCGGCGGGTCGATGACGCGGCCGCACTGTTGGGGATCGCCGCGCTGCTCGAGCGCAAGCCGCGGCAGCTTTCCGGCGGCCAGCGCCAACGCGTGGCGATGGGACGCGCGATCGTGCGCCATCCCAAGCTGTTCCTGTTCGATGAGCCGCTGTCCAACCTGGACGCCAAGCTGCGGCTGACGATGCGCGCCGAGATCCGGCAGTTGCAGCGGCGTCTCGGTGTCACCAGCCTGTTCGTCACCCATGACCAGGTGGAGGCGATGACGCTGGGGGACCGGCTGCTGGTGCTGCACCAAGGCCGGCGGGCGCAGCTTGCCACGCCGATGGAGGTGTTCGCGCGCCCTGCCGACACCTATGTGGCCAGCTTCATCGGCGCGCCGACGATGAACTTCCTGCCGGCCGCATTGGCGTGCGGTGGCGCTGGCGCGCAACTTGCGGCCGGGCTGCTGTTGCCGTTCCGCGACGGCCGGCGCCCGGGCGCCGACGGCGACGGCCTCATCATCGGCGTCCGCCCGGAACATCTGTTCCCGGGTGCCGGGCTGGATCTCGCGATCGACCTGGTCGAGCCGCTGGGGTCGGAGACACTGGTGCACGGCCATCTGACAGACGGCGTGGAACAGGCTGTGACCGTGAAGCTGGTCGGTCCGCCGCCGCCGGGCGATCGGATCTCCCTGGCGCCGCAGCTTGAGCACCTGCACGTGTTCGACCAGACCTCGGGACGGCGAGTCGACCCGATCCGTGAAGAAACCGTGATGCCGCCGCTTGCCGCTGCGGACACGGCTGACTAGGGTTTCACGGCCGCTTCCAGAGGGTTGCCGATTCGGATGCCCGCGTCTCCGGTCATGTCAGTTCCGACGATCAGCCCCGGAGAGATGCAACTTCTGCTCTCGCGCGCCGGGCTGGTGCTGAATCCCGGCCAGATCGCCGACCTGGTACTGGCCTGGCGGCAAGTGGCCGGGCTGATCGCGTCGATCCCGCATGATCGGCCGCTCGCCGACGACATGGCGCTGGTGTTCAGCCTGCCTCCGCCTCGCGGCGTTGCGGCATACGCGCCGCCTGCGGGTCCCGCGGCCAAGCCAAAAGCCAAGGCGAGGCCCAAGGCCAAAGCCAAGGCGACGCCGAAACGTCGCGCCACGGCCAAGGCGGCGCCTCGCAAGCGTGCCCGCCGCGGGCGATGACGGGTTCCGCGGCGCCTCTCCTCACTATTGCCGAGGCCGGCCGATTGATCGCTGCGAAGCGGCTCTCGCCGGTTGAGCTTGTCAAGGAGGCGCTTGCCCGGATCGAGGCGAAGAACCCACAACTGAGCGCCTTCCTGCTGGTGACCGAGCGCCAGGCGCTGGCTGCCGCGCGCGCCGCCGAGCGCGCTGTGATGGCGGGAAGGCGCACTCCGCTGCTGGGCATCCCGCTCGGCTACAAAGACATCTACGAGACCGCCGGCGTGCGCACCACCGCGCATTCCCGTATCTTGGCGGACAACGTGCCGAAGCAGGATGCCGAGACCATCCGCCGGCTGCACGCCGAGGGCGCGGTGATGCTGGGCAAGCTGGCGACGCATGAATTCGCCATTGGCGGGCCGGCATTCGACCTGCCGTGGCCGCCGGCGCGCAACCCCTGGGACACCAGGCGCTTCACCGGCGGATCCAGTTCGGGGTCTGGAGCCGCGGTCGCGGCCGGACTGGTGCTCGGCGCGTTGGGATCGGACACTGGTGGGTCGATCCGCCTGCCGGCGGCGTATTGCGGCATCGCCGGCATCAAGCCGACGCCGGGCTTGGTGTCGCGCCGTGGCGTGATCCCGCTGGCGCCCAGCCTGGACACCGCTGGTCCGATGGCCTGGACCGCACAGGACTGCGCGATTTTGCTCGACGCGCTGGCCGGACACGACCCGGCAGACCCGGCTTCGGTGCCCGGTCCCCAGGTGTCCTACGCGGCCGCGATCGCCGCACCGCTTCGGGGGCTTCGTGTCGGCTTGCTGCGCCGGTTCTACGAACACGACGTGCCGGCGTCGCCCGAGATGCTGCACATGGTCAGCCGCGCCGCGGCGACGCTGCGGAGCCTGGGCTGCCGGGTGGAGGACGCGGCACTACCGGCGGTGCAGGAATACAACGCGGTGGGGCGGGTGATCATTTCGTCGGAGGCCTATGCGCTGCACGAGGCGACGCTGAAGACGCGGCTGTCCGAGTACTCGCGGGTGTTCCGGGTGCGGGTGCTGGCCGGCGCACTGGTCCGCGCGGCGGATTACATCGCCGCACAGCGCCGCCGCACCGACCTGATCGCCGCCACCGCGCGGGCGTTCGAGAAGTTCGACGTGCTGATCACCGCGCCCACGGCTGGGACGGCACCGCTACTGACCGAGCAGCGGCCGGATGATGGGTTCTCCCGGCCGTTGCTGACGACGGTCGCCAATGTCGCGGCGGTGCCGTCGATGGTGGTGTGCGGCGGCTTCACCCCGGCGGGGCTGCCGCTGGGGTTGGAGATCATGGGCCCGGCCTGGGGCGACGCGACGGTGCTGCGGGTCGGGCACCATTTCGAGCAGGCGGTCGGGACCCGGGGTCGGCGGCCGGAGGGGTAGGAAAGGGTCGCGCGACTTTACCGAATGTTGAGCCTTGCATGGCAAGCGTCCGCGGCCTGGGCGGGTCTTTGCGCAGGTCAGCAGTCGGGGATCATGCAATGTTCACTCGCAGACAGACGCTTCACGGCATAGTCGGATTGACGTCCGGTGCGCTTGCCATGGGCCGGTCTGGCTCGCGCGGCCGGCCAGACGCTGCGCATCGGTTACATCCTCCCGGTGCAGTCGCAGCTCGGGGCAGGAGCGACCGTCTTCGCCGACGAGGTCGCGAAACGCACGGGTGGGCGGTTCGTGGTGCAGCAGTTTCCGGATTCGTCCCTCGGCGGAGACGTCGAGCTGTTGAAGGGCGTGCAACTGGGTACTATTGACCTGGCCTTCGTCACCGGCATGGGTCTTTCCAGCGTCGTCGTGGACACCGGCGTGCTGAACATCCCGTTTCTGTTCCGGGACACGGCCCACGCTCATGCGGTGCTGGACGGTTCGATCGGCGAGTCGTTCCGGGCAAGTTTCGCCGCGAAGGATGTCGTCATGCTCGCCTGGGGAGAGAACGGCCTGCGGCACATGACCAATTCCCGCCATCCGATCACGACGCCTGACGACATCAAGGGCCTGAAGATGCGGGTGCCGCAATCCGAGGTGTTGCTGCGGGGTTTCCAGGCCCTCAGCGTCGAGACGGCGGTGTTGCCGTTTCCGCAACTCTACGAGGCGTTGCGCGCCGGCGCAAAATTCGACCAGGTGCAAAAGTTCCTTACCATGAGCGGTCACGCCTACGACCCGGCGGTCTTCATCATGTCAGCGGATCTGTCCAACGATCTGTCGGCAGACGACAAGGCCGGCTTTGCCGAAGCGGCCCGCGCGGGCGCCGTGGCCTCGCGCAGGTTTGCCGCCGATGCCGAGAAGGCCGGCGTGGTGGCGTTGCAGCAGAGTGGAATGGCGGTGCAGTCGGACATCGACCGTCAGCGCTTCGCAACCGCCATGGCGTCCGCCGGCCCGGAATTCGAGCAGCGCTTCGGCCGGGACCTGATCGAGCGAATCAGGCAAGCGGGATGAGGTCACTTTTCAGATGCCCAGGCAGATGTCCGGGACGCACCGCATTGCCCAAATTCGCGCGCTGACCCTGCGGAAGCGCGTTTTCGGCGGGTCCGCGGTCGTGCTTGTGCTGTTGGTCATGCTGGCGTTCGTGGGAATGCGCGATCTGGGGTCGATCGGCGCCGGGGCGGCTCGCGTCAGCCGCGACAGCAACCAGGCCACCGCGGATACCGAGCTGGCCTTTCTGATCGGCGAGGCGCGTGCCCGGGTGACGCAATTCGCTTTGTCGGCAACCATGGACGACCAGAAGGGGGCGCGCGACAGCCTGTCGCGCCTGGCGCACGCGATCGAACCTGGCAACAGCGATGACGGCGGCGGTCTCGACACCCTGGCGACCCGCTACATCAATGCCGTCGATACCGAAATGCAGGCGATCGAGGCGCGCCGGGCGAGCGTGGAACAGATGCAGGCGGCGACGGCCGAATTGCGGACGATTGTCTCCGCGATCGTCGAGGTACTGGATCGCGAGACGCAGACCGCGGTGTTGCGTGCCGGCGGTCGGGTCGGGTCAGCGTTCGGCGCTGCCGACAGTGCCGCCTCGCGGTTCGCCGGCTCACGCGCGCCAGCCGAGGCCCTGACGAGCGCGGCGGTCGACAGCCGTCGGCTGCAGCGATTCGTGAAGGGAATGCTGGAGCCCGCGCTGCGACTGGAGCAGGGCCTGCGCCTTCTGGTCGAGGCCGACGAGATGCTGCGTGGCGCGACCTCGGCGCGCGAAGCGGCTTCCACCGCTGTGCTCGAGGCGATATCGGAGCGACGTGCCAGGGCGGCGGACTCGCAGCGCGGCGCGATCGCAGACATGGCACTTCGGGTGGTCGAGGCGCGACGCTTCAGCCTGCTGACCTCCGCCGCCGCAATCGGTATCGAAATCCTGCTGGCGGTGGTGATCGGACGGGGGATCGCGCGTCCGATCGTGCGGCTGACCGGCGTCATGCGGCAATTGGCGGACGGCGACCTGGGCGTTGCCATTCCTGTCCCGACACGACACGATGAGACTGGTGACATGGCCCGCGCCGTCACCGTATTCCGCGATCATATGCTGACCGAGCGTCAGCTCGCGGCGGACCGAGCCGCCGAACAGCGACAGGCTTTGGCGGACAAGCGGGTGGCACTGCGCACCATGGCCGACACCATCGAGCAAGAGACCGGAACGGCGCTCGCGAGCGTCCATGAGCGCACTGCCACGATGACCGGCGCCGCGGATGCGATGCGGCGTCCCGGACCGGGGACGCGGCGAAGCATTCGGCGACGACCGCATCGCAGGCATTGTCCATTACACGGACCGTGGCAAGCGCGGCCGAACAACTCGCGGGCTCGATCCGCGGAATCGGTGACAAGGTCAGCCAGTCGGCCGAGATGGTGGCGGCCGGCAGTCAGACCCGCTCGAAGATCGAGGCATTGCAGGACGACGTGGCGCGGATCGGTGTGGTTGCCGACATGATCGCCGAGATCGCCGCGCGCACCAACCTGCTGGCGTTGAACGCGACCATCGAGGCGGCGCGCGCCGGCGATGCCGGCAAGGGATTCGCTGTGGTTGCCGGCGAGGTGAAGCAGCTCGCGCTGCAGACTGCCGCGGTCCACACAGGAAATCGCGCGCCAGATCGAGACCGTGCGGGGATCGACCGTCGAGTCGGTCGCCGCCGTGACGCAGATCGAGCGAACCATCGGCGAGGTGAATGCGATCGCCGAGTCGATCGCCGCGGCGGTCGAGCAACAGGCTGCGGCGACCGCGGAAATTGCCCGCAACGTGTCGGTGACGGCAGGTGCCGCGGGTCAGATGACCCGGCAGACCGCCGATGTCTCGGCCGAGGCCGAAGCCACCGGCTGCCGCGTCGCGGAGGTGCGAGAGAACGCAGCAGCGCTGAACGCCGCGATGGAGGAACTGCGGCAATCGCTGGTGCGCATCTTGTACGCTTCCACTCAGGAGATCGATGCCGGCGCCATCGCGTTACCCGCCTGATGCGAGGCGATCATCCGCGCCCGCGCTCCGTCCTCCCGCCACTACCAGGTGAGCCGCACACCTGCGCCAAGCGACTGCGCAGTGCTGCTGCCGTTGAAGGCGACGCCGTAGCGGACGAACATCGTTGCCGGCCATGCTGCCACCTTGATGTCGGTGCCTAGCCCGACCAGTGCGGCGTCGCGCCCGATCGGCGCGCTGGTCAGCGCGAACCCGCTGCCGGTCAAGCCTACGAAGCTCCCCGAGATCCGCGCCGCATTGTCGGCGAACTCGTGCGACCAGCCCAGGCGAGCCTTGGCGGTCATCTCCACGGTCTCGCTCAACTGGAAGGCGCGTTGCGCACTGACCGCGAGCGTGCTCGTCGCGCTGCCCAGCGTCGCGTCGCCGATGCTCTCCGCCAGCGTGCCGCTGCCCTCCGTCAGGCTGTTCAGATGCAGGGCGAAGCCACCGAAGCCGAGGCTCGGTTCGATCAGCCAACCGCCAGCTGTCTGCTGCAGGCCGGCACGCACCCCGCCGCCGCCGGCCAACCCGTCGGTGCTGCCCCGCGTCGCCGTCCCGAACAGCGGCAGGCTCCGATGCACCGTTTCCTGTTGATACATCAGGCCGAGTTGCGCCTCGGCGAACAACATCCCACTCTGCCACTGGCCATAGCCGATCAGCTGCGCCGTGTTGCTGGTCGCATTGCCGCTGGCCTGCGACCATGTCTTTCCCTCGACCGTGCCGATCGCCACGCCGAGGCGTCCGCTGCCCGCCACCGGCATGTCGATGCCGGCCGCGGCACCGCCGAGCCCCGCGCTGAACCCGGGTGAACCGCCACCCGCGCCGACGCTGTCGTAGCCGCCGAGCCCGCTGACCCAAATGGTGCTGCCGTTTGGTCCAGGCGCGTTGTCGGCGGCGCTATTGGCCGCCAAGCCGCGTCGCGCCCCCAGCTGCGCGCTGACCGCATCGGCCATCACGTACCATGCACCGCGCGCGGTGATCATCGCATCGGGATAGATCGATGGCGCAAGCTCATCGAGGCCGCCCGCAATGTTGCCAGCGGGCAACGGGTAAAGCGGATCGAACAATGCTGCCTGGGCGGGACTCAGCGGGGTGCCGGGCGCCGGGCGTATCGCATCCACCGCACGGCCGATGCTGCTTTCGCTGCTGGTCTCAGCCACGCCGGCGGCGGCGAGATCGACGTAGAAACTTGGTGTCACCGCCAGTGAGATCGCGTTGACGCCGTACAGCGTGTCGAACCGCGTCCCAGCGGCGAGGCCGCCCGTCGGTTCAGTCAATGAACTGAAGCTGCCGGATACGCCGCCGGCCGCGCTGAGGATCGGGAAGCTGCTGCCCAGAGCCGGGCCGGCGCCGAACGGGACGACGACGACGGTGCCACCGGACAGGCTGGCCGTGCCGCCGACCTGGATCAGGTCGGCGGCATTCGTCCCGACCTGCGCCTGGTAGACGGCGCCCGGGGCGACAGTAAAATTGCCCAAGACCTGCATGGTGCCGATCGAATTGCCGGGCGCGATCACCGAGCCGGGGAGCAGGGCCAGCGAGCCGACCACGCCGTTGCCGGACAGCAGACCGGCGTTGGCGAATGCGCCGGTCACCACGGCGTTGTTGTTGAAGCTGCCGCTGTTGGCCACGTCGCCAACGATGGTGCCGGTGTTGCTGGCGGTGCCGGCGTTGATCAGCGGCGTATTCACCTCGATGAGCGTGCCGGCATTGGTCAGGGTGGCATTGCCGCTGACGGCGTAGCCGCCGTTGCCGACAAAGGTGGCGCCGGGCGCGATGGTCAGATTGCCGCCCAACGTGCCGGTGACCGCCAGCGTGCCGCCCTGCACGGTGGTGCCGCCGGTATACAGGTTGTTGCCGGCCAGGATCAGGGTGCCGGAGCCCTGCAAGGTCAGACCGCCGGGTCCGGTTATCGCGTTGCTCCAGATATCGAAGGCGTTCAGGCCGCCGAGCGCGGCGTTCATACTCACCGCGACGTTGGAGGGAAACGCGCCGTAGCCGCCGGCGGCGGCGTAGAGATTGAGCCTTGCCCAGCCGGTGCCGTTGTCGATCGGCCCGCCGGACGGCAGTTCGGTGGTGGCGAGCACCTGATCGAGCTGAGCTGCATTCAGGTAGGGAAACCGGGCGGCGATCAGGGACGACGCGCCCGCAGGCACGACCGGCGACAAGGTCGTGTCGCCGACCGACGGCAGCCCGTAGGTCAGGAAGGTGGTGTAGTTCTGGTTCTGCCGGGCATAGCTGGCGGCCGGCGGGATCGTTCCGTTGGCGACGCAGGCGGCGACCTGCCCGGCGCACGTCGCCGCATAGACCGAACTGCCGCCGCCACCGAGATAGCTCTGCATCGCCTGACTCAGCGCGGCCAGGTTGCTTGGCGTCGCCGTCCCTGGCGGATACAGCGGATTGCCCGCCAGCGTCTGGGCCACGACGTATATACCGAGAATTCTACCGCCGATCACGTCGGTGGGATAGTGGGCGGCATATACGTTCAGATCGTGCGCGAACGCGGCCTGCCCCTGGAGCAGTTGCTGATAGTTTCCCGGCGCAAGCACCGCCCAGGTGAGCGCGGTGATGGTGGATTCCAGCGTGTGTCCGCTCGGGAAGTCGGCAATACCGGAATCGCCCAGAGCCCAGTTCACCCCGTATGCGCCCGGCGTTTGCTGATTCTGGTAGGCCAGAAGCGACGAGTTGGCTGGCGTGAAGGGGTGGCCCAGGATCGCGCTGGACACTTGGTAGGGCGGCGGGTTGCCGAGCGGGTCGGTCTGTCCGGGCAGCAGGCCGTAGGCACGGGTGTATATGTCCACCGTGCCGAAAGCAGGCTTTATGTTGGTGAGCTGGGCATTGAGGCCGATGTCCGCGACCGCAGTCGAGACCGACAACGGAAGCGCGGGTGCGTTCGGCAGACCCGCAGCGGTATAGCCGAAATTCGGGTTGCCGGGAAACGCGCGGAGCAGAATATTGGCAGGAAGAACCTGAAGAATAAGCGCGGTACCGGAAGCAACCTTCTCGGCCTGGGTAGAGTTGAGATAGATATTGTTTTCCGTCTGTAGGTTTGCGGTGAGCGCTGCGACGCCTGCGGGCGAGCTCAGCAGCGAGTTGAACGGCGAGAGCAGGAACGTCTGCTCGGCGGTCTGGGCGGGACACGGACCGGTACATTGTGCAAATGCCGGCCCCACCCCGCCGATCGAGGCCAGTAGCGTCGCAATCGGAACGGCGCGAAGCAGCCGGCGCGGGAAACCAAGATGACGGGCTGCCTGCATGATTTCTCATCAGCCCGCGAGTCGGTAAAGGAACGGTAAAACCCGGTCAGCCGGTCATCTGCCTGGCGATCGCCTGCAGCGCATAGTGCGCCGAACGGACCGCGCCCTCCTGCCAGCCGTTGATGTAGGACAGGTGCTCGCCGGCGAACAGGAACGGGCCGTCGCCCTTCAGCAGCACAGCGTAATGCGTGGCGCGCGCCTCGCGGCTCCATTCGGCCCAGGCCGATCCGCTGAACGGAATGTTCTTCCAGGCAATCGAGACGCCGTTGCTCAGGTGGCGGCGGTAGTCCGGATGCAGCCGCTCGCCGTCGGCCAGTGCGGCATCAAGCCGTGCGGCCGGCGGCATGGCGGCGAACTTCTTGCCAAGTTCGTCCGACCAAATATAGGCGCCGACCAGGATGCCCTTGCGTTGGTGGATCCCCGCGGACGGATACCAGACTTGGGTAATGTCGCGGTCGGTCCATGAGATGCCGCCGTAGATCGCCTCGTCCAGTTCCCAGAACCGGCGCTCGGCCTGAAAGGCGACCTTCACCGCCGGCACATAGTCCACCGCCTCGATCGCTGCGCGGACCTCCGGGGCGAAGTCGGCCGGGATGCCGCGCAGCACCGGAAGCGGGATAGTGATCACCACTAACGATGCCTCGATCGAGCGTTCGCGCATTGTCCTGGCGTCCCGCCAGACGATCCGCGTGCCGTTCCCGCTGCGGCGAAAAGCGCGGACTTCGGCTCCATAGCTGATCGTTCCGCCCAGCGCACGCCCGAACGCCTGCCCGATGCGGCCCATGCCGCCGACCGGCTGCAGCATGGTTGCGGCCTGCTCCCAGCTCTCACCGAAATTGGTTTCAAAGGCCCAGAAGCCAGCATCGAGTATCTTGTGCAGATCGAGCGGCTGGCTGCGCGTGCCTGCCTGTGCGCCGCCGCCCGGTGGTTCCCCATAGCCGGCGCGACCGGAGCCCCTGTAGACCATATCCCGATCGAGCGCGCCGAAGCTCCGCAGCAGGGCGCGGATGCGGTCCTTGTCCTCGGTGGTGACCGGCCGGGTCAGCGCGTCATGGTCCAGCGCCTTCGCCGCCAGTTCGGCGACATAGCCACGGATGTCGTTGACCACCTGACGGTTGCGCTGCGGCCGGCCATCGAACGCGGCATCGCTTTGCAACAGGGCGCCGCGATTGTCGTTGCTCATCACCTCCAGCGGCACACCGAGTTCGCGGCAGTACGACAGGATGCCCTGGTGGTGGTACGGCAACCGCGCGGGGCCGGGGTTGAAATACATGTGCGGGCTGGCATCCCAGGCGACACGCTGCACACTGGCGGTCTCGCGGATTTCATCACCGCCGCGCAGCGACCAGTTGCGGCCGCCGGCGCGTGCGCGCGCCTCCAGGATCAGCGGCGTGTAGCCGGCCTTGCGCAGTTCCCAGGCCAGCACCATGCCGGCGATGCCGGCGCCGATGATGACGACGCGACGCCCATTGCCAGGCGGCAGGGACGGCGGGCCGGCATAGGCCTCGGGAATCGCCAGCAGCCCTATCGCCGCCATGGTGTGGTAGGCGGCCGCAACCCCGCCGAGCTTTGCCGACCCGGTGGATCAGGGCGCGGCGCGAAACGGTCATGCTGGCCGGCGCGCGCGCAGCGCCGCGGCGAGCGTGCCGTCGTCCAGCACGTCGAGCGCACCGCCGATCGGCACCCCCTGCGCGACGCGGCTCACCGTCACCCCGAGCGGTTTCAGTCGGTCGGTCAGCCAGTGCGCAGTGGTGGCGCCATCTACCGTGGCGCCGAGCGCGAGGATCACCTCGGTCACGCCGCCCTCGGCGATCCGGGCGAGCAAGGGGACGACGTTCAGGTCCTCGGGCCCCACGCCGGACAGCGCCGACAGCGTGCCGCCGAGCACGTGATACAGGCCGCGATACACCGAGGCCCGTTCCAGCGCCCAGAGATCGCCGACGCCCTCGACCACGCAGATCAGCGAGCGGTCGCGCTGCGGATCGGTGCAGATCGAGCACGGGTCGCGGCTGTCGAGATTGCCGCACAGCGCGGCACGGCTTCACCGCGCGCGCGGCCTCGGCGAGCGCCGACGGCCAGCGGCAGCATGCGTGCCTCGGGCTGTTGCAGCATCCGCAGCGCGGCCCGCCGGGCACTGCGCGGCCCCATGCCGGGCAGCTTCGCCAGCAGGCCGATCAGATGCTCGATTTCAGGGCCGCCCATCCGGATCCAGGGTTCGGAGCCATTAGAACGGCAGCTTCATCCCCGGCGGCAGTTGCAGACCACCCGTGACCTTCTGCATCTCGGCCGCGGCTGCGGCCTCCAGCTTCTGCCTCGCGTTGCCGTGTGCCGCGACGATCAGGTCTTCCAGCATCTCGGCATCGGCCGGATCGACGATCTTCGGGTCGATCTTGATCCGCCGCAGGTCGCCCTTGCCGTTCAGCGTGACCCTGACCAGGCCGGCACCGGCCTCGCCCTCGATCTCCATGCCCTCCAGCTTCGTCTGCATCTCCTGCCATCTTGGCCTGCATCTGCTGGGCCTGCTTCATCAGCCCGGAGAGGTTCTTCATTCGTCAAGCTCCATCTCGTCGGAGGGTTCGACATCGGTCGTGTCGGCAGTCGGCAAACCATAGGCGTCGGCCGCGGTGTCATGCACCGTGTCGATGCGTGCGCCGGGAAAGCGTCCATGATCGCGCGCACCAGCGGGTGATCGGCGGCGGCGGTCCGCCGTGCGGCGTCGGCGGCGCTGCCCTGTTCGGCGACGGTCGGCTCGCCCTCGGCGGTGGACAGCGCGATGGTCCAGCGGGTGCCGGTCGCCTCGGTCAGCAATGCACCGAGGCGTGCGGCGAGGTCCCGCGGCGCCTCCGGCTGCGGCCGCAGCTCGATCACCGGCGGGGCGAACCGGACCACGTGCACCGAATGGATCAGATGGGCGTGCAGCATCGCCTCGCGCCGGTCGGCCACCAGGGCGGTGACGTCGCGAAAGCTCGCAAGCCGAGGTGCGGCATCAACGGCCGCGGATCGGCGCGCCACCGGCGACCGCGCGCGCGCCACCACCGGACGGCGGAGGCGTCGGGCAGACCCGATGCGTGGGTGGTCGCGCTGCCGAGCCGGCGCACCAGGTCGCCGGGCGGCGGCAGCTCGGAGACATGGCAGAGCCGGATCAGCACCATCTCGGCAGCGGCGCGGCGGTCCGGCGCGGTCTCCACCTCGCCCACGCCCTTCAGCAGCATCTGCCAGGCGCGCGCCAGCATCGGCACCGACAGCCGATCCGCCAGCGCCGCACCGCGGATGCGCTCGGCCTCGGGCAGTTCCTGGCTGTCGCGCAGCGACGGCACCGACTTCAGTCGGGTGACGGTGTAGATCAGCTCCAGCAGGTCCTGCAGCATCATGCCAAGATCGGCACCGCGCTCGTGCGCCAGCTCGGTGATCTGCAGCGCCTGGCGCGGCTGGCCTGCCATCACCGCCTCCACAGGTCGAACACCAGGCCGCGGTCGGCCAGCCCAAGCATGTTGACGACCGCCGCCTCGGTGACCGCGCCGTCCGCCTGGGCGATCGCCTGGTCCAGCAGCGACAGCCCGTCGCGCACCGAGCCATCGGCAGCGCGCGCGATCAGGTCGAGCGCGGCCGGCTCCACCGCCACCGCCTCCTGCGTGGCGATGCGGCCGAACATGCGCCGCCAGTTCCGCGATCCGCACGCGCCGCAGGTCGAACCGCTGGCAGCGCGACAGCACGGTGACCGGCACCTTGCGCAGCTCGGTGGTGGCGAACACGAACTTCACGTGCGGCGGCGGCTCCTCCAGCGTCTTCAGCAGCGCGTTGAACGCGTTGCGCGACAGCATGTGGACTTCGTCGATCACGAACACCTTGGTGCGCGCCTGCATCGGGCGGAACCGGGTCGCCTCGATGATCTCGCGCACATCGTCGACGCCGGTGCGGCTGGCGGCGTCCATTTCCACCACGTCGGGATGGCGGTCGGCCAGGATCGCGACGCAGTCGGGGCAGACGCCGCACGGATCGGCGGTCGGGCCGCCGGTGCCGTCCGGGCCGGTGCAGTTCAGCGCGCGGGCGATGATGCGGGCGGTGGTGGTCTTGCCCACGCCCCGGACGCCGGTGAGCATGAAGGCGTGAGCGACCCGGCCGGTGGCGAAGGCGTTGCGCAGGATGCGCACCATCGCCTCCTGGCCGATCAGGTCGTTGAAGCTGGTCGGGCGGTATTTGCGGGCGAGCACCCGGTAAGGGACCGCATGCACCGGCTCGGACGCCGAGTCGCCGAACAGGCCGGGGCCATCCGGCGGGGGCGGTGCTTCAAGCTGCTGGTCGTCCTGGAACAGGCCGGACATGCGGGGCGTATGTCAGCCGCCGCGGCGGCCCCCTGGTGCGTGGTGGACAAACGGTGGGAGGCCGGACGAACGACCCGAGCGGAAACTCACTGCGGCTGCTTCCTTCCGGACCTGACCGGGTTGGCGAGGCGCCCGTCCGCCGCCGACCTCCCGGGACTGCATATCATGTTTTTCCGCGACGGGGGCAAGGCGACCCGACGCATTGACGTGTGGCGCCGCGCCGTCACGGCGGCTCACGCGGGTTGCAGCGCCAGCAGCCCGTACCCTGTGATCATCGGCGCATGATAGGTCCGCGCGATCCGCTTCACCGCCGGGCCCATCGCCGATCGCATCGGCAGCCAATTGATCATCTCGATGCCTTCGGTGCCGCCGCGCTCCATCCAGTCATGGTGCGTCAGCGCCGTCAGCGGCTCCGGATCGCTCTCCAGCCGGTCGAGGAATTCGTTGTCCCAGTCCTGGTTCACGAAACCGAACCGCGTGCCCTGCAACTGGTGCGACAGGCCGCCGGTTCCCATCACCACGACGCGGATGTCCTTCGGGTAACTTTCAACCGCGCGCCGCAGCGCCGCACCCAGCCGGTAGAGCCGGCGCGCCGTCGGGACCGGGTGCTGGATCACGTTCACCGCGATCGGCACGATCGGCACCGGCCATCGCGTGTCGGTCAGCATCGGCATGAACGACATCACGCCGTGATCCACCGCCATTTCCTGGCAGATCGTCGGATCGAACTCGTCCTCCACCAGGCTGCGCGCGAGGTGCCAGGAGAACGCGGCGTCGCCGCGCATGTCGGGCAGATCGCGCTTGCCCCAACCCTCATCCGCCTGCGGGTACACATCGGCGGCGCCCAGCGCCAGGGTGGGGTAGGCATTGAAGAAGAACTGGTTGGCGTGGTCATTGTAGACGACGATGAACAGGTCGGGCCGCAGACTTTCGAGCCAGGCACGGACCGGCACGTAGCCGTCGAACAGCGGCGCCCACATCGGCTCCTTCTGCTGGCCCTTGTCGTAAACCGGCCCGAACGAGGGCGCATGCGACGAACCGACACCACCAACAATGCGTCCCATCGTTCAGCGTCCTTTCCGCTCGGCCATGAACTTCTCCAGCGTCACGCCCGCGGTGTGCGCGCCGACCTCGTACAAGGGCACGCCCACCGCGCCGGCGATCTTGATCAGCAGATAGATACTGCTACCGGCGTCGATCATGGCCTTCCAGTCGCGCCGTCGGATCATGTCGATCTCGGCCTCGTCCAGCCCCAGGCGTCGGGAGTAGCCGGCTTCATCGGCGACGAACGCCGCCCGGTTCGCCGCGTCGGTCAGCGACATCCCCATGCGGTTGAGCCGGTAGCCCTCGCGTGACCGCTCGCCGGTGAACACCTTGGTGCCGGCAACCTCATCCAGCATGACCCTGCCTCCGCTATTTCAGATGGCGATCCCACAACGCGAAGATCTTCCCCCACGTCGCCTCGGACGCCTGCGTGTCATACACCGCGCGCTCCGGGAAGCAGAAGCCGTGATGCGTGCCGGGGAA
Source organism: uncultured Alphaproteobacteria bacterium (assembly GCA_963819855.1). Classification (GTDB taxonomy): domain Bacteria; phylum Pseudomonadota; class Alphaproteobacteria; order Acetobacterales; family Acetobacteraceae; genus JAMXLO01. The sequence goes on from CAWFYC010000016.1 coordinate 41,085, forward strand.
CACCTCGACCGTCGCCTTCACGTCCGCCTGGTTCAACGCGGCCTTCAGATCGGGGATGACGTTTTCCGGCACGCCCTGATCGTGTTCGGCGAAGGCGTAATAGAGCTCGCCCTTGATCCGGCTCACCGTCAGATGCGGCGAGTCCTCCTTGTCCGTGACGATCTGCACGCCGTACAGCGACGCGGCCGCCGCCATGCGATGCGGGAACGCCGCCGCGACCGAGGTGATGTAGCGCCCGCTCATGCAATGCCCGACGCAGCCGACGGCTCCTGGCTTCACGCGGTCATTGGCATCGAACCATGCCAGCATCGCCGCGGTGTCGTCATTGACGAACGGGATCGACAGGCTGTTCATCGAGGCGCGGATCACCCCCGACATACCGTCGTCGCGGCGTGGCATGTCGAGGCGCACCGTGCCCAGCCGGTAGTACATGTCGGGCAGCAGGCAGACATAGCCGTGCTTGGCGATCCGCCGCGCCATGTTGCGCAGCTCTTCGCGGATGCCCGGCGCGTCCATGTAGAAAATGATGCCCGGATGCTGGCCTTCGGCATCGGGCGCCGCCATGAAGGTCGGCATTCTGCCGTGCTTGGTGGTGACGATGACTTCGGCCTCGATCATCCGCGGTGCCTCCCTTGCTGCCGGCCCGTCGCATTGTTGCCCTGCTGGTCAGACGGCGCAACCGCACGGCATACTGCGCCCGGACGGCGGAGGGATGCGGATGGCGAACGCGGATATTGACCGGGTATTGGCCGATGCGGTGAGCGACGGTCGTGTCCCCGGGGTCGTCGCACTGGCGGCGGATCGTAACGGCGCATTCTATCAGGGCGCGTTCGGCCGACGCAGCCTTGGGGGGGACACGGCGATGACGCCGGACACCGTGTTCCGGATCGCCTCGATGACCAAGGCGGTGACCGGCGTGGCGGCGATGCAATGCGTCGAGCGCGGCACGCTGGCGCTGGACCAGCCGGCCGGCGAGATCATGGCGGAGCTGGCCGAACCGCGCGTGCTGGATGGCTTCGGCGCCGACGGCAAACCCATCCTGCGGCCGGCGCGGCTCAAGATCACACTGCGCATGCTGCTCACGCACACCGCGGGCTTCGTCTATCACGTATGGAACGCGCAGCTTAACCGCTACGTCGAAACCACCGGCTTCCCCACGATCATGTCCGGCAGGCTCGCCGCGTTGAACGCGCCGCTTGCCTTCGAACCGGGCGAGCGCTGGGAGTATGGCATCAACATCGACTGGGCCGGCCGCATGGTGGAAACGGTGAGCGGCCAGGACCTCGAGACGCTACATGCGCGAGCACATCTTCGCGCCTCTCGGCATGCACGACACCGGTTTCATGCCGACTGCGGACCAGTTCGCGCGCTATGCGCAGGTGCACGTCCGCCAACCTGACGGATCGTTGGCGCCGACGCCCATGACGGCGCCGGAGCAAGGCGAATTTTTCGCCGGCGGCGGCGGACTGTTCTCCACCGGTCCCGATTATCTGGCGTTCCTGCGCATGCTGCTGCACGGCGGCACGCTGCACGGCGCGCGCATCCTGCAGCCGGAAACACTCGCGCTGATGGCGCAGAACCACATCGGCGATCTGAATGTGCAGAAGCTGACGACCCAACAACCCGCGGTGTCGAATGACGCCGAATTCTTCCCTGGCATGGCGAAGAAGTGGGGTCTCACCTGGCTGATCAACACCGAGGATGCACCGGGTCGGCGCGCGGCCGGCAGCCTGGCCTGGGCAGGGTTGTTCAATACCTATTACTGGCTGGATCGGAAACGGCAGGTGACCGGGTTGATCATGACCCAGGTGCTGCCCTTCGCCGACCCGACCGTGCTGCAACTGCTCGATGACTTCGAAACCGCCGTGTATCGGACCACAACGGAGAATGCCCCAAATGGCTGAACGGACCGACAGCGACGCCAATCCCTATCTGGCCCTTGGCGTGCGCCCCTTCATCAACTGCTGCAGTGTGCGCACTATGCACGGCGGCAGCCTGATGCTGCCACGGGTTCGTGCGGCGGTGGACGCGGCGTCGCGCCAGTTCGTCAACCTGGACGAACTGATGGAGGCAGCGGGCAAGCGGCTGGCGGAGCTGACCGGGGCGGAGTGGGGCATCGTGACCTGCGGCAGCGCCGCCGCGGTGGCGCTGGCATCGGCGGCGTGCGTCGCCGGCAACGATCCGGTGCGCATGCTTCGGCTGCCGTTCACCGACGGCTGGGTGAATCGCGTGATCCTGCCGAAGAACCAGCGCTTTGCCTATGACCAGGCGATCCGCATGGTGGGCGCGCATATCGTCGAGATCGACTCGATCGCCGATCTGGAAGCCGCGCTGCGCGAGCCGGTGGCGATGGTGGCGATTCTCGGCACCAACGAGGAATTCTCCAAGGTCCGGCTGGAAGAAATCGTAGCGCGGGTGAAGCCGCTGGGCATTCCGGTCCTGGTGGATGCCGCATCCGAACACCTGCAGCGGCCGAGCCCGTGGCTGCAACGCGGCGCCGACATGGTGATCTACAGCGGGGGAAAATTCCTGCGCGGGCCGCAGACCAGCGGACTGCTGCTCGGCAACAAGAACCTGGTGCAGGCGGCGTGGCGCAACGCCTCGCCGCATCAGGCGTTCGGCCGGCCGATGAAGGTGTCGAAGGAAGACGTGATCGGCGTTCTGGCTGCCGTCGAATACTGGGTGAACGAGCGCGACGAGGCCGCCGAACTGCGCCACTGGCATGCGGACCTGGAGGAGATCGCCAGGCGTGTCGCGGCGGTGCCAGGCGTCAGCAGCGTGGTGATCGAACCGGCGGGCGTGGTGCGGGTCCCGGCGCTGCGCGTGAAATGGGACGGCATCGCGCTCGATGGGATCGGTTTGCGCCAGCGTCTGCTCGACGGCTCGCCGCGCATCATGACCGACGACACGTCGGCAACCGCGAACTCGCTGAGCATCGATCCGTTCCAGTTCCAGCCTGGCGAGGCCGCACAGGTCGGTCAGGCGATCGCCGATACGCTGCATGCGGCGCACAACCTGCTGCCGGCGACGGAGCCGGCCGCGGCGATCGATCTGTCGGGCAACTGGGAGGTGCGGGTGCAGTTCCTGCACGGCGAGCGCAAGCATCGGTTGCGGCTGCAACAGCAGGGCAGTCAGCTCAGCGGCAGCCAGCAGTCGGAGCAGTTCGAGAGCGGAGTGAGCGGCAAGCTGGCGGCGCAGACTGTGCGCATGGAGTTCGAGACCCGCCACGAGGGCAGCGCCATCGCCTATCGCTTCGAAGGCACTGTCAACGGCGGCAGGATGCAGGGCGACGTGTTTCTCGGCAGCGCCAGCGACAGCCACCGTGGTCCGGTCAATCTCAGTCAGTTCGGCAAGGGCCAGTGGCAGGCATCGCGTTCGCTGTAACAACCGCGAAAGGCAGGCGACATGAACGATCATGCGGCGACCGGTGACGTGCTGCTCGATGCCGACCGCCGGCATCTGATCCATCCGCTGCATTATCCGAAGGAGCACGCGCAGGCCCGCATCTTCGTGGAGGGGCGCGGTGCGATGCTGCACGCCGCGGACGGCGGCGAATACATCGATGGTCTGTCCGCGCTGTGGAACGTCAACATCGGGCATGGCCGCAAGGAACTGGCGGACGCCGCGGCGGCGCAGATGGCGAAGCTTGCCTATGCATCTGCCTATACCGGCTTCTCCAACGAGCCGGCGATCCGTCTGGCGGAGCGCATCGTCGGGCTGGCGTACGACAACATGGCGGCGGCGTATTTCACCACGAGTGGCGCGGAGTCCAACGAGAGCGCGTTCAAGATCGCGCGCTACTACTGGAAGCGGATGGGCAAGCCGAACAAGGTGAAGATCATCTCGCGCCAGTACGGCTATCACGGCGTCACGCTGGCCGCGATGAGCGCCACCAGCCTGCCCGGCTATCACAAGATGTTCGGGCCGCTGGTGCCGGAGTTCCTTCAGGTCGCGCCGCCTTATCCGTATCGCTGGCCGGGCAACGGCGACGCCGGCATCGAGGCGGCCGACGCGGTGGAGACGGCGATCGAGGCTCAGGGTGAAGACACGATTGCCGCGGTGATCGCAGAACCGGTGATGGGCGCCGGCGGCGTGATCGTCCCGCCGCCCAGCTATTTCCCGCGCCTGCGCCAGATCTGCGACCGGCACAACGTGCTGCTGATTGCGGACGAGGTGATCACCGGGTTCGGCCGCACCGGACGGTGGTTCGCTCTGGGGCATTGGGGCATCGAGCCGGACCTGATGTCGTTCGCCAAGGGCGTCACCAGCGGATATCTGCCACTCGGCGGCGTTGTGGTGTCGAAGCGCGTGCACCAGACGATCGAGGACGCGCCGATGGACGAACGCTTCATGCACGCGGCGACGTATTCGGGACACCCGGTGTGCTGCGCCGTGGGGCTGCGCAACATCGACATCATCGAACAGGACGGACTGCCGGAACGCGCGGCGGTGATGGGCAGGAAGCTGCTCGCCGGCCTGGAGACGCTGGGCAGCCTGCCCGCGGTAGGCGATGTGCGCGGGCTTGGCATGATGTGCGGCGTCGAACTGGTCGAGGACCAGGCGACGCGCAAGCCGGCGATCGGCCTGGGTGGGCGTGTAGTGACTGAGGCGATGAAGCGCGGCCTGATCATCCGTCAGCGCGGCGGCGGCGGCACGCCGGTCAGCGGCGATTCGCTTTGCATCGCGCCGCCGCTGATGACGCCCGAGGCCACGCTGGACCGCATCGTCAGCATTGTCGGCGAGGCGATCCAGGCCGCCGCCTGACTGCCGCACTTTCGCGTGAACGGCCAACCCGCAACCTGCCCGGCAGTTGCGGTTGGCGTCACCCGCGGAAGGACGACAGCCATGTTCATTCATCGACCCGACCCGATCCATCAGGTGCGCGTTGACACGCCCGATCCGGTGTTCGCCGAGAAGCTGCTCGAGCAGTTTGGCGGCGCGACCGGCGAGCTATCGGCGGCACTCACCTACTTCACCCAGTCCTTCCACACCGAGGACCGGGGCATTCGCGACATGCTGCAGAACATCGCGACCGAGGAGTTCGGTCATCTGGAAATGGTGGCGCTGATGATCGAGCAGCACACCAAGCGCGCGAAGCAGGGCGCCCAGGAGAAGGCGTTCAACAGCACGCTGTTCGCAATACGTGGCTACGGGCCGCACGTGATCGATTCGCGTGGTCAGACCTGGGATGCGCGGTATGTGAACGAAGGCGGCAATGTCGTGCGGGACCTGCGCGCCGATATCGCGGCCGAGGCCGGCGCGTTGGCGACCTACGAGGCGCTGATCCGCCAGGCACCGGATGACGGCTCGCGCGAGGCGCTGCGCCATCTCGCGACCCGCGAGGTCGCCCATGCACGCATGTTCATGAAGGCGCTGGAGGCGATGAACAAGCTGGACGATCCGATCTTCGGCGATCTGAAGCCGGACGATACCGTCGATGTGTATTTCAACCTGACGGCTGGACCGGAGGCCGAGCGTCGCGGCCCGTGGAACAGCGAACCCGAGTTCCATATCCGTGACCTTGTGCCACAGGCGCAGCAAGGCGGGGGTGCAAGCGCGGGGCAGCAGGTTCGGCATTCGCCGCCGAAGCGATAGGCCTGACAATCGCCGTCGTCATTCCCGCGCGAGCGGGATGACGACGGGGAGCGGTGTCAGTTAGTCTCTCCTTCTACGTAGGAGAGATTCGACATGCACTTCGGCGCCGCGATGTTCTTCACGGACTACTCGATGGCGCCGGGCGAACTCGGCCGCGCGCTGGAAGAGCGCGGCTTCGAGTCGCTATGGGCGCCGGAGCATTCGCATATTCCCGTGTCGCGCGCTTCGCCGTTTCCCAACGGCGGCGAACTGCCGAAGCAGTACTACGATGTGATGGATCCGTTCGTCACGCTGACTGCGGCTGCGGCTGCGACGCAAGACGTTGAAGGTCGGCACCGGCGTCTGCCTGGTGCAGCAACGCGACCCGATCCAGACCGCGAAGCTGGTGGCTTCGATCGACCAGGTGTCAGCGGGACGCTTCCTGTTCGGTGTTGGCTCCGGCTGGAACGCCGAGGAGATGGCGGACCACGGCACGCCGTTCAAGGCACGCCACAAGATCGCGCGCGAACGCATCGAGGCGATGAAGCTGATCTGGACCGAGGCCAAGGCCGAGTACCACGGCGAGTTCGTCAACTTCGATCCGATGATGACGTGGCCGAAGCCGGTGCAGAAGCCGCATCCGCCGGTGATCGTCGGCGGCGCGTTTCCCTACGGCGCCCGGCGTGCGATCCGCTACGGCGATGGCTGGGTGCCGCATGCCAGCCGGCCGGAGTACGGCGATGTCAGCGACTTCCTGCCGCAGTTCCACCAGATGGTGAAGGAGGCAGGGCGCGATCCGGCGTCGTTGCCGATAACGATGTTCCGCGTCGTGGAGGAACTGGACGAGCTGCGCCATTATCGCGACATCGGCATCGCGCGGGTGGTGATCACGCTGCCGTCGGCCGGGACGAAGGAGGTTGTGCCGATCATGGACCGCTGGGCGGAGAAGCTTCGGCTTATGGGGTAGAGCGGTTTCAGGGAAAGTGGAATCGCGACAAGGCGAGGGTTTTCGCTGCGCTGCAACCCATCGAGCCAAGCGATCACATAAGTTTCCGGTCAGGCCGACACTGCTCTAAGCGGTCGCATACGTCGCCCGCCCGATCGCGACCAGCGCGCCCTTGGCGTCTATCACATCGACATCCACGACGCCGACACTTCGCCCGGCGCGCCTGACATGCGCCGTGACCGTCAGCGCCGTGTTCATCGCCGGCCGCAGATAATCCACGCGGAAGTTGATCGTCGGCAACGGACGACCGATCGTCATCACCAGTGCATAGTCGCCGACCGTGTCGATCACCGCGGCGATCGGTCCACCATGCCACTGGCCGCTGCCGGCAATGCGTTCGAACTCCGGCCGCATCGGCGCGATCATCGTCACGGCTGCTGCCGTGCCGGATCAGCCTCGGTCACGATCAGCCCGAGAAATCGGATGAACGGCGACTGCCCAAGCCGCTCCTGCAGCTCCGCCGCGGTCAGCGCCTCGCTCATGGTGTCACCACGATCTTGCCGAACACGTCGCGATCCTCGATCACGCGCAGCGCCTCGGCCGCTTCCGACAGCTGTATAGGTGCGTTCCACCAGTGTGTTCAGCTCGCCCTGCCGTACCATCTCCAGCAGCGCCTCGATGTCGCTGCGCTGCCAGCCGTTGGAGCCGCGGATTTCCAGCTCGAAGGTCCAGATGAAGCGGATGTCCTCTTTCGGATCGTAGCCGGCGGTGGCGCCACAGGTCAGCAGCCGACCGCCCACCTTCAGGCAGCGCAGCGACTTCACCCAGGTATCGCCGCCGGTGAAGTTCACCACCACGTCGAGGCCGTTACCGATGTTGGCGCCACGCCGCGACGGCTTGCCGTACAGCGCATAGATCTCCTGCACGAAGTCGCGTTCGGCGTAGTTGATCAGGTGATCCGCGCCGAGCGCATGCAGCCGATCCAGCTTCGCCGCGGTGCTGGCGCACGACCACCACCTCTGCTCCCGCTTGCTTGGCAAGCTGCACGCAGCACACGCCGACGCCGCCGCTGGCGCCGAGGATCATCACCTTGTCGCCGGCGCGCACATTGCCCTTCGACACCAGCATGCGATGCGCGGTGCCATAGGCGACCGGCAGCGCCGCCGCATCGACGAAGCTGACGTCGTCGGGAATCCGCACCAACTGATGCGCGCGCGCACGGCACAGTTCGGCGAGACCGCCATGCATCGTCTCGCCCATCAGCCCGCCTTCCACGCGGTTGATCGGATCGACCAGCACGCGGTCGCCGACCGACCAGCCTACAACGCCAGGACCGACCGCCGCGATCTCGCCAGCGAGATCGAGCCCCATGATCAGCGGCATCGGCACCTTGATGCCCGGCATGCCGCGCCGTGTGAACACGTCGTGGTAGTTCAGCGACGAGGCGCGTACGCGCACCAGCACGTCGCCTTCACCGATCGTCGGGATCGGGAAAGTCGGCAACGAACTCCATCACCTCAGGTCCGCCGTGCTGGCGGACGACCATCGCTTTCATCCGGCCTCCGACATGGCCCGCTGCATCAGGCGCTTGCGATCGATCTTGTGCGTGCTGGCGAGCGGCAGCTCATCGACGAACCACACGCGCCGCGGATGCTGATAGGCCGGCGCACGCGCCAGGGCAAACTGCTTGATCTCGTCTTCGCTCACGTGCGCACCGGTCCGCGGCACGACGAACGCCACCGGCTTGTGCGCCTTCAGCTCATCCGGGATCGGCACGACGCAGGCCTGATGCACGGCCGGATGCTGTTCCAGCATCTTCTCCACCTCGCCCGGATAGATGTTCTCGCCGCCGCACACGAACATGTCGTCAGCGCGGCCGACGAAATAGAACAGGCCGTCGGCATCACGGCGGAACACGTCGCCGGTGATGTAGTAGCCGTCCGGCGTCATCGCCTTGCGCGTGATCGTCCGGCAGCTTGTGATAGCCGTTCATCAGCGCGGGGCAGCGCATCTCCAGCACGCCTTCGTCCGCGACCTCGATGCCGTCGCGTACCAGACGCAGGTCCACCCCCGGATGCGCGCTACCCACCGACAGCGGCGCTGCAGTTCATCGGACGCAAACGTCACCGGTCCCGCCTCGGTCGTGCCATAGCCATGCAGGATGCGCGCATGCGGCAGTGCGTGGCGCATCTGCGCGATCAGTTGCTCGGACAGCGGTGCCGAACCGATGCGGATACTCTGCACGGACGAAAGATCCGCTGCCGCCATCGCCTCGTGTTCGCGCAGCATCATGGCGATCATCGTCGGCACGCCGGTCAGCGCATGCACCTGGTAGCGCGACGCGGCGTCGATGTAGTTGGCGGCGTTGAACGACGGCAGCAGCACGATCGTGCCGCCGTTGTTCAGCGCCACCTGGCACATCGACAGCGCGTTCATGTGGTACAGCGGGGCGGCAACCAGAACGCGATTGCCAGGCGGCGGTTCGGGCGTCGCCCGCATCTCCAGCACCCAGAGGTGGCTCTGGTGCGACAGCACCACGCCCTTCGGCCGTCCGGTGGAGCCCGAGGTGTAGAGGAACATCGCCGGCTCGCCCTGGCTCCGCCGGCACCGCGGCGAAGTCGCCGTCATCCAACAGCGACTCGAACGCATCGTCGATCACGATGCGCGGCACGTCGGGACGCAGCAAAGTGGCGCGTGGCGCGTCGCACAGAACCAAGCGGATATCGGCGTCCTCGACGATGAAGTTCACCGTATCCGCCGGCAGGCGGTAATTCACCGGCACCGACACCAGGCCAGCCCGCATGGTACCGAGGAAGGCGATCAGATATTCGGCGCGGTTCGCCGCGAGGATCGCCACCCGCTCGCCGCGCCGCAGTCCGCGCCGCATCAGGCCGCGCGCACAGGCGTCGCTGAGCCGCTGGATGTCGGCATAGCTGAAAGTGCGCGGTGCGGCGCCACCAAGATCGATCAGCGCCGCCATGTCGGGATCGATCCGGCCGGCGACGGCGCTGCCCAGGTTCACGAACGGAATTCCAGCGTGACGCCGAACGCCTCGGCCGCCGGTACCACGATGCGATCAGGCTCGCGCCGGACCCCCTTGATCGCGCCCGTCGCCAGTGCCGCGGCGGCGCGCTCCAGCGAGCGCGTGCGAAGTGTCAGCGCCGCCATGTATTCATCGCGCCCATCGGCGGCCGGCGCCGCATCGCCGAATTCGTGCACCAGCGCAGCCATCGTGATTACGTCGAAGCGTGACAGCCCGACGGCGAGCGAGTAGCCGGTCGCGCTGCGCCGTATCGCATCCTCGCCGAACATGCGAGCGAACAGACCGCCCAGCCCCGATGGGTCGCGCGCCGCGATGACAGCGCGCACAACGCCGATTGCGCCGTTGGCGTGATGCCGCCACTCGTCACGCCAGACCAGATCGCGGGTGAAATGGTGGCAGAAATAGATGCGCCCCGCCGGCACGGTGCCGGGCTTTAGCCGTACGGTGCGGAACGTCGCGTCCTTCGGGCCGTCCGCGAGGTCGACCGGCCGGGAGAACTCCAGTGGCGGTTCCACCGGCACGCCGGCCTCATGCAGAGCGGCATACACGGAAGCGGAATTATCGGTGCCGAACACCAAACCGTTTAGTCCGAGCGGCGACGCCAGTATCTCCGCCCGCCGCGTCTCGCCCGGCGCGGCAGCGATCAATTCCAGGTATTCGCCGCCAAGAATCGCGAGATGGTTCATCGATCCCAGCGTGTGATAGCCGCGGGGGGTCATCGTGAAGCCGAGCCGCCGGTAGGTCTCCAGACCGGCATCGATCCGATCGCGCACGTTGACCACGACGTGATCCAGCGTCGGCATAGGCAAAGTTGCGACCATGGTGTTGCGTCCCCGTTGCAGCCCTCACGTTGATGCTATTGCCACGGCGGCCCGGTCACCAGCCCTGCTATCCTGCAACAAAATGACGGCGCCCCGAAGGAGCGCCGCCAAGTTTGGGGGGGAAACGTCACGCGACGATGGCGGGGAGCCATCCGTCGCGCCAGACACATTGTGCCGGCCGCCGGCATGTCAAGCTCACAGTTGCGAGCGGTACCTAGTTCGCCCGTCGGCGCTTCGGCGTGCTGGCGACCACGATGGCCGACCGTCGCTTCCTCGGTGCGGCCGGGGACGCCTCGCGCGGTTTGCTCGCAAGATCGGGCAGGCGCTGGCGTACCGCCGCGAAACCGTCCCACGGGTCGCCCCGCAAGCGGGCGAGACGCTCCGGCACGGTGCGCAACGTGAATTTGGCAGGATCGAGCTTGCGATCGACCTCGTCCCAGGCCACCGGCGTCGCCACGGACGCGCCGTCGCGGGCGCGCGGACTGAACGAGGCGATCGCGGTGGCACCAAGGCCGTTGCGCAGCCAATCGATCAGGATACGGCCGCGGCGGTCCGCCTTCCTCACCGTGGACAGAAAGCGCTCCGGTTGCTCGCTGACTGAGCGTCTCCGCAAAGGCACGGCAGAACGGCTTCACCACATCCCAGTCCGCGACCGGCTCCAGCGGAACCACAACATGCAGCCCCTTGCCCCCGGTAGTACGGCAGAATGATGTCAGCCCGAGCCGCTCCAGTTGCTCGCGCACGTCAAGTGCTGCCTTCGCCACATCGGCGAACGCGACCCCCTCGCCAGGATCGAGATCGAATACCATCCGGTCGGGATGCAGCGGGTCGGCCTCGGGCGCGCCCCAGGTGTGCAATTCGATCGCCGAAACCTGCGCCATCGCAACCAGCCCATCGGCATCGTCGAGCGCGAGGTACGGCTGGCCTCCTGCCTCCCCCTGACGGATCGCGGATGGCAATCCGCTGTGACTGTGCTTCTGAAAGAAATGTTGCCCGCCAATGCCTTCCGGACAGCGCACCACCGCAAGCGGCCGATGCGCGATCCCGGGCAGTGCATGGTCGGCGATCGCGCTCCAGTAATCCGCCAAGTCCCGCTTGGTGATGCCAGGCCACAACTCGCGATCAGGATGCGTCAGCGCAATGTTGCCCACGATCTCACCGCGTCGCTTTGGTGCGCGTGCCGACACGATGGCGCCGGTGCGAACAGGCGGCACCGCGATCACCGGTCTGCGCTTCGTCGCTGTCGTATTGCCCGGCTGCGGTCGGACAGTCTCACGCTCCGCCTCGGAATCCGCCGGTTCACGCACCACCTCCGCCGCCGTCTTGTCTTCCCGCAGTCCGAGATACGCCGCCTGACGCACCCGGCCCGATCCGGACCACGCCGCGAATTGCACCTCGGCCACCAGCTCCGGACGCACCCAGTTTATATTCTTCGGCAGCGGATCGCCTGCAATGACCAGCGACTTCGGCGGATTGGAAGCAAGTTCGGCCAGGCGTTCGCTCAGTCGCACGAGTTCGTGTTCAGAAAATCCAGTACCGACGCCGCCGGCATAGTGCAGCTTGCCGTGCGGATCGTAGTAGCCAACATGCAGCGAGCCCAATCCGGTGCGGCTGCCGCCGGGCGGCGTCCATCCCAGTATGACAAATTCTTCACGTCCGCGACATTTCACCTTCACCCAGCCGCGTCCGCGCCCCGCGCGGTATGGCGCGTCGGCTTGCTTGCAGACGATGCCTTCCAATCCCAAGCGGCAAGCCTCGCGTTGCATCTCGGCGGCCTTGCCGACCTGGTGATCGCTGTAAAGCAGCATCCCCTGCCAATCGTTGAGACCGGACAGCACGCGCTTGCGATCCAACAGCTTGCAGGGCCGCAGGTCCCAGCCATCGAGATGCAGCAGATCGAACAGATAGAGCTGCAGCGTGGCATCCTTCCCCGCCGACAACGCGGCCTGCAGCGCGGGAAAACTGGATGCGCCGTGCTTGTCGAGCGCCACCAACTCGCCGTCCACCAGTGCCGTCCCGGCGCGCAATGCCGTGATCGCTCGCGCCACCGCCGGCAGCCGGTCGGTCCAGTCCAGGCCGCTGCGCGTCACCACGCGCGCCTTGCCATGATCGAGCCAGCACAGCAGGCGATAGCCGTCGAACTTGATTTCGCTGACCCAGTCGGCGCCCTCCGGCGGATCATCCGCCACCGACGCAAGCTGCGGCGCCTGCTGCTGCGGCAGCCCGCCTCGGACAGCTCCTTCCGCCGGAGGCTTGTCGCGCTTGCGGCGGTCCGCCTGAGGTGGAGATGCCCGCCGCTCGATCGTCGGCGCATCGGCGCCTTCCCGCTCCGCTTCGTCGTGCCCCTTGATCAGCAGCCAGTTGTCCTGCCGGCCGCGCGCGCCGGGACGCGGCTTCAGGCGAACCAGCGTGAAGCGCCCGTGCAGCCGCTTGCCGTCCAGCACGAATTTGAGTTCGCCTTCGCGCATCCCCGCTTCGGGATCGTCCAGCGGTTGCCAGGTGCCGCGGTCCCAAAGCTCGACGGTGCCGGCGCCGTACTGGCCGTCGGCAATGGTGCCTTCGAAGTCGGCATATTCCAGTGGATGATCTTCGACATGGGCGGCCATCCGCTTGTCGGCCGGATCGAGCGAGGGTCCTTTCCGCACCGCCCAGCTCCACAGCACGCCGCCATGCTCGAGCCGAAAGTCCCAGTGCAGTCCGGCGCGATGCGCCAAGTGCTTCTGCACCACGAAGATCGGCGCGGCGTGCTTTTCCTTGGGCGCAGCCGGCGCCGGCTCGCGCGTTATCGCGAAATCACGCTTGGCGCGATAGGTACGGATCGACGTGTCGCGTGCGATCGTGGAATGGGCCATGCGATCCCGGTCTCCAACGGCATAAGCATCATGCCGCGGCGCGGTTGACCGCGGCAGTGCGGTTCCCGTCTTGTTGATCGCCGCGTTGCGCTACGTGCGCGGCAACGTCTTGCGCAGGAAGCCGGTCCGCTGCGTCGCGCTGGCCATCAGGAACGTCGCGTCGTTGCCGGACAGGATGAAGCGCGCGCCCATCTCGATGTAACGTTGCATGATCGGCTCGTTGTAGATGCCGGCCATTCCCGGAAACTTCCCGTGGTCTTTGCAGGCGCCGATCATCGTCCGATACGCATCCGCGACGCGTTCATTGGCGAAGTCGCCGGGGATGCCCATCTCCGCGCACAGATCGTTGGTACCGATCAGCAGCACATCGACGCCGGGCACCGCGGCGATCGCAACGGCGTTCCCGATCGCGGTCGGCGTCTCCAGCATCACGACGGTGAGATTGGCGGCGTTGAGGGCCTTGGCGGCGTCGCCGGTACTGGCCGAACGCAGGCCGTAGTGCGGGCCGGTACCGCCCATCGACCGGTGGCCGACCGGTGGGTATTTCAGTTTCTGCACCACCTCGCGCGCTTCGTCCGCAGTATCGACGTGCGGTACCACGATGCCGAGCACGCCGTTGTCCAGCAGCCGCGTCGCGATCGCGTATTCTCCGTTCGGCACCCGCGCCAGCGGCGCGATGCCGGCGTCCAGCGCGGCTGTCGCAATCTGCGCGGCGGCGTCGATCGACATGGTGCCATGTTCGAGGTCGAGGAAGAGCCAGTCGAAACCGGCGCTCTTCATGGCGATGGCGATCTCCACGCTGCGCGTCAGGCGCACGCCGCAGCCGAGCGAGAGTTCGCCCTGTTCCAGCTTTTCACGGGCAATGTTGCGGATGGCGGGCATGGCAGTTCCTTCACGCGGCCAGGGCGGTGGCGATGACCCGGTTCAGTGCGGCAAGGTCCATCGGATGGTCGGTCTCGTTTGCGACCGACACGACCAGGCGATGGCGGCGCAGGATGAAGATGCGCTGATCCGACGCGCCCGATGCCCATGCGGTATCGGCCGGCAGATCGGGGAAGCTGCGGTCGGCATTGCTGCGGAAGCATGCGGCATAGCTGCTGCCGGCGTGGGTCGGGGCCAGCGCGTAGTCGACCCAGCCGCGCGGCAGCAGGCGTTCGCCATCCCACATGCCGTCCTGCACATACAACACGCCGAGTTTCGCATAGTCGCGCAGAGTGGCGAAGCCGGAACCGGAGGCGATGTAGTTGCCGGTGCAGTCAGCGGAATGCTCATACGTGCTCATGCCCAGCCGGTCGGCAAGCAGTTTGTACATTGTGGCATGATACGGCAGGCCACGGCTTTCGATGCGGTCTCGGATGATCGCGCCAAGCACATTGATGCCGGCATTGATGTAGCGGTACACCGAACCGGGCACAGTGGCGACGATCGAGCGCTGCGCCGCGTCGAACGCATCGGCGGCGTCCTGATACACCGCGCTGTTTTCGAAGCCGATGGTCGCGCGGCCAGTGGCATCGACCACAGGAAAGCCGAGCCCCGAGCGCATGCGCAGCAGGTGGTCGAGTGTGATCAGGTGGTGGATCGACCGTGGGTCGCGCCACAACGGCGCCGGTGCAGGGTCGTACACCGAGCCGAGCCAGCCTTCATGGAGCAGGCGGCCGATCAGTGTGCAGGTTACCGCCTTGGTCATCGACCAACTCGGCGTCGCACGATCCGGCGCGCCGAAGGCACTGTAGCGCTCGGCCAGCACGCGATCCGGCGAGGCGATCAGGATACCGTAGATACCGGCCGAATTCGCAAACAGCGCATCGAGTGCGGTGGCAAGTTCCGCTGCTGGCGCCGCAGGCGGCTCGACAGCATCGCCACGTGGCCAGGCGCGTGTCGGATCGGATCGGCGAACGATCGGTGCGGGATCGAACGCCGGCGCGCGGCGCGACCCAAGCAGGATGCCACCATAGCCGGGACGCGCAATCGCCGACCCTGTGAGCGACGCGCCGAACGCTGGATCGCTCCACTGCACCGCGGCGCGGCGGTCGGCGTCATTGGTCTCGATGGTGAGGCGACCGGCGCGATGCGCGGCGATCAGCTCCGCCTCGCCCGCCGAAGCGTCGGGTCGTGCAGTCAGGCCGCCGGGAATCGCCAGTGCGCGCCAGCGGAAATGTCGCTCCGCGGTGCTGCGGTCGAGACCGGTGACATACATCATGTCGGCGAAGCGCTTGGCCGCGAAGTTCACCGTGCGCTGGCGGATAGCGCGCGGCGAGCCGTCGTAAACTACCGGATCGGGCGGGCCATCGGCATAGAGCGGACGCGTGATGTCGAAGGTTGAGTCGACGACCGGTGGTGGGGTCGTGGTGGCGTCGTTCATTTCGCCGGTTCCGGCTGACGTTCTGCGACCGGCCGCGCGAAGTAGCGGCTTCTCATACCCTTCTGGTTCTCGTAGAGCGAACCTTGCAGTTTCGCTGGCGGCAGTGGCAGCCGCACCGGCAGGTGCTCGAGCCGAGGTTCGCGGTGCACGCCGCACACCATCAGCTCTTTGAACTTCTCGATGCCGGCGGCGAACCCGAGCAGCGGCCAGGCATCGGCGGTGCGGAACTGGAACAGCAGCAGGCGGCGGTCGTGGTCGGAGACGTTAGGTGCGGAGCCGTGTACCGCGCGCACGTGGTGCACTGTGATCGAGCCGGCCTTGCCGGTGAGTGGGACCGCCTTGCTGTAATCCACATCGTGATTTTCGGGATCCATCGCGCCGCAGAACACGCCATCGGTGTGGTGGTCGTAGATCGGGCCACGATGGCTGCCGGGGGCAATCATCAGCGGGCCGTTCGCCATCTCCATGTCGTCGAACATCACGCCGACGGCGGCGAGGTCGTCGTTGGTGTGCGGATAGAACGCCCAGTCCTGGTGCCATTCCACCGGCGCGCCGAACCCGGCGCATTTCATGTTCAGCTTGGCGGTGTCGAAGCGGATGTCCGGGCCCCAAAGATCCCGCAGCACCGCGAGGATCTTCGGATGGCGCACCAGGCGAGCATATTCCGGATGATGCAGATGCGCTGCCTTGATCCGCCGCACGCGCGGATTGTCCGGCGTGTGGCTGTCCTCGAGATCGTAAATCTCATTGTGCGCTTCGACACCGCGCGCGCGTTCGACGAATTCGTCGGTGACACGGCGGAGGCGGTGCACTTCGTCCGTGCTCAGGATGTCGGGCACGACGATGGCGCCGGTTTCGTTGTACTCGTCGATCTGGGTCTTGGTCAGCATGGCGTCCTCCGTTCGTCCGGATTATACAGCTCTCCATGCATTCCGCCATGATCACCGGCGCCGGCAGCGGACTTGGCCGCGCCACCGCGCTCGCACTGGCCGCACGTGGCTGCGCGCTTGCGCTGGTGGACATCGACGAAACGACAACAGCCGAGGTCGCCCGCACATGCGGCAACGCACACGTGATCGTGCAGGACCTCACCGCGCCAGGTGGCGCGGAAGTGGCGGTGACCCGCAGCATCGCCGTGCTCGGGGCGCTCGACATCGTGGTGAACAACGCGGGCTATGGCGCTGGCGAGGCGTTCCTGGCGATGCGCGAGGCCACCTGGGACCGCACGCTCGATCTCAACCTGAAGGCGGTGGCGCTGATCTGCGCCGCGGCGGGACGGCATATGCGCGAACGCGGCAAGGGGCGGATCGTCAATGTCACGTCTCCGGCGTCGCGCATGGCGCTGCCGAATTACCTCGCGTATGCCGCCAGCAAGGCGGGCGTCGACGCGGTGACACGTGCTGCGGCGGTCGCATTGGCACCGTTCGGCGTCACGGTGAACAGCGTGGCGCCCGGGATGATGGATACCGCCATGCAGCACATCACCGAACGCCAGCTCGCCGCGATCGAGGGACGCAACGACATCGACGTGTTCCTGGACGAGCGCACGCGGCGGATTCCGCTGGGGCGGCGCACAGACTGCGAAACGGTGGCCAGCACCATCGTCTGGCTGGCGCTGGATGCGCCCGACTACATCACTGCGGAGCGGCTGAACGCATCGGGCGGGCTGGACAAGGACTGACGCAGAAGCAGAAGGGGAGGCATCAGCGATGGCCGTGCAGGTACCGACACCGAGCCAGTTGAGCGAGATCGCCGACGAGATCGGACTGTCCTTCACCGACGTCGACGTCGCGTCTTTCATCGGTATCCTGCGACCGTTCATCGCCGCGTACAACGCCGTCGACGCCATGCCGGACAACCTGCCGGAGGTGAAGTACCCGCGCACGCCCGGCCACCCGCCGTCGCCGGAGGAGAACCCGCACAACGCCTGGTATGTGAAGACCACCGTGTCCGGCGCGCCCGAGGGCAAGCTGAAGGGCCGCACCGTGGCACTCAAGGACAACATCATGCTCGCCGGCGTACCGATGATGAACGGCGCGGCGACGCTCGAGGGCTATGTGCCGAACGTCGACGCGACCGTGGTGACGCGCATTCTCGACGCCGGCGGCACCATCCTCGGCAAGGCGCATTGCGAGTGCTTCTGCCTGTCCGGCGGCAGCCACACCGCCGCCCTCGGCGCGGTGCACAATCCGCGCAAGCGGGGCTACTCCGCCGGAGGTTCCTCATCGGGCAGCGCGGCGCTGGTCGCGGCGGGCGACGTGGACATGGCGCTCGGCGGCGACCAGGGCGGGTCGATCCGCATCCCCGCTTCGTTCTGCGGCATCTACGGCATGAAGCCGACGCACGGGCTGGTGCCGTACACCGGCATCATGCCGATCGAGATCTTCGTCGATCATACCGGCCCGATGACCGCGAATGTCGCCGACAATGCACTGCTGCTAGAAGTGCTGGCCGGTCCCGACGGCTACGACCCGCGCCAGTACAACATCCGGGTACAGCCCTACTGCGAGGCACTCGGCCGGGGCATCGCCGGTCTGCGCATCGGCGTGGTCACGGAAGGCTTTCAGGCGCTCAACGCCGAGGGCGACGTCAACGCAAAGGTTCGCGCCGCGGCGGAGCGCTTCGCCCGACTTGGCGCGACAGTGACAGAGGTGTCGATACCGATGCATCTGCTCGGCGCGGCGATCTGGACGCCGATCGGTGTCGAGGGGCTGACCCAGACGATGATGCACGGCGACGGCTACGGCGTCAGCCGCCCCGATCTCTATGTCACCAGCCTGATGGATTGCCACCGCAACTGGCGGACCCGCGCAAACGAGCTGTCCGAGACGACCAAGGCGTTCACCCTACTCGGCACCTACATCCGTCGCCAGCACGGCAGCCGCTACTATGGCAAGGCGATGAACATCACGCGCCGGCTGACCGCCGCCTATGATGCGGTGCTGGCGCAGTACGATCTGCTGCTGATGCCCACGACACCGATCAAGGCGACCCCGTTGCCGGATGGCGATGCGCCGCGCGAGGAGATCGTCGACAAGGCGCTCAACATGATCGCCAACACCGCGTCGTTCGACATCACGCATCATCCGGCGATGGCGATCCCATGCGGGATATCGGATCGACTGCCGGTCTCCGTGATGCTGGTCGGTCGGCAGTTCGACGAGTTGACGATCTATCGTGCTGCGCACGCCTTCGAGCAGTCGGGCGACTGGATGGCGATGTAGCGCTATCTGCGCTGCACCAGTTCCACCATGATGCCCTCCGGGCCGCGGATGAACGCCAGTCGAGTGCCGGGATCGCGCGTCAGCGGACCGATCGCGACATCGGCGCCCCTGGCGCGCAGTTCCTCGCAGGCCGCGTCAACGTCATCCACGGTCAGGCCGATGTGTTCCAGGCCGTAATACGGGAATTGCGGCGCGCCGGCGGTGGCATCGTGCGGGTGCGTCGGCGCGATCAGCACCTTTTGGCCACCGACCTGCATCGTGACGCGCATCTGGCCAGGATACAGCGTGCCGGGCGGATAGACGCTGCGCGTCACCTCGGCGTTGAACATGGTCTCGAAGAACCGCGCGGTCGCGTCGGGATCGGGACTGCGAAGATGCACGTGATCGTAGCGATAGTCTCGCATCTTGTTCTCCTCACGCACGAGCATTTGGCCCTCGCCTTTATACCTTCACGGTCGAGGCTGTGTAGATCTCGTCGATGGCCTGCGCCAACGCTGCGTTGAACGTCGCGTCGCTCATCGACACCCGCAGCTCCTCGAGCAGCGCTCGTGAGAAGCTGGCGATCAGACCGTGGTTGCGGGCCAGGCGCCGGCAGGCATCGGCACGGCTGTAGCCGCCCGACAACGCGACGACGCGAACCACCCGCTCATGCGCGATCAGGTCCTTGTAGAGGTCGGGAACGTCGGGGATCGTCAGCTTCAACATCACCTGCTGGTCTGACGGCAACGCATCGAGTTGCCGGGCCAGCGCATCCTTCAGGATGGCCTCGGCTTGCGGCTTGCCGGGACTCTTGATGAGCACCTCCGGCTCAAGAATGGGAACCAGGCCGTGCTTCGCGATCTGTGCGCCGATCTCGAACTGCTGTCTGGCGATCGCTGCGATCCCGCTTTCGGATGGCAGGTTGATCGTCGAGCGCATCTTGGTGCCGAAGACACCGAGCCTGACCGCTCGTTCGAGCAACGGGTCGAGCTCCGGGATCGGACGCATCAGGCTGACACCATCGGCTTCCGCCTCCAGCCCTTTGTCGACCTTGAGGAACGGCACGCAACCTCGGTCCTGCCAAAGGTAGGACGGCGTCGGCCTGCCCTGAACCTCGCCGTCCATTGTGCGCTCGAAAAGGATCGCGCCGATCACCTTGTCGCCGGTGAAGGCCGGCGCGGTCATCACCCGCACCCGCATCTCATGCATCCGGGTGAACATCTCGGCGTCACCGCTATAGGCGCTGTCCGGAATGCCATAGAGGCGCAGCGCCCCAGGTGTCGACCCGCCGCTTTGATCGAGCGCCGCGAGGAAACCCGCCGCCTGCGTGATGTGCGCCTTCATGCTTTTGGGGGCCATGGACCTACTCCTCAGCTGTTGCAGGGTGGCGGTATATTGAAATCTTCCGGATTTGTGCACAATCGCCCCGAGCAGTTGGGATCGGAGACCTTCGGAGATGGACGCTATGGCTGTTCCACAGCCCGTGTCGGCACCACTCAGCCGCACCGCGATCTTCCTGGTTGTGACGATAAATCCGGGCGCGGACAATCGCGCGGCCGTGCGCTCGTTTTGCGCAGACCTCCCGGCGTTGATCCGGGCAGTGGAGTTTCGTGACCTCGAGGCCGGCCTTTGCTGCGTCATGGGGATCGGATCGGACGCATGGGACCGGCTGTTCGGTGACCCTCGCCCAGCCGAACTCCACTCGTTCCGGGAAATCCGGGCCGAAGGGCGCCATGCGGTTTCGACGCCAGGAGACCTGCTGTTCCATATCCGTGCGAAGCGCATGGACCTCTGTTTCGAGGTGGCGACACAAATCATGGTGTCCCTCGGCGATGCGGTCTCGGCGGTCGATGAGGTCCACGGTTTTCGCTACTTCGACGACCGCGACCTTCTGGGATTCGTCGACGGCACCGAGAACCCCCGCGGTGAGGCCGTGATCGACGCCGCGATCATTGGCGATGAGGACCCAGCGTTCGCCGGCGGCAGCTATGTCATCGTGCAGAAATATCTCCATGATATGGAAGGATGGAATGCCCTGGCCACCGAGGCGCAGGAGCGTATCATCGGTCGCACCAAGCTGTCCGACATCGAACTGGACAACTCGATAAAGCCCACGTCGGCACACAGCGCGCTCACCACGATCATCGAGAATGGGCAGGAGTTTCAGATCGTGCGTGACAACATGCCCTTTGGCCGGGTTGGCACGGGTGAGTTCGGGACCTACTTCATCGGCTATTGCCGCACGCCGCGCGTGACCGAACAGATGATCGAGAACATGTTCGTCGGTCGCCCGCCTGGCAACTACGATCGGCTGCTTGACTTTACCCGCGCGGTGACCGGGACCCTGTTCTTCGTGCCCTCCGCAACATTCCTGGACTCCGTGAGCGCTGACGCTCCAGCGGCAGTAGTGCCCAGCGCCGCGCCTACGCCCAACCCGACATCATCTGGGGGGCCGGCGACCGATGGTTCGCTTGGCGTTGGCTCCCTTAAAGGAGAAGACCGGTATGAATAATCTTCACCGCGAGCTTGCCCCGATTTCCGATGCGGCATGGGCGGATATCGGTGCGGAGACGACGCGCACGCTCAAGCGCTACCTTGCCGGCCGGCGCGTGATCGACGTCCATGGACCGGGCGGTGTCGACGTGTCGGCCATTGGCACGGGCCACCTGAAATCGATCGCGGCGCCGGACGAGGGCATTGTCGCAAGGCAGCGCGAGGTCAAGGCACTGGTCGAGCTGCGGGTCCCGTTCGAGCTCGATCGCCAGCAGATCGACGACGTGGAGCGGGGCTCGGAGGACTCCGACTGGCAACCGGCGAAGGACGCGGCGCGGAAGATGGCCTATGCTGAGGACCGCGCCATCTTCGACGGCTACCCCGCGGCGGGCATCGGCGGCATCCGACAGGGCACCAGCAACCCTATCATCACGCTCCCGGCTGACGTCCGTCACTACCCCGATGCAATCGCGCAGGCGCTGAACCAGTTGCGCCTCGTCGGCGTCAACGGGCCGTATTCAGTGCTGCTCAGCGCCGATGCTTATACCGCCCTCGCTGAGACCAGTGACGGCGGGTATCCGGTGCTGGAACATGCAAGAAAACTCGTCAAGGACGAAATAATCTGGGCCCCGGCGATCTCGGGTGCCTTCGTGCTCACCACGCGAGGCGGCGATTTCGATCTGCACATCGGGCAAGACGTCTCGATCGGATATTTGAGCCACACCGATAGCGTCGTGCGCCTCTACCTCCAGGAGTCGTTCACGTTCCGAATGCTCACGGCCGAGGCGGCCGTAGCGCTGGCGCCTCCGATAAAGGAGTAGGCTGGAATTCATCGCCAGCGTCCTACGCGCATCGCTTCCTGCTCCAATTCCTGGCGCTGCCCTGACGATTGCCGCACTGCCGCGAAGCCGCAGATAAACGCTGATGAACACAGATCGACAAATCCATGTCCATCCGTGGTTCTTATTACAGCTCCAGCCGATAAAATCGCGCCGCGGTGCCGCTGAACAGGTCGGTCTTTTCCGCGGCACTCGCGCCACGCGACAGGATCTTGCACGCGTTCCAGTACGGCGCATACGCGTAGGATCCCTTGTCGACCGGGAAGTTGCTCTCGAACATGCCGCGCGACGCGCCGAATGCCTCGACGCAGGTTTCCACGTAGGGCTTCCATGCCGCGGCCAGCGCCTCCGACGACGGCGGATCGGCCTTCTCGTGGAAGTCGAAGCCGTTGATCCGCATCGCCATGCCGCCCAACTTCACCACCACATTGGGGCACTTCGCCAACGCGCGGATCGACGCCGACCAACGGGAGAAAACCTCGTCGCGCTTGCCGCCGTAGCCGCCAATCGCGAGCGGCCCACCGACATGGTTCAGGCAGATGCGCGTATCCGGAAACGCCTGTGCCAGCGCGGTAAGTTCGTCGATCTGCGGATGATACAGCCACGCATCGAAACTCAGGTTCAGCGGCGCCAGGCAGGAAAACCCCTGGCGGAATGTCGCATCCGCCATCAGCCCCGGCGGGGGCGCATAGGCCGGGTTCATCAAAGCCGGATCGGCGTCCCAGGCGGTGATGTGGCGGATGCCACGGAACCGGCCGCCGCCGGCGCGGATATGCGCCTCCAACACCTCTCGCACCCGCGGACCGAGCCGCAGGTCGGCGTGGCCCACGATGCCGGCACAGATCTTGGTTTTGCCATAACCGCCCGACGCGCTCATCGCCGCGACGCCGTTGACGAACTCGGTCTCGCCGACCGGCCTCATTTCCTCAGGCCCGCCGGCGCGATGCATCGAACGGCACTGCACGAACACGGTGGCGACGATGTTATGGCCTGAATTGGTGTCGGCCAGCAGATCGTCCAGCATGTAGACCCAGCCCGGCCGCTCCCACAGATGGTGGTGTGGATCGACGATCGGCAGCTCGGGTTCGAGGATCGCCTCGGTCCGCCGCGCCAGCCAGTCGTCGCGGACCGGTATGTATGTGCTGGTGGCAGGCTGCGTCGTCGTGCTCATGGCGGTTTCCTCCCGATTGAAGGAAGGATCATCCCGCCACCCTGGGCCTCACAGCAAGACGTGCCACCTCTGCCTCCAGCGCCGCGATGCGCGCATCGCGCTCGGCAAGCGCGGCTGCGACATCGGCAGCTTCGAAGCGCTGCGGGATATGCTGCGGACAATTCGTGTCCCATGCCGCAACAGTGAACAGGATCGCCAGCTCCGATCGCGCCTTGTAGCCCTGTGGCATCAAACGGGACATCAGACCGGCATCGTCCTCGACGACGCGCGCCTCACCCCAGATCTTCACCCGGCGCCGGTGCGCGTAATCGATCAGGAACAGTTGCGCCTTGGGGTTCTCGGCGAGATTGCCCTGGGTGACGAATTGGCGGTTGCCGATGAAATCAGCGAACGCGATCGTCTTGTCATCCAGCACATGCAGGAAGCCGGGCGGGCCGCCGCGATGCTGGATGTAGGGCTGCCCGTCGCTGCTCGCGGTGGCGAGAAACACGCTGGTCTGCCCAGCGATGAAGCTCGCCAGATCGGGGCTGATCTGCGTCGCCCACGACCCGTTCTCCTCCATGCGGCCGAGAAATCCGCGAGACCCCTTGCGCGTCTGCACCGCCTTCACCGAGGGCGAGAACGCGACGTCGCTGGGATAACTGGCAAAGCCGTCCATCGTGGCCTCCATCACAGGCCAAGCTCGCTCAGGTCCGGGTGATCGCCCGGGCGCCGGCCGAGCGGCCAGTGGTACTTGCGTTCGCCTGCCGCGATCGGCAGGTCGTTGATGCTGGCGATGCGCAGCCGCATCAGCCCATGTTCGTCGAACTCCCAGTTCTCATTGCCGTAGCTGCGGAACCAGTTGCCGCTGTCGTCATGCCACTCATAGGCGAAGCGCACGGCGATGCGGTTGTCGCGAAACGCCCAGACTTCCTTGATCAGCCGGTAGTCGAGTTCGCGTTGCCATTTGCGCGTCAGGAACCCTTCGATGGCGGCGCGGCCTTGCACAAACTCGGCGCGGTTCCGCCATCGGCTGTCCTCGGTGTAGGCGAGCGCAACACGGGCCGGCTCGCGAGTGTTCCAGGCATCCTCGGCGAGACGCACCTTCTGCGCGGCGGTCTCGGGCGTGAACGGCGGCAGCGGAGGACGCTGGGCGATCGAGGGAGCCGGTGACGTGGTTGCACTGGTCATGACGAAGTCTCCTGGTTCAAAGCGACCGGCGACAGCCGAAGGTGGCGCCTTCCGTTCAGAGTGAGCAGATCGTAGAAATGGAATCCACCCTCCCAGATTCCGGAACAGATGATGGACCGTCTGGAGTCGATGTCGATCCTGGTGACCGCCGCCGAGGCTGGCAGCCTTTCCGCAGCGTCCCGGCGGCTTGGCACGCCGCTGGCGACCGTCAGTCGCAAGGTCGCCGAACTTGAGGCCTACTTGAAGACCCGGCTGTTCAACCGCACCAGCCGTCGCCTGACGTTGACCGACGCCGGCCAATCCTATCTCGCGGCATGCCGACAGATCCTTGAACAGATCGAGGCAGCCGAGCGCACCGCCTCGGGCGAATACAGCGCCCCGAAGGGCGATCTCGTGATCACCGCGCCGGTCGTGTTCGGTCGTCTGCACGTCCTGCCGGTCACGACCGCGTTCCTGCAGGCCTATCCCGATATCGATATTCGGTTGGTGCTGGCGGATCGTTTGGTCAATCTGTTGGAGGAGCATGCCGATCTGGCGATCCGGATCGGCGAGTTGCCGGACAGCAGCCTGGTCGCGATGCGGATCGGCGCGATCCGGCGCGTGGCCTGCGCCAGTCCGGCGTACTTTGTCGTGCACGGTCCCGTGACGACGCCAGACGACCTTGCGACGCATCACTGCATCACCTTCGAAGGACTGATGTCGCCCGAGCGATGGAGTTTTGGTGCGGGCCGGACCGAGATATCGGTGCGCATCCATTCGCGGCTGGTCGTCAACACGGCGGAAGCGGCGGTCGATGCGGCGATCGCGGGACTTGGGATCACCCGCGTACTGTCATACCAGGCCGTGCAAGGGCTGCGGGACGGTGCGCTGATTATCGCGCTCGCGCCGTACGAGCCGTCACCCTGGCCGGTCCATCTGGTGTTCACCGGCGGCGGCCCGTTGCCGCTCAAGCTGCGCGCCTTTCTCGACTTCGCGGCGCCGCGGTTGAAAGCACGGCTGGCGGAGGCCATGGTGTAGCGGATGTCCGCAATCAGGGAGAGTTCTATGAGCCTCGAGGCAAAGCTTGCGGCGGTTCGCGAAGCATCGGCGAAGCGAATTTCGCCTGAGCGACTTGCCATCATGCACGCCGCCACCGAGCAATTGCGCGGTTCCGGCATTCTCGACCGTGTGGTCAAGCCGGGAGCCAAGGCACCCGACTTCACGCTGGACGACCAGAACGGCAACGCGGTGACGCTGTCGGCGCTGACCGCGCGAGGGCCTGTGCTGATGAGTGTGTTCCGCGGCTTCTGGTGACCCTACTGCCGGCATGAGCTGGATGCTCTGCAAGCAGTGCTTCCCGAGATCGAGTCGCTGGGCGCAAGCCTGATCGTGCTGTCGCCGCAGTTGCAGGAATTCACCAAACCTGGCGCGGAACGCCACAAGCTGACGTTTCCGATCCTGACCGACCCCGACAACAAGGTCGGCGAAGCCTATGGGATCGCGTTCCGCCTGCCTGACGATCTGATCGCAGTGTATCAGGCCAACGGCATCGATCTCGCGAAATTCAACGGCGACGACAGCTGGCGGCTGTCGATGCCCGCGCGCATCGTGATCCGGCGTGACGGTACCGTTGCGTCGGCCGAGGCGGATCCAGACTATACGCGCCGACCGGAACCGGAGGACACTTTGGCAGTGTTGCGCGGGCTGTAGAGGACGGAGATGGCGCTGTCGGGGATCAAGGCGCTGGCGTTCGATACCGGCG
The DNA here is from genome assembly GCA_963819855.1 of uncultured Alphaproteobacteria bacterium. Taxonomy (GTDB): domain Bacteria; phylum Pseudomonadota; class Alphaproteobacteria; order Acetobacterales; family Acetobacteraceae; genus JAMXLO01. The sequence continues at coordinate 67,300 of CAWFYC010000016.1, forward strand.
GCACGGTGCTGGATTGGCACACTGGCATTCGTGCCGCGCTTGCCGAGGTGGGGGCGCGGCACGGCATCGATCGGGACTGGACCAACATCACGAACGTGTATCGCCGCCGTGCGCTGCAGCGCATGACCAACCAGTCGAGTCCCGGGTTCAACATCGACGATGTGCATCGCGAGGTGCTGGAGCAACTCGTCGGTGAGCATGGCCTGGGGATGTTCTCCGATGCGGAGCGCGCCACGATCGCCCGGCGCTGGCATTGGCTGGACGTCTGGCCGGATTTTCCGCCCGCGCTGGAACGCCTGCACCGCAGTTACATCGCGGTGTCCTTCACCATCCTCAGCGTGTCTCTGATCATCGATACCGCGCGTCGCAACGACCTGCGCTGGGACGCGGTGATCTCCTGCGAGATGCTGGACGAGTACAAGCCGCGGCCGGAGGCCTACCAGCGGGCGGCGAAGCTGCTTCAGCTCGAGCCCGCCAGCATCCTGATGGTGGCGTGCCACAACTTCGATCTGAACGCCGCCAGGGGTGTCGGCTATCGCACTTGTTTCGTCCGCCGCCCCGATGAATGGGGACCGGCCGGCCCGCCCGATCCGATACCCGATCCCGCCACTGACCTGGTCGTTGACGGCTTCGCGGAACTGGCGGAGCGGATGGGCGCCTGACGGTCAGGCAGCCGCCCGCAGTTCCACTGTTGCAGCCCGCGCGCGTCGCCTCGGCGCTGCCGGCACGACCTGAGCCAGACGCCGACCGATCAGCCGCGCATAGAGCTGCTCGTAATCCGTTGCGGCGCCCGACCAGTGGAAGCTGCGCGCCATCGCGGCTTGACGCATCTCAGCCAGCATGCCGGGATCGTCGAACGCCTCGAACGCGCGGCGACAAGCGCCGAACAGACCCTCACCCGACAGGTCGGAGAACAGGAACCCGGTCTCGCCGTCCTCGATTGTGTCGGCCAGGCCGCCGGTGCGGTGCGCGATCGGCAGCGATCCGTAGCGCTGTGCCTGCATCTGGGTCAGCCCGCACGGCTCGAAGCGCGACGGCATCAGGCAGAAGTCGCTTGCGGCGACAATCCGCCGCGCCATCGGCTCGTTGAACCCAATCAGCAGGCCGATGTTGTCGCGATGGCTGCGCGCCAGCCGGCTCAGCATATGCTCGGTGTCGGGATCGCCCAGGCCCAGGATGGCGATCTGCCCGCCCTCGCGCACGATGTCGCGAGCGGTGTCGGCGATGATGTCGAGCCCCTTCTGGTGCACCAGGCGGGACACCACCCCGAACAGCGGCCCGTCGGAATGCGTCAGGCATAGCCCGGTGCGCACCAGTTCGGCGTTCGCCTGCTTGCCGGACAAATTGCCAGCCTCGAAATGGTGCGGCAGATGCGGATCGCGGCGCGGGTCCCAGGTGTCGTCGATCCCGTTGACGATGCCGGACAGCCGCCCCTCGGCGGCGATGCCGCTGGTCAGGCCGTGCAGGCCGGCGCCGAACGCCTCGGTGGTGATCTCGCGCGCATAGGTCGGACTGACGGTCGAGACGTGGTCGGCGTAGAACAGCCCAGCCTTGAGAAACGACACCCGATCGTGGAACTCGACCCCGTTGATGTGGAATGCGCATTCCGGGATGCCGAGGTCCGTCATGCGTTCCCGGTCGCACAGACCTTGGTATGCAATGTTGTGGATGGTCAGGACCGTCGGCACCCGCGCGCCCTGCCAGCGCAGATAGGCCGGCGCGAGACCGCCCGGCCAGTCATTGACGTGCAGCACATCGGGCTGCCAGTTCATGCCGGCGCGACCGGCGGCGATCTCGGCAGCGGCGAGCGACAGGCGCGCGAAGCGCAAATCATTGTCGGGCCAGTCATGGCCTTCGGGGCCGGCATACGGGCTTCCGGTGCGCTGATAGAGCGACGGCTCGAGCACCAGATACAGGATCAGGCCATCGTCGGTCCGCGCCTCGCCGATGCAGCAGGGCTCGATTCCGGCCCGGCCTGGCAGATGCGCCACCACGGTGATGTCGCTCGCCTTGGCGATCACCTCCGGATAGGCCGGCAGCAGCACGCGCACATCGATGTCGCGGTGGAGCAGCGCGCGCGGCAGGCCCGCCGAAACATCGCCCAATCCACCAGCCTTGGCGAAATCGGCGAATTCGCTGGTTACGAATAGAACTTTCATGTGTCTCCGGCGGCTGATGGCACAGTTCATTGCGGATGGTTTGGTTAAAGCAATCTTAATCGACCGAATGACCCCGAATCTTCACGCACGCCGTTCACGAGCCGGTCATGGCTTTCACGAGCGCGTGGCGCACCGGCCGGTGAGCCGATAGGGGAGAATTCGCCTGGAATGAATCCGTACTGTCACGTGTTGCGGGGCTTCAGAGATCGGCATGCGAGGGAATTGCTTCCGGCGACCTGCCGCTGCGGGACGCGCTTCGGCAGCGGCAGGCTGCCGGAGGTGAGGAAGACGGCGCCGAAGTCCACCGGGTAGATGTGCAGCGACGCAGTATACTTCGTCGCCCCCCGGTCGATGTGCAGGGCCACGGCGGCGGTCTCCCGATTGCAGGGCACGGTCCTGATCACGGCTGGGAACCGGGCGTGCTTGCCGCTCGCGACGCTACAGCAGTAGCGTTCCGACCATAAGTGGCGGGAGGAGACGGTACGCGATGAGCGCCCATTCCGGACATGACCACGACCACGCGGAAGCGAACGTCCCCTCGGACATGGAGCTTCGCGTGAAGGCGCTGGAATCGCTGTTGGTCGAGAAAGGCCTGGTCGATCCCGCGGCGCTGGATGCCATCGTCGACATGTATGAGAACAAGATTGGCCCGCGTAACGGCGCGCGCGTGGTGGGGCGTGCCTGGTCCGATCCGGCTTACAAGGCACGATTGCTGGCCGATGCCAGCGCGGCGATCGCCGAGTTGGGCTACACCGGCGCCCAGGGCGAACACATGGTGGCGCTGGAGAATACCCCGAGCGTGCACAACATGGTCGTCTGGACTTGTGCTCCTGCTACCCGTGGCCGGTGCTGGGTCTGCCGCCGGTGTGGTACAAATCGGCAGGCTATCGGTCGCGCGCGGTGATCGATCCCCGCGGCGTCCTCAAGGAACTTGGTCTGGACCTTGCCGACGACGTCGAGGTCCGGGTGTGGGACTCGACCGCCGAGATCCGCTACCTGGTGCTGCCGGAACGGCCGGCGGGCACCGAAGCGATGGACGAGAACCAGCTCGCAGCACTGGTGTCGCGCGATGCGATGATCGGCGTCGCGAAGGTGGCGGCACCATGAATGGCGTGCATGACATGGGCGGCATGCATGGCATGGGACCGCTCGGATACGTGGCCAGCGAACCGGTGTTTCGCGCGCACTGGGAGGGGCGGATGTTCGCAGCATCGTCCGCGGTGGGAGCGTGGCGCCGCTGGAACGTCGATGCCTCGCGCCATCAGCGCGAGCAGATTCCGGCGCCGGACTACCTGCGCCTGAGCTATTACGAGCACTGGTATGCCAACCTGACCACGTTGGCCGTGAAGCACGGTCTGATCACGCCGGCGGAGCTTGCGAGCGGCAAGCCGGAACCAGGTACGGCCAGGCTTACGCCGCCGCTCACTGCCGACAAGGTGGCCGAGGTGAGGGCAGAGGGCAGCCCGAAGCTGCGCTCGGTGGCAGCGCAGCCGCGCTTCCAGACAGGCGATTCGGTGCGCGCCAGGAACATGCATCCGACCGGCCACACGCGGCTGCCGCGCTATGTGCGCGGCCGGGTCGGCGCGATCGAGCGTCTCCACGGGGCGCATGTGTTTCCGGACTCGAACGCGCAGTTTCTTGGTGAGAGGCCGCAGCACCTCTACACGGTGCGGTTCGCCGCGCGCGAGGTATGGGGCGAGGCTGCCAGTGCGCGCGACGCGGTGTATCTCGACCTGTGGGAAGGCTACCTTGAGCCAACCTGACCGCGCTGCCGGCCTCGCTGGACTGCCGCGCGACGCGACCGGGCCGGTGTTTGCCGCGCCCTGGCAGGCGCAGGCTTTTGCATTGACGGTGCAGCTTTCCGGCGCCGGCTGCTTCGCCTGGACGGAATGGGCGGACGCGCTCGCGTCCGAACTGCGGCAGGCGGAGGAACGTGGCGAACCCGACGATGGCTCGCGCTACTACGAACATTGGCTGGCCGCGCTGGAACGCCTGACGACGGCGAAAGGCCTCGCTGATCGCGCGGCGCTGCATGCGCGCAAGGACGCGTGGGCCGAGGCGCATCGGGCAACGCCGCATGGCCAGCCGGTGGTGCTCGGGGCCCGGAAACAGTGATGATGCAATGGCAGATCGGCGATGTGACGGTCACCAAGATCGTCGAGCTGGAGGTCACCGGCGGCAGCCGCTTCATCCTGCCGCAGGCGACACGGGAAGCAATCCAGCCGATCGGCTGGCTGCGACCACACTTCGCCGATGAGGACGGGCGGCTGCGCATGAGCATCCACAGTTTCGTGGTGCAGACGCCGACGCGGCGCATCATGGTGGATACCTGTCTCGGCAACGACAAGCAGAACCGACGAATACCGACGTGGAACGATCTGCACGGGCCGTTCCTGGCGGACCTGGTGGCAGCGGGGTATCCGCGCTGCTCGATCGATACCGTGCTGTGCACCCACCTGCACGTGGACCATGTCGGTTGGAATACTATGCTGGTGGCCGGGAAGTGGGTGCCGACGTTTCCGCGGGCGCGCTACCTGATGGGGCGGATCGAGTACGAACACTGGTCGCGTCCGCAGGGGCGCGAAGACATGGTCGCGGTGTTCGGCGATTCGGTGCAGCCGGTGTTCGACGCCGGACTGGTCGATCTGGTGGAGACCGACGAGCGGGTCTGCGACGAGATCGACCTGATCCCGACCATCGGCCATACGCCGGGGCACGTCAGCGTGCGCATCCGCTCACGCGGCGAGGAGGCGCTGATCACCGGCGACTTCATGCACCATCCGTGTCAGATCGCGCATCCGGAATGGGCTTCGACGGCGGACAGCGATGCGGCAATGGGCGTGGCGACGCGCGTGCGGATGTTCGCGACGCTGGCGGGAACGCCGGTGCTGGTGATCGGCACCCACTTCGCGGGCGCGACGGCGGGGCGGATCGTGCGGGATGGGGCGACTTACAGGTTGGATGTGTGAAGGTCAGCGCACCTGTCATTGCGAGCAGCGTAGCGACGCAGCAATCCCGGTCGCGCGCGTCTGGCGCATGAAACTGGATCGAGATTGCTGCGTCGCTACGCTGCTCGCAATGTTACTGAAAGCGCGCCTACTCGATGCGGCCCATCGCGCGCAGGTTCTTTTCGACGTTGCCCATCATCCCGGTATACGGCTTGGCATTCGACATGTCGCGGATCTTGTCGATCGCGCCTTGCACCATCTCGATCGTCACCGGCTCCTCGGGATCGAACTGCACGCCTTCCGAGAAGAAGTACTGCACGCGGGCATAGTTGCCGGCGGTCGCGGCGATGATCTCGCCCGTCGCATTGCATGCCTCGCTGCACAACCAGGCAACGGCGGGCGAGACGAACTCAGGGCGCATGTATTTCGCCAGATGCGGCGGCAGCAGACTCTCGGTCATGCGCGTATAGGCCGAGGGCGAGATCGCGTTGCACAGGATGTTGTATTTCGCGCCTTCGATGCGCAGCACGTTGATCAGCCCGACCACGGCCATTTTGGCCGCGCCGTAGTTGCTCTGGCCGAAATTCCCCACCGTGCCGGAGCCTGACGTGGTGACGACGATACGGCCATACTGCTGGCCGCGCATGATCGGCCAGGCGGCCTTGGTGCAATAGACGGTGCCCATGTAGTGCACCTGCGAGGTGAACTCGAAGTCCTCCATCGTCATGTTGTTGAATGCCTTGTCGCGCAGGATGCCGGCGTTGTTCACCAGGATGTCGAGCCGGCCGAAATGCTTTGTCGCGGTATCGACGATGCCCTGCGCGCTGTTCATGTCGGCGACTGAATTGTAGTTCGCCACCGCCTGGCCGCCGGCGGCCTTGATCTCGGCCACCACCTGGTCGGCGGCCGAGTGCGCGCCGCCACGACCGTCCACCGCGCCGCCGGGATCGTTCACCACGACCTTGGCGCCGCGGCTCGCCAGCAGCATGGCGTGTGAGCGGCCGAGGCCGGCACCGGCGCCGGTCACGATGGCGACGCGGTCGTCGAAACGGATGGTCATGAATGCGGTCCCTCCTGGTCGGATGATGGTTGCAGGCGTATCCTACTGCCCAGTAACCCCAAGAGGCCACCCATGAGCTATCTGCGCAGCGGCATCTTCCTGGCGCCGTTCCACAACCTGACGGAGAACCCCACGCTTGCGCTGGAGCGCGACATGGAGCTGCTGCAGCACATCGACCGGCTGAACTACCACGAGGCGTGGATCGGCGAGCACCATTCGGGCGGCTTCGAGATCATCGCCAGTCCGGAGATGTTCATCGCCGCGGCGGCAGAACGTACGCGGCATATCCGGCTGGGCACCGGCGTGGCGTCGCTGCCGTACCACAATCCGTTCATCCTCGCCGACCGTATGGTGCAGCTCGACCACATGACGCGCGGGCGTGCGATGTTCGGCGTGGGGCCGGGCGCGCTGGTGCACGACGCGCTGAAGATCGGCATCAAGGCGGCGGACCAGCGGCCGATGATGAACCAGTCGCTCGACGTGATCATGCGGCTGCTGAAGGGCGAGATGGTCACCGAGAAGACCGACTGGTACGACCTGGTGGACGCGCAGTTGCAGCTGCCCTGCTACACGCAGCCGATCATCGAGATGGCGGTGGCGGCGTCACGGTCACCGACCGGGGCACTGGCGTCGGGGCGGCACGGCATCGGCATGCTGTCGATCGGCGGCACCAGTCCCGAGGCGATGGAAAAGCATACGCTGAACTGGAGCCTCTACCAGGAGCAGGCGCGCGCCAACGGCCATGTGCCCGATCGCAACAAGTGGCGGGTGGTAACACTGATCCATGTCGCGGAGACGCGCGAGAAGGCGAAGGAGAACGTGAAGTTCGGATTGCATCCGTTCCGCGACTACTTTCTCCGACGTGGGAACGTTCCCGATCGTGCCGGCCGATATCGCCGATCCGTACACGTATCTGGTGGAGAGCGGCGCCGGCTGCATCGGCACACCGGATGATGCGATCGCCTATATCGAGAACCTGCAGAAAGGATCAGGCGGGTTCGGCGCGATCATGGAGTTGGCGCACAACTGGGCGGACTGGGACGCGACCAAGCGTCACTACGAGCTGATGGCGCGGTTCGTGCACCCGCACTTCCAGCGGTCACGCGAGTTGCGCCGCGATTCGTATGCCTACGCGCGGGATCATCACGTGGAGTTCGCCGGACAGGCGAGCGCTGCCGTTCAGGCGGCGATCGACAGACTGGCGGCAAGAAGGGAGGCGGCGGAGTAGGCGCCGGACCTCAGCGGAACGATCGCTTCCTCCGGCACGTCGCCAACCCCAGTCCGAACAATCCAGTCGCAAGCAATGCCGACGCGCAAGGTTCCGGCACTGCCGCAACCAGCACGAAGGGCATCGTGATGACGGACATGGATACGTCGGCGCCTCCGCTGAACCACACCTCGACCGGATCGAACGGCGGTGGCGTCAGGAAGGCCTCCGCGGGCAGCGCTACAAGTTCGGGCGCAAGGACGATCGGGCTGAAGTTCGGCGCTGCGACTGCGGGCTGAAGGCTGATCGGGATGGGGTTCGCCGACGCCGTGGAACCGCAGATCGCGACCAGAATGAGACCCGCTGCTGCATGTCTGACATATGTCATCGTCCCGCTCCTCGGGTCTCATCCGTGTGGCAGCATCGGGCCGAGTGACGCAGAAAGGTATGAGTCAGTTCACCGCGGCAGACCAAATAGTCGGAGCGACGGTACCATGCAGGTCGGTGTCTTCATCCCCGTCGACAACAATGGCTGGCTGATCTCGACCACCCACGCCGCACGACGTCCTGCTCCGGCCCGGCGCAGCCGCGGAGGTAGCGAGCATTGCTCGATTGTGCTCCCGACCCGATCGACAGATTGTGTTAAAGTTCCGGGAGCCCGTTCCATTGATCCGGATTGATGGGACGGTGCATGATGAGGCGTTTCTGGCTGCGTGTTTTCGGTCAAGGCAGAACGATCACCGTCGTTCTGCCGTCAACCAGGGAGGGTATGCTGATGCATGTACTGCCGAAAATGGCGCTCGCCGCGCTCTTGCTCGGCTCGACGCTAGCCGCGCCGGCGTTCGCCGCTTCGACCGGGTGTGTCCCGGGCGCCAAGCTCGCGCAGGGCGAGGGCGGACCGAAGTCGGGTGGCCAGCTCGCGCAGGGCGAGGGCGGACCGAAGTCGGGCGGGCAGCTCGCGCAGGGCGAAGGCGGACCCAAGTCGGGTGGCCAGCTCGCGCAGGGCGAGGGCGGACCGAAGTCGGGTGGCCAGCTCGCGCAAGGCGAGGGCGGACCGAAGTCGGGCGGCCAGCTCGCGCAGGGCGAGGGTGGACCGAAGTCGGGCGGGCAGCTCGCCCAGGGTGAGGGCGGACCGAAGTCGGGTGGCCAGCTCGCGCAGGGCGAGGGCGGACCCTGCGAGTAACCCGGCCAGGGAGGTTCGCCCAACAGCTCTGGAGCCTAGAGCGGTTACAGGCAAGTTGAAATCGCGACGGGATGATGGGTTTCGCTGCGCTCTACCCATCCTACGAGTTGGCGCGGACACGTTGCCGTAGGATGGGTAGAGCGCAGCGAAACCCATCGAACCAATTGACGGCACGAGTTTCCGGTTAGGCCCGAAATGCTGGAATGCCGACAGCGCTCCGTGCGCTGGTCGGGTCCCGCGAGCGGCCTCAATGACTCGGGGGCGGCGCCGTCGCGAGGAACGACGGACGAACGGCGATGTGGTCGAACCAATCGCTCAGTTTGGCGCGTCCGGCTCGCCAGTGAAGATCGGGGTTCCGCGCCTCGAGTCCCAGGCCGCACCCGAGCGTAATCTGCGCAAGATTGAGTGAAGCGCGCATCAACGGATGTTCGATCTCGGCCTCCCAGAGGTCGGCCATCCGGTTGGCGCGATCCGCTTCGTGCCGTAGCACGGCCGGCGAACGCTCGCGCTCCGGCCGCACGATCTCGCGACCCCAGACCGAAAGCCCGTCCGCCATACTCCTGGCCAGGGCTTCGAGACGCCGCACCTCCCACGCCGTCTCGCCCGCCGGCAGATCGAACACCGGTTCGCCGTGGCAGTGATCGAGCCAGGCGCAGATGACGGCGGACTCCTCCATTCCAACACCATCGTCACGCACGAGATAGGGAACCCGACCCGACGGATTGATCCCGTAATAAGGACTGTTGGCCGTCCGGGTCTGAACGCCGATGACTTCGACGACGTTCTCCAGGCCTTTCTCGATCACCACGATCCGCGCAATCCGCGCGTACGGCGAGCCCGGAGTGATATATAGTTTCATGCGTTACCTTGACGGTGTTGCTCTAACGCCGCCGAACCGCCTCGGCCATGCGGCCAATGATTTCGCGCAGGATCGGTGCCGGCGTCGCGAAGTTGAGGCGCGCGAAGCTGGCGTATTGCGCGCCGAAGGTCTCGCCAAAGTTCAGTCCGACCCGCGCGCGATCAAGGAAGAACTGTCCCGCCGGGCATGGCAGGTCCAATGCGGAACAGTCGAGCCAGGCCAGGTATGTCGCCTCCGGCAGCCGCATCGTCACGCCCGGCAACTCGGCGCCGATGGTCTGCGCCAGCCAGTCGCGATTCGCCTGCAACTGCGCCATGATCTCGTCGAGCCAGGACTGCCCGTCGTCCCAGGCCGCGATCGTGGCATCGACGCCGGTAACGCCGGGGGAGCCCAGCAGTCGGGCGTGAATGCGCGCGAAGAAACTTTCCTTCAGCGCGGGCGCACCGAAGTGCATCACGGCGCAGCGGAGCGCCGGGATGTTGAAGCTCTTGGTCGCCGAGGTGATGGTGATTGTGCGGGCGGCGATCTCGGGCGAAAGCGACGCCAGCGGAATATGTGTGTTACCGGGATAGACGATGTCCGCATGGATCTCGTCGGACACCACGATCAGGTCGTGACGGATGGCAAATGCCGCCACCGCTTCGAGTTCCGTCCGGGTGAAGGCACGACCGGTGGGGTTCTGCGGGTGGCAGAAGATCAGTACGCGCGCGCGAGGATCGGGAGCGGCCTCGTAGGCGGCAAGATCGAGCACCCACCGGGTGCCGTTGTCGCGCATCGGGCTGGCGATCAGGCGACGGCCGGTATCCTTGATCGCGGCCATGAATGGCGGATAGGACGGCAGTTGCAGCAGCACCGCATCGCCCGGATCGCTGAATGCCATCACCGAGGAGAAGCTGGCCTGCACCAGGTCACCGATCGGATGCGCGTCGGCAGGGTCGGTGTGCCAGCCGAAGCGGCGCTGCATGCGGCGGGAGAACGCGGCCGCCAGCGCGCCCTCGCGGGCGGCGTAGCCGTATTCCTGGTTGCGAGCGAGACGGGCCAGGGCCTCGGCGATCGCCGGTGCCACGCCGAAATCCATGTCCGCCACCCAGGCGGGGAGCACGTCGTCCGGGAACTTGTGCCACTTGTTGGTGCGGCGCGCCCGCAGGGTCGCGATGTCGAAGTCGGTCGCTCCGGTGGCCATGCGGCTGGTTCTCCCGTTGGGTGTGTCGGCATACCACCGGACCGCGGGAAGGGCGATGCCACCGGCGCACGCCGATCGCCGGAAGGCGACCCACGCGAGAGCGGACAGCTTGCACATGACGGCCGCGCGATCCTCGCCGATCAGCATCTCGCCACTCATGGGCAGCCTTCCGTCCGTTTCGAACCGAGCGAGCCGCGCCTTTACCTGTTCGCGCACGGCACGCCGGTCTGCGTCGGGCAGCGACGAATAGACTTTCGAGCCGCGCCGGGTCGCCCAGCGGCCACGACAGGTAAAGGTGGCTCCGTAGTTCAGGCAGGAAGCGCGCGGCTTCGACCATTTCCGGGGCGACGTCTGCGCCAATCACCGACCCCGAGGAGCCGACGACGGCCATCACTCCTCTGGCTTGCGCGCCTCGTCGGCAACATGATCCGACGGCGGCTTTCGCGCACCACGCCGCCAACAGAAAAAGGGGCGGACCCTGCGGCCCGCCCCTTCCGTTCGTCGCGCAGGACTTCCGATCAGAAGTCCATGTCGCCCATGCCGCCCATGCCGCCGCCACCCGGAGGCATCATCGGCGCCTTCTTCTCCGGCTTCTCGGCGACCATCGCCTCGGTGGTCACCAGCAGGCCGGCGACCGAGGCCGCATCCTGCAGTGCCGTCCGCACGACCTTGGTCGGGTCGATGATGCCGGCCTTCACCAGGTCCTTGAACTCGCCGGTCTGCGCGTCAAAGCCCCAGTTGTACTCGTCGCGATCGAGGATCTTGCCGGCGATCACCGCGCCGTCCTCGCCCGCGTTCTCGGCGATCTGCCGCAGCGGCGTCTGCACCGCCTTGCGCACGATCTCGATGCCGAAGCGTTGGTCGTCGTTGTCCGCCTTCAGCTTCGACAGCACCAGCGAGGCGCGCGCCAGCGGCACGCCGCCACCGGCCACCACGCCTTCCTCGACTGCCGCCCGCGTCGCGTGCAGCGCGTCATCGACGCGGTCCTTACGCTCCTTCACCTCGACCTCGGTCGAGCCGCCGACGCGGATCACCGCGACGCCGCCGGCCAGCTTCGCCAGCCGCTCCTGCAACTTCTCGCGGTCGTAGTCCGAGGTGGTCTCCTCGACCTGCGCGCGGATCTGATTGCAGCGGCCCACGATGTCGGCCTTCTTGCCGGAGCCCTCGACGACGGTGGTGTTCTCCTTCTCGATCAGCACCTTCTTGGCCTTGCCGAGGTCGTTCAGCTTGACGTTCTCGAGCTTGATGCCGAGGTCCTCGCTGATCACGGTGCCGCCGGTGAGGATCGCGAGGTCCTCGAGCATCGCCTTCCGGCGATCGCCGAAGCCAGGCGCCTTCACCGCCGCAACCTTCAGCCCGCCGCGCAGCTTGTTCACCACCAGAGTGGCAAGCGCTTCGCCTTCCACGTCCTCGGCGATGATCAGCAGCGGACGGCCGGACTGCACGATGCTCTCGAGCAGCGGCAGCATCGGCTGCAGGCCGGACAGCTTCTTCTCGTGGATCAGGATGTACGGCTGATCCAGTTCGGCGACCATCTTCTCGGCGTTGGTGATGAAGTACGGCGAGACATAGCCGCGGTCGAACTGCATGCCCTCGACCACGTCGAGCTCGGTCTGGATGCCCTTGGCCTCCTCGACCGTGATCACGCCCTCGTTGCCGACCTTCTGCATGGCGTCCGAGATCATCTTGCCGATCTCGGTCTCGCCATTGGCGGCGATCGCGCCGACCTGCGCGGTCTCGGCCGGCGTGGTGATCTTCTTGGACCGCTTCTTCAGCTCGTCGACGACCGCGGTCACCGCCTTGTCGATGCCGCGCTTCAGGTCCATCGGGTTCATCCCCGCGGCCACCGCCTTGGCGCCCTCGCGCACGATCGCCTGGGCCAGCACCGTCGCGGTGGTGGTACCATCACCGGCGATGTCGTTGGTCTTCGACGCGACCTCGCGCACCATCTGCGCGCCCATGTTCTCGAACTTGTCGCCGAGCTCGATCTCCTTGGCGACGGTCACGCCGTCCTTGGTGATGCGCGGCGCGCCGAAGCTCTTGTCCAGCACCACGTTGCGGCCCTTCGGGCCCAGCGTGACCTTCACCGCGTCGGCCAGGATGTCCACGCCGCGCAGCATGCGCTGACGGGCATCACCGCCGAACCTTACGTCCTTGGCAGCCATATGTCGGTTTCCTTCGTCGTTGGTTGGTTAAGCGGCCTTGCGCTTGGCGGCGGGCTGGCCCTCGATGATGCCCATGACGTCGGACTCCTTCATGATCAGGAGTTCCTCGCCATCCAGCTTCACCTCGGTGCCGGACCACTTGCCGAACAGGATGCGGTCGCCGGCCTTGACGTCGAGCGGGACCAGCTTGCCGGTCTCGTCGCGGGCGCCGGGACCGGCGGCGACGATTTCGCCCTCCATCGGCTTCTCTTTCGCCGTGTCGGGGATAATGATGCCGCCCGCGGTCTTTTCCTCGGCTTCAAGCCGACGGACCACGACCCGGTCGTGCAGGGGACGGAACTTCATTCGGATCGCTCCTGAGTGATCTCGCTTATGGGATGATGTGGTTCTGCCAACGCGCCTGCCGCGGCCCCTTCATGGGCACCACGGCGCGGCTTGCTAGCACTCCCCTCCGGAGAGTGCCAGCGATCTAGTCGCGTCCGCGTGTGGAGTCAAGCGTCCGGCAGCAATTACCCGAAGCGAGTGCCAAATCATTGAAACTACTGCGATTTGTGCTTGCATAAGCAACCCATGTTCAGGCCATCTTGTTTGTCTGAGGACACCGGAGGACAGCGGACGGAGACTGGAATGAGCATCGCGCTGCAACTGAATGACTACCGGCTCACCACGGCCGAGATTCTGTATCGTCTGCCGGACCACCCGGGCATCCTGCAGAGTTACATCTGGCAGGAGTTGGATATCGCCCCGCGCTTTCCCGTCTTGCACAAGTTCCTGGACTTCTGGCGCCGCGAACTGGACGGGGAGGTGCACTCGGTGCGCGTCGCCTCCGCCAGGCTGATCAAGCCACCATCGTATCGCAACCGGGGCGCACACCTGCGACTGCATTGACGTCGCGCGGCTCGATCATCATTCAACCGCGACGCTCGCCGCAGTATCCGCAAAAGGTGCGCATCGCTATATAACGTGCCATGCCGTTCGACGTTCGCGACTTTCCCGGCGCTCCGCCGGAGGACCGAGCGGCTGGCCGACGCAGTCGCCGGCTGGTCGCAATCTGGTTGTTCGGCGTCGCCGGCATGGTCCTGGCGATGATTGTGCTCGGGGGCGTTACCCGCCTTACCGGCTCCGGCCTTTCAATCATGGAATGGGCGCCGTTCGCGGGCGCGCTGCCGCCGATGAGCGATGCGGAGTGGCGGCGCCTCTACCATCTCTACCAGCAGATTCCGCAGTACGTCCTGGTGAACGACGGTCTTGGCCTCGGTGGGTTCAAGCAGATCTTCTGGCTGGAATGGACCCATCGCCTGTGGGGTCGGCTGATCGGGCTGGCGTTCATCGCGCCACTGATCTGGTTCTGGGCGACCGGCAGGATAGAGCGCAGGCTGCGTCCGCGTCTCACCGTGTTGTTCATCCTGGGCGGGCTGCAGGGAGCGGTCGGCTGGTTCATGGTGGCATCGGGCTTCGCGCCTGCTGCAACTGCCGTGTCCCCGTACCGGCTGGTGATTCATCTGGCACTCGCCCTGATCCTCTACGCCGCGATACTGTGGACTGGCCTCACAGTGCTGCGGCCCGCGCCACCACACCCGCCGGCGGCCAGACTGCTGCACTGGCTGGCCTGGTCCTGCTGCGCGTGCGTCGCGCTCACCATGCTGAGTGGCGGCTTCGTCGCCGGGACGCACGCAGGTCTCGACTACAATACGTTCCCGTTAATGGACGGGCGGCTGGTGCCGCGGGGCTACGCTACGCTCGAGCCGTTCGTTCGCAATCTGACGGACAACATCGCCGCGGTGCAATTCGACCATCGAGTGCTGGCGACGCTGACCATCATTGCCGTTGTTGCCACCCTCGTCGTCGGCTTTGCCGCGGGGCCGCCGCGGACGACGCAGTACGCGCTGCTGCTCGTCACCGGCGCCGCACTGGGGCAATATCTGCTGGGCATAGCAACGCTTCTGCTGGTCGTGCCGATCGCGCTTGCGATCTTGCATCAGACGGTCGCCGCGCTGCTGCTCACCGCCGCGATCGTTCTGCTGTATACCAGCCGTCCGCCGCAGGCTCGGTGGCGGGCGTGAGGGCGACCGTTGCTCCGGATGCGCTGATGTCGCAATCCGCACTGGAGACAACCTTCGAGACGGCACTGGTTCGGGTCAAGGCGGCGCTTGCCACGCTGCGGACCGGTCTCGCCGCCTTTGGTCCCGATGGCTCCCTGTTGTTCGCCAATCCTCGGTTTGGCGAGCTGTTCGGTGTTGCGTCCGCCCACGCGGCAGACGGTGTGCTGTTTTCGCATCTTCTCGACGTCATGGCAGCGCGCGAGCCGTTCGCGGCGCCCGATGGTGCGGCCTTCATTGCGACACAGCGCGAGGTTGATCGCACGCGCCCCTCGACGATGCGTCGGACGCGCATCGACGGGCACGTGGTTGATATCGTCTCCGATCCGCTGCCCGATGGCGGCTGGGCGCTGACCGTCACCGACGTCAGTCCGATCCTACGGGCCGAGGACGACGCCATCCGTCGGGCCACGTTGCTGCAGTCCATCCTGGAGGCGTTTCCGCACGGTGTTTGCGTCTACGGTGAGGATCGTCGCGTGACGATGTTCAACCGGGCATACCTGCAGGTTATGGCGGGAGCGCCGCTGAGTGTCGGCGATCACCTGGAAGACGTGATCCGGCGGCGCGCCGCAGCGGGCGAGTACGGGCCGGGGGTCGCCGACACGATCTATGCCCAGCAGATGGCCTTCGATGTCACCCGGCCGCAGATCCGCAAGCGGCGACGGCCGAATGGCATGACACTGGATGTGCGCACCACGCCGCTGCCGGACGGCGGATACATCAGCGTGGTGACCGACATCACCCCGTTGACCGAGGCGGAGGCGCAGGTTTCGCGCCGTGCCGAGGAGCTGGCGTTCATGCTGTCCAACATTCGTCACGGGGTCGTGCTGTGGGGACCCAATGCACGCCTGGTCGCCAGCAACGCGGTTGCGACCGAGCTGCTGGAGTTGCCGCCAGGGCTGCTGACACCGGGACGAACCCGGGACGAACTGATCGACGCCATGTCCGTGCGTGGCCATTTCGGCGAGGGCGATCCGGCTGCGGCGCGCCTCCTCGCGCTGCGCGCTATCGACCGGTCGGTGCCGGTGATCCGTCAGTCGGTCAGCAGGTCGGGCCGGGTGTTGGACTTCCGATCCGACCCGACGCCGGATGGCGGCTGGGTCAGCACCTTCACCGATGTGACGGAGGCTCGAGCCGCCCAGGACGAGCTCCGCCGTGCCAAGGAGGCGGCGGAGGCGGCAAACCAGGCGAAGTCGCGCTTTCTGGCCACCATGAGCCACGAACTGCGCACCCCACTGAATGCGGTGATCGGTTTTTCCGATGCGCTGCTGCACGAGGCGGCCAATCCGACGCGCGCCCGGGTGGCCGAGTATGCCACGCAGATCAACGAGGCCGGTCGCCATCTGTTGGGACTGATCAACAGCATCCTCGACGTGGCACGCATCGAGTCAGGCCGCTTCGACCTCGCCTCCGACCGGGTCAACATCGCCCGTATGGTGCGCCATTGCGTACGCCAGTCGGACGCCGCCGCACAGGCTGCCGAGCTCACGCTCACCGCCGATGTCCCGACCGATCTGCCGCAGCTCATGGCGGACGAGAGGCGGCTGCAGCAGGCGCTCAACCATCTGCTTTCCAATGCGGTGAAATTCACCGCGGCGGGCGGCACGGTGGCGGTGGGTGCATCGCTGGAAGCCGACGGCAGGCTGTTGCTGTTCGTCCATGATACCGGCATCGGAATCCCGGAGGAAGATATCGAGCGCGTATTCGAGCCGTTCACCCAGCTCGACAGTACGCTGGCGCGGCGCTTCCAAGGCGCCGGTCTCGGCCTTTACGTGTCGCGTGCCCTGGTCGCCGGCCATGGCGGCGAGCTGTCGTTGCGCAGCTCGCCAGGTGCGGGAACCACCGCTGAGATTCGGCTGCCGGCCGAACGGCTGGTCGCGGGTGTTCAGTAGTCAATCCGGTATCGACGCCCCACATTCATGCCCATCGACCACCGCTGAAGGGATTCCGCCATGACGCCGCTCGCCGCCACAGACAAGTTGTTTTTCGAGCGTGCCGATGCCGCGCTCGACCGCGCCGCGGCGGAAGCGACACTCGGCTCGGCGCTGGCCGGCAGCGATGACGGCGAACTCTATCTGGAATATCGCGAAAGCGAGCAGATCAGCCTGGATGACGGCCGGATCCGCAGTGCCGGATTCGATACCACGCTGGGCTTTGGCCTCCGCGCGGTGGCCGGCGAAGCCACCGGGTATGCCCATGCCGGCGAGTTGTCCGAGCCCGCCCTGAAGCGCGCCGCAAGCAGCGTGGCGGCAGTGGCAGGCAACCATTCCGGCGTCGTAGCCGAGCCGCCGCGCGCCACCAACGCACGACTTTACTCCGACGCCAATCCGCTGGGCGCCACCGAGTTCCCCGCCCGCACCGCGCTGCTGGCCGAGATCGACGGCTACGCCCGTGGCAAGGATGCGCGGGTGGTCCAGGTGATGGCTTCGATCGCCGGCGAATGGCAGGCGGTGCAGATCATGCGCGGCGATGGCACGCGGGTGGCCGACCTTCGGCCGCTGGTAAGGCTCAATGTGTCGCTGGTGGTGGAACAGAACGGCCGGCGCGAGACCGGCAGCTACGGCACCGGCGGTCGCTTCGCCTATGACCACGTCACCGCGCCCGCGGTCTGGCGCGGCGCGGTTGACGAGGCGCTGCGCCAGGCGTTGGTCAACCTGGACAGCGTTCCGGCGCCGGCCGGCGAGATGGAGGTGGTCCTTGGCTCCGGCTGGCCGGGCATCCTGCTGCACGAAGCGATCGGCCACGGCCTGGAAGGCGATTTCAACCGAAAGAAGACCTCGGCGTTCGCCGGGCTGCTCGGGAGCCGCATTGCCGTGCCGGGCGTCACCGTGGTGGACGATGGCACGCTGCCGGACCGACGCGGCAGCCTGACCGTAGACGATGAAGGCACGCCGACCAACCGCACAGTGCTGATCGAGGACGGCATATTGGTCGGATTCATGCAGGATCGGCTGAACGCCAGGTTGATGGGCATGCGCGCGACCGGCAACGGGCGGCGCCAGTCTTACGCTCACGCGCCGATGCCACGCATGACCAATACTGTGATGCTGGCCGGCCCGCACAGCCCCGACGAGATGATCCGCTCGGTGCGCCGCGGCCTCTACGCGGTAAACTTCGGAGGCGGGCAGGTGGACATCACCTCGGGCAAGTTCGTGTTCTCGGCCAGCGAGGCCTATCTGATCGAAGACGGCAAGATCACCGCACCGGTCAAGGGCGCCACACTGATCGGCAATGGCCCTGACGCGCTGACCAAGGTGGCCATGGTCGGCAACGATATGGCGCTTGATCCGGGGATCGGAACCTGCGGCAAAAATGGCCAGGGCGTGCCGGTCGGCGTCGGCCAGCCGACGCTGAAACTGACCGGCCTCACCGTCGGCGGCACCGCCACCTGAAAGTCACTTCCGGCGCCATCACTGCCTCTTGATGGCGTCGGCGCAAAAATGTTTTGACAACTGATCGTTAAAACCTCCGCTCCTTTTCCCTGAATTTCCTGTTCGCTCTGCGTGCTGTGTATATTTTTCACGGCGCGCAGCGCGCCATCTGCACCGATAGGTTGTGGTGGCGGCCTAATATAGCGCTGAAGTAGCATGTAACGAGAGATTCGTCTCGTATCGAGCGAATAATCAGATAGAATTCTCATTGCTGGACGCTCTGGCTGATGTTCACTCGCCACGGTTCCGATTTGACGGCACGGTAACGTCAAAACAACGATAAAAAATCCTCAACGTGGGATCATCGTGGCTAACAGATCAGGCCTAAGCGATGGCCGCCTGTGTAAGAAACTAGACAGTTCATCCTAAAGGAAGGGTTCCGACCATGCGTTTATTTGCCAATGCTCCAGTTGCTGCCATCGCAGACTTCGGCAAGGTGCGTCTCGGCGGCTACGCCCCGACCCTGGCGCCGACCGCAGACTTCGGCAAGGTGCGTCTCGGCGGCTACGCCCCGACCCTGGCGCCGACCGCGGATGTCGGCAAGGTGCGTCTCGGCGGCTATGCCCCGACCCTGGCGCCGACCGCGGATGCCGGCAAGGTACGTCTCGGCGGCTACGCCCCGACCCTGGCGCCGACCGCGGATGCCGGCAAGGTACGTCTCGGCGGCTACGCCCCGACCCTGGCGCCGACCGCGGATGCCGGCAAGGTGCGTCTCGGCGGCTATGCCCCGACCCTGGCGCCGACCGCAGATGCCGGCAAGGTACGGTTCGGCGGCTACGCCCCGACCCTGGCGCCGACCGCGGATGCCGGCAAGGTACGTCTCGGCGGCTACGCCCCGACCCTGGCGCCGACCGCGGATACCGGCAAGGTGCGTCTCGGCGGCTATGCCCCGACCCTGGCGCCGACCGCGGATGCCGGTAAGGTGCGTCTCGGCGGTTACGCCCCGACGCTGCCGCCGGCGCGCTGACGTGAGGCAACCAGTCTGAACGCAGCGCTTGCCGCGCCATAGGGACACCGGACCGGGCGTTTGCGTGCCCGGTCTGTCGCATCTGACCAGACCTCAGCGGGACAGCGCCAGTGTCCACGACAGCATCGCCACGTCCTGCCCCGCAGCGGCCTGAGAAGAAGGCGCCACTCGTCACCTTCCATCGCTTCGTCCCGTCTGCGCGTCTGCCGCAGCGGGCCGACCGTTCCGCCGCCGGCTCTCTGCCAACGCGCGCCTTCCGTTACTGCGAACCCTCCACCAGCGCGTCCGGCTACGGCTACTACATCTTCCCCCCGATCAGCTTCAGCCTGCAGTGGGACGGACGGGACGTGATGTGGACCTGGGACGGCGCCGGCACCTGGCTGCCGCTCAAGTCCGTGCAGTTTCCCAACTTCCGCGACCACTTCGACGCGGTCGCACCCCAGGAGATCCGGGAATACTCGCCGCCGTTCCTGGGTGCCCTGCAAGAGCCTGGTCTGATCCAGTGCTGGACCGGCATCGTCGCCCGCACCGCCCCCGGCTGGAGCCTGATGGTGCGCGCACCCGCCAATATTCCGCGCAGCGGCCATTACGAGATGTTCGAAGGGATCATCGAGACCGACCGCTGGTTCGGGCCGCTGATCACCAACATGCGCCTGACCAAGACCGACGTGCCGATAGACTTCCGCGCCGACTTCCCATTGCTCCAGGTGCAGCCGATCCCGCGCAACGCCTATGACGATGCCACGCTGAACAACTACGAGCTGGTCCCCGACCTTGCGCAGCTCACCCCCGAGGACTGGGACGATTATTACGACACGGTGGTCCGTCCACACGTCCAGGAAATCCGCCCCCGGGGTCAGTACGCATCGACTGCGCGCAAGCGTCGTGCCGCGGAGGAAGGCGGAAAGCCTGACGGCTGAGCCGTTAATCGTCTGGACATCCTTGCTCGCATATAGTTGAAGACGGCCATGAAAGCCGTTGCCTCAAGTTTGTTATCGGCCCTGTTCGGACTCGCACTTTGGCTGTCGCCGCTCGCATCGGCGTACGCCGCGCCAGCTTGTCCGGGCACACCGACCGCGCCACCGCTGTCCCTGCCAAACCTGCTCAGCGCGGTGAGCCACGGCACCGAAGGCACGATCGTTGCGCTCGGATCATCTTCGACCCAGGGCGCCATGGCATCGGATCTCGCCCACTCCTACCCGGCAGTGCTGCAGCAGGCACTGTCCGCGGGGCTGCCCGAGGCGCATATCGCGGTGATCAATCGCGGCATCGGCGGTCAGGACGCCGCCGAGGAGCTGTCGCGGCTGGACACCGATGTGCTGGCGGTTCGCCCGCAGCTGGTGATCTGGCAGGTAGGCGCCAATGGTGCACTGCGCAACGCCGATCCCTCATTGTTCCGCGCCATGGTCACCGCCGGCGTGCGTCAGTTGCAGGCCGCCGGTGCTGACGTGATCCTGATGGACAACCAGCAGTCGCCGGCGCTGTTGGCGAAGGCCGCAGAGCCGGTGTTCGACCGGGCGCTGGCCCAGGTGGCCAACGAGACCGGCGCCTCGCTGTTCTCCCGCCGCGCCCTGATGTTGGGTTGGCTGCACGACGGCGTACCGCTCGCCGAGTACATCGCGGTCGACGGTCTGCATCACAACGACCGCGGCTATCGCTGCGTGGCGCAGTCGCTGGCGCACGCGATCCTGGCCGGCCTCGCGCCGGGCCACCGGATGACCGCCAGCCGGTAGGAAGCCGCCGCGCCGGAACTGCGCGCGATCGCGCCGGGGAATTGGTGGCGTTCCGTCGACCGGTGGCGCTGAGCGGCACGTGACCCCCGCGCGACCCTGCGCTATGACGCGCACAAAGGAGACCGCGCGACGTGAACCAGCCTTTCGGCGTCAACAGCCTGCGCAATGGCCCGGACGGGCGCGGCCGCTTCGGCGAGTTCGGCGGCCGGTTCGTTGCCGAGACGCTGATGCCGCTGATCCTGGAAGTCGAGCAGGCGTATCTGGCGGCGCGCGCCGATCCGGCGTTCCGGACGGAGCTGGATGCGTATCTGAAGAACTACGTCGGCCGGCCCAGCGCGCTGTGGTTCGCCGAGCGGCTGACCCGCCACCTCGGCGGCGCGAAGGTCTACTTCAAGCGCGACGAGCTGAACCACACCGGCAGCCACAAGGCCAACAACTGCATGGGCCAGATCCTGCTGGCCAGGCGGATGGGCAAGACGCGGATCATCGCCGAGACCGGGGCCGGACAGCATGGCGTCGCAGCGGCCACCATGTGTGCGCTGTTCGGCCTGCCATGCACCGTCTACATGGGCGCCACCGACGTCGCGCGGCAGGCGCCGAACGTGTTCCGCATGAAGCTGCTGGGGGCGGAGGTGAAGCCGGTGAGCTCGGGCGCGTCCACGCTGAAGGACGCGATGAACGAGGCCCTGCGCGACTGGGTCGCCAATGTCGAGGACACCTACTACCTGATCGGTACCGTTGCGGGGCCGCACCCGTATCCAATGATGGTGCGCGACTTTCAGTCGGTGATCGGCGAGGAGGCGAAGGCGCAGTTGCAGGCGGCGGAGGGAAGGCTGCCCGACGCGGCCGTGGCGTGCATCGGCGGCGGGTCGAACGCGATGGGGCTGTTCCATCCGTTCCTCGACGATCCGTCGGTACGGCTGATCGGTGTCGAGGCGGGCGGGCACGGCATCGACACCGGCGAGCACGCCGCCAGTCTGACCGGCGGGCGGCCTGGCGTGCTGCACGGCAACAGGACCTATCTGCTGCAGGACGACGACGGGCAGATCATCGAGGCGCATTCGATCAGTGCCGGCCTGGATTATCCGGGGATTGGACCGGAGCATTCTTGGCTGCACGATATCGGGCGGGTCGAGTACGTGTCGGCGACGGATGAGGAGTCGCTGGCGGCGTTTCAGCTCTGTACCCGAACCGAGGGTATCATTCCCGCGCTGGAGCCGGCGCACGCGCTGGCGCATGTGACGAAACTGGCACCGACGATGGACAAGAATGAAATCATCCTGATGAATCTGTGCGGACGGGGGGACAAGGACATCTTCACCGTGGCGGAGCATCTGGGAGTGAAGCTGTGATTGGCCTATCTCCGTGAGTCGGATCACCCCCCGTTTCGCCGCTCTGCGGCGCGAAAACCGCGGCGCGCTGATTCCGTTCATCGAAGCCTGGGACCCCGACGCCGCCACCTCGATGGCCCTGTTGCGCGGCATGCCCGCGGCCGGCGCCGACCTGATCGAGATCGGCATCCCGTTCACCGACCCGATGGCCGATGGCCCGATCGTTCAGGCCGCCGGCAAGCGCGCCTTGAAATCGGGCGTGAAGGTCACCCGCGTGCTCGCCATGGTGCGTGAGTTCCGTCGCGACGACGATGCGACGCCAATCATCCTGATGGGCTACCTGAACCCGATCCTGTCCTACGGCACCGAACGTTTCTGCGCCGATGCGACAACGGCCGGCGTCGATGGGCTGATCATGGTGGATCTGCCTACCGAGGAGGCCGACATGCTGGCGCCGCAAGCGATCGCGCACGGCATCGACATCATCCGCCTGGTCGCGCCGACCACCGACGACAGGCGCCTGCCGCTGGTGCTCGATGGCAGCTCCGGATTCGTCTACTACGTCAGCATCACCGGCATCACCGGCACGCGCAGCACCACGCCCGAGCATCTCGGTGAAGCGATCCCGCGCATCCGCCGCGTCACCGATCTGCCGATTGCCGTAGGCTTCGGCGTGCGCTCGCCGGCGCAGGCGGCCGAGGCCGTGCGCGTCGCCGATGCGGCGGTGGTGGGCTCGGCACTGTGCAGCACCATCGCGGCGAACCTGGGCAAGCCTGATCTGGTGCGCGCCGTGCTCGATCAGGTGCGCGAACTCGCCGCCGGCGTGCGCGGCGCGCGGGTCCACGCCTGACTGCGTCGGCTAACCCGTGTGCGACGGCGTCTGTGATGCCAGAACCAGCACTTTGTCCCGCAGCTCGGTCAGGGCGCGGATAGCGTCCAGCACGTCGGCTTGCGTGATGCCGATATCGCTCTCGAGTTGCGGATAACGTGTCACCACACTCCAAGGACTCAAGATCGCCAGGGCCCGGATGTCGCCGGCAAATTCGGCGTAGGGCTGGACAAGCAATGCGGCAAGACGTTCCAGATCATGCGTACGCGGGACAGTGATTGCCATGCCGACGAGCAGGCCTTTGAAAAGCTTCTCCGCTGCCTGCTGGCAGTGATACGCGGCCGGCTCGATCAATGGCGCCTTCGCGTTCATGGCCAAAGCAGCAATCTCGAGATCCTCGGTTGCCTTGATGAACCACCGCCGAGCCTCAGCCCATTGCGCGATTGGGCCTCGGTCAGCCCCGCTCATAGACGATCACGCCGTGCTTTACGATGGTGTCGGCGAATGAGCCGGCGGCACGGGCGCGCTCGGCCAAAACGTGTTCTCGGCAAGGGATGATATCGACGGCACCGTCATAGCCTTTGCGGGCCTCGTGTCGCCGTCGCCACGATAGCGCCTCCGATGGCACGTCGTCGTCGAGCACTACCAGCAGATCGAGATCACTGTCAGGGCGCGCGGTATGTTGGGCGTGACTTCCGAACAGCACGATCCGTCGCGGCGCGTAGGTTGCCACAATCGAGCGGATCAGCGTTTCCGGCACCTTTGGGTCCATGGTCTCGATGTTAGCATTCGGACCTGCCGACGTCATATCTCCGACGCTGGTGGAGCCGCCGCGGCAACCGTGGTACCATGGCGCCTCATGAACTGGCTCACCGAATTCGTCCGCCCCAAGATACGCACGCTGTTCGCGCGGCGCGAGGCGCCCGAGAACCTCTGGCACCAATGCCCCGCGTGCCAGCAGATGATCTTCCAACGCGACCTGATCGTGAACCTGAAGGTCTGCCCGCACTGCTCGCACCACATGCGCGTGGGCGCGGTCGAACGACTTGGCTACACCTTCGACGAGGGCAGCTTCACCCGCATCGAACTGCCGAAGGTCACTGCCGACCCCCTGCGCTTCCGCGACACCAAGCGCTACACCGATCGGCTGAAGGAGGCGCGCGACAAGACGCATCTCGACGATGCGATCGTGGTTGCGCATGGCCGCATCGACGGCCAGCAGGCGGTAGTCGCGGCGATGGAGTTCGAGTTCATCGGCGGCTCGATGGGTGCCGCGGTCGGCGACGGCATCCTGGCGGCAGCACGGCTTGCCGTGCTGCAGGACGCGCCGCTGATCGTGTTCACCGCCTCGGGCGGCGCGCGCATGCAGGAAGGCGCGATCAGTCTGATGCAGATGCCGCGCACGGTGATCGCCACACGGCTGGTGAAGGAAGCCGGGCTGCCTTACATCGTGGTGTTGACCGATCCCACCACCGGCGGCGTGACGGCGAGTTTCCCCATGTTGGGCGACATCGCCATCGCCGAACCCGGCGCCTTGATCGGCTTCGCCGGGCCGCGCGTGATCGAGCAGACGGTTCGCGAGAAGCTGCCCGAGGGCTTTCAGCGCGCCGAATACCTGCACGAGCACGGCATCGTGGACATGGTGGTGAAGCGCACCGAGCTGAAGGCGACGCTGGCGCGCGTGATCTCGCTGCTGCGCGTCAAGGAAGTGCCGGTCGCCGCGTGACCGCGCGCATCGAAGGCATCGTCGCGCGCCTGCACGGCCTGCATCCGCGGCTGATCGATCTCAGTCTGGATCGGCTGCGCGATCTGCTGGCGAAGCTGGATCATCCGGAACGGCGGCTGCCGCCGGTCGTCCATGTCGCCGGCACCAACGGCAAGGGCAGCACCTGCGCGTTTGTGCGCGCGATGTCCGAGGCGGCGGGGCAACGCGTGCACGTCTATACCTCGCCGCACCTGGTGCGGTTCAACGAGCGCATCCGGATCGCCGGAGAACTGGTGTCGGACGAAGCGCTGGCGGCCGCGCTCGAGCATGTCGAGCAGGTCAACGCCGGCGCCGCCGATCACCGTGTTCGAGGTGATCACGGCGGTCGCCTTCCATCTGTTCGCACAGACGCCGGCCGATCTGTGCGTGCTGGAGGTGGGTCTCGGCGGCCGCGGCGATGCGACCAATGTGATCGATCAGCCCGCCGCCTGCGCGATCACATCGATCTCGCTCGATCATCGCGAGCTGCTGGGCGAGACGCTGGACGTGATCGCCGCGGAGAAGGCCGGCATCATGAAGCGGGAGGTGCCGGTAGCGATCGGCGCACAACCGGCCGAGGTGCTGGACGTGTTGCTGGCAGCGGCGGAGCGCGTCGGTGCGCCGGTGAGGCTGCGCGAACGTAATTGGCACATCGCCCCGGGTCGCTACAGCGACGGACGCGGCATGCTCGAGCTGCCGCCGCCGTCGCTGCCCGGTGCATTCCAGTTGGACAACGCCGGCATCGCCATCGCGGCGCTGCGCGCGTCGGGACTGGCGATGGATGCCGCCGGCATTGCTGCCGCGGAATGGCCGGCGCGGCTGCAGCGCCTGTGCGGCCGGCTCGCGTCGCTGTTACCGGCGGACTGGGAGCTATGGCTCGACGGCGGTCACAATCCCGGCGCCGGCGTCGTGCTGGCCGAACATCTGCGGTCGTGGTCGGATCGGCCGGTGCATCTGGTCGTCGGCTTGAAGCAGACCAAGGACGCCAGCGAGTTCCTGCGGCCGCTGGTTCCGTTTGCAACTACTTTGTGGGCGGTGGCCGAACCTGGGCAGCACGACGCGCGGCCGGTCGAGGGGATCATTGAAGCGTCGGGCGGCGTCGCGCGGCCAGGTCCGCACGTGGCGGACGCGCTGCGAGCGTTGCCGCGCGATCGGCGGGCGCGCGTATTGATCTGTGGCAGTTTGTACTTGGCGGGCGAGGTATTGAAACTGGATGGGTGATGGTCTGGCACAACCCCGCCCGCCGTGCTGAATTGCCGTGGGATATAGGGAGCGGACAGCCTGATGAATGACGCAACACAACAGCCGGCCACCGAGGGCAAAGGGTTGGCAAAATCCCCTGGCGCGCTCGCCGGCCTGAAGGTTGTCGATCTGACGCGCGTCCTCGGCGGACCGTACTGCACGATGATCCTATCCGACCACGGCGCCGAGGTGATCAAGGTCGAGCCGCCGCAGGGCGACGAGGTGCGCGACTGGGGTCCTCCGTTCCATGACGACGACGCCAGCTACTTCATCGGCATCAATCGCAACAAACGCGCGATTGCGCTCGACATCGGCAAGCCGGACGGTCGTGCCGTACTGCTGCGTTTACTGGACGGCGCCGACATCCTGATCGAGAACTTCAAGCCAGGCTCGATGGAGAAATGGGGCATCGGTTACGAGACGCTGGCAGAGCGCTTCCCCCGGCTGATCCACTGCCGCATCTCCGGCTTCGGCGCCGATGGTCCGCTGGGCGGCCTGCCTGGCTACGATGCGATCCTGCAGGCGATGACCGGGCTGATGAGCGTCAACGGCGACGCTTCCACCGGGCCGATGCGTCTCGGCACCGCGATCGTCGACATGGGCACCGGGCTGTATTCGGCGATCGGCATCCTGATGGCGCTGCACGAGCGCGAACGATCCGGCCACGGCCAGTATCTCGACATGACGCTGTACGACTGTGGCATGGCGCTGCTGCATCCGCAGGCGGCGAATTTCTTTCTCAACGGTCGCCGGCCCGCCGGCACCGGCAATCCACATCCCAATCTGGTGCCGTACGACAAGTTCCCCACCAGGACCTGCGACATCTTCATCGCTTCAGGCAACAACGGCCAATTCCGCAAGATGGCTGAGATCATCGGCCGGCCGGAGCTCGCCGACGATCCGCGCTTCGCCGACAACGGCAAGCGTAACGTCAACCGCGTCGCATTGACCGAGGTGCTGGCGGCCGCTTTCGCCGAGCACGACGGCAACGAGCTGTCGCTGAAGCTGATCCGCGGTGGTGTGCCCGCGGGACCGGTGCTGCCGGTCGATGAAGCGACCGCGGCGCCGCACACCGCGCACCGCGAAATGGTAACGGAGCTCGACTGGTATCGCGGACTCGGCACGCCGATCAAGTTGCGCCGCACGCCTGGCGGCACGCGCCGGCCGCCGCCGAAATTCGCGCAGGACGGTGCCGCGGTGCTGGCGCAGCACGGCTATACCGCGGAACAGATCGCGGCGCTGCAACGCGACGGCGTCCTGCTGACCGAACGCCGCAAATAGCGGCGGAGCCAGCAAACACCAGAACCACCCACATGCCAGAGGCTGCACTGCCGGCACGCGAGATGCTGAAGCTGTCCGGGCAGACGACGGTTGCCTGGGCGGCGTTCGACGCGGCGTGGTATCTCGCCGTCCATCCCGATGCGGGTGTCGAACTGAACGACACAAACGATGCGGCAGTGCTGCGGTTCTATCTGGAACACGGTCAGCAGCGCGGCCATTCGCCAAACATCTGGTTCGACGAAGCCTGGCACATGAAGGTGCATCCAGGTGCCGCCGCCGCGGTGCGCGAGGGTCATGCGGAGTCCGGATTCGACAGTTACTGCCGTGCAGGGTTCCGCACCCGCTCGCCGCACTGGCTGTTCCAGGAGACGGCGTATCGCCAGCGCCATCCCGATCTGCACGATGAAGCGCTCGGCGCCGACGGCAATGTCAACGGCTATGATCACTATCTGAAGCACGGCAGCCGCGAAGGCCGCATCGGCCACATGCTGTTCGACCCTGCGGTGTATCGTTCGCGTCTGGATACGGATGCGCGAGCGATGGCCGATACGATCGGTGGTTTCGCACATTATCTCAGGGGCATCCTGGGGCGGCGGCCCGAGATCGCCGCGTCGCACTATTTCGATCCGGTCTGGTACCGCCGCCGGTATCCGGCGATCGCCGAGGCAATCGTAGCCGGCCAGTGGCTTTGCGCGCTGCACCACTATCTGGCCAACGATACGCCGACCGAGTTCGATCCGCTGCCGGAATTCTCCGAAGCCTACTACCTCGATCGCTACAAGGATGTCGCTACAGCGGTGGAGGGGAAGGACCGGCGCAACGGCTACGATCATTTCCTCGCCAAAGGAATATCGGAGCTGCGGGCGTCGAGCGCGGCGGTCGACCTGCGGTATTACCGCACCAAGCATCCCTCGGTGCGCAGCGATCTGGACGCCGGCCAGGCGCGCGATGCCTTCGTGCACTACCTGACCAAGGGCCGGGACAACGGACTCGCAGCGGTACCGCCGATCGAGGACCAGGTCACCGAACGCCAGGCCGCCGCGCTCAATCGCCACCGCGCGGACAATCTGTTGCCGGGCAGTGCGCGGATGGTGCTGGACTTCTCCTGCGCCGGTACGCCCGCGGTCAGCGTGATCCTGATACTGCGCGATCGGTTCGCGTTGACGCTGCTGACGCTGGGCTCATTGCGCGCGAACTTCGCCGGCGACATCGAGCTGATCCTGATCGACATCGGCTCGACGGACGACACGCGACGGATCGGGCACTTCGTGCATGGTGCAAGTGTGCTGCGGTTCGACACTTCGCTCAACCGGATCAGTGTGCGCAACGCGGCGCTGAACTGCGCCAGCGCGGCGGCGGTGCTGTTCATGGACAGTGCGGTCGAGCTGGCCCCCGGGGCGCTCGCCGCGGCGCTGCGGCGGCTGCAATCCGATGCGGGCATTGGCGCGGTCGGTGGCAAGCTGGTGCGCGCGCACGGCCGGCTGGAAGCAGCCGGCAACATCGTCTGGCGCGACGGCGCCACTCTCGGCTATCTGCACGATGGCTCGCCGCTAGCACCGGAAGCAAATTACGTGCGCGACGTCGACTTCTGTTCCGCCACGTTCCTGCTGCTGCGCGCGGACCTGCTGCACCAAATCGAAGGTTTCGACGATGCGTTTGCCGAGGGCGGCTACGCCGATGTCGATCTGTGCCTGCGCATTGCTGCGGCGGGTTCGCGCGTCGCGTATGATCCTGCGGTCGTGGTCAACCGACTGACACAGATCGGCGCGGGTCCGGGCCCGGGCGACGCGCGGGAGGCGCTGCTCCGGAAGCACGTCAACCGGTTGCGGTTCAGCCATGTCGCCGACCGCCGTGTCGAGGTATTCGCGCGCTCGAACGATGCCGGTCGTCGCGTACTGTTCATCGACGACATGATACCATTGCGCCGGCTCGGCTCGGGGTTCGTGCGTTCCAACGACCTGATCCAGGTGATGGCGTCACTCGGCTATCGCGTCACGGTGTATCCGATAAACGACTGCCGGTTCGGTCTTGCCACGATCTATGGCGACATGCCGGACACGGTCGAGGTGATGCACGACCGGACACATGAGAATCTTGCGGCCTTCCTCGCCGCGCGCCAGGGCTACTACGACGCGATCTGGATCGCGCGCACCCACAATCTCGACCGCATCAGAACAATCCTCGAGCGCATCACCGCCGGCAGCGGCAAGTTACCCCGTATTGTGCTGGACACCGAGGCGGTCGCCGCGCTGCGCGAGGCGGAACATGCAGCGCTCACCGACGTGACGCCATTCGATGTTGATACGGCGATCATGCGGGAATTCGCCAACGCGCATTTCTGCCAGCGCATCATCGCCGTGAACCTGCAGGAAGCGCAGAAACTGCGCGATCTTGGCTTCACCGATGTCATGGTGATCGGCCATTGGCGCGAGCCACAACCGACGCCGTGCGCGTTCGCCGACCGTGCGGGTCTGCTGTTCCTCGGCGCGATCCATCAGCCGGACAGCCCCAACCTCGATGCGCTCGCGTGGTTGGTGCGTGAGGTGCTGCCACTGGTGGAGCACTCGCTTGGCTGGGAGACGCGGCTGACGGTCGCGGGTTATGTCGATCCGGCGATCTCGCTGGACGGGTATCGCGAACATCCGCGGATCACGTTGCGTGGCACGGTCGAGGATGTTGCGCCGCTGTACGACGCGCACCGCATTTTCGTCGCTCCGACGCGTTATGCCGCCGGCGTGCCGTACAAGGTGCATGAGGCGGCATCCTACGGCTTGCCGGTGGTGGCGAGCGAACTGCTGTGTCGGCAACTGGGCTGGCAGAACGGACACGAGATCATTGCGGTGGCCACGGCGGATCCGGCGGAATTCGCGCGGCGGATCGTCGTGCTATACCGAGATTCCACACTGTGGCAGACGCTGCGCGACAACGCGCTGGAGCGCGTACGCGCGGATAACAATCGCGCGCAATACGAGGTGGCGGTGCGCCAGGTGCTGGAGGCGTAATGACAGGCATATCGGGACGGCAGTGATATAATCGGCGTGCCTCAGAGGAAGCCCGCCATGGCGAGCCTCGCCGCGCCCACGCAAGATCCCTCGCCAACAGCCGGTGCACGGTGTCAGCATCGGTATCACGATGATCGGCAGTGCCGTCTCCTCCCCGCCACCGATGCACTGGAGCGCTTTGCGGTCACGCAGCGCCCGCCAAGCTTGTCCTTTTTGGGCAACGCAACCGCCCCAACCAGCAATATTGACACGGAGTTTTGCGGAGTTGGCACGGAGTTTCACGGAGACGATCTTATGCGCTTCGCGCTGGTCCGGGTCATGTTTCGGCGCGAAGCACCCAATCAATTGTTCTCCGTGAGACTCTGTGCCAAATCCGTGCAACTCCGGTGCGCCCCGAATGGCGCGATCACCTTGTGGGTGGAAGTCCCACCCGGGCAATGGTCGGTTGGCCCGGTAGCTGGCAGGCGGCGTGGAAGGGTGACCGTCCCCGTCGGAGCCCTGCGACAAAGGCCGCTTCTGGCGGTCGAGCGAATCGACGGGCCGTAACGTGTGTGAAGCCCGAGCAGGCCTCGAAAGGGAAGTCATGGACGCCGACCCGCCCGGAGTTCGGGGAAGGCAGCACGGACCGGGGAAGCAGCCGACACATGCACCTGGACTGGTCCATCGGGGTAATGGGCACGGCACGCCGAGACAGGGGATCGCGCAAGCGGGGGAGATCCGCGCGTGACGAGGGTAGCGGCCTCAACAGTGCTGCAAGGCATTGGTCTGCGCGGAAGTCGGACAGGGTCGTAGTACCGTCGAAGCCGGGTAATTCCGGTGGAGGAAAGGGCCCTGACTTCTGGTACGTTTTCGAAGCGAATGAGGTGAGGTGATTGGCGATGAGCCTGCAAACACCAGATGCGATCCGGACCTTGCAGAGGAAACTCTATGTCAAGGCGAAGGCTGAGCCGGGGTTCCGGTTCTACATCCTCTACGACAAGGTCTGGCGGGCTGACATCCTCTCCCATGCCTACGACCTGGCGCGCGCCAACAAGGGTGCGCCAGGAGTGGACGAGGTCACGTTCGAGCAGATCGAGGCGGCGGGGCTGGAGGACTGGCTGACCTGGCTGGGCGAAGAATTACGAACGAAGACATATCGGAGCCAACCAGTACGGCGGGTGATGATCCCGAAGCCCGGCGGTGGTGAGCGGCCTCTTGGTATCCCGACGATCCGGGACCGGGTGGTGCAATCTGCTGCCAAACTGGTGCTGGAACCGATATTCGAGGCTGACCTGGACCCCGCCGCCCACGGCTATCGGCCAAAGCGCGGCGCGGGCCAGGCGATCTGGGCGGTGTTGACCCTGCTTCGGCAAGGCTACACCGATGTGGTCGATGCCGACCTGAGCAAGTATTTCGATACCATCCCACACGATGAACTGATGCAATCGTTGGCCCGCCGCATCGTCGATCCCGACATGCTGCGGCTGATCAAGCAGTGGCTCAGAGCGCCGGTCGAAACGACCGACGGAGATGGTCGGAAGCGCATGGCGGGGGGAAAGGCCAGCAGACGGGGCGTTCCGCAAGGCGGCGTCATCAGTCCGCTGATCGCCAACCTCTACATGAACCGGTTCTTGAAATACTGGCGCCAGACCGGCAGAGGCGAGGCCTGGAAAGCGCATGTCATCAACTACGCCGATGACTTCGTCATCCTCAGCCGCGGTCACGCGGAAGAGGCGCTGGCGTGGACGGATCGCACGATGACGCGCCTTGGGCTGAGCCTGAACCGCACCAAGACCCGGCTGTGCGCGGCACGGACGGAGCGGTTCGACTTCCTGGGGTACAGCTTCGGGCTGCACCGCATCCGACAGGACGGGCGCCGCTACATCGGCGCCAGCCCATCGGATAAAAGCGTGCAGCGTCTGAAAGATAAGGTGGGCGCCATCCTGGTGCCGGGCAACATGGGACGATGGGACGACGTGCGTGCGCAACTGACCCGCCTGTTGCGGGGATGGTGCGGCTACTTCAGCCCAGGGTCGCATTACGTCACGGACCGGGCGGTCGAGGCGCACATCTATGATCGCGTACGCAACTTCCTCGTCCGGCGCCACAAGATGCCGCCGCGAAGCATCGGGCCGTTCACAATGGCAGCAGTGTTTGGCACGCTTGGGGTGCCGAGGCTGCGTCAGTGTCGGCGGCAAAGCGTCCTGTCGTGAGCCTGTCGTGAAGCCAGTCGGAAAGCCGGATGCGGGAAATCCGCACGTCCGGTTTGATGAGCGGGGAGGGGAAACGGGCCGCGCAAGCGACACCGCGCCCTTCCTCGACTCTACTGTCACCGTGCCTTGGATCGGCGCTGTCTTGACGGTTTGCGGCTTGGGGCCCCACGGGTTGCCCCGGCCACCGACCTCAACCACTGTCGCTGCTGCAATATGGAGAACGCCGCCGTGGCCCTGCACATCGACTATTACGCCTCGCTGAACTCGCCGTGGACCCATCTGGGCGCCGCGCGCATCGAGACGCTGGCGGCGAAGCATGGTGCGGCGCTGCGTATCTACCCGGTGGATTTCAGCGCCATCTTCCCCGCCTCCGGCGGCCTGCCGCTGCCGAAGCGCGCGCCGCAGCGCCAGGCCTACCGCTTGATGGAACTCCGCCGCTGGCGCGACTTCCTGGGCGTGCCGATCAACGTCGAGCCGAAGCACTTCCCCTCCAGTGAAGCACTCACCGCCCCATGCGTCATCGCGCTGCGCGAGACCGAGGGCGACGCACCTGCGATCAAGCTGGCGCACCGCGTGCTGCGCGCGGTGTGGCAGGACGAGCTGAACCCCGGCGATCCCGCCACGCTCGCCCGCCTGATCGCAGAGATCGGCCTCGACGCAGATGCGGTAATGAAGCTTGGCGCCGAACCGCGCTGGACCGAGCACCGCACCGACGACACCAAGGCCGCGCTCGACCGCGGCGTGTTCGGCGCGCCCAGCTATGTCATTGGCGACGAGATCTTCTGGGGTCAGGACCGCCTCGAATTCGTAGAGCGGACGTTGGCGCGCGGCGGATAAGACCCAAGCTGCAGCGAACGTTGCGGCCTTAGCGCTTCTCTAACCATGTTCCGCGAGGATGCGCGGGCGAGGTCCGGCGCGCCGGCGATGTGACCGCTCTGCATAGCGCGGTGCTGCCGCGCGCGCGCATGTCGCTCGCGAGGTGGTTGCTATGCGTCGCATTCTGCTCTGCGCGATGCCGGCCGTGTTCGGGCTGGCTGTCCCACACGCTCTCGCGCAGCAGGCGATTTCCACGCCCATTCTGACATCCGACGAGAACTTCCGCGACCTTGCAGGCATCGCGGCGCGCTTTGGCGGCACCGGGTTCGCCGATACCACTGCCAACAACGGTGTCATGCGCACCGGCGTGTTCTATCGCTCCGAGGTGCTCAACGTCAGCAATGCGGACTTCGCCACCCTGTCCTCGCTGTACATTACCCGCGACATCGATCTGCGGACGCCGACGGAGATCGCTGCGACGCTGGACCGGGTGCCGATCGGCGCGGCGTATACCAACGTCAACATCTATGGCACGCCATCGCCGCCTCCGCCGGGATCGCTCACCACCCAGGCTGCCGCGGTGGCTCAGTTCGAAACTCAATACCGCGCGTTTGTGACCGATCCGGTCGAGCGAGCCGGGTTCGGCACGGTGCTGATCGATCTGGCGCATTCCTCCGACGCCGCACTGTACCACTGCTCGGCCGGCAAGGATCGGACCGGATGGACCTCGGCCCTGCTGCAGAGCATCGCCGGCGTGGCGCCGGCGACAATCGTGAGCGACTACCTGGCGACCAATCAGTACGAGGCCGGTCAGATAGCGGCCCAATTGGCGGTGATCCGGGCGGCGAAGGGCGACGCGGCGGCCGCGATCGTCGCTCCGACGTTGGGCGTGCAGTCGAGCTTCCTGCAGGCCGCGCTCGATCAGGTCGTCGCATCGTACGGGTCGATGGACGCCTATCTGACCCAGGGACTGGGGCTCAGTCAGGCCGACATCTACGTGCTGCGCGCCAAGCTGGTCGATTACCTGACCCTGCCGGGCCAAAGCGGTTTCGTCGGCAACGCCGGTTCCGGGGCCGAACTGCTGAACGAACTACAGAACTCGCCGCTGTCCGGCACGTATACCGCGTTCAACTATTATCTGCAGTCGGCGATCGACGCGGGCACGCTGGGCGGAGTGCAGGCGCAGGTGGGCGGTCAGGTGAACGCCGACGCCGCGGCCTTCCTGCTGCGCCAGCCGCTGTGGCTCGACGCGGCGCTCGCGCCCTATGCCGACGGGCGCGAGCTCGCCGCGGGGCAGTCGCGCATCTGGCTGACCGGGCTGGGCGGCACCTTTACCACCGCGGCGCACGATGGCGCAGCAGGCAGTTCGGAGCACAACGCCGGGCCGGTGATGGGTGCGACCTATCGCATCGACACGCAGGCCAGCGTGTACCTGGGCATCGGCTACGACTGGGGCACGGTGGGCAGCGCCGGCGCCAATGCCAACGTGGGTACCGTGCTGGGCACCATCGGCGCCCGCTACGCCTTCGGCTCGCTGGAGGAAGGGCCGTTTGTGGCGGCGCGCGCGGACCTCGGTGGGGTTGACTACCAGGACAGACGGCCGATGGGCGGCGGGCTGGGGACCGCACGCGGCACGACGTCTGGCGTGATCTATGGCGGGCAGGCGGTGCTGGGCGACGTGATCCAGCTGGCGACGTTCACCGTCACGCCGCAGGCTGGCATCCGGGTCGCCCATGCCACGCTGGGCGGCTTCAACGAGAGCGGCAGTGAGCTGGCACTGGACGTGGGCCGCGTCAGCCATACCGCCTCAAGCCTGCTGGCCGGGGTCGATGTCCGGCTGGCTCCGCAATCTCTGGGCGAATGGACCATCACGCCGATGGCCACATTCGGCGTCGAACTCGCGCTGGGCAGCACGCAGGTGGCCAGCAGCGGTAGCCTGTACGGTTTCACGGTCAACCAGTATGCCGCGTATGACAGTCGCTACCTGCTCGAGGGTGGTCTGGGCGTCACTGCGCAGCACGGCGCTTTCGGGGTTAAGGCCGGACTGAACGCGGTGCATGGCGACGGCAGCACGGGCGTCGACGGGCAGTTGTCGGTGGCCTATCGGTTCTAACGAGACGAGGCGGGCTGGTCTCCTGTGCACGCCTTGCGGCCACCAGGTGTTCCTTGCGGCCACCAGTGTTCCAAGACTCAAGACTTGGGCATCGCGGGCGTGGCGCGCCTCGGCAGTGGTTGCATCGACCAGCAGGGTGAATGCTGGTGTCGCTCTCGATACGCGGCGGCGATTGGCAGGTGGCCCTTCGTCTGGGCCGGCGTGGTACCGCCATGACGAGGGGCCAACCCTGGAGCCCGCATGTCCGGGTTCCCGGCTCCGACGGAATGACGTATGCAGATAGCCATGACGTCCGAGCCAAGAAAAGTCAGCGAGGCGCGCGCGCTCTGGCTGATCTCCGCCGCCCACCTCGTCAGCCACTTCCACTACCTGGTGTTCCCGCCGCTGTTCTATCTGCTGCGCGAGCGTATGGGCGTGGGCTTCGTCGAGCTCGCGCTTGCGATCACCATCACCAACGTGACATCGGCCCTGGTCCAGGCGCCGATGGGCTACCTCGTGGATCGCATCGGAGCGCGCCGCGTGCTGATCGCCGGCCTGTGCCTGTCGGGCGTCGCCTACGGCTCGGTCGGCGTGTTCCCGCTGTACACCTGGATGCTCTGCGCGTCGGTGCTGATCGGCGTCGCCAACGCGGTGTATCACCCGTCCGACTATTCGATCCTGGGCGCGGTGATCGATCCTGCACGGGTCGGGCGCGCCTTCTCGGTCCACACCTTCGCCGGCTTCTTCGGCGGCGCGATCGCGCCGACCGTGATGCTGGTGGTTGCCTCCACGGCCGGATTCCGCTCCGCACTGATCTTCGCCGGCCTGATCGGGCCGGTCGTCGCGGTGCCGCTGCTGCTGTCGCCCGGACTGGACCTGGTCGCGCCTCGCTCCGCGACGAAGCGGCAGGAAACCGACCGGCCGCCCGCCCGCGTCCTGCTGTCGCCCGCGGTGATTGGGCTGACCGGCCTGTTCGCGCTGCTGAGCCTGTCCTCCGGTGCGATCTCCACCTTCTCGGTGGTGGCGCTGGTCGCGCTGTACGGCATCCAGTTCTCCGCCGCGAACGCCGCGCTGTCCGCCTACCTGATGGCGACCGCGATCGGCGTGCTGGCCGGCGGCTTCGTCGCCGATGCGACCCGTCGCCACGCCGAGGTCGCAGCGGTCGGGTTCGGCGCCGCGGCGGCGCTGATGTTCGTGATAGGCACGTTCGACCTCGGTGTGATCCTGCTGATGGCGGCAATGGCGGCAGCGGGCTTCCTCTCCGGCATGATCATGCCGTCGCGCGACATGCTGGTGCGCGCCGCCGCGCCGCCCGGCATGGCCGGCCGCGTGTTCGGCTTCGTGACCACCGGCTTCAACATCGGCGGCACGATCGGCCCCATGCTCGGCGGGTGGCTGATGGACCAAGGTGAGCCGCGCTGGATTTTCTACAGCTCGGTGTGCTTCATGGTGATGACCGTGCTGGCGGTCCTGTTCGGCGACCGGCGGTCGCGTCGCAGGACGCATGGCATGGTTTTGGCACAGGCGGAGTAACGGCGATGGCGCAGAACCGGAACGACGAAGAGCAGGCACTGATCGAACTGGCGCAGCGCGTGCTGCCCGCCGGCAGTTTCGGCAACCTCGCCGGCGACATCGTGATCCGCGAGGGCCGCGGCGGCCGGGTGTGGGATGTCAGCGGCAACGAGTACGTCGATTTCCTGCTCGGCTCGGGCCCGATGTTCATCGGCCACTGCCATCCGGATGTGATGGCGGCGGTGCAGGCGCAGATTCCCCGCGGCACCACGTTCTTCGCCAACAACGAGCACGGCATCAGGCTCGCGGCCGCCATCGTCGATGCGGTCGCGTGTGCCGAGAAGGTGCGCTTCGTCAGCAGCGGCACCGAGGCCGATGCCTACGCCATGCGTGTCGCCCGTGCGTTCCGTGGCCGTGACAAGATCCTGAAGTTCGAGGGCGGCTACCACGGCATGAGCGACTACAGCCTGATGAGCCTCGCACCGAAGCGGCCGGGAAACTTCCCGCAGGCGGTGCCGGACTCGCCCGGCATCCCGCGCAGCGTGCGCGATGAGATGATCATCGCGCCGTTCAACGATCCGGCGATGGCGGCGAGCCTGATCCACGAACACCATGACGAACTGGGGGGCGTGATCGTCGAGCCGTTCCAGCGTCTGCTGCCGCCGAAGCCCGGCTTCTTACAGGCGCTGCGCGACGCCACCAAGGAGCACGGGATTCCGCTGATCTTCGATGAGGTGGTGACTGGGTTCCGCTTCGCCTATGGCGGGGCGCAGGAATTCTACGGTGTGACACCCGATCTCTGCACACTGGGGAAGGTCATCGGCGGCGGCTTCCCGCTGGCGGCGATCGCCGGCCGCGAGGACATCATGTCGCTGTTCGACCGCGGCAAGGCCGGCGACGAGAAGTTCCTGACTCAGATCGGTACGCTGTCCGGCAATCCGGTCGCTGCCGCGGCGGGGCTGGCGACGCTCGAGGTCCTGCGGCGGCCCGGTGCCTACGAGAAGGTGTTCGCGACCGGACGCGAATTGATGGCGGGGATGTCCGGTATGCTGGAGAAAGCCGGCCTGCCGGCGCAGGTGATCGGCGTGCCGCCGCTGTTCGACATTATATATGCAACCGGTGACATTGCTGATTATCGGGGATGGCTGCGCGCTGATACGGAAATGCAGCGCCGGTTCAATCGTCGGTTCCGCGAGGGCGGCATCATGAAAGGCGAGAGCAAGTTCTACGTCTCGCTGGCGCATGACGAAGCGGATGTGCGCCACACGCTGGACGTGGTGCAGGCGGCGGTGGAGGCGGAGCTGGCGGAAATGCGCGTGCCGGCGCAATAGGATGCTGCGGTTGATGGGTTTCGCTGCGCTCTACCCATCCTACGACACAACGACGCGGCTCGACATCGAAATCACGTAGGATGGGTAGAGCGCAGCGAAACCCATCGCTCCGCGCCACATCACCCCGCCAGTTCGCGCCGTACGATCGCCGCGCCGTCGACCAGAGCGCGCAGCTTCCCGAACGCACGCTCGCGCGGCATGTATTTCATGCCGCAGTCAGGTGCCGGGATCAGCCGCTCCGCCGCCACGAACCGCAGTCCCGCGCGGATGCGATCGGCCACCCGCTCCGCTGTCTCCACTTCGGCGCTGCCGAGATCGAGCACGCCCAGCATGATCTGCTTGCCCGACAGATCGGCCAGCACGCCCAGGTCGAGATTTGGCTGCGCCGCCTCGATCGAGATCTGCTGCGCCACGGTATCGGCAAGCTGCGGCAGGAACGCGTAGCCGCTCGGCTTGTTGGCCACCACGTGGGCATAGCCGAAGCAGAGATGCACCACGGTCGGCCCCTCGATCCCCTCCAGCGCCCGATTGATCGCGCGCACGCCGTAACGCTCGGCCTTGTCGGGCGCGGTGCGCACCCAGGGTTCGTCGAGCTGCACCACATCGACGCCGCTTGACTTGAGATCGCGCAACTCCAGGTTCACGGCGGCGGCGTAGTCCATCGCCATCTCTTCCTCGTCCTGATAGAACTCGTTCTTTGCCTGTTGCGACAACGTGAATGGACCGGGCAGCGTAATCTTGGTCGCGCGATCGGTCTGGCGCAGCAGGAACTCGACATCGCGCAGTTCCACCGGCCCACGACGACCGATCTTGCCGACAACGCGCGGCACCGGCGTGGCACGGCCGGCCTGCGAGCGCACTTCGCCCGGATGCTCTGCATCGATCCCGTCCAACGTCAGCGCGAACCGATTGGAGTAGCTCTCGCGCCGGATTTCGCCGTCGGTGATGATGTCGATCCCGGCGCGCTCCATGTCGCGGATCGCCAGGATGGTGCCATCGTCCTGCGCCAGTTCGAGCAGGTCGGTAGGGATACGCCAGATGTCGTGTGCGTGGGTGCGGGGCACGCCGTGCGTCTCCAGCGCCGCGCGGTTCACCAGCCAGTCGGGCTGCGGATAGCTGCCGACAACGGTGGTCGGCAGCAGATGCGTTGGATAGCCCATGCCCGGTCCTCCTCGCAGCGAACGCATGCTACGCTAACAGCCAGATCGATCCGGGGAAACGTGCATGCCACCGTTTGTAGTCGCATGTGTTGCGTTGCTGCTTGCCGCCCTGGTGCCATGCGTCGCGCAAGCGAGCGACGATGCCGCCAGCCGGTTCGATGCCGCGCGCCAGTCGCCGGCAGAATTGCGCGCGTTCCTGGTCCGCATGCCGAAGGGCGGCGATCTGCACACTCACCTGAGCGGTGCCGCCTACGCCGAGGTGCTGATCGCGGATGGGGCCGCGTCCGGTGTGTGCGTCAATCCGGTGCAATACGCCGTCGAGGCGTGCGGCGGGACCGCGCGCAAGTTGGCGGACGCCAAGACCGATGCCGGTTTCCGCAATGCGCTGATCGATGCCTGGTCGATGCACGATTTCGCGCCAAGCGCCGGTACCAGCGGCCACGATCATTTCTTCGCCACCTTCGCCAAGTTTGGCGGCGCGGCTAGCATGGGTGAGATGGCGGCCGATGTCGTCAATCGCGCCGGCGCCCAGCACGAGCGCTACATCGAACTGATGGTGACATTTCAGGGCAGCGCGGTCACCGCGCTCGCAGGAGGGCTGAGCTGGACCGGCGATATGGCGGACTTCCAGAAGCAGCTTGCCTCGGGGCTGGCGTCGCTGGTGCCCAACGCCCGCCGCGACATCGATACCGGCGAGGCGCGGATGCGCGCGTTGCTGCATTGCGGCACTGCGCAGGCCGCGCCGGGCTGCGCGGTGACGGTGCGCTGGCTGGGTCAGGTGTCGCGCATCAATCCGCCCGGCGCAGTGTTCGCGCAGATGCTGTTCACCGCGATGCTGAGTGAAGCCGATCCGCGCGTCGTGGGGCTGAATTTTGTTGCGCCCGAGGACAATTCGCGGGCGCTGGCGGACTACACGCTGCACATGCAGATGCTGGACTATCTGCACAGCGTGATGCCACAGGTCCATGTGTCGCTGCATGCTGGCGAATTGACAGCTGCGCTCGTGCCGCCGGCTGATTTGCTGTTCCATGTGCGGCAGGCGGTGGAGCTTGGGCATGCGCGGCGCATCGGGCACGGCGTGGACGTGACGAACGAGACCGATGCGCCCGAACTGCTGCGCGAGATGGCAGACCGCCGCGTCGCGGTGGAGATCAACCTGACCAGCAATGACCAGATCCTGGGCGTGCATGGCGCCGCGCATCCGTTCCCGAAATATCGCGCCGCCGGCGTGCCGACCGTCCTGTCCACCGACGACGAAGGTGTGGAGCGGACCGATCGCACGCATGAACTGCTGCGCGCCGTGATCGAGTTTGGATTGGACTGGCCGACGCTGGTCGATCTGGAACGCAATACCCTGGAGTACGCGTTCGTTGCCGGGGTGAGTCTGTGGGTGGATCCGGTGGCGTGGCGCAAGGTGGCGGCATGCGAGGGCGTCGCACCGCAAGCGCCGTCGCCGGCATGTGACGCGTTCCTGCAGGGCAGCGAGAAGGCGCGGCTGCAATGGGCGCTGGAGCGCGATCTCGATGCGTTCAATCGCGACCCCAGGTGACACTCTTCGGTCTGGCACCTAGGCTATGAAACAGATCGGTAAACCGGAAGGCGACAGCGATGGAATTCGGCATCTTCCATGAATTTCCGTCCCTGCCGGGACGCTCCCACGCCGAGGCGTTCGCGCAATCATTCGAGCTGGTGGATGGCGCCGAACGCTGGGGACTCGATGCGATGTGGCTGGGCGAGCTGCACTTCGATCCGGCGCGCTCCGTGCTGTCGTCGCCCCTGTGCGTTGCCAGTGCGATCGCGGCGCGCACGCAGCGGATGAAGATCGGGCTCGCCGTGCAGGTGCTGCCGCTGTGCCATCCGCTGCGGGTGGCCGAGGAGGCTGCGACCGTCGATCAGATCAGCAACGGACGGCTGATCTTCGGCGTCGGGCGCAGCGGCGTCGCGCGCACGTATGAGGCGTATGGTGTCCCCTACGGCGAAAGCCGCGAACGTTTCGCCGAAGTCCTCGACATCGTGCAGAAGGCCTGGACGCAGGACAAGGTGTCGTATCAAGGCAGGTTTCATCGCTTCGACGACGTGGCCGTGGTGCCGAAGCCATATCAGCAGCCGATGCCGCCGATCCGCGTCGCCGCCACCAGCGCCGATACGTTTGTATCCATCGGTCGGCAGGGACTGCCGATCTTTGTCGCAGTTCGCTACGAGACTGCGCCGGAGATCGCGCCGCAGGTCGCCGCCTATCGCGCGGCGGTGGCAAAGTCTGCCGATCCGGATCGTGGCGGAGTGTTCCTGCGCGTTCCCGCCTATATCGCCGCGACCGATGCGCAGGCGCGCACGGAGGCGGAGCCGAGTTTGATCCATTTCTATCGCCAGCAGGCGGCGCTGCTGGCAGATTCGGCGAAGCGCGCCGGTGTCGATGGCGCCGACCGGCGCGCGCAGACCGCGCGGCGGCTGGAGACGATAACCTATGAAGAGGCGCTGAAGGGCACGGTGCTGATCGGTTCGCCGGGCTCGGTCGCCGAACGGCTGGCGGAGTTGCGGCAGGAGCTGGGGCTGGACGGCGTGCTGATGGAGCTGAATTGCGGCGGCAGAATTCCGCATGAGAACGTGATGACGGCGTTGCGGCTGCTGTGCCAGGAGGTCATGCCGACGTTCCATTGACGAGTTCGGCTAGGCCGGTTGGACAGGTTCGCGGCCGGCCGCCATGACGCGGTTGCGGCCCAGCCGCTTTGCCTCGTAGAGCGCGGCGTCGGCACGGCGCAGCAGCGCATCCCCCGGTTCGCCTGCCATCCGTTCGGCCACACCGAAGCTCGCGGTGATCGGTTCGGGCAACGGTTCGATACGTAACTCGGCGACCACTGCGCGGATACGTTCGGCGATAGCAATGGCATCCTGAAGTTTGGTTGCCGGCATGAGCACAACGAACTCCTCGCCGCCGAAGCGTGCGGCAATGTCGATCTCTCGTGTGCGCCGGCGCAGCACGTCCCCGAACGCCGCGAGCACCTTGTCGCCGGCCTCGTGTCCGAACGTGTCGTTGACCCGCTTGAAGCGATCGAGGTCGGCCATCGCAGCACAAAGGCCCCCGCCCGTGCGCTCGGCGCGACTGGCTTCCACGGCAAGCGCCTGTTCCAGCCGGCGACGATTGCCGACACCGGTCAGCGGATCGGTCAGCGACGCGGCAAGGATCTGCGCCTCGCGCTGCTGCAATTTGAGGTTGATCTGTGCGAGTTCGAGCTGTGCATTGGCATATTCGCGGTTGAGCGCGAGTACCGTATCATAGAGTTGCTCCAGTTCCGCGATATCGTACTCGGCCAGCATCCGAAGCCGTCCGTCCATCCGCCAGACGCGGGCTTGCAGCGAGCGTGTCTGTCCCAGACGATCGCCAAACGTCAGCAGACCCCGATGGATTTCTCCGTCGGGGCCCGTCGGTTTGTGCATCAGGGTCGCAAAATCCGGCTGAATGAAAAACCACGGAACGCGTACGCCGATCGGCTCCGAGCCCGCCGCGCCAACGAGTTCGCAGAAAGC
Source organism: uncultured Alphaproteobacteria bacterium (assembly GCA_963819855.1). GTDB lineage: Bacteria > Pseudomonadota > Alphaproteobacteria > Acetobacterales > Acetobacteraceae > JAMXLO01. Next base: position 110,351 of record CAWFYC010000016.1, read on the forward strand.
CGGCATTCGCCTCGATCAGTGTGCCGTGTTCGTCCAAGGCTGCCGCAGCTACCGCGAGCATCGGTTCCAATTCTGCTGCAAACCAGGCCATCGCCGCTAGACGCCAACGATCCGGGACGCTGCGACGACCGCTGCCAACGCATCGGGGCTGAACGCGTCGGCGCCCACCACATCTGCCAGGCGGCTGAAGCGGTTGATGGCCAGACCGCCGATAATAACGGCCGGCCGTGAATCGCCGAAATGCTCGGCCAACTGCGCGATCACCGCCTTGACCGCGGGTAACTGCTGCGCGAATGCGACTGACAATCCTACCAGATGCGCCCGCCACTCCGCGACCTGCCTGGTGATTGCCGCACTCGGCACGTCGGCGCCCAGATACTGCACGTCCCAACCGGCCAGTTGAAACGCATCGGCGACCATGCGCAAACCGACGGTGTGAAAGTTGCCAGCGACGCAGGCCAGCAGAACGCGCTTGCCGTTCATCGCCGCCGGTGGCGAGCGCAGCAATCCCACCGTCATGATCGATAACGCGATTGCCGTCGCCATGTGTTCCCGTGCGACCGACACGCGGTTTGCCTGCCATTCTTCACCGATATGATAGAGTGAAGGCTGGACAACGTGCAGTTCGACATCGACGACGTTGCGCCCATTGTCGATACAGCCGTTCATGACCGCCAATGCCTCGTGTTGACGGCCGGCCAGCAGCGCCACCTCGAACGGAGCCGCCTCAGGCCACGGGTAGGGCGGTGCCGGAGGCAACGCCGGCGGTCCCTCCGCTTCCGCGTTCAGGAACTCGGTTCGTGCCGCCTGCAGCGCAGCGGTCACCGTGCCGGCGTCGGCCGCGCCCATGTGTACCGCGAAGAACTCACCAAGCAGGTCGAGCGACTGCACGATGTGGTCCACGGGTATCGCCCGTGCGGCAAGAACGCTGCTCAGCCAGGACAGGTAGTCCACCATTGGCTGGAGCAGACCGAATTCCAGGACCGGCGCCAGAAATTCGAGATGAAAGGCAAGGTCCTCACGACATGCCATGCGCCCCCGCTGCCCTAGCTGCTCATATGCCGAGCCGTGGATGGCGTAGAAGCGCTCGGTCACCGCGCTGACAGCATCTACCTGCAACAACCGAAACCTTTGCAATCCGTCTGGTCCGAGCGTTCTCATCCCACGACCCTCGCCATTCGCTGTGAGCGTCGGTTGCTAATCGGCAAACACCTCGAAGAGGCGCACATTGGCGCTTCCCGGCACCAGTTTCAGCCCTTTTGGGATGCCCTTGTGCGACTCATGGTACTCATGACTTCTGTGCCAGGTGCGGTAGCTCTGTTCATCGCGCCAATGCGTCACCAGCCAGACCTCGTCCGGGCCGTCGATCGGACACATGACCTGCATACTGAGGAAACCCGGCGCGTGGTCGACGAGGTGGGGCCGGCCGCGGAAGGCCGCCCGCACGGCATCGGACTTTCCGTTGGCAACGACGAATCGACTCAACGCGACAAACATCTCGGCTCAGCCTTGCGGCCGTGCTGTCCGCGCCCGCGGCGGCAGCCGGCGCGTCAACTCTGGCAGGACGGAATGGCCGAATTGTTAACGGGGCGGCGGGCGCCGCTACGGTCCCATCGCGCCCTGCGCGTTCACGTACAGCGCATAGACCGACGTGCTGGCGCACATGAACAGCCGGTCCTTCTTCCTGCCGCCGAAACACAGATTGGCGCATCCTTCCGGCAGGTGGATCTTGCCGATCAGGTCACCATCCGGCGCGTAGCAGCGCACGCCGTCCTCGGCCGGATCGGCCCAGCCCATCGAGCACCAGACGTTGCCATCGGCATCGGTCCGCATACCGTCGGTCATGCCCGGGGAAAAATCGGCGGCGAACACGCGCCCGTTGCGCAGCCGTTCGCGGTCGACGTCGAACCCGCGGATATGGGCCGGCCCCCCATGCGAGATGCCGGAATCCACGACGTATAGCCTGCGTTCGTCAGGTGAGAAGCAGATGCCGTTCGGTCGCACGAAGTCGTCCGCCACCACGCTCGCCGCGCCGCTCGCTGGATCGAACCGGTACACGTTGCGCGGCAGTTCAGCTTCCGCCTTGTGCCCCTCGTACGGCCCGTCGATCCCGTAGCCAGGATCGGTGAACCAGACGGCGCCGTCGGATGCCACCACAACATCGTTGGGCGCATTCAGTCGCTTACCCTCGAACCGGTCGATCAACACGGTGATGCGCCCGTCCGGTTCGGTGCGCGTCACGCGGCGCGTGTCGTGCTCGCAGGTGATCAGCCGACCCTCACGATCGCGCGTGTTGCCGTTGGCATAGTTGGAGGGCGCGCGGAACACCGACAGGTGCCCGTCCTCCTCCAGCCAGCGCATCATCCGGTTGTTGGGGATGTCGCTGAACACCAGGAACCCGCCGTCGCGGAAATACACCGGACCCTCAGCCCAGCGGAAGCCGGTGGCGACGCGCTCGATCGCGGCGTTGCCCTGCTTGTAGACGAAGCGCGGATCGAGCCGTTCGATGCGCGTGTCGGGATAGCGGGTGTCCGGCAGATTGCCGAGCGGCAGGGACATTGGTTCCTCCTGGCGAGGTCGGTGTATTTCGTTTGCCTGCGCGCAAGGTAGGGGACCCATCTCGCGGTGAGAACCGCTAAAAGGTTGCGATGTTTCAATCTTCCCCGATTGGTCGTCGGACGCCCGCGTGGCATGACGGCCGTTGTACGTCTCGGCACGCCCGGGTAACGCATTATCACAGCGAATATCGTGCCGGTCACCCAGGGGCGCCGGCTTGTTGGCATGCTCGCCGCAACGACATGACATGGGAACGTGCACATGGTAATTATTGGCTAAGTCAACGCGGTAGCATGGCATGGCCACAGTCCTGATCAGGTTCGATGGCGGCAATGTCTCCGTCATCACCGGCGCAACTCCTCTCGACAAGGACACACCGATCAGCAATCCGACGCAGACGGGCTTCAAGACCAATGTGGCGTTCCGGGTGGACGAAGGCGAGTACTGCTTCGGCCTGGACACGCCGATTCGATACGGGCCGCTGTGGCAGCTGGTACAGGCGGTGGACGGAGTGCCCGCCAACATCAGCTTCAGGCGAACCCGGCCATGAGGGCCGCAGCCACCGGTCTGCTTGCGGCGCTGGCGCTGGCGAGTTGCGGCACGCAGCCCACCGAGTATCCGCTTGCCGCCGGACAGGCGAATGCGACCCAGGCGCCACTCGACGCCAATCCTGATCACCCGTTCGTCCTGATGACCTACTCGGGCGGGGGTTCCCGCGCGGCGGCATTGGCCGCTGCGGTCGTCGAACGGCTCAACAACCTGCACTACGCGAGCGGCGGCGAAACGCGCGCTCTGTCGGCGGATATCGCCGCCGTCTCTTCGGTGTCCGGCGGCAGTGTCTATGCGGCGGATATCGGCCTGAACGGGCCGGCTCACGCCAAGGCATTCATGCAGCGCATCCAGGATTACGATGGCATCGGCTGGCTGGCGCATCGTTTCCTCAATCCCGTCACCTGGCTCGCACTGCAATCCGAGAACCAGACGCGGATCGCCGTGTTGCAGGAGATGATCGAGGACCTGCTGCAGACCAAGGCGACGATGGCGGCGCTCAACCAACCCGGCGGACAGCTCACGCTGCTGAACGCCACCGACATGGTCGCCGGCCAGGTGTTCACCTTCGATCGGCAGACGCTGGACGATGTCTGCATGGACTACGACAAGGTGCCGGTCAGTCTCGGTGTGACCGCCTCGGCGGCCTTCCCGGTCGCGTTCACGCCCGTGCTGCTGCACAACGCCTCGTATTTGCAGCCGGATTGCCCGGGAAAGCGCAATCCGAGCCTGCCGTACCTCACCACGCTGCAGAGCGTGGGCGGCCCTTATGCGAACCTGGAAATTTTCCGCACGGCACGCTATCGCCAGTCGCTGCGCAACGAGATCGTGGTCGAGCCGGGTACCGGCGACAAGGTGCCGCCATTTCGTAACCCGATCTATCTGCGCCTGGTCGATGGCGGCGTCGCCGACAACTCCGGTCTGGCCGCGCTGCGGCGTGCGATGTCGACGTTCGGGCCGGCCGACATTGGCCGCCTCGCTTCGCAAGGCAAGCTGCGACACATCGTCGTCATCGCAGTGAACGCACGCAGCGACCCGCCAAGCAGTCTCTACAACTCGACGCGCTACACCACGCTGTTCGACATGGCGAACAGTATCAGCGGTTCGCTGGTCGACAGCGCCTCGGCCAACTCGGCTGCGGTGTTCCAGGACTTCATCAAGCTGTTGATCGAGGACCGCAACGCATTGGTGAAGGACGGTGTGACCCAGGCCAATTTTGCGGTCTATCCGATATCGATCGACTTCGATCAGCTTCCCACCGCGACCGCAGCGGAGCGCCAGCAACAGCAGAAGGTGAAGTCCATTGCGACCAGCTGGACACTGCAGCCTGGCGACGTGGATCTGCTCAGCCAGGTTGCCGGAGAACTGTTGTGGCGCCACCCCTGCTTCCGACTGCTGGCGAATGACATCGGCCTGGATGGCAAACCTGAAGCGGACGCCATACCTGGCCTGCGCTGCCCGGTGCAGCCGCCCCTGCCGATCCCACGACACGGCAAACATGGGCCGGCGGATTCGTAACAACAGAAACCTGTTGCCGGACTGGTTGGGCACATGTCATGCTGCGTTGCAGCGTCCCGTACGGGAAGCGGTGGGGGGGTGACGGCCAGGAGCAGCTCTCAAACGCATGGGGAGTTTGCCTGATGCTGGACCAACCCGCCGTCAATGCCTTCTCGCACGTCACGCCAGGCGACACGCCCTGGGTGGGCGAGGGGCTGCGCGACTTCTTCCTGTATCGTGACCTCGGGGTCGCCGCCGCCACCGGCGGGCGCGTGCTGGCGCAACTGGTGAAGGCAAACAGCCCGCCGGAAGAGGGCACCGGCTGGCATCAGCATGTCGCCGACTTCCACATCGTGATCATGCTGAAGGGCTGGGCGCGGTTCATGTACGAGGGCGAGGAGCATCTGGTCGCTGCCGGCGACTGCGTGCATCAGCGCCCGGGGATCACCCACTACCTGTTCGACTACTCGCCGGACATGGAATACCTGGAAGTAGTCGGGCCAGCTGACTTCAAGACGCTCGACATCGCGGGTCCGTGCGCGGTTCCGGCCCCGACACCATGGACCAAAATCACCTGACCGCCGGCGTCAGAACTCGACTTCCAGCTCCTCGATCTGCTCCGGCTCGAGCTGCGCCGCGGCGACCCACTCAGCCAGGTCGGGCCAGGTCCAGACATGCGCACAATACGCCGCGCAGACCGGATCGAGCTGGACGCTGTAGCTGCGGAAGCGGGTGACCACCGGCGCATACATGGCATCGGCCACCGTCGGCGCGCGGCCGAACAGCCACGGGCCCTTCCAGGTGTCCAGGCATTCGCGCCAGATTTCGGTGATCCGGTCGATGTCAGCCTGCGCGGCGGACCAGATGGCGATGCGCCGCGTCTCGGTGCGCAGGTTCATCGGCAGCGACGACCGCAGCGCGGAAAAGCCCGAATGCATCTCGCCCGCGATCGCGCGGCAACGGGCGCGGGCCATCCGGTCACCGGGATACATCCCCGCCTGCGGACACACTTCATGCAGGTATTCGGCGATCGCCAGCGTGTCCCACACCGTCACGCCGTCATGCACCAGGCACGGCACGCGGATCGACGACGCGCGCAGCAGCAACTCGGCCCGGGTATTGGGATCGTCGGACGCAACCACCTGTTCCGCGAAGTCCAGCCGGGCCAGCCGGGCGAGCAGAAAGCCCCGCAACGACCATGACGAGTAGTTCTTGCTGCTGATCAGAAGCGTCGCCATGTTGCGTCCCTTCATCGACCGGTCCATGCTGCGCCGCAATATAATGCCCGAACCTGCCTGCACGACAACTGCATGAACGCCACTTTCGCCGGTCGATGATGTACCAGCTCTATCAGGCTCAGGCAGACATGCTGTTCCCGTTGCGGCAAGCCGCGCGGTTCGGCGTCAGCCTGGCGAAGCTGACCGATTGTGGTGCCTGCACGCCGCCGCTGATACGGCATGTCGCCGCCGGGCTGAGCCTGTTCGCCGCCGCGGGGCTTACCCATGCCCGGCCACCGTTCGGCATCGACGCGGTGGCGGTGGACGGAACGGCCGTCGCGGTCACCGAGGAGGCGGCCGACGACACGCCATTCGGCGTGCTGCTACGCTTCCGCAAGGACCATGCGGTGCAGCAGCCACGCGTGCTGCTGGTGGCGCCGATGTCGGGCCACTTCGCCACCCTCCTGCGCGGCACCGTCCAGGTGATGCTGCCGGAGCACGACCTCTATATCACCGACTGGAAGAACGCGCGCGACGTGCCACTGGCCGAGGGGCGATTCGGGTTCGACGAGTTCGTCGATCACATCGTCCGATTCCTGCGCGCGATGGGGCCGGGCAGCCACGTCGTCGCGGTGTGCCAGCCGGCGGTGGCGGCGCTCGCCGCGGCCGCGGTGATGGCGGAGGCCGGCGATCCGGCGACGCCGCGCAGCATGACGCTGATGGCCGGGCCGATCGACACCCAGGTCAATCCGACCAAGGTCAACGAGCTGGCGAAGTCACGGCCGATCGAGTGGTTCCAGCGGCACCTGATCAGCGCGGTGCCGTGGCGATTCCCCGGCGCATTCCGCCACGTCTATCCCGGCTTCGTGCAGCTTTCGGCGTTCATGAGCATGAACATGGACCGGCATATCAGCGCCCATTTCGGTCAGTTTCGCAGCCTGGTCGGCGGCGATCATATCAGCGCGGAGGCGCATCGCAGGTTCTACGACGAATACGGCGCGGTGATGGACCTGCCGGCAGAGTTTTATCTCGAGACCGTGCAGCGGGTGTTCCAGGAACACGATCTGCCGCGCGGCGTGCTGGCCTGGCATGGGCAGACGGTGCGGCCGGCGGCGATCCGCCGCATGGGCCTGCTGACGGTGGAGGGGGAACGCGACGACATCTGCGCGATCGGCCAGACCATGGCCGCGCTCGATCTGTGCAGCCGGATCCCGGTCAATCTGAAGCAGAACCACCTGCAGACCGGCGTCGGACATTATGGCGTGTTCAGTGGTCGGCGCTGGGCCAGCGAGGTCTATCCGCGCGTGCGCGAGATGATCCAGGTGATGAACTGAATCGTGTCGGGCCTGCACCGATGGGTTTCGCTGCGCTCTACCCATCCTACGCCCACGCCGAAACGTCGATGGTAAAGCGTAAATCGCTAAAGCCGGTGTCGATGATGGCGGGCGCGGGCTCCGATCCGACCAGCAAGTTTGCTTCGTAGGATGGGTAGAGCGCAGCGAAACCCATCGTCATCACCACTACTCGCCAAACTCCGCGCCCTTGCCCACGTCGTGGCCCCAATCCTTGGGATAGACGCCAAGCCGCACCATTCGGTGGAATGACGAATACGGCCAGTCCCGAACATCGACTACGTACCCATGCCTCACTGGATTGAAATGGATGTAGTCGAAATGGCAGGAAAAATCGATTTCATCTCGCAGCGTGTGCTCCCAGTAGCGACACTGCCAAATTCCCCGTTCGCGTTTTCTCGCTCGGCTTGCCGAGATTCCTTCCGCGGGCGGCAAGGCACGTGAGAATGTTGCTTTGATCAGCCGCCAACGGGTCGCTTAATCAAATTCCCCGTCTGGCAATGTCCAAACGGCACGCACGTGGTCAGGCAGCACCACCATGGCATCGATCGCGAATGGATGGCACTTGCGCGTGGCGCGAAGGGCATCGCGCAGCGACTGAATATGCGCCGTGAGCACGCTCGATCGGCGGTCGAGCAAGTTGACGGTGAAGAAATAGCTGGCGCCGGGGACATGATTGCGTCGGTAGTTCGTCATTGCGGCGTCGACAAGAGATGGGTTTCGCTGCGCTCTACCCATCCTACGGCTACGGCGGTTAGCGGCTGGTTACTGGTTCAGCATCCTTCCCAGCGGCCGGCCGGCGAACAGATGCACGTGGAAATGCGGCACTTCCTGGCCACTGTGCTCGCCCATGTTGGCGAGCAGGCGATACCCCTGCGCCTCCAGTCCGAGATCCTTCGCCACCTTGCCGACTGCGCGCATGAACCCGGCGATCTCGTCCGCGCTTGCGGCGGCGCTGAAGTCGGCGAACGACACATATTTCCCTTTCGGGATCACCAGCACATGCACCGGTGCCTGCGGGCCGATGTCGTGGAAGGCCAGCGCCCACTGGTCCTCGTAGACGGTCCGATTGGGAATCTCTCCGCGCAGGATGCGAGCGAAGATATTGGTATCGTCGTAAGGTGGCAGGCCGCTGACAGCCATGGCTGGTCTCCCCGTCCGGTCAGGGGATTTTCGTCGTCTCCGCGCCGGACGCAACCGGCAGGTTGCGTGCGCGGGCGGCCTTCTCGGCGACACCGCTGATGCCCTCCCGGCGCTTCAGTTCGCTCCACACGTCCTTCGGCCGGATGCCGCAAGCGACCCACAGCACGATCAGGTGGTAGAGCACATCGGCGCTCTCAGCCACTACGGCGTCGCGGTTGCCTGCGACCGCCTCAATCACGCACTCGACCGACTCCTCGCCGAGTTTTTGCGCCACCTTGGCGGTGCCACGCGACAGCAGCCGCGCCGAGTGGCTCACCGCGGGATCGGCGGTGCGGCGGCTCATCACCACCGACCACAGCCGATCGAGCACATTGGACGCGGACCCGACCGCCGATGGCGGCGGCAAGCGCGGCGCTTCGGCTGACTCGACAGCGACGGCCACGCGCTTGCCGGACTTGCGCAGCTTCTTCGGCTCAGGCCGCTTCTTGGTCGACTTGGCCACCGCGGCCTCCGCGTCAGGCCGCCTGGCGCGGCAACCGCACCGGCAGGCCGGCCGTGTGCAGCGCCGTCTTTACCTGTGCGATGGTGAAGGTGCCGAAATGGAACACGCTGGCCGCCAGCAGGCCGGTGGCGCCGGCCCGCGCGCCCTCGACGAAGTGTTGCAGCGTGCCGACCCCGCCGGAGGCTATCACCGGCAACCGCACCGCATCGCACACCGCGCGCAGCAGATCGACGTCGAAGCCACGCCCGGTGCCGTCACGATCCATGCTGGTGAGCAGGATCTCGCCGGCACCAAGTTCCGCTACCTGACGGCACCAGGACACGGCGTCGATGCCGGTCGGGCGCCTTCCGCCGTGGGTGAACACCTCCCACCGCCCTGGACCCGACTGCTTGGCGTCCACCGCCACTACGACGCACTGGCTGCCGAACTTCTGCGCCGCCTCGCGCACCAGCTCCGGCCGCGCCACTGCGGCCGAGTTGACGCTGCATTTGTCGGTGCCGGCCAGCAGCAGCCGGCGCATGTCCTCGGTCGAACGGATGCCGCCACCCACGGTCAGCGGCAGGAACACCCGCGCGGCGGTACGCGATACCACGTCCAGGATGGTGTCACGGTCTTCGTGACTGGCGGTGATGTCGAGGAAGCAGAGCTCGTCCGCGCCAGCCGCGTCGTAGAGCGCCGCCTGTTCGACCGGATCGCCTGCGTCACGCAACGAGACGAAATTAACGCCCTTGACGACGCGGCCGTCCTTCACGTCCAGGCAGGGAATGACTCGCAATTTCAACATACTGCTGTTTCTTAGACTGGCCGCGCGTGGCCATTGCAAGCGTTTATAACGAGGGCCTGGTTTCCGCCGACCGCGGTTGTAGATAATTCAGCGGTCAATACGGATGAATGGCAAATTCAACCGGAAAGCAATGCCTGTGCATGTGCGGGGTCGATCCGCCCGTCGTACAGGGCGCGTCCGACGATGACCCCCTCGATTCGCGTGCCGGCGGCGGCATGGCGGAGCTCGGTCAGGTCCTGCGGCCCGCCCACGCCGCCCGAGGCGATCACCGGCGCCGCGACCGCCGTGGCCAGCGCGACGGTCTGCGCGATGTTGAGACCGCTCAACATGCCGTCGCGGCCGATATCGGTGTAGATGATGGCCGCCACGCCGGCATCCTCGAAGGACAGCGCCAGGTCGCGCACATCGATCGATGAGGTTTCGGCCCAGCCCTCGGTCGCGATCTTGCCGTCGCGTGCGTCGATGCCGACCACGATGCGGCCGGGGAAGACGCGGCACGCCTCGCGCACCAGAGCTGGGTGCTTCACCGCGGCGCTGCCCAGGATCACGCGGCGGACGCCGGCGTCGAGCCACGCCTCGATGCCCGCCATGTCGCGGATGCCGCCGCCGAGTTGCACCGGGATGGAGACCGCGCCGAGGATCGCGGCGACCGCCGCGCCGTTCACCGGCCGCCCAGCGAAGGCGCCGTTCAGATCGACCACGTGGAGCCAGGTGAAGCCGGCGTCCTGCCAGGCACGCGCCTGACCGGCCGGATCAGACGAATAGACCGTTGCATCGTCCATCGCGCCGCGACGCAGCCGCACGCACTGGCCGTCCTTCAGGTCGATCGCGGGGTAGAGAGTGAGCATCGTCAAAAATCCCTCCCCCTCCCCTTGAGGGAGGGGGTTGGGGGGAGGGGGCGGCGCCCAATGGCCCACAGCCCCCTCCCCCACCCCCGTCCCGCAAGGGGAGGGGGTGGCTTATGTAGCCCTTGCACCCCGGTCACGCCCCATTCTGCGCCCGCCTGATATTCGGCCGGCGCAGCCGCTTGCTGTAGAAGAACCCGCGCACCGGCTGGCCGCGCACGAAGGCGTAATCGGGATGCACACCCCAGCGCTCGAAGCCGAGTGACTCGTAGAGCCGGATCGCCGCTTCCTGGGTCTCGCGCACGTCCAGGTTCAGCACGTGATAGCCCAGTTCGCGCGCGCGCTCCTCGACGGCGATTGTCAGCATCCGCGCCAGGCCGTGACCGCGCGCATAGGGCGCGATGTAGGCGTGCATGAGCTGGGCCGCGTGCCCTTGCGCCTCGTTGTTGCGGGGCGGACGCACCAGATGTGCCGAACCCACCACCAGGCCGTCCAACCGGGCGATGAACAGTTCCCGCTCCGGCACCAGCAGCACGCCACGGAAATAGGTCTCGAGCGCCATCAGGCCGGGCGGGTTCACCCAGCCGAAGCCACCACCGTCGATGATCGCCGCCGAGGTCGCCTCGCACAATGCGTGCAGTTCTTCATCGGTGAATTCGGTGACGCGCTCGATCATGCGCTGAGCCGATAGCGGCGGTGCGTCGTCGGCCATCGCGTCAGGGCGTCCAGCGCAGGAAGTTGCTGAGGATGCGGATGCCGACCTCCTGACTCTTCTCGACATGGAACTGCGTGCCGGCACGATTGCCCGACGCGACCATCGCCACCACCGGTCCACCGTAGTCGGTCATCGCGATCGCTTCCCGTGAGTTGCCGCCGATAAGCGCGTAGCTGTGAACGAAGTACACGTGGTCGCCCGGCATCAGACCATCAAGCAGCTGGTGCCTCCCGGGAACGAAATCCAGTGCGTTCCACCCCATCTGCGGCAGTCGCAGGCCCGAGGCTTCCATCTCGGCGATTTCGCCGTCGATCCAACCAAAGCCTGGCGTGATCTCGTGCTCCAGCCCGCGTTCGGCCATGAGCTGCATGCCGACGCAGATGCCGAGAAACGGCGCGCCGGCCGTGGTGGCACACTCGATCGCCTTGCGCATGCCGCCGACCGCAGCCAGGCCGCGCGAGCAGTCCGCGAAGGCGCCCTGTCCCGGTAGCACAATCCGGTCGGCGCCCGCGACATAGCCAGGATCCGCAGTCACCCGCACTTCGGCATCCAATCCCGCGCGATCGGCCGCCAGCGCGAGCGCGCGCGAGGCAGAGGTCAGGTTGCCGCTGCCGTAGTCCACCACCGCGACCTTCATCGCGCGGACTCGGGTGGCAGGAAGCTGCCCGCCAGATCTGGCCGGCGTTCCAACAACCGCCCCAGCGCCTCCAGTTCGCTGCGCGCCAGCACGACCTGGGTGAGCAGAAAGCCACGATGGTCGAGCGACCAGCGGCGAAGGTCGTTGCCCGACAGGCCAAGCAGGACAGTCAGTGCGGTCAGCAATGCCGCGGCGACGCCGTCTCTCGCGAGCACGACGATCAACACAAATGCAGCCAGCGTCAGCGCCGCTGCGATCCAGGCGCGGTGCGCCGCGAGCCACAGCGGACCGAACAGCAGCCCGCCCCAACTGAAGCCCTCGCGCACCAGCACCGGCGCGGCACCGGAGCGGATATGGGCGGTCCAGAACCTCACAGCGAACCCTTGGTCGAGGGGATCGCATCGCCGGCCCGTGGATCGAGTTCGCTCGCCATGCGCAGCGCCCGTGCCGTGGACTTGAAGCACGCCTCGGCGACGTGGTGCGCGTTGTGACCCCTGCGCCTGGTGATGTGCAGCGTCAGCAGCGCGTTCATGGCGAAGGCGCGGAAGAACTCCTCGAACAGTTCGGTGTCCATCTCGCCGATCTTGGGGCGCTCGAACGCCACATCCCACACCAGGAATGGCCGGCCGGAGATGTCCACCGCTGCCTCGGCCAGCGTCTCGTCCATCGGTACCAGCGCGTGGCCGAAGCGGCGGATGCCGCGCTTGTCGCCGAGCGCCTTGACGAACGCCTGACCGAGCACGATGCCGACATCCTCGGTGGTGTGGTGGAAGTCGATATGCAGGTCGCCTTTCGCCTGGACCGTCAGGTCGAACAGGCCATGTCGCGTAAGCGCGGTCAGCATGTGGTCGAGGAAGCCGATACCGGTGGCGATGTCGGCCCGTCCCGACCCGTCCAGCGACAGGTTCAGGCTGATATCGGTTTCGGTGGTTGTCCGCTTCAGGCTTGCCGTGCGGCTCATGGGGCAGCACTTAGCGTGAGGAACGGCGTCGGTCCAGCTTACTGGTCGGGATCGACAACAGCATCGCGACGAGCAGCGCGGTCGTGGTCGCCGCCTGGGCGATGCCAAAGGCGTGGGCATAGGCGTCGCGCCCGGAACCGTGGCCGAGCACCGCAAAGAACAGGCTGCCGATCCCCGCCACACTGATCGCGGCGCCGATCTGCAGCGCCGAGGTCAGCACCCCCGCGGCCACCCCGGCCTGGTGCGGTGCCACGTCGCCCAACGTGGTGTTGAACAGCCGAGGATAGGCGATGCCCTGACCGAACCCGGCAATCAGCACGGTCAGCACCACCGGCCAGCCATCGTGGCCGGTCGCGATCACCGCTGCGACGCCGGCATAGCCGACGACCTGGATCGCCATGCCGATGGTCAGCAGCCAGGGGCGCAGCCGAACCAGCGGCGCAGTGACCAATGGGCCGACGAACAGGCCGATCCCGTAGGGCAGGATGGCGAGGCCGGTGAACAGCGGATCGGTGCCGTAGCCTTCCTGCTGGTAGATCGCGAACAGCACGTAGAACGAGGTGGTGAAGAAGAACAGCGTGCCCACCAGCACGCCGCGGCGGAAGCCTGGGATCGCCATCAGGCCCAGGTCGAGCAACGGACTGCCGCCGCGCGCGGTCACCTGGCGCTCGAACCAAAGGAAGGCGGCGGCCAGTACCGGCACCGCGGCGAGCAAAACGAACGTCCATGCCGGCCAGCCCTGCTGCCGGCCCTCGGACAGCGGCAGCACCAGGCAGGCCAGCGTCAGCGAGACCAGCACCGCGCCGCCGAGGTCCAGCCGCTGGCGTCGGCTGGCGCTGGTCTCCGGCACCATCAGCCAGACGGCGAACATCACCGGGATGGCGATCGGCAGCTTGGCAAGGAACACCGTGCGCCAGCCCCAGTCGAACGGGCTCCATTCGACCAGCGCGCCGCCGGCGAACTGACCGATCGAGGCGGCAAGGCCCATCATCACGCCATACAGGCTGAGCGCCTTGGCAAGCTCCGCCTGACTGGGGAACAAGGCGCGGATCGAACCAAGGACCTGCGGCACCATCATGGCAGCGGATACGCCCTGCAGGACGCGCCCGATGACGAGTTGCGACGCCGTATCGGCGAGGCCGCACAGTGTGTTGGTGGCGACGAACCCGGCCATCCCGATCAGGAACAGGCGTCGGCGGCCATACAGATCACCCAGCCGCCCGCCGGTGATCAGGAACACGGCGTAGCTGGCGGCATACCCGGAGACCACCAGTTGCAGCTCCGCCGGGTTGGCGCCGAGTGAGGCGTGGATCGACGGCAGGCTGACGTTGATGATGAAGAAATCGACCGACGGCAGCAGGCCGCCGGCGAGCAGGACGAGGAAGGCAAGCCAGCGTCCGGTGAGGGACTCGGGAGCGGCCGTCGAAATGGCTGGCACGAGAGTTGGCGCTTCCTCGGCGAAGTGGACACTGACTAGCTGGCCGGTGGAGCCGCCACAAGGCCGGTGGCGGGCCTTGGCGGAGGACGAAATCGGCTGTTTCGAGACCATCGAGGCCGAGGAAGCTGGAGTCTCGGCGGTAAGGCTACGGTTTCGGCCCATAACGTTCGAGCATCGCACGTGCAACGTCTGGCGAAGTCGGCCACACGCCGCCCAGTGCGCCGGAATTACGCTGATACCTGTCTAGCGCGGTCACGTCCGGCTGCACGGGCTTATCGCCGTCCAGAAACACCACGCCCACGGCGTCACTCGGCAGCTTGGCGATGAAGCATTCGGCGTCTTCGATCATGCCACGGATACGGCGGTGCAAACCGCGCACGTCAACCGGCTGTTCGGTCGCCAACACTTGGAATTCTTCCGCCGTAAACCGGCTGTGCCGCGTGATCTCGGCCGGCATTTCCTCCGGCGTGGTGCCGGGAAATTTGCCGACTGCCGCCGCGACCACGGCCCCCAGCGGCAAAATATTTTCGTGGATGGTGACGAGATCGACGATATCGCGCGGCACCCGCCTGTCTGCCGCAGCCGATGCTTTGTTCGTGGCAAGATCGACGTGGTGCAGCACGTAGCCGAATAACTCGTCCGGCTGCGTCGGGAAAAAGCGAAAGGCGGAGTCCGTCACCCACTCAAGCTGCATCTGCTCGCCCGCTTTTTCGATGGTCGCCTCATGCTTCCCGGTGCGTTGGGTTGGAGCCCACGTAATGGTGTAACCGGCTGCCGCGAGCACCGCTTCGTCCGCCTTCACGGCAGTTTCCTGCCGCTCGACGGAGTCGTGGAAAATGTCGATATCGGCCGAGAAGCGCGGGCCTTGACGGTTGATGGCAACGTCGCCCGCGATGTAACTGTCAGGGCTGCGCGGGGCCGCCAGCAACCGCAACACGTCCGACTGAAACTTACTGATGGGCACGACAAAGCGCCTCGATGTGCTCCGCCAGACGCCGTCCCTCTATGCGGCCATGCGTGCGCAGCGCCGCGGTTATCGCGAGCGCGTCAGCCTCGGTCGGATTTTGGATCGGGCGCATGTTCCAGAGGGCAACCGAGCCGAAGTCTCGAAATGCCCGCTCATAGAGCGCCTTTACATCGTTGGTGCGGTCGTCACTCATTGCCAAGTCCTTCTACCGGCTATTATAGCCGTGGCGGCCAACCAGGGGGAGCAGCCTTCCGGTTCCCACCCGAGCGGAAAATCAGGACCAAGACACTACAGGCGACTGCCCACGAGGGCGACGCCAGGGACCCCGCTTCGCGGCCACTTTGATCTCGATCAATGCGCCGAAACCGTAAAACTGTTTGATGCGCCGCGAGGTCGGACGACCTCGGACGGAATACGACAGCGATGGCCCACGAGACCTCACTCGATCTGCCGGCCACGACGCCGCCCCTGTCGTCTGGCGACGCGCGCCTGCCGGCCGTCATCCCGGCGCCGCGCCCGCAGCCGCCGCGCCGCTCGATCTGGCGCCGCGTCGCGCTGGCGTTGGTTATCGTGACCGGCGGCGCCACCGGCGCGATCTACTGGGCGACACACAACGGGCCGGCGCTGCCGCCCTACATCGCGTGGTCCAACGGCCGGCTCGAAGCCGACGAGATCGACATCGACACCAAGTTCGCCGGCCGCATCGCCGCCGTGCTGGCCGACGAAGGCGACGTAGTGCACGCCGGCCAGGTGGTCGCGCGCATGGACATGCGCGACCTCGAGGCCTCGCTGCGGCAGGCCGAAGCGCAGATCGAGCAGGCGGAGCACAGCATCGCGGCGGCGCGTGCCGAGCTGGACCAGGCGACCAGCCAGGTCACGCTGATGGCGCAGGAGTTGCAGCGTGCCCGCTCGCTGCTGCCGAAAGGCTTCCAGACCCAGGAGGTGGTGGACCAGCGGCAGTCACAATTCAACGTGGCGCGCGCTACGGTCATTGCCGCGCAGGCGCGTATCGACGCGGCCATCGCGACCCGCGACGCGGCGATGCACAGCGCGGAGCTGATCCGCGTCAACATTGCCGACGGCACACTGGTGGCACCCAAGGACGGTCCGATCCAGTACCGGCTGGCCAACACCGGCGAGGTACTCGGCGCCGGTGGCCGTGTGTTCGTGATGCTCGACATGAGCTACGTCTACATGGACATCTTCCTGCCGACCGCCGATGCGGGACGTGTCGCGCTTGGCGCCGATGCGCGCATCGCGCTCGACGCGCAGCCGGATGCGCCGATTCCGGCGAAGGTCGTGTTCGTGGCCAGCCAAAACCAGTTCACCCCGAAGATGGTCGAGACCAGGACCGAGCGCGACCGGCTGATGTTCCGGGTGCGCGTGCGGATCGATCCCGACCTGGCACGGGCGCAGGCCGCGCAAATACGGTCCGGACTGCCCGGCCTTGCATACGTGCTGCTGGATCGCCACGGCGCGTGGCCACCCGCGCTGCAACCACCGCCGTCCTGATGACGCCTGCCAAGCTGGTTGCGGCCTCGATTGCGGGAGTCTCGCACCGCTATGGCCGGCGAGCCGCCCTGCAAGGCGTTTCGCTCGATCTGCCGACCGGCGGCTTCGTCGCCCTGATCGGCCCCGACGGCGTCGGCAAGTCCACACTGCTCGGCATTCTGTCAGGTGCGAAGCGCATCCAGTCCGGCGCAGTCCGTGTGCTCGGTGGCGACATGCGCGACACCCGCCATCGCCGCTCCGTCTGCGCGCGCATCGCCTACATGCCGCAGGGGCTGGGGCGGAATCTGTATCCCGATCTCAGCGTGCGCGAGAACATCAGCTTCTTCGCGCGCCTGTTTGGCCAAGGCATAGCGGCACGCGAGCCGCGCATCCGCGACCTGCTGGAGAGCACAGGGCTGGCGCCGTTCGAGCATCGCGCGGCGAAGCAGCTCTCCGGCGGGATGCGGCAGAAGCTCGGACTGTGCTGCGCGCTGGTGCACGATCCGGATCTGCTGATCCTCGATGAGCCGACCACTGGAGTCGATCCGCTGTCGCGCCGCCAGTTCTGGGACCTGATCGGACGCATGCGCGAGCAACGCCCCGGCATGACGGTCATCGTCGCCACCGCTTATATGGAGGAGGCCGAGCGCTTCGAACAAGTCGTCGCGGTCAACGCCGGCTCGATCCTGGCAACGGGGACACCGGCCGAGATCAAGGCCCAGGCAGGATGCGCGACATTGGAGGACAGCTTCATCGCTCTGCTGCCCGCGGTGATGCGCGCCGGGCACCAGGCGTTGCGCATTCCGCCACGTGTTGCGATCGCAGCCGAGCCGGCGATCGTGGCACACGACCTCACCCGGCGGTTCGGCGACTTCACCGCCGTCGATCGTGTCAGCTTCGCCATCGAGCGGGGCGAGATCTTCGGCTTCGTCGGCTCGAACGGCTGCGGCAAGACCACGACGATGAAGATGCTGACCGGGCTGTTGCCGGCGACAGCGGGTGAGGCGGCGTTGTTCGGCCAACCGGTCGATGGCACCAGCGCCGCGCTGCGCCGGCGCGTCGGCTACATGTCGCAGTCGTTCTCGCTCTATACCGAGCTTACCGTCCGACAGAACCTGGTGCTGCATGCCCGGCTGTTCCACCTGCCGGCGGATTACGCGCGCCAGCGCATCGCAACGCTGATCAGGCAGTTCGGTCTCGGCGACCATGTGGATACCGAGGCCAGCGCGCTGCCGCTCGGTATTCGCCAGCGGCTGTCGCTGGCCGTCGCGATCGTGCATGAGCCGGACCTGTTGATCCTGGATGAGCCGACCTCGGGCGTCGACCCGTTGGCGCGCGACGCGTTCTGGCAATTGCTGGTGGGTCTGTCGCGCGAGCATGGCGTGACGATCTTCGTCTCGACCCATTTCATGAACGAGGCGGAACGCTGCGACCGCATCGCCATGATGCATGCGGGCCGTGTGCTGGCGAGCGGTACTGCCGCGGAGCTGATCGCGGATCGCGGCGCAGCCACGCTGGAAGAGGCGTTCATTGCCTATCTCGAGCAGGGTGAGGACGTGCGCCCGGTCGCGCCGTTGCCGGCGCGCGCGCCGGCTGCGCGCGAAGTGACCGGGTTCAGTCTGCGCCGGCTGTTCGCCTACACGATCCGCGAAGCGCTGGAGCTGTGGCGCGATCCGGTGCGTCTCGGTTTCGCGGTACTCGGCACGGCGTTCCTGATGCTGGCGTTCGGCTTCGGCATCAATACCGATACCGACAACGTCACCTTTGCAGCACTGGACCGCGACCAGACGACAGAAAGCCGCGCCTATCTCAACGAGTTTCGCGGGGCGGCGTATTTCGCCGAACGCCAGCCAATCGCCGACATCGGGCAGATGGAACATCGCCTGGCAAGCGGCGAACTTCAGTTGGCAATCGAGATTCCGGCCGGCTTCGGGCGCGATCTGCGTCGCGGCAGAGCTCCCGAGGTGGCGGTTTGGATCGATGGCGCCATGCCGTTCCACGCCGAAAGCGTCCGCGGCTACGTGCAGGGCGTACACGCGCAGTTCCTGAGCGATCTCGCCGCTATCAGCACGTCAAGTCAGGCCGGCCAACTGGCCTCGATCGAAACCCGGTTCCGCTACAATCAGGATTTCGACAGCGTCAAGGCGATGGTGCCCTCGACGATGTCGATGCTGCTGGCGCTGATTCCCGCCATTCTCATGGCGCTCGCGGTGGTGCGTGAGAAGGAGCTGGGCTCGATCACCAATCTCTACGTCACCCCGGTGCGCCGAATCGAGTTCATCCTCGGCAAGCAACTGCCCTATGTGGGACTTGCCATGGTGAACTTCGCCGTGCTCGCCACGATGGCGGTGCTGATCTTCGGCGTGCCGTTGAAGGGCAGTCTGGCGGCGCTGACCACCGGAGCGCTGATCTATGTCTCGGCGACCACAGCCTACGGGTTGCTGATATCGAGCTTCGCCAGCACGCAGATCGCAGCCTTGTTCGGCACCGCGATCCTGACAGTGCTGCCGGCGACGCAGTTCTCCGGCATGCTGGTTCCGGTTTCGACGCTGTCCGGCTTTCCGCTGCTGATGGGCCGGCTGTTCCCGATGACCTACTTCCTGCCGATCAGCGTCGGCACCTTCACCAAGGGACTCGGCTTCACCGAACTCGGCCCCACCATGCTGCGGCTGGCGCTGTTTGTCCCGGTGCTGACGCTGATGAGCCTCAGTCTGCTGCGCAAGCAGGAACGCTGAAACAATGCGTCAGGCGCTGGAGAACATCTTCTGGCTGGCGACCAAAGAGGTCCGCAGTATGCTGCACGACTTCGCCTTGCTGGGACTGGTGATCTACAGCTTCTCCTTGGCGATCTATGCCCAGTCGCAAGGCACCACCGGGGAACTGCACAGCGCGGCGATCGCGATCGTGGACGAGGACCACTCGCAACTGTCGCGCGACATCGCGAAGGCGTTCCAGCCGCCGTACTTCCAGTCCGCTGTACTGGTGTCGCCGCAGGAGGTCGACCGGCTGCTCGACACCGCCAACTACACCTTCGTGCTGGATATTCCGCCGCATTTCGCGCGCGATGTGGGGGCGGGACGGACGCCCGCGGTGCAGGTCAATGTGGACGCGACGGCTGCGATGCAGGCCGGGATCGGCGCTGGCTATATCCAGCAGATCCTGGCGAGTCAGATCGCTCGCTATGCCACCAGGTCGGATGACATTCCCGTCGCTCCGGTGACGCTGGTGACGCGCGTGGCGTTCAATCCGAATGTGCTCACCTCCTGGTTCAACAGCATCATGGGCATCGTCAACAATGTGACCATGCTGGCCATCATCCTGTCCGGTGCCGCCGTGGTGCGCGAGCGCGAGCACGGCACGATGGACCACCTGCTGATCATGCCGCTGACGCCGCTGCAGATCGCGATGGCCAAGATCGTGGGCAATGGGTTCGTCATCACCATGGCGACCTGGCTGTCGTTGACCTTTGTCGTGCGGCTGCTGCTGCATATACCGGTGCAGGGATCGGTGCCGCTGTTCATCGCGGGCGTCATGATCTACCTGTTCTTCTCGACCTCGATCGGCATCTATCTCGGCACCATCGCCCGATCGATGCCGCAGCTTGGCCTGCTGTTCATCCTGGTCGCGGTGCCGATGATGCTGTTGTCGGGTGCCAACACGCCGGTCGAGAGCATGCCGCTGGCGTTGCAGTACATCATGCAGGCTTCCCCGGCGACGCATTTCGTCGCGTTTGCGAAGTCGATCCTGTTGCGCGGCGCGGGCATCGACGTGGTCTGGCCGCAGTTCCTGACGGTGTTCGGCATCGCGGTGGTGTTCCTGACGCTTGCGCTGCGCCGGTTCCGACAGATCGCGGCCGCCAGCATCGCCTGACGAGGCCATCGGGTCCCTCACGGGCCGGCACGGCACGGCCTATGATACGGCGATGGACCGCGACCCGTCCGGGCTGTATGCGCAACTCGGCGTCGATCCGGCGGCATCGCCGGAAGCGATCAGCGCTGCGTTCCGCCGCAAGGCGCGGATACTTCACCCCGACGTTCCTGGAACCGGCGATACCGAAGCCTTCATTCGGGTGAAGCAGGCCTATGACGTACTGAACGACGCCGGACGCCGTGCTGCCTATGACCGCACTGCCGCCGCTGCGCCGGTCATGCGTGCGGCAGAGCCCGCGCCGCGTGGCCCGCGCCTGTCGGACCTGCCGATCGGGTTGTGGGCCGGTCTCGGCGGTCTGTTTTGTCTCGCGGCGGTGATGGCGGTGGTGCAGTTCAACCGCCCCAGCCTGTCACCACAGCGACCGGTCATCCGGCCGTTCGCGCCCTCGGTGTCCGCGGTCAGGCCGCCGCCCATGCAAATGGTGGCGACAGCCAGCGGCCCGACGACACATTACGTACTGCCCACCGGCGACGACACTGTGGTTTGGCGGCATGATGTCGAACGCGACGCCTATCTGCCTGCCGGACACATCGCCGCGTTTACCGCGGTCCGAGCACTGAGTCTGGTTCCGCAGCATGGCCTGGTCGAGATCGGGTTGGCCGATGGCGGCAGCGGCTTTATCGACGCGTTGCACCTCGCCCCCGGCGATCGCGCGGCGGCACACCGGGCCGATTGCGCCTACAACGCGGGGCCGTCGCCGCAGAATGGTGAAGTGCTCGCCCGCCACGGCGATGGCGAGGCACGCGTCGAGATCAGCAACCGCGCCGCGCAGCCGGCGGTGGTCAAGCTGCGCGACGCCTCCGGCCAGGCTGCCGCCACGGTGTTCGTGGCACCTGGCGATACCGCCATCGTGGGAAACCTGCCGAACACCGTGTACCGCCTCGATTTCGCCCTCGGCGAACTCTGGAGCCGGGCCTGCAACGGCTTTACCGCCGGTATGCGCGCGCAACGGTATCCAGGTTACCTCACGCCGTCCGGATCGGCACCCTTGGTGATCCCACCCGACCTTTCCGTCGCACCGGCGCCGGTGGATATTCCCGACGCAGCGTTCGAACGCGAATGAAATGGAACCACGGATGCACACGGATGGACACGGATACCGCGCAGCGCGTCAGGGCCAGAAATCCGTCGCTATCGTTCCGCTTCATCCGTGTGTATCCGTGGACATCCGTGGTTTCGATATCCTGCACTAAAGGCAACCGCTGATGGCAATCACGCTCCAGGAGTCATTGCGCGGCCTGTTCTATGCGCCGTTCTATGTGGCATTGGCACGCGACGCTTATGTGGCGGAGGGCGTCGAGGTACGGTTCGTCAGCTCGCCGCGCCCAGGCGATGCGGCACGCAATGTGATGGAAGGCACCGTGGATGTCTGCTGGGGCGGACCGATGCGCATCATGCAGGCCTACCAGCAGATGCCGGGCTGCGATCTGGTCAGCTTTGCCGAGGTGGTGACGCGCGATCCGTTCCTGCTGGTGGGTCGCGCGCCGCGCCCCGACTTTGCGCCGCGTGACCTGTTGGGCAGCCGCGTTGCGACGGTGAGCGAGGTGCCGACGCCGTGGATGTGCCTGCAGGAGGACTTGCGCCGCGCCGGCATCGCACCGTCGGGTATCACGCGCATGGCAGACCGCACGATGACGGACAACGTCGCGGCGTTGCGGCGTGGCGAGGTCGATGTGGTGCAGGTGTTCGAACCGTTCGCCGCCATCCTGCTTGGCGATGGCGTCGGACATCTGTGGTATGCGCAGGCGAGCCGCGGGCCGACGTCGTACACCACGTTCTATGCACGGCGTGGCCTGCTCAGCGTGCGGCGGGATGAACTGCACCGTATGGTCCGCGCGATTTACCGGACGCAAAGGTGGGTTGCCGCTGCTGACGGCGCAGCAATAGCCGCGGAGATCGGGCGCTATTTCCCGGACCTGCCCACGGCGATCCTCGCCGACGCCTGCACGCGCTACAAATCGCTTGGTATCTGGGGTGGCGACCCGCGCCTGCCGATCGCCGGCTACGATCAGCTGCGCGCGAGTCTCGTCTCGGGCGGCTTCGTCTCGCCCGGCACGCCATACGAAGTCGCGGTTGACAACAGCCTCGCCGATGCGGTCGTGGCCGAGGATCCGCCAGCATTGCCATAGCAAGGGGAACGACGATGCCACACGCAACGACGGACGACGGGGTGCGGCTGTATTACGAAGAGACGGGATCCGGCCGGCCGGTGATCTTCGTGCATGAATACGCCGGCGACTACCGGAGCTGGGAGCCGCAGATGCGGCATTTCGGCCAGCGCTATCGCGCGATCACCTACAATGCGCGCGGCTATCCGCCGTCGGACGTGCCGGAGGAGGTGGCGAAGTATTCGCAGGCGCGCGCGGCGGACGACATCCGGGCGGTGCTCGATCATCTGAAGATCGACCAGGCGCACGTGGTGGGATTGTCGATGGGCGGATTTGCCACCTTGCATTACGGCTTCCGCCATCCGGGCCGCGCGCTGTCGCTGTGCGTCGCGGGATGCGGCTATGGCGCCGAGCGCGGGCAGACCGAGCGGTTCCGTTCAGAGGCGGAGACGATCGCGGCGTTCATCCTGGAACAGGGGATGCAGGTGTTCGCAGGCAAGTACGCGTATGGCCCGACGCGCGTGCAGTTCGAGAACAAGGACCCGCGCGGCTTCGACGAGTTCCGGCGCATGCTGGCCGAGCACTCGGCACTGGGAGCACGGAACACGCAGCTTGGCGTGCAGCGTGAACGGCCGTCGCTGTACGACCTGGAGGATCAGATGAAGGCGCTGACGCTGCCGACGCTGATCCTGACCGGCGACGAGGACTGGCCTTGCCTGGCGCCGGGCCTGCTGATGAAGCAGACCATCGCCAGCGCGGCGCTGTCGGTGATGCCAAACTGCGGGCATGCGATCAACATCGAGGACCCGGACGAGTTCAACCGGATCGTCGGAGCGTTCATCGCGCAGGTGGACGCGGGACGTTGGCCGATGCGCGATCCGCGCGCGGTGTCGGCGTCGATCACCGGGATGCGGTAGGCTCGGCAGCCAGTTCGGCCGCCATCAACTCTCGCATAACGAACTTCTGCACCTTCCCGGTGACCGTCATCGGGAAGCTGTCCACGAACCGCACGTAGCGCGGTATCTTGAAATGCGTGATGCGATCGCGGCAGAAGCCGCGGATCTCGTCCTCGGTTGCTGCGACGCCCGGGCGAAGGCGGATCCAGGCGCAAAGCTCTTCGCCGTAGCGCGCATCGGGAACGCCGAACACCTGCACATCGGCGACCGCGGGATGGCCGAACAGAAACTCCTCGACCTCGCGCGGATAGATGTTCTCGCCACCGCGGATCACCATGTCCTTGCTGCGCCCGGTGATCGTGATGTAGCCGTCCGCGTCCATGGTACCGAGATCGCCTGAGTGCAGCCAGCGCGCTGCGTCGATCGTTTCCCTGGTCTGCGCCTCGCCATTCCAGTAGCCGCGCATCACCATGTGGCCACGGAAGCAGATCTCGCCCGGTGCGCCGATCGGCACCGTGCGCCCTTCGGGATCGACGAGTTTCACCTCCATATGCGGTTGCACGCGGCCGATCGTGGCCACCCGCCGTTCCAAGGAATCGTTCAGTGCAGTCTGTGCACTGCTGCCGGACAGTTCGGTCATTCCATAGACGATGGTGATGTCGCTGATGTGCATTTCATCCATGATGCGCCGCATGATATCGGCCGGGCACGGCGAGCCGCCGATGAAACCGAGGCGCAGACTTCCGATGTCGTACTGGCCGAACGCCGGGTGATTGAGAATGGCGACGAACATCGTCGGCACGCCGCCGAATGCCTCGCAGCGCTCCGTCTGGATCGCATCCAGTGCTGCCAGCGGATCGAACGCCTCACCGAGATAGACCAGCGTGATGCCACGCAGGATGCCTGCGATGCTGCCAAGCACCATGCCGCCGACATGATACAGCGGCAGCGGGTTGCAGAAGCGCTGGCCTTCCTGGACGCTGGCGCCCTCGGCAAAGAAGAACGCATTGTTGATCAGGCCATGATGCGTCAGCGTCGCCGCCTTCGGCGAACCCGTGGTGCCCGAGGTGAACTGAATATTGATCGGATCGTCCGGTTGCAGCAGTTCCGCCAACTCCGCCAGGCGCGTGCGTTCGGTTGGCCCGCCGAGAGCGCGCACCGCATCCAGCGTATAGCAGCCAGGCTCGTCGGTGCCCGCGATGTGGACGATTGTGGTCAGGTGCGGCAGCCGCGCGCTGCGCAACGCGCCAGGCGCGCAATGCTCCAGTTCGGGTGCGAGTTCGCGCAGAATCCCGATGTAGTGCGTCGTCTTGAACTGATCGGCGGTGATCAATGCGCGGCACTCAACTTTGTTCAGCGCATATTCCAGTTCGCCCGCCCGATAGCCGGGATTGAGGTTCACCAGGATCAGGCCAGCTTTGGCGGTGGCGTACTGGCTCAGCACCCATTCGATCCGGTTCGGCGACCACAGGCCGACGCGGTCGCCCTGGCGCAGGCCCAGCGCGATGAGGCCGGCGGCAAGGCGGTCGACCTCGTGGCGCAGCTCGGCGAATGTCATGCTGGCGCCCTGATCGCGCACGATCACGGCCTCACGGTTCGGCCATCTCGCCGCGGCCTTGTCGAGGCAGGCGCCCAGCGTGTCGTTCAGCAGCGGGATGGCCGATGCGTTATGGGCGTAGCTGGGCGGCCTCATCGCCATGATGTTCCTCCCGACGTTCGATGCTGACCCTGGCCGATGCGGGGCGCAAGCTCGGCAACGCCCACGAGCTTCGCCCGCACCCCCTTGCCTCTCGCGCCGGATCGCGCTTGAACGCGCGCCCTTTCGCGGAGCGCCCCATGATCCAGGCGATCGGCATCGATTTCGGCACCACCAACAGTGTGGTCGCGCTGCTGCACGGTGACGGCAGCGTGATCACGCAGCGCTATGCCACCGGCGACGTGTTCCGTTCCGTCCTGTGCTTCTGGACCGAGGACACCGCTGCCCGCCGTGTCCTGCGCCACGCAGCCGGCCCCGAGGCGATCACCGCTTACCTGGAAGACCCGCTGGACAGCCGGCTGATCATGTCGATGAAGACCTATCTGGCGCAAAAGAGTTTCTCGGAGACCCGCATCTTCGGCCATCCGTTCACCCTGGAACGCCTGATCGGGCGCTTCCTCCGCACTCTGCTGGCCGACACCGCGCCGTCCCCGCGTATCATCGTCGGCCGCCCGGTGCGCTTCGCCGGCGAGTTCGTAGACGATGCGCTGGGCGCCGACCGGCTACGCGGCGCCTACGCCGATGCCGGCCTGGGCCACGTGACCCTGGCACTCGAACCGGAAGCCGCCGGCACGCGCTTCGCGCGCACACTCACCGAGCCCGCCACCGTGCTGATCGGCGACTTCGGCGGTGGCACCAGCGACTTCTCGATCATGCGCTTCGATCCCACAGCCGGCGTCACCCCGCTCGGCCACGCCGGCATCGGCATCGCCGGCGACGTGTTCGACTTCCGCATCATCGATCGCGCGATCGCGCCGATGCTTGGCAAGGGCGACACCTACCGGGTGATGGGCACGCCGCTCCCGGTGCCGCCGGAGTACCATTCCGGCTTCGCCCGCTGGCACCTGTTGTCGATGATGCGCACGCCTCGCACGCTGCGCGCCATCGCCGAGGTGGCGCGCGCCGCGCAGCACCCCGAGCGCCTCCGCCATCTGATCGCGCTGATCGAGGACGGGCTGGGCTATGCGCTGTACCAGGCGGTATCGACCGCCAAGGCGGAGCTGTCCCGCGCTGACACCACCGTACTGCGCTTCGGCCACAAGCAGTTCGCGGTGGAGCGAACCATCACGCGCGGCGAATTTGAGACCTGGATCGCCGGTGACCTCGCCCGGCTCGCGGCCACGGTGGATCGCGTGCTTGTCGACGCCAACATCGCGCCTGATTCGGTTGATCGCGTCTTTCTGACCGGCGGCACCGCGTTCGTCCCCGCGGTCCGCCGGCTGTTCGAAACCCGCTTCGGATCGGCCAAGCTGGCGGGCGGCGGCGAGTTCGTCTCGGTGGCCGAGGGCCTTGCGCTGATCGGCCAGAATGGGTTTCTTCACCGACGCCTACGACCTGTTCGTCATCGGCGTGGTGATGTCGCTGCTGAAGCAGGAATGGCACGTCTCGCCCACAGCCGACGGTCTGGTCACCTCCACCGCGTTGCTGGCGTCGGCCATCGGCGCCGTGCTGTTCGGGCGGATCGCCGACATGCTCGGCCGCAAGCGTATCTACGGCTATGAGGTGCTGGTGCTCGCGGCCGGCGCCGTCGCCTCGGCGCTGTCGCCCGATATCTGGTGGCTCATCGTGTTCCGCTTCATCCTCGGTATCGGCATCGGCGGCGACTATCCGGTCAGCTCCACGATCATGGGCGAATATGCCGGCAAGAAATCGCGAGGGCTGCTGATCACGTTGGTGTTCGCGATGCAGGCGGCCGGTCTGGTAGTCGGTCCCGCGCTCGCGGCGGTACTGCTGGCGAGCGGCCTGTCGCACGACTCTGACCTGGCGCCTGCTGCTGGCGTTCGGTGCAGTGCCCGGCGATGGCGGTGTTCTGGATGCGGCGCCGCATGGCCGAGACGCCGCGCTATCTGCTGGCAAGCGGGAGCATAACGAGTTCCGCAGCACCAGCGACGCGTTGCTCGGCAAAACCCAGGCACAACCGCGTCGCCGATGCGCGCCCGCTGCGACGCGTCTCGTTCGGCGACGGCTTCACGCGTCTGCTCGCGCGCGCGACCTGCTGATACGGCTCATCGGCGCCAGCGCGGCCTGGTTCCTGCTGGACTTCGCCTATTACGGCAACACGGTCAGCAGCCCGAAGGTGCTCGCGGCGATCGAACCCAACCAAGTCACTGATCTGGCACGTGCTGATGCAGCTCGTCGTGTTCGTGATCGCCGCCGATACCGGGATACTTCGTCGCCGCATGGTTCATGGACCGGCTCGGCCGCAAGTCGATCCAGAACATCGGCTTTCTGATGATGGCGAGCGGCGTTCGGCGTCATGGCGATCGTGCCGGACATCGAGAAGCTGTGTGCTTTCTCGTTCGCCCGCCTAGTCAGCCGCCCTTACCCCGATCAGGAGCCGCCCATGGCGACCGAGCGCACGCTCTCCATCATCAAGCCCGACGCCACGCGACGGAACCTCACCGGTTCGATCAACGCGGCGCTGGAAGCGGCGGGCCTGCGCATCGTGGCGCAGAAGCGGCTGCGGCTGACCCAGGCGCAGGCCGAGGCGTTCTATGCCGTGCACAAGGAGCGGCCGTTCTTCCGTGGCCTGGTCGAGTTCATGATCTCCGGCCCCGTCGTCGTGCAGGTGCTGGAAGGCGACAACGCGGTGGCGAAGAACCGCGAGGCGATGGGCGCCACCGATCCGAAGAAGGCCGCCCCCGGCACCATCCGCGCGCAGTTCGCCGAGGACATCGAGGCGAACTCGGTGCACGGCTCCGACAGCGCGGAGAACGCCGCGATCGAGATCGGCTTCTTCTTCGCCCAGGTGGAGATCGTCGGGTAGCGCCGTGCCCGCCTCGCATCTGCAGACGCTGCGCGCGATGGCCTATAACAATGCGTGGGCGAATCATCGCCTGCTGTCGGCCTGCGCCGGGCTGACCCAGGCAGAGTTCGAGGCCCCGCGCACGGGGTTCTTCCCCTCGCTCCAGGCAACGCTGAACCACATCCTGACGATCGACCTGTTCTACGTCGATGCGCTGGAAGGCGGCACGCTGGGTCCCGATGCCTGGGCGGACCCGGTGCCCTGCCCGACACTGGCGGAACTGCATCCCACGCAATCGCTGGTGGACCGCAGGCTGATCGCATGGTGCGAGGCGCTGGACGCGACCGGTCCGGACCGCATCATCCATGTGCACCGCGGCACCCGCGTGCAGACCGAGCGTGCCGACCGGTTGCTGCTGCACCTGTTCCAACACGACATCCATCACCGTGGCCAGGCACACGCGATGCTCAGCGGCACCCAGGTCAAGCCGCCGCAACTCGACGAGTTCTTCTCCATCGCCGAGGCGCCACTGCGCGCGGACGAGTTCACGGAACTTGGATGGAGCGAAACGGATATCTGGCGGGTGTGACGCAGGTCATTGCCATTCCCCAAGCCGATCTGATTGGCTAACGTCTCCGATAGCTCGCCGAAACGGTGCGCGTGGGGAGACGTCCAATGCCGCGGGTTGCATGGCTGCTGCTGGTTTCGCTCGCCGTTGCGGCGGCGGCAACACCGCTCCGGGCGCAAGAGATCAACTGGCAGGAAGCGGTGTCGCGGCTGGCCGGCGAGCGAACGTTGGCGGAGCGGTGCGTAGGCCTGCTGAAGAAATACGGCAGCGCGGCAGCGGTGGATCGCGGCTCGCTCGCCTACGATGACGCGAAGGCCGAATACGAGAAGGTCATTGCCGGTCTGGTCGTGACCCTCGCACGCAAGAGCCAGCCGGAGAGCCTGCCGGACCTGCAGGCCCGGCTGCAACGCGGCTTCGACAAGCGCGAGGCATTCTGCGCCACCGTGAAGGGACTGATGCCGCCGACCGAGGGCCAGAAGGGGATCGGGGATATTGTCGGCGGCGTTGTGAAGCCGATCGCTGACGCGCTCGTCGCCATCTGGTCCAAGACCCGCGACGAAGACGCGCTGATGCGCAAGACGATCCAGACCCAACTGGAGGCGACGTCATGGCCCGCGTTCGACAAAATTGCGCCCTCGTCCTGAGCCTGACGCTCTGGGGCGCGGCGGCGCCGGCGGCTGGGCAGCCACCAGCAGACGCGGCGCTGTACGACCGCCCGGTGCTGGTGGTCGACCCCGGCATGCATACGGCAATGATCATGCGCGCCGACGCGGATCGCGCCGGCAACTGGGCAGTGACCGGCTCGGACGACAAGACGGTGCGGGTCTGGTCGCTCGCCGACGGTGCGTTGGCGCGCACCATCCGGCTGCCCGCCGGCCCAGGCAATGTCGGGAAGGCCCTTGCCGTGGCGGTCAGCCCGGACGGCGCACTGATCGCCGCCGGCGGATGGACACGAGGCGTTGTTGGGCAGGAGCAGATTTACCTATTCGATCGTGCCAGCGGCGCGCTGATCAAGCGCATCGAGGGCCTGTCGAACGTCGTCGATCACCTGGCCTTCTCACCGGATGGCCGTCGCCTGGCGGCGACGCTGTACCGCGGCGGCATCCGGCTGTATGACCACGACCGGGACTGGGGCGAGGCCGCCCGCGATGCGGATTATGGTGACTTGACCTTTAGCGCGGCGTTCGCCCCGGACGGCCGACTGGCGACCACCTCGTATGACGGCAAGGTGCGGCTCTACGCCGCCGAACCGGGAGGCACAGCACGCCCCGCCGTTGCGATCGACGCCCCTGACGGCCGCCAACCCTGCGGCATCGCGTTCAGCCCCGATGGAGCGCGCCTGGCGGTTGGCTATGTCAACGGTACGGCGGTTACTCTGCTGGACGGCCATACGCTCACCAGGCTTCCGGGGCCCGACGTAACGGGCGTCACAGGCGGCGATCTTGGGAACGTCTCTTGGTCCCGGGACGGCCGGACGTTGTTTGCGGCGGGTCATTATGGGGCAGTCGACACGCCGGTTCTCGCCTGGGGCGAAGCGGGCGCTGGCCACCGGCAGATTCTGCCCGCCGCTCAGGACACGGTGATGAGGCTCGTACCGCTGCCGAACGGTGACTTGCTGGTCGCCACCGCTGATCCCTGGCTCGGCAGGCTGCGGCCAGACGGCACGGTTGCCTGGGCATGGCGGCCACCCAAGGCCGATCTCCGCAATCAGTTCGACACCCTGGCGGTATCGAGCGACGGTACACAAATAAGCTTCGGCTATGCCGCCTTCGGCAAGCAGCCGGCGTTGTTCGATCTGACGAAGCGGGCGCTGGGGCTCGACCCGTCGGGCGACGCGCGTTTGACCACAGCGCGCCAGGACGGCCTGCCGATTGAAGGCTGGGCCAATACCACCCACCCGACGCTGAGCGGCCGGCCATTGGCCCTGGAACAGTACGAAACCTCCCGCAGCCTCGCCATCAGCCCAGCAGGAGACCGCTTCGTGCTCGGCGCGGACTGGTCACTGCGCGCCTTCGCTGCCGACGGCACGCCGCTGTGGACCCGGCCGGTTCCCGGGGTTGTCTGGGCGGTGAACATCACCGGCGACGGCAGGCTGGTGGTGGCCGCCTACCAAGACGGTACGATCCGCTGGCACCGGATGAGCGACGGGGTGGAGCTGCTCGCGTTCATGCCGCTGCCCGACCGCACCAACTGGGTGGCCTGGACGCCGGAAGGGTTCTACGCCGCCACCCCGGGCGCGCACGGCATCCTGCGCTGGCACATCAACAACGGCTGGGACGCGCCGGCCGACAGCGTGCCGATCGAGAACATCCCCGGCTCCTATCGTCCCACCATGCTGCCGCTGGTGTTGCAGGAACTCGAGACCGCCCGCGCGTTCGGCCTGATGGGCCTCGCCGAGCACGCCAAGGAGGTCATGCTGCGCACCAACAGCCGGGTCCCGCCCGGGGCGCAGCTGCATCTGCTCGCGATCGGCATCAACGCGTACAGCGGCAAGCTGCATCTCGACTACGCGCGGCCCGACGCGCATGACCTGGCCAGCGCGATCGCCAGCACGCAGGAGGTGCTGTACCGGGTCAGCCCGCAAGCGCTGTTCGACGCCGATGCCAGCAAGAAGGGCATCGTGGACGCCCTCGAGGCGATGCGGGACGGCATGGCCAAAGGCGCCGGCAACGACCTGGCCGTGGTGTATTTCTCGGGCCACGGCGCGATGGTGGACGACAAGCTCTACCTGCTGCCTGCCGATGTCGACGCGAGCCGCCCGGCGCGCATCAAGTCGACCGGGCTGTCGATCGACGATCTGCGGGATGAATTGCTGGAACTCGCCAAGCACGGCCGGGTCCTGGTGTTGCTCGACGCGTGCCATTCGGGCGCGACGTCGGGGGACGGCGTGAAGCTCGCCATGGACTCGACCAGGCTGCGCAGCGGCCTCGCCGCCGGCAACGCCACGGTGCTCACCTCATCCAGTGGCGACGAGGTCTCGTATGAGGACAAGAGCTGGCAGCACGGTGCGTTCACCAAGGCGCTGCTGGATGCGTTCGGCGATGCCGCCGCCGACATCAACCAGAACGGCCTGATCAGCACGACGGGTCTGGTCAGATACGTCACCAATCGGGTGCTGGCGCTGACCGACGGCAGGCAGCACCCCGGCATGGAAGCGCGCTTCGAGGCGACCCTGTTCGCTGTGCAGCGCTGATGGGAGGCAACGTCATGGGCGGCTTTCGGCAAGGTTGCGCCCTCGTTCTGAGCCTGACGCTGTGGGCCGCGGCGGCGACGGCGGCGGAGCAGAAGCCGGCGGAGGCGGCGCTGTACGACCGGCCGGTGTTGGTGGTCGATCCCGGCATGCATACGGCGATCATCAAGCGAGCCGCCGCGGACGGTGCCGGACGCTGGGCGGTGACCGGCTCGGACGACAAGACGGTACGGGTCTGGTCGCTCGCCGACGGGGCGCTGAAGGGCACCATTCGGCTGCCTGCCGGGCCGGGCAATGTCGGCAAGGTCTATGCCGTGGCGATCAGCCCGGACGGCGTACTGGTCGCCGCCGGCGGCTGGACCCGATGGACCGACGCCGACCGGCAGGAGCAGATCCACCTGTTCGATCGCGCCAGCGGCGCGCTGGTCATGCGCATCGATGGCCTGCCAAGCGTCGTCAATCATCTGACCTTCTCGCCGGATGGCCGCCGCCTGGCGGCGATGCTGTTTTCGGGCGGCATCCGACTGTACGACCGCGACCGGAGCTGGGGCGAGGCCGCCCGCGACGCGGACTACGGGGATCAGAGTTACGGCGCATCATTCGCCCCGGACGGGCGGCTGGCGACCACCTCGTTTGACGGCAAGGTGCGGCTGTATGCCGCCGAACTGCAAGGAGCGGCGCACCCCGCCGTCGCGATCGACGCACCAGACGGCCGGCAACCTTTCGGCGTCGCGTTCAGCCCGACCGACGCGACGCGCCTGGCGATCGGCTATAACGACGGCACGGCGGTGACCCTGCTGGACGGCCGCACCCTTGCCGAGCTCCCGAAGCCTGACGTTGCGGGTATCGCAGGATACAATATCTCAACAGTCGCCTGGGCGCAGGACGGACGCATCTTGTTTGGCAGCGGCTACTACCCTGGCGGTGGTTACCCACCAATTTTTACCTGGAGTGACGCGGGGAAGCGGCACACCTTGGCCGCCCGCGCAGGACGTCGTGACCAGCCTCGTCCCGCTGCCTGATTTCAGCTTGTTGGTGGCCACGGGCGAACCTTGGCTCGGCAGGCTGCGGCCAGACGGCACGGTTGCCTGGGCATGGCGGCCACCCAAGGCCGATCTCCGCAATCAGTTCGACACCCTGGCGGTATCGAGCGAAGGTACACAAATAAGCTTCGGCTACGCCGCCTTCGGCAAGCAGCCGGCGTTGTTCGATCTGACGAAGCGGGCGCTGGGGCTCGACCCGTCGGGCGACGCGCGTTTGACCACAGCGCGCCAGGACGGCCTGCCGATTGAAGGCTGGGCCAATACCACCCACCCGACGCTGAGCGGCCGGCCATTGGCCCTGGAACAGTACGAAACCTCCCGCAGCCTCGCCATCAGCCCAGCAGGGGACCGCTTCGTGCTCGGCGCGGACTGGTCACTGCGCGCCTTCGCTGCCGACGGCACGCCGCTGTGGACCCGGCCGGTTCCCGGGGTTGTCTGGGCGGTGAACATCACCGGCGACGGCAGGCTGGTGGTGGCCGCCTACCAAGACGGTACGATCCGCTGGCACCGGATGAGCGACGGGGTGGAGCTGCTCGCGTTCATGCCGCTGCCCGACCGCACCAACTGGGTGGCCTGGACGCCGGAAGGGTTCTACGCCGCCACCCCGGGCGCGCACGGCATCCTGCGCTGGCACATCAACAACGGCTGGGACGCGCCGGCCGACAGCGTGCCGATCGAGAACATCCCCGGCTCCTATCGTCCCACCATGCTGCCGCTGGTGTTGCAGGAACTCGAGACCGCCCGCGCGTTCGGCCTGATGGGCCTCGCCGAGCACGCCAAGGAGGTCATGCTGCGCACCAACAGCCGGGTCCCGCCCGGGGCGCAGCTGCATCTGCTCGCGATCGGCATCAACGCGTACAGCGGCAAGCTGCATCTCGACTACGCGCGGCCCGACGCGCATGACCTGGCCAGCGCGATCGCCAGCACGCAGGAGGTGTTGTATCGGGTCAGCCCGCAAGCGCTGTTCGATGCCGATGCCAGCAAGAAGGGCATCATCGACGCCCTCGAGGCGATGCGGGACGGCATGGCCAAGGGCGCCGGGAACGACCTGGCCGTGGTGTATTTCTCGGGCCACGGCGCGATGGTGGACGACAAGCTCTACCTGCTGCCCGCCGATGTCGACGCGAGCCGCCCGGCGCGCATCAAGTCGACGGGGCTGTCGATCGACGACCTGCGGGACGAACTGCTGGAACTCGCGAAGCACGGCCGGGTCCTGGTGTTGCTCGACGCGTGCCATTCGGGCGCGACGTCGGGGGACGGCGTGAAGCTCGCCATGGACTCGACCAGGCTGCGCAGCGGCCTCGCCGCCGGCAACGTCAC
This sequence comes from uncultured Alphaproteobacteria bacterium, assembly GCA_963819855.1. GTDB lineage: Bacteria > Pseudomonadota > Alphaproteobacteria > Acetobacterales > Acetobacteraceae > JAMXLO01. The sequence continues at coordinate 144,562 of CAWFYC010000016.1, forward strand.
GGTGCTCACCTCATCCAGCGGCGACGAGGTCTCGTATGAGGACAAGAGCTGGCAGCACGGTGCGTTCACCAAGGCGCTGCTGGATGCGTTCGGCGATGCCGCGGCCGACATCAACCAGAACGGGCTGATCAGCACGACGGGTCTGGTCAGATACGTCACCAATCGCGTGCTGGCACTGACCGATGGCAGGCAGCACCCCGGCATGGAAGCGCGCTTCGAGGCGACCCTGTTCGCTGTGCAGCGCTGATGGGAGGCAACGTCATGGGCGGCTTTCGGCAAGGTTGCGCCCTCGTCCTGAGCCTGACGCTGTGGGCCGCGGCGGCGACGGCGGCGGAGCAGAAGCCGGCGGAGGCCGCGCTGTACGACCGGCCGGTGCTGGTGGTCGATCCCGGCATGCATACGGCGATCATCAAGCGCGCTGACGCGGACGGTGCCGGACGCTGGGCGGTGACCGGCTCGGACGACAAGACGGTACGGGTCTGGTCGCTCGCGGACGGCGCGTTGGCAGCGGACCATCCGGCTGCCCGCCGGGCCGGGCAACGTCGGCAAGGTCTATCGCCGTGGCGATCAGCCCGGACGGCGTACTGATCGCCGCCGGCGGCTGGACGCGATGAACCGCCGCCGACCGGCAGGAGCAGATCTACCTGTTCGATCGTGCCAGCGGCGGGCTGTTCAAACGGATCGAAGGCCTGCCGGACGTCGTCAATCACCTGACGTTCTCGCCGGACGGCCGCCGCCTGGCGGCGATGCTCTGGGCGGCCGCAACGGCATCCGGCTGTACGACCGCGACCGGGGCTGGGGCGAGGCCGCCCGCGACGCGGACTACGGCGATAAGAGTTACGGAGCGGCATTCGCCCCGGACGGGCGGCTGGCGACCACCTCGTTTGACGGCAAGGTGCGGCTGTATGCCGCCGAACTGCAAGGAGCGGCGCACCCCGCCGTCGCGATCGACGCACCAGACGGCCGGCAACCTTTCGGCGTCGCGTTCAGTCCGACCGACGCGACGCGCCTGGCGATCGGCTATGACGACGGCACGGCGGTGACCCTGCTGGACGGCGCATCGCTTGCCGAGCTTCCGGAGCCCGACGTCACGGGCATCACAGGAGGCAAGATCTGGCAACAGTCGCCTGGTCGTCGGACGGCCGATCCTTGTTCGGCCGCGGTCGTGGCTATCGTGGACGGTGGCAACCGCCCGTTTTCGCCTGGACCAGTGGGCGCGGGGAATCGGCACATCTTGCCCGCCGCGCCAGGACATCGGTGACGAGGCTGGTGCCGCTACCGGACGGTCGGCCTGCTGGTGGCCACGCGCAGACCCCTGGCTCGGCAGACTGCAAGCCTGACGGCACGGCGTTCTGGGCGCATGGGCCACAGCAGGCCGATTTCCGAAATCAGACCAACACGTTATCCGTGTCGAATGATGGCACGCGTATCGGCTTCGGCTTCGCAGCCTTCGGCAAACAGCCGGCGCGGTTCGATCTGACAGCGCGCGCCCTCGCGCTCGGCCCGCCCGCCGAGCGGGATATGGCCGCCCCCCGCCAGGATGGCCTGCCCATCGAGCACTGGGTCGACGAATACCACCCGACGCTCGGCGGTCGGCCGCTGGCCCTCAAAGCGTATGAGACCTCCCGCAGCCTCGCCATCCACCCAGCAGGGGACCGCTTCGTGCTGGGCGCCGACTGGTCGCTGCGCGCCTTCAAAACCGACGGCACGGCCTTGTGGGTCCGACCGGTTCCCGACGTGGTTTGGGCGGTGAACATCACTGGTGATGGCCGGCTAGTGGTGGCCGCCTACGGCGACGGCACGATCCGCTGGCACCGGATGAGTGATGGGGTGGAGCTGCTGGCGTTCATGCCGCTGGCGGACCGTACCAACTGGGTGGCCTGGACGCCGGAGGGGTTCTACGCCGCCACCCCGGGCGCGCATGGCATCCTGCGCTGGCACGTTAACCACGGCTGGGACGCGCCCGCCGACAGCGTGCCGATCGAGGACATCCCCGGCTCCTACCGTCCCGCCGTGTTGCCGCTGGTGCTGCAGGAACTGGAGACGCCGCGCGCACTCGGCCTCGCGGTGCTTGCCGAGCACAACAAGGAGGTGGCGATGCGCACCCACAGTCAGTTGCCGCCGGGCGTGCAGCTGCATCTGCTGACCATCGGCATCAGCGCCTACAACGACGACTACGCCAAGAACCTGCGGCTGCACTACGCCGACCGCGACGCCCACGATCTGGCGAGCGCGATCGTCAACACGCAGGAGGGGCTCTACTCGCGTGTCGATGCGCAGGCACTGCTGGACAAGGATGCCAGCCGCGGCGGCATCCTGCGCGGGTTGCAGACGCTGCGCACCGGGATGGAACGCGGCGGCGGCAACGATCTCGCGGTGGTGCACTTCTCGGGCCACGGCGCGATGGTCGATGGCACGCTCTATCTGTTGCCGTACGACACGGATGCGCGCGATGCGGTCGGGATCAAGACAACCGCACTGCCGATCGACATGCTGCGGACCGAACTGCTGAAGCTGGCCGAGCATGGCCGGGTGCTGGTCCTGCTCGATGCCTGCCATTCCGGGGCGACGACGCTAGACGGGTCCGGCAAGGCGGTGGATGCGGCGGCGCTGCGCCAGGAGCTCGCCGCGGCGAACGTCACGGTGCTGACGTCGTCCGGTGGTCGTGAGGCTTCGCTGGAAGACGATGCCTGGCAGCACGGCGCATTCACGCGGGCGCTGCTCGATGCGCTGAACGATCCCTCCGCCGATCCTGACCGTGTCGGCCTGATCAATGCGAACGCGCTCGCCCACTACGTCGCACGCCATGTAGCCTCGCTCACCGCAGGCAGGCAGACGCCGGACATGGAAGTCCGTTTCGATACCACCGTGTTCGCCGTGGGGCTGTAGCAGAGCCGCCCGGCGACCGGCGGCCGCAGCGAGCGTCGGTCGTCTCGGTCGTTGGCATCAGACGAATCGGAATGGCGGAACCGCCCGTTGGCTGGTCCCGTTGGTCAGGCTCCGGAGCGGCGGGCTCAGGGTGGGCCGGTGCTGGTGGGTTCCAGGGGTGGCGGCGGGGCCGGCGTCGGCGGCGCGTAAAGCGCGGCCATGCGCTCATGCCGCGCAGCACGCGATCGCTTGAACATGTCGTTGAGGAAGCCGGCGAGGTTGCCGCCGTGCAGGATGATCGCCGTATGCAGTTCCCGCCACAGCGGGTGGTCCGCCATGATGCCGAGATCGCGGCAGATGTCGGCGATGACGGCGCCGACCGGCCGGCGGCGGATCTCGGCGGCGATCTGCTCTGCCGTCGGCAGGCCGGCCAGGCGGGGCTCGGCCGCGGCCGGTTCCCGCGGTGCCTGTGGGGCGCGCGCTGAGCACTGCGATGGTGCGCGCGGCGGCTGAGGTTTCGGGTCCGGTCGGGCGGCACTGCGCAGTAGCCTGGCCTCGAGCGCAGCGGCGCGCTGCAAGGCCAGGGTGATGCGCGACAGGATCAGCGCGATGTCGCTGGTGCCGAAGCAACAGCCGGCGAGGGCGGGATCATTCGGGAGACTGCGTTGCCCGACCGCCGCGGCGAGTTGTTTGCCGTGGTCGATCAGCTTGCGGACCAGGCCGAGCAGACGCGCGAGGCAACCGCGCCGGTCTGTGCTCGCGGGCCAGCGGGCGGGCTGGATGGTTGGACCGGGTGCGGTGGCCGCGGCGGACATGAATGGAACAAGAACACAGGGACGCGTCGGATGTCAAGGAATATTTTCCGGACTGGCTCGCGCACCGTTCTGAGTGACGGTCAGCTTTGGTTTATCCGCAGACCACGGCGCGGCCGCAAAGCGGCAACCAATGGCTGATCCCGCGGCGTCGTCAGCAAGCAAGATGTAATACCAAGTGCCGGAAGTGGTGACGTATCTGAGCAACAATGCTCCATACGAGGCATCCTCGCGAAATAATCGTCATTCCCGCGAAAGCGGCAACCCAGGCCCAAATGTGCGGTGCGGCTCGCCTGGGTTCCCGCTTTGGGGGCTGTAATCCAATCTCAACTCACGTTTCGTCATCTCCCGCCGTCGGATATGCAGCCAAAAAGGGAACGGCTCATGTCGTCTCCGGGCGAGTTAGCGATCAGCGAACCAGTGAAACGCAGCCCAAGGTGCCCATTCTCGCAAGACAGACCCGGAAGTCGAGATTGGATTACAGCCCCTTTCGCGGGAATGACGGGATGGATGGGTCACCACTTCCGTCGCTTGGTATAACGCAGTGCGCGCGGGCACCGCGATGGATGAAAATGCTGGTGCAACGGGCCTGGGTTGCGGCGATCGAGCGCGATCCCAACAGCTCGAACGAGGTCGCGCTCGACCGCAACAATGCGCACGCATTGTTTCTGCCTGGCCAGACGCTGATGTGGCTCGGTCCGCCCGAAGCCGCGATCCCAGATATGGGGAGTGCGAACCGGCTCGATCCACGCGACCCCAACTCAGCCTTCGCCGACTGCGCCGTGGCTGCGTGCAATCTCTTGCTCGGTCGGTCTGAACGGCGATCTGGAGGAGGCGAAGCAAGCCCTGGCGGCGGCGATCAAGTTGAAGCCGGAAGTTTCCTCGCTGGCACAATGGCGCGCCACACAACCCTGGATCACCAATCCCCAGCACTGGGCTGCTCGAGAAGAAGACAGTGAATGTCGGCCTGCGGCGTGCCGGCATGCCCGACCAATGATGCGCGTTGGGCTGGCATCGAGAAAGGCTTCGCGACATTCTGGCGCCTGCAACGCACCTGAGCACCCGCCATGGCGAACGGCCCGCTTGGTCTGGAACATCCGCTGGTCGTCTCGGACGACCTCGATGCGCTGGCTGAGCGCTACCGTGCCCTGGGCTTCGCGCCGACGCGCAAGGGCTACCATCCGTGGGGCACCGGCACGCAGCTCGTGCTGTTCGGGGACAACTTCATCGAGCTGATGGGCATCGACGACCGCCGCCGGATCGACACCCCGAGCGAGACCGGCTTCCGGTTCGGCCGCTTCATCGCCGACCAGCTCGAGCGCCGCGAGGGCATCGCGATGATCGCGCTGCACAGTGAGGACGCCGTGACCGATGCGGCGGCGGTGGCCGCGCGCGGCGTTGCGCCCGACGGCCTGGTGAATTTCCGCCGCGAGGTCACGCTGCCCGACGGCGCCAAGGACGAGGCGGTGGTGTCGCTGGCGATGCTGATCGACTGGCAGCAGCCGCAGCTCTCGCATTTCATCTGCCAGCAGCACCGGCCGGAGTTCGTCTGGGTGCCGGAGTGGATGCTGCACCCGAACGGCGCCCAGGCGATCGCGCAGGTGGTGTATGCCGCGGCCGAGCCCCATGCCCACCGGCCGCGTTTCGCCGGCATCTGGGGCGAGGACGCGCTGCACGACCTGGACAACGGCTTCAGCGTCGCGACCGCGGGCGGCGAAATGCTGGTCTTGGATCGCCCCGCCGCCGAGGCCCGCTTCGCACCGGTGGAGATGCCCTATGGCTGGCGCGATGCGCCCTGCGCGGTCGCGATCACCGTCCGCGTCGCCGACATCAACCGTGTGCACCTGCTGATGATGCAGAACCGAATCCCGCACCTGCGCACGGCGGAAGCTCGTGCGCATCGCACCGTCGCACGCCGGCAATGTAATCCTGGAGTTCGCGCCGTAGTCGCTACAGCAGGAAGACCGCCATCCCCACCAGCAACAGCACGAGGAAGATCACCGTTCCAAGAGTGAACTTCGTGAACCCATTCCAGAAATTCTGCCGGTCGGCGAGGAAGGCTTCCGGCGTCTCGGCCCCCATCGGCGGACTGGCGGCGTGGCTGTGGTCGGACATGCGGCCTCGGCTGGGAAGATTGGTCAGCGTTCTATGGCAGCGATGGCGCAGCGGGCAACCCCTCTAACCGGCGATTAACCCGCCACGACGATAGTCCGGCCCCATGTGGCGGCTGCTCAATCGGATCAGCATCCGAACCAAGTTCATCGCCGGTTTCGCGCTGGCATTCGTCTGGACCCTGGGGCTCGGCGGCTTCGCCGTGGATCGGCTCAACGCGGTCGAGCGCGCCGCGACGGAACTGCGCGACGGCGCGTTGCAGGCCACCGTTGCGCTGTCGCGCATCGGCCAGGCGGCGGAGCGGCTGCGCTCGGTGCAGGAGCTGCTGGTCACCACCGTCGCCGAGGAGCGTCGCAACACGCTGATGGCGGACCACGCAACGCGGGCCAAGGATGTCCAGGCGGCGATCGACCTCTATCTGCCGACGGTCACCGCGGGCGACGAACAGGGCCTTGCCGACAAGCTCGTCGCCACCTGGGCGGCCTATGGGAAACTGAGCGGCCAGCTCGTGGCGATGACCGGGCAGGTGCAGCCCGACATCCAGACCGGCCTGCTCAACGGCCGAATGCTGCAGGCAATGAACCAGTTCCGCGACGCGCTGCGTGCCGCCATCGATCTCGGGATGCTGACGGGCCGGCAAGCGGCCGATCGGGGCGAGGTGCTTGGCCGTGGCGCACGCCGCTGGATCCAGGGCGCGCTCGGTGTGAGCCTGGCGATGTGCCTGTGCGGCGGATGGCTGATGATCGGCGGTCTGGCGCAGCCGATTGCCGCCATGAGTGCCGCGATGCGCCGCCTGGCACAGCACGATACCGATGCTGTCGTCGTCGGGCTCGGACGCGGCGACGAGATCGGCATGATGGCCAACTCGGTGGAGCAGTTCCGGCGCGGGATCATCGAGGCGGATCGGGTGGCGGCGGAGCGGGCGGCGGAGCAGCTCGCGAAGGCACGGCACGCCGAGGCGCTGGAGACGCTGGTGCACGGGTTCGAGCAGCAGATCGGTGAGTTGGCCGGCCATCTCGCCGGCGCGGCGAGCACGTTGCAGACCACCGCTGGTTCGATGTCGCGGTCGGTCGGCGAAGCCAGCCGCGAGGTCGCCTCGGTGGCGGCCGCGGCCGAACAGGCGCGCGCCAATGTGCAGGCGGTGGCGGACGCGACCGACACCCTGGCGTCGGCCATCGCCGAGATCGGCCGCCAGGGGACGGAATCGGCACGGATCGCCGGCCAGGCGGTGGCGGACGTGCAGCGGACCGATCGCGTGGTGCAGGCGCTCGCCGCCGCGGCGCGCAAGATCGACGAGGTGCTGAAGCTGATCGGCGACATCGCTGCACAGACCAACCTGCTGGCCCTGAACGCGACGATCGAGGCGGCGCGTGCCGGCGAGGCCGGCAAGGGCTTCGCCGTGGTCGCCTCCGAGGTGAAGAACCTGGCCGGCCAGACCGCCAGGGCGACCGAGGAGATCGCCGGTCAGGTGCGGCAGATCCAGGACACCACCGCCGAGACGGTGGCGGCGGTGCAGGGGATCGGCGCGGTGGTCGAACGCGTTGGCGCGATCGCCGCCAGCATAGCCGCGGCGGTGGAGGAGCAGAGCGCCGCCACCGTCGAGATCGCCCGCAACGTGCAGCAGGCCGCGTCCGGCACGAGCGAGGTCAGTGCGAGCATCGAGCAGGTCAGTCGCTCGGCAGCAACTACCGGCGCATCGGCCGAGGAGGTACTCGCGGCAGCATCCGAGGTCGCCGGGCAGGCGGACGCGCTGTCGGAGGAAATGGGTCAGTTCGGCGCGCGATTCCGTGCGGCTTAGCCAGCCGGCGCGGCTCATCGAGGATACATGCGCACGCTGCTCGCCACCTCGTCGGCGATGTGCTCCTTGGTGACGACGCCGACCACATTGTCGCGCCGCGGGCGTCCCTGGCCGTCGAATACCACGCCCATAATCGCGCGCCGTCGCCAAAGCCTGGCGATCACGTCGAACACCACGGCGTTCTTTCGCACGATCGTGAAGTTGCGTTGCGCCAGTGCGCCCATCGGCACGCCGGCACCTGCCGCGCTGACCGTCTGGCGCAGGCTGGTGTTGACCCGCAATACGCCGACGATGAGGTCGCCGCGCGTCACCACGACGTGGCGCATGCCTCCCGGTCCACCAGCCAGGCGCAGGAACTCGGCGAAGCTCTGGTTCTCGTCGACCAGCAGGAAGTTGCGATCCATAACATCGGCCGCGCTGCGGACCAGGAACATGTTCGCATGGAGGGCCTTGGGGATCGGATGACCGCGGCGGACCAGCTTCATGGTGTAGATGTTCTCGCGCGACAGCAGCCGTCGCGTACCAAGACCGACGGCGACCGCGAGCACCATCGGCAGCACGATGTCGTAGTCGCGGGTCATCTCGAACACCATGGCAATCGCGGTCATTGCGGCGCCGGTGCCGCTGCCGACCATGGTGCCCATGCCGACCATGGCAAACGCAGGCACACTGATTGCCAGGCCGGGAAACAGCGCGTTGGCCAAGCCTGCGAATGCGCCGCCGAGTGTCGCGCCCATGAACAGCGACGGCGAGAAGATGCCGCCCGACGAGCCGGAACCGAGGCTCACGGAAGTCGCCAGCAGCTTGCAGAGGTAGAGCAGCAGCAGAAACCATGCCCCGTCGAGCTGGCTGGTCAGCGTGGCCTGAATCGTGGCGTAGCCGACGCCTTCGACGTAGTAGTGACCACCCCAGCGCATCAGGGCGTAGATCAATATTCCGACCAGCAGCATGCCGAGTGCGTGGCGCAGGTAACGGCCGGGTATCCGGTCGAACAGATCCTCCACCCAGTGCAGGCTCCTGACGAACAGGGCTGCGGCCACACCGACGACGGCGCCCAGCACCACATACAGCAGCAAGATCAGCGCGCTCTTCGGCTCGGCGGGCAGCGGCGCGAGGTTGGCGGGAACATCGAACGCAGGTCTGGCGCCGAAGAACAGGCGGCCGATGAAGGTTGCGGTGCCGGTGGCGATCGCCACAGGAAGAAACGTGTTGACGCTGATCTCGGGCATCATCAGTTCGGTGGCGAACAGCACGCCGCCGATCGGCGTGTTGAATGTCGCGGCGATGCCGGCGCCGGCGCCGGCCGCGACCAGGATGATGCGCTGTCCCATCGACATGCGTATGAGCTGCCCGAAGGTCGAGCCGAGGGCAGCGCCGATCTGGATGATCGGTCCTTCGCGTCCTACCGCGGCGCCGGTGCCGATAGCCACGGCGGACGCGAGCGACTTCGCCACCGCGACGACCGGTCTGATCACGCCTCGGTTGTAATAGATCGCGTCCATCACTTCCGGAACGCCGTGGCCCTTCGCCTCGGGCGCGAAGTTGGACACGATATAGGTCACGCCGATGGCGCCAAGTACCGGAACCAGAATGACGAACGCACCCCACGGCGCAGTCGCCGTGAACAAGCTGGAATCGTATTCGAACGACAGCCGGCCGAGAAACATCACGTTGTGCACCAGGCCGATCAGCCCGCGGAACACCACCGCACCGAGGCCGGTGACGATGCCCACCGTCAACGCGAGCAGACACAGGTACAGCAACGGCAACGGGCGGGTGTGTTCGATCGTCGTCGATCCCGCGCTGTCCAGGCGATCGAGCTGCACGGGCTGGGGAATATCGTTGGCCATCGGCTGGTCCGCTGAATTGAGCGTCAGCCGTGATTTACACCCGCCGCCGAGATCCACAACCTGCGTGGGGTGCACGCGCGCGCCGTGTTGTCATCGCCCCGGCTACCTACGCCATGTCAAATGAACGATCAGATCAAGCATGCATGCGGGACAGATCCAGCAGAACGTTGGCCTCCAGTTCCTTCTCGTCGAGCCGATGCTTCACCAGGTCGCCGATACTGACGATGCCTTTGAGGTCGCCGGCATCGATCACGGGTACGTGTCTGACCTTCGCCAGGGTCATCGTCGCGAGTACCGCGTCAATCCGTTCGGACGAACGGCAGCTTATGATCGGCGACGACATGATCTGGCTCACGCGAAGGCTCAGCACGGCAGCGCCGTCCCGCGCGACCGCATCGACGAAGTCGCGCTCGGATAAGATGCCGACCGGCTTCATCCATTGGTCCTCGACGAGGACCGCACCGATGCGATGTTCGGCGAGCTTTCCCACTGCAGCCGCCACGGTGTCGGTCGGCCGCACCGTCACGACGTTGTGACCCTTGGTTCTCAACACATCGGAGATGAGCATCTGCATTATCCTTCGCGCGATCCATCGCATGGGCACGAACGTGCGTTCCGCGTCGCCGCCCAACGAGGGCATAGTCTTGCACTCCTGACATAGGTTGGCGGCGGTACGATCCCAGCCCGGCTCGGCTTAGACTTTGTTCATCTCGGCGACCGCTACATCTGCACCACCGAGCTGAGAGCAAAAGTGGTCCCGCTTGGATTTTCGCCGATCCGCAGGACGTGCTCGCTGGGAAAGTGATAGGGCGGCACCGGCAGGTTGTAGGGCGCCGGAACACCGGTATAGACCCGACCTGCCAAATCGTACTTCGAGCCATGGCATGGGCAGAAGTATCCGCCAGGCCAATTCGCGACCGGGTCGGTCGCGCTTGGATTGGGAAAGTAGGATGGCAGGCAGCCCAAATGTGTGCAGACGCCGACCAATACCGCAAACTCCGGCTTGATCGACCGGTGCCAGTTCTCGGCATAGCCCGGCTGCTGCATGACTGTTGACTTCGGATCGCTCAGGCGCGCGATGAGGTTCGGCTGTTGCAGGGTTTTTCAAGGCATCCTGCGTCCGATTGACCACCAGGATCGGACTGCCACGCCACAGGATGACGATCTGCTGACCCGGGGTGAGTTTGCTGAGATCGACATCGATCGGTGCGCCCGCCGCGATGACATCTGCGGCGGGGTTCATCGAGTCGATGAATGCCCACGCGATTGCGGCGCCCCCGATCGCGGCCGTCGCCAGCGTGACCAGCTTGAGAAAGTCACGGCGCGAGGCGTCGGTTGGCGGACCGCCATCGTGAATCACAGAGACATCTGCGGTCATGGCCTCTCCATCTCCAGGTCCATTTCATATGTCATATGCCCGCTCACCTCGACCGCTCCGGTCCACGACATGTAAACGGGGTCATGCGGTCGCGGGATTGACCAGCGCCGCATCCTTGGGTGGCGAAACGCCGTCGGTGCGCGCTGCGAAGCACCGCAGCGCCAGCGGATAGATCCGGTGTTCCTGCACCAACACTCGGTCCGCCAGTGTCTCCGCCGTGTCGTCCGGCAGCACCGGCACCGCGGCCTGTGCCAGGATCGGCCCTTCGTCCATTGTCTGGGTCACCAGATGCACGGTGCAGCCGTGCAGCTTCACTCCCGCGGCGAGCGCGCGCGCGTGCGTGTCCAGTCCAGGAAACGCCGGCAGCAGGCTGGGATGGATGTTCAACATCCGCCCCTGCCATGTATCCACCAGGAATGGCGTCAGCAGCCGCATGTAACCCGCGAGGCAGACAATCTCGACGCCGGCTTGCCGCAGTGCGGCGTCGATCGTCGCTTCGTGCGCGGCCCGATCACCTCGGAACAGCCGATGGTCGATCGCCACCGCCGCAACCCCTGCGTCCCGCGCCAGCGCCAGTCCCGCCGCGTCGGGCCGGTTCGCAACCACCAGGACGATCTCCGCCGGGTACGTGGGATCGCGTGCCGCCGCGATCAGCGCGGCCATGTTGGAACCGCGGCCGCTGATCAGGATCGCGGTACGGCGTCTCACCCCGGCCAGCCGGGCGGCAGGTCGATGCGCACTTCAGGCGGGCCGCTGCCGGCATCGATGCGGCCGATCCGCGCGACGCTCTCGCCCTGATCGCGCAGCAATTCGATCGCCGCATCCGGATCGGCCACCACCACCGCCATGCCGATCCCGCAGTTGAACACCCGCAGCATTTCCGCAGGCGCAATCCCGCCGGAGCGCGCCAGCCAGGCGAACACCGACGGGATCGACCAGTACGGTTCCAGCACCGCGACCGTATCCTCCGGCAGTACCCGCGGCAGGTTGCCGGGCAGCCCGCCGCCGGTGACGTGCGCTGCCGCCTTCAGCAGCCCCGCCCGATGCAGCGCCAGCAGTGCCGGCACGTAAATCCGTGTCGGCGTCATCAGCGCCTGTCCAAGTGACACGTCGGGATCGAATGGCGCCGGCGCGGTCCAAGGCAGGCCGCTCAACTCCACGACACGTCGCACCAAGGAGAACGCGTTGGAATGTACGCCGGAACTCGCCAGCCCCAGCACCGTATCGCCTGGCACCACGCCGTGCGGCAGCAGATGACCGCGTTCCGCCGCGCCGACCGCGAAGCCCGCGAGATCGTAGTCGCCGTCGCGGTACAGGCCGGGCATCTCGGCCGTCTCGCCGCCGACCAGGGCACAGCCGGCCTCATTGCAGCCCGAGGCGATGCCGGCGATCACCTCGCGCGCCTGGCGCGGGTCCAGTCTGCCGGTGGCGAAGTAATCCAGGAAGAACAGCGGTTCGGCGCCCTGCACCACGATGTCGTTGACGCACATCGCCACCAGGTCGACGCCGACAGTGTCGTGGATGCCGGTCTCGATCGCCACCTTGAGTTTGGTGCCGACGCCGTCGGTGCCGGACACCAGCACCGGATCGACGAACCCGGCGGCCTTCAGGTCGAACAGCGCACCGAAACCACCCAGGCCGCCGATCACGCCACGCCGATTCGTCGCCCGCGCCAGCGGCTTGATCGTCTCCACCAGTGCATCGGCCGCTTCGATGTCGACGCCAGCGGCGCGGTAGGTCAAGCCGTTGCCGGTCGTTGGTTCCGGTTCGCGATCACCACTGGTCATGCCGGCCCCCGATAAGCTACTGCCTTGGTCCGCCGAACCGGACGATGGCGGACACAACCATGAGCCTGCGGTCCGGCGCAACGTGGCGGCGTGCAAGCGGGGGAATGCCGGCGGATGCCTGACGGATCGCAAGTCGGCCGAAGCACACCGACGGTACTGCTGACGCTGCCCAACGTCATCACGTTCGGCCGACTGTGCGTTGTACCGCTGGCGGTCTGGCTGGTGATGGAACGCCGGTTCGAGGCGGCGTTCTTCCTGTTCCTCGCGGCCGGGCTCTCCGACGCGGTGGACGGCTGGCTGGCGCGGCGCAATGGCGGCGGCAATTCCGTCGGAGCGCTGCTCGATCCGGTCGCCGACAAGGCACTCCTGGTATCGATGTACGTGACGCTGGCGGCGGTGGCGGTGCTGCCGGACTGGCTGGCCATCCTGGTGGTGTTCCGTGACTCAGTCATCGTGGGCGGTATCGCGGTGCTCTCCCTGCTCGGTCAAACCGTGCTGATCCGCCCGCTCTACGTCTCGAAGCTTAACACGGCATTGCAGATCGTGCTGGTCGCGGTGGCGCTGCTGCTGTCCGGTTTCGAGCTCGACGCCCCGGTCGTGCTGACCGCGCTGGTCTGGCTGGTCGCCGCATCCACCCTCGGTTCCGGCGGAGCCTATGTCTGGGTCACGGCTCGCCGCCGATGACCGAAACCGGCGAGCCGCCGCGGCCCGAGCCACGGACCTGGTTCGCCGAAGCGTCGCCGGTGCCCGGCAGGGCGACCCGCGGCCAGCGAGTGGCGCTGGTGGTCGGGCTGCTGGTGGTGGCGTGGCTCGCGCTGCAACTGTTCGCCTCGGTGTTGGCGCCGTTCGTCGCCGCCGCAGGCATCGCCTATGTGCTCGACCCGCCTACGACACGGCTGACCCGCCTCGGGGTCGGACGCGGCCTTGCGGCGCTGCTGATGATCCTGGCGCTGCTCGCCGGCGTACTGCTGTTCGCGCTGCTGCTCTACCCACTGATCCTGCAGCAGATCGGCCTGCTGTTGGGCCGCATCCCGCAATACGTGCAATTGCTGCAGCGCTGGGCGAGCGAGGTCCTCACCGACCTGCAGCAGAACTTCGGCTCCGACGTGGTGAACGACAAGCTGCGTGACCTGGTCAGCAGCCAGGCCGGCAGCATGCTGACCTTCATCGCCTCCTCGCTGACCAGCGTGACCGGCGCCGGCTTCGCGATCTTCAACGTGCTGACGCTCGCCGTGGTGACCCCGGTGGTGGGATTCTATCTGCTGCGCGACTGGCAGCGTGTGATCGGCATGGTCGATTCGTGGCTGCCGCATCGCTACGCCGATGTGATCCGGGCCCAGGCCCGTGAGGTCGACCGCATCCTGTCAGCCTGGGTGCGCGGCCAGGCGCTGTGCTGCATCATCCTGGCACTCTACTACGCCTCGGCGTTGACCGTTGCCGGCCTGGACCTGGGGCTGATCGTCGGCATGGCGGCGGGGCTGTTGTCATTCATCCCCTATGTTGGCTCGATCACCGGCGGCATCACGGCGCTGGGCCTGGCAATGGCGCAGTTCCCGCACTGGCGGGGCGTGATCGTGGTGGGAGGCGTGCTGGTGGTGGGCCAGATCCTGGAAGGCTATGTGATCTATCCGCGGTTCCTCGGTGACCGGGTGGAGCTGCCTGCGGTATGGGTGATCTTCGCTCTGTTCGCCGGCGCGGCCGCTTTCGGCTTCGTGGGCGTGATGCTGGCAGTCCCGGTGGCGGCCACGATCGGCGTGCTGTGCCGGTTCTGGCTGCGCCGCTACCTTGCCAGCCCGCTCTATCTGGACCCGCCCACCAAACGGTAGCGGATTGTTGGCGCCCGTTTGGCGTCCTTAGTTGACGAACCAGATTTCTCATCTCGGCAGAGGAGGTTTCATGTCAGGCGTCGCGACCATGAGGATGGAATGGGAACCGCGCATTCTCAGCATCGTGCGGATCGTGGTGGGTCTGCTGTTTCTCGAGCATGGCACCTCCAAGATGCTGGGCTTTCCCCCAGGTACGGCGGCACCGGCGGTGTTCGGATTGATCTGGTTCTCCGGGCTGATCGAGCTGGTCGGCGGGGCGCTGGTAGCGGTCGGCCTGTTCACCCGGATCGCTGCGTTCATCGTCTCCGGCGAGATGGCTTTCGCGTATTTTCTCTCGCACGCGCCACACGGGTTCTTTCCGCTGCTGAACCGCGGCGAGGCAGCGGTGCTCTACTGCTTCATCTTCCTGTATTTCGCCGTCGCCGGAGGCGGCCCCTGGAGCCTCGATCGGCTGCTGTCGCGAGATCGGTGAGCCGCAATTGAGGACAGGTCCCGGTGTGGTTTATCGCCTGGCCGGATTGAGAGCCGCCTAGCCTACTTTGAGGACTTTGCCTTGACCGAGAAGTTGAATGGAACATCGAGCAGGCCCTGCTCGGGTGGCGTGAATGGCGTGTGGTCGATGTTATAGGCCCGTATTTGCACCCGAGAACGTGCCTCCGTGGCCTCATCCCTGATCACTTCCTGCGCGAGTTCCTGCCGCAGCGCGGCCTGTGCCTGCTCGAATGTGGGGACCGGCGCGGTTCGACGCGCCTCGAGCCGGAAGATGCCCCACGCGCCGTTGTTCGCGATCGGCTCGGGCGTCACTTCGCCAACGGCAAGTCTTGAGGTCGCCGCGGCGATCGGGAACGGCAACTGCTTGGGTTGCACAAAGCCGATGTCCCCGCCGCTGACGCCGCTGGGATCGATGCTCCGCTGTTTCGCGAGCGTGGCGAAATCAGCCCCCTTGGCGATGTCGGCGACGACCTGCCGCGCCTCTTCCACCGTCTTGACCGTGATGACGCTCAGGCGAGCCTCATCGACCCCGGTCTGTCCCGCGTAGCGCTGTTCGTAGCGAGCGCGAACCGCCTGGTCGGTGACCTTTGTCGCGATGGCTTTGCTTAGCAGGTCGTCCACCAGCGCCCGCTCCATGGCCCTGACCATGCGGCGACGCGTGCCCGGATCGTCATCCAGGTGCTGTCCTTGCGCCTCAACCACGAGCGCCGACAGGTTGACCAGCCCGTCCAAGAGGGTTGGATACAACAGATCGAACGGCTGCTTCTGCTGTGCATCCGGGAGTTCCCTGAAGGCGTCACCCACGGAGGACAGATAGACGTTGCGGCCCTCGACGGTGGCAACGATCTGGTCCTTGGCATCGCGCAGGGCATCGCCCGGCTGATAGAGCCGGTAGCGCGACAGGGGGTTGTCGATGTCGGATCCGGCACCGGGCATTGCCCCGCTTCCCGACAGGCTGGTTCCCGAACCGGGTGCGCCGTCACCGGGCATGGTACTGCCGGGTGTGGGATCGGCGTTGCCACGGATGATCCCGGGAGGCGGTGCGACGGCGTCCGGCTGTCCGCCGATGGCGGGCACCGTCACCGCAGCCGCCATGGCCAGCAATATGCCGGTGATGGCCGGACGCGACGGAAAGTTCGAACTCACGGGCTTCGCCTTGTTTGCCGGGATCTGGCTCCCGCATGCCGTGCGGGCCGCCGACGTTATCGGCGCTGCGGCCCCCGCAGGCTGCGTACAACACCCAGACCCGCGAGCGCAACCGCGAACAACCCGAGGGCGGCAGGCTCCGGCACCGCCGCATGAATGGCGGCGACGTTGCCATGCTTATTTGTGTGCAAGGTGTTCACTATGGCGGCGGTCACGTAGCCCGTGCCGTTGGAGACGATATTGGTGGGCGCCAGCGTCCCCGTAGCAACCGACGCAGTGAACGTCAGCGGGCCGGAGAATGAGCTTCCTGTCGTGAGGGTGTATGGGAGCGTGCCATAGCCAGTAACGCTATGGCTGCCAGCCGACGTCAGGCTTATTGCGCTGCCGTTGTTCTTGAAGTTGCCGAAGGTGACGCCGGAGACATTGATGTCGATCGCGAACACCGGCGAGCTTGTGCTCCCAGAGTCCCAGAACTCGAATGGCGAATTGAGCGACACGGTGAAATCGATGATTTTGCTGCTGCTGACGTCCTGAGTGACCTTGACGGTACCCCACGGATCCGATCCGCAATTTCCACCGCTGCAGCCGCTGATGCTGTCAAGGGTAAAGGTGAGGGTCGCGTGCGCCGCGCTGCCAAACGCCAGGAACGCAGCGGTGACGAGGGACAGGCAGCAAGCCAGTCGCAACCACTGTCCGCCGCCCCGCTCTGCCGGTGATCTTAAAATTGCCACGTCGGGCGAAGTCCCAATGCTGTGTTTAATCTGAAGGTGACGGCCAAATAGATACACGCAACTTCCGGGCCACACAATCAAAATCGAAGCGACTGACGCTAAGTGCCTGAATCGGCTAATCTATTGCGCCGGCCCGCGCAACGGTGTGCAGCCCTCAACGGCGGAGTGTAAAGAATTCCGACTCCGGAACCTGCATAATCCCGCGCGGCTTGAGCCGAGAGTCCATATTTGTCAAAGGCTTACCGTTTTCCGCCTGCTGCCAAGAGCATTGATGGTTCGTAAAGGAATCCGACACCGCTGTCGGTAGCATCACCGACCACACGATAATCTGCGGGGTCATTGGCACCAAGCAGATAGACAACCTTCATATCGAGCCTCCTGGCCGGTGACCAGCCGGTCGGGAGCTACCTCAAGACCGTCGCACGCGGTGTTCGAAAACGACTGGAAGCCGTTCACGGATGACAACTATCGGTTGCTCTTTGAACCTCCGGCATTGCACCTTGACGAACGGTGTCATCCAGGCCCGCAGTGTTCCGGTGCACCCTACCGGCCAACTGCCACTGCCGATCTTCCCAGGTCCACGCTACGCCGAGACGGACTTCCGCGAGGCGGAGTCGAACGCGGGTGCATGTGCCTGGCTGCGCCGCACCGTCGACTGGCCGAACCAGCGGCTGGCGCTGTGGGGCGAGGCGGGGCGCGGCAAGACCCATCTGCTGCATATCTGGGCGGCACGCACGCCCGCAGTGGTATGGACAGCACCATCGCTGCCCAGCTTGGCCGACCTGCCTGCCGCCGGCGTCGCACTCGACGATGCCGATGCGGTCGGCGACGAGACCACACTGCTGCATCTGCTGAATGCCGCGGGCGAGGCTCGGCTGCCCATTCTGCTCGCTGCCCGCGCCCCACCGTCGCGCTGGGCCGTCCGGCTGCCCGATCTCGTCAGCCGTCTGCGCGCGATCACCGCGGTGGAGCTTGGGCCGCCCGAGGACACGCTGTTGCGCGCGCTGCTCGCCCGGCTGCTTGCCGATCGTCAGCTCCGCCCACCGGAGGCGCTACAGGAATGGCTGGTACGACGGCTGCCGCGCAGCGCGGCAGCGTTGCAGGAGGCCGTCGCTCGACTGGATGCCGCCGCACTCGACCGGCATCGCAATATCACCGTGCCGTTTGCGGCCGAGGTATTGGCGGACCTGCTGGCGCCCGATGAAATTTCCGGGTCAGCGTTGCCCCCCTCGCGGGACGGCCCGGCTCTCCTGTAGGATCGTCACATGAACAAATCACAGGCTCGGGACGCGCTGGCACGCGGCAACGGCGCGGTGGATGTGCTCGACCGGCCAGCCGAACCGCCGCGCCCCGAAGCGCCCAGTATCGGGCCGGACAGTCCCGAGCGGTTCATCAACCGGGAGCTGTCCTGGCTCGACCTCAACCACCGCGTGGTCGAGGAGGCGGAGAACCCACGCCACCCCCTGCTGGAACGCCTGCGCTTCGTCTCGATCAGCGCGTCCATCCTGGACGAGTTCTATTCGGTCCGCGTCGCCGGCCTGATCGGCCAGGCGAAGGCTGGCGTCACCGCGGTGTCGCCCGACGGCCGCACGCCGGCACAGCAGCTTGCTGCGATCAAGCTCCGCGCCGAGTCGCTGCTGGCGGAACAGCAGCGGGTATGGCGTGAACTGCGCGGCCTGCTGCGCGAGGCCGGCATCGAGGTGTGCGAGACCGAGGAACTCTCCGCCGACGACGTGAAGTGGCTGGATGCATGGTTCATGGAGCGGGTGTTCCCGGTGCTGACCCCGCTGGCGATCGACCCGGCGCATCCGTTCCCGTTCATCCCCAACATGGGCCTGGTGATGGCTCTGCTGCTGCTGCGCGAGGAGGATGGGCTGAGCATGCGGGCGCTGGTGCCGCTGCCCAGTCAGGTGGACCGGTTCATCCGGCTGCCGGGTGCGCTGGGCGAGCCGATCCGCTTCGTGATTCTCGATGACCTGATCGGGCTCTTCCTCGACCGGCTGTTCCCCGGCTTCCGCATCACCGGGCAAGGTGCGTTCCGTCTGATCCGCGACACCGACGTGGAATTCGAGGAAGAGGCCGAGGACCTGGTCCGCTCGTACGAGACGGCGCTGAAGCGCCGGCGGCGCGGGGTCGCGATTCATCTCGGCATCGATGCCAGCATGCCCGAGGAACTGCGTGTGCTGGTCGCCGCCGAAACCGGCGCCACCCCGGACGAAACGCATATCGCCGATGGTATCCTCGGTGTGGTCGATCTGCGGCAACTGATCGTCGACGATCGCCCCGACCTGCTGTTCCCACCCTACACGCCGCGCTTCCCCGAGCGCATCCGCGACTTCGGCGGCGACTGCTTTGCGGCGATCCGGGCGAAGGACATCATCGTCCACCATCCGTTCGAGAGCTTCGACGTGGTGGTGCAGTTCCTGCGCCAGGCCGCGCAGGACCCCAATGTGGTCGCCGTGAAGCAGACGCTGTACCGCACCAGCCGCGACTCGCCGATCGTGAAGGCGCTGATCGAGGCGGCAGAGGCGGGAAAATTCGTCACCGCCGTGGTGGAGTTGCGCGCGCGCTTCGATGAGGAGATGAACATCCGCCTGGCGCGCACGCTGGAGGCGGCCGGCGTGCAGGTGGTGTACGGCTTCGCCGAACTGAAGACGCATGCGAAACTGTCGCTGGTGGTGCGGCGCGAGGGCACCGGCGTGCGCTCCTACGCGCATTTCGGCACCGGCAACTACCATCCGATCACCGCGCGTAGCTACACCGACCTGTCGTTCTTCACCACCGATCCGGACCTGACGCGCGACGCCGCCCGGCTGTTCAACTACATGACCGGCTATGCGCGCCCCGAGCTGATGGATGCCCTGGCGTTCAGCCCGCTGACCACGCGGAGCGTGCTGACCGAGCTGATCCGCCGCGAGATCGCCTTCGCGCACGCCGGCAAGCCGGCCGGCATCTGGCTCAAGCTGAATTCGCTGGTCGATGAGACGCTGATCGATCTGCTGTACGAAGCCTCGTGCGCCGGCGTGAAGGTGATGGGCGTGGTGCGCGGCATCTGCTGCCTGCGCCCTGGCGTGCCAGGCCTTTCGGAGCACATCCGCATCAAGTCCATCGTCGGGCGCTTCCTGGAGCACAGCCGCATCTGCGTGTTCGGCAACGGCCATCCGCTGCCGAGTCGGCATGCTCGCGTCTATATCAGTTCGGCCGACTGGATGGTGCGCAACATGGACTGGCGTGTGGAGACACTGGTGCCGATCCACAACCCGACGGTACACGCGCAGGTGCTGGATCAGATCATGGTGGTCAATCTGAAGGACTCGATGCAGTCCTGGGAACTGCGCGGCGATGGCGTCTGGCGGCGCGTCGCACCGGGCAAGAAGCCGATCTCCGCTCACCATTACTTCATGACCAATCCGTCACTCTCCGGTCGTGGCTCGGCGTTGCATGGATCGGCGATCGCCGCGTCGCTTGGCAACCACCGCCGCCCGGACCGCGTGAACCAGGACTGATTGCATGCCGTTCAAACCGCCTGTCGATGCGCCCCGCTGCGCTGTGGTCGATCTCGGATCGAACTCGGTGCGGCTGGTGGTCTACGAGGGGCATCGCCGCAACCCGGTGGCGATCTTCAACGAGAAGGCCGTGCTGCGGCTGGGCCGTGGCCTGCAGGCGACCGGGCGGCTGAACGAAGAGGGCATGGGTCAGGCGTTGACGGTGCTGCACCGTTATTACGCCGTGGCGCGCGCGATGGGCGCGGAGCCGTTCGAGGTCCTCGCCACCGCCGCGGTGCGCGATGCGCGCAACGGCACGGATTTCGTCGCTGGGTTGCGGTCACGACTGCCTGGCGTGGCGATCCGCATTCTGTCCGGTGTGCAGGAGGCAGAATTCTCGGCGATGGGTGTGCTGTGCGGCATCCCGACCGCGGACGGCATCCTGGCCGACATCGGCGGGGGATCACTGGAACTGGTGCGGCTCGATCGCGGCGCGCGCGGCGTGTCGCATACGCTGGGCCTCGGCGCGATCCGGCTGGCGGAGCGCGCCGGCGGCGACCCGGTGCGTGCACGTGCGATCGCCGAGGCCGACCTGGCACTGGTGCCGTGGCTGGCCGAGGGCGCCAATCGCGATCTGTACCTGGTGGGTGGCGCGTGGCGCGCGCTGGCCCGCATCCACATGGCGCAGACCGGCTATCCATTGCAGATGGTGCATCACTACACGATCGGCCGGGAGGAGGCGCGCGACCTGACCGGGGTGATCGCCGGAGCCGGCCGCCGGGCGCTGGAGCGGCTGCCGGGACTGTCGCGGCGGCGGATCGACGATTTGCCGTATGCCGCGGTGGTGTTGCGCCGTGTGCTGCGTGCGACCGGCGTGCGGCGCGTGGTGTTCAGCGCGAGCGGCCTGCGCGAGGGCTGGTTCATGCAGCGCATGCCCGAGGCGATCCGCGGCGAGGACCCGCTGCTGGCGGCGGGCAGGGAACTGGCCGCGCGGCTGGGCCGTGATCCGAACCTGCCGCCGGCCCTGATGGCCTGGACCGATCCGCTGTTCCCGGCCGAGGTCGGCGAGGCGCGGCGGCTGCGCGAGGCGGCGTGCTGGATGTCCGACATCGGCAGTCACGATCATCCGGAGTTCCGTGCCGAACAGGCATTTCTGCGGGTGCTGCGGCAGCCGGGGATCGGACTCGACCACCATGCGCGGGCGTTTCTCGCGATGGCGACCGCCGAGCGTTACGAAGTGGACACCGACGCGCCGTTCCTGCGCCCCGCTCGGCTGCTGCTGGACGTATCCAGCACGCATCGGGCCGAGGTGCTCGGCGTGGCCTTGCGGCTGGCCTACACGCTGTCGGCAGGCACACCGGATCTGCTGGCGGGAACCGGGCTGCGGCTGTCGGGCAGCCGGCTGATCCTGCGCCTGGAAGAGGACAGCGGGGTGTTCGCCGGCGAAAGCGTGATGCGCCGGCTGGACCGCCTGGCGCAGGCGGTTGGTCTCGAGGCCGCCACCGAGGCGGCACGCGAACGGGCGGCGTGATCCGGCCGGCGCGTCCAGACGATACTGCCGCCGTGCGCGATGTCGTGCACGCCGGCTACCGCCACTACATCGATCGCATCGGCAAGCCACCTGGTCCGATGTTGGACGACTACGCGCAGCGCATCGCCAACGGCCAGACCTGGGTGCTGGACGACGCCGGCCGCATCGTCGGCATTCTGGTGCTCGAACAACGCGCGGACGGCTTCCTGCTCGACAACATCGCCGTGTTGCCTGAGTGCCAGGGCAAGGGCCACGGCCGCGTTTTGATCGAATTCGCCGAAGCCGAGGCGCGCCGGCGCGGGTTCCAGGAAATCCACCTCTACACGCATGCGCTGATGGTGGAGAACATCGCGCTGTATCGCCGCATTGGCTTCGTCGAGACACGCCGCGTCAGCGAGCAGGGCTATGACCGGGTCTACATGACGAAACGACTGCCATAGGGAAGCATCACATGCCCGCAATCGAGATCATCGGCGCCCCGCAAAGCAACTTCGTGCGGACCGTGCGCATCGCCTGCATGGAGAAGGGCGTGCCGTACACGCTGACTCCGGCGCGGCCGCACACACCGGAGGTCGATGCCATCCATCCGTTGGGCAAGATCCCCGTGATGCGTCACGGCGACCTCGCGCTGTGCGAGTCCAAGGCGATCGGCAGCTATATCGACACCGCGTTCGACGGCCCGCCGCTGATCCCGCGCGATCCGGTCGGCGCGGCGCGCACCGAGCAATGGATCTCGCTGATCAACACGGCAATCGATCCGTTGCTCATGCGGCAGTATCTGGCAGCGTATTTCTTCTCCGGCCTGCCCGACGGCGCACCGGACCGCGCGAAGATCGACGCGGTGCTGCCGAAGCTGCGCGAAATGTTCGCGCTGCTGGATCGCGAACTCGGCAAGCGTGCGTACCTCGCCGGCGATAGCTTCACGCTGGCCGATGCTTTCCTGCTGCCGGTGATCCACTACATGCGCCTGATGCCGGAAAGCGGCGAGTTGGTGCAGGCATCACCGAACGTCGCGGCATGGTTCGATCGCGTCGTTACGCGGCCGAGCGGAAAGGAGACCGAGCCGCCGCCGATGCCTGGTCGCGGCTGAGCCGGGGGCGGCATGACAGCAGCGTGACGGTCGGCGGTCGCGTCGCCGACCGCCCAGGCTGCCCCTGATTTCATGTTGCCGGCGTAAGTATCGCACGCTGGCGACGTATCGCTATGCAATGAAGCGTGCGAATTCGGTTACGTTGTGACATGCCATTCGCGCACGCTCACGCCGCATGACTGCCGGCAATTGTGCGGGTCTGTGGAATTGGCGGCGGCGCGCCACGTTTTGAACGGCGCTCGTCGCCGTCCTACACAACTATTACGGAGATAAATGATGAAACGCAGTCTTTTGGCCGCTGCGGCTGCACTGGTCGTATCGTCTGGTGCAGCCTTGGCAGCCGGCGCACCGCAGTATCAACAGCCGGCGCCGAACGGCTATTCCGGCGGTTACGTGTTTCCCGAGTATGGCACGCCGCCGGACGAGCAACCGATGGCGCAGCAGCCAGGCAGTATTGGCCGTTTGCGGCTCTCGCATCTGTTTCTGTATCCGCCGGCCGAAAACAATGATTCCGGCGATAACGGTAGCTGACGAAGCAGGGGCCGGTTACTCGCCGGCCCCTTCCACCTGCGATATCAGCACCTCGTCATCACGTTCGTCGAACCGCGTTCCGCAATCGGTGCTGCGCGTCCGGATGTCGGCAAGTTCTGCTTGTTCCTCTGCCAGGCGACAGAACACAGTTTCGTTACCAACGTTATGGCGAACCAACCGGAAGCCCACGCCGGAGACCGCGTGGTCGGCGATAGTTACATTCGCAATCATACCGACCCAGTCGCCATGCCTGCGGCCGCCGTGGCCGGTGTGGAACGAAAAGCTGCCCAGGCCGTAGCAGATCGCCTTGCCGCGATACATCTCTACCGGCAGCGCGTAGTGCGGCCCGTGGCCGACGACGATATCGGCGCCGGCATCGATCGCGGCGCGGCCGATCTGACGCATATAGGCCAGCACCTCCTTGTGCAGTCCCCAATGGCATGAGGCCACCACGATGTCCGCCCGGGTGCGCAGCGCGGCGATGTCGTCGGTGAACGCGCGCAGATAGTCGGGATCCGCCCAGGTGACGATCACCGGCGGGATGCCGGGCCGGTTCATCGGTGGGAATTCCGGGCGCGTCTTGTGCACCGGCACCTGGTACGCCGTATGCGCGCGGATCACCGCGATGCCGGTCGAGCCGGCGCCGGCTTCATGGTTGGTCGGCCAATACACGGAGCTTCGTTGCAGGAAGCCGTAGCGGATGCCGTTACGCTCGACGACGATTGGCGCGCGTGCCGCCGCGGCGTTTGCGCCGGCCCCGGTGTGGGGTATGCCGAGCGCGTCGAGCCGAGCGATCGAGGCGGCGATCGCGGCATCGCCATAGTTCACGTTGTTGGCGATGCCGACCGCGGCGATACCGGCACGATGCAGTGCCTCGCCACCGATCAGCGGTGCAGCGAAGAAGCCCTCATGCTCGAACGCATGTCCGGAGGGCGGTTCGTAGAGGCAGCATTCGAGATTGCTGAATACAATATCGGCGGCGTGCAATTCATCCCGCACCCGTGCGAATGGTACAGCAGGGTCGTCGACGTTCATCAGATTGACGTCGCCGGTCAGGATCATCCGGGGCATGCAGTGATGCTAGCGATGGCTCACTGCGTTGCCAATCCGCACGCATCCGGCGCAAGCTTGCGAGACGTTGCGCATGGAGGGCAGGAATGCAGGGCGGTCCGCTCGCCGGCATTCGGGTGATCGATCTCACGACCGTGGTGCTCGGGCCATACGCCACGCAGACGCTTGGCGACATGGGCGCCGATGTGATCAAGGTGGAATTGCCGGGCGGCGACAACTGCCGTTGGATCGGGCCGAGCCGCAACCATGGCATGGGCAGCTACTTCGCCATGCTCAACCGCAACAAGCGGAGCGTTGTGCTGGATCTGAAACGTCCCGCCGCGCGCGATGCGGTGCTGCGTCTGGTCGATGGCGCCGATGTGTTCGTGCACAATATGCGTCTCGGCGCCGCCGAACGACTGGGTCTCGGCTATGCCGCGCTGGCGCCGCGCAATCCGCGTCTGGTCTATGCCTGCGCCTCCGGCTTTCGCAAAGGCAGCAGCAAGCAGGAACATCCGGCGTTCGACGATCTGATCCAGGGCATGAGCGGCATGGCGGCACTGAACGCCGGCGCTGACGGCGCGCCGCGCTACGTGCCAAGCGTCATGGTGGACAAGCTGACCGGCCAGATGCTGGCGTCGATGATCGGCATGGCGCTGTTCCATCGCGAACGCACCGGGCAGGGGCAGGAAGTACACGTGCCGATGCTGGAGACCATGTTGTCGTTCCTGCTGGTCGAGCATCTGTGGGGCGCGGTGTTCAATCAGCCGGAGTTGGGTATCGGCTATCCTCGGATGCTGACGCCGCACCGCCGACCGTATGCAACGCAGGACGGGCATATCTCGGTGATCGCGGTAAGCGACGCGCACTGGAGCCGGCTGTTCGCGGCGATGGGCCGCGCTTCGCTGATCGACGATCCACGCTTCGCCACGATCGCCGCGCGTTCCGACAATGTCGACGCGCTGTACGCGGTGCTGACCGAAGGGATGCGCGAGCGCACGTCGGCGGAATGGCTGGCGATTTTGCGCGAACTCGACATTCCCTGCGGACCGGCCAATACGCTCGCCGACCTGCTGTACGACGAATACCTGCACGAGACGCAGTTCTTTCAGCAGGCGCAGCATCCGCTCGACGGCGATGTCTCGATCACCGCGATCCCGGCGCAGTTCTCCGCCTCGCCGCCGTCGGTGCGACGGTTATGGCCGGCGCTCGGCGAACATACCGAGGAGGTGCTGCGCGAGATCGGCTGCGACGAACGCGAGATGCAGGCGATCACCGAACGATGACGCGATCAGGCCGCCATGGCCATGAGCCAGCGCCTTGCGGCGTCGAGCGCGGGGCCGGTCACCACCAGAGGAGCGCAGCCGTTGGCTTCCCACTCGCGCGTGGCGAAATCGGGATGCAGCTTGATGGGGCCAGGACAATTGGCGAAGTTCGACCGGTCGCCGGTGTCGAGGTAGCTCTCCGCGGGCAGGCCCTCCGCGAGCAGCACGGAGTGCCGGGTCAGTTCGACATGGTGGTAGGTCACTGCCGAGCACTGCACCTGCGCGACCGTCGAGCCGTTGAGCAGGTGCTTCACCGGGATCAATACATCGCCGACATGGACGGCGTGGTCGGGCGAGAGATAGAGGTCGCGGCACGGCCGGTTTGGTCCGAATGCGTGTGCCGAGACGCGCACCGGCCAGACCTTATGGGGTTGGGGATGGCGGGTGCAGTCAACGGTGCGATGACCGAGCCAGACAATGGGTTTTGCGCAGCACTCCGTCCCCGACCCTCCCCCACTTTGGGGGAGAAGGGGTTCAAACTGCACAACCTGCACCCGGTCCCCAACTTGCAGTTCCTCCACCAGCACCTCGCCGCGCTCCGTGCTGATTCGCGTCCCGGCCACAAAGCACGGCGTCACCCCGTTCACTGCTAACGCTGACCCATCCGTCACCGTCGTGCCGAACTGCAGTGTCCCCGCCTCGGCGCCGGATGGATCGAACAGCGTCAGCATGTGTGTCGCGGCATCGAAGCTGGTCGTCGCAATCGACGTCCCCTGCACCACGATCGAGTCACCCGCGAAGAAGTCGCCGATCGTTGCCGCGAACCCACTCAGCGTGCCGATCGTCAGCACGCCGGTCTTGTCGGCGAACGTCACCGTCTGCGTCGCCACCACTGCCCCGACATCCAACGCCAGGTCGCCGTTGGCATCGATCTCCAATGCACCGGTGCCGGTGATGAGCGGCGCGGTCAGCGTCTCGGTACCGCTCGCGGCGAACAGCGTGCCGGTGTTGACGATCGACACCGTCGCGGTAATCGCGCCGTTGCCGCCGGCCCGCCCGGCATTGCTGTAGACGGCCGGATCGATCACGCCGCCGAACTGGTTCAGCACGCCGAGCGCACCGATGCTGAGGTTGTCGGCGACGGTGAGCTCGGTGCCCTTGCCCAGCGTCAGCACGCCAACGCCGGCGGCGCCGATGTTCAGGTTGTCGGTAATGTCGAACCGCGAGCCGGCGCCCTCGATGTCAACGTTGCCGGTAGCCGCAGTGCCAAAGCCGATATCGGCAGTCCTGGCCGTGACGCTGCCACCGTCGAGAATCGACAGCTCCGCGCTCGCCGCGCTGCCGACCGCAAGTTGCCCGCCGACCGCCAGCTCACTGCCCGCTCCCTCGATCGCAACCACACCGTCGCTGCCCGCGGCGAGGTCCAGCGCACCGACGTTCAGGGTGCTGCCGGGACTGATCGCAAGCAGCGCGAACCCGCCATCGCCAACGCTGGCCGTGCCGGGCGAGGACAGTGCGGCGCCCGACGCCAAGTTCCAGACGTCGCCGCCACCAAACGAGAGCGCCGCGACCGTCGCGGTCCCGGTGATGCTGCCGCCACCGGACGCAAACGCCGCCGTGTCCGCCGCATCGGGCGCGAGCAAGGCAGGGTTCAAGGAATTGGTGACATCGCTCCAGTTCGCCGCGTTGCCGAGATCGCTGTCGGTCGCGCCCATCCATGACATGGAGCGCGGCGGCGGCCGGATGCTGACCGTGCTGGTCAACGGCGCCGAACTCGTCAAGCCGTCGTTCACCACCCAGGAAATGGTGCGGTCAGGCTGGGTGGTAGCCTTGGTTGGATCGGTACTACCGGAGCTGAAGGCAACCGACCGCAGCACATGCTGATAGTCCGCGAGCGTGTCCGTGCCGCTGAGCGTCAGCACATCGGTCGCGGTATTGAAGCCTGCCGTGATCGCGGTGCCCTTCGTGTCAGCCGACAGGAGGTCGCCGGACAGCGCTCCGCCGCTGATCTCGGCCGTGGCGCCGATCAGCGTCGGCGAGCCGAGATCGCCGACGGTCAGTCCGGGGGCGACTGCGACTGCGGCGCCTCCCGCGCTGTACGTGCCGCTCTGGCTCACGTCAGAAATCATCGGCGCCGCGGCGCTGGTGCCGTTGACCTGTAGGACGCCGCCTGGCGAAACGCTGAAGTTGGCCAGGCTGAACGGACCCGCGATGTGCAGATCCAGCGTCTGGCTGCCGCCGGTCAGCAGCGTCAGGTCGCCAGCGGAATAGCCGGTCGGGATCGCGGCGGCGCCTAGATTGACCGCGTCGCCCGGCGCGAAGCCGCCGATCGTGCCGGCAAACAGGTCCGGCTGGTCGATGGTCAATGTGGCGATGCCTGACAGATCGACCCGCTGCCCAGCGGCGACGCCGCCGGCGAATACCACACTGCCGCCATCGGAAACCGTGACGCGTCCCGCTCCTTGCAGCACACCGGCGACGACGATGGTTCCGGCATCGGCCGCGAGCGTCCCGTCGTTGGTCAACACGCTGCCATCCGCGAAGCTTACCCGGCCGCCGGACGCCCTGATCAGTGCACCAACATGGTTGGTGACCGTGCCGGAGGTGATGGTGATGAAGGCGTCGCCGGCCAGGCCGCCTGTGCCGCTGGTCTCGACGGTGCCGGTATTGTCGAGATCCGGGATCGTGATGCTGGCCAGCACGCCCTGATCGCTGGGAAATACCGGCTGACCAACGACGTCGATGGTGCCGGCGTTGCTGATCAGGCCGTTGAACAGCGACGTGCCGTCGATGCGCAGCATGCCGTGACCGGCGATCTCGATATCGAAACTTGGCCCGAAACCGAGCATGCCCGCGGCGACGATCTCACCAGGACCCGTCAGAGTGGCGTTGTCGATGGTCTGACTTCCCATGAAGTCCAGGTTGCCGCCATCGAAGCTGAGCGTGCCGCGACCGCTTCCATCGGCTCCGGTCACGACCAGGCCGTCGAGGACATTGAGTTGAGCCGGCTCGAGGATCAGCGGCCCCCGCCACGTCACCCCATCGAGTGTCGCGGAACCCGGCTTCGCGATGCCGACGACCGTGCCGCCCTTGATCGTGCCGACCCCGAGGATCGTGAGATCGCTCAGGCCGGAGCCATCGAGCGTGCCGCCGGTATTGGTCAGCGAGCCCGCCAGCAGGAGCGCTCCGCCCGCGCCGCCGATTCGCTCCAGGCTGGCGGCGTCGTAGCTGCCGAACACCTCGAGCGTGCCCGCGTCCAGGATAGTGCCGGCGTTGTCGAGCCTGCCCACCGAGATGACCGTCCCGGTCGCGACGTCGAGCGTGCCGGCGCCGATGATCAATCCGCCGTTGACGGTCAGCACGCCGCCGGTCACCAGCGTGGCAAGTGGATCGTCCAGCGTGATGCTGTTCACGGTCGCCCCAGCTACCGTGATCTGGTACACGCCGGCCGCGTCGATCAGCGCATCGTCGCCACTGCCTGGCACCGCGGCCGGAGACCAGTTGGACGCATCAGACCACGCGCCTGAAGCGCCCGCTGTCCAGGAAATCGTCGTCATGCGACGAAACTTGCCGGCGATTCCCTTACCGCGGCTTAACGGCGGTCAGGCCGCCGCGGCGGACCCCGGCGCTGGCGACGCCTCCAGGACTTCTGCCTCCGGCTCGTCCGTCACGTTGTGCAGGTCGTACTCGGTGGCTTCGCGCATCACCAGCAACAGGCTGCCGTCGGCGTGCCGGGTGGTGAATACCGCCAAGGTGTGTCCGCCAGGGGCCGGGTACAGCGAGGGACGGATGCCACTGTCAATGTGTAGTAGCGCGCGGCGGATTGCCACCTCGCGCTCTGGATCCTCCAGCGCTCCGAACGCTCCCTCCAGGGCCTGGGTGCGCAGCAACTCGTCGAGTTGCATTCCGCGCCGCGGGACCTCCGGTGCGATTCCGAACAGCCCGGGGAATCTTTGGTTCCACTCGGCCAGGCGCTGTTCAGCATCGAGCACCAGCACGCCCTCCTCGATGCCGGCGAACAGCGCCTGGATCTGGCCGGCTCTCCCGCCGAGCCGGGCCCGGACATCCACCAGCTCCGCCTGCGCATTGGCTGCCAGGAGCTGTTCCCGCTCCAGGGTCTGCCGCAGTCGGTGCTTGGTACGGAAGGTCCACACCGCGTACATGGCGACTCCCGCTGCTGCCAGCACGACCAGGGTGGCGGCCAGCGCCAGCGACCGGACATCTTGCGCCCAGGCTATGGCCGGCCGCATCGCCTCGGCCTCGTCGACCGCCACGACCACCACGAACTTATGTCCGGGAACCTGGCGGAAGGCGTGGATGCGCTGCGCGCCGTCCGGCGCTGACGGCCCGATCCACGTACCGTCCGGCCGGAGCTGCATCGCGGCGTACATGGCCGAGGTGGCGATGTCATAGTTGGCATTGGCGGCGGCCGGGCCAACGATCGCCTGCACCCTGCCGAGGCGCGTGTCGATCAGTGCCGTCATCCCCCGTAGGCCGAGGTTCGCTTCGGCAAACAGCCGCCGCAGCGCGTCGGTGCGATAGTTGGCGCCGACGATCCAGCCGCCCGGATGAGTCAGCCGCAGCAGCATGAGCGACAGATGCTGGCGGACCTGCAGCTTCTGCTTGGTCTGTTCGGTGACTTGGTCCTCCTCGGGATCGGGCTTTTCGGCCTCCGATCCGTACATGCCGGCGACCCGGGAGCCGATGCCCAGCCCGACCTCGGGCGGGTTGATGTCGTGGCGGATGACGAACTGCGCATCGGCGATGAAGGCATCGTCGGTGACGTCGGTCAGCGCCGGCATCTGGTTGCGCCAGGCCGTCATGTCGAAATGGTCGGGATCGGCCTGGAACGCCTCCTTCAGAATGGTCAGCGACTGCTGGACGCCAAGCAACTCGCGGCGGATCTGATCGGCGAGTATCAAGGACTGGCCGTGGATCGTGGCCTCGACGCGCGCGCGCAGGTCGCTGCGTTCCGTGTCGATCGAGCGGTTCGAAATCAGCCAGATCAGCGCGACCAGCGTCGCCGTGGCGACCAGAATACCGATCGAACCGAGCACCTCGGCGGAATGGAGCTGGAATTGCCGGCCGACCGGGGAGTGACGGACCGATGGCGTCACCACCCGCGAGCGGCTGCTCCGCCTACGCCGGCGGCGCTTGTGGCTCGGGGCCCCGATCGCCATGGATCAGACCGCCAGCTCGATCAGGAACGGACCTTTGCGCGCGTTGGCCTGGGCGAACAGGTCGGCGAAGCGTTCGCAGGACTCCGCGCGGGCGGCTTCGACGCCCATGCCTGCGGCGAGACTGGTCCAGTCGAGATCCGGATTGCCCAGGTCCAGCATGTCGAGGGCGGTGCGTCCGGGGTTGGCGCCGACGTTCGCGAGCTCTCCAAGCAGGATCTGATATTTGCGATTGGAAATCAGGACGGTTGTGACGTCCAGGCGTTCGCGCGCCTGGGTCCACAGCGCCTGCAATGTGTACATCGCCGAGCCGTCGGCCTGCAGTGCGATCACCCGGCGGCCAGGTGCGCCGACCGCGGCGCCGGTGGCGAGCGGTGGGCCGCAGCCGATCGCGCCGCCGGTGGAGTTCAGCCAGTCATGCGGCGGCGCGGCGTAGGTGAACGGGAAGAAGCCGCGGCCGAAGGTGACCGCCTCGTCGGTGACCACAGCGTCGTCCGGCAGCAGCGCGGAGAGAGTGGCGGCGACCAACTCCGGGGTGAGCTTGCCGCGCATCGGCTCGGGCCGGGGGCCGGGGTCGGGGATGGCGGCGCGCGGGGCGCCGAGTTCGTCCGCCAGCCGGGCCAGTGCTTCGGCCGCGTCCTGATCGGTGCGGGCAAGCACGTGGATGTTGGCATCCTCCGGGATCGGCGTGGTCGGCTTGTTGGGGTAGGCGAAGAACGTCACCGGTTTGCGCAGCCCGCACAGGATGACGTGCCGCGTGCCGGCCAGCGCCTTCACCGCGACATCGACCACGTAGGGGATGCGGTCCACCGGCACCCGGCCGCGGCCACGCGAGATGCGGGCGTTGGCGCCCTGGGCGATCAGCTTCGCGCCGGTGGCGGCGGCGATCCGATGCGCGTTCTCCAGCGCCTCGGTGCGCACCGCCTCGCCGCCCAGCACGATCAGCGTGGGCTCGCCGCGGCGGAGGATGTTGGCGGCGTTGGTGATCTGCGACGGGTCGGAACGCGGCTTCGGTGGCACCGGCAGCGCCTCGGCGATCACGCCGCCCTCGTCCCAGGAGGTGTCGGACGGCAGGATCAGCGTGGCGATCTGCCCCGGATGGGTGCGTGCCGCCTGCACCGCCACGGCGGCATCGGCGCCGACGGTGGCGGACGAGACGGCGGTGCGCACCCAGGCGGAGGCACCGCGCGCCCAGCCCTCGGTGTCGGCGGTCAGCGGCGCGTCGTTCGGACGGTGATAGGTCGCCTGGTCGCCGACGATGTTGACGATCGGCGTCTGCGCACGGCGGGCGTTGTGCAGGTTGGCCAGCCCGTTGGCGAGCCCCGGTCCGCAGTGCAGCAGCGTCGCCGCCGGCTTGCCCGACATCCGCGCGTAGCCGTCTGCCGCACCCGTCACGACGCCCTCGAACAGGCCCAGCACGCAGTGCATGCCGGGGACGCGGTCGAGCGCGGCGACGAAGTGCATTTCGGAGGTGCCGGGGTTGCAGAAGCAGGTATCGACGCCGCTGTTAAGCAGGGTGTGGACGAGGCTTTCGGCGCCATTCATGGGCGGGTCCTTTGGAAATCCTTGGCGGCCGGAACTTGCGCGACGACAGGGCGGTCTGGCAACTGGGCATGGTTGCTGTACCGATAGAACGGTGGCGACCGACGGTAGCACGCTCTCGTACATCACCATCCGATGTCCCAACTGCGCGAAACTGTCGCACTCCGTCATGCCGATGCCGCCGAGCACCACGCGCGAGGCGAAGTTGTGTTCCCGTGCCACCGCCACGATGCGCGACAGTCCGGCCTGGCGGTGGCCGAACCGCAGCGCCGCCCCGGCCGCCTCGCGGGCAAGGGCGCGACCTTGCGCCTCCGGCCAGATGGCGAAGCGCAGCGCAATGCCACGACCGTCCGGCCGCCGCTCCAGCCCCGTGATGCCGAGGAACTGGCCGGCCTCGCGGATCGTCCAGGTGCCGAAACCGTTGGCGCCCCAGTCCACGATATCATCCGCCAGGTCCTCAGCCGTCTGTTGCGGCGACCGGACGCCACCCAGCATGATGGCGAACACGCGCGGGTCGGCCTTGATGGCGCACAGGTCGGCGAGGTCGGCGCCGCCCACCGGCGTCAGCACCAGCCGCGCCGTGCGCAGGACCCACAGCGGGTTCATGACGCGCCGGTGACGCCCCGCGGGGGCGTGCGGTCAGTCGCGATAGCTGGTATCGATGCCGTCGAGCAGGCGAAGATACGCGGGCCATTCAGCCGATGCCCGCCCCCTGTCGTGCTGTTCATACTGGGCCGCGACGCGTTCGCAGATCTCCGGTGCGATTTCCGCCACAGGCGCGCCGGTCGCTTCCATCATCAGCTGGATGCGTGCGGCGCGCACGAACTCCTTCATCAGGCTGAATCCCTCGCGCGCAGTGACGCCCACCGTGGTGATGCCGTGATGGCGCATGACCAGCGCGCGGTTGCTGCCCAGCGCGGCGACGATGCGTTCGCGTTCATCGAAGCTGTCGGTGAGGCCCTCGTAATCGTGGTAGCCGACCCGCCGGTAGAACCGCATGGCGCTCTGCGAGACCGGTCGCAGCCCATGCTTCAGGCCGGATATCGCCACGCCTTCGTCCGGATGGACGTGCACCGAGCAGTTCACGTCGGGCCGCCCGCGCAGCACGCCGCTGTGCAGCGTGAACCCCGGCCGGTTGACGCCCGAACGCTCATCCAGGTCGTCATCCATGCTGACCTCGACCAGATTGGACGCGGTCACCTCGGTGTACAGCAGTTCGTGGCGCTTGATCAGGAAGTGCCGCGGGTTGGACGGGCAGCGTATCGCCGCATGGTTGAAGATCACGTCGCCCCAGCCGTGATGGGCAAGCAGGCGATATACCGCGGCGAGATCGACGCGCGCCTGCCGGTCGGCATCGGCGACGGTTCGTGGGGCAGTCTCGATGTCCATGGCAAAGTCCCTCTCCAGCACGCGGCGGTATAAGCTAAAGAAACTTGATGGCAATCCGCTGCCACGACCGGCGCGAGTGGATCGACCACCTGAAGGCCTGCAAGGTAGCGCGGAGCTGATCTCGCGCGCCGATGCTGCGGCGCACTGATGTCGACCGCATTCTGTGCGCTGCCGCGTCACTGTCTGGTCGGACGCCCCTACGGCTCGTTGTCGGTTCGACCCAGGATGTGAATTGGCTCACAGCGTGACAGCACTGAATGTGACCGATTAGGATGGTCTGATATTGTGCGATACGGGACCATTCCGGTGGGCATCCGCCGGCGGTCCTGCAGAGGTGGGAGATGCAACCGGCGGCCCATCTGGTCGACGTGAGCAAGGCAACACCTGACCGTCGCAAATTGACGGTGGTCATGCACGCCGACATGGTCGGCTACAGTCGACTGGTTGGTCTCGATGATGCCGGCACGGCGGCGCGACTGCGGCGAATGCGCCGGGAGCTCATCGAACCGACCATCCGCCTGCATGGTGGCACGATTCGACAGACCGCCGGCGATTCACTCCTGGTCCTGTTCGACAGCATTGATGGCGCGATTCAGGCAGCGATCGCGATACAGCGCGCGGTTCCAGCGTTCGACAGGGACGCGCCGCCCGACCGGTGCATCAGGTTCCGCATCGGCATCAACATCGGCGATGCGATCCTCGATGGCAGCGACATGCACGGCGATGGTGTCAACATCGCGGTTCGCCTCGAATCCGCCTGTCCTGCCGGGGGCATCTGCGTCTCTCGCACAGTCCGTGAGCACGCCCGCCAGCAACCCGGCGTACGCTTCGAGCGCCTCGGCGCGCTGGCGCTGAAGAACATCGCTCGGCCGATCGAGGCATTCTCGGTGCGCTTCGACGAGACGCCGGGAACCGGTCGGGTCGCGACGATGCGGCGTTTCCTCGCGCGCCGCATCCACATCTGGCGGCTGCGGCGGATCGGCCCCACGTCGGCCCTGCTGGCACTCGCCGCGATCGCCGTCGCCGTGATCTACACACGCGAAACCGGTGTGCGGCGGCAACAGGAAACGACCCGCGCAGAGGCGCTCCACGCCGAAGAGATGCAACGGCTCCAGGCGCTGGATGCGGCGCAAAAGGCGATGGCAGAAGCGCTGGCTCGCGAGAAGGGCGTTCCTCTCGCTGCCTTGGTGCAGATTCTGGCCCGTCTCGGGGATACGGTAAAACCCGACGACCCGGTCGAGGTTCAGACCCAGCTCGAGCGCAAAGCGACTGAGTATGCCGCGCTGCGCAAGCAGGTCCTCATGTTGTCCGGCGATGATCCCGAGGTCGCTGTCTTGCGCCAGCAGGCCGAAAGGGCGCTTGGACAGGCCGATTTTGCTGAAGCCCGGGCCAGGCTGCTGGATGCGGCGAACCTGGACCGCATGGCAAGCCTCACGCTCGTCGACAAGGCGAAGGAGCGGTCACTTGCCGCGGCTCGATCTCTTCAGGAGAGCGCGCGTGTCGCGGCACTGACGCTGCATTATCGTGACGCGGCGAACGACCTGGGGAGCGCGGTCGCGCTCGCACTGCCGTTCGATCGGCATCGGGCATGGCAGCTGATGACACGGCAAGCTGCAATGTTGCGCGAGCAGGGCGACCAATTCGGCGACAATGCCGCACTCGCGACAGCTATCGATCTTTACCGGCAGGCGTTGCAGCTCGTTCCGCGTAACGAAGATGCGCGGGATTGGGCAAGCACACAGAACGGGCTGGGCATCAGCCTGCGCATTCTGGGGGCCCGTGACGGAGATACCGGTCGCCTGACCGAGGCAGTCGCCGCATTCCGGGCTGCATTGGAGGAGCGGCCACGCGAGACCGTGCCGTTGGCCTGGGCTCAGACGCAGAATGGCCTGGCCTTCGCGCTCTGGCGCCTGGGAACCCGCGAAACCGGCACCGCGCATCTGCAAGAGGCCGTGGCAGCCTTCCAGGCGGCGCTCGAGGCACGGATGCGCGATCGGGAACCGCTGATCTGGGCGACGACACAGAGTGGCCTGGGTTCGGCGCTCCTCACACTGGCCTACCGCGAGAGCGGCACAACACGCCTCGACCAAGCAGCGGCCGCATTTCGCGCATCACTCGAGGTGAGGACGCGCGCGCGCACACCGCTGTACTGGGCAATGACCCAAAATAATCTGGGCAACGTGTTCCGGGTGCTTGGCTCGCGCGAGACGGGCACGGGACAACTCGAGCAGGCAGTGGCGGCGTATCGAGCGGCATTGCAGGAGCGAACACGCCAGCGGGTGCCACTCGAATGGGCAACAACGCAGAGCAACCTTGGCCGCACACTTCTGCTGCTTGGCCAACGCGATGGCACGACGGAGCATCTACAGCAGGCAGTGGAAGCTTTCCGTGCCGCGCTGGAGGAGAGGACGCGCGAACGCGTTCCGCTTGAATGGGCTCAGACACAGGTCGACCTCGGTCTCGCGCTACTGGAGCTCGCTCAACGCGAAAGCGGACCGCGCCATTTGCAGGAGGCATTGGCGGCGTTTCGTTTGGCACTGGGGGAAGAGACGCGCGAACGGGTACCGCTCGACTGGGCGCAGACACAGAACGACCTGGGCCTCGTGCTTTGGCGGCTCGGAGAGCGCGACAGCGGGACCGACTATCTCGAGCAGGCAGTCGCAGCCTATCGCTCCGCCCTTGAGGAGATGACCCGCGACCGGGCCCCTCTCGGCTGGGCAGCAACCGAGACCGGTCTGGCCACTGCACTGGAGCTGCTCGGAACGCGCGAAACCGGCACCGCGCATCTGCAGGAGGCCGTGGCGGACTACCACGCCGCGCTGCAAGAGAGAACGCGCGCGCTAGTACCATTCCAGTGGGCGATGACGCAGAACAACCTCGCCGTCGCCCTGTTTGCGTTGGCGCAGCGCGAACATGGTATCGGGTCCTTGGAGGAAGCGGTGGCGGCCTATCGTGCCACCCTGGAGGAGTGGACGCGTGAACGGGTACCGCTGGATTGGGCGCTGACCGAGAACAATCTCGGCGCCTCGCTGCTTTTGCTCGGCTGGCGCGAGAACGGAACCGCGCATTTGGAGGAAGCGGTCGCAGCCGATCGGGCGGCGCTGGAGGAGAGAACGCGCGAACGCGTGCCACTCGGTTGGGCGCAAACCCAGATCAACCTCGGAAACGCGCTGTCGGCGCTTGGGCAACGCGAGACTGGAACCGAACACTTCGAGCAGGCGCTGGCCGCCTATCGCGCAGCCTTGGAAGTAGCAACGCGCGACAGCTCCCCACTGGAGTGGGCTGCGGTGCAGAACAAGCTCGGTCTCGTGCTGTGGGAGTTGGGACAGCGCGAAGACGGGACGGTGCATCTCGCAGCAGCGGTCGCGGCATTTCGTGCGGCATTGGAGGTCAGGACGCGCGATCGGGTACCGCTTGATTGGGCTCAGACCGAAAGCAACCTTGGCATCGCACTTTCGGCCCTCGGGGAACGCAAGGATAGCACAGCGCACCTGGAAGAAGCGCTCGCCGCCGAGCGAGCGGCGTTGGAGGAGCAAACGCGGGAGCGGGCCCCCAGTGGCTGGGCGGAAACTCAGGACAATCTCGGAACTACCTTGTTGGCCCTCGGGAAGCGCGAGAGTGGGACGGTGCGAATCGAGGAAGCGATCGCGGCAGACCGAGCGGCGCTCGGCCAATGGTCGCTGGACCAGACCCCCCGCGCGCGGGCCTTCTCCGAGAAGCTGCTGGGAGACGCATTGGCTGTGTTGGCGATGCGCCAGAGAAGTGCACCGCACATGGAAGAGGCGATTGCGTCCATCCAAGACGCGGCCAAGGCCTACCAGGAAATAGGCGATACCGGCCGGTCATCCGAAGCACGGAGCCACGTCACCGAATTGGAAACCGAACTGGCCGCGCTACGCCAGTAGCTCATGCTTACCGCGTGATCGGCCGGTACTTGATCCGGTGCGGCTCCGTCGCGTCCACGCCAAGCCTGCGTCGCCTGTCCTCCTCATACGCCTCGAAGTTCCCCTCGAACCATTCCACGCGACTGTCGTCCTCGAACGCCACGATGTGCGTCGCCAGCCGGTCGAGGAACAGCGGTCGTGGCTGATGGTCACCGCGGTTGGGACCAATTTGTCACGGTTGCTTTCGAGGGCATGACTGAATTCGTTCCTCATCAGACCGGCAACACCAAGGTGACGATCATTGCGCAAATCGCCGGCAAGAAGATCATGAAGGGTCTGGCCGGCGCGCAGGGGCAGGGGGGGCATGGCGGTCTGTCGGGCAAGGACGTGTTGATTCATGCGGAAGGCAAGCCCGCGCAGGCGGTCAAGCTGTTGGAGCACAAGATCGTCTGGCAGATCGTGAACGGCAACCCGGTTCCGGTGACGGCCGGCTGGTCGGACAAAGGATGAAATGAGGTGCCTTGCAAAACGCATAACGCCGGCGCCGGTCCCGAATGCTGGTGCCCTTCTCACCGGCGCCGTAGTGGGTTCGGCACTATCTGGGCACCGGCTTTCCGCCTCACCGTGCGATCGGCCGGTACTTGATCCGGTGCGGCTCGGTCGCGTCCGCGCCGAGCCGACGCCGCTTGTCCTCCTCATAGGCCTCGAAGTTGCCCTCGAACCACTCCACGTGGCTGTCGCCCTCGAACGCCAGGATGTGCGTCGCCAGCCGGTCGAGGAACCACCGGTCGTGGCTGATGATCACCGCGCAGCCGGCGAACTCGATCAGCGCGTCTTCCAGCGCGCGCAGCGTATCGACGTCCAGGTCGTTGGTCGGTTCGTCCAGCAGGATCACGTTGTGCTCGGACTTCAGCATCTTCGCCAGGTGCACCCGGTTGCGCTCGCCGCCCGACAGAATGCCGACCTTCTTCTGCTGATCGGGTCCCTTGAAATTGAACGCGCTCACATACGCCCGTGACGGCACGCCGCGCTTGCCGAGATAGATCAGGTCCTCGCCGCCGCTGATCTCCTGCCACACGTTGTTGTTCGCGTTCAGACTGTCGCGCGATTGATCGACGTAGCCCAGCTTCACCGTCTCGCCGACCCGCAGCGACCCGGCATCCGGCTGCTCCTGACCGATAATCATGCGGAACAGCGTCGTCTTCCCGGCGCCGTTCGGGCCGATCACGCCGACGATGCCGCCGGGCGGCAGACGGAAGTTCAGGTCGTCGATCAGCAGGTTGTTGCCGTAGCCTTTGCGCAGCCCCTCGGCCTCGATCACCACGTTGCCGAGCCGTGGTCCGGGTGGGATGACGATTTCAGCCACGCCGGCGACCTGCTCCTGCGAGCGCGCCAGCATCTCCTCGTAGCGCTGGATGCGCGCCCGGTTCTTCGCCTGCCGTGCCCGCGGCGAGGCGGCGATCCATTCCTGCTCCATCGCCAGCGCACGCTGACGAGCGCTTTCCTCCTTCTCCTCCTGCTGGAGGCGCTTGCGTTTCTGCTCCAGCCACGAGGAGTAGTTGCCCTCGAACGGATAGCCGCGGCCGCGCTCGATCTCCAGGATCCAGCCGGTGACGTTGTCGAGGAAGTAGCGGTCGTGGGTGACGATCATCACCGTGCCGGCATAGTCGTGCAGCGTGTGTTCCAGCCAGGCGACGCTTTCCGCATCCAGGTGATTGGTCGGCTCGTCCAGCAGCAGCAGGTCGGGCTTCTCCAGCAGCAGCCGGCACAGCGCGACGCGCCGCCGCTCGCCACCGGACAGCGTGGTGACCGACGCCTCCGCCGGCGGGCAGCGCAACGCGTCCAGCGCGATGTCGACACGGCGGTCGAGGTCCCAGCCCTCCTCGGCATCGATCTTCGCCTGCAGGTCGGCCTGTTCCGATAGCAGTTCGTTCATCTCCTCGTCGCTCATCGGCTCGGCGAATTTCTCCGAAATCGCATTGAACCGATCCAGCGTAGCCTTCAGCTCGGCGAATGCGGCTTCGACGTTCTCCCCCACTGTCTTGTCGGGATCGAGTTGCGGTTCCTGCTCCAGATAGCCGACGCGCGCGCCTTCCGCCGCCCAGGCCTCGCCGCCGAAGTCGGTGTCGATGCCGGCCATGATCTTCATCAGAGTCGATTTGCCGGCGCCGTTGATGCCGAGCACGCCGATCTTCACGCCGGGCAGAAAGGCAAGCGTGATGCCGCGGAACACCTCGCGACCGCCCGGAAAGGCCTTGGTCAGGTCTTTCATCACGTAGACGTATTGGTAGCTGGCCATGCTGGCGGAAACTCCGAACGTGTTCCCGCATAGGTGGGGGCTTGGGTGGCAGCCTACCAGCAGGGCGGCTCGGTCGCGTGGTTGTCGGGGACGTCGGAGCCGGTTGGATCGGAGAGCCCGAAGGTCATTCGCTGGTAGGGTGAGAGGCAATGCGGCAGCCGCGCCACCGCCGTCTCGACAGCCTCGTCGCGCGAAACGAAGATGGGCCATAACCGCACGCTTTGATCCAATGACGCGCTCGCCAACCTCCTGCCGTCCGGCGAGAACGCCACCGAATAGACTCCGCCCGCATGGCCGAGCAGCGGTGGGCTGATCGGCCGACCCGTTGCGGCGTCCCACAGCCGCACAGTCTGGTCCTCCGACGCGCTCGCGAGGCGCTTGCCATCAGGGGAAAACACCACCGACCACACCGCAGCCGTGTGACCAAGCAGGAGCGCTACGACCGGCTGACCGGTCTCGACATCCCACAACCGCACGCTGTGGTCGGACGATGCGGTCGCCAGCCGCTTGCCGTCCGGCGAAAATACTACCGACCTTACCGAGTTGGTGTGGCCAAGCAGCGGCGCAACTACCTCGTGGCCCGTCGCTGTATCCCATAGTCGCACGCTCTTGTCGGCCGACGCGCTCGCCAGGCGCTTGCCATCGGGCGAGAACGCTACCGACGTTACCGAGTCCGTGTGGCCGAGCAGCGTCAAGCCGGTTGGCCGACGGCTCTCGACATCCCACAACCGCACACTTTTGTCCCACGACCCGCTCGCCAGAAGCTTGCCGTCAGGCGAGAACGCTACCGACTGGACGGCAGCGGTGTGCCCGATCAGCGGCCCACCTTTCTGTCGGCCCGTATCCGCGTCCCAAAGGCGTATGCTCTGGTCGGCCGACGCACTTGCCAGAATACTATTGTCCGGTGAGAACGCGACGGACAGGACCGCGCCCGTATGCCCCAGCAGCGGATCGCCGATCAGCCTGCCGGTCTCGCCATCCCATAGCCGCAGACTTTGATCGGCCGACGCGCTCGCCAGGCGCTTGCCATCCGGCGAAAACGCCACCGACCAGACCGTCCCCGTGTGACCAACCAGCAGCGTGTTGATCGGCCCTTCGGGTTCGGCATTCCACAGCCGCACAGTCCGGTCGTCCGATGCACTGGCAAGCTGCTTGCCGTCCGGCGAGAACATTGCGGACCAGACTGTGCCGGCGTGGCCAAGCAGTGGCCCGCCGATCGGCCGACCGGTCTCGGCATCCCACAGCCGCACGCTCTGGTCGGATGACGCGCTCGCCAGCAGCTTGGAGTCCGGCGAGAACGCCACCGACCAAACCGTGTCGGCATGGCCTAGCAACGGAGGTCCGATCGGCTGCCCGGTCGCCGGGTCCCACAGCCGCACGCTCTTGTCGGCCGACGCGCTTGCCAATCGCCTGCCGTCCGGTGAGAACGCCACGCAAAGGACCCATCCCCTGTGCCCGAGCAACGGGGGTCCGATCGACTGACCGGTTGCTGCATCCCACAGCCGCACGGTCCTATCGAACGACGCGCTCGCCAGACGCTTGCCGTCCGGTGAAAATGCCACCGATCGAATCCAGTTCGTGTGTCCGATCAGTGGCCCGCCGATCGGCTGACCGGTCGCGGCATCCCATAGCCGCACGCTTTGGTCGGAAGATGCGCTGGCAAGACGTCTGCCATCCGGTGAGAACGCGACCGACCAGACGATGCCGGTGTGGCCGGGCAACTTCACGCCGATCGGCTGACCGGTCTCAGCGTCCCATAGCCGCACACCTTGATCCTCTGACCCGGTCGCCAGGCGCCTGCCGTCGGGTGAGAACGTCACCGACCAGATCTTGTCGTCGTGATGCATCAGGGGTGCACCGATCGCTCGGCCGGTCTCGGCATCCCACACACGCACGCTGCCATCGTCCGATGCGCTCGCCAGGCGCTTACCGTCGGGCGAAAATGCCACGGAGTGGACTGCGCTTAAGTGACCGCGCAGCAAGGATGTCTCGCGCTGCATCTGCAACGCGTGCGTTAGCGCTCTTTCGGCCTCGGCGGTGAAGCCGCGTGCGGAGGAATTCGGCGCGATGTGCAGCGCCTCCAGCGCCAACAGCATCCCCGTCACAGGGTCGCCCAATTCGGTCTGTCCTTCCGCAGCGGCGCCAAGCCGAGTGACCTGCGCCCGCAGCGCCTTGGCCCGTTCGCCTGCGGCGATCTGCATCTGGGCGGTCCCCCATCCCAGACCGAGGATCGCCACGATCGCCGCCAACAATGCCAGCACTGCCGCCAGCATCGCATGTTTGGTCCGACGCTTGGCGACGGATGCCACCTGCTCCAGTGCGCCGATGTGTTCAAGCTGACGTCGCCTCGCCTGCTCTTCCTGCTGTTCGTGAAACTGCATTGACGCCGTGAGGTAATCCGTCAACCGGAGCAGATCGTGCCCCGGCCTCTCTTCCCGCCAGCGCTGTGCTTCGGCCAGTTTACGCCCAACCAAGAGATCGGACCCGTCCCTGCTCTGGCGCCATTCCGCAGCCTCGGCGTTGGTCTTCTGCTGCCAGAGCAGGAAACTGCGATCTTCGTCCAGCCAACCGCGCAACCTGCCCCAGCGGCGCATCAGCGCGTCGTGGACGATCTCCGCCGTAGGCTCCCCGTCGATCTGGCTTGCTCCCATGGTGACGAGCCGGGCATGCCGGTCCTGGCTCGCCAACTGCTCCAGCAACGCCCACCGCCGGACACCCTCCTCGCCCGTTGCGACGAACTCGCCGCGCCGCCCCACCCGCCGCGTGTCCTCGCCTTCCCGCGCCGGGTCGCCGAGCCAGACCAACGCCGTCATCGCGGCACGGAACGTCGCCTCGCCAAACCTTCGGCTCAGATGATCGAATACGGCGTCGGCGTGCCGCGTCAGCGACGTCACCATGACGTCCGTTGTGGCCTCGCCGTTCGGCTGTGCCGGTCGTCGGACAACTCGGTCTCGTTGCATGGACCAAAGTTCGGCCAGAGCGAATTCCAGCAGCGGCAGGGCATCGTGTGAATCGCCGACCGACTGCATCAATTCGTCCACCAGGCCATCGTCGAACCGGACGCCCAGCATACGGGCCGGCTCTTCGATGGCGGCGCGCAGTTCGGCCGCGTTCATCGGTGCGAGCTTGATGTCGGCGTCCTTCAGCAGGTCCGCCAGCGCACGAATACCCAGTGCGCGTCCCAGGTAATCCGCACGCAGCGTCACGATGCAGCGCGCGGCCGGGTCTTGCGTGTGCGTGGTATCGACTGCCGCACAGAGGCACCGCACGCAGCGCGCCCGCACGCTGCTTTCGTCATCCTCGTGCGGATCCGCCACCAGGGTGAACAGTTCCTCAAACTGGTCAACCACCAACAGCAGATTGGGCGAGTCCGGCCCGTCCCCGGTGAGACGACGCAGGTGGTCGACCAACACATCGGGATCGTCGTGCAGCGCGGTGGCAAGCCTTGCGACGGCGTCTTCGTCCAGCATCGCACCGAGGCCCGTGTCGGCACCGCGCGCGGCATCGAGCAGGCAGCAGGCGATATTGCGAAACGGATCGGCCGATGGCGCGCCCGGTCGCACGACCAAGACACGCCACGAGCCCTCATCGTGCAGGCGCGGCAGCAGCCCGGCCCGCACCAAAGACGACTTGCCGCTACCGGAGCGCCCAACCACCGCGACGAACGGGCGCAGCGTCAGTTTGGCGGCAAGCTCGTCGGCGAATACATTTCGTCCGAAGAAGAACCGCCGGTCTACCTCGCGGAACGCATTCAACCCTTTGTACGGGCGGGCCAGCGGCGGCCATGCCCGTTCGAGCTGGTCGGCGGGAATGACGAACGCC
Organism: uncultured Alphaproteobacteria bacterium; assembly: GCA_963819855.1. Lineage (GTDB taxonomy): Bacteria > Pseudomonadota > Alphaproteobacteria > Acetobacterales > Acetobacteraceae > JAMXLO01. The sequence continues at coordinate 188,427 of CAWFYC010000016.1, forward strand.
GTACGCTTCGAGTCATCCCGAGCCGCGGCGTTGACCATGCCGATGACGGCGTTGGTGGTTTCGTCCAGCAACGGCGCACCGCTGAACCCGCCTTCGATGAAGAACCCTGGCCGCGCGCTGCCATGCGCCAGCAGGCGGCCATGTTCAATTGGCGTGCCGAGCTCGCCGACGGCGTCCATGCCGCCGTCCTGGCCCACCGGGAACCCCTTGGTCCAGAACGTCTGCCCGCGATGTGGTAGCCCAGCAATGGTTCGATAAGGACTTCTCCAGAACCTGTCGTTCGAGCTCCAGGATGGCAATGTCGGCAGCGATGCCGTCGCCGGGTGGGCGCCACTCGATGACCGAGGCACTCAACGTCAGACCGTGTCGAGCAAACGGAAACTCAACCTGGACCCATGCGTCGTCGCCGGGGCGGTCCACGGCGTCCCACGCCCGACCCAGCCCCGCGTTGACCACGTGGGCACAGGTCATCACGTGCCCCGCGGAGATCAGGAAAGCGCTGCCCACCACCGGCGCCGCGGCCGAACTACGCACCCTGCCGATGCCTTGCTGCAGCAGCTCCGCCACGATGTACCCCCAGGGCGACCGGCCAGCTTACTCCGGCTTCCAGGTCAGTGTGACTTTCACGTTGCCCCTCTGCGCTTTTGGTCAGAGAGCGGCGGAAGACATTTGAAACCGTAGGGGTATGGTCGGGCGCATGCAATCGCGCCGACGCGTGGTTCAATGCGAGCGGTGCTGCCGCCAGAACGCCCCCGCGCGTTCACCCGACCGCCCGACTTCCGCGCCGTGATGAAGCGCTGACTGGATTGCCGATTCCGGCAGGCTCCAGCGGCGTGGCCTAGGTGAGGGCTTGGGCGGCAGTCTACCAGCAGGGTGGCTTCGTCGCATGATCGTCCGGCACGTCGGGTCCTGCCGCTTCGACCAGGCCGAAGGTCATCCTCTGGTAAGGCGAGAGGCAACGCGGCAGGCGTGCCAGCGCGGACTGCACAGCTTCGTCGCGCGAAACGAAGGTCTGCCACAGCCGCACGCTCCGGTCGTCGGACGCGCTCGCCAGTTGTTTCCCGTCGGGGGAGAACGCGACCGACCAGACCCAGCCGGTGTGGCCGAGTAGCGGCGCGCCGATCGGCCGCCCCGTCTCGACATCCCACAGCCGCACACTCTTGTCCAACGATCCGCTCGCCAGACGCTTGCCATCCGGCGAGAACGCCACGGACAGGACGGCGTCGGCGTGGCCGAGCAGTGGCGCACCGATCGCTTGACCGGTCTCGGCATCCCACAGCCGCACACTCTTGTCTTTCGACCCACTCGCCAGACGCCTGCCGTCCGGCGAGAACGCCACCGAGAGAACGGCGTCCGCATGGCCGACCAGCGGCGCACCGATCGGTCGCCCGGTGTCGACATCCCACAGCCGCACGCTCCTGTCCCACGACGCGCTCGCCAGTCGCTGGCCGTCCGGCGAGAACGCTACCGACCACACCGAATCGGTGTGGCCGAGCAGCGGAGCGCCGATCGGCTGTCCGGTCCCGGCGTCCCACAGCCGCACGCTCTTGTCCCAGGATGCGCTCGCCAGCCGCCGGCCGTCCGGCGAGAACGTCACGGACAGGATCGGATCCGCCAGGCTGAACAACGGCGCGCCGATCGCCCGACCGGTGTCGGCATCCCACAGCCGCACGCTCCCGTCCCATGACGCACTGGCAAGCCGCCTGCCGTCAGGCGAGAACGACACTGACAGGATCCGGTCGGTATGGCCCAGCAGCGGTTCGCCGATCGGCCGCCCCGTCGCGACATCCCACAACCGGACACTCCTGTCCCAGGACGAACTGGCCACGCGCCTGCCGTTGGGCGAGAACGCCACCGACAAGATGCGATCCGTGTGGCCCAGCAGCGGCCCGCCAATCGGCCGTCCCGCCCGCGCATCCCATAGCCGCACGCTCTCGTCGTCCGACGCGCTCGCCAGACGCTTGCCGTCCGGCGCGAACGCCACCGAGTTGGTTGCGCCCGAATGGCCAAGCAGCGGCGCGCCGATCGGTCGCCCCGTCTGCGCATCCCACAGCCGCACGCTCCGGTCTTTCGAGGCACTCGCCAGACGCTTGCCGTCGGACGAGAACACCACCGACAGGACCGTGTCCGTGTGGCCGAGCAGCGCCGCGCCGATCGGCCGCCCGGTGTCCGCATCCCACAGCCGGACGCTCTCGTCATCCGACGCGCTCGCGACCTGCCTGCCGTCCGGTGAGAACGCCACTGACCAGACCCAACCGGTGTGCCCGAACAGCGGAGCGCCCATCGGCCTTTCGGTCTCGGCATCCCACAGCCGCACAGTTGTGTCTTTCGACGCACTCGCCAGACGCCTCCCGTCCGGCGAAAATGCTACGGACAGGACTGCCTCGGTGTGACCGAGCAGCGGTGCCCCGATCGGCCGCCCCGTCGCCACATCCCACAGCCGCACACTGTTGTCCCACGACGCGCTCGCCAGGCGCCTGCCGTCCGGCGAGAATGCCACGCAAAGGACCGGGCCGGTGTGGCCAACCAACGGCGCGCCGATCGGCTGCCCCGACCCGGCGTCCCACAGCCGCGCACTCATGTCCCACGATGCGCTTGCCAGCCGCTTGCCATCCGGCGAGTACGCCACCGACAAGACCCCGTCGGTATGGCCCAGCAGTGGCGGGCCGATCGGCCGCCCGGTCTGCGGGTCCCATAGCCGCACCGTCTTGTCGTTCGATCCGCTCGCCAGCCGCTCGCCATCCGGCGAGAACGCCACAGATGTGACCGCATCGGTGTGGCCGAGAGCGATGGCAACCTCACGTTGCTCCTGCATGGCGTAGGAGAGCGCGCGCTCAGCCTCGGCGGTGAAGCCCCGCGGGGCGGACGTGGGCGCGGCGTGCACGTCCTCAAGCGCCAGCAACATGCCCGTAACCGCATCGCCGGCGCCGATCTGGCTTTCCGCGGCGGTCGCCACCTGCACCTCCTGGATGCGCAGTGCCCGGTCGCGCTGCATGTTTGCTTCGATCGTCTTCTGCTCGGCGAGCGAACGCTCGCGTTCCGCGTATGCGGCACGCTCGTCCGCACGATTGCGTTCCAGGTCCGCGATGGCCTTCTGGTCCTTGGCAGCCCGGGCGGCGTCATTCGCCATGTGCAATGCGCGGCTCGCGTCCCGCCATTCGTAGCCGACCCCGAGCATCGCAAGCACCGCCAGAACGGCGGCCCCGATGGCGAGCACGCTGCGCCGGCGCGCGATCGTCGCTGCGCGCCGCAAGGCGGCGATCTGTTCGCGCTGACGCGCCTGCTCTTTCGCCTCCTGCTCCGCCCGAAATGCGATCGACGCCGCTACGTAGTCCGCCACCGGCAGCAGGTCCGTCGCCAGCCGCTCTTCTCGCCAGCGCTGCGCCTCGGTCAGTTTGCGGCCGGCCAGCAGGTCCGACGCATCACCGCTGTTCCGCCAGTCCGCCGCTTCGGCCTCGGTCTTCTGGAGCCACAGCCGGAAGCCACGGTCCTCATTCAGCCAGCCGCGCAGCCGGACCCAGCGGCGGATCAACGCCTCGTGCACGATCTCGGCGGTCGGCTCGCCGTCGGCCCGGCTGGCACCGAGCGAGACCAGCCGCGCCCGGCGGTCCTGGCTCGCCAACTGCTCCAGCAGTTCCCATTGCCGCCCGCCGTCGGCACCCAGAGCGACGAATTCGCTTCGCCGCCGCACCCGCCGCGCATCCTCGCCCTCCCGCGTGGGATCGCCGAGCCAGACCAGCGCCGTCATCACGGCACGAAACGTCGCCTCGCCGAACCTGCCGCTGAGGTCGTCGAACACCGTCTCGGCATGCCGGGTCAGCAAGGTCACCAAGGGATCCGCGGTGGCATCGCCCGCCAGTTCGGGCGGCCGCGTGACCGTGCGATTGCGCTGTCTCGACCACAATTCGGCCAGGGTGAATTCCAGCAGCGGCAGCGCGTCGTGTCGTCCATCAACCGACTGCATCAATTCATCCACCAGCCCATCGCCGAAGCACACGCCCAACATGCGGGCGGGCTCCTCGATGGCGGCACGCAATTCGGCGGCGTTCATCGGTGCGAGCTTGATATCGGCGTCCTTCAGGACGTCGGCCAGGCTGCGCATGCCCAAGGCCCGCCCGAGATAGTCGGCACGGAGCGTGATCACGCAGCGGGCGGCGGGTTCCAGCGTATTGGCCGTGTCGGTCGCCGCGCGCAGGCAGGCGACGAAACGCGCTCGCACGCTCCGCTCGGTATCCTCATGCGGGTCCGCGACCAGGGTGAACAGTTCCTCGAACTGATCCACCACGAGCAACACCTGGGTTTCCCCGGAGGCGTCGCCGGCAAGCCGTCGCAGATGCTCGACCACCACGGATTCATCGTCGCGCAGCGCAAGTGCAAGCTTCGCGACCGAGTCTTCATCGAGCATCGCATGCAGGCCAGTACCTGAGCCGGGTGCGGCGTCGAGCAGGCAGACCGCCAGGTTACGGAACGGATCTGCCGACGGCGCGCCAGGCCGAACCACCAGGATGCGCCATCCGCCCGCCTCGTGCAGTCGCGGCAGCAGCCCAGCGCGCACCAGGGAGGATTTGCCACTGCCCGACCGCCCAACCACTGCCACGAACGGCACGCGCGCAAGCTTCGCGGCCAATTCGTCGACATACACGTCGCGACCAAAGAAGAACCGGCGATCCTGCTCGCGAAAGCTGTTCAGCCCCTTGTACGGCCGCGCCAACGGCGGCCACGCCAGCTCGAGCTGATCCGTCGGAATAACGAACGCCGTGCGCCTGGCTGCATCGCGGGTTGCCGCGGCGGCCATGCCGATGACCGCGTTGGATACGTCATCGAGCAGCGGTGCGCCGCTGAACCCGCCCTCGATGAAGAACCCCGGCAGCGCATTGCCATGCGCCAGCAACCGGCCATGCTCGATCGGCGTGCCGAGTTCGCCGGCGGCATCCATGCCGCCGTCCTGTCCCTCGGGAAACCCCTTGGTCCAGAACGTCTGTCCGCGATGTGGCAGGCCCGCTGTGGTGCGGTATGGCCGTTCCGCGACCTCACGGTCGAGTTCCAAAACGGCGATGTCGGCGGCACCACCATCACCGGGTGGGCGCCATTCGACCACCGTCGCGGTCAGCGCAATGTCGCGCCGCGCGAACGGAAAATCGACCTGAACCGTTACCTCGGCAGCCGGAGGGTCGGTCGCCTCCCACGCGCGGCCCAACCCGACATTCACCACGTGCGCACAGGTCATCACATGACGTTCGGAGATCAGGAACGCGGTGCCCGCGACCGACGCCGTTGCCGAACCGCGGACCCGCGCGATGGCTTGCTGCAATAGCTCGGCCATGGTTTGCCGACGCCCCTCCCCGAGCGCGGTCAGCTCATTCCGGCTTCCAGGTCAGCGTGACTTTCACGTTGCCCTCGACCGAGGTCTTGGCGATCAGCGCATCGGCGCCGGCGGTGAACTTGATGCCGAACTCCAGACTTACCGTTTCCGGTTTGGCGGTGAGGTCGCGAAGCTGCGTCATCAGCGCTTCGACACCCGGCCTGACCTGCGCGATGGCCGCCTCGAACGTTTCCTGTGCCCGCTGCGCGGCACCGCGTGCCACCGGCTGGTTGCCAACATTGGGATCGTCGACCTCGACCAGGATCGTCTGGTGTCCGGCCACTGGGAACGCGACGAGTTTGCTGCCCACGATGATTGCCTTTGGCCTCAGTTTCGGAAAGCGGCGCAAAGCAACCAGAACCGTAAGGGTACGTGTGCGTGCATGCAACTATTGCGCGCTGTCTGCGCTAGCGGTCGCTCGTGGCTAGTACCAGTGATGCTGCCGCCAGAACGCCACCGCGTTATCGGCGGTGCCATAGCGTTGCTGGATGTAGCGGATGCCCCCTTGCGCCTCCTCCACCGGGTTGCCGAACGAGCCCGCACCATTCGGGTTCAGGTGGTAGTTGGCCGCGGTCAACTGGAACAGCCCGCGGGCCGAGTGGACCGGATTCTGCACATTCACCTGCCCGCCGGATTCCTGCGCCATGATGAACTCCAGACCCGACTGCCAGGACTGCGGCACCCCTTCCAGCGTCATCGCCTGGGTCAGAGCTGCGTCGGCTTGCGCCGGGATTGTCGCTGCGGGCTTCTCCACCCATCCCGGATGGGCCATCGTCGGTGGCACTTGCAGCGCCGTGGTCTGGATGAGCGGGCCCGTCGCGCAGGCAATGCGCGGCGTACGCGCACCCGCCATGGCTGCGGCGAGTACGTGGTGGAACGCGGGGCCGGCCTGTCGCCGTCCCGCACGTCCTGCCTGACTGCTGCGGTGGCTGGCCGCGGCAGCAGGAACCGCTGGTCCCAGGCGCACCATGTCCGCCATCCCGGCACGATAGCGGCGGATCCATTTCCATTCGGTTATCAGGTGGCGCTCTCGGACTGCAAAAAGCGCCCCGGGGTGACGGTCCCGGGGCTGAGTTGAGGAGGAGAGCGTGTCACCAGGCCAAACGAAAAAGGCCGGCATCATGCCGGCCTTTTCGCTGGCAAATGAGTTTGCCCGATGATCAGTTGTTGCCGTTCTGGGCCGGCGCAAACAACTGGCTCTGCGCGGCCTGGGCCGCCGGGCTGATGGCGGCTGAGCCGGCGGCGATGCCTAGGACGGCTGCCAGGGCCAGGATCATGCTCTTCATGGTCTCTCTCCTCTTGTTCGTTGCCGGCCTCGCGGAGGCGGGCCTATTCGGCAACGTGCAGGAGATGGGTTTTTGTACCCGCGGGATAATCTTGCCCCACCGCAAATGATTTATGCATATTGCGCTGGAATGCGATCGCCAAGTGTTTGGCGTGACGGTGCGCCCGGCAGGACTCGAACCTGCAACCAAGCGGTTATGAGCCGCCCGCTCTAACCAGTTGAGCTACGGGCGCAGCGCCTGCCGTGATCTGCCTGACCGCGACAGGCGACGCAACCTCCGGCGCGCGCGTGCGCCTGAGGTGATGGTGCGCCCGGTCCGCGACCTCGCCTTATCTCTTGCGGCGGCGACGACCTAAAGCTAGCCCGCCAACGGCGAAACCGAGCGCGTCATGCTGGCCGGCTCGGGAACACCCCCCGTCGCTCCAGGCAAGCGGTGTGGATGAGGCATTGTCTCGACGGACAGTCGAGGCGGGGAGGCATCCGGTCTGGTCGGTACGCCAGTGCCGCAGTACGGCTGCCGGAAGTCGGACGGGTGAACCGTGGCTAAGTCGATGCCCGCCCATTTGCCACTTGTTCACCTATCTGGCATACGGCCGCGCCCACCCGGCGGGCCGCGGCGGGGGCATTGCCGTGGCCGTCCCGCAACGTTCTTCCATAAGAGGATAACCTCGGATGCAACTGGCCCAATACGTGATCATCGTCTGCGGACTGCTGGCGCTGGTCTACGGTCTGGTCACCAGCAAGCAGGTGCTGGCCTCGGATGCCGGCACCGCGCGCATGCAGGAGATTTCCGCCGCCGTTCAGGAGGGCGCCCGCGCCTATCTCAACCGCCAGTACACCACGATCGGCATCGTCGGCGTGGTGATCCTGATCATCCTGGGGCTGACGCTGGGCATCCACGTCGCCATCGGCTTCATCATCGGCGCGGTGCTGTCCGCCGCGGCCGGCTATGTCGGGATGAACGTCTCGGTGCGCGCCAATGTCCGCACCGCGCAGGCGGCCAAGCAGGGGCTTGCCGCCGGCCTCGACATCGCCTTCCGCGCCGGCGCCGTCACCGGCATGCTGGTGGTCGGCCTCGGCCTGCTAGGTGTCGCCGGCTACTACTTCTTCCTGCGCGGCGGCATGAGCGGCGGCACTGACGATGACCTGCGCCGCGTGCTCGAGGCGATGGTGGCGTTGGGCTTCGGCGGCTCGCTGATCTCGATCTTCGCCCGTCTCGGCGGCGGCATCTTCACCAAGGGTGCCGATGTGGGCGCCGACCTGGTCGGCAAGGTCGAGGCCGGCATCCCCGAGGACGACCCCCGCAACCCCGCCGTCATCGCCGACAACGTGGGCGACAATGTGGGCGACTGCGCCGGCATGGCCGCCGACCTGTTCGAGACCTACGCGGTGACCATCGTCGCAACCATGCTGCTGGCGGCGATCTTCTTCACCGGTGCGGTGCGCGACGCCGTGCTGATGCTGCCTCTCGGCATCGGCGCCATCTGCATCCTCACCTCGATCGTCGGCACCTATTTCGTCAAGCTCGGCCCCGACAACGGCATCATGAAGGCGCTGTACAAGGGGCTGCTGGTGACCGGCGCGCTGTCGGTCGTCGGCGTCGCCATCATCATCGCCTGGTTCATCGGCTTCGCCACGCCGCTGCCGCTGACCGGCGGCGGCACGGTGAACGGCTTCCAGCTGTTCGTCTGCGCACTGGTCGGCCTGGCGGTGACCGGGGCGATCGTGTGGATCACCGAATACTACACCGCCACCGAGTACCGCCCGGTACGCTCGATCGCGCAGAGCTCCACGACCGGTCACGGCACCAACGTGATCCAGGGCCTTGCGGTGTCGATGGAGGCGACCGCGCTGCCGGCGCTCGTGATCTGCATCGGCATCGTGGCGACCTTCATGATCGCCGGCCTGTTCGGCATCGCGGTGGCGGTGACCACCATGCTGTCGCTCGCCGGCATGATCGTGGCGCTGGACGCCTACGGCCCGGTGACCGACAACGCCGGCGGCATCGCCGAGATGGCTGATCTGCCAGCCGATGTGCGCATCACCACCGATGCGCTGGACGCGGTGGGCAACACCACCAAGGCGGTGACCAAGGGCTATGCCATCGGCTCGGCCGGCCTGGCCTCGCTGGTGCTGTTCGCGGCCTACACGCAGGACCTGAAGCACTACTTCCCGACGCTGGATGTGCAGTTCACGTTGCAGGACCCGTTCGTGGTGATCGGCCTGATCATCGGCGGCCTGCTGCCGTACCTGTTCGGCGCGATGGGCATGACCGCGGTGGGCCGCGCGGCCGGCGCTGTGGTGGTGGAGGTGCGCCGGCAGTTCCGCGAGATCCCCGGCATCATGGAGGGCACCGCCAAGCCGGAATACGGCCGCGCGGTGGACATGCTGACCAAGGCGGCGATCCGCGAGATGATTCTGCCGTCGCTGCTGCCGGTGCTGGCGCCGATCGTGCTGTGGGTGGTGATCGATATCGTCGCCGGCCGGGTGGCGGCATTCGCGTCGCTGGGTGCGATGCTGCTGGGCACCATCGTCACCGGGCTGTTCGTGGCGATCTCGATGACCTCGGGCGGCGGCGCGTGGGACAACGCCAAGAAGTACATCGAGGAAGGCCACCACGGCGGCAAGGGCTCCGAGGCACACAAGGCGGCGGTGACCGGCGATACGGTGGGCGATCCGTACAAGGACACCGCGGGGCCGGCGGTGAACCCGATGATCAAGATCACCAACATCGTGGCGCTGCTGCTGCTGGCGATCCTGGCGGGGTGGCTGCACTAAGGAAAATCGCGCCCCGGGCCGTTTAATTTACGGGTCCGCCCACATCGTCGACTAGCGGTGAGCTTACTTGCTCCCACTCTCAATGTGCCAGCACTCTCAATGTGCCAGAGCGGGCGAGCACCTAATGATGCTTGACCCGAACCGGCGAAGTGCGGCAATTCGAGTCGATAGAGTACTCCAGGCATGACCATCCCACCGCCGCTGCCCAGGTTCAGGAAGCCGCCAGTGTCGGAGGTGGCGGTGGGCATACAATTCAGCGGGCCCACGCTCACGCCGGTCCATCTTGGCCTCTACTATCAGCGGGTGAAGGCACGGTTCCCTAAGGTTCAGGTGCAGCCGCCGCTTGCGCCGGCTATCGAAACGTTCGGCCCTCCGACAGTGGTCTCATTTTCGGTGCCCCCTATCGGATCGCCACGGGTATGGTTTGTCTCGAATGACGATGAGTTCCTCATTCAGTTGCAAGCAGGCCGACTGTTCTTCAATTGGCGGGCCACGTCCGATCGAAGCGCGTATCCACATTTCGAAGCTGTAAGGCAACAATTCATGCACGCTCTGGACGAGCTGGACTCCTTGATCTCAAGTGAAGGCCTCGGGCAATTGTCGGCAAATCAATGTGAGGTTGTCTATGTAAATCCTCTTCCGAATGCCAGCACTTGCGTGCCAATCTCAGCGCCCGAGAGTATCTTTCGGAATTGGAGCGCACAGCTCGGGCCTGAGTGGAATGAGCCGCTGGAAGATATCGCGTTTAACATCAGGTATCGCTTCGATGACGAGGACGGCAAGCCGTTCGGGCGCCTCACGGTCACTTTGAGCTCAGGATGGGGACCGGACGGGTCGTCAGGTTTCTCGCTAGAGTTAACTGCCCGCGGAATGCCACGCGGAGAAGGGCATGAGGGAATTGTCGCATTCCACGATTACGCCCACGAAGCCATCGTTCGTTGCTTTACTGGCCTGACCACTCGTGCAATGCACGAGAGATGGGAGAGATTCCAGTGAGCGACGCCCTGAGTCACACTGTACCCTTTCGATCCCAGGGTCCGCTCCCGTCGGCCCAGGTCAGTCGGCGCTCCGCCCAAACAGAAACCATCGCATCGGTCCGACGCGGGCTGGCCACCGCAACGCTTACAATGGGGCTCGTTGGCGGTGGACCTCCGGCCGCCACGGCGCCTATTCTTGTGAAGCCACATCACGTCACGGTCTCTGATGCGGAGATCTCAATCTCGCCTGCGGCATTCACGGACACCGCGCGGGAGGCCAGGGTCGAAACATTCCGTAGCGCTTTGCAAGACGCAGTTGAGTTGTCCGAACTCATGATGGGGCAAGACGATTGCGATCCCATCGACCACCAAACGTTCAGCTATGCAGTCCAGTCCCTTCTTCCATTCGTCGTCTCGTTAGCTCTGCCGTGCCCAATGATGCTTCCGCTCCAAAACGGTGGCATTGGTGCGGAATGGCATGATCTTGGTCTGAACATCGAGCTACGGTTTCGCAAGCTCTACGACGTGTACGCCGTGGTCGAGGATGTCCGCAGCATAGTGTCGTCCTATCACGGGCGGGATCCATATTTGCGTAACATTGAGTTGGCACTCCGCGAACTTAGCCGCCGCTTTACTGTGTGATTGATCAGAGACACTGCAGGCAGTGACTGACACAAAGCGAGAATCACGGAACCGGCGGAAGGCCTGATAAGGCGTGTTTACAGGCATTCGCCACGGAGATTTCGCCCCATCATTGATCAACTCACGGGAATAGCGCGGGCGCCAGCGGCGGCATTCGAACTGCGGCTGGCCGATCCGGAGAAACCCGACAAGAAGGTCGACGAGGCGCTGTCGGTCAACATCGAGTCATCCCTTATTGCAGCAGGCCTCGGTCCAACATGGGGGATCGATATCAGTCAGCAATACGCTGCACGCATCACAGTGGCCGATTGCCATGCTAATGGCCTTGAGGCCTACCATGATCCCGTACCAAACAACCCACATCATGGGTCGATCTGGGATTTGGTGACGATTTTTTCCACGGACCCCGATGCATATGAACGCGCGATTGATGCGTTGGCACGGGCAAGCACCATAGTTGCCGAATTGGTTCCTAGCGTAGCGCAGCGCGCAGGCAGCCTTCGTGTTAGCTGCTCCACCTCAGACGAGGGCGATCTGCAATAACTTTTATGATAACAGGGCAATGTTGCCCCCTTGACCCGGCCGCGGTGCTTACATATGTTGTAACGCACCGCTTCCGGAGCAGCTCATGAACGCGCTGAAGCTTACCCAGATCGGCAATTCGGTCGGCGTGATCCTGCCGAAGGATCTGCTTGCGAAGCTCGGCGTCGGCAAGGGCGACACGCTCTATGCCATCGACATGCCGGACGGCGTGCGGCTGACCACCGCCGATCCGGAGTTCGAGCAGCAGATGGCGGTTGCACGCACGCTGATGAAGCGCTGGCGCAACGTCCTGCGCGAACTCGCCAAGTGACCGTCTGGCTGTCACGCCAGCTCACCCTTGCAATCCACGACGAGCAGTTAGCGGAACACGGTGGCGCCGCCGGGGTACGTGACGAGGGGCTGCTGGAAAGCGCACTGGCGCGCCCGCTCAACCGCGCAAACTACGGCGAGCCGGATATCGCCGAGTTGGCAGCGGTGTATGCGATGGCCATCGTGCGCAACCACCCGTTTGTCGACGGCAACAAGCGTACAGGGTTCGCGGCGCTGTTCATGTTCCTGGCGCTGAACGGTGCCGAGTTCGAGCCGCCGGAAGTTGACGCAACGATGGCAATACTCCGGCTCGCCGCGGGCGAGACAACGGACGAAGAGTTCATTGGATGGGTCCGCGCCAACGTGCGCGTGCCGGGAGAATGAGGGAGGTGACCATGCCAACAAAGCCGCGCGTCATCACCATCGAGGAGCACTACCAGGACCCGGACGTGGTGCGCGCCTACGCGCCCGAGGACGCGCGCCAGCTTCCCGCCATCGCGGAACGGCTGAACGACCTCACCAGCCTCCGCATCAAGGAGATGGACGAGGCGGGCATCGACATGCAGGTGCTGTCGCACGCCAATCCGGGCTTGCAGAAGCTGGACGCCGAGACCGCGGTGCGACTGGCGCGTATCGCCAACGATAGGTTGGCGGCAACGGTGCGCGCGCATCCCGACCGGTTCGCCGCCTTCGCCGCGATCCCGACGCCGGATCCGAAGGCCGCGGCCGACGAACTGGAACGCGCGGTGACGCAACTCGGCTTCAAGGGCGCGTTGATCAACGGCACGACCAACGGCGTCTTCTTCGACGACAAGCGCTTCTGGCCGATCTGCGAACGTGCCGCGGCACTCGACGTGCCGCTGTATCTGCATCCGACCATGCCGCAGCAGGCGGTGATCGACACCTACTACAAGGATTACGCGCAGGACTGGCCGATGATGCTGCGCGCTGCCTGGGGCTTCACTGTGGAGACCGCGACCCAGGGCGTGCGCATGGTGCTGTCCGGCGTGTTCGATGCCTATCCGAAGCTGAAGATCATCCTGGGTCATCTCGGCGAGGGCCTGCCGTTCCTGCTGTGGCGCATCGACATGGGTTTTGCCCGTGGCGGCGGCAGCCGTTCGTTCCGTGACGTGTTCTGCGAGCACTTCTACATCACCACGTCAGGCTTCTTCTCCAACCCGGCGTTGCTGTGCTGTGTGCAGGAGTTGGGCGTGGATCGCATCATGTTCTCGGTCGATTATCCGTTCGTCGCCAACAAACCGGGCACCGACTGGCTGCCGACCATCCCGCTCTGCACCGAGGACAAGGCGAAGATCGCCAGCGGCAATGCGGTGCGACTGCTGAAGCTGTGATTGCTGCCGGGGAATCGATGGGTTTCGCTTTGCTCAACCCATCCTACATGACCACATGATGACCGCATGTCACGTAGGATGGGTAGAGCGCAGCGAAACCCATCAGCACAACCGTTATGTCGATGCTTGATCCGTTCGTTCGCCCTGAAGAACCCACCGCCGCCGATGCGATCGCCGCGATCGGGGACGAACTCGCCGTGTTCGACGACTGGATGGAGCGCTATCAGTTCATCATCGAACTCGGCCGCAAGCTGCCGCCGTTTCCGGACGCCTGGGCGGACAACGCGCATCGTGTGCCAGGCTGCCAGAGCCGGGTGTGGATGGAGGGCACGCTGACCGACGGCAGGCTGTTTCTTGCCGGCATCTCCGATGCGGCGATCGTGTCCGGTCTGATTGCGCTGTTGCTGCGCGTGTATTCCGGCCGCACCCCGGACGAGATCGTCGCCACCGATCCGGTGTTCCTGAAGGAACTTGGCCTGCTGGAGGCGCTGTCCACCAATCGCGGCAACGGCATCGCCGCGATGGCACGCAAGATCCGCGAGCTCGCCGCGCTGCAACGCGCGGCGTGACGCGCGGCTATTCCGCCTTCGGGTGATAGCCAAGCAGTTCGGGCCGGTATTCGAAATGCATGGTGTCGTAATGCGCCCATCGTCCGCCCCAGATGAAGCCGTGCCGTTCAAACACGGCCACGATCTCCGGAGGGATGCGGTTAACATAAGCCGGATCGCCACCGCCCGACCGGTGCCACAGCCAGTAATCCGAGAAGGCCACGCTGATGTCGATGGCCGCGCCCCAGGCGTGCATACTCGTCGCACCGGTGTCGGCGACGGACCGGCAGACATAGGTCCCGCCCAGCGGATACAGATACTTCTTGTCCACCGCCGGCAACTCGTCCAGCTCGCGCGAGATCGCGGCTAGTTCCCGATCGACGCCGTTGACCGAGGTGATGCGGACGACATGTCCCCACGTGTTCGGCAGCCAGACCACAGGTACCAGCTTCGGTGTCACCTGGCCCGCCTTGCAGTCACCATACATCTTGTCGAACAACGCTCTGTTGCGCAGGCGGCCCGGATCCTGCTCCGGTGGTGGCAGCAACGGCGCGCCCGCTGGGATACGGCAATCGCAACTGATCGAGGATGGACCCGTTCCGCAGTTGCTCCGCCATGTCCTTGTCAGGTCGCCCGTCGTCCACCGGCATGCGAGTGCCGTCGCGCCAGATGAGGTTAGTGCCGTCGAAGCTGGCCAGGGCATTCGGATAGGCGCGCAGCAGGTCATCCATCGACGCCGCGACACTCGCGGCCGGGCAGCCAAGCAACAGCATGATGGCGGCGACGCAACCATTCCGGCGGAAGGTTTTCACGCCGCGCCTCCGACGATCAGGTCGCCTACCGCGCGGCGCAGTGCGTCGATGCCGGTGTCGCGATGGCGCGTCGGGTGCACTCGGTTGGTCAGCAGCGCCCATGACAGTCCACGTCGGAAATCGATCCATAGCCCGGTGCCGGTGAAGCCGGTGTGGCCGATGGTCTCCTCGGAACAGGCGTTGCCGCCGGACCAGCCCTCGTGCCGCGCTTCCCAGCCCAGGCATCGCGTTGCAGACTGCCGCACGCGCATCTCGGCCAGCCACGGTTCGGCGCCCTGAAGCAGATGCTGTGCGGCATCGAGGACGCCATCGATCGTGCCGAACAATCCGGCATGGCCCGCCGCTCCACCCAGCGCGAAGGCATTCTCGTCGTGCACCTCGCCGCACATCACCCGGCCGCGCCAGGTGCAGCGTTCGGTCGCCGCGGTTTCAGCCGGTTCCGGACGCCACGCCAGTCCCGTCGGCAGCTTCAGCTCACCAAGTGAACTTCCGTGCAGACGCTCGATCGCGATGCCCAGCAACATGAAATTGATGTCGGAATAGACCGGCGGCCCGGCGCGCCAGACGCGCTGCAGGATGAAGGCGCGCAACGTCGCCGGATCGAGACCATAGGTGTACAGCGGCTCGACCGCGGGCAGGTGCGTCTGATGACTCAGGCACTGACGGAACGTCAGACGCCGCTCCGCCGCCTTCGCGTCGTATTGTCGCAGGTCAGGAATCGCCACGGTCAGTTTGTCATCCAGCGCGATGCGCCCCTGTGCCGCGAGGCGCAGGATCGTGGGCGTGGTGAACAGGACCTTGGTGAGCGAGGCGAGATCGAACCACGTGCCGCGATGCATCGGCGCCGGATGCGGTTCGCACTGTGCCAGCCCAAACGCCGTCGCAGCACGGTCGCCCGTTGCCGTTACCACCCCGAGAACTGCGCCAGGAATGTCAGCGGTAACCGCTCGGGCGACAGAACTCTCCGCAGCGGCGAGTATTTCGGCTGCAATCAAAACCGGCATCTCTGTATGGCAGCGTTATGGGCGTTGCCTCTATACATGCTGCGGTGGATAAAACCTACGTCGCGGAATTCCCATGCACCTTCGCTTGCGCGCACCAGTCCAGACATTTTGCCTTCTGGCGCTCGCGCTCGGCGCCTGCTCACCGGAACCACCGCCGGCGGCCGTAGCGGAGAGCGAGAGGCCGACCAGCGCCCAGTTCGTTGCCCTTTCCGGACACTCCCCGCCGTTCGCGCGCCTGCCCTACGAACCGTTCAGCCGTGCCGAGGCGGTGGCGATCGCGCAGCAGGAATGGCGCCTGTTCGGTCAAAGGGTGGATGACAATCCGCCCCGCAGCAGCGACGAGTCGGAACCGATGACCGAAAATCCCGAACACCTTCCGGGGTTTTGGGAGCGTATCGGCGAGTACTGGTGGCTCGGCCAGAATGTCGATCGCCGCCAATCCGCGTGGACCGGGATGCACGATGAAAACGGCCAGGAATTCGACGAGAGCCACGACGACTATTACGCTTGGTCGGCCGCCTTCATCAGCTACGTCATGCGCGAGGCAGGTGCGGGGCCGCGCTTCCCCTATGCGCCCTCGCACTACGTCTATATCGACATCGCCAAGGAGATGAAGCTCGGCCGGACCTCGGGCTGGGCGGTGGTCGCCGAGCGCCTGGACGAGTATGCGCCGGCCGCCGGCGACCTGATCTGTTACTCGCGCGAACGGCGTCCGCTGAAATATGAGAAGTTGCCGGTGCGGCATTTCGCCGGGCATTGCGACATCGTGGTGTCGCGCGACAAGGGGCAGCTCAGTGTCATTGGCGGAAACGTCGATCATGCGGTCACGATGAAGCACATACCGATCACCGCCGACGGGCGCCTGGCCGATTGCAAGGACTGCGTGATCGACACGCGGTATCCCTGGTTTGTCGCGCTGCGGGTCCTGTACGACCGCTAGGCATCATGAGACGGCCACCGACCGCCGCCGGAACATTGCTCTCCCGGATGGGGCGCGGAACACTCGCCGGCATCGCGGTCGTGATTTCCGCCTTCTGGGTCTCGATCTGCGCCGCGGCGCCGGAGTTCATCTGGCAGGGGCTGCACCTCGCGCTCGGCCATCTCAACCGCACGGACCTGTTTGCGGCACTGCTGGTCGGGCTGGTCCTGGCGTTCTTCGTCGAGCCGGTGATGGAGCGGTTACGACATCTGCTGAGCCGGCCGCCGCATCGGCAGCACGTCGAATTCAGGGCGCATGGTGCATTGTTCACGGCGGGCCTGAGCCTGGCCTTCGCGCTGACCTCCATCTGCCTGCACGAAGCGATGACAGCCTTCGCTTCCGGTCGTGGCAGCGAACTGTCTGGCGCCGAGGCGGGTCTCGCGGCCGGGATCGAACTCACCACGTCATGGGCCATTGTGCCATTCACCATTACCATCGCCTGGCTGACGGTCCGGCCGCGCTGGCTTGCGGTGCCGACGGGTGCGGTCGCCGCCGCCGCATCCTATCTGACGGGATGGCTGTTCGACTGGCCGCTGGAGTCGGTGATCGCCACCACGATCCCGTGCCTGATCATCCTCGGCCTGGGCTATCGGCATGCGCTGCGCACGCCCAGCCATCGCGTTCTTGTGCGCTGCGCCCGCAGCGTCGCACTGGTGGGAACAAGCTGGCTGGTCGTCGCGGCAGCGTTCGATGCGGTGGAGCCGCTCCAGCACCTGGGCCATGTCGAGCTGTACGACGCCCCCAGTTTCTGGATGGATCTACGGTTCTATATCGGCTGGACAGTCGGCCTGGCGCTGGCGCCGTCGCCATATCGCCAGACCGGAGCTGCGGCTGCTCGGTTGGAGTAGGTCTTTTCGGTCTGACCGGAAGCTCATGCGATCACTTGGCTCGATGGGTTTCGCTGCGCTCTACCCATCCTACGAGTTGCCGCATGCTCGTCGCCGTACTTGCCGTAGGATGGGTAGAGCGCAGCGAAACCCATCACTCCGAAGTGCGGCTTGTCTGAAGATGCTCCGACAATGGTCAGTTCGCCATCGCCGGCACCGCGACCTTCACGCCCTTGAACGCCGGCATCACGTCGCGCGCGAACCATTCCAGCTGCTCCAGCGCCTCGGACAGCGGCACGCCCACCGACAGGCTGACGGTGACGCGATCCAGCCCTGGATAGCGCTCCTCCAGCTTTTTCAGCGCCTCGATGACATCCGCCGGCGTTCCGGTCAGGAAGCCGCCGGCCTTCACCGCGTCCTCGATGCGCGGCAGTTTTGCCCCCGGCGCGCGTTTCGGATCACGCATGATCTCGATCTGCTCATCCGTCAGCGCCTTCACCAGACGCAGTTCGCCGAACATCTTCATGTTCTCTTCGTAATATTTCCCCGCCACGCGCATGCCCTGCTCGACGCTGTCGGCCAGATAGAACTGGAAGCCCAGCGCCATCCGTTCGCCCAATTCGATGTGCTTGCCGGCGCGCGCATACGCTGCCTGGAAATCCACCATCGACTTGTGCACCGCGCCGCCCTCGGCCGAGCCGCCGCCGATCACGCCACAGATGCCGTGCTTCGCCATGAAGTCGAGCGCGCGCTGCGTGCCGCCCTGGATCGGCTGCCAGCACTCCACCGGCAGACGCGCCGGCCGCGGCACCAGCGTCAGTTCCTTCAGGGTGTAGCCGCGGTACGGTACCTCGGGCGGCAGCGTGTAGTGCTTGCCCTGGTGGCTGAACGACTCCTCGTTGAACGCCTTGAAGATGATGTCGACCTGTTCCTCGAACAGCTCGCGGTTGGCCGGCTGATCGAGCAGCGGCGCACCGAACGATTTCGACCTCGCGCGTATGGTAGCCGCGGCCGACGCCGAACACGACGCGGCCGTTCGTCAGGATGTCGGCCATCGCGTAGTCCTCGGCCAGCCGCAGCGGGTGCCACATCGGTGTGATGTTGAAGCCGCAGCCGATGCGCAGGTTCTTGGTCAGGTGCGTCAGGTGCATCGCCATCAAAAGCACGTTGGGGATGCACTCGGTGCCTTCGGGTTGGAAGTGGTGTTCCGCCATCCAGTAGGTGCCGTAGCCAAGCCGATCCATCAGTTTTGCCATCGCCTCGGCCTTGAACAGCGCGGTGGCAAGCTTCTCGTTCGGGTAGCGCCGGTCGTTGACCGGCGTGCCGCCGTAGCCGACGTTCTCGAGGTCGATATGGCCGGCATAGGAACTGTCGAATTGCTTCAGCATCGTCTGTCCTCCTGTTGGTCCCATCGTAGGCAGGCGCGGTGGCTTGGCAACCCGACCCGATAGCTCCTACCGTCCCGCGGTACCGACGACCGCGCGGCAGAATACAGGGAGCAGAAACATGGCCGAGATTCTCGGACTGGGCTGCACGCACTACCCGGGCCTGTTGCAGCCGGACGAACGGCTACCCGGCGGGTTCCATCATCTGCTCACCGCCCCCAACATTCCCGCCCACTACAAGGATCGCGCCAACTGGCCCGCCGAACTGCTGGCCGAGCTTGGCAACGACGATGGCGTGTCGTCGGCGCGACGCTACGGCGCGCGCCTGGCCGACGACTTCCGCGCCATCCGCAAGGCGCTCGACGACTTCAATCCGGACCTCGTGCTGGTTTGGGGCGACGATCAGTACGAGAATTTCCGCGAGGACATCATCCCCGCGTTCTGCCTGTTCGGCCTGGACGACCAGTTCGCGCTGAAGCCCTGGCATAACGGCAACGGCGGCAAGCCCAACCGCTGGGGCGAGTCAGGCGACTGGACGATGCGGCTGCGCGGCGCGCGCGACGCGGCGAAGCATCTCGCGGGCGCGCTGATCGAGCGCGGTATCGACATGGCCTATGCCTATAAGTCGCTGCACGTCGAAGGCCTCGCGCACGCGTTCACCAATACGCTGCTGTATCTCGACTGGGACCGGCGCGGCTTTCCGTGGCCGGTGCTGCCGTTCGCGATCAACTGCTACGGCCGCAACCTGATCCACGCCAAGGGCGGCATGGCGGCGCTGTTCGTGCCGCCATCGACCGAGGCGCCGGATCCGCCGGCACCGCAGCCGTGGCGCTGCATGGATGTCGGTCGCGCGGTTGCCGAGGTGCTCGCAGAATCGCCGTGGCGGGTCGCGCTGATCGCCTCGTCGAGCTGGTCGCACTGCTTCCTGTCGCCGACCAACGGCTATCTGTGGCCCGATCACAAGGCCGACCGGCTGATGTTCGACGCGCTCTCCGGCGCCGACTACGGCTTTTGGCGCAAGCGGTCGCTCAAGGACATGGAACAGGCGGGTCAGCATGAGATGCTGAACTGGATGGCGCTGATGGGCGCGATGGAAACACTCGACCGCAAGCCGGTGGTGCACGACTACGTGGAGACACACGTCTTCATGTCGGAGAAGTGCTTCGTCTCCTATCCGGCGTGATCGATGCCGGATGGTTCGACCGATCCGTACGAACCCGGCAACCTGTGGCAGACTCACCAACGGCTGAATGCCGCCAGCACAATCGATCGTATCGTCCTGCGCGAAGGGCTTGATCTCGCGGTCGATCCCAGCCTGCGCGACGTATGGCTGCCGTTCTGCCTGGGCCCAACCAATGCGTTGGAGCTTGACACCTTCATCCGCGTCGCCCGCAACCGCAGACGTCTGCTCGATGTCGGAGCATTGAATGGCACCTTCTCCCTGGTGTTCACGGCTCGGGAGGGCACCGAAGCCATTGCGGTCGAGCCGTCGCCGCTGGCGCTGCCAGGTCTGCGCACGAACTGCCGATTGAATCCGCGGCACAACGTGCGGATTGTCGAAGGTGCCCTGGGCGCAACCGAGGCGCTGGTCAGGATGCGCCACGACGGCGCCCACTTCATTGGCGCCGATCTGGTTCCGAACGGACCGGAGCCTGCCATGGTCAAGGTTGTGGCTGGCGACGATCTGCTTGCCGATCAACGCTTCGTCCCCGACATCATCAAGATCGATGTCGAGGGCTATGAGCATGAAGTGCTGCGCGGCCTGACCAGAACGCTCGACCATTTCAGACCTGATCTGCATGTCGAGGTTCACGGTCCGTGGATCCATATGGTCGGCGGTACGCTCGACAATATGTTCGCCTTGCTCAAAGGCGCCGGCTATCGGATCTATCTGCTGGATGGAGCGGAGGTTAACGAGGCGGACGCCGACCGTCTGCGCCGGCAGATGTTCCACGTGTTCTGCACGCATGCATCGACTGCCTGGGCCGACCGCGTGCGCGGCTGCGGGTGACCGACCGTCGCATCCGCTCCGCGGTTTCCTGTTCGGATCATCACTCCGCCATGGTGCGGCGCACGCTTGCCAGCAGGACGTCGCCCGCCACCGGCTTTTCCAGGAAATCCGCCACGTCCGCGCGCGCCGCCCGCGCGGCAAGCTGCGGCTCGGCCAGCGCCGTCACGATGATCGCCGGGATCGTGTCACCACGCCCGCGCAACGTCTCCAGCAGCTCGATGCCGCTGATCCCCGGCAGCCCGTTATCGATCAGCAGGCAGCAGGCGTGGTCCGGCCGTTCCGTGGCAAGCAGCGCTTCCGCCGATCCAAAGGTCTCCACCACGTAGCCAGCGGCTTGCAGCACGGTGCGCATCGCCCGGCGGACCCCTTCGTCGTCATCGACCACCAGAACCTTCGGGCCATCGGGTGAGGACACTGGAGCCGGCACCAGACCACGAGCCTGCGCAGCCCTGCGACTTGTCGCGCCAAGCGGTACCTCTACCGAGAACACCGACCCCTTGCCGGGCGTCGAGCGAACATCGAGCCTGTGGTCAAGCAACTGCGCGAAGCGCTGCGCGATCGACAGACCGAGGCCAAGTCCGTTGCGCGCGCCGATCGGCGCACCAATCCGATAATTCTCCTGGAAGATCAGATGCAGTTGGTCGGGTGGAATGCCGACCCCGCTGTCCCCGACCTCGATGCACACCACGTCGCCGCGACGGCGGCAGCCGAGCAGAATTCTGCCGGCGTCGGTGTATTTCACCGCATTCGACATCAGGTTCTGGATAATGCGTTCGAGCAGGCGATGATCGGTGTGCACGATCGCGCTGGAATCGACGATACGCAATTCCAATCCTTTCGCCCTTGTGGTTTCCCGAAACTCGCTGCGGATGCGATCGAACATCAGTTGGATCGGGAAATCGGCAAAGGTCGGTCGGATGGCGCCAGTCTGTAACTGATTGATGTCGAGCAGCGCATTCATCGTGTCGTTCATCTCGTCCAGCGCGGCGCCGAAATCCGCGACCAGCTCTCTCGCCGCCTCGTCTGGCGCCCGGTGGGCCATCACGCCTTGCAACAGCAGCATGGTTTGCAGCGGTTGCCGCAGGTCATGGCTGACCGCCATCAGGAAGCGGGATTTCTCGCCGCTGGCGGTTTCGGCCGCGTCCCTGGCCTCACGCAGCTCACGACTGATGCGCAGCGTGTCGGTGGTATCCTCTATCGCCACTAGAATCCTTCGGGCGCCCGGGACCTCGTGCCGCACCTCGCGTGCGTTGAGCACCACGATGCGTTCGTCGCCGCTGCCCGCGAGCAACCTGGTCTCGAAGCCATCGACGGGCACGCCGTCGGCCAGCAGCCGCTCGATCAGCGTGTCGAATTCGGGTGCGTCGACGACGCCGCCGCGGACTTCGCGCAGCCTCTGGCCGACGGCGCTCGCCGCGTCAACACCGAAGAACTGGTAGAAGGCGCGGTTCGCGGACACCACCACCTGCCGGTCATCGAGGATCACCAGCGGCTCGCGCACCGTGTTGACGATGTTCTCGGCACTGGCCTGGGCGGTCGTGGCGAGCTGCTCGGCACGCTTCAGATCGGTGACGTCGGCGAAGGTGACCACCACGCCTTCGATCTTGCGGTCGGCGGTGAGATAGGGAAGCACCCGCCGGTTGAACCAACTGCCGGACCCGGCGAGCACCTCGCGTCTGATCGGAACCAGCTCGGTGAGCGTGTGCTCGGCGTCCCGCGTCAGGTCGGGATCGGCGAAATTTTGGGTGAAATCGCCGATCAGGCGGCCTACATCGGCTTGCCGGATGTTGAACAGCCGCTGGATCGCCGGGGTGAAGAACCGGATGCGCAGCCTGGCATCGAGAAACAGCGTCGCCGTGTCCGAGCTCGACAGCACATTCCGTAGGTCATCGCCGATGATGCGCTGCCGCTGCAGGTTCTCCTGCAACTGGGTATTGAGCGTGCTCAGCTCCTCGTTCATCGACTGGAGTTCCTCTTTCGAGGCCTCGAGTTCTTCGTTGCTTGCCTGTAACTCCTCGTTCAGCGACATCGCCTGTTCGTTGCTCGACCGCAGCTCTTCGTTCGAGTTCTCCAGATCCAGGATGGTCGCCTGCAGTTCCTCGCGCGTGGTGTTCAGGTCCTGCTCGAGCCGCGCAATGACAGACGACTCGCCGGCGGTCGGCTTGGCCCGCTCGGGATGCTCAACGACGGCCTGCGTCTCATCGACGAAGCTGACCAGGAACAAATCTTCGGTGTCGGCCGGGACGGGGTGAACATCGATCGTGACCAGCACGGGGCGACGTCCGCGGCGCATCGGGACACCTTTGAGCACCTGCCTGTCGCGGCGCTTGACCGCCAATCTAACGACGTGCCGCAGCTTTGCGCCCAGGCCACTGCGCGCCATGCCGGCCAGGTCCAGACTGGCCTTGCCGCTGCTGACCGCGAGGTAACGGTCGACTGCGCCGTGAAAGTACAGCGCTTCTCCGCGTTGGTTGATCAGCACCGACGCCGGCGCGTAAGCCTCGACCATGGCGCGATTAGCAATTTCTTCGGGATTGCCGCGCGGCCGGCCGGCCGGAGCCTGCGCGGCAGTCGGTGACGGCGGGTTGCTACTTGGGAGAGCGACCGGCAAGCGGACCGGTGTCGGTCGTGTCTGGCGGGTCGGCCGATAAATCTGCGCCTGCTTGATGTTCGGTTCGAACAGCGTCGCGGCGGCGCCGAGCGATTCCGCGGCACCGAGGAACAGCGTCCCGTCCTCTTTCAGCGCGTAGCGAAACACCGACAGCACATGCTGCTGCACCTCGGGCTGGAGGTAGATCAGCACGTTGCGGCAGGCCACCAGGTCCATCCGGGAGAATGGCGGATCGCTCAGCAGATCGTGCGCCGCGAACACCACGCATTCGCGCAGGTCCGTCGTGACCCGATAATTGTGATCCTGCCGGATGAAGAACCGGCTTAGCCGCTCCGGTGAGACCGCGTCGGCGATCGAGGCCGGATAGAGACCGGCGCGGCCGGTCTGCAACGCGTCCTGGTCGATGTCGGTGGCGAAGATCTGGATCCCGATGCGTCGATGGGCGGCATCGACCAATTCAATCAGCAGCATGGCGATCGAATAGGCTTCCTCGCCGGTACTGCAGCCGGCGACCCAGGCCCGGATCGGCCGGTCTCCGCGGTGCTGCCCGATCATGTAGGCGGAGAGGTGTTGGGCCAGCAGGTTGTAAGCATCGGGATCGCGGAAGAATCCGGTCACGCTGACCAGCAGGTCCTTGGCCAGCTGTTCGGCCTCCGCCGGATCCTGCCTGACCAAGGCGAGGTATTCCTCGGGGTCGCCGATCCGATTCATTCCCATGCGCCGTTCGATGCGGCGCAGCAGCGTGCCCTGCTTGTACTGGTTGAAATCATGCCCAGTTCGGTACTTCACCGCTTCGACGATGGCGGCGACCGCGGCGCCCAATATCTGAACAGGCCGACCGGCCGGCGCCGGCGTTACCGCATGGCGACGCCTGGCGTGGGCAATCACATTTTTGGGGATCTCCTTGAGGGCAAGCACAAGGTCGACAGCGCCAGTGGCGATGGCACTGCGCGGCATGCCGTCATAGCCCGCTTCAGTAGGATCCTGAGCGATCACCAGGCCACCCTGTTGCCTGACCGATTGCAGCCCAAGGCTGCCGTCGGTGCCGGTGCCGGACAGGATGACGCAGATCGCACGCTGCTGCCGGTCGATCGCAAGCGATTGCAGGAAGTGATCGATCGGCAGGCGTATGTTGGCGCCGTCTGGCGGACCCGACACGACCAACGTGTTCCGGTCGATCGCGAGGTAGGCGCCAGGCGGACTGACGTAGACATGGTTCGGCGCCACCGCCATCCCATGCCCGGCCTGCTGAACCGGCATGAGCGTATGGCTGGCCAGCAGATCGACCAGCAGGCTGTCGTGCGTGGGAGCGGTGTGCTGGATGACGACGAACGCCATCCCGGTGTTGCCCGGCATGGCGTCGAGCAAGCCGCGGACCGCTACCAGACCGCCGGCTGAGGCGCCCACGGCCACGACCGGAAAGCCGCTCTCGGCGTGCGGCATGGCCGGCACGGCGACCGCTTCGGCGCGTCGTCGCGCCGGAACCGGCGTCGCTCGCTGGCGGCGTTTGGCATCTGCCATCGGGAGCCTGGCTGCCCTTCCTGGGTGGAATGGCCCATTAGGTTACTGTGGCGAAAGGGTAGCTGTGGTTGCGGCGATCTGGCAACAGCAATCAAAGGTAGAAATGTTTAACGGCCAGTTCAAATTATAGTCGCGGCAGGACATCCTCGCCGAACAGCCGCATCGACGCCTTCGCATCGGCCAGCGCGATGTCGTTGAAGTTGACCTGCAACGAAGCAATCTCGAACTCGCCGATCTGCTTGCGATAGGATGCGACCGTGTCGAGAATTCGTTGCGGCGTACCGACCCAGGCAGCGCATTTTTCGACCTGGGTCTCGAACGTGTCGCGCGACAGGGCGGCGATGATCCGGTCGTAGCCCGGATAGTCGGCCGAACTCTCGCCGGCCAACCAATCGGACGCCGCCGCGACCAGCGAGCGCAGGTAGCGGTTCAGCGGCTCGCGCGCGATGCGTTCGGCTGCCGCCTGATCCTGGTGGCAGAACATATGGAACGCCAGCATCACCGTGCCTCGCCCAGGATGGCCGGCATGCCGCCAGGCTTCGCGATAGATGCCGATCAGTTCCGCCATCGCGCCGCCCGCCATCGGAATCGCCATGATGCCGTGACCCGCCGCGCCGGCGCGTTGGAACGACTCCTTGGTGGCAAGTGCCGCCACATAGAACGGCGGCCGCGGTCGCTGCGTCGGCCGCGGCAGCGAGGTGGTACTGCGGAAACTGTGGAACCGTCCTTCGCAGGTAACATCCTCCTGCTCGAGCAGCAGCCGCACCTGCTCCATGCCTTCGTCGAACCGAGCACGGCTTTCATCGAGCTTCACGCCGAAGCGGGAAAATTCATGCGGCAGGAAGGCGCGCGCGAAGCCGATGTCGAGCCGGCCGTCGCACAGGGCATCGAGCATGGCGAGCTCGCCGGCAAGTTTCAGCGGGTGATTGAACGCCGGCAGCACAGCGCCAGTGACCAGACGCGCGCGCTTCGTCACCTGCGCGGCGGCAGCGAGGAACACCACCGGGTTGGGGCTATAGCCGCCATACGCATGGAAATAGTGCTCCACCGTGCGGACGTGGCTGTAGCCGTAGCGATCGCACAGCGCGACCAGCGACAGCGCCTCCTGCCAATAGTCGCGCGCCGACTTCACGTCAGGCCCGATATCGGGAAAGAACTGGATGCCGACCTGCATCGTGCTACTTCCTTCCGTGTCCCTCGCTCAACCGGTCCGCCAGGGCGAGCAATACGCCGACCGCGCCGATGCCGAGCAGGATCGCAAGCCGCCACGCGGCATGTTGGGTCCTCACTTCGTCGATATGCACGAAGGTCTCGAGGATCTGGATCGCGGCGATCGCCACCACCGAGCCGATCAGCCGCAGCTTGACCGTCGCGAAGTCGAGCCCACCGAGCCACACCGGGCCGTCGGCGGAGTGCGATGCCAGCAGGCGCCCGACGAAGTTCTCCCAACCGGCGAAGATCACGATGACCACCAGATTGGCGACCAGCGATAGGTCGATCAGGGTGAGCACCAGGATGATCGTCTCGTTGGTGGGCAGCATGAGGAACCCTGGGATCGCCTCCGCCAGATGCTGTACGAACTTCACCACCACCAGCACCAGCGCCACGAGCAGGCCGATATAGATCGGCGCCATGATCCAGCGTGCGGCGAACATGGCGCGACTGAGGTTGCGTTGTATCCGCTGCTCGATGGCACCGACATCGAAGTTGGGCTGGTCCGAAGGTTCCATGCTGTCTCCCTAAGCGGAGCTTAGCGTCTACGCGACGAAATGCCACCAATCGCGTGGGTTCATTGGCGTTACGTCGCATGCTCGGCTTGCCAGAGGCCCGTCGGGCGGTCGCGCTGATTGGCAAGCTGGTGGCGCCGTTTTCGCGCTCAATGCCAGAGTGTCAGGTAAGCCGACACACGAGATCAAATGCCGGTGGATAAGGTCTCACGGCGCTTCCGCGTCAGATTTTATCCACCGGATCGGCACGAATGAACCGGCATACATCCGTTGCAACGGCGGTTCGGAATGCGTTGGATACCCGACCAATCCGCTTGACCACCAACCTTACGTGCAGCGTCACGATCCTGTCCGTGCGCACCCAACTGGCCAACGGAAGCACGCCTTCGGCAAGGTTCGCCGGCAGCAATTGAATTGTATTGCTGCGGCTTTGCCGCGAGGTGACGGGGCAGGCAACGAAGTCCCCCAGCGAATCTGGCGCGGTCAACGACAGAACAGGCCGACGCTTCGAGCTGGACAGGTCGGAGAATGGGAATGGAACAATGATCAGCTCGCCGGCCTCAAACACTGTTCCAGGCCTCGTCTTCCGGATTATCCCAGACGTCGACAAGGGCGATGGCTTGAGCATCCATCAGACTGCGCCATTCACGGCGCTCCTGCCGCTCACGCAAGAACAGCACGAAGTCGAGCGCCTCTTGCGCCAGCGGATCAGGCAGAAGCTTCGCTTGTTCGTAAACCTGTTCCGCCAGAGTCATGCATGCCTCCGCGCATGTGCGATCGCTACGCCGCCTGCGCCATCCCTCGCAGCACGTAGTGCAGGATGCCGCCGTGGCGGTAGTACGCCACCTCGTCCACTGTATCGATGCGGCAGGTCACCGGCACCGTGTCCACCTTGCCGTTCGGCCGATGGATCACCAGCGACAGATCCATGCGCGGCGTGATGTCGCCATCCAGGCCGACGATGTCGATCAGCTCCTCGCCGGTGATGCCGAGCGACTTGCGGTCCATGCCTTCCTTGAAGGTCAGCGGCATCACGCCCATGCCGACCAGATTGGAGCGATGGATGCGCTCGAAGCTCTCGACGATCACCGCCTTGATGCCGAGCAGCAGCGTGCCCTTCGCGGCCCAGTCGCGCGACGAACCGGTGCCGTATTCCTTGCCGCCGAACACCACCAGCGGCACGCCTTCCGCCTTGTAGCGCATCGCCGCGTCGTAGATCGGCATCTGCTCGCCGGACGGCAGATGCTTCGTCATGCCGCCTTCGACGTTGCTCAGCATCTCGTTGCGGATGCGAATGTTGGCGAACGTGCCGCGCATCATGATCTCGTGGTTGCCGCGCCGCGCGCCGTAACTATTGAAATCCTTCTGCAGCACCTGGCGTTCCAGCAGGTAGTCGCCGGCAGGTGAGGTCCGGCGGATCGAACCCGCGGGGCTGATGTGGTCGGTGGTGATCGAGTCACCCAGTTCGGCCAGGACGCGCGCGCCCTTGATGTCGCCGACCGGTGGCGGATCCATGGTGATGCCCTCGAAGTAGGGCGGGTTCTTCACGTAGGTGGAGCCGTCGGACCAGCGATAGGTCTCGCTGCCGGTGTCGATCTCGATCGCCTGCCACTGCTTCGGCCCCTTGGTCACCTCGCCGTAGCGCTTGAGGAACTGCTCGCGCGACAGGCAGACGGCGATGATGTCGGCGATCTCCTTGTTGGTCGGCCATACGTCGCGTAGGTACACCGGCTTGCCGTCATTGCCGGTGCCGAGAGGTGCGGTGGTGATGTCCTCGGTCATCTTGCCGAGCAGCGAGTAGGCCACCACCAGCGGTGGCGACGCCAGGTAGTTCGCGCGCACGTTGGCATGCACGCGGCCCTCGAAATTGCGATTGCCGGACAGCACCGCGACGCCGACCAGCCGGTGGTCCTCGATCGCATCGACGATGGCGTCTTCCAGCGGTCCCGAGTTGCCTATGCAGGTGGTGCAGCCGTAGCCCACAAGATTGAAGCCGATCGCATCCAGGTCGGCCTGCAGCCCAGATTTCTCCAGGTATTCCGTGACCACCTGCGAACCCGGCGCCAGCGAGGTCTTCACCCACGGTTTCGGCCGCAGCCCCTTGGCGTGCGCCTTGCGAGCGACCAGGCCGGCGGCGACCAGCACGGATGGGTTGGAGGTGTTGGTGCACGAAGTGATCGCCGCGATCACCACGTCGCCATGGGTGATCTCGTAGTTCTTGCCCTCGACCTTCACCTTGGTCTCGACATCGTTGGCGGGAACGCCGAGGCCCTTGGTCAGCTCCGCCTTGAACGCCGACGCCGCATCCTTCAGCGCCACGCGATCCTGCGGCCGCTTCGGGCCGGCGAGGCTCGGGACCACGCTGCCAAGATCCAGTTCCAGCGTGTCGGTGAACACCGGTTCCGGTGTGCCAGGCTCACGGAACATGCCCTGCGCCTTCAGGTACGCCTCGACCAGCGCGATGCGGTGCTCGTCGCGGCCGGTCATGTGCAGGTAGTCGAGCGCGACCTTGTCGATCGGGAAGAAGCCGCACGTCGCGCCATACTCCGGCGCCATGTTGCCCACGGTGGCGCGGTCGGCCAGGCCGAGTTCGTCCAGCCCGGGACCGAAGAATTCGACGAACTTGCCCACCACGCCCTTGCGGCGGAGCATCTGCGTCACCGTCAGCACCAGGTCGGTGGCGGTGGCGCCTTCCGGCAGCTTGCCGGTCATGCGGAAGCCGATCACGTCGGGGATCAGCATGGCGATCGGCTGGCCCAGCATGGCCGCCTCCGCCTCGATGCCGCCGACGCCCCAGCCGAGGATACCGAGACCGTTGACCATCGTGGTGTGGCTGTCGGCGCCGTACAGCGTGTCGGGATAGGCGATGGTCTTGCCGTCCGCGTCGCCGGTCCACACGCACTGGCCGAGATACTCCAGGTTCACCTGGTGGCAGATGCCGGTGCCCGGCGGCACGACGCGGAAGTTGTCGAAGGCCTCCTGGCCCCAGCGCAGGAACTTGTAGCGCTCGCCGTTGCGCTCGAACTCGACTTCAACGTTCTTCGCCAGGGCGTCGGGACGGGCGAAGACATCGATCTGCACGGAGTGGTCGATCACCAGATCGACCGGCACCAGTGGGTTCACCTTCCTCGGATCGCCGCCGAGACGGGTGATCCCGTCGCGCATTGCCGCCAGATCGACCACCGCGGGGACGCCGGTGAAATCCTGCAGCAGGATGCGCGCGGGCTTGAACGGCACTTCCTTGTCCGAGTGCGCCGCAGTGAGCCAGCCGGCGACCGCCTTGGCATCATCGACCGTGTAGCTGGTGCCGTCCTCGAAGCGGAGCACGTTCTCCAGCAGCACCTTCAGGCTGACCGGCAGGCGAGAGATGTCGCCCAGCGACTTCGCGGCCTCGGTCAGCGAGAAGTAATCGTAGCTCTTGCCCTGCACGGCGAGGGTGCGGCGAGTCTTCAGGGTGTCCTGCCCGATCGCTTTCATGGCGGCGCCTTCCGTTGAGCGGCGAAGTTGAGGCGGTGTGCCGCAGGTGCAATGGTCCTCGGCGGCGGGCTTAGATCACACCAGTCCGCGAGCGTCCACAAGACGGGGGAGCGGCTTTGTTGCAGGCGGCGGGATTGGCGGCGTTCCGCGGCGAGCGGCTGGTGTTCCGCGACCTCGACTTCACGCGTGGCCGCGGGCGGGGCGCTGCTGCTGACCGGGCCGAACGGATCCGGGCAAATCGACGCTGCTGCGGTTGCTGGCGGGGCTGCTGCCGCCTGCGGCCGGGACATTGACCTGGGATGGCCGGAATGCACTGGCCGATCTGCCGGCGCACGCGCGGCTGGTGGCGTATGTCGGGCACCAGGATGCGGTGAAGCCGGCGCTGACTGCCGCCGAGAACCTGCGGTTCTCGGCCCGACTGACCGGCAGCGCGGTAGGTGCGGCGCTGGCGACAGTGGGGCTGCAGGAACTGGCTGATCTGCCGGCGCGGATGCTGTCGGCGGGACAGCGCCGCCGGCTGGCGCTGGCTCGGCTGGCGCTGTCGCGGGCCCCGCTCTGGCTGCTGGACGAACCGACGCTCGGGCTGGACGCAGTATCGGTGGAACGCTTCGGCGCCATGCTGAAGCTGCACCGGGCGAACGACGGCATGATGATTGCCGCCACCCATCTGCCGCTGCCGATCGGTGACGCAGCGGACTTGGCGCTGCTCGATGAACTCCTGCAAATCCCCATGGCCAGCTTCCTCGCCGTTCTGTCGCGCGAACTGCGCCTTTCGCTGCGCCACGGCGCCGACACCCTGGCCGCCCTGCTGTTCTTCCTGCTGACCGCAGTGCTGTTCCCGCTCGCGATCGGCCCCGCGCCGGAGACGTTGGGCCGCATCGCACCGGGCATCGTCTGGGTCTGTGCCCTGCTCGCCGCACTGCTGCCGCTGGATCGGCTGTTCGGCGCCGACTTCGAGGATGGCTCGCTCGACCAACTGCTGCTGTGTGGCCTGCCGCCGGCGGCGATCGCCTTGGCCAAGGCCGCCGCGCACTGGCTGGTCACCGGCCTGCCGCTGCTGGTCGCAGCCGCGCCGCTGGCGGTGATGCTGCGGATGCCCGACCTCGCCCTCCCGGCACTGCTCGGCGGGCTGCTTCCCGGCACGATGCTGCTGTCGCTGCTCGGCACCACCGGCGCCGCCATCGTCCTGGGTGCCCGCCGGGGCGGGGTACTGCTGCCACTGCTGGTTCTGCCGCTCGCCACGCCGGTGCTGATGTTCGGCGTCGCCGCGGCGGATGCCGCCTCCGGCGGCCTCAGTCCCCGCCCGCATCTGCTGCTGCTCGCCGCGCTGCTGGCGGCGGCACTGCCACTGTGCCCGCTGGCCGCCGGTGCCGGACTGCGCAATGCAGCCGAGTAGGTTGAAGACGATATCAGTTATACAAACTCAAGGTTGAATGAACACGCTGTGATACCACGCATTCGCGCCTTTTGCGGTCGATTTTGCGACGCCATACCAAGAACATCCCCGTGACATCGCAATTCCTTGATTTCGCCATTGCATGAGAGCGCCGTGGTTCGTTAACACGTGGCGTTGAGGAGACAATTTGATGACGCGAGCCGAATGGTGGCGTGCCGCGGCCGGAACCTGGTTCCGCTCGCTTATTCTATTTGCCGCGTGCGGCACCCGACGGGATCCTATGACGCTCGATGGACATGCCTGAAGCTCCCATTGGTTCCGCGAGCCAGCAGATCGCGTCGACGAACGAGCAGGCCGAGGCGCTGCGTCGCCTGATCGTCGAGAAGCTCACCTACGCCGCCGGGCGGGATCCGCTGGTCGCCAGCGACCGCGACTGGTTCGTAGCGGCAGCGCTGGCGTTGCGCGATCGGATCGTCGACAGTTGGCTGTCCAGCACGCGCGACGACAACGCCGCGTACCGCAAGCGGGTGTACTACCTGTCGCTGGAATTCCTGCCCGGCCGCCTGCTGCTCGATTCGCTGCACAACGCCGGTCTGACCGAGCCGATGCGGCTCGCGCTCGCCGGGCTTGGGGTGGACCTCGAGCGGCTGACTGCGGTGGAGCCGGACCCGGCACTGGGCAACGGCGGCCTGGGGCGATTGGCGGCCTGCTTCATGGAAAGCATGGCAAGCCTCGGCATTCCCACCCACGGCTTCGGCATTCGCTACAATCACGGGTTGTTCCAGCAGGTGATCCGCGACGGCTGGCAGCACGAATACCCGGAGACCTGGCTCTCCCTCGGCAATCCCTGGGAGTTCGAGCGGTCCGATATCACCTACGAGGTCGGTTTCGGCGGTCGGGTCGAAGGGCCGCCATCGGTGGACTGCTCATCAGCTGCGGTCTGGCAACCGGAAGAGACGGTGATCGCGATCGCCTATGACACGCCCGTCATCGGCTGGCGGGGCCGGCACGCCAACACGCTGCGGCTGTGGTCGGCACGGGCGCCCGACCCGCTGGCGCTGGAGACATTCAACCGCGGCGATCATGTCGGCGCGCTCGCCACCCGGGTGCGCGCGAACGCCATATCGCAGATTCTGTACCCCAGCGACGAAACCCCTGCGGGCCAGGAATTGCGGCTGCGGCAGGAGTATTTCTTCTCGTCGGCGTCGCTCCAGGACCTGCTGCAGCGTCACATCCGCCTCTACGGCGACCTGCACAGCCTGGCGGACAAGTGCGCCATCCAGCTCAACGACACGCATCCGGCGATCGTCGTCGCGGAGCTGATGCGGCTGCTGGTCGACGAGCACGGCCTGAAGTGGACCGAGGCCTGGCAGATCACCCGGAACACCATCTCCTACACCAACCACACGCTGCTGCCGGAGGCGCTGGAAAGCTGGCCGGTGCCGCTGATGCAGCGGCTGCTGCCGCGCCACATGCAGATCATCTACGAGATCAACAAGCTGCATCTCGACGCGCTGGCCGACCGGCCGGACAAGCCGGCGCTGTCCGCGGTGTCGCTGATCGACGAGCACGGCGAACGGCGGGTCCGCATGGGCACGTTGGCCTTCGTCGGCGCGCACAAGGTGAACGGCGTGTCGGCGCTGCACACGGAACTGATGCGCCGCACCGTGTTCCGATCGCTGCACCAGCTGTATCCTGATCGCATCGTGAACAAGACCAACGGCATCACCTTCCGCCGCTGGCTGCACACCGCCAATCCGGGCCTCACCGCCGCGCTGTGCGATGCGATCGGACCGAAGGTCCTGGACGATCCGATGGCGCTCGAGCGGCTGGTGCCGCTGGCCGACGATGCCGCGCTGCACGAGCGCCTGTTCGCTGTCCGGCGCGCCAACAAGATGGCGCTGGCCGCACTGGTCGCCGAGCGGCTGGACATCAGGATCGACCCGGACGCACTGATCGACGTGCACATCAAGCGCATCCACGAATACAAGCGACAGTTGCTGAACATCCTGCAGACGATCTCGCTGTACCACGCGATGCGCGCCCATCCGACCTGGGACTGGGTGCCGCGGGTGAAGCTGTTCGCCGGCCGCGCGGCTGCCAGCTACAGGCGCGCCAAGCTGATCATCAAGCTGATCCATGATGTTGCGCGGGTGGTGAACCACGACCCGGCGGTGCGCGACCGGCTGAAGGTCGCGTTCCTGCCGGACTACAATGTCAGCCTGGCCGAAGTGATCATTCCGGCCGCCGATCTCTCCGAGCAGATCTCGACCGCGGGGATGGAGGCATCGGGCACCGGCAACATGAAGCTGGCGCTGAACGGCGCGTTGACCATCGGCACGCTGGACGGGGCCAACCTGGAAATCCTCGAACGGGTGGGCCCGGACAACATGTTCACGTTTGGCCTGACCGCGGACCAGGTTGAAGAGCGTCGGCGCCGGCAGGGCGGGTCGCCATCGTTGTCGCCGGCACTGCAAGAGGTGCTGGACACGATTGCTGTGGGAATGTTCTCGCCGGACGAACGCGATCGCTACCGTGATCTGGTGGCCGACCTGACCGCGGGCGACTGGTTCATGGTGACGGCGGATTTCGACGCCTACACCGAAACGCAGCGCGCGGTCGCGGATCGCTGGCGCGACGGCCGCGCCTGGTGGCGGTCGAGCGTGCTGAACACGGCGCGGATGGGGTGGTTCTCGTCCGACCGCAGCATCCGCGAATATGCCGACGAGATCTGGGGCGTTCCGGTGATTGCAGCGACGGAGGATGGACGCGGCTGAAAGGACGGGCACTGGAGCGTGCCCTGGTCCACGACGCCGCATCGCCGAGCGGCCGTTCGATTATGGCGCAACCGCGCCATTGCCCGTTCAGCCTGATGTGCCGCCGATAGGTGTTGCGACATAGACCGTGGCTTGTCTCAAACGTGCCGCAGTTATCGGCAATGCCTCCCGACCCCAGCCGGGGCTGGGATTACCGTCTTCCCCGCGGCACCGTTGGCAGACTCCGACCTTGTCGACGCACGGCACCTTCCGACCTTAAGCTCGTGTAGCCATGCGTGCGCATGCACCGCTTCGCCGTCGTTAAAAGGCTGAAGGCGATGACACAGGGACGCCCAAATGTCCGACGGGTAAGATCGCGGCCGAGAATTGTTGCAATGCCGACGCCTCGAGCTTCGGCGGCGCGTTCAAGTGCGAGTTCGACTGCACTCCGAGCGAGGACCGAAAACGCGGCACCCGACCTCTCGGTGGCGTCGATGCCAAGGCCGTGCTCGGAGTCAGAGCCAGCGGATTTCGGTTCCTTCGCAGGTC
The DNA here is from genome assembly GCA_963819855.1 of uncultured Alphaproteobacteria bacterium. Taxonomy (GTDB): domain Bacteria; phylum Pseudomonadota; class Alphaproteobacteria; order Acetobacterales; family Acetobacteraceae; genus JAMXLO01. The sequence goes on from CAWFYC010000016.1 coordinate 223,278, forward strand.
TTGGCAGCGCGACGCGCTTGACGCAGGTCTGTCGCTCACGCGGCGCCGGGTAGAGCCAGAATGGACACCTCGGTTATCACTGTCCTCGGCGGGCTGGGCCTGTTTCTGCTCGGGATTCACCATCTCACCGAAGGACTGAAGGGACTTGCAGGCGACGCGCTGCGCCGCGCGCTGCAGACCTTGGTCGGTGGTCGGTTGAGCGCGGTCGTCTCCGGCGCTCTGTTCACGGTGGCGATTCAATCCTCCACTGCGACAACACTTACCGTTATTGGCTTCGTCAGCGCCGGTTTGGTCACCTTCTCTCAGGCGGTCGGCGTGATCATCGGCGCGACTTTCGGCACTACCTCGACGCCTTGGCTGGTAGCGATTTTTGGCTTTCGCTTGAGGATCTCGACCTTTGCCATGCCGATGCTCGGGATCGGCGCATTTCTTTGGGTGGTCACCAAGGGCAGAGCGCGCTCGTCTGGAGCTATCCTGGCGGGATTCGGCCTGCTGTTTGTCGGCATCGACTACCTGCAGACGGGGATGAAGGGGGTTTCATGGAATCTCGACGCCATCGGCGGAAGCGGCTTTGGCTGGCAGTGGATTCTCGCCGGTGTCGGGATCTTGATGTCGGTTATCATGCAGAGCTCGAGCGCCGCCGCGGCGACCACCCTCGTGGCGCTCAACGCCGGTTCGCTGAGCTTTGAACAAGCTTGTGCATTGATCGTCGGACAAAGCATCGGAACCGCCGCGACCAGCGCACTGGTGGCGATTGGCGCCCGGCTGCCGGTACGGCGCGCGGCTCTGGCGCACATCGTCTACAATGTCGTGGTCGGTATCATCGGGATCCTGGCGCTGACACCGATCGCGGCGGCCGCGCGCTGGGTGGGCACTCGGCTCGACGATCCGGACGGCGTCCTGGCTGTGGCGGCGTTCAGCAGCATCTTCAAGCTCGTGGGAGTGGCGGCCTTCTATCCGTGGCTCGACGGGTTCTCGCGCTTCATCGTCAGGATTTCCGGCGCCGGCGCCGAGTCGGCAGTGAACCGCCTCGATCCGACCCTGGCCGCTGCCGGCGGCGCGGTCGCCCTCGAAGCCGCCTGGAGAGCGCTGTTGGAGATTGCGCGCCCTTCCCTCGATGTTGTGCGCCGCCGCCTCGCCGGCGAGGCCGTCGCTTACGCGCCGCCCACCGAGGCGGTGCGACAACTCGAGCACTTCCTCGAGTCCCTCTCGTTGGAAACTCTTGATCTCGGCGCGTTCGAGCAGCGCCTGGTCAGGATCTGCCACGCGCTGGATCACTTGAACCAACTGCATCACGACCTGATCCGGATTCCGCCTGTCGGTGGCGGGTTGCCGCCGCCTTCGAGCTTCGCGGAGAGCGCGCGGGCTTTCGCGAGCTGGTTCGATGCCACGCACGACCCGACGGCGACCGCCGAACCGATGCTTGCAGCGGCGATCGAAGCAGCCGCGAACTGCATCGCGGAGGAGCGCCGGACCGGTCGCGACAAGCTGCTGGAGGATGTCGCTTTGCAGCGCGTTGCACCCGATGCGGCTCGCAATGCTCTCGAAGAGCTCGCCTGGGCCGATGGCGCTGTCTACCACGCCTGGCGTCTGGTGGAATCGCTGCGGACCGCCGCCGGCGTTGAACCCGCCGCTCATAACCCGGAGCAAGCCAATGACGCGTAAGGAATATGGAAAAGAGCTGCGGAAACTGCAGGTCGAACTCTGTGCGCTGCAGGACTGGGTCAGGCACCAAGGCCTGCGCATCGTCGTCGTCTTCGAAGGGCGTGACGCCGCCGGCAAGGGCGGCACAATCAAAGCCATCACCGAGAGGGTCAGCCCGCGGGTGTTCCGTGCGGTGGCGCTACCGGCGCCGTCCGATCGCGAGAAAGGACAACTGTATCTACAGCGCTACATTGCGCACCTCCCCACCGCGGGCGAGATCGTGATCTTCGACCGCAGCTGGTACAACCGGGCCGGCATTGAGCACGTCATGGGCTTCTGCACCGAGCAGCAATATCGCCGCTTCCTCAAGGTTTGCCCGGAGTTCGAGCTGTTCCTGGTCGACGGCGGCATTCAGCTCATCAAATACTGGCTCGAGGTAGGCGACGAAGAGCAGAAGCGCCGCTTCCTCGGCCGCATCGAGGATCCGCTGCGACAATGGAAGCTGAGCCCGACGGATCTATGTTCACGAAGCCGATGGTTCGAATATTCGCGGGCACGCGACGCGATGTTCGCGGCTACCAACACGAAATTCGCGCCGTGGCACATCGTGCGGTCGGACGACAAGAGGCGGGCGCGCCTCAACTGCATCCGGCACCTGCTCGATCAGATCTCCTACAAAAGGCTGCCCCGTGAAAGGGTGAAACTTCCCGACCGGGTGATGGACGATGCCTATGACGATGTAGCGATCCTGAAAGGCATGCGGTTTGTCCCAGAGACCGCGTGAAGCAACAAAAGCATTCGCGGAATGGTGAAATATGCCCGAAGCAGCGCCCGTCGATCCCGACCTGACCGCGGCATTCTGGCATGCCCTCCCGCCGGATCAGGTTATCACCCGTTTGCAAACGGACCGGGTTGAGGGGCTGGACGCCGGCGAGGCGTCACGCCGACTTGTGCGTTTTGGTCCTAACCGTCTGCCGGAGGGGAAGCAGCGGGGCCCCCTGATGCGGTTCCTCGCCCAGCTCAACAATATCCTCGTCTATGTGCTGCTCGCCGCAGGTTTTGTGAAGCTGATGGTCGGTCTGTGGCTCGACGCCGCCGTGATCCTGGGCGTCGTGATCATCAATGCCCTTCTCGGCTTTTTGCAGGAAGGCAAGGCGGAGAAGGCCTTAGAAAAACGGTCATATCGTCTGCTGCCGACATCGCG
>CAWFYC010000017.1:0-91803 GCA_963819855.1 uncultured Alphaproteobacteria bacterium
TACGAAAGTAATCTGACACGGAGTTACACAAAGTGCACACGGAGTTGCACGGAGCAGATATTTGGCGCTTCGCGCTGGTCTGCAAACAGGCACAGGAAACAACAATCAGAATCTTCTTCTCCGTGAAACTCCGTGTGCACTTTGTGTAACTCCGTGTCAGATAACTTGCTTTCACTTTATCCCTGTCATTACGGCGCAATGACCGCCGCGTTTTCAAATGCGACTACCCTGGGGACACTGCGGCGGATCAAACGCGTGGTCGGAGCATCGCACCGGATCATCTGCGTGTTCGCCCGCCCGCCCTGGACTTGATCCGGGGCGCATCTGCTTACATTTGCGTTTGAATCTTTCTTGTCCTGAGCGCCACAAACTCCGCAATTGCCGGCGAACGCATCTCACCCGGCACGCGCTCATCTCATCAAACAACGAAACGAGACGCCGCTGAGACGGCGCAGGATTAGTGCTGACCGGCAACTCTCCCCTGTCAGAACCCCGTCGGGTCCCCGTACGGCACATGCAGCACGCGATCCACGAAGATGCCGGGCGTGACCACGTGGTCGGGGTCGATCTCGCCCAGCTCGCGAACGTGCTGCGTCTGCACGATGGTCAGTTTTGCCGCCATCGCGATCACCGGATTGAAGTTGCGGCCCGACTCCCGGAACGTCAGGTTGCCCCAGCGATCGGCCTCCCACGCCTCGACCAGCCCGACATCGCCTTCCAGTGCGCGCTCCATCACGTAGCTGCGGCCATCGAACTCCCGAAGTTCCTTGCCCATGCCCATCTTGGTGCCGACGCCGGTGGCGGTGAAGAACGCCGGCACGCCGGCGCCCGCGGCGCGCATGCGTTCGGCCAGCGTGCCCTGCGGCACGATCTCAAGTTCGATCCTGCCGGCGCGATACAGTCCTTCGAACACCACCGGATCGGACGAGCGCGGGAACGAGCAGATGATCTTCTGCACCCTGCCAAGCTCCATCAGGCGCGCCAAACCGATATGCCCGACGCCGGCGTTGTTGGCTGCGACGGTCAGGTCAGTGGCGCCCTGCTCGATCAACCCGTCGATCAGTGCATTTGGCTGGCCGACGGCTCCGAAGCCGCCGATCAGCACGGTGGCGCCGTCCTTGATGCCCGCCATGGCGTCGGCCATGGACTGGACGATCTTGTTGATCATGCGTTGGGTTTCCTCCGAGTACTCGGCGTTGTTCGAGGCGATGTTGCGCCACCGGCGAACCGCCGCCAAGGCTTGCTGCCCGGTACGGTGTCGTAGCTTGCACGGTGCCACCGGGCATGCAAAACGAACTCCAGGGAGTCCACGTCAAAGAGGCCAACAATGGCACAAGCGGTGTTTTCGGCAGCCGAGTCCGCGCTCGAGAACCAGCGGATCGGCGGATTGCAGCTTCGCGTCGCGGCACTGTGCACGCTGGTGCAGATCTGCGACGGCTATGACCTGAATGCGGTCGGTTGGGTGGCGCCGTCGCTGATTCATGGCTGGCACCTGGCGCCGCCGATGTTCGCGACGGCGTTCACCTGGTCGAGCGTCGGCATCCTGGTGGGCGCGCTTTCCGCCGGCCCGATCGGCGACCGTTTCGGTCGCCGGCCGCTGCTGCTTGCCAGCCTGACGATCTTCGGGATTGCCTCACTGCTCAGCGCTACCGCCGGTTCGCTCGGCACGCTGACCGTGTGGCGCTTCTTCACCGGGCTCGGCATCGGCGGCGGATTCTCCGGCGCCGCAGCGCTGACCGGCGATTACGCGCCGCACCGGCTGCGCGCGACCATGATCATGGCGACGTTCACCGGCGCGCCCCTCGGCGGCTTCATCGGCGGCCAGATCGGGGCATGGTTGCTGTCACATTACGACTGGCCGGCGATCTTCATCCTGGGCGGCGTGTTCCCGCTGCTTCTGGTGCTGGCGTTGGCGCTGTGGTTGCCGGAATCACCGCGGTTCCTCGCCAGAAAGCAGAACCTGTCACCGAGCCACGCCGCCGTGCTGCGCCGCCTCGATATCGCTCCGGCGCACGCCGGCACGGTCGATGTCGCGCAGGGAAATCCGGTACGGATGCTGTTCGGCGAGGGCTACGCCTTACAGACCGTGCTGCTATGGATCGTCTACTTCTGCAGCCTGCTGAACCTGTTCCTGTTCGCCTACTGGATGCCGACGGTGTTGACCATGATCGGCATGACCCCGCCGCAGGCGGTGTTCGCCTCCAGCCTGCGCGATTTCGGCGCGATCTTTACGGTCCTGTATCTCGGCCTGGCGATTGACCGAATTGGGCCCGAACGCACGCTGGCGCTGCACTACGCCGTTGGCGCGGTGTTCATCGCGGTGATCGCGCTGGTCGCGCTGCCCTATGCGTTGCTGTTGCTGATGAGCTTCCTCGCCGGCGCGACGATCATCGGCAGCCAGACCGGCGCCAACGGCACCTGCGGCAAGCTCTACCCCGCGCGCATGCGTACCAGTGGGTTGGGTTGGGCGCTCGGCATCGGACGGCTCGGCGGCATCGCCGCGCCGGTGCTGGGCGGATATCTGCTTTCGCTCGGCCTGGCGCCGACACGCATCTTCCTGAGCGCCTGCCTGTTCGCCCTGATCGCTGCCGCGGCCACGGCACTGCTGGCGTTCCGCGGCAGTCGTGTTTCCGTCGGTGGCGTCGAAGAGGTCGCACCGTAGTGATCTCGCCGCCCGACATCAGGAGGAACCCATGAAGAAGCTGCTCAACGATCCCCAGCTTTACGTCGAGCAGATGCTTGAAGGACTCGTCCTGGCACATCCGCAGTACTACCAGCGCACCGACGATGGCCGCGTCATCAAGCGACCCGATGCGCCCAGGGCAGGCAAGGTCGGCATCGTCTCCGGCGGCGGCTCTGGCCATCTGCCGATCTTCACCGGCTATGTCGGCAAGGGCCTGCTGGATGCCTGCGCGATCGGCGAGGTGTTCTCCTCACCTTCCGTGGACCAGATTGCCGCGGCGATGCGCGCGGCGAACGGCGGTGTTGGGGTATTGCGGCTGTATGGCAACTACGGCGGCGACTGCATGAACTTCGACATGGCCGGCGACATGCTGGAGATGGAGGACGTGCGCTCCACCACCGTGCTGCTGACCGACGATGTCGCCAGCGCCCCTCCGGCGGAAGCCGGGAAGCGGCGCGGTGTGGCCGGCATGGTGTATGCCTACAAGATCGCCGGTGCCGCGGCCGAAGCCGGTGGCAACCTCGACGAGGTGACGCGCATCGCGCAGAAGGCCGCCGACGCGGTGCGCACCATCGGCGCGGCGCTGACGTCGTGCACGGTACCGGCCGCCGGCCGCCCCACCTTCACCATCGCCGACGACGAAATGGAGATGGGCATGGGCATCCACGGCGAGCCCGGCGTGTGGCGCGGCAAGCTGCGCGCCGCGGATGCGGTCGCGAACGAGATGTTGGACCATCTGCTTGCCGACATGCCCCTGGCGCGCGGCGACCGCGTGTCGGTACTGGTCAACAGCCTGGGAGCGACCCCGCCGGAGGAACTGTACATCCTGTATCGCGTCGTGGCGGCGCGGCTGAGCGACGCCGGCGCCACCATCGTCATGCCATTGGTTGGTCGTTACGCCACCTCGATGGAGATGGCCGGCGTGTCGATCACGCTGTGCAGGCTGGACGAGGAACTGGAACGGCTGCTGCACGCGCCGGCGGAATGCGCGTTCTGGCGGGTGTGACATGGCCCTTGCCACGCCGGTGCTGGCCGACGGACTGCGGCGCGTCGCCGCTCACATGGAGACCGTGGCCGAGGAACTGAACGCGCTCGACGGCCGGCTTGGCGACGGCGACCTCGGCATCACCATGACCCGTGGCGGACGCGCGCTGCTGGAGATCCTGTCGACGCTGCCGGCGGATGTCGGTATGGCGCTGATGGCCTGCGCGCAGGCGATCACCAAGGTATCGGGATCCAGCTATGGCACGCTGCTGGCGACCGGGTTGCTGGCCGCGGCCAAGGCGACGCGCGGGCGAACCGAGGTGCCGTGGTCCGAGACGGCGGCGCTGCTGCGCGCCGCGCTGGCGGCGATGCAGGCGCGTGGTAAGGCGTCGCTTGGCGACAAGACGGTGCTCGACACTCTGGATGCCGCTGCCGGCGCCGCGGAGGGCAAGACGGAGCCAGCGGAGATCCTGACGGCGGCGGCCGACGCAGTGGATGCGACGCTGGATCGGATGCGCGGAATGCAGGCCAAGATCGGCCGCGCGCGTATCTTCGGCGAGCGTTCTGTCGGGCTGGACGATCCAGGTATGCGGGCGATGCGAGAGGTATTCCGCGCGCTGGAGGTTTAGCCCACCTCCACCACCGCGTCGACCGCGAACGCCCCGTGCCCGTCCGGCATCGCAAACACCGGATTGAGATCGATCGACGCCAGCCGCGGGCCCGCCGCATGCGCGAACGCCGACAGCCGTGCCAGCATGTGCGCCAGCGCCTTGATGTCCGCCTTCGGCCGCCCGCGCGCACCCAGCAGCAGCGGCGCGCCCTTGATCGAGCGGATCATCTGCTCGGCCACATCGTCGCCGAACGGGCAGCGGCGGAACACCACGTCCTTCATCACCTCGACGAAGATGCCGCCCAGGCCGAACATCGCGATCGGGCCGAACACCGGATCGCGGTGGATGCCCAGGATGCACTCGACGCCGCCCTGCAACTGCTTCGCCACCAGCACGCCTTCGATGCGCGCCGTGGGCGCCGCACGACGTGCGCGCGCGATCAGCAGGTCGTAGCCGTCGCGCACCGCGGCGTTGTCACCGACATTCAACAGCACGCCACCGATCTCCGACTTGTGCACGATGTCGGGCGACAGGATCTTCATCACCACCGGGAAGCCGAACAGGTCCGCCGCGGCAACCGCGGCCTCGGCGCTGTCGCACGCCTGCTCCGGCGCGGACTGGATGCCGGCGGATGCCAGCAGGCGCTTCGCCTCGGCCTCGGTCGACGTTGCCGCAGGCAGCGCGACCGGCGCCACCACCGGCGGAGCGGCGCCTGCCGGTGCGGCGAACGCAGCGCCGTAGCGGCCCATCGCGGCAATCGCCGTCACCGCGCGAGTCGGATCCTCGTGCACGCACCAGCCGTCGGCTTCCAATTCGGCACGGCGTTCGTCGGTCGTGATCACCGACAATGCGTAGAGCCGATCAGGGTACTTGGCCTTGACCAGATTGAGCTGCTCGCGGATCGACGGCCAGCGGCGCGACGAGGCGGTCATGCTGAAGAAGCCCAACACCGACGCGTAGCCGCCCTCGCCGATCATTGCATCGGTGAACTTGTTGATCAGCGTCACGTCGTTGCTGACCTGCGCGGTCGCGTCCACCGGATTGCGCGGCGCGCAGAACGGCACCAGGTCGCGCAGCATCTTCTGGGTTGCCGTCGGCATCTCCGGCATCGCCAGGCCGACGCTCTCGGCCACGTCGCTCATGAGCACGCCGGCGCCCCCCGACACCGTGATCACGCCCAGGGTGTTGCGCGCCGGATAGATCTTCCGGGTCGCGGTGTGCGCGATGTCCAGCATCTCTTCGGAGTTGCGCGCGCGCACTACGCCGAACTCCGCCATCACCGCCTCGGTCACTGCATCGTCGCCGGCGATCGAGGCGGTGTGCGACTTCGCTGCCTTGGTGCCGAGTTCGCTGCGGCCGACCTTCTGCATGACGATCGGCTTGTTCGCCGCGCGCGCCGCCTCGAATGCGGCGATCAGGCCGGGTGCCTCGCGAATGCCCTCGGCATAGACCGCGATCACGTCAACCTCGGGACACTCCGCCAGCCAGCCGATGCATTCGCCGACCGTCACATCGGCTTCGTTGCCGGTCATGATGCACAGCGAGGCGCCGATGCCGCGGTTGCGCGCCAACGTGTAGAGATGGGTGCCGTATGCACCCGACTGCGACGCGATGCCGATGCGGCCCGGCACCGGCCAGCCGCTGTCGAACGACGAGGAGAAGGTCGCGTAATACGCGGTGCGCGCATCGAACACACCGAGACAGTTCGGCCCGAGGATGCGCATCCCATGCTTGCGCGCCACGGTCACCATGCGGTGCTGCGCGGCCTCGCCGGCCTCGTCCATTTCAGCGAAGCCGGCAGTGAACATCACCGCGGCCTTCACACCGCGCTCCGCCAGATCGGTGATCGACTTCTCGGCGATCTCGGCAGCGATCGCGACGATTGCGACGTCGGGCGTTTCCGGCAGGTCGGCGACCGAGGGATACGCCTTCAGTCCCTGCACCTCGGCGCGGTTCGGATTGATCGGATACAGCCCGCCCTGAAAGCCCTGGGCCTTCATGTAAGCCAGCGGACGTCCGCTGATCCGGGTGGGGTCGCTGGAGGCACCGAGTACGGCAACCGAGCGTGGCGCAAACAATGGCGTGAGGCCGGCAAATTTGGCGTCGGGCATGATGGCGGGCGTTCCCCGAAGATGTTTTCCGGTCCAGTGTGACCTCGCCATGACAAGGCGGCAAGCGTTGCGGTCCCGTCACTGCCATGCGACACAGGCCGGGCTCGTCCGGGACGCAATCATGCGTGGTCTCATTGTCCTGTCGATCTGCTTCGTCCTGCGGGCAACCGTACCCGCCATGGCGCAACAGCCGATCATGCTGAAGCTCAGCCACTTTCTCGGTCCCACCAGCTTCTTCGAAACCGACTTCGCGCGACCCTGGGCGAGGGAGCTGGAAGCCAGGACCAATGGCGCGGTGCAGGTAGAGATCTGCAACGCCAGCTCGCAATACGGCGAGGTAACCAAGCAGGCGGCACAGGTGAAGGACGGCACCATCGACATCGCGCTCGGTCTGCGCGGCGCCGAGGGCGACCGGTTTCCGCACAGCTCGATCATCGAGCTGCCGTTCGTCGTGCACGACGCGCTCGATGGCTCGCGAGCGCTGTGGAATCTCTATCGGGACGGTGTGCTCGGCGTTGAGTTCAAGGACTACAAGGTGCTCGCGCTGTTCGTGCACAACCCGGGCCTGATCCACACCGCCGACAAGCGCATCATTACGCCTGACGACCTGAAGGACCAGCGGCTGCGCGCGCCCAACGCGACCGTCGCAATGGCGCTGCGGGCGCTTGGCGCGACGCCGGTGATACTGCAGGTGAACGACGTGATGCCGGCGGTGAGGGACCATCGCATCGACGGCATCGTCACCAACTGGGGCAATCCGCTGCCCGGATTCAACGATTACATGAAGCACCACACCGAGGTCGCATTCTACACCTCGGTATTCTTCGTGGTGATGAACCGGCAGAAGTTCGACAGCCTGCCCGCGGACGTCCAGGCCGCGATCGATGACCTGTCGGGCGAGCGCCTGGTCACGCGCTTCGGCCTGTTGTGGAACAAGTGGGACCGCCCGGTGCGCGAGGGTGCCTCAGGCCCGGACCAGGAGGTTATCGTTCCGGATGAAGGGGCGATGGCGCAATGGCGCGACGCCTTGCGGCCGGTCACCGAGCGCTATCTCGATGCGATGGTTGCCGGTGGGTTCACCGAGGCACGGCCAGCTTACGCAAAGCTGGTAGCCGCTCAGCAGCATTAAAACGCCGTTTTGGTCAGACCGTGTTCCTCGCAATGACGTCTGGGTCATGATCAACAGGCAATGGAACCGCAAAACACGCAAATCACCAAATCAGCGGCCTGGAGTGAATGAACCGCCCCCAGCCTGAGGTTTCTGCTGCCGATCGCCGCAAGTGGCGAGTGCATCCGGTCAGCACGAAGTTGGCGAGGCAGGTCAATTCGCTGGCGCAGAGGTGCTGTCGGATGATGCGCGGGCGCCGCACCTCACGCCATTCCCGCGCGAGCGGGCGCTCCTGGGTTCCCGCTTGCGCGGGAATGACGACGGGAGGCGCCGTATCGGAGAGCTACAACTGCGACTCCGGCGACACTACCATGCAGCTCGTGCGGCCATGCGCGAGGCGCTGGCAGGCTTGCACCGCGGCTTCACGCGACAGTCCGGTCCACCGCGCGCGATACAGTTGCCCACGTCCCTGATGCACACCGGACACCGAGGTGTGCGCCACCGCCAGCTCCGTCGGCGCGTGCTCACGCGCAGTGCCGAGTGCGGCGTGCGCCATGCTCTCGCTGGAATAGGCGCCGACCTGGATCGCCCAGTGGCCGCTCGGCACCCCGCCATGACGCATCGGTATCGGTTCAGCCACGGCCTGCTGGATCAGCCTGAAGCCACCCCGCGACGGCGGCGGCGTGGCCAGCGCGTATTGCTGCGGCAGCGGCTCGGCCCGCGCCCGCGGCGGCTCGGGAAGCTGCGCCACCTCGACCGGCCCGCGCGCCGGCGCGCGACCGCCGCCGCCGTGACTGCTGGCAAGCTGCACCGCGCGGCCGTAGCGCGTGCCCCGCGGAATCTCGATCGGCAGCGCGTTCATCGCGTAGTCCTCGGCCGGCGAACGGGTGTTCGGATAGACCCCGGCGATGTTGGGCCCGATCATCGCCACATAGTGCCGCGTTTCGTCCGGCAGCGGCCGGTTGTTGCTCAGATAGTCGTCGAGCCGCCGTGGCCCCGCGTTATACGCCGCGAGGAAGCCGGGCGAACCGTAGATGTCGTACATCTCGCGCAAATAGGCGGTGCCGGCGAGAATGTTGTCGTGCGGATCGTACGGATCGTCGCTCAGACTGTAGCGGCCGCGCAGCTCGTCATAGGTCTCCGGCATCACCTGCATCAGCCCCATGGCGCCGGCGCCGGAGGTGATCAACCCGCCGTTCTGGTACTCCTTGCCACCTGACTCGACGCGCATCACCGAGCGAATCCAGGTGTCCGGCACGTCGAACCGATTGCTGGCCTCACGGATATACGGCCCCCACGGGTCCTCGGGCGGGCCTGGCGGCACGTAGTTGCCGCGGGCACGAGCGGCATAGCGCGCCGCCTCCTGCGAGGAGCTGATGTGCGTTCCCTGACCGGCACAGGCCGCCAACAGGGCGAGCAACGTCAGGTTGCAAATGCCGCGCAGTACGGCGGCCTGCGGGAAAACCGAACGATTTTGACGTGTCATCCTAGGCAGGACCTCCCGTCGTCGTGGCGCGGCCGGAATGGCCGGAGGGCACGGCGGCCGGACGGCCGTCGCTCAGGTATCCGATCAGGAACAGCGCTTAAGCCCTTATCGCAGATCGCTGTTCGAGGCAAGATCATCTCGAATCGTGGATTTGTGGGTAGCAAGCCATGTCAATCGCGGTAACAGCCGTTTCGGCCGCACACCAACGCAGACCACAACACCGCGGCCGGCAACGACCGTGAGAACGTTGCGCCTGGCGATTTATCTGCTGAATCTGCTGGCGCTGGCGGACCTTGCCGCATGTGCGCCCGCCAATCCGCCGAAACCGGCTGGGCAACCTGCGCCGGTTGCGATGGGCACGATTCTTTCGATGCGCGCGGTGGACTCGCGCGCCGGGGTCGATCCGCTGCGCGCCGCGTTGCTCGCCGGCGGCAGCGCGTCCAGTGATGGCGGTCGGTCGCTGGTGGAATTTATCGTTCGCGCCGACGATGGCGCCACGTTGTCGATCGTGCAGTCGAACGAACCCGGTTTCCGCGGCGGCGACCGCGTCATCATTCTGCGCGACGACCGAACGCGCCTGGCGCGGCCGGGCTGAAAGGATCGAGCGATGCTGGTTCGTGTGCTGACGATGCACGTGGTGCCCGAGCGGTTGGACGACTGGTTCCGCTTCACCCGCGACATCGGGTTTCCCGGTATGCGCAGCCAGCCCGGCTGTCGCGCCATCTGGCGATTGCATGAACACGGTGCGGCCCATGACTATCAGGTCGTTACGCTATGGGACAGCCTGGCCGATCTCGAACGCTTCCGCGCCAGCGACGCGATGCGCGAACTGACCGCGGCTGCGGCGGGACTGACCGTACCGCCATCCGGCGAGTCGGTATTCGATCTGATCGAGGATGATTGAGCCATGGCGATTCTGCCGCTCGCCGACCTGACGGTGCTCGAATTCAGCCACACCGTGATGGGCCCATCCTGCGGCGTGGTGCTGGCCGATCTCGGCGCGGATGTGATCCGCGTGGAACCCGCGCCGGACGGCGATCGCACCCGCCGGCTGCATGGCTTCGCCACCGGGTTCTTTGCCTATTTCAATCGCAACAAGCGCTGCATCTGCATCGACGTGAAATCGCCCGATGGATTGGAGGTGGCGCGGGACCTGGTGCGCCACGCCGATGCGCTGATCGAGAATTTCGGCCCCGGCACGATGGATCGACTCGGTCTAGGCTGGGATGCGGTGCACGCGCTGAACCCGCGGCTGATCTACTGCGCGCTGAAGGGCTTTTTGCCGGGACCGTACCAGCATCGCCCGTCGCTCGACGAGATCGCGCAGCACATGACCGGGCTTGCCTACATGACAGGGCCGCCGGGGCAGCCGCTGCGCGCCGGATCGTCGGTGATCGACATCATGGGCGGCGTGATGGGCGCGCTCGCCATCCTCGCGGCGCTGCGGCAGCGCGACAAGGATGGCGAGGGGCGGCACATCACCAGCGCGCTGTATGAGAGTTCGGCGTTCCTGGTGGGGCAGCACATGGCGGGTGAAGCGGCTACCGGCGTGCCGTCGCCACCGATGCCGGCGCGCAGCGGTGCGTGGGGAATCTACGAGACGTTCCCCACGCTGAACGGCGAGAAGCTGTTCATCGGCATCACATCGGACAATCACTGGCGTTCGTTCTGTGCGAAGTTCGCCCGCCCGGATCTGCTGGAGGACGAACGCTTCGGCAGCAATGCGGATCGGGTAAGGAATCGCCCCGCGCTGCGCGACATCGTCGCCGCGATTGTACGGGACGTCGCGATTGCGGACCTGGAACGTATCATGGACGAGGCGAATATGCCGTTCTCGGCGGTGCGCACGCCGTCGGATCTGTTCGACGATCCGCAGCTCAACGCGTTCGGCCGCGCGCTGGCGGTGCAGATGCCGAACGGCAACGTGGCGAAGCTGCCGGCGCTGCCGTTCTGCATCGATGACGAGGCGCCGGCGTTGCGCATGCAGCCGCCGGCGGCGGGAGAACATACCGACGCGATCCTGGCAGCGTTGGGTTATTCGGTGGAGCTGATCGCGGAACTTCGCGCGGTAAGTGCGATAAGTTGATGGGTATCGCTGCGCTCAACCCATCCTACGAGTTGCCGCGCGCCGTAGGATGGGTAGAGCGCAGCGATACCCATCGTCTCATGCCTCCACCACCACCTGTCCATGCATATGCGGATGCAGCCCACAGAGATAGTCATACGTCCCCGCCTGCTCGAACTTGTAGGCGAACGAGTCATCCGTATCCAGCGGATGCGACTTCACCTTCAGGTCCGGGCAGACGATGCTGTGTGGGATGTCGTCGTGATTCACCCATGTCACCGTGGTGCCGGCCTTCACCGTCAATGGGGTCGGCGAAAAGGTGAAATTGTCGACGACGATCTGGGCATCCGCCGCCGCCGCCATGCGGCTGCCGATCGCCAACACAATGCCTGTGCCAAGCGCGCGGCGCAGCAGCAGGCGCCGGGCGAAACCGCCCGGTTCCAACATCTCGTTCATGGCGCGTGCCTTCAGCTCGCGAGCGGCGTATCGACGATGGCGAGCGGTGCCTTCGATGATACCAGCTTGACGCTGGCGATGCCGAGGTAATGCTTCAGCTCGCCGGCCGGCACCGCCATCGGCCCGGGGCTCTTCGCCGATCCGGGCGCCGGCTGCGGAAACGCGGTGGAGCGCGCAGTGTGGAACGCCACGTTGCCTTCCACCTTCTGCAGCGTCTGGTGGATGTGGCCGTTCAGCACCGTCACCGAGCCGAACTTCTTCAGGTAGGACAGCGCCTGTGCGCCGTCCGCCGTGCCCCAGCCCCAGTCCTGATAGACGATCCACAGCGGCACATGCGCGAACACCACGATCGGCGTGCTCGCCGTCAGGTGTGCCACATCGTCCTCGAGCCACTCGAGCTGGTCGTGCCCGAGATTGCCGAGCCCGTTGCCTTGCAGGTTCACCACGTTCACCAGGCCGATGAAGTGCACGCCGCCGGCGTCGAAGCTATACCAACCGTCGCCCTTGGTGCCTTTGCCGAACCGGTTGAGGTAGCTCTTGCCATCCTCCTCGAGGATGTCGTGCTCGCCGGGCACGGTGTGCATGGTCAGCTTGGTCGCGCCGCAGAGCTGCGCCGCTGTGTCGAATTGCGCCGGCTTGGAAAGATGCGTGATATCGCCTGTGTGGACCATGAAGGCCGGCTGCATCGGCAGCCTGGTGACGTCGTCCAGCGCCTCCTGCAGCGTGGCGGTCACATTAGGATTGGCCGGCTTGTCGAAGCCGAGATGGCTGTCGCTGATCTGCACGAAGGTGAAGTCGGTGCCGGCCGCTTCGGCGCTGCCGATCAGACGCGACCGCGGCACGCCGCCTGCGACCGTCCAGACCATGGCGGTGCCGGCCCAGGTCATGCATTTCAGGAAGCCGCGGCGCTGCAGGTTGGGATCAAGGCTCATCGGGTGACCTCCAGTTGGTGTGCCGCCTCTACCGACGCAGCCCAGGGGTTATTCCCGGCGTCGATCGGAATAAGATTGCCGGCAGCCGGGTATGGGACACGGCAGCCGCAGTCAGGACCAAGGCCTTGCCCCAGGACGATCGACGCCGACGCTTCGAGCTGCTGGCGCTGCCGCACCTCGATGCCGCCTTCAACCTTGCCCGCTGGCTGGCGGGCAACACGACGGATGCCGAGGACGTGGTGCAGGATGCCTATCTGCGCGCCTATCGCTATTTCGACGCCTTTCAGGGAGGGAATTTCCGCGTGTGGCTGCTGACCATCGTGCGCAACGCATTCATGACCTGGGTGAAGGAGAATCGCTCGGGGCGGATGATGTTCGTGCCCGATACGCCGGTGGCGGACAGTGCGGACCAGGAAGAGACGCTGTGGGGCAGCCGGCCGCGCGATCCGGAGGCGCTGTTGCTGGAGAGTATCGACAGCCAGACGCTGGGCCGGCTGATGGAGCAGTTGCCGGCGGAGTATCGCGAGGTGCTGCTGCTGCGCGAGGTCGAGGATCTCGCCTACAAGGAGATTGCCGAAGTGACTGGAGTGCCGATGGGCACGGTGATGTCGCGCCTGTCACGCGCACGGCTCAGCCTGCGCAGGCTGTGGCTCCAGCAGGCCGAGTCGGAGGCCGCACATGGAGTGTGAACGCGCAGGCGGCCTGCTGTCGGGGCTGATGGACAATGCGTTGCGGCCGTTCGCACGGTTTCGCGTGAGCCGCCATGTCGCCGGTTGTGACGCCTGCGCGGCCAGGCTTGAGGAGCTGCGCGCCATGCAGGCGGCGATCCGTACCAAACTGCCGTATCACCGCGCCCCTCCAGGGTTGGCGGCGCGCATCGGAGCGGCGCTGCCACGCGAGGAGGCGCCTCGCGTCACCCGGCCGTGGCTCCGCATGCCGGCGTTCAGCCTGGCCGGGACGGGCCTGGCCGGCGCGCTGGCCGGTGTGGCGCTGACGGTGCTGGTCATGGGCGGGTCAAACGATCCGACCATGGCGGTGATCAGCAGCCACATCCGTTCGATGCAGGCTGACCACCTGACCGATGTGCTGACCAGCGACCAGCACACGGTGAAGCCCTGGCTGTCCGCGCGACTGGATGTCTCGCCGCCGGTGCGCGATCTGAAGGAGGAAGGGTTCCCGCTGGTCGGCGGTCGGCTGGACTATGTGGACGGGCATCCGGCCGCGGCGGTGGTGTATCGGCGCGCCAAGCACGTGATCAACCTGTTCGCCTGGGCATCGGCCGGGAAGGCGGATGAGGCGTTCCGCACGGAGACGCGCCAGGGCTTCAATGTTGTGACCTGGCGGCGCGACGGCATCACGTATTACGCGGTGTCGGATGTGGAGGCCGATCAGTTGGCCGAATTCGCCAGGCTGGTGGTGCAGAACGGATGATGCAGCGACGGCTCACATCATCCGATCCTCCGGCGGTACCAAATACAGCGGCGTCTCCCCTGCCAGCGCGCGCCTGATATTGGCGACCGCCCGCTGCAGCCCTACCGCCCCGGTCCCGGCGATCGCCGCCGCCGAGTTGTGCGGCGAACCGATCACGTTGGGCAGCGACATGAACGGCTGGTCCATACGGAACGTGCCGTGTCGCACCGGCTCGATCCACCACGCATCGATGCATGCGGCGAACGTCGGAATCGCCAGCAGGCGCTGGTACAGCGCGCCCTCATCGACGATTTCCCCACGCGCGACGTTCACCAGGATCGCATCCTGCTTCATCCGCGCAAGCTGCGCTGCGCCGATCATGCCCTGCGTGGCCGGCGTCAGCGGCGTGCAGATCACCAGCACGTCCGACGCCGCCAGCAGCAGGTCGAGCTGATCCGGCGTGCCGATCCAGTCGGTCGGTTCCTCGCTGCGGCCGCGCCGGTTGATCGCATGCACCTTCATGCCGATGCCGCGCGCCAGCCGCGCCGTGGCGACGCCGATCCCGCCGAAGCCCAGGATGCCGCACACGCCGCCGGCCAGCATGCGGTTCCGTGTGAACTGGTTGAACTCGCCATGTGCCAGCGCCGCATGTTCCACCAGCAGCCGCTTCGACGCGGCCAGCGCCATTGCCAGCGCGTGCTCCGCCATCGGTTCGGCATAGGCACCCGCCATTGGTCGCCACCTGCACGCCTGACGGCAGCTCCGCCAGCGGCACGAAGTCGATGCCGGCGTTGATGAACTGCAGCAGCCGGACGTCCTTCAGCAGTGCGGTCTCGCCCTGGCGCAGTTCGCGCGTGGTGCGCGCCAGCACCGCATCCGCCTTGCGCAGCGCATCGGCACGCCCCGCATCGTCGAGATCGGGCAGATAGATCGCCTCCGCCGCGCCATCCAGCGCTTCGTGCACGATCTTGCGGCCGTTGCCCTCGAGTTCGTACACCACAACCAGCGTGCTCATCCGCTTGCTTCCCTCAGAACCACGCGGCCTTGTCGACGACATTGCGCAGCTTCCTACCACCCAAGAACGCACGGCAGTTGTCGATCATGATCTGGTAGCGGCGATCATCCAGATACGGCCCCCAACCCGCCATGTGCGGCGTCAGCAGTACGTTGGGCATGGTCCACAGCGGATGTTCCGCCGGCAGCGGCTCCTGCTCGAACACGTCGAGCGCCGCGCCGGCGATTTCGCCGGCGTTCAGCGCTGCCACCAGGTCGTCCAGCTTTGTCGTCATGCCACGGCCGATGTTGATGAAGAACGCGCTCGGCTTCATGCGCTGGAACCGCGCGCGATGCATGAAACCCTCGGTCGACGGCGTGTGCGGCACCGTCAGGATGACGAAGTCCGCCCGCGGCAGCAGCGCGTCCAGCGCCTCCGGCTGGTGCAGCTCGGCCACGCCAGGTGGTGCCTCGCCGCGACGCGCGTCGGTCGCCAGCACCGTCATGCCGAACGCCGCCGCAAGCCGTGCCGTCTCCGCCCCGATGCCGCCCACGCCGACGATCAGTGCAGTCGACTCCGGTAGATGCACGACGCCGCTGTTCTCGCGCGACTTCTTCCACTCGCGGCGAAGCTGCTGCGGTAGATACACGTGCAGCCCGCGCGCGAACGCCAGCACGAAGGCCATGATGTGTGCGCTGATGTGGTCGTTGAAGATCTCGCGGAAGTTGGTGATGGTCAGCGAGTGCTCGATCAGCTCGGGGTAGTAGTAGCCGGCGGCAGGCGCGGCCTGTGGCGCCTGCAGCCAGCGCAGCCGCTGCGCCTTCACCAGCAGATCGCGCGGCAGCCAGCCGAACGCCGCCTCGGCATCGACGATCTCGCGTTCCGCCGTCGCCTCGTCCTCGGCGATCACCACGCGCACTTCGGGCATCGCCTCGGCCAGCTTTTTCCCCCAGTCGCGCGCGATCTCCGACTGCGGCGGCAGCATGACGAACTTGAATGTGTTGGCGCCTGACATGGCCGTGTGTCCTCGCTGGTGTTGTGCGATTATGGCGGCAGCGTCCAGGACCGCAAAGCGAACGGAAATGCCGCCGCTGCTGACCGCCGGATTCCGCCCTTTTTTCCTCGCTGCCGCCGGGTGGGCGGTGCTGTCGATGGCGGTGTGGCTGCCGCTGTTCTCCGGCGCGGTGGAATTGCCGAGCCGCTTCGACCCGCTGAGCTGGCACATCCACGAGATGTTGTTCGGTTTCGCGATGGCCGCGGTCGGCGGGTTTCTGCTGACCGCGATCCCCAACTGGACCGGCCGCGCGCCGGTGGCGGGCACGCCGTTGGCGGTGCTGGTCGGACTGTGGCTGCTCGGTCGCGTCGCCTGCCTGTTCTCCGCGTTGATCACGGATTGGCTGGTCGTGGTCGCGGATCTTGCCTTTGCCGCGGCGCTTGAAGTCGTGGCGGCGCGCGAACTGTCGGCAGCCGGCAACAGGCGGAACTACCCGCTGCTCGCTCCGGTCATCGTGCTGGCGATCGCCAACCTGCTGATGCACCTGCAATCGTTCGGCGTCGCCGTCCCGCCCGGGATCGGCTGGCGCCTCGGCATCGCTGTGGTGATCGTACTGATCTCGGTGATCGGCGGACGGATCGTGCCGACGTTCACCAACAACTGGCTCCACGCGCGGGGCATCACGCCGGTGCCACCGAACCTATCCTCGCTGGAGCACGCCGCACGCGGCACCTTGATTGCGGCGATGCTCGGTTGGGTCTTCCTGCCGGATTGGCGCGCACTGAGTGCGTTGCTGTTGACGGCGGCGGCTTTCAATCTGGCCCGGCTGGCACGCTGGCGCGGCATTGCCACGGCCGAGGAGCCACTGCTGCTGATCCTCCACGTCGGCTATCTCTGGCTTGTGGTCGGCGTGGCGTTGCTCGGACTGTCGTTGATCAGCGATGCTGTTCCGCCCGCCGCCGCGGTGCACGCGCTGACCGCTGGCGCGATGGGCACAATGATCCTTGCCGTGATGACGCGCGCCACGCTCGGCCATACCGGGCGTGTGCTGCGCGCCGACACTGTGACAATGATCATCTATGCGCTGGTCAGCGCATCCGCGCTGTTGCGCATCGTCGCGGCGTGGGTGGCCGATGGACAGATGGACCTGTTCGAGGTCGCCGTTCTGGCATGGGTCGGCGCTTTCGCGCTGTTCGCCGCCGAGTACGGACCGATGCTGTTGGCGCCGCGCCGATGACGCGGCAATACTCCATCGACAGCAGGGATATGCGTGCATGAAAGCGGTGGTGTGCGAAGCGTTCGGTGGACCCGAGGTATTGGCGTTGCGCGACGTACCGGATCCGCCACCACCTGGGCCGGCCGAGGTGCGGGTCCGCATCGAGGCGCGTGGCGTGCAGTACGTCGACGTGCTGATGCTCGCCGGCAAGTACCAGTTCCGCCCCGAGCCGCCGTTCATTCCCGGCGGCGAGGCAGCCGGTGTGGTGATCGCCGTGGGCGCCGGCGTCACGCAGTTCCGCGTCGGCGACAAGGTCATGAGCCGCCACAGCCTTGGCGCCTGTGCGGAACTGGGCAACGCCAAGGCCGAGCTCTGCGATCTCGTGCCGGCGGGGATGAGCCTCGAAGCGGCGGGTGTGTTCCGCGGCGCGTATTCGACGGCCTATCACGCGCTGCTGCAGCGCGGCCGCATGAAGCCGGGTGAGTGGGTGCTGGTGCATGGCGCTGCCGGCGGCATCGGCATCGCCGCGATCCAGGTGGCAAAGCTGTTCGGTGCCAAGGTGATCGCCACCGCCAGCAGCGAGGAGAAGCGCACCGCCTGCCTGGAGGAAGGCGCAGACCACGCGATCGACTACCAGGGCGGCTTTCTCGACAAGGTCAAGGAGCTTACCGGCGGCCACGGTGTCGATATCGTGTACGATCCGATCGGCGCGCAGGTCGCCGAGGAGTCGCTGCGTTGCCTCGCCTGGTGCGGGCGCCTGCTGATCCTGGGCTTTCTCGGCGGAGGTCCGACCAACATCCGCAGCAACTACCTGCTGATCAAGGGCATCGACGCGATCGGCGTACGCATCGGCGGGCTGAACGAGGCGGACCCGGATCTGGCGATCGCCAACATGAGGGCGCTGAACGAGCTTGCTGCACAGGGCAAGCTGCGGCCGCGCATCTCGCATCGCTTTCCATTGGCGCGGGCAGCGGAGGCGATGCAGGCGGTGATCGATCGCAAGGTGATCGGCAAGGCGGTACTGACAGGTTGATGCACCCCGACGGGGAGCGGAGGACGGCAGGACCGCGGCGACCGGTCGTCGCGTCGGTCCCATTCGCTATAATGTGAAGCCCACCTGGAGCCTTGCCGCTTGCCTCCAAGCCGCCGCGGCAGGAGTACTTCGATACTGGCCAGTCGAGCGGTGCTCTGACATGCCGACGCTTGCGGAAATTCGCCTGGTAGTCTCTTGTGCATGAGTGGCCCTCATCGCCGGTTCCGCTTTGCGTTGACAATCGTTACGACGCGCTGATGGAGGGCAAGTGACGACAGTCTGAATGATATGGGTCGTACGGTGATGGGAAATTGGCTCTTCCTTTATCGCTGGTTCAGGGACGTCTCCATCGCCCGGAAGCTGTACTTCACAGTAGGCACCATGGCGCTGCTGATCGGTGTCGAGCTTTTCGTTCTGTTATTTTCCTTGAATACACTCTCCTCGCTGCGTGCCTATGTCGGCGGTGAAGGTCTGTGGTCAAAAGCACAGAAGGATGCCGTCTTCCATTTGTACAGATACGGCGTTTCACGCACCGACAAGGATTACGAGCTCTTTCAGCAATTCATGCGGGTTCCGATCGGCGACGCCAAGACGCGACGCGAGCTGCTGACGGGCGATGGGAACCCGGCTACGGCGCGTGAGGGGTTCCTGGAGGGCCGAAACCATCCCGACGATATTGATGGCATGATAAGCCTGTTCGTCGACTTCAATAACGTCTCTTACATAAAGAAGGCCATCGACATCTGGGGTACCGCGCAATCCATGGCCATGCAGCTACTGCCCATCGGAGCAAAGCTGCATGAGGAGATAAACTCCGCAAACCCATCCCAGGACAGGATAAACGAGCTCCTGGCCTCGACCTACCGGATCAATGAGAAGCTTACCGCATTCGAGGATGAGTTTTCATTTACCCTTGGCGAAGGCTCCCGCTGGCTTGAGCGGGTGGTGTTCAAGCTGCTGTTGACGACCGCGCTCACGGTCGAAATCACCGGCTTGCTCCTGGCCATATCCGTTAGCAGAAGCATACAGAAGGGACTGACGAATATAATCCGAGCGGCAAACTCGTTTTCCGCTGGGGATTTGAGCATGCGCGCCAAGGTATTGTCGCGCGACGAAATCGGAGTGGTCGCCAATTCATTCAATGAAATGGCGGATACTCTGCAGAGACGGATGGCAGAGCTTGCCCATGAGATCGGTGAGCGTGCCCGCACCGAGGCAGAGGCTCAGAGCGCCCTCGCCAAGCTGGAGGCGACGCTCCACGCATTGAGATGCGAGGTCTCTGAGCGCCGGCGAGCCGAGGAGATGCTGCGCAGGTCTGAACAGATGAAGGCGCTGGGGCAGCTCACCGGCGGCATAGCGCACGACTTCAACAACCTGCTGGGCGTGATCATCGGCAGTGCCGAAATCCTGGCGGATGTGGCGGTGGATAAGCCCCAGCATGCGGAGCTGGTGCATGAGATCCTGAACAGCGCGTTGAGCGGATCGCTGCTGACGCGTCGGCTGCTGGCCGTCGCACGCAACCAGCCATTGCGACCCGAGCGCGTCGATCTGGTCGCATTGCTCCACAGTCATGTGGAAATGCTGCGGCGGACACTTGGAGAAGCGATCCGCATCGAGGCGAAGCATGAGACCGTTCTCTGGCTTACCAGCGCCGATCCGTCACAGATCGGCGACGCATTGCTCAATCTGGCGCTCAACGCGCGCGATGCGATGCCACGAGGCGGCAACCTCACGATCGAAGCTGCCAACGTCCATCTGGATGCGCGAGGCGCAGAGGCGTACACGGAGATGACCGAGGGTGATTACGTCGTGTTGAGCGTGACGGATACCGGCGCCGGAATGGCGGAAGAGGTGCTGCAGCGTGCGATCGAGCCGTTCTTCACGACCAAGCCGCCGACCGCAGGCTCCGGCCTTGGTCTCAGCATGGTCTATGGCTTCGCCAAGCAGTCGGGTGGGCATCTCGATATCGAAAGTGTCGTGGGCGTCGGGACCACCGTCAAACTGTATCTGCCGCGTTCGAACGAAACTGCTGAGGCGGCGACAAACACACCGCAGGAGGCTGCTCCGTGTCCCGGCGGGACCGAGAACGTTCTGCTGGTCGACGACAACCAGACACTGATATCGGTGGCACGTCGCCAGCTCGGGTCCTTGGGTTACAAGGTCGTTTCTGCGACGAGCGGACCCGCCGCGCTGGCAATCCTGAGGTCCGACGAGCCCGTCGACCTGTTGTTCACCGACATCGTCATGCCGGAGGGCATGAACGGCTATATGCTGGCCGAAGCGGCGTGGCGTTTGCGGCCCGGCCTCAGGGTGCTGTTCACGACCGGCTATGCCGCCGATCTGTCGGAGCATGATGGGCAACCGATGCTCCACAAGCCGTATGATCGGCGGGCATTGGCGCAGGCAGTGCGCGCATTGCTGGACGGGTTGGTGCAGAACGCTCGCGATTCGGCCCTTGCCGTGGATCATGGATAGCCATCGACCGCCAGACCATAGCCGCTGCGTTGCCAGCCAAGCGCAAACCGCACTAGCCTTGGCCAGACCCCTGGGAGGATGCCAGCCATGGACCACACCGCGTTCGAGGCGGAGTTGCAGCGCGACGGCTATCAGATCATCGTCAACACGATGCAGCCCGGCGCGATCAATCCCGAGCATGCACACGACTTCGACGCGCGCCTGCTCGTGGTTGCCGGCGAGATGACCATCGTCGTCGGTGAGCAGCGCACCACCTACCGCGTCGGCGAGACCTTCGGCATGACGAACGGCTGTCGCCACTCCGAACAGGCCGGCCCGGAAGGCGCCACCTATGTCGCCGGCCGCCGCAAGCCCCACTGAATCGAGGAAACGACCCATGCCAGAGCCAGGCCGCGCCCTGCCGCAACCGACGCCGGAGACGAAACATTTCTGGGACGGCACGCAGGCCGGTGAACTCCGCCTGCAGCGCTGCGATGAATGCAGCAACACCTACTTCCCGCCGCGACCGTTCTGTCCGAAGTGTGCGTCGCGCAAGGTCAGCGTGTTCAAGGCTTCCGGCCGCGCGATCCTGGATACCTACGTGATCCACCACCGCAAGGTGCCCGGCTTCGAGCCGCCGTACGCCATCGCGGTGGTGAAGCTCGCGGAGGGTCCGCGCATGATGACCAACATCGTCGAATGTCCGCAGACGCCGGAAGCGCTGCAACTCGACATGCCGCTCGAGGTGGTGTTCGAGAAACAGAACGACGCCATCACGCTGCCCTTGTTCCGTCCGGCGAAAGGCTGAACCGATGCCCCACAACACAGTCGCCGTCGTCGGCGCGGCCGAGACCACGAAACTCGGCGTCATCCCCGACGTGTCGCAGATCCAGTTGCACGCCGACGCGGCGCTGAATGCGATGGCGGATTGCGGTCTGAAGCCGAAGGACATCGACGGTGTCGCCACTGCCGGCGAAACACCGGTGCAGATCGCGCACTATCTCGGCATCACGCCGAGCTGGGTGGACGGTACGTCGGTCGGCGGCTGCTCGTTCATGATCCATGTACGGCACGCCGCCGCCGCGATCGAGGCTGGGCTGGCGAAGACCATTTTGGTGACGCACGGCGAAAGCGGTCGTTCGGGAGTCGGCCGCGGTCCACGCCCGGTGCCCGCATCCAGCCTCAACGGCCAGTTCGAACAGCCGTTCGGGCCAATGGGGCCGCCTTCGCTGTTTCCCATTCCTGTGCTGCGATACATGAAAACCTATGGCGTGACGCACGAGCAGATCGCCATGGTGTCGGTGGTGCAGCGCGAGTGGGCTGCGAAGAACCCGCGTGCGACGTTCCGCGATCCGATCACCGTGGAGGATGTGCTCGGCTCGCGCATGATCGCCTATCCGTTCCGGCTGCTGCAATGCTGCCTGGTCACCGACGGCGGCGGCGCGCTGATCCTGACCTCCGCCGACCGCGCCAAGGATTTTCCCACCAAGCCGGTCTACATCCTCGGCACCGGCGAAAGCGTCGAGACACCGCTGGTGAGCCAGATGGAGAGTTTCACCAGTTCGCGGGCGTTCAGCGTCGCGGGGCCGACGGCGTTCCGTGAAGCCGGCATCACCCACAAGGACGTCGATCACCTGATGATCTACGACGCGTTCGCGCATCTGCCGCTGTACGGGCTGGAGGACCTTGGCTTCGTGCCGCGCGGCGAGGCGGGCCGCTTCATCGCCGAACGGAATACGGCGATAGGGGGCAAGCTGCCGCTGAACACCAACGGTGGCGGGCTGTCCTACATGCACTCTGGCATGTACGGCATGTACGCGTTGCAGGAGAGCGTGCGCCAGATGCGGGGCAACGCGCCGGCGCAGATCGCCGGCGCGAAAATCTCGGTCTGTCACGGTGTCGGCGGCATGTTCGCCGCGTCGGGCACGATCATATTCTCAAATCAAAAGCCGTAATCATATGTCCGACCACCTGTTCTCCGGCCTCAAGGTCATCGACTGCGCAAGCTGGATCGCCGGACCCGCTGCCGCGACTATCATGTCCGACTTTGGCGCCGATGTGATCAAGATCGAGCCACCCGGAGCCGGCGACCCCTGGCGCGGCCGCAGCACCAGTGGCGCGAACAACGACTACTATTGGCACTTGACGTCGCGCAACAAACGCAGCCTGGCGCTCGACCTGAAGCACGAGGCCGGTCGTGCCGTGCTGTATCGTCTCGTCGCCGATGCCGATGTGTTCGTCACCAACTTTCCGCTCCCGGTGCGCGATCGCCTGAAGCTGGCGCCCAATGATCTGCTGCCGCTGAACCAGCGGCTGATCTACGCATCGTTCACTGCGTATGGCGAAGCCGGCGACGAGGCGGCAAAAACCGGCTTCAACTCCACCGCGTACTGGGCACGCACCGGGCTGATGGACGCCGTACGCGCGGATGTGGATACGCCACCGGCGCGCTCGGCGCCCGGCATGGGCGATCATCCCAGCGCCACCGGTCTCTATGCGGCTATCGTCACCGCACTGTATCGCCGCGAGAAGACCGGTCAGGGCGGCGTGGTGCGTTCGTCGCTGTTGCAGAACGGCTTGTGGGCGAACGGCTGCTTCGTGCAGACGC
Organism: uncultured Alphaproteobacteria bacterium; assembly: GCA_963819855.1. Taxonomy (GTDB): domain Bacteria; phylum Pseudomonadota; class Alphaproteobacteria; order Acetobacterales; family Acetobacteraceae; genus JAMXLO01. The sequence goes on from CAWFYC010000017.1 coordinate 23,146, forward strand.
GGCTGTTCGGCGAGCCCGTGCCGCATCGGCCGACGCGCGAACAGGCGCCCAACGCGCTCGCCAACCACTACCGCTGCCGCGACGGCCGCTGGTTCATCATGGCGCTGTTCAACGAGGAGCGGCAGTTGCGCCCGCTGCTCAACGCGATCGGCCGCGAGGACCTGGCCGCTGATCCGCGCTTCGCCACCAAGGAAGCACGCAAGCAGAACGCGCAGGCGCTGGTGACGGAACTGGATGAAACCTTTGCCGCCCGCGACATGGCCGAGTGGCGCAAGATCCTCGACGGCGTCGGCGTGACGTTCGGCGTGGTGGGCAAGATCGACGACGTACTGGATGACCCGCAGATGCAGGCGATCGGTGCGATCGTCCCGTTTGCCGACGGCAAGACACTGACGGTATCCAGTCCGTTCCATCTCGATGGCGAGACGAAGGTGGCGCCGCGCTATGCGCCCGCCGTCGGTCAGCACAGCGAGGACGTACTGCGCGACGCGGGCTACTCGGCGGACGATATCGGGCGACTGCGCACGCTGGGTGTGCTGGCATAGACAGAGCGGAGGGCAGCGATGCAACCGATTGTCGCAGTGATCGCGCCGGGCATGATGGGTAGTGCCGTGGGGCAACGACTGGTCGAAAACGGCATCGAGGTGCGGACCTCGCTTGCCGGGCGCAGTGACGCTACCGTGGCGCGCGCCAAGGCCGCGGGCATGGTCGGCGCGTCAGACCAGCAGATCGCCGGGTCCGATATCATCCTGTCGATCCTGCCGCCTGGCGACGCACTGGGCCTGGCGGAACGGCTGGCGCCCGCGCTGCGCGCCGCGGCGAAGAAGCCGGTCTATGTCGATTGCAACGCGCTGGATCCCGCGACTGTGTTGCGGATTGCCCGTGTAGTCGAGGAGACCGGCGCCACCTTCGTCGATGGCGGGATCGTCGGTGGGCCGCCGAAGGCGGGTTACCAGGGACCGAAGATCTATCTCTCGGGGGAGGCAGCGTCGCGTGCCGCCGAGTTGACGAAATATGGGCTGTTGATGCCGATCCAGCCGGGCCCGATCGGTGCCGCGTCGGCGATGAAAATGTCGTATGCCGGCATCACCAAGGGTTTTACTGCGCTTGGTGCGGCGATGATGCTGGCCGCGTCGCGCGCCGGCACCGCCGAGGACCTGAAGGCGGAACTGTCCTCGAGCCAGCCGGCGCTGTTCGGCTGGCTGACCCGGCAAGTGCCGAACATGTACTCCAAGGCGTATCGCTGGGTCGCCGAGATGGAGGAGATCGCCCAGTTCGTCGGTGAGGATCCCGCCGCGCGGAAGTTCTACGAGGGCGCAGCACGACTGTACGAACGGCTGGCGGCCGACTTCGACGGCGAGCGCAAGGAGGTCGCCGCGCTGGATGCGTTCTGCAACACGAAGGGCTGAGCGGATGCGCGCCCTCCCCCCAACCCCCTCCCGCAAGGGGAGGGGGAGAATCAGTCCATGATCCAGGGCACCCATCGCTACCCACCGATGGAGCGGGTGATCTATGGCGTCCCGCTGGCTGAGGCGCTGGCGCAGGAGGTCGAGCGAATCGGCGCCAATGCGGTCTTTGTGCTGGCCAGCGGCACCCTGGCGCGGCAGACCGACGTGATCGACCGTGTCCGCGCGGTGCTTGCCAACAAGCTGGCCGGCGTCTGCGCCAGGATCGGTGCCCACACGCCGCGCATCGACGTGGTGGCCGCGGCGAATGCGGCGCGCGAGGTCCGCGCGGACGCGCTGCTCACCGTCGGCGGCGGCTCGGTCACCGACGCGGCTAAGATGGTCGGCCTGTGCCTGGGCAACGAAGTCACCGATCCGGCTCAGCTCGACAACTTCCGCGCCCGCATCCATGGCGACGGCCGCACGGAGCGCCCGCAGGTAAAGCCACCGTCCGTCCGTTCCATCGCGGTGCCCACCACGCTATCGGCCGGCGAGTTCAACTCCCCGGCCGGCTGCACCGACACGGTGCGGCAGGTGAAGGAGAGTTACCTCCACCCGCTGATGATGCCGCGCAGCGTCATCCTGGACCCCGCCGTCACCGTGCACACGCCGGAATGGCTGTTCCTCTCCACCGGCATCCGTGCGGTCGACCACGCGGTGGAGGACATCTGCTCGGTCAACCCGCAACCGCTGTCTGACGGCACGTCGCTCCACGCGCTGCGCCTGCTGAGCCGCGGCCTGCGCGCGGTGAAGACCGATCCCGGCGATCTCGAGGCACGGCTCGACTGCCAGCTCGGGTCCTGGATGTCGATCATGGGGTCCCAGAATGGTGTGCAGAAGGGCGCCAGCCACGGCATCGGCCATGTGCTGGGCGGCACCGCCGGTGTGCCGCACGGCTATACTTCGTGCGTCATGCTCCCGCCGGTGCTGCGCTTCAACGCACCGGTGAACGCGGAGCGCCAAGCCTGGGTCAGCGAGGCGCTCGGCCGGCCGGGCGCCAGCGCCGCGGATGCGGTCGCCGAACTGGTCGCCGACCTGTGCCTGCCCGGCACGCTGCGCGATGTCGGCGTGAAGGCGGAACAACTCGACCGGATCGCCGAGGAGTCGATGCACGACCGCTGGGTCCACACCAACCCGCGCAAGATCGCGGGCCCGCCGGATGTGCGCGCGCTGCTGGACGCCGCCTGGTGAAGTCGATCAGTCGGTGGTCAGCTCGGTCAGCAGCTTCATCAGCTCTTCTCGCCGGAATGGCTTGCGCAGGACCGACACGTCCGGATGCTCGTGGAACCTCGCAACGCCCTCGGCCAGCCGCAGGTAGGAATCGCTGAAACCGGAGGTGAGCACGACCTTCACCGGGATGCCCGTCAGCAGAATCTCGTTCAGCACATCGATGCCGTCCTTTTCCGGCATGATCATGTCGAGCATGACCACGTCGGGCTTGAACGCGATGAAGGTCTCGGTGGCAAGCGCCGAACTGTTGAGGGATCGCGCGTTCAGCCCGAGCTGTCGGGCGATCATTTCCACCACCTTGGTAATGCCCGTCTGGTCGTCAATCACCAGCAGCTTCTTCGACATCGAGCGCCCTCTCCCAAGTGAGGCCGCATCCAAAAGCGGCAAGACTCCTCAGCCACGCACAACGGTATATTTGCCTATGATTCGCCAAAATACAGCCCCAAAAAGGACTGGACCGTAATTTTTTCCGGGGCACGAACAATATTGAACAGGCCCCGGTGCTGACTGTACCAGGCAAACTCGCAATTCGGACAATTCGCCGATCCCGCCGGCCGGCAGCTCAAATCCAGACGGCATGTAAAGCGCAATGAGACGACTTCTCGTCTTTTGAGCCGCAATAATGTGGTGCGGCTCAATACAACGGCACATCATTGATGACAATTACGAATGATAGTTTACGGCCATATCGCGACCGTCGAGGCCGTCAACCTTTCTTTACCGATCCTTACCCTTCGGATGGTCTCTTGCCGGCGATCACAACTGCGTCGCTGAGTTTGCCATGCCGTCGAGTCACCTGGAAGCCGCCGTCTGCCCCGATCCGGAGCGACTCTGGTCCACGTTCGCCGCGGCTGTGCACGACTATGCGCTGCTGCTGCTGGACCCGGATGGACGTGTCATGTCTTGGAACCAGGGGGCGGAGCTGATCAAGGGCTACCGGGCCGATGAAATCATTGGCCAGCATTGCTCCTGCTTCTACCCGCCGGCGGACGTTCTTGCCCGCAGACCACAGCGTGAACTCGAGATCGCAGCCACGACCGGCCGATTCGAGGATATCGGCGAGCGGGTACGCAAGGACGGCTCGCGCTTCCTCGCCGACGTGGTGATCACAGCCATCCGCTCATCCGACGGCACGTTGTGTGCTTTCGGCGAGATCACCCGCGACATCACCGCACGCACCGCTGCCGAAGCGGTGGTGAAGGCGAGCGAGAGCAGGCTGCGCAGCTTGATCGCGACCGTGCTGGACACCGTGGTGGACGGTCTCATCACCATCGACCGTGATGGCGTCATCCAGTCCTTCAACAAGGCCTGTGTCAGCCTGTTCGGCTATAGTCCGGAGGAGGTCATTGGACAGAACGTGCATATCCTGATGCCGGAGCCGTATCACAGCGAGCACGACGGCTATATCTCGGCCTATCTATCCACCAATGTGCCGAAGATCATCGGCATCGGCCGCGAAGTGATGGGGCGCCGCAAGGACGGTTCGACGTTTCCGATGGAGCTCGCGGTCGGCCAGTCACCGCAGGCTGGCAACCACGCCTTCGTCGGCATCGTGCGCGACGTGACCGAACGTCGCGAGATGGAGACGCAGCGCGCGCAGTTTCGCCAGTCGCAGAAGATGGAGGCGGTCGGTCAGCTCACTGGCGGTCTTGCGCACGACTTCAACAACCTGCTGGCGATCATCATCGGCAACCTCGACATGTTGCGGGAGATTCGCTCCGAGGACCGGTTTACCGACGAACTGGTGCGCGATGCACTGGACTCGGCGCTGCGCGGCGCCGATCTGACGCGGCGACTGCTGGCCTTCGCGCGTCGCCAGCCGCTGCAGCCCGAACGCGTTGACATCAACGAGGTGATCGGCGCCATCGTCCGCCTGCTCGCCCGCACGCTGGGCGAGAACATCACGATCGAAATGTCGCTGTCCCCCAACGTGTGGCCGGTGCAGATCGACCGGGCGCAGTTCGAGGCGGTGATCGCCAACCTCGCCACCAACGCGCGCGACGCCATGCCGCGCGGCGGGGCGCTGCTGATCGATACCCGCAACGGGCGCCTCGATGCGGCCTATGCCGCGGCGCATACCGACGTGACGCCGGGCGACTATGTGGTGGTAGAGGTCAGCGATTCCGGCACCGGCATGCCGTCAGACATTCTGTTGCGTATCTTCGAGCCGTTCTTCACCACCAAGGAGCAGGGCAAGGGGACGGGGCTCGGCCTATCGATGGTGTTCGGCTTCATGAAGCAGTCCGGCGGACACATCACAGTATACAGCGAACCAGGCAAGGGCACGACGTTTCGGTTGTACCTGCCGCGGATGCAGGATACGACTGCCGCGCAGGAGGATCGGTCGGAGGTGCCGGCATCACGCGGTGGCAGCGAGACGATCCTGGTGGTGGAGGACAATGCCGGCCTGCGCCGCATCGTAGTGCGACAACTGAACGAAGCGGGCTATCGCGTGCTGGAGGCGCCCGACGCCGAGGCGGCGATGACAATAATCGAATCGTCAGAACCGATTCACCTTTTGCTGACCGATGTGGTGATGCCCGGCGCGATGGACGGGCGCGATCTCGCGCGTGTCGCCACCGCGCGCCGGCCGTCGCTGCGGACCTTGCTCACCTCGGGATTCCCCGATGCGAGGTGGGGCGGGTCCGCGTCCCGCACGGGTAATCGCCTGCTCAGCAAGCCGTACCGCAAGGAGGAGTTGCGCCGCGCAGTGCGCGAGGTACTGGACGAACCCAGATTAGGTACAGCGCCGCCGTCGTGATAACGAGCCGTCGCAGCAAGATCAGGAAGCGGTCCCATGAGCGATGGTGGCACGGTGCGGATTCTCGGGATTGCCGGCAGTCTGCGGCGCGGCTCGTTCAATGCCGCGCTGCTGCGCCTGGCGCAGGAGCTGGCACCGGCGGGAATGACGATCGAGACCTTCGATATCGCGCCGATCCCGCTGTACAACGAGGACGTGCGTCAGCAGGGTTTTCCCGCTCCGGTCGAGGATCTGCGCGCGCGCATCAAGGCGACTGACGGGCTGCTGATCGTCACGCCCGAGTACAACTACTCGATACCGGGCGTACTGAAGAACGCGATCGATTGGGCATCGCGGCCACCTGAACAGCCGTTCCACGGCAAGCCGATCGGGATCATGGGCGCGAGTGCCGGCGCGATGGGCGGCGGGCGCGCGCAATATCATCTGCGGCAATGCTTTATTTTTCTCAACGGGCTGGTGATGAACGGTCCGGAGGTCATGATCCCCGCGGCGCACATGAAGTTCGACGCCGAGGGCAAGCTGGACGACCAGACCACGCGCGATTTCGTCGCCGCGCACCTGGCCGCATTCAAGGCGTGGGTGCTGCGGTTGAAATAGCCGCGGTCAGCGCACCGCTGCGTGATACTCGCGGTTCGGCATCATGTCGGTGGCCGAGGCCATGCGGTTCGACAGATTGAAGAACGCGACGGTCTCCGACAGATCGAAGATGTCCGGTTCGGTCAGCCCGGCGTCGCGCAGCGTCGTGCGGTCGGCGTCGTCGATCAGCCAGGGCGTGGTGGTGAGCTTCCAGGAATAGTCCAACATCGCGCGCTGACGCGGATCGAGTTTCGCGACCCGGTAGTTCAGCGCCATCATTTCGCCGAGTTCGGGATCACCGGACAGCACGCGCACCGCGGCGCCGTGCGCGACCAGGCAGTAATAGCAGCGGTTGGCCGATGACACGACAACCGCCACCATCTCGCGCTCCAGCTTCGACAGGCCAGAGTCCGACAACATGATTTCGTTGTACATTGCCATGAAGTTGCGCAGGCGCTGCGGCTTCAGGCTGTAGGCGCTGAACACGTTGGGCACGAAGCCCAGCTTGTCGACGCACTTCTGCCAGATGGTCTTCAGGTCATCGTCCAGCGTGGCCGGGTCGGGCACGCCGAGTTTGGAGATGTGGTCCGGTTGCGGCATGGCGGATCGGCAGGAGCGCTCCGCAGAGTTGGAACGCCCCTACCGGGAAACCACTATTCCGCCGCCGCGCGCTGCACCGGGATGTCGGTCGAGTAGCGCAGATGCACCGGCGCATTCGCCTCCCACGGATCCTTCAGGCCCAGCTTCTTGCCGTGTTCCTTCACCGCAGGCATCACCTCCTTCACCAGCAGCTCGATGCAGCGCTGGCGATCGGGGGCGGATACCGTACCGTCGTTGCCCCACAGGCCCATGATGCCGGGGCGGGTATGCTCGATCAGGTATTTCAGCCGCTCGATCACCTGGTCGGGCGTCCCGGCGACGATCATCGTGTCGTTGACCTGCTCCTCGAACGTCGGGCTGGCCGCGCGGGTTCTTCGCACGCCCCACTGCGAACTCGACGAAGCCGCGCCGACCGGAAGGCGAGAAGTAGCCCGACGGATTGGCCCAGACCGGATGTGCGAGACCGGTGAATTCGCCCTGCATCCACATGAACTGCCGCGCGTTCTGCAGCGCCTTTTCTTCGGTGTCCTGCACGTGCACACGGATCAGATAGCCGAAATTCTCCGATCCGGCCTCGTAGCCGACGTCCTTCGCGGCCTTGGAATAGGTGTCCCAGATGGTCTTGGTCGCGTCGATCGCGGTGTTCAGTGCGATGTACGGATAGCGTTGCTGCGCGGTCCAGATCACGGTTTCGCGCGACAGCACCCCAGGTATCCACACGCGTGGATACGGCTTCTGCAGCGGCACCGCCCACGGGTTCACCACGCGATGCTGGTAGTGCGTGCCCTCCCAGCGGAACGGGCCGGGCTCGGTCCAGATCTTGGTGATGAGGTCATGCGCCTCGACGAAGCGTTCCCGGTTGTAGGCGGGGTTCACCCCGTTGGCCAACTGCTCCTGTCCGCCGCCGCGCACGAAGCCCGACACCACCCGGCCTTTCGAGATCATGTCGATCATCGCGATCTCTTCGGCGAGCTGCACCGGATTGTCCGACAGCGGCAGCGGGTTGCCGAGGAACACGATCTTTGCCCGTTTGGTCACCGCCGCGAGGATGGCGCCGAACATGTTGGTCCGGGCCTGCATGCAGAACGGAGCGTTGTGGTGCTCGTTCAGCATGATGCCGTCGACACCCCATTCGTCGGCCATGATGTATTCTTCGAGGAACTCGTTGTACAGCCGGCTCCCCGCCACCGAATCATAGTGGCTGTTGGAGAATGTCAGCGCGGTCGCGCCGTATTTCAGCCCCTCCTTCGCATCGTAGGCGGCCATCGGCTGTTCGGTGAAGTACATCAGGTGCATGGCATGCTTCCTTCAGTTCGCATTGACGAACGTCGAGACGAGCCTCGCCAGCTCGTCCGGCTTTTCCATATCGACATAGTGCCCGCAGGCGGACACGGTCTCCAGCCGTGCGCTGTGCAGCGCCTTCACGTAGGCATCGCCGGCGCTCTTCGGCACATGCTTGTCGTCGTCGCCCCATACCACCAGCGCAGGCGCTTTCACGCCGCCCAGCAGGTGCGGCAGGGTCTGGCTGTACATGTATGGCTTCCAGGCGGTGCGGAACACCATCTCGCGGCAGATGTCCCACTGCTCGAGCTGGTCCGTCGATACATCGCCGTAGATGCGCGTGAAGGCCGCCTGATCGTGGAAGCCGGCCTGCGGATAATCGAGATACGACACGATCGCCTGATCGGCGATGTCGCCCTGCGGCGGCTTGATCCCCATCGCGCCGACCAGCACAAGTTTGCGATATGCGGTCGGCGACTGGCTGGCCATCTCGGCCGCGATCCAGCCGCCGAATCCCAGCCCCACCAGCGACACGTCGCTCAGTCCGAGATCGCCCAGCAGCCAACTGTGAATCGCGGCGATGTCGCGCACGCTGCGCAGCCATTGCGGCCGCTCCGACTTGCCCCAGCCGGGATGGTGCGGCACCAGCACGTCGAAGCTCCGCGCCAGCGTGTCGTAGAATGACAGGCGATCGGGCGTGCCGATGTCGTGGTGCAGTACCAGCACCGGCCGGCCGCTGCCGCCGCGCGTCAGGTGCAGCTTGCTCCCGGCGATGGTGGGTGTGGTCTCGTTCCAGGTCACGCTGCCCGACATCCGTTCCCCCTTCGGCACTTTGCATCCCGAGGATACTCACCGGTAGCCTCGCTTGTCCAATCGCGTGCCTGTGCGATAAAGCGACAGGCGCGAGGGGGAGACACGGCAATGCCCAGTCTGGCCGGAAAGGTTGCAATCGTAACGGGTGCCAGCCGCGGCATCGGCGCCGCCGCCGCGCTTGCACTGGGCGAGGCCGGCGCGTCAGTCGTTCTGGCGGCGCGTAACGGGAAGCAGGCAGACGCGAACGCGCGGCGGATCTGTGAAGTGGGCGGCAAGGCTTTTGCGGTGGAATGCGATGTCTCCGACTACCACGCCTGCCAGCGCCTGGCGCACGAGACCGCGCTGCGCTTCGGCCCACCCGATGTGCTGGTGAACAACGCCGGCGTGATCGAGCCGATCGGCACGGTCCTCTCCGGCGAACCCGAAGCGTGGGCGCGCAGCATCGAGATCAACCTGACCGGCGCCTATTACGCGATCCGCGCGGTGCTGCCTGGTATGATCGAGCGCGGTCGCGGTGACATCATCAATGTTTCGTCCGGCGCCGCGCTGCGCCCGCAGGAAGGCTGGAGCGCATACTGCGCCGGCAAGGCGGGGCTGGCGATGCTGACGCGGTCAATCGATCTGGAGCACCGTGCCTCCGGCATTCGCGTGTTCGGCTTCCAGCCCGGCACGACGGACACCGACATGCAGGTGACGATACGCGCCTCGGGCATCAACCCGGTCAGCAAGATTCCGCGCGAGCAACTGACGCCGGTCGCGCATCCCGCACGTGCCATCGTGTATCTGTGCACCAATGAAGCGGATGATCTCGCCGGCAAGGAATTCAGCCTGCGCGACGAGGATTTCCGTCGCCGCATCGGTCTCGGCTGACGGGCGACTTTCATTGCTTTGCCGACGGTGCGGCCGTTGGCTACAGCCTCGCCATCACCAGCCGAGCAAAGTCCTCCGCGAGCCGCCACTTGCCCGGGTTGCCGGTCGCGAAGGTAAGCTCCCGCAGGCCGTCCCGTTCGAGTTCGCGGATGCGCTCGATCAGTTCGTCCGGTGCGCCCACCAGGCAGGTATCACGAATCAGTTGCGCGTCGATCAGTTCCGCTTCGCCAGGGTGCAGCTTCGTGTAATGGAATTCGTGCGTACGGAAGTGCCGATGCTCGGGCGGCGTCTGCTCGACCAGCGCACAGTACGGCCTCCAGATGCGCGACAGGAACGGCGGTGGGTCGATGCGACCCCGCTGCACATCATCGTAGAAGTAGCCCACGCTCGCCATCACGTTCGGACCGAGCGCCGCCTTGACGCGATCGGAGTCCGTTGCCTCGCCCGGCTGCAGCACCGCGCCCGAGGTCAGCGCCGCGGTGTGGAAATCGGCAAGGTCGCGATCGATCCGGCTCGCGCCTTGACGGGCATGGCTCAGCGCCTCGGTCACCGGCACGCCACGTGGCGGGATCGCGAACACCAGACCGTCGCCGTGTTCACCGGCCAACCCCATGGCGCGCGGTCCAAACCCAGAGACATAGAGCGGGATCCTGGGCTCCAGGTTCATGTATTTGAACTCGTGCATCAACATGGCGATCGGCCGCGTCACGCCGTTGAAAGTGTAGTCCACCACCTCGCCGCGCAGCAGCGCCGACAGCACCCGCAGATACTCCGCGAAGTCGGCCATCTTCATCGGCCGCTGACCCATGCTGCGCATCGCGGTGTGGCCGGTGCCGATCCCGAGAAACACGCGGCCTGGCGCCAGCCGGTTCAGCGTCGCCATTGCCGCCACCTGCACCGGCGGAATGCGGGTGCCGCAGATCGCCGTGCCGGGGCCGATGCGCAGCCGGGTTGTCTGCCGCGCGGCGAGCGCGAGCACCGCGTAGCAGTCGGAGAACAGCATCTGGCTGTCGGTCACCCAAACCGAGTCGTAGCCAAGCGCCTCGGCGTGGCTGAAGAAGCCGATCTCGTCGATATCCGCCATCACGGTGAAGCCGAATTTCATCGATGCTCTCCTATTGCGCGGGCGAGCCACGCGTCAGCAGCAGAAGCGGCGTCACGATGATGGCAAGGACGAGCATCAGTTTGAAGTCGTCGACGTAGGCTATGATCGCAGCCTGCCGCGTCACTTCCTGGTTCAGCATAGCCAGGCCGTGCGTCGACCCCGGGTTCCACCACCGCGCGGCGGCTCCCGCCTCCAGGGCGCGGTTGAACGGATTCACATCCGCGGCGATGAGCGCGTGATTGACCTGGGTATTGATCTGCAGCAGCGCCCCGGTGATGGAGATGCCGATGGCGCTGCCGAGATTGCGCATCAGGCTGTAGATGCTGGCGGCCTCGGTCCTGATCGCTGACGGCAGCGTCGCGAAGGCGATGATGTTGATCGGAATGGCAAGGAAGCCGATGCTGAGACCCTGGACGAAGCCGACGGTGACCACGTTCCATTCCGAAATATCCGGGGTCCACAGCGTCATCTCGTGCAGCGCATAGGCGCCGATCATGAAACCACTGCCGACCAGGAGGCGCGCGCTGACCTTGCCGATCACCCGGCCGCAGATCAGCGCGGCGACCATCAGGCCGGCACCGCGCGGCGCCAGCACCACGCCGGCGGTGAGCACGGGATAGTTCATCAGCGTCTGAAGAAACGGCGCGAGCAACGCCAGCGACGCATACATGATCAATCCCATGATGGCGTAGAGCACGGCGCCGACGGTAAAGTTCCGGTCGGCGAACAGCTTCGGCGACAGGAACGGTCTTGGCGCCAGGAAGAACTGAACCAGAAAGATGTAGAAACTGACGCCCGCGATGCAGGCTTCCAGGATGATCTCGCGGGAGCTGAACCAGTCCAGCGTTTCGCCGCGGTCCAACATCATCTGGAATGTGCCGATCGCCAAACTCAACGCGCCGAATCCGATCCAGTCGAATTTGATCGACCGCCCGAATGAACTTTCCTTCAGGAAGGTCAACAGACCGATCGCGGTTAGCACGCCGAACGGTACGTTGATGTAGAACACCCACCGCCAACTGTAGTTTTCGGTGAGCCATCCGCCGAGGATGGGGCCGCAGATCGGCCCCATCATCACGCCCATGGTCCACAGGCCCATGGCGCGTGCCCGCTGCTCCGGTGGATAGAGTTCGTACATCACCGACTGCGACAGTGGCACCAGCGCGGCGCCGAACACGCCTTGCAGTACCCGGAAGATCACGATCTGGCTCAACGACTGCGCGAGGCCGCACAGCGCGGAGGCAATGGTGAAGCCGACGACGGCGGTGACGAACAACCGGGTGCGGCCGAACCGCGCGGCCAGGAAGCCGGTGGGCGCGGTCATGATCGCTGCCGCGATGATGTAGCTGGTCAGCACCCAGTTGATCTCTTCCTGGCTGGCCGACATCGTGCCCTGCATATAGGGCAGTGCCACATTGGCGATGGTGCTGTCGAGCGACTGCATCAGCGTCGCCAGTACGGTGCAGATCGTCACCAGCATGCGGTTCGCCGGACGTGCGAAGGCCGGAGGCGGCAGCGTGGTCGTGCTCGCGCCGGACGCGCTCACCCGTCCTTGTCCTGCTTCGCCAAATTCAGGCAGATCGCCTCCAGCACGCCGGTGGCGACCTCGAGTTCGTCATCGGACACTCCGGTGAGAGCGGCGTTGCGCACCTCGCGCGAGACGGCCTCCACCTGCTCGACGATCGACAGTCCACGCCTGGTCGGAACGATGATCCTGGCCCTGCGGTCACCGTCCTCTTCGCGGCGCTCGACCAGTTCGGACGCCTCGAGTGCATCCAGCAGACGCACGATCGAGGAGCCGTCCAGTGCCAGCGCCGCCGCGAGATCCTTCTGGCGCATCGGCACCGGTGCGCGGGCGAGATAAATCAACGGCAGCCAGGTGGCCTCGGTGAGGCCGAACGGCTGCAGGCGGCGGTCGACGGTGCGCCGCCATTGCCGGGCGGCGCGGGCCACCAGGGGCGCGAAGCCATCGCGAAACTGCTGCCGGCGCTTCTGCATGGCACCACCAGATCGATGGTATGCCAATATATGGCATGTCATGTATCTTCGCAAGCGTTCCCGTGGTCCGTGGTCCTTGGCCTGCTCCGTGTTAGCATCCTGCCTGGAAATGGCCGGACAGGGGATCGCCATGACGGGCAAACTGAAGGTCGCGGTGCAGATGGACCCGATCGAACACATCAACATCGACGCCGATTCCACGTTTGCGCTGATGCTGGAGGCCCAGCGTCGCGGCCACGCGCTGTGGCACTACGAGGTCCGCCACCTGGCACTGCGCGAAGGGGTCAGGCGTCAGGGCGAACGCCGCGAGGAACGCCTGCTCGCGCGCGTCCGCCCGGTCACCGTCGAACGCAAGCGCGGCGCGCACTACGCGTTCGGCGAAGCCATGCTGCTCGATCTCGCCACGATGGACGTGGTGCTGATGCGCCAGGACCCGCCGTTCGACATGGCGTACATCACCGCCACCCATCTGCTCGAGCACATCCATCCGAAGACGCTGGTGGTGAACGACCCGGCCGCGGTGCGCAACGCGCCGGAGAAGCTGCTGGTCACGCATTTCCCCGAACTGATGCCGCCCACCATGATCACCTGGGACCTCGAAGCGATCCGCTCGTTCCGCCAGGAATACCAGGACATCATCGTCAAGCCGCTGTTCGGCAACGGCGGCGCCGGCGTGTTCCGCATCAAGCCGGACGACGAGAACCTGGCAGCGCTGCTGGAGATGCACTTCGCACGCTCGCGCGAGCCGCTGATGTTCCAACGCTACGAACCCGCGGTACGGCAAGGTGACAAGCGCATCATCCTGGTCGATGGCGAGCCGGTCGGCGTGGTGAACCGCGTGCCGGCCGCGGGCGAAGCGCGCTCCAACATGCATGTCGGGGGCCGGCCGGAGAAGTGCATACTGTCTGCCCGCGACCGCGAGATCTGTGCCGCGATCGGCCCGACGCTGCGCGCGCAGGGCATGATCTTCGTCGGCATCGACGTGATCGGCGACTGGCTGACCGAGATCAACGTCACCTCGCCGACCGGCATCCAGGAGATCGACCGTTTCGACGGCATCAACATCGCGGCGATGATCTGGGATCGCATCGAGGCGAGGCGTGGTCCTGACTAGGGCATTTTCGGACTGACCGGAACGATCACCTGGTCCGATGGGTTTCGCTGCGCTCTACCAATCCTACGGTACCAACAGTGTCCCGCGTGCGCGCCAACTGGTAGGATGGGTAGAGCGCAGCGAAACCCATCGCTCCGTCGCGATTCCACGTTGCCTGAAACCGCTCTGGGTCTAATCCTCGCCTGTGTCCCCGGCGTTCTTGCGCACGATGGCCGCGGCGATCAGCACGAAGGCCGCGACACGAAGTAGATAGAACCAGATTTGATTGGCCTCCGGTTGCTCGATCAACGAGACCAATGCCTGGTTCAACGCCAGCAGCCAGAATGCGGCGGTGAACGCCAGGAACAGGCTGTCGCGGCTGCGCACCCAGAACCGGGCAAAGAACAGTCCGCCGGCGAGGAAACCAGCGGTAACCATGCCGGCGAGAAACATGTTGATTGCCGGATCGTTCACCGGGATTCCCAGATGAATCCGTACAGCAGCACAGCGACCGCCGCCAGCGATGTCACCAGCCGCAGGATGGTAAGATCTGTCGTCGGCAGCAACAGCACGTCCGCCGCCACCACCAGGTTATTCATCGCCAGCAGCGCGAAACACAGCGCGCTCCAGATCAGCAGCTTCGTCCTGCTGCGGCGGTAGGCGCGCGCCAGCAAGTAGGCGCACAGCAGACTGGTCGCCACACATAACAGGTAAATGAACGCCTCAAGCTGCGACGCGCTCCACGCGATCGTCATGGGTGCGACGGGTCAGGTACTGCGCGCGCGGTTGCTGCGCAGCCGGAATGCGTCGCCAAACACCTTTTCCACCGGCGGCCGCGCAACCGCCTCACTGTCCGTCGGCCTGGGTTCGATCGCGCCGGCGTAGGCCCGCAGCCGCGAAACATCGTGCAGCAGCACGCGGGAGCCATGGGTCTCCACGCCATAGGCGCGCAACGCCATGAAGGCGCGTGACAGATTTTCGGCGCGGCAGCCAAGCCAGGGCGCCAGCAGCCCCTTGGTGATCGGCAACCGGAAATCCGCCTTGGTCGCGGCCGGCTCCTTGACCTGGCTCAGCAGATAGGTGCCGAGCCGCTGAGCCGCGACGCGGACCTTCAAGTCCACCACCTGCCGCGTCAGGCTGGCGAGTTCTGCCGACATCGCGCGCATCATCGCCATGGCGGCGGCCGGCTGGGTTGCCACCACCTGCCGCATGGTCTCGGCCGCAATGCGCACCAGGCGCGAGCCGGCGACCGCCTGTGCGCCCATCAGATAGGGTTCGTCGGTCAGCACGTTCGCCAGCACAAAACTGCTGGACGGCCCAAGCACGTCGATCACCGTGCTCGATGCGTCGGCTGAGGTACCGGTCAGACTCACGCGGCCATCGAGCAGCACGTACAGCGATTCCGGCAGCGCACCCTCCCGGAACAGGACATCGCCGGCCTCGATCTCGGCCAGATCGCCTGCCGCGGCCACGTGCCCCAGGGACTCGCCGTCCAGTTGGGCGAAGCCTGGCACCGTTCGGAGCATTGTCTCAATCGACTGCATGTGCGGCCTTGCGTCACCAATGCCTGATCTCTCGTTACATGAATGTGGCGGGCTATGCCACCGTCAATATTCGAACTGGTAGGTCACCCCGACACTGGAGCCGTTCGATGAGCCGGCCGCTCCGGTGGCGGAGCCGGAGCCGGTGCCCGCCGTCGCCTCCAGCTTCAGGCCCTTGGTGATGTCGAACTGCACGGTCGCCTGCGTGCCGCCGGACGCATTCTGTCTCGCGCCGAGATAGACGCGCGGCGCGATATAGCGTCCAGCCTCCAGGGCGGGACTGCCGTTGGCGCCGTTGCGTACCGCCAGTCGATCCAGGCCGAGACCCTGCCGTACCTTGTCGAGCGGATCGCCGATGCCGCCGGTGCCGGTCAGCGTCGCCAGGCTGGCGGCAATACTTGCCACCTCCAGCGCGCCAAGCCTGCCGACACCGCTGCCGAACAGCAGGTGCGCCAGCACCTCGTCCTGCGGCAGCGGCGGCACGCTGGACAGGGTGATCTTCGGATCATGCGCGGTGCCGCCGATGGTCAGGGTCGCGATGACGTTGCCGCTGGTGCTGCTGGCGACCAGGTTCAGCGCGGGATCGGTGATGCTGCCACCGTTGAAGCTGATCCGACCCTCGGTGAAATCGAGTGACCGCCCGGCCAGACTGATCCCGCCCCGACGCAGTTCGAAGCCACCCTCGGTACGGGGTGCCGTCGCGGTGCCGCCGAGCTTCATCGCGCCGCCGAATTCGACATCGAGACCGCGGCCGCGGACATAGACCTGTTCCGGTGCTTCCAGCGCGATATTCAGGCCGATCACCGACGCGCTGGTCGGGGGGGCCGGCGGTGCACCTGGACGGTTCACCGGCAACACGGCGATGGCCGCGGGCATCCGTTCCGGGATGCGCACCTCGGCGCGCCGCACATGCACGGTGCCGCCGACCAGAAGTTGCCCCAGCGCCTCGCCGCGCAGCGTCAGATCGGCATCGAGCGATGCGGTGATCAGGTCGCTGGCCAGAGGTTGCGCGTTGCGCGCGGTCACGGTCAGGTCGACCGGCAACCCGGGCGCCGTCACGCCGATACTGCCGCTCGTGATGATCGTGCCCGGTCCCGCCTTGGCGCTGAGCTGAGCGATACGCAGCGTGGTGCCGTTGCCCTCCACCTGGGCGGCAATGTCGCTGAGATGCAGACCGCTGGCGAAATCCTGCACCTCACCGCCGGCGAGCCGTGCGCTCCCGGCCACGTTCGGAGCGGCGATGGTGCCGGTGATCGTCGCGTCCAGCGTCACCTGCCCACGCACCCGCCTGCCGCCGGCGGCCAGGATCGGGTCGAGCATGGCGAGATCGAGCGTCCCGCCGGCGCGCAGGTTCATCGCGCCCGCGGCCGCAAGCGGGGCACGGCCGGTCACGCTGATCCGCGACCCGCCGGCGGTGATGCGGGCGTCGATCCGCGCTTCGGTACCGGCCAGATCGGCGTCCGCGGTGATGGCGGCAGGCGGCATGGCCCGGCCGGGGCCGCCACGGAGCCTGAGACCGGTGGCCGCGAGGCTGACCTTGCCGGTCGGCCGCGCCGACGTCCCGGTGATCCGTGCGTCCGCCCGCACCGTGCCGTCGGCGCCAACCAGGTCGGCCGGCAGGTTGCGCAGCGACGCCGTCAGATCGAGCGTCGCGGCGGCACGCCCGGATACTTCCAGCACCGCCTGGCGCAGGCCGAGGCGCAGCCGATCGATCGCCACCCCGTCGGAGAACCCGATGCGCGCAGGTGCCAAGAGCCGCACCGTCTGCTGCCGCCAGTCGGCCTCGAGCGACGCCAGGCTCAGTGTCCGGGCAGCGGCGTCGATGTTGGCGGCGGCATTGAGCCGCGCGGGCGCGCCATCGAGGTCGGGCAGCGTCGCCGCGAGCTTCACCTCCAGCGCGTTGACAGAGCCGCTGGCGCTCGCATGCAGCGTTCCCCCCAACCGGCCAATCTGGACTCCGTCCGCGTCGAGCCTGAAATCCAGGGCCGGCTGGGTCGCTCCCGGTGTGGCCGTGAGGGTCGCCCGCACGTTGCCGCCGATCGGCTGCCCCACCAGTGGCGCCAGGTCGGCAAGCCGGGTCATCGCCACGTGCAGGTTGCCGGTGGGGAGCATGGTCGCCGTCGGAAGTTGCAGCGCTCCGCCAGCTTCCAGGCTTTTCCACGCCGCGCGCTCGATGTCGATCGCCAGCCCGTCGCCCGCCTGCCGCAGCGCCACCGCGAGATCGACCGGAGCGCCGAGCAGATCGCCGCGCGCCGTGATCCGGCCGCTGGCATGCGTCGGCAGCCCACTGGCGTCGATCCGGACCGTCAGCGCACCGGATGACATGCCGCGCGCCGCCACGCTACCGCCGATGTCGGCCGTCATGGTGAGGTCGTCGGTCGCGCCGACGATGGTTCCGGTGGCCCGTAGCTCGCCGCCCAGTTGCGGTTCGGCGGCGGCGAGATCGCGGACCGACAGCGACCACGCCAGATCGGCACGGTTGGCCGCGACCTGCCCGCTGGCCTCCATTGTGGCGGCATGGCCCGAGAACTCCAGCCGCGACAGGTGCAGATCGCCGTCGTGCAGCGTCGCGGCAAGGGCGATCCGGCCATCGTCGCCGACCAGCGCGGTGGCCTGAGGTTGCCCACCGGTCACTGACATCCTGCCGTCGGCGGCCAGCGTCGTGGTGCCGTCGTCGGTCGCAGCATGCAGGGTCAGCGCGAGGCTGCCCTGCAACGGGACCTGGCCCATCGCCGCGAACGGTGCGAGGTCGGCGAACTGAAGCGAGGCGTCCATGCTTTTCCGATCGCCGGTCAGTACGTCCGCATCGGCGGTGAACAGCCGGTGGCGCAGCGCGACATGCACCGGTCGGTCAGGCGCATTCAGCCTGGCGTCGGCCGTGATCGTCAGCGGATCGCCAGCGAGCAGCTCAGTGTTGGGTCCGGGTAGGTGCAGCCCGGTCACCTCGCCGTTCAGCCGGAGCTGCCCGGCGTTGCCGGCGATGTCGGCGGTGACCTGGTCGATGCGGGCACCGGCCGCGGTCAGAGCGTCGATCCGCAGGCGGCCCGCGGCATCCGGGGCAGCCCACGGGCCGTGCACATGCGCGTCGATCGTCACCGCTTGCCAGCCGATGTCCGCTCGTGGCTGCATGGCGGGCGCCCCCGCGGACACTGTCACGTCCGCGGTGTCGTGCTCCAGATCGAGCATGCCGCCAACCGTGGCGTGCAGCGGTCCAGCCGTCAGGGTCGCGCGGGTGACGACCGCGTCACGTGGTCCGTCGAGGTCAGCCTCCAGCGCCATTGTCCCCAGGTCGGGCAGCCCGGCCAAACCGGCGACCAGACCATGGGCAGGCTCGCTGGCGTGCAGCGTGGCTTGCAGACGTGTGGCAGCGGCCGTGCCGCTGATCGCGTAGCTGCCGCCGCCGTCGAGCTGGCGGATGTCGACACGGCCGGTGAAATCCGTCGGCGAGGCGAACTCGCCGGAACCATCCAGTGCGACGGCGACCATGGTGCCCGCCAATGCGGGGGCGATATCCAGCCGCGCGACGTGCAGCTCGTGCAAGACGACCGGCACGGGCAAGCTTGAACTGCCGGAGGACGATCCGGTCGGAAGCCGCAAGGCGTCGATGTGATCAGCCTCGATCCGGTCGATCACGAGGCGCCGGTGCAGCAGTTGCAGAGGCGACCAGTCGAGATTGATACCCTCGATTGTGGCGTAGGCACCCTGTGTGTCGCGCAGTTCGAACCGCGCGACGTGCAGCGCATCGGGAAACCGCCCCGTGATTCCGGCCAGGCGGATGGTGTCTCCGGTCAGTCGTGGGGTCAGCCACGCGATTCCGCGCTGTCCCGGCGGGGTGTTGGCGGCCACCAGCAATACCACCGGCAGCACAGCCAGTACCGCCAGCACCCAGCCAATCCACTTCGCCGCGCGACGCATCAGAAGGCCTGCCCGATCCCGATGTACAGTTCGAAAGCGTCGCCGTGGGCCTCGCGGTTCAATGGAATTGCGACATCAAGACGAATTGGCCCGATCGAGGTGTAATACCGTGCCCCGATACCTGCTCCCACCCGCCAGTTGCTGGTGAACGGCGAGCCTTCGGCGGCCACCTGGCCGGCATCGACGAATGCCACCACGCCGTAGTGCTCCAGGATGCGCTGGCGCAATTCGACCGACGCCGCGCTGACGGCGGTGCCGCCGGTCGGCTTGCCGTCCGGAAATTGCGGGCCGATCGACTGATACCGGAAGCCGCGCACGGTGCCCGAGCCGCCGGCATAGAAGCGCTGGTCGGGCGGCAGGCTGAACACGTTGGCGCCGAACGCCTTGCCCACCAGGCCGCGCACCGCCACTACGCTGCGCCCGCTGCCGCTGAGATCGAAATAGGCGGAGCCGGAAAGCTGCGCGATGGTGAAGGTGGCGCTGGTGCCGCCGAGCGACTGAGTGGGCGTCAGCAGCAGTGTGGCGCGGACGCCGTCGGTCGGATCCAGCAGGTTGTTCGTATTATCGAATTGCACCGACAGCGGCAGGCCGACCAGGTCGTAGCGGCGAGTCACGAATTCCTGAGTTATGTCCTCCTGCTCGCCGCTGACGCCGATGCCCACCGTCCAATGGGCCGACAGCTTCCGGCTGAGCTCGATCTTCTGCGTCAGCGCCCGCTGGTCGTACGCATCCAGACTCTGATCGACGGCGCCGAGACTCGACCGTCAGCGCCTGATCGCGCGCCAAAAAATCCGGCTTGATGAACTGGATGTTGAGATTGTAGCCGGGCTTCTGCACCGCGTTGCCGCCGAGCTGGATGCCGCCGGTGATGTTGAGCTGCTCGGCGTTGCCGAACAGGTTGCGGTGATGCCAGCCGGCGGTGAGATTGGCGCCGAGGTCGGTCGAGTACGCCGCGCCGACGTCGACC
Organism: uncultured Alphaproteobacteria bacterium; assembly: GCA_963819855.1. Taxonomy (GTDB): domain Bacteria; phylum Pseudomonadota; class Alphaproteobacteria; order Acetobacterales; family Acetobacteraceae; genus JAMXLO01. The sequence goes on from CAWFYC010000017.1 coordinate 43,341, forward strand.
GAGTGCAGCGGCCGCTCGGTGACGTCGATCAGGATCGGGATCGTCCCGTCGGGATCGACCTGCTCGCCAGGCTGGACGCGTACCACCGAGAAGACGCCGATCCCTGCCAGGTCCTCGCGCGCCGCCTGCAGCTGCGTCGGGCTGAAACGTTCACCGGAATGCAGCAGCAGCCGGCGGCGGACATAGTCCTCGTTCACCGTTTTCAGGCCGGTGATGCGGATCGCGCCGATGTTGGCGTACGGCCCCTCGGTCGCGCGAAAGTCCACGTCCAGAAGCTGCTCGGCCGGCCGCAGGTTGACCGGTGGCAACTCGACGCGTGCCAGCGGGTGGCCCGCCTCGCGAATCGCCGACAGCAGCCGCTGCTGCGCCGCCAGCACATCGGCCGCGACCGCCGGCGCCCCCGGTATCAGGCCAAGCTGGTCGCGCGCCGACGGCGGCACGTCGCCCTCGATCGAGACACGGCCGAGGTGGAACAACGGTCCCGGCTCGAAGTTGGCTGCTACCGGGACCGGCGGGTCGACGGGTGCCCGTTGCAGCAGATCCGGCAGATCGGCTTCGTCGAGCTGCCTGCCGTCCACGGTCAACGTCACCTTCGCCGCGTAATAGCCGAAGCTGGTCAACGCGGTCTCGAAGCGGCCGGCGTCGTCGCGCGCCCGGGTGACCAACGCGAACGGACCGACCGGCGCCTTCTCGCGCAGCGACACCAGTTGTGAGGAGTCGTGCAGCGCCTGGTCCAACGCGGCATTGCCGGTCGGCGCGAGGGTCACCGTGTAGGGCTGCGGATCGGCGCCAAGCGCGGCCCCGCGGACCAGCAGGAGCGTGGCGATGAGCGGAACGAGGAGCAGTCGGCGCATGGCCCGCAGCGTAGCCGCTGCAAGTTCCGTCAAGTGTCACGGTTGCGCCATTGTTAGGAATCGGTGCGCAAGCTATCTCGGCACATCATGAGGGGAACCTCCCGTCATCCGCGCCGCCTGGCCGCCCGCCGTCCCGTGCTGGCGCGCGACGATGTGTCCGGCGATGCCGCGCTCCTGCCGATCGCCGGCGGCGCCCTGGGGATACTGCGCCCGATTCGGGTCGCGCGCCGCGGCGGGGGCGTGTTGCTGTGGACGCTATCATGCATGCCGATCCAGGCGGTGTGCCTGGCGCTGCCCGGGCGCCCGAAGGTGGCGTTCGCCCGCCTCTACTGGTCCGTTGTGTGCCGCCTGCTCGGACTTCGGGTGCGGATGATCGGCGCTGCCGCGGAACCAGCCGGCGGCCGGTCCGTGGTATTCGTCTCCAACCATTCGTCGTGGCTCGATGTACCGGTGCTCGGGGGGCGGCTCGACGCCTGCTTCGTGTCCAAGGACGAGGTGGGGCGCTGGCCGTTCGTGGGAACCATCGCGCGGCTCGGCCGCACCGTGTTTGTCTCGCGCCAGCGTCACGCGACCGGTCGCGAGCGCGATGTGCTGCGCGAGCGGCTTGCTGTCGGCGACAATCTGCTGCTGTTCCCGGAAGGCACCACGTCCGACGGATCGCGCGTACTGCCGTTCCGCAGTTCGTTCTTTGCGATCGCCGAAGGTGCCGATCCGCCGCTGATTCAGCCGGTTTCGGTGGTCTACGACCGATTGGGCGGATTGCCGACCGGGAGGGCGAGCCGGCCGGTGTTTGCCTGGTATGGCGACATGGACCTGGCATCGCATTTCTGGCGCTTCGGCCAGCGCCGCGGACTGCGCGTCAGCATCCTGCTGCTGCCGCCGCTCGATCCGGCGCGCTTCGCCAGCCGCAAGGCGTTGTCGCACGCGGTATGGCGGGCTGTGGCAGATGGTGCCTCGACGCTGCGGCAGAACCGGCCGGTGCCGGAATCCGTGATCGCAGCCGAGACGACGATGGTGGAGCCGGCTTATGGCTGACCGATTACGATGGCGGTTGACAGGATGACGGGGTTTCCTGCCAGACTGCGGCCTGACCCAGGAGGCAAACCGGAACTGCAGCGCTTGACCCGACCGACCGGCCTGATGACCACTCCGTATCGATGAGCGGGATGGAGGCTGCGCCGAAGCGTCTGCACGTGATCACCTGGGGCTGCCAGATGAACGTGTATGACAGCGGGCGGATGGCCGATGTGCTGGCGCCTCTCGGCTATGCACCGACGGCGGTGCCGGACGGCGCCGACATGGTGATCCTCAACACCTGCCACATCCGCGACAAGGCGGCCGAGAAGGTGTTCTCCGAACTTGGCCGGCTGCGCCGGCTGCAGGAGCGGCGTGCAGCGGACGGCGGGCGGATGATCCTGGCGGTTGCCGGCTGCGTGGCACAGGCCGAGGGCGAGGCAGATCCTGGCGCGGGCGCCGTATGTCGATATCGTGCTGGGACCGCAGACCTATCACCGGCTGCCGGAGATGGTGGCACGCGCGGCCCGTGCCGGCGGTGCGGTGATCGAGACCGATTTCCCGGCCGAGGACAAGTTCGACTATCCTCCCCGACACTGCGGCACCGCAGGGGATCACCGCGTTCCTCACCATCCAGGAGGGCTGCGACCGGTTCTGCAGCTTCTGCGTGGTGCCGTACACGCGCGGCGCCGAGACCAGTCGGCCGGCGGCGGCGGTGATCGCCGAGGCGCGGCGCCTGGTCGCGCAGGGCGCGCGCGAGATCACGCTGCTCGGCCAGAACGTCAACGCCTGGCATGGCGCGGCACCGGATGGCGGGACCTGGGGCCTTGGCCGGCTGCTGCGCGAGCTGGCGGAACTGCCCGGCCTGCTGCGGCTGCGCTACACCACGTCGCATCCGCGCGATATGGACGATGCGCTGATCATGGCGCATCGCGATGTGCCGACGCTGATGCCGTTCCTGCATCTGCCGGTGCAATCGGGGTCGGATCGGGTGCTGGCGGCGATGAACCGCCGGCACACCGCGGACGACTATCGGCGCCTGGCGGAGAGGCTGCGGGCTGCCCGGCCGGACCTCGCGCTGTCGTCCGACTTCATCGTGGGCCATCCGGGCGAGACCGACGCCGACTTTCAGGCCACTCTGGCGCTGGTCCACGAGGTTCGGTTCGCCCAGGCGTTCAGCTTCAAGTACTCGCCCCGACCCGGCACACCCGCCGCTGGCGCGCCATCGCAGGTGCCGGAAGGGGACAAGGAAGCACGGCTGGCGGAACTCCAGGCACTGCTGCGGACGCAGCAGGCCCGGTTCAATGCCCGCTGCGTCGGCCTGACACTGCCGGTGCTGTTCACCGGCCCCGGCCGCCATCCCGGCCAGGTCGCTGGACGCTCGCCGTTCCTCCAGCCGGTGCATGTAACCGGGCCTGACGATCTGATCGGCCGCGAGATTCCGGTGGAGATTGCCGCCGCGCTCCCCAATTCATTGTCTGGAACGCTCACCGAGGAGAGAGCCTGCGCTTGAGCCAAGCCACTGCCATTCCGACCATTCCCGCCGCCTCCGCCCCCGGCAAGGCCGTGACCCTCCAGTTCAGTGACAACACGCTGTTGCCGTTGCTGCTCGGCGACCATGACCGCCACATGGTGCGCATCGAGCAGGCACTCGGCGTCCGCCTGTCGTGTCGCGGCAACCGGGTGGCGATCACCGGCGAACCGTCGCGCGTCGACGCCGTCCAGGCGATGCTGGAAGGGCTGTGGCGGCGGCTGGAACGCGGCGAGAGCGTCGGCCGGCCGGAGGTGGAGGCCGCGATCCGGCTATCGGATGCCGAGACCGACCCGCGCCTGCCACTGTCGGACGTGCCGGCGATCCGCACCCGGCGCGGTGCGGTGGGCCCGCGCAGCCCGGGTCAGGCCGCGTATATCGAGGCGCTGGCGACGCACGAGATGGTGTTCGGCGTCGGTCCCGCGGGCACCGGCAAGACCTATCTCGCGGTGGCCCAGGCGGTGGCGATGCTGCAGGCCGGCAAGGTGGATCGCATCGTGCTGTCGCGCCCCGCGGTCGAGGCGGGCGAGCGGCTGGGCTTCCTGCCGGGGGACATGAAGGAGAAGGTCGATCCGTATCTGCGCCCGCTGTATGACGCGCTGCATGACATGATGCCCGCCGAGCAGGTGGTGCGGCGGCTGGCCAACGGCGAGATCGAGGTGGCGCCGCTGGCCTTCATGCGTGGCCGCACGCTGGCGCACGCCTACGCAATTCTGGACGAAGCGCAGAACACCACATCGGTGCAGATGAAGATGTGGCTGACGCGGATGGGGGAAGGCACGCGAATGGTGGTGACCGGCGATCTGACCCAGGTCGATCTGCCCACCGGCATGCGGTCCGGTCTGCGCGACGCGCTCGATACGCTGGAGGGCGTCCAGGGCATCGGCGTGGTTCGCCTGGGCACTCGCGACGTGGTACGCCATCCGCTGGTCGCGCGGATCGTGGACGCGTATGATCAGCGCGCCGCAGCCGAGGGCGACAAGCGACGCGAGGCCCGGCGGCGGGGTGAGAACGAGGGGACCGGCAAATAGGCGATGGACCCCGAGGCAAGTAGCGGCCCCGCGCAGGCGGGGCTCCGGGACGAGATCAACGTCATCGTGGCGGAACCGGCCTGGCGCCGGCTGGTGAGGGACGCCGAGTCCGTGGCGGCACGTGCCGCTCGGGCGGCGGGCGCGCGGGGGACCGTGGTGCTGGCGGCCGATCGCACGGTGCGTGGCCTGAACCTGCGCCACCGTGGTCGCAACCGACCCACCAACGTGTTGACCTACGCGTCACCGGCGCCGGAAATGTTGCTGGCGCTCGGGGTGATCCGCCGCGAGGCCGCCGCCGCCGGACGTCGCCCGGCGCATCATCTGGCGCATCTGGTGGTGCACGGCGCGCTGCATCTGGCCGGCCACGACCACCACCATCCTGGTGATGCGCGCCGCATGGAACTGGCCGAGGCGCGGATCCTGCACCGGCTCGGCGTGCCCAACCCATGGAAGCGCGCATGAGCCACAGCAACGGCGCGCGTGCATCGCTGCTGGACCGGCTGCGGCAGATGCTCGGCCGCCAGCCGGAGCACTCGCTGCGCAACTCGATCGCCGAGTTGGTGCAGGAGGCCGCGGAGGAGCAGGTGGTCGCCGGCGAGCAGCCGGAGCTCGACCGGCAGGAACGCGCACTGATCGCCAACGTGCTGCACCTGCGCGAGACCACCGCCGATGACGTGATGGTGCCGCGCGCCGACATCGTGGCGATGCGGGCGGACGTGACGCTGGAGCAGGCGCTGGAGCAGATCCGTGCCGAGGGCCATTCGCGGCTGCCGGTGTACCGCGAGCAGCTCGATGACATCATCGGCATGGTGCATATCAAGGACGCGTTCGCCTATATCGGGCGGCCGGAGGCTTTTTCCCTCGAGGCGATCCTGCGCCGCCCGCTGATGGTGGCGCCGCAGATGCCGGTGCTGGACCTGCTGCTGCAGATGCGCCAGCAGCGCATGCACCTGGCGCTGGTGATCGACGAGTACGGCGGCATCGACGGACTGGTCACGATCGAGGACCTGGTCGAGACGATCGTCGGCGACATTTCAGATGAGCACGACGAGGTGCAGGCGGCGATGGTGGTGGAGCGCGCCGACGGGGCACTCGATATCAACGCGCGGCTGCCGGTGGAGGAGTTCGAGAGTCGCATGGGCCCGGTGCTGAGCGAGGACGAACGGGACGCCGACATCGACACCGTGGGCGGGCTGGTGTTCACGCTGGCCGGGCGGGTGCCGGCGAAGGGCGAGGTGATCAGCCACCCGTCGGGGATCGAGTTCCGCGTGCTGGATGCCGATCCGAGGAGGATACGGCGGGTAAGGGTGCGGCGGGCGGCCGAGGCCACAGAGGCTGCGGCGGCGGAGTGATGTGCGTAACCTGCCGGCTCGAGTGAAGCGCTGATCAGGCGGGGTTTCGCCGATGTCGCGGTGCGGCTGTGGGGCTGCCTGATCGGACTTTACGCCGCTATCGGGCGTGGCCGTGCGACATCCTGGTCTCGATCTGGGTCAGCAGTTCGGTCAGGCCGACGCTCATGATCACCAGGACCAGGATCGCCGCGTAGGTGCCGGTCGCGTCGAACACGCCGGAATAGTATTCTATCATGAAGCCGATGCCACTGTTCGAAGCGATCAGCTCGGCCAGCAGCGTGTTGGTGAAGGCGTAGCGCACCGCGATGCGCATGCCGGTGAAGATCCACGGCAGCGTCGCGGGGAGCAATACCTTGCCGATCACCTCGAGCCGCGTCGCGCCCATCAGCGCCAGCGCTCGCGTGAGGTCGCGATCGACGTTGCGCACGCCGTCCAGCGTGCTGTTGAGCACCAGGAAGAACACGGTGATGGCGACCAACGCCACCTTCGACTGGATGCCAATGCCGAACACGATGACGAACAGCGGCGCCAGCGCGATCTTCGGCATGGCGTAGAGCCCGGCGATGTACGGCGACAGCACGCGATACAGACGCGGCATCAGTCCGAACAGCAGGCCGAGCGCGATGCCGGAGGCGGTGCCGATCGCATAGCCGAGCGCCATGGCGAGCAGGGTGGCGCCGACGTTCTCCCACAGCGAGCCATCCAGCAGCCAGCTCCACAGGCGTGCAACGATCTCCACCGGGCCGCTCATCCAGAAGCGTAGATCGGCGCTTGGCTGGTATTCCCACATCGCCAGCAGGAGCAGCGCCAGAACCAGGCGTGCGAGAATCCGGCCGGCCGTGGTGGAGAGAAAGCGGGCGATCGGCGCATCGGCGGGACCCGACAGGCGGAGAGCCTCGCTCATACGTCGGTCCCCCGCGTCACTTCGTCCTTCAGCTCATCCCACAGCGCCTCGTGCAGGTGAGCAAAATCTTCGGTGAAGCGGATGCGGAACACATCGCGCGGCCGCGGCAGATCGACGCTGCGGATCGTGCGGATGCGGCCGGGACGGGCGCTGAACACCACCACGCGGTCGGCGAGCGTGATCGCCTCGCCCAGATCGTGCGTCACGAACACCACCGTCATCCGGCGCTGCCGCGTCAGTTGCTGCAACTGATCGAGCATCAGCAGCTTGAGCTGCGCATCCAGCGCGCCGAACGGTTCGTCCATCAGCAGTGTCTCGGGCTCATAGATCAGCGTGCGCGCCAATGCGACGCGCTTGCGCATGCCACCCGACAGTTCGGCCGGATAGTGCCGCTCGAACCCGGTCAGTCCTACCAGTTCGATCATCTGCGCCACCCGCGCAGCCGCGTCCGCGCGCGGCACCGAGCGGCACTTCAGCTCCAATGCGATGCGGATGTTGTCCGCCGCGGTACGCCACGGCAGCAACGTGTCCTTCTGCGTCATGTAGCCGACCTGGCGGTTCGGCTCGCTCACCGTCACGCCGTGATACGACACCACGCCGGCGCTCGGCTGCAGCAGGCCGGCAATCAGGTTCAGGATCGTTGACTTACCGCAGCCGCTCGGCCCCACCAGCGCGACGAACTCATGGTCGAGGATCGTGAGGTCGATCGGCTGCAACGCCTCCACCTCGCGGTCGCGCGTGACGAACGTCTTGCCGACGCCGGCCAGGCTGATCTTCGGCGCGAGATCACCCCTCGGCATGGCGCCACCGCAGCATGTGCCGTTCGCCCCAGGTCGCGATTTCCGACACCGCCAGTCCCAGCAGCATCAGGATGAACAGCGCGGCGTAGAGCGATGTCATGTCGAATTGCGATGCCGCATCGCTGAGCAGGAAGCCGAGACCTCGCCGCGCCGCCAGCATTTCGCCGGTGGTGGCGGCCACCAGCGCATAGGGCAACGCGGTCTTGATGCCGCCAATGATCCACGCCATGCAGGCCGGCGCCACCACCTTCTGGAACAGTTCGCGTCGCGTGGAGCCCATCAGCTCGACCTGCGCGATCAGGTCATGGTCCACCGACGATGCACCGGCAAAGGTGTTGAAGAACATCAGGAAAAACACGACGAGTGTCACCAGCACGATCTTCGGCAGCATGTCGAGGCCGAAGAACATGATGAACAGCGGCGCCAGCGCGACCAGCGGCACGCTGTAGAATGCCACCACGATCGGCCGCAGGATGCCGGCGGCAATCGGTGCGCGACCGAGCAGCAGGCCGGCGAGGACGCCCAGCATCGAACCCGCTACCAGCCCGGTTACCACCTCGGTCAGTGTCGTTGCGACATGGAGATACAGCGTGCCTTGTAGCCACGCCGCCAGCTTCACCGCGATCAGGCTTGGCCGGCTGGTCCACTCGCCGCCGGAGACTTGCCCGACCGCCTCCCAGCCAGCCAGCAGCACAATCCCCACGGCGATCTGCCATAGAACGGTGGGATCGAAGCGCCGCGCCATGTTACTTACCCAGAATATCCTTTGCGGCCTCGTGCGACAGGTCGGGATACACGACCTGATCGTAGCTGACGGACATCGGCGTCTTCTCGGTCAGGTTCACCATCTTCACCGTGTTGTCCACCTGCGCCTGCGAGATCACCGGCGTCGCCGGCACCGCCTTGATGTAGGTATCGAATGCGGTGTTGAACTCGGCTTCAGGCGTGTCCTGGAAGAACGTGCGGGCGACCTTGCGCGACCCTTCGATGTCCTCGTGCGCGAACTTCATCGCCCTGGTCAGCGCGCGCACAACGTGCAGCAGCAATGGCCGCTTGGCGGCGAGCGTGGCACGGCTGGTGGTGATCACCTGATACGGCACATCGCGATACTCGGGCAGTTCGCCGGTCATCGGGTCGGCGATGATCTGGCCGATGCCGCGGCTCACCGAGATATTGGTGAACGGCGACATGAAGGCGAAGCCGTCGGTGGCGCCCTGCTGCATTGCCGCCACCATCGGCGCACCGATGCCGATCGGCTGCAACTGCACGTCACGCGACGGGTCCATGCCGCGCACCAGCATGATGGTGCGCATGAACTCATCGGTGCTGGAGCCAGGCGACGTGATGCCGATCCGCACGCCCCTCACCCGCTTGATCTTCTCGTCGAGCGACATGGTATCGGTAATGCCGAGGCGCTTGATCGCGTCGTTGGAGAGCACCAGCGCGATGGGATAGACGTCGAACGCGGTGGCGATGCCCACCAGCGCGCCGCCACGCCCGACCGCGTGCATGGTGTGGGCGAAGCCAACCTGGGTGATCTCCGCGCTGCCGCCCATCACCGCGGCGGCTTGGCGCGTGCCGGAGGAGACATCGACCGACTCCGGATCGAGTCCCTCCTGCTTATAGAAGCCGCCGCCGATGGCGATGTATTGCAGCAGGAACGACATCCCCTTGCCAGCGAAGGCTATGGTGAGCTTCTGCGGCTCATCGGCCGCGGCGAGGCGCCCGGTGATTGTGGCGAGCGCAACTGCAACGGCTGCGAAGCGGATGACGCGGGACAGCATAGTCCACCTCCCTGAATCTTGTTGGCGGCAGAGTAGGCGGCTTTCGGTTGGGCTGTCACGGTGCGTAAGGAGGGACGTATGATTTTGACACGGAGTTGCACGGAGTTTCACGGAGAGAACAAATGGCGCTTCGCGCGAAGCGCATTTCCTTATCCGTGAAACTCCGTGTGAACTCCGTGCAACTCCGTGTAAATCCTGCTACTTGCAACAACCGCCCACCCGCCGCTATGGTACGACTGGTGCAACGTTGAACCACGGGAGGGCTGCATGAGCGCTTACAATCAGCATCATCCGCGCGGCCCCGTCTGTGCCCTGCGACACATCGTCGCGGGGCTGGCCAGCGGTCCGAACTGACGCTTCCGCCGGCCGGCTCTGAACGCCTCCCCCCTTCGCGTTCCAACGAGCCAAGAGACACACCGATGCCTTCCATCAGTCTGCGCGATGTCGGTGTACTGACGCCGCATCCCTTGTTCCAGAACCTCACCATGACTATCGGTGATGCCGACCGGATCGGTCTGATCGCCGGCAATGGCGGCGGCAAGACCACGCTGCTGCGCTGCCTGGCCGGTCTCGCCGAGCCGACCAGCGGCGATATCGTCCGCTCGCGTGGCATGCGCGTCGGCTACGTCGAGCAGGACGTGCCGGCGAACCTGCTGAACCTGCCGCTCGCCGAGTCGATCCGCCGCGCGCTGCCGCCGGCGGATCGCGACAGCAACGAATGGCGCGTCGACGTCGTGCTGGACGAATTCGGCACGCCATCCGATCTGCACGATCGCCCGCTTCACGCGCTGAGCGGCGGCTGGCAGCGACTGGCGCTGATCGCGCGCACCTGGGTGACCGAGCCGGACGCGTTGCTGCTCGACGAGCCCACCAATCATCTGGACCTCGCGAAGATCCAGATGCTGGAGCGCTGGATCGTCGCGTGCCGCGTGCCGATGGTGATCGCCAGCCACGACCGGCAGTTCCTCGACGCCTGCACGAACCGGTCGCTGTTTCTGCGGCCGGGAACCTCGCGGGTCTATGCGTATCCATATACGCGCGCGCGACATCTGCTGGACGAGGACGATACGGCGCAGGAGACAAAGCTCGCGAAGGAGACACGCGAGGTGGATCGGCTGCGCCGCAACGCCAACGAACTGAAGAACGTCGGGATCAACAGCGGCAGCGATCTGCTGCTGAAGAAGTCGAAGCAACTGCGCGAGCGCGCCACAGCGTTGGAGCAGACCTTCGCCTCGGTGCACGCGGAACGCTCGGGCGACATCCGCCTCGCCAACCGCGGCACGCATGCGAAGGTGATGTTGGCACTGGCAGAGGTTGATGTGCGCGCGCCGGATGCGCGGCTGCTGTTCCGCATCGGCAAGCTCGATGTGTTCCAGCAGGATCGGCTCGTGGTGCTCGGCCGCAATGGTGTCGGCAAGTCGCAGTTCGTTCAGTTGCTGCGCCGTGCGCTGGCGGGCGACGATGTGTCGGGACTGCGCGCCAGCCCGACGATCGTGACGGGCTATGTAGATCAGCTCATGTCGCATCTGCCGGACGACGCGACGCCACATGGTTTTATCGGTGACCGGTTTCGCCCGGGCGACCGGCGTGCGGTCAGTTTGCTGGCCGGCGCGGGCTTCACGGTGGAAATGCAGCGCCGGCCGATCGCGCGGCTTTCGCTCGGGCAGAAGGCGCGGCTCGGGCTGCTGGCGCTGCGACTGACCGAGCCGAACTTCTACCTGATGGACGAGCCGACCAATCACGTCGATATCGCCGGGCAGGAGCGGCTGGAGGCGGAAATCCTGGCGCACGAAGCGACCTGTGTCATCGTGTCGCACGACCGTGCGTTCGTGCAGGCGATCGCCACACGTTATCTGCTGATCGAGGGCGGCGGGATTGCAGAGCTCGATGCGCCCGATGCGTACTATCGAACTTTGATCTGGACGTGATGGGTTTCGCTGCGCTCTACCCATCCTACGGCAGTACGTGCGCGCCAACTCGTTGGATGGGTAGAGCGCAGCTAAAGCCATCGGAGACTCGCGCCCGATCCGGACTGCCTGTACCATCGGCGCAAACGGACGGGAGGAAGCCATGAAGCTCAGCACGGACCGCATCCTGACGACCCATGTCGGCAGCCTGCCGCGGCCGCAGGCACTGGTCGAGCTGCTGCTGAAGAAGGATCAGGACCAGCCCTACGACCATGCCGAATTCGCTCGCCAGACCACCAAGGCCGTGGGGGAGATCGTCGCGCACCAGGTTGCCATCGGCATCGATGTGGTCAGCGACGGCGAGGCCAGCAAGATCGGCTACGCCACCTACATCAAGGATCGCCTGACCGGGTTCGGCGGCGAACCGTTCGTGCCGAAGCCGCAGCGCGACCTTGCCGACTATCCGGAATTCCGCAACCGCATGATCCAGTTCACCGGTCCGCAGGTGTTCCGCCGGCTATGCTGCATCGGCGACATCCGGCTCAGCGACCATGAGGCGGTGAAGACCGACATCGCCAACTTCAAGGCGGCGATCGACACGTCGAAGCCGGTCGATGCGTTCATGCCGGCGGCCTCGCCGGGCGTCGTGTCGGCGTTCCAGCCGAACCGGCATTATCCCAACCACGCCGCCTATATCGGCGCGGTGGCCGATGCCATGAAGGAGGAGTACGAGGCGATCGCCAACGCCGGCATCGTGGTGCAGCTCGACAGCCCCGATCTGGCGATGGCGCGGCATACCGGCTTCCAGGACCTCACCGAAGCCGAGTTCCTGAAGCAGGCCGAGCAACAGGTGGAAGCGGTGAACCATGCGCTGGCCAACGTGCCGGCGGGTTCGGCGCGGCTGCATCTGTGCTGGGGCAACTACGAAGGTCCGCACGACTTCGACATCCCGCTCGCGAAGGTGCTGCCGATCATCCTGAAGGCAAAGACCGCAGGCGATCTCGTTCGAGGCGGCCAATCCGCGTCATGCGCATGAATGGGCGGTGTGGCGCGATGCCAAGGTGCCGGACGACAAGGTGCTGATCCCCGGCGTGATCGATACCTGCACCAACTACATCGAGCATCCGGAACTGGTGGCGCAGCGCATCGGTCAGTACGCCGACATCGTCGGACGCGAGCGCGTCATCGCCGGCACCGATTGCGGGTTCGCGACCTTCGTCGGCCACGCCGGCCGGGTCGATCCGGAGATCGCCTACCGCAAGCTCGGCGCGCTGGTGGAAGGTGCGAGGCTGGCATCCGCGAAGCTGTGGCACTGAGGAGCGCACCATGAAGCTCAGCACGGACCGCATTCTGACCACGCATGTCGGCAGCCTGCCGCGGCCGCAGCCGCTGGTGGCACTGCTGATCAAGAAGGATCGCAACGAACCCTACGACGCCGCCGAGTTCGCCGCGCAGGTGCGCCAGGCGGTCGCCGATATCGTGGCGCGTCAGGTGAAGATCGGCATCGATGTCGTCAGCGACGGCGAGACGAGCAAGGTCGGCTATGCGACCTATGTGCACGAACGCCTCACCGGCTTCGGTGGCGAGCCGTTTGTGCCGAAGCCCAATCGCGACGTGGCGCCCTATGCGGATTTCCGCCGGCGCCTGGAGCTGTTCATCGGGCCGCAGCAGATCCGCCGGCTGTGCTGCACCGGCCCGATCGCGCGGCAGGATCATCAATCGGCGCAGCGCGACATCGACAACTTCAAGGCGGCGATCGCGGCGTCGAAGCCGGTCGATGCGTTCATGCCGGCGGCGTCGCCGGGCGTGGTGTCAACCTTCCAGCCCAACCGGCACTATCCCGAATCATGCCGCCTATATCGGCGCGATCGCCGATGCGATGCAGGAGGAATACGAATCGATCGCCAATGCCGGCATCGTGGTGCAGCTCGACAGCCCCGATCTGGCGATGGCGCGGCATACCGGGTTCCAGGACCTGAGCGAGTCGGAGTTCCTGAAGCAGGCCGAGCAGCAGGTGGAGGCGCTGAACCATGCGCTGGCGAATGTGCCGGCGAGTTCGTCGCGGCTGCATCTGTGCTGGGGCAATTACGAAGGGCCGCACGATTTCGACATTCCGTTGCAGAAGATGCTGCCGATCATCCTGAAGGCGAAGCCGCAGGCGATCTCGTTCGAGGCCGCCAATCCGCGGCACGAGCACGAATGGGCGGTGTGGCAGGAGACCAAGCTGCCGGACGACAAGGTGCTGATCCCGGGCGTGATCGACACCTGCACCAACTATATCGAGCATCCGGAACTGGTGGCGCAGCGGATCTGCCGGTTCGCCGATGTCGTCGGCCGCGAGCGGGTGATTGCGGGGACGGATTGCGGGTTCGCGACCTCGGTCGGCACCGCGGGACGGGTGGATCGCGAGATCGCGTTCCGCAAGCTGGCGTCACTGGTGGAAGGGGCGCAGATTGCGTCGAAGCGATTGTGGCACTGAAGTCGCTGTCATTGATGCTGGGGTTGCGCGATGGCGGACAAACAGAACTTCGTGTTGGTACCCGACCCTGAACCGGAAGAACCTCCTGCCGAAGCGCGGTCAACGCTGCTCGACCACATCCGCGCGCTGCTGCCGTTCGGCGCATCGTCGCTGCCGGCCACCACTTCCACTCGTCCGCGCCTGATCTTCGGCTTCGACGCCACCGCGTCGCGCGAACCGGCCTGGGCTGCCGCGCGCACCGTGACCGATGCGCTGGTGAAGGCATTGCCCGGCGAGCTCGATGTCGCGCTGGCGGTGCATGGCGGCTCGATGCTGCACACCTTCACCGAGCTTCACCTCCGATCCGACCACGCTGCGCGACCGCGCCGCCGGCATCCGTTGCATCGCCGGCATGACCCGGCTGCTGCCGATCCTGTCGCGCGCGCTGTCGAACCCCGGCGTGCGGGTGCGTCGTCTACATCGGCGACGTGTTCGAGGAGTCGCCGGTGCGTGGCCGGAAACTTGCCGATGCGATGGGGCTGAAGGGCATCAAGCTGATCGTGCTGCACGACACTACCGACTGGAACGCGAAGCGCGATGCCGAGGTGTTCCTGGACCTGGCGCGGCGCACCGGCGGGTGCGTGCTGCCGTTCGATGCCAGCGCGCCGGCACGGCTGCGCGAGCTGTTGGCCGCGATTGCGGTGTACGCGGTGGGCGGGACGGAGATGCTGGAGAAGAAGCGTGGCGAGATGGCGGGGGCGGTGCTGTTGTTGGAGCACCTGCGGCGGTGATGGGCCACTCGGGCGTGGCCGGTGCCGGCTTCGGCTGACGAATTCAACGCAAAGACCGCGAAGAACACAAAGCTCGCCAAGTTAGAATTGTTCGGCCTTCGGCCGATTCCGCAGCCCGCGGTCACGATGCGCGAAGCGCACCAATTCTGCTTTGTGATCTTTGCGTCCTTGGCGGGCTTTGCGTTGAATCATTAACCCAGCAGCAACGAACAGTGCCGATAGAAGTCTCGGTATGGAGAGCGTCGACCCCACCAACCGCATCATCGGCTTGGCCATCAAGGTGCACAGAAAACTCGGCCCTGGCCTGCTGGAATCGGTTTACGAAGAATGCCTCTGCTGGGAGCTTGCGCATGGTGGCCTGCCCTTCAGGCGCCAGGTGCCTCTTCCCGATCATCTATGAGGATGTGCGGCTGAACTGCGCCTATTACGCAGACGTCATCGTCGAGCAGTCCGTAATCCTGGAGCTCAAGTCGGTCGAGCGCATCCTGCCGGTGCACGAGGCGCAGACGTTGACGTATCTGCGATTGAGCGGCTGCAGGATCGGTCTGCTGATGAACTTCAACAGCGTCATGCTCAAAGACGGCCTGCGTCGCTTTATCCCATGACCGGCTAGGCCGCCGCCTCCGCCCGCCGCTCGTTCCGCTTGCGCTGGTGCGGATCGAGGAACCGCTTGCGCAGCCGCACCGCACTTGGCGTCACCTCCACCAGTTCGTCGTCCTCGATATAGGCGATCGCCTGTTCCAGGCTCATCCGGCGCGGCGGGATCAGCAGCATCGCGTCGTCCTTGCCGGCGGCGCGGATGTTGGTGAGCTTCTTCTCCTTGATCGGGTTCACTTCCAGATCCGATCCGCGCGCGTTCTCGCCCAGGATCATGCCGACATAGACCTTGTCGCCGGGGTTCACGAACAGCGTGCCGCGCTCCTGGATGTAGAACAGCGCGTAGTGCACCGCCTCGCCGTTCTCGGTGGAGATCAGCGAGCCGTTGCGCCGCCCCTCGATCGCGCCCTTCCACGGTCCGTAGCCGGCAAACAGCCGGTTCATCACCCCGGTGCCGCGCGTGTCGGTGAGGAATTCGCCGTGGTAGCCGATCAGGCCGCGGCTCGGGATGCTGAAGGTCAGCCGCAGCTTGCCGCCGCCGGACGGGCGCATGTCGCGCAGCTCGCCCTTGCGGCGGGACAACTGCTCCACCACCACGCCGGCATAGGGTTCGTCGACATCGACCAGCACCTCCTCCATCGGCTCCTCGCGGGCGCCGGTATCGGGGTTGGTGCGGGTCAGCACGCGCGGGCGGCCGATGGCCAGTTCGAAGCCCTCGCGGCGCATCTGCTCGATCAGCACGCCCAGTTGCAGTTCGCCGCGGCCGGCGACCTCGAACGCCTCGGTCTCGTTGCTGTCGGTCACCTTGATGGCGACGTTGCCTTCCGCCTCGCGGAACAGCCGCTCGCGGATCTGCCGGGACGTGACCTTCTTGCCCTCGCGCCCGGCCAGCGGGCCGTCGTTGATGCGGAAGGTCATCGCCAGCGTCGGCGGATCGACCGGGATGGCGGGCAGCGGCGCCGCCAGTTCCGGCGCGCCGATCGTGTCCGGCACGGTGGCCTCGGCCAGGCCCGCGACGGCGATGATGTCGCCGGCCTCCGCCTCCTCCACCGGCACGCGGTCGAGGCCGCGGAACGACAGCAGCTTGGTCATCCGGCCGGTCTCGCCGGCGGTGCCGTCGGCGTGCAGCACCTTCACCGGCATGTTGATCCGCGCCCGGCCCTGCTCCACCCGCCCGGTCAGCACGCGGCCGAGATACGGGTCGTACTCCATGATCGTCGCGACCATGGCGAACGGCGCGTCGGGATCGACCGTCGGCGCCGGCACGTGGCGCACCACCAGGTCGAACAGCGCGGCCAGGTCCTTGCGCGGGCCGTCCAGCGCCGCGTCCGCCCAGCCCTGGCGGCCCGACGCGTACAGCATCGGGAAATCGAGCTGCGCGTCCGAGGCGCCCAGCGCGGCGAACAGGTCGAATACCTCGATGTGGACCTCGTCCGGGCGGGCGTCGGCGCGGTCCACCTTGTTGACCACCACGATCGGGTGCAGCCCGCGCGCCAGCGCCTTGCCGACCACGAACTTGGTCTGCGGCAGCACGCCCTCGGCGGCGTCCACCAGCACGATGGCGCCGTCCACCATGTTCAGGATGCGCTCGACCTCGCCGCCGAAATCGGCGTGGCCGGGGGTATCGACGATGTTGATGCGGGTGCCGCGCCAGACCACCGAGGTGCACTTGGCCAGGATGGTGATGCCGCGCTCGCGCTCCAGGTCGTTGCGGTCCAGCGCGCGCTCGGCCACCACCTGGTGGTCACGGAACGAGCCGGACTGGCTCAGGAGCTTGTCGACCAGGGTGGTCTTGCCGTGATCGACATGGGCGATGATCGCGACGTTGCGAATCTGCATGGGGGCCTGGAATGCGGGGATGCTGCGCCGCACACATAGGCTGGATGGCGGCTGGATGCGAGGGGGAATCGGTGGCCGGGGGAGGGGGCTCGGATATCGGAACCGCAAAACACGCAAATGACGCAAAGAGAGATCAGGCCCGCTCCGGCAGGTGCCAGGCGGTAATCCTTGATCCGCGTGTTCTGCGTGTTTTGCGGTTGCTATTTCAGGGCGGACCGGTGGCGAGCGCCGGCAGATCGTGGGGGTGGCGCGGCGATCCGGAGCGGCGGGCGAACAGATTCCGGAGGAAGCCGGCGAGGCTGCCGCCATAGATGATGATGGCCCGGCTGAGTTCGTCCCAGAATGCCTGGTCGAGCTGATGACGGCGCCGACCGGGCGGTGACGCACCTCGGCGGCGATTTCCTCCTCCGTGGGCAGGCGCGCGAGGCGCGGGTCCGGTGTGGTCGGCGCGGTGGGGTTCGCGCTGGGCGTCCGGCGGCGCGACCTGCCGTGCGGCGCGGGCCCCGGCGTGGCGCGCAAGCGGATGGGCGTGGGCGAGAGGTCCTGGCCGCGTGCGGCGCGCCGGCAAGGCCTGGCTTCCAGGGCCGCGGCGCGAGGCAGTCCATTGATGATGCGGGCGAGACTGACCGCGAGATCGTTGCACAGCGCGTGCGATCACGTAGGGCTACGTTGCCCCGGTCGCCTTCACGACTGACGCCAGACCCAGGTCCGCCTGGCCACCAAGGACCTTGGCGTCGCCTTTCGCACCAACCACATCGTCAATCCGCTCGAGCGCGAGGTCCACCAGGATATGAGCGAGTCGCCGATCACGTGGCGGCTCGTGCGGTGCGTTCTACTTTGTTTCAACACGGAGGAAGCAGTTCGCCGCCGAGCCCGCGATAGACGAATCAGGGCCAGGGCTCGACTGCACCAGGAATATTTCGCCGATCTCGTCGCGGTGCCACGGGCCGTCAATTCGGCCAGAGGCTACAGAACGCCTGATTGGCTTCCATGTTGTCGCCGGCATTGCCGCCTTCATCGACCTTGCGGATCCAGCCGTCGGGTTTGTCGGCGGTCGGGGAGACGCCGCAGTCGGTATGCACAAAGTGGATGCCGACGTCGCCGCCGGTATACAGCTCGCCGCACAGTTCCAGCCTGTCACCGACCCTGATCGTGCTGAGCGGTGCCGGCACGCTCGCCTGGTTACGCCGGTAGCCGTTGGCTAACACGTTGTCGATCGCGACGTCGTAGCTGGTGCCGTCGTCGCCCGACAGGGTCAGATGGGTGTGCGACAGATGCACGCCATGCCGTGGCGCGCCATCGCGGAAGGACGGACCAGCGGCAACACTGCCGGCGAGGAAGCTACCGGCAGCCTGTTCGCAAGCGGCAGCATCGGCTGCCTGGTCTGCAAAAGCCGATGACGGCAGCAGAAGCAGCAGAGCAACAGCAATATGGCAGCGCGTGGCGTTGGATTCCTTATCGGCTGTTCGCACTACTTATCCAGCCAGACCGTCGCCAGGTCCTGGTTCACGTAGTGGCTCGGACCGATCTTCCAGCCGTGCATATAGGACCGCTCCGGCAGGATGCGGTTCCACCACAGCATCGGCCACTCGTAAGCCATCGTGTCCACCACGCGCGTCTCGAACGCCCGCATCAGCAGCCGCTGCTTTGCGGGATCGGTCTCGCGCACCATCTTGGCGTCGATGTCGATCAGGTCCTGGTCGTCGAAGCCGCCGTAGTTCTCAACGAACACCCGCTTCGGCAGATACTTCTGCGTGTCCATCACCGGATTGACCACGCCGTTGCAGTTGGCCTCCACCACGACATCGAAGTTGCCGGTGCGCATCAATTCGAACCACGGACCGGTCGGCACCACTTTCTGGGTCACGTGAACGCCGATCTTGCTCCACTCGTCGACGACCCAGGTACCGACATACTTGTACGGCTGATCGACGTTGCGGTTCAGCATCTCGAAGCTGAGGTTCTCCTGCCCCGCCTCCTTCAGCAGCCGTTTCGCCTCGGCGCGCGACTTGTCGATATCGGGCCAGAAGCCCGCCATCTGCTGCAGTTCCTCCTTGGTCGCCGCCAGCGGCGAGCCGGGGAACACGATGCCGCCCACCGTGCGTACGTTGGCAATCTTCGACAGCGCCGGCGCGCCGTGCCACTGGTCGATCCCCAGCAGCAGCGCCTTGCGCACCCGCACATCGTCGAACGGCTTGCGCTTGGAGTTCGGCGTGATCAGGTTGCCGCAGTTCCAGTCGCTGGTCTGGATGGTGATCTTGTCGCCAAGCTCCTTCTTGAGCTGATCGATCGCCGCCGGCGGCAGGCCGCGGAACTCGGTGGTCGCGCGGTCGCCGCGAATCGCCTCGGTCCGCACCACCTGCTTGTCGGCGTAGATGGCGACGAAGCCATCGAGATATGGCAGTCCCTTGTGGTAGTAGTCGGGATTGCGCTCACCCTTGATCGACTGGCCGAGATCATAGGCGACGAACTTGAACGGTCCGCTGCCCATGATGTTCTTCATGTACCAGTTGGGATCCTTGTCCAGGTTGTCCTTCTTGTAGATGTAGGCATACGGGTCGGCGAGCGCCGGCAGGAAGGTCAGCGTGGCGAACTTCAGCTTGAACACCACCGTCGTCGGATCGGGCGCCGACACGGTGTCGACCATCGCGTACCAGTTGGCGCGCGCGCTGTTGTAGCCCGGCGGCGGATGGATGATGTGGTTCCAACTCGCCGCCACGTCCGCCGCGCTGAGCGGCGAGCCGTCATGCCACTTCACGCCTTCCAGGATCTTGAACGTATAGGTTGTGCCGTTGTCGGTCGGTTGCGGCACCTCGGTGCACAGGTCGCAAACGAACTTCGTCACGTCCTCC
This sequence comes from uncultured Alphaproteobacteria bacterium, assembly GCA_963819855.1. Taxonomy (GTDB): domain Bacteria; phylum Pseudomonadota; class Alphaproteobacteria; order Acetobacterales; family Acetobacteraceae; genus JAMXLO01. Next base: position 63,055 of record CAWFYC010000017.1, read on the forward strand.
GGATGCTCGGGATCGAGCCGGATCAGCACGCTGTAGAATGGCGCCGTCGAGTGGACCGTGGCGTAGGTGGTTTCCCGGTGACCATCGAAACTGGGCGGGGCGTCGGCAGGGATCATGTAGGTGAGGATGCCGCCGTGCTTCGGCTGTTCATCCGCGGAGGCGGGAGCGATGCCGATCATCGCGGTCGCTGCGAACCCGAAAACGACCACAAGTGAGCCAATATTCATTCTTTCGTCCCCCCGCCTCAGCTTTTCTTGCCCTTCCGGACCTCCCGATCGGAGCAATCCTGTCGCCGCTTGTACCCGGAGAATTGGCTGAAATCCAGCGGGAGATCGGACAACAAGGTCCTGCCGCCCGAACCAAATTGGATGTTTGTCAAATTCATTTCGCCGGTGTCACGCCGATTTGAGTGCGGCACGTGCATTGCAGCTAAATGTTCAGTTACTTTTCGTCCACTTATTCGCTAAGGGGCATCAAGTGATGAGGTCCAGGGGAAGTATCATGAAGCTGTCCGCAGGCGCCGCTTCGGTGGCGATAGCTCTGCTCGGTGTTGCTGGCCCGCAGCCCGCCGGGGCAACGCCGACACTCCTCTTCAGCACAGGCGGCACGGATGGCAAGATAGCGACCGCCACGCGTCCGGGCACAGCCACGGAAATCGAGTCGGCGGACGACTTCTTTCTGACCGGGCCGACCACGCTGACCAGCGCAACGTTCACCGGACTGGTTCCGGCCGGGAGTAACCCTACCGACGTTGTCGTCGAGATCTATCGGGTTTTCCCACTGGATTCGGACACAACCAGGACCAGCGGATCACCCGTCTTCTCCACGACCCAGGTGCCGACCCGCGTCAATTCCCCATCGGATGTGGCACTCGATTCCCGGGACAGCTCGTCCCCCGGCGAGCTGACGTTCACCACGAGCACGCTGCAGGCAAACTTCACGGCCAGCAACAGCGTGACGCCCGGTGGTATCCATGCGAAGCCCGGTCAGACTACGAACGGGAACGGAGCGGCCACGGGCCAGGAGGTGGAGTTCGACGTAACGTTCACCGACCCGTTCTCCCTGGCGCCCGGGCACTATTTCTTCGTACCCCAGGTTGACCTCGACGATAACGGCACCTTCCTCTGGTTGTCCGCGCCAAGACCCATCGTCTTGCCTGGTACACCGTTCCCCGCAGACTTTACCGATCTGCAGAGCTGGACGCGCGATGCCAATCTGGATCCGGATTGGCTGCGGGTAGGGGCGGATATTGTCGGCGCCGGAGCCTTCAATGCGACATTCTCGCTGACCGGCGTGGTACCTGAGCCTGGCACGCTGGCGATGTTGGGGACCGGCCTGCTTGGGCTGGGGCTGCTGCGCCGGTCCAGGTCGCAGCGATAAAGTTCAGCGAAGCGCGGCCGTCAGTTTTGTTAGATCCGCCTGCGGTCGCGCGCCGTAGTGGCTGATCACCTCAGCCGCCGCGACCGAGGCTAGCCGCCCGCACACCGTCAGCGGCTTGCCAGCCGTCAGCCCGGCGAGGAACCCGGCGGCATAGGCGTCCCCCGCGCCCGTCGTGTCTACCACGCGCACCGGTTCGGCGGCGATCTCCACGGTCTCGGCGCCGCGGAGGATCACGCTGCCCGCCTCGCTGCGGGTCAACGCCGCGAGCGCCACATCGGCGCGCGCGCGCTCTGCTGCGGCCTCGAAGGTGTTCTCCTGGTAAAGCGCGGTGACCTCGGCTTCATTGGCAAACAGGATATCGACGTCCTGTTTCACCAGCTCGAGGAACGCCGCGCGATGGCGATCGACGCAGAATGCATCCGACAAGGACAGCGCGACCTGCCGCCCGGCCTGATGCGCAGTGGCCGCAGCACGACGGAACGCACGCTGCGCCGCCGGCGGGTCGAACAGGTAGCCTTCCAGGTAGGTCACCGCCGCGTCTGCCACCAGCGTCTCGGCCACATCGGCCTCGTCGAAGCTGACGCAGGCGCCGAGATAGGTGTGCATCGTGCGCTGCCCATCCGGCGTCACCACGATCAGGCAACGCGCGGTCGGCGCGCCCCCGTACAGCGGCGTCGATGGAAAATGCACGCCGATCGCCGTCATGTCATGGCGGAATACGGCGCCCAACTGGTCGTTCGCCACCTTGCCGAGATAGGCGACGCGCGCGCCCAGGGCTGCCGCGGCCGCACAGGTGTTCGCCGCCGAACCGCCGCTGCTCTCCTGACCGGGCGGCATCGCCGCGTACAGCGCGCCGGCCGCATCGGCATCGATCAACGTCATCGAGCCCTTGCGCATGTCGTGGCGCGACAGGAACGTGTCGTCCGCCTGCGCCACCACATCGACGATGGCGTTGCCGATGCCGAGAATGTCAAAGCGTGCGGTCATGTCGTGCCTTCGATGTGACAGTGGAAGAAGTGATTTGAAACCACGGATGCACACGGATGAACACGGATAGGCGCATCGTCATCCGTGTGCATCCGTGGTTTCAATTGCTTAATGCTATCGCGTCTGTGGCGGATGCGCGCGCACCGCGGCCTCGTTCACCTCGACGCCCCAGCCGGGACCTTTCGGCACGATCAGCTCGCCGTTCTCGATCGCCGGCGCGTTGATGAACAGCTCGTCGCGCCACGACACGCTGTCGATGTCGATCTCCATCACGCGGAAATTCGGCACCACCGCGCAGAAATGCGCGCTGATCGCCGAGCAGAGATGGCCGTAGTAGTTGTGCGGCGCGCAGTTCACTTCGTAAGCCTCGGCCATCGATGCGACCTTGATCGACTCCAGGAAGCCGTTCCAGATCACGTCGATGATCGCGACGTCGGTCGCGTAGGCATCGAAGAAAGGCCGGAACGCCCGCCGCCCGCAGACCGATTCCAGCGATGCGATCGGACACGGTGCGGCGCGCCGGATCAGCGCCAGCGACTGCGGGTCCCAGGTATCGATCTCGAGCCACGTCATGTCGAACGGCGCCACCGCCTTGGCGATCTGCAGGTAGCCTTCGGTCTTGAAGTGATAGTTGACATCGAGATGCAGTCCCATCTCGGGGCCCGCACCGGCACGGAATGCGCCGAGCAGATCACGCACAGCCTGCAGCGTCTTGCGATCGACGTTCAATTCCGGCCAGCCCGGCGAGCGGCCGAAGCCAGGACCGAAGTTGGTCAGCTTGCCGCCTTCGAACGGCAGGATGTTGGTCTTCAGCGCCTTGAAGCCGCGCCGTTTCACCTCGGCGCCGAGGGCGGAAATATCGTCGTAGGTGCGCAGCGGCGGCGCGCCGACCAGCTCATGGTTGCGCACGCGATAGGACCCGCAATGCGACCAGTACACCGGGATGCGCTCGCGCACCGGCCCGCCGAACAGCTCGTATACCGGCACGCCGAGCGCCTTGCCCTTGATATCCAGCAGCGCATTCTCGATCGCGGCGATGGCGCGCGAGTTCACCCCGCCCGGCGCCTGCACCTGGCGCACCCACAGCATCGACGCGATCTGCTGTACCGGCCGCGGATCAAGCCCGATCAGCGGCTCGGCCAGACCGCGGATCACGCCGGTCAGGCCGCGGCTGCCATCGGCCTCGGTGTATTCCGACCAGCCGACCAGCCCGTCGTCGGTGGTGAGCTTGAGGAACGAAAACGTGCGCCAGCCGGCGTCGCAGTGCAGGTCTTCGATCTTCGCGAGTTTCATGACGTTGCTCCTCTTGCGCGCGGCGGTGCCACCAGGCCGACGCCGCGCAGATGGCTGAACAGTTGCTTCAGCTTGTCACGGTCCGCCTGCGGCAACGGCGGACGCAGGATCGATTCGATGTTCGAGCGCAGATGCGCCTGATCGCCGGTGCCGAACAGCACCACATCGACCCCGGGCTCGTGCCGCACATAGCGATACGCCGCATCGGTCAGGCTGGTCGCGCCGCTTGGATGGACCAGGAACCCGAGCGGATCGGGATCGTCTGCCAGCGACTGCGGCACCTTGCCCTGCGCCGCCAGTTCCTGCATCGCCTCCACGACGCGTTCGCGGCGGGCGAAGATGCTGCGCACCGCGAACATCAGCAACGTGCCCACGCGGTGTTGCAGCGTCGCGGGAAACACCGCCTCGCGGGTGTTCTGGCTCATCAGGTGGAACGCCACCATCGCCACGTCCCACATGCCGTCCGCTACCGCTCGCAGCAGCATCTGGTGTTCGAGATCGTTCGGTGATGTCTCGGTGATGCCGAGGAAGCGAAACTTTCCCTTTTCCTTCTCCTTCAACAGCGGGGGCGCAATCACGTCGCGCACGTAGTCGTAGCCCGACGGCGGCACGGCATGCAGTTGGAACACGTCGATGCAGTCGATGCCGAGTTCGCGCAGCGAGTTGTCGAGGCTGGCGACCACGCGCTCCGGCGTCCAGCGTTCGCCGCCGCGGATGACCGAGGCCTTGGTGGCGATCACCACCCGCTCGCGCGGCACGCTCCTGATCGCCTTGCCGACCACGCCCTCGGTGTCATAGGGCGCCGCGGTGTCCAGCAGATTGACGCCGTGGTCGAGCGCGGCATGGATGATCGCGATGGCGCTCGCCTCGGTGCCCCCGGTGTTCAGGCCCAATCGGCTGAATCCACCGCAGCCGAGGCCCGCGACGCTGACCTTGAGTTCCGTCCTGCCCAGCGTCGTGTAGTCCATGCGCACTCCCCCTGTCGAAGGCCGGCAGGCTACCGTGCCCGTTCGCACAGAGGAAGCTGACGATGTCGGCAGCCGGCATTCGATCGCGTTGCCAATATCGGTGTCCGGTATACCATTGCGGCGATCACGTGCCCGAGGCGCACTATGCTCGCTCGCTTCACTCTGGTTCTGATTCTGCTTTCGACCGCCCCGCCGGCGCTGGCGCTGGATACCTGCTTCACCGCAAGCGTCGGACCATGGCGCGGTCCGGTCTGGAACGGAATGGGTCTGCAGACGATGGAAACCGAATTCCACGCCGAACCTGATGGAACACTGGTCGGGCACTACCGCATTCATGACGCCGTGCCGTTCGACGGTACGCTGAACGGATTCCATCAGACCGGGACCTGCGAGGCCGACTTCACCTGGACCGACCGGGACGGCACCGGCACGGTGCACATCCGGTTCGAACCGCAGCTCGGCCGCTTTGTCGGCGACTGGGGCGGCACGGACCCGGATCCCGATCTGGTGTTCAACGGCTACCGGTTCGGGCCGGACGTGGTCAGCTAGCGGCGCCAATGATCCTGATCGGTCAATACGACTCCCCATTCGTCCGGCGCGTCGCCATCGCGCTCCGTCTCTATGGCATGGCCTATGAGCACCGGCCCTGGTCGACGTTCGGCGACGCCGACCGGATCGCGCCGTTCAATCCGCTGCGCCGCGTCCCCACGCTGGTGCTGGACAACGGCGAAGCGCTGATCGAAAGCGGCGCGATCCTCGATCATCTGGATGAGCTTGTCGGGCCGGCACGCGCCATGATCGCCGACAGCGGCGATCGCCGCCGCCAGGCGTTGAAGGTATGCGCCTTGGCCACTGGTCTGGCCGACAAGGCGGTGAGCCTGATCTACGAGCGCGTGATGCACCAAACGACGTCCGACCAATGGATCGCGCGGTGCCGGACCCAGATCGCGGACGTGCTCACCGCATTGGAGGTCGATCGGCCTAGATCAGATCGCTTCTGGTTTGGCGATGCGATCGGCCACGCCGACGTCGCGGTTGCGTGTGCGCTGCGTTTCACGTGGGAAGCACATGCGGGCCTGTTCGACGAAGTACGCTGGTCGGCGCTGGCAGCCCACGCGGCGACGTGCGAGGCACTGACGCCATTCCAGGAGATCGTCCAACCGTTTCTGCCGCCGGCATAATGTTGGCGGGCCGATCCGACCTACCTGCCCGCGGCCACCGTCAAATCCGGGCGCAGCGCCGCGATCAGCGCGTCGGGCTTGTCCTCCGCGAACACGGTAACCAGATCGACGCTGGCGAGGCTCGCCAGCATAGCGGCACGCGCTGCCTCCGGTTGGGTCGCATTGGCGACCGGCGATTTCAGCCCGACCACCAGCCGGTCGCAGGCCTCGCGCGCCTCCTCCAGCCAGTTCAGGTCAGCAGGAAGCAGCGGGTCGAAACGCCCGTGTGTGAAGCCGACGCGCCAGCCCTTGTGGTGCCAACGCTGCACGTGCTCCACCGCCGCGTCGCGCGAGACGATCTTGCGCAGCGCGCCGCCCTGTGGCGACAGCGCCCCCAGCAGGTCCGCCTCACGCGCCACCGCGGTGCCAACCTTCCCCACCACGACCCCGGCCGCGATGTTGGCGAGGCGCACCGCCACCGGCAGCTCCAGCCGCGCCGCGACCGCGGCGGCCAGCGTCGCCGCCGCGGTGTCGCCGGCACCGGCGATGTCGTACACCTCGGCCGCCTCAGCCGGGAAATGCCGCGCCCCGGTGGCATCAAGCAGCGTCATGCCGTCGTTGCCGCGCGTCACCACAACCGCGCCGAAGCCGTGGCGCTGACGCAGCGCGGTGGCCGCCGAGACGATGGCCGCCTCGCCATCCACCCGCATCCCCGTCGCCTCGGCCAGGTCGGTGCGGTTCGGCATGATGATGTCGGCGCCGGCATAACGCGAATAGTCCGGTCCCTTGGGATCGACGATCACCGCCCGACCCGCCTCTCGCGCCGCAGCGATGAGTTGGGCCGGCAGCTCGCCGGCCAGCAGCCCTTTCCGGTAATCCGACAGCACCGTGACCGAGGTTGCCGCCATCGCATCGCGCGCGATCCGCACCAGGCGCTCGGCCAGCCGCGACTGGATCGGCGAGGTTTCCTCCCAGTCGGCACGCAGCAGATGCTGGCCGGCGGCGAGCAGACGGGTCTTCAGTGTGGTGGTGCGTCCGCCCTGCACCAGCAGCCACGGTTCCACATTGGGCTGGCCGCCGATCAGACCGGTCAGATCCGAACCGGCCTGGTCATCGCCCACCACCGAGATGAATGCCACCGCGGCGCCCAGTGCCGTCAAGTTGCGCACCACGTTGCCGGCGCCGCCAGGCATTGCCAGGTCACGCTCGACCGCCAGGATGGGCACCGGGGCTTCCGGGCTGATGCGCTCCACCGTGCCATAGATGTAGCGGTCGAGCATCACGTCGCCCACCACCAGCACGCTGGTGTGGCCGAGCAAGCGGATGGCCGCGGCCAGATCGGCGTCGGTGTCGGATGTGCTCGATGCGGGCCGGCTGCGGGTCATGGCATAGGCCGTAGCGTGAGGCTCGGGTCGGTGCAAGCAAATGAGTTAAGGGCGGAGAAAGTCAGGGTTGCCCCCCTTGGCCCGCACCGGACCAAATTGAAGGGTCCCAAGGGCTACGCCCTTGGCGGGCGTCCAGAGGGCAGAGCCCTCTGGTGGGGTTCGGGGCAAAGTCCCGGCCGTATCAATGCATCCCGCCGCGCGCGGCGACCGGCCACAGGCACTCGACCCGCCCGTTCCGCACCCCCACGTACCAGTCGTAGCGGTCCACCGTCGGATCGCAGTGCCCCGGCACCAACCGTAGCTTTTCACCCAACTTCGGCGCCGCCGCCTCCGACCCCACCTCCATTTTCCCGTGCTCGTCCGAGGCGCCGACATACCGGATGTCCGGCCGCTGCCAGATCGTCGGCATGCCGCTGTCCACCGTCACCGCCTTGTGCCCCGCATCCACCACCGCGATGCTCTTGCTCGGCACGCTCATCACCGTCGCCAGCACAAAAAGCGAATGCCGGAACGTGCCGATCGGCGCGCCCGCCTCGTCCAGGTTGCGCGCGTAATCGGCGTCCATGAACACGTAGCTGCCGGCCTGGATCTCGTTATACACACCGGACGCCGACTCGATCTGGAACGTGCCGGTCCCCGCGCCGCCGACGATCGCACAGTCCAGTCCCTGCTGCCGCAATTGCTCTACGGTCCGCCGCGATGCATCTACGGCGTTGCCGATCAGCGTGCGGCGCTCCGTCACCGTCCGCCTGTGCTGCGCGCTGCCGTGATACGCCTGCAGCCCGCCGAAGATCAGGTGCTTCGAAGCGGCGATCCGCTTCGCCAGCGCCACCGCGTCCGGTCCGGGCGCGACGCCGCAGCGCCCTGCGCCGACGTCGATCTCGACCAGCACCGGCAGCCGCACCCCCGCATCCGACGCCGCGCTTTCGATCGCCGCGACCTGCGTCGCATCGTCGGCGCACACCGCGACCTTGGCGATGCGCGCGAGCGCCGCGAGCCGCGCCAGCTTCGACGCCCCCACCACCTCGTTGCTGACCAGGATGTCGGGGATGCCGCCCCAGGCCAGCGCCTCGGCTTCGGCCACCTTCTGCACGCACTGGCCCACCGCGCCGCGCGCCATCTGCAATTTCGCGATCACTGGCGATTTGTGGGTCTTGGCATGCGCTCGCAGCTTCGCCTTGGTCGGCGCCAGCAACTCCGCCATTTGGTCGAGGTTCGCTTCGAACGCGTCGAGATCGATCAGCAACGCCGGCGTGTCGACCTCGTCCTCGTGCATGCCGGGACGGGCGGGCGGTGGCTGCAGCATCGGTGGCTCCCCATGTATGGACTACAGTGTTGCCGCTCGCTGTCTGCACGACAACCCGTGTGGGGCGACGTGTAATTGCGCGTGTGCGGCGAACACTTGTTGCCGTCGCGCAACAGCGACCAGCGGCAGTGCCTGCGACGGTTTCAAACCACGGATGCACACGGATGAACACAGATGCTGATCTTGATCGCGCTTATCGGTGTTCATCCGTGTCCATCTGTGGTTTCAACAAGCCGGACGAACTGCGACACCGCGGCTTCGTCTACCGGAACGTATACACGCTCAGCGCATTGTCGCGGAACAGCATGCGCTTCTCGTCCTCGGTCATCTGAAAACGGAACGCAAGGTGCGGATCGTCGAAGTCCCAGTGCGGATAGTCCGACGAGTACACCATCCGATCCCAGCCGATCCACTCGAATACCTGGCGCAGGTCGTCGGGATTCTCCGGCTCCTCCACCGGCTGCGTCGCGTACCACAGATTGGTCCGCATGTACTCGGATGGCGGCCGCTTCACCTGCGGCACCTCGTCGCGCATCTTCACCCAGTGCGCATCCAGTCGCCAGCCGAGCGACGGCACCCACGCGAAGCCACCCTCGATCATGCAGACCTTCAGCTTGGGAAAAGCCTCGAACACACCTTCAAGAATCAGGCTCGCCACCTGGTTCTGCATCGAATGCACCAGCATGTGGTGATCTTCGATGTAGAATTGCGGCCAGCCGCTGGCGGAAGGCGCGCTGTTCTGCGTGCCGCCGACATGCAGCCCGATCGACAGTCCATTCGCTTCCGCGCAGGCGAAGATCGGCCAATACCGCCGCCGCCCCAACGGCTCCGACGTCTTCGATCCCAACTGGATCTGCGCAAAACGCCAGTCGCCGGCCCGCTTCTCGATCTCCTTGATCGATGCCTCCGGATCGTCCTGCGGCACCAGGATCGATGCACGCAGCCGCGGCTCCACATCGACGAAGTCGTGCGCCTGCCAGTCATTCGCCGCCGAACAGAGCGCTGCCGCTTCGTCCAGGTTGCGCGAGGTGTTGACGCCGATCAGCGGCTCCAGCACGCCATACGCGATGTTATAGGCGTCCAGCAGTTGTTCGCGCAGGAACGCCACATCGGAGCCAGGCAACCCGCCGCCCGGCGGCCAGGCATCGCGCCGCGACGTTGCGGGCGAGAATCGCGGATAGGTGCCGCGGTCGGCGTAGATGCCGCAGTTGAGCTTGCCGTACTCCGCCAGGTGCTTTTGCCACCGTGCCGACAGATATTGGTTCAGCGCACCGGGCTTCAGCGAGGGATGGATGTCGCAATCGATGATGCCGAGGCGCGTATCGGCCTCGGGGCGCCGTTCCATGACATCGACGGGCGCGTTCATTGCACAGTCTCCTTCAGGCGAGGATAGGTCTCCAGCGGATTGTCGACGCGGATGCGTCGCAGCAGGTCAGGCGACAGGCCGGACGGCAGCACGGCGTCGCCCTCGAACTGCCAGTGCGGATAGTCCGAGGCGAACAGCAGCATCCGGTCGCTGTCGATCTGCTCGACGATGCGCTCCACCACATCGGTATCGCGTGGCGCGTCGATCGGTTGCACGGTCAGACGGATGTTCTCGCGGATGGTCTCTGCTGGCGAGCGCTTCACCCATGGCACCTCGGCGCGCACCCCGCGCCAGGTCTTGATCGCGCGCCAGATGAAGCCCGGCAGCCAGGTCACGCCGGACTCGATCAGCACGAACCGCAGATCGGGATAGCGGTTGAACACGCCGTTCGAGATCAGGCTGAGCAACTGATCCTCGAACAGTTGGGAATTCGCGACGTAGTCGTGCAGGTAGTGCGACGGCCAACCGCCCGACGTGGGCGCGTAGCGGTACATGCTGCCGGCATGCAGCCCGATCGGCAGGTCGTATTTCGCCGCGACCTCGTAGATCGGCCAGTAATAGCTGCGGCCCAGCATCATTTCGCACGCCGCCGGCATCAGGATCTGCACGAAGCGCCTGTCGCCGGCGCGGCGCTCGATCTCCTCCACCGCCAGCAGCGGCGCCTGCGCCGGGATCACGATCGAGGCGCGCAGTCGCGGCTCCTGGTTAAGCCAGTGCTCGATGACCCAGTCGTTCACCGCGGAGCAGATCGCGGCACCCATCGTCTCGCTGACCGCGACCTGGCCGCCGGTGAGCGGGTTGCAGATCGCCAGGCCGATGCCGAACGCATCCAGCGCGTCACGCCGCAGGTTGGCCAGGCTGGAGCCTGGGCGCTCGCCCTTCACTCGCCAGTCCGGTCGGCAGGTGATCGGCGCACCGAGCGGGTAGCTCATCATGTCGAAGCCGTCGATCCCGCGCGCGACGAAGGATTCGTGCCAGAATTCGTTCATGTAAGGCAGCAGCGCCTTGATGTTCGGCACGCCGGGGTGGATGTCGCAGTCGATCGCGCCATCAATGGTCATGGTGTTCTCCGTGCAAGTGTTTGTACGCGGAGCCATCCCGATTGTCATCCCCGCGCAAGCGGGGCCCCAGGTCCTGGGTTCCCGCTTGCACGGGAATGACATGGCTACCCCAGCTCCAGCGTGGGCCAGATCGGCTCGCGCGGCTCCAACGTCGCGGTCTGCGAACTTCGGCTACGCCGCGGCCGCGGCGCCGGCGCGCAACAGGTTGCGGCGCCGGATCAATGTCCCAACCCCGCGCGGCGCAGACTGTGCTGCCAATCGCTCGCCACGCCATCGAGCGCGTCCTTGGCGTTCTTCTGCCCAAGCAGCACCTGCGACAACCCGCTGCGCAGTTGCAGCTCCAGTGTCGCCCAGATCGCCTCGCGCGGATCCAGCAGCGCCGTGGGCAGCGCGGCGGCCGCCACCGGCGCCCAGCCGAATTTTTCCACCATCGCCGGATCGTTCAGCACCGAGACCCGCGGCGGCGCATTGCCGCGCAGCATCGAGCGCTGCATCCATTCCTTGCTGCACGCCATCTGGATGAACTCGAACGCCCAGTCCTTGTGCTTGCCCGCGGCGGCCACCGCGAGGCTCCACCCACCAAAGAACGTGCGGCCCTGGTCCTTGGTCTTGGCACCGGGCATCGGCGCCCAGGCCCAGCGCCCGCCGGTCTTCGACTTCTGCGGATCGTTGATCAGCGAGCCATAGGGCGTAAGCGTCACCGTCATCGCATAGCGGTCGTTCTGGCCGCCGGCGATGATCTCATCGAACTCCCAGGTGATCGAGTCGGGTACGACGGCCTTGTATTTCGTCATCAGGTCGCCCCAGAACTCCAGTGCCTCCACCGCCTCCGGGCGATTGACCAGGATCTCCCAGGTCTTCGGGTTGTAGAAATCGCCACCGTTGGAGCGGAGGAACGGACACCAGCAATCGACGATCGCCGGACCCTGGCGGCCGAGATACCCCATGCCGTAGCGGTTGCTCGCGGCTCCTGCCTTGGTCGTCTCGATCGCCGCCTGCTGCAGCTCCGCGAAGGTCTCCGGCGCCTTGGTGATGCCGACCTGCTCCAGTAGTGCCTTCTGGTAGTGCAGCACGCCCATCGTCACGCGATACGGGATGCCCGACAGCTTGCCGTCCCAGATCGCCATCTCGCGGATCGCCGGCACGAAATCGTCCCAGCCGAAATCGGCGTGCTTGCCCGCGGCACCGGCGAGCAGCTTCTCGTGGTCATCGAGATGCGGATACAGCCAGCCGATCTGCTGCGAGGTCCACTGGATGATGTCGATGCTGCTGGAACCGGAGTTCAGTTCCGATTTCAGCCGTGCGTTCAGCGCGTCGATCGGCAGCAGGGTGTAGTCGATCTTGATGCCGGTCTGCTTCTCGAACGCCGGTGCCACGTCCTCTACCAGGCAATAATGCCACGGTCCGTTGTCGCCGACGAACACCAGCTTGTCGGGTTTCGGCTGTGCGAGCGCGACCTTCGGCAGCGCCGCAGCAATGGCGCCTGCCTGCAACAGGTTGCGGCGCCGGATCATCGGCTGATCCCGGCGCGACGCAGGCTGCGCTGCCATTCGGTCGCGGTTTCATCGAGCGCCACTTTCGCTGTCGCCTGGCCATGCAAGGTCTGCGAGATGGCGGAACGCAACTGCACCTCCAGGGTATCCCAAACAGGGTGCCCGGGTGTCGGGAACCCGGTTTCGATCGCCTGTGCGGCGACCGGTGGCCAGCCGATGCGTTCGACCATCTCGGGATCTTCCAGCACGGAGCGCAACGGCGGGGCATTGCCGCGAATCATCGCGCGCTTCTGCCACTCGCGCGAGCAGCACATCGCGATGAATTCCAGCGCCCACTCCTTGTTCTTGGTGAATTTTGGTACCCCGAGGAAATGGCCATCAATCCAGGTGCGGCCCTCCTCCTTCGAGTGCGGTCCCTGCACTGTTGTCCACGCCCATTTCCCGCCGGTCCTGGAAATCTTCGGATCGTTGATCAGTGTGCCGTAGGGGGCGAACAACTGCGTCATGGCGTAGCGATCGCTCTGCCCGCCCGCGACGATGTCGTCGAACGCCCAGGTCATCGCTTCGGGCGGAACCACTTTGTACTTGGCGTTGAGATCGCCATAGAATTGCAGCGCTTCCACGGCCTTGGGTTCGTTGATGTAGATTTCGCCGGTCTTGAAGTCGAGCAGTCTGCCGCCGTTGGAATAGAGAAATGGAGCATAGCCCGAATAAAGCCCGGCGCCTTGCAGGCCCATGGTGCCGAACCCATATCGGTCCGGCGGCTTGTTGACCGCGAGGGCTGCTTTCAAGAGCTCGTCCCACGTGCCTGGCGGACTGGCGAACCCAGCCTGTTCCAGCAGCGCACGCTGGTAATGGAAGATGCCAGTGGTGATGCGGTAGGGAATGCCGACCAGCTTGCCGTCATAGGTCCCTGCCTTCTTGGTGCCGGTAAGGTAGTCGTTCCAGTCGAACTGAGGATCGCGCGCCTTCATCTGCGCCAGCAGCGGGGTGTGATCCTCCATGAACGGCGAAATCCAGCCGGCCATGCCGACGGCCCACTGCACGACGTCGATGCCAGTGCTGCCGGCGCCCAGTTCGGTACGCAGCCGCGTGCGCCAGGGATCGGTCGGCAGCAGCGTGAAGTCGATCTTGATGCCGGTCGCCTTCTCGAATGCCGGCGCCACCTCCTCGACCATCGCATAGTGCCAGGGACCATTGTCGCCGACATAGACCAGCTTCTCCGGCTTGCTCTGCGCCATGATCTGCGGCGCGGCGAGCACGCCGGCGGTCGCTTGCAGCAGAGTGCGGCGCTTCATTCCAGCCATGGACGTTCCCCCTTTGATATGCAACCACGGATATCTGTTTTCTTATCCGTGTTCATCCGTGTGCATCCGTGGTTTCAACCCTTCACCGCCCCCGATGACAGCCCGGCCACCAGATGCCGTTGCGCGGCAAACGAGAAGATCAGCACCGGCAGGATCACCAGCGCGCCGGATGCGGTCATGCCGCCCCAGTCGACGCCGGTATCGCCGCCGGAGAACCCGGCCATCAGCACTGGCAGCGTGCGTGTCGCGTTGTTGGTCAGCACCGCGGCGAACAGGAAGTCGTTCCATGCCAGCTGCAGGCACAGAATGCTGGCCGCCACCAGCCCCGGCCGGATCAGCGGCAGCACCACGTGGCGGAACGCGGCATAGCGCGAGGCGCCGTCTACCCAGGCGCTTTCCTCCAGTTCGCGCGGCAGGTCCTCGAAGAAGCCGCGCATGATCCAGACGACCAGCGGCAGGCTGAACGTACTGTAGGCGAGCACCACGGACAGCCGTGTCGTGGTCAGGCCGAACTTGCTGAACAGGATGTACATCGGCACCAGCACCGCGATCGGCGGCAGCATGCGCATGACCAGCAGCGAGAAGAACAGGAACGACCCGCCGCGGAACGGGAACCGCGCGAACGCATACGCCGCCGGCACGCCGACGCAGATCGACAGGATCACCGCGCCTGCCGACACCACCAGGCTGTTGACGAACGCCTGCACGAAGTCGGCCTGGCCCAGCACGCCGACATAGTTCTCCAGCGTCGGCCACCAGACGAACAGCGGCGGGTTGGCGAACACCTGAAGTCGCGTCTTCAGCGACAGTCCGACGATCCAGAGCAGCGGGAACAGGAACACCGCGGTCATCGCGATCAGCGCCATGTAGACGGAGGCCGCGAACAGCAGCTTGCTGCGCCGCGACCCGACGCCGGAGAGCGCGCTCACGGGCGGCCCTTAATGTCATTCCCGCGAAAGCGGGAACCCAGGGCAATTGCACTGAACTTGCCCCTGGGTCCCCGCGTTCGCGGGAATGCCGTTGGCATATGCATCAGTTCGCCTCCCGCCGCCGGATCACCGCGATGAAGAACAGGCACAGCAGCAGGGAGATCAGCAGCATCAGCCACGACGCCGCGGCTCCCAGGCTGAGGTCGAAGCGTACGAACGACGCCAGATAGGTGAACATCGACAATGTCATCGTCGCGTTCGCCGGCCCGCCGCTGGTCATCACGTAGATGTTGTCGAACGCGCGGAACTCGAAAATAGTGCGCAGCAGCAGCGCCACCAGGATGTACGGCCGCAGCAGCGGCAGCGTGATGTGCCAGAACACCTGCCAGCGGCTGGCGCCATCGATCGACGCCGCCTCCACCGGTTCGCTCGGCAGCGACCGCAGTCCTGCCAGCAGCAGCACCGCGACGTACGGCGCGTTCTGCCACAGGTTCACCACCATCACCGAGAGCAGCGCGGTGTCCGGCCGGCCAAGCCACACGATGTGACTGCCGATCCAGTAGTTCACCACGCCATGATCCGGATCGAGCAGCAGCTTCCAGCACAACGCCGCGACGATCGGCGTGATCATCATCGGCACCACCAGCGCGGTACGGAACAGGCCAATCCACGGCAGGTCGATGTTGAGCAGCAGCGCGATGCCAAGGCCGCAGCCGAGCTCGGTGGTGACGGTGATCGCGGTGTAGACGAAGGTGACCGACAGGCTTTTCAGGAACTGCGGATCGGTGAGCAGATCCTCAAAGTTGGCGGTGCCCGCGAAGGTGCCGGCGAACAGCGCCTGGTCCGGCGACCAGCCCTGGAAGCTGAGATAGAACGAGAACGCCAGCGGGACGCCGAAGATCAGCAGCATCATCGCTGTGGTCGGCAGCACGGCAATCCGCGTGAACTGGCGGTCGAGCCAGCGCTGCATGCCGGTCGTGCCGAAGCCGGCGCCGTGCGCGGCACGCAACGACGAAGGCCGGACGGCGGTTGTGGTTCCTCCCATGGTCCCTCTTGTGCCGGGCTCGAATGGTTTCCGCCGACACAATACAGGGCATGGCGTCCCGCGTCACCCGACGCGAAGCAGACGAAATCCTTCCGCGCGCAGCCACGGAATTGCCGCCGCGGCGTGCGGAGTCAGCCGATCGACCTGGTTCCAGAACCGTTTGCCATGGTTCATGTGTTTCAGGTGTGCCACTTCGTGCGCCGCGACGTAGTCCTGTACGAACTCCGGCGTCATCACCAGCCGCCAACTGAACGCGAGCGAGCCGTCGACAGCGCAACTGCCCCAGCGACTGCGCGTGTCCTTCACCGCGATACGCCGCGCCGTCACGCCGAGTGTCGCGGTCTTGACGACCACCATCGCGGACAGCCGACGCAGCGCCTCGGCGCGTAAAAAATCCATCACGCGACGGCGCAAAAACTCCGGCGCACCGCTGACATGCAGCTCGCCATCCTGCAACCACGCGCCACCGCACGATTGCGGTAAGTGACGGATGCGATGCGGCACATCGCCGATCGGTACCAGCGAACCATCGGCGAACGGCAATGCATCGGGCAGCGCCGCCAGACGGTTCGCCACCCACTCCGCATGATTCATCAGCAAGGCAACACCGGCGCCGCGTCCCGCACGCATCGGCAATGTGACGACAACGCCGCCGCCGCACGGATCGATGCGCAGACTGACGCGCCGTGCGCGTCGATTGCGTCGCCATTCGATGTGCGTCGGCCCCCTTGGCAGCGTCAGCATTTCAGATCGCGGCAATTCCATTCTGCCCACAAAGGGCAGATCGAGCCGATTCGTCAACCGTCAGGTTGGTCGCGTCCTGCGTCGGCTACGCCGCTTGTGCAAGCTCCACACCGCTCGCGTCGAACGCAGCGAACAGTTTTGCCTGCTGCTCGCCGGTCAGTTTCAGATGCGGCGGACGCATACAATGCCACGAAGCATCGCCGGTGTGTCGCGCCATCAGCGCCTTCAACGCAGGGATCGGCGCGGGCGCGGAAACGATCGCCCTGCGCGTCGCACTCAGCGTTTCATGCATGCGGGCGCCGACGTCGTTGTTCCAGTTGGCGTACACCTGCGCCGCGATCGGCGAGTTCACGTTCGCCGCGGCGGTGATGCAGCCGGCGCTGCCGAGCAACAACAGCGGACGCAGCAACGTGTCGTCGCCGGCATAGACCTCGAAGCCTTCACGGGAAAAATTCTCGACGTAGGCGCGGCCGTTGTCGTAGTTGCCGCTGCTGTCCTTCACGCCCTTCAGCGTGCCGGGGAATGCCTTCAGCAGACGCGCGATCAGATCGACGCTGAACGGTACCGCCGACTGCTGCGGGAAATTGTAGAGATAGTATTTGATGCCGGTGCCGACGCGGTTGATCACTTCGGAGAAATACGCGAACAGCCCGTCCTCGGTCGGGTTCTTGTAATAGAACGGCGGCAGCAGCAGCGCGCCGCGACAGCCGAGTTCCGCCGCCTGCTTGGTCAGCAGCACGGTATCGGTCAGCGCGGCGACACCGGTGCCAGGCATCATCTTGGTCGCGGCAATGCCACGTGCCACCAGTCCCTGCAAAGTTTCCAGGCGCTCGTTGATGCCGATGCTGTTCGCCTCGCCGGTGGTGCCGAGTACGCCAAGATTGTTGCAGCCGTTTGCCAGCAGCCAGCGGCAATGCGCCGCCATGCGGTCGAGATCGACCGACAGATCGGCACGCATCGGCGTCAGCACCGCGGCGTTCACTCCACCAAACAGGGCATCCTTCATCATTACGCTTTCTCCTATGGCAGACGTTTGCCGCGCGGCATGCGCCCGGGCCAGTCCACGATGTGGTGTTCGAACGGGCCGGCCTTGCGCTCGTTGATGGCGCGGCCACGCACCGAAATGCCGGCCTCGTGTACCGTGTCGGGATCGCCCGACACCAGCGGATGCCACCACGCCAGGTCCTTGCCCTCCGCCAGGCGGCGATAGGCGCAGGACGGCGGCAGCCAGTCGATCGCGCGCACCTCGGCCGGTGTCAACGACACGCAGTCCGGCACCTTGCGGCGGCGATGCGCGTAGTCGCCGCACTGACAACTGTGCAGATCGAGCAGCCGGCACGCGACATTGGTGAACGACAGCGCGCCGGTGTCATCGTCGCGCAGCTTGTGCAGGCAGCAGCGGCCGCAGCCGTCGCAGAGCGACTCCCATTCGTCGTGGGACATCTGCTCCAGGGTCTTGGTCTTCCAGAACGGCGCCCGCGCATCCATGGCGCCGGAGATTACCGGCGGCGGCGATCAGTGACCAGGGGCTGCCGCATTGGTGGCGAAATACAGGTTTCCCGTCCTGATCGAGAACCACGTGCGACGGCTGGCAAGAAAGTCCAGTCCGATGAACCCGTCACCGAAGTTGCGTGAGTCGCCCAGCGCCGGCGGCTCCTTCGACAGCACCAGAATTCTCGCGTTCTGTACCGTCATCGGGCCGATCCGTATCGTCTGGAATCGGTGGACGTGCGCCTGCGCATCCTCGCTGGCGAGAACATGAATCTTCAGCACCCGATCGTTTGCCATCGCCGCTTCGGTCAGGCCCAGTCGCCGCACCATGCGGGGTGTGATCATTGTCGTGGTGTTCCCCGTATCGACCATGGCGGTGCCCTCAGTGCCGTCGATCTCGAATGGTATCTTCAACCAGTTCATCAGCGTGGATGTCTCGGGAATCCGCGTCGCCGGCTCATCCCAGGGTGGATCAGCCTGCTCGCACCAGCGAACCCGATACAGCGTGAGCTTATGCTTCGGGGCATCTATGTCGAGGTCGTAATCCCGCAGAATGTCCAGGCCGAGCAGGCCATCGATGGTGCCATTGCCCCCGAATGTATTTACCGACATGCGGTTCACCGAGATCGATTCACCGCCGATCGACATGCTGTCGATGCTGGCATCGGCGTGTGCCGATCCGCCGGCGATGCCGATCAGCGGGCTGATGAACCGCGCGTCGCGGACGATGCCCAGGCGGGACACCGCCGCCTCGGACAGCATGCTCTTCTGGCCACCGGTATCGAGCGTCATGATGATCGCATGACCGTTGACGGTCACCGGGATGGTGAGCACCCGGCTTCTGGGTTCAAGCGGGACCTCGGCAACCTTGACCAGCGCGCAGCCGGAGCCTTGGGCACAGCCGGCCAGCGCCAGCAGGAGCAGGCACAGCGGTCCCGTTGACCAGCGGCGCCAGGCGACGCTGCGGGACCGAGGCAGGCCGATGCCAATCATTGCCATCGCAAGCCGCCAATGCGTCAGCGCTTTACGCGCCGCCCTGGGCCGTTATGCTCCTAATACAATCACCATATCGCCGTAGCCTGCAACGAAATCGTGCATGCGCCGTCAGCGCGGCGGCGGCAGGCTCTGCTGCTGCACCGCAGTGGGGGGCTGCAACTGCGTCGGGGCGGTGGTGGCCGCTGGTGGCGGTGCCTGATAATCCGCTGCCGGCGCCGCGGCCTGCTTCACTTCGCCGGTGCCGTAACGGGTCAGCACGTCGCGCAGCGGGTCGGCGCCAGGATTGGACGCCTGCATGTCGATGACGATCTGCCGCGTCCCCATGTCGCGGCCGTAGTAGGCGCGGTTCGCCTCGCTGCGCTGGCCCATCAGGCTGCCCTCGATCGAAACGCCGCCGTACAGGCCGCGCGTCTGCGAGAACGCGATGATGTCGGCACCGAACGCCGCGGTGGTCGAGCCCTGGATCCCCGCGCCGAGCGTGGCGATGGCGAGCGAGGCATCGGCGCCAAGCTTGAACTGGCTGTCCAGGACCGCGCGCAGCCCCTTCTCGGTCATGATCAGCATGATGAACTGGGCATCCTGAATGCCGATCTGCAAGCCGAAACTGCCGCTGCCCATGCCGTAGAACGCCGGGTAGGACCAAGTGCCGTTGCCGGCGCGCGCGAGCAGCACGCAGGCGCCGCCCTCGCCGCCGAAGAAAAAGCCGGCCTTGAACACCCGTGGGCAGATCATCACCGCCCGGGCGCGCCCCAGCATCCTCCGTGGGTCATCCGTGGCGGACTGGTTGACCATGTCTTGCAGCGCCAGGGTGGAGCGATCCACCAGGCTCTGTTCGTCGCTCTGCGCGTGCGCCGGGCGCGGCGCGAGCCAGGGCAGCACGGCCAACGCGGTTGCGGCCAACAGGATACGGATCATTTCGCGTCTCCCTCCACCATCGGACGCGGTGGCGCCCGATTCGGGTCCTGCATACTACGCTTACCCGAGGTCTAGGAAGAAATGTGATAAAATCAATATCCTGGGAGCTCATTTACGCAGACGACCCGCCAGCCGTCGGGGCTGCGCTCCAGCCGCGTCAGCGACAGGTTCTGCACCGTCAGGTGCAGTGCGTTGTCAGGGCCGATCCGCAGGCAGTGCGCCACCGCGGCACGGATCGCTCCGCCGTGGCTGACGGCGACCACGTCCTGATCCGGATGCCGCGTGGCGAGCCGCTCCAGCGCCGACCCGACCCGGTCGATCACCTCGACCAGCGTTTCACCGCCCGGCGGGCGCTCGTGCCCACCGAGCGGCCAGAACGCGTGCTTCGGCAGGGTCAGTCGTGCCGGCAGCTCGGCGTGCGGCAGGCCCTGCCATTCGCCCAGGCTCTGCTCGATCAGGCCCGGTTCGACCGCCGGCGCTGCGTGCGGGTAGCCGGCGGCGAAGATCGCCTCGGCGGTGCGGCGGGTGCGCGACAGTGGGGTGACCCGCCACACTGCGGGACGCGGCAGTCGCGCGGCAAGCGCCCGGTACATCGGCGCCTGTTCCAGCAGGCTGGTCTCGCACAGCGGGACGTCCATCACGCCGTACAGCATGGCGCGGGCGTTCTCATCGACGATGGCGTGGCGGATCAGCCAGAAGCGGGTTTCGGTCATGGTGCGCCGATCATGAACCCTCCCCCTCCCCTTGCGGGAGGGGGCAGGGGGAGGGGGAGGATGGCACCGACGTCATTCGCCGATGCTCATCAATGCCCCGCGCAGCCGGGCCTGGCGGAACTGGCGGGCGAACAGCAGCGCGGCACCGGCCAGCCACACCGCATTCAGGGCGAAGGCGGCAATCAGGTGGTCCCAGCGCACCTCGCCGCTGAGCAGGATGCCGCGCATGCCCTCGAACACATGCGCCGACGGCAGCGCCAGCGCGATCGGTCGCAGGACGGCGGGCAGCACGGCGACCGGATAGAACACCGCCGAGAACGGCGTCAGCCCGAACAGCACCGACCAGGCCAACGCCTCGGCGCCCGCGCCGTGGCGCAGGATCAGCGACACCACACCCAGCGCCACCGACCAGCCCATGATCATCAGGTTGATGAAGAACAGCACCACCACCGGCCCCAGCGCGAACAGGTTGTAGGCGTAGAGCAGCCAGGCGACCAGGATCGCCGGCAGCACGCCTGCCGCCATCCGGATCACCGACATCAAGATCAGCGCCGCCACCAGTTCCCATGGACGCATCGGACTGACGAACACGTGGCCCAGGTTACGCGACCACATCTCCTCCAGGAAGCTGATCGCCACGCCCATCTGGCTGCGCAGCGCCACCTCCCACAGCAGCACCCCGCCCAGCAGCGTGGCGCCCGCCAGCACGGCCGGGCTGCCGATGCGCGCCGCGAGGAAGCTCGCGGTGAAGCCCCAGATGCACATCTGCAGCACCGGCCAGTACGCCAGCTCCAGCAGGCGGGGCCAGGATCGGCGGTACAGCGCCAGATGGCGGTACATCAGCCCCCAGATCCGGCGGACGCTGTTGTGCAACATTCCTCGGTGGTTTGGACAATTCGCCATCTGCACACGCGCATTAGCCTTCCGAGCGACACCGCTCAATGCCTCAACCGACTGCGCTTCGCGTGCCTGGCCACCGACGTGGGGTCAGGGGCGATCGCGGGACTGGCCGGGACCGAAGACCCGCAGCACCCGCACATCGCCGGCGGTCTCGTCGCGACCGGTGTCGGGGAGAACCTCGTAGAGCGCCCGGTAACCGCCGTCGCAGGGCAACTCGCGCACCCCCGGGTGCTGGCCAACAGGATAGCGGCAGGGATGCTCGCGCAGCCGGTTGATCGCTGCCCGGATCGCCGCCAGCCGCCGTCCTGACGCCAGGCCCGAACCTGGGCTGAGTCAGCCAGCGGTGAACCGCATCGAGATCATTACGCGCCCCGGGTGCATAGATCAGCCTGCGCGGCACGCGGCCGCCTGATCAGCGGCGTCGGGTCGGAGGTGGCGGCAGCTCATGATCGGTGCCGATGCTGTCGATCCAGGCATCAACCTCGGCCGCGTCGACGTAGAGGCCGGCGTCGAGGTCGGCGCGCGCCTCGGCGATCATCTCGGCTTCCCAGGCAAGCCGCCGGGCCCGCTCGGCCCCGGTTTCCGAGGGGGTGGCCGGGATGCCGTCGTCAGGGCGGGGAACGGTATCCATGCCGCGCAATGTAGTTCCGGTTGCAGACAACTGCCAGTGGCCGCGATCTGCCCCCCGATGCGCGCCCTTGCCGAATTATGCGTTTCGTAACCTACGCATCCGCCCCAAGCCCGGCCGCCCGCGCCCGCCGCCGATCCCGCGCGATATCCAGGAACACCTCCTCCATGTCTTCTCTTCCGTAGCGGTCCAGCAGATCCTGCGGGCTGCCGCGATCCACGATACGGCCCTGCTTCAGCATCAGGACGTGGGAGCACAGCCGCTCCACCTCCGCCATGTTGTGCGAGGCGAGCAGAATGGTGCAGCCGCTCTCGTCGCGGTAGCGCTCCAGCCAGGTGCGCACCCAGTCGCCGGTATCGGGGTCCAGGCTCGCGGTGGGCTCGTCCAGCAGCAGCAACTCCGGGCGGTTGATCAGCGCCTTGGCCAGCGCCACGCGGGTCTTCTGGCCGGCCGACAGCTTGCCGGCGGCGCGGTCCAGCAGCTCACCCAGGCCAAGCTCCAGCGACAGCTCGGCGATGCGTCGCTCCAGGTGGGGCACGTTGTAGAGATGGCCGTACACCCGCAGATTCTCAGCCACCGACAAACGCTGCGGCAGCGACACGTAGGGCGAGGAGAAATTCATCCGCGCGAGGGCGGAAAAACGGTCGCGCGCCATGTCGCGCCCCAGCACCTCGATCGTGCCGGCGCTGGGAATCAGCAGCCCGAGCAGCATGCCGATCGTGGTGGTCTTGCCGGCGCCATTGCCGCCGAGCAGGCCGACCGTCGCGCCAGCAGGCACCGAGAAGGTAATGTCGTCCACCGCCAGGGTCTCGGCGTAGCGCTTGGTCAGGTGGCCTACGCGGATGGCGTCCATGGTGGGGGCATATTCCGCTCCCGACGCACGGGGAATTGGCGATTTGCGCATGGCTCCCTAGGTTGTGCGCCCATGATCGATTTCACCCCGGCCCCGGCGAGTCTCCCCCGACCAGCGAGTCTATGCAATCGGCGACGTGCATGGCTGCCTAGACCGACTCCAGGCACTGCACGAGCTGATCGCCGAGGACCTTGCCGCACGGCCGGCCGATGAAGCCGTGCTGGTGCACCTGGGCGACTACGTCGATCGCGGGGCGGATAGCGCCGGCGTGGTGGCGAGGCTGGTTGCGGGCGTCGCGCCGGCGGGCGTGCGCACCGTCAACCTGATGGGCAACCACGAGCAGATGATGCTCGCTGCGGTCGCCACCGGCGAGACCGAGGCCACCGAGTTGTGGCTGGCCAACGGCGGCGCCAATTCGCTGCTGAGCTGGGGCGTGCCGCGGTCGGCGCAGCCGAAGGAGTGGCCAAGCTATCTGCCGAAACCGCATCTGGTGTTCCTGCGCGACCTGGCGCTGCGCCATGCGGCGGGTGGCTACCTGTTCGTGCATGCCGGGATCCGCCCCGGCATCCCGCTCGAGCGGCAGAGCCGGCACGACCAGTTGTGGATCCGCGAGCCGTTCCTGTCGTTCAAGGACCCATTCGGCCCGGTGGTGGTGCACGGCCATACGCCGCGGCACGAACCGGTGGTCAAGCCGAACCGGATCGGCATCGATACCGGAGCGGTGATGGGGGGCGTGCTGACCTGTGTCGTGCTGGAAGACGACCGGCTGGGTTTTATCACGGCGTAGCGCTGGACCTTGGTCGGGCCTCGGCGCCCGGCAGGCTCCGCGCCACCGCGGGCGTTCCTGCAACGCCATAAACCCCCCGTTCCGCCGCCAGCGGCGCGAACCGGCTGGTGATCCCCAGCACCGTCTCCGCCCCGCCGAGATACAGCAATCCGTCCGCCGGTATCTGCCGCGCCACCGCATCCAGAACCTGGGTCTTCGTCGCCTGATCGAAATAGATCAGCACATTGCGACAGAACACCACGTCGAACTGCCCGAGCGGCCGCAGATCGGCGAGCAGGTTCCACTCGCGATACTGCACCATGGCGCGGACCGCTTCGCTGATCCGCCAGCCGTTCGCCTCCTTGCGGAAGTAGCGCATCAGCATCTGCACCGGCAGCCCGCGCTGCACCTCGAACTGCGTGTACAGCCCTTCGCGGGCGCGGGCGACCTGATCACGGGCCAGGTCGGTGCCGATGATCTCGATCCGCCGATCGCCGATACTGGCGCGGCACTCGGATACGATCATCGCGATCGAATACGCTTCCTGCCCGGACGACGAAGCGGCTGACCACACGCGCAGCGGCGCGCCCGCCGGCCGCGCCGCCATCAGCCGCGGCAGCGCCTGGGTGCGGAAATGCTGGAACGGCTTGTCGTCGCGGAAGAAGAAGCTCTCGTTGGTGGTCATCGCCTCGACCACCTCGCGCATCAGCGCTTCGGCGCCCGGCGCCCGCAGCCGGTCGGCAAGCGCCGCCAGATCGCGCAGCTTCTCGCGCTTCAGGATCGACGCCAGTCGCGTCTCGAGCAGATAGAGCTTGTCGGGGCCGATCACCAGGCCGGAGCGGCTCTTCAGCAGCGTCGCGAAGGTCTGGAACGCGGCGGAGGACAGCGCCTGGCTCATGCCCGTACCATCCGCAGCATCTCGAGCAGCTTGGGCGCGATGCGCGGCAGCGGCAGCACGGCGTGGCACAGCCCCGCCAGCGCCACCGCGCCGGGCATGCCCCAGACCACGCTGCTGGCCTCATCCTGCGCCACCGCGCTGCCGCCGCCCTCGATTACACGGCGGGTGCCCGCAAGGCCGTCCTGACCCATGCCGGTCAGCATCGCCACCAGCACGCGGCCGTCGCACGCGGCGGCGGCGCTGCGCAGCATCGGATCTACCGATGGCCGGCAGAAATTCTCCGGCGGCTCGGTGCTGAGGCGCGCTTGCAGGCTGCCGCGCGCGGCAGCGATCAGCAGATGGCGATCGCCAGGCGCCAGATAGATGCGGCCAGCCGTCAATGCCTCGCCGTCCTTGGCCTCGGCGCAGGGCATCCCGCCCAGTTTGCCGATATGTTCGGCAAGGATGGGTGTAAACGTCGCCGGCATGTGCTGCGTCAACACGACCGGCACGCTGAGCGTCCTGCCGAGACCCTGGACCAGGGTGAACAGCGCCTGTGGCCCGCCGGTGGAACTGCCGACCGCCAATATCCGTGGCGGCACCAGCGCGGCCGACCGCAGGCGCAATCCGACCGTTTGGCCCGCCGGCTGGGCGACCCGGCGTCGCATCCGGCCCAGGCCCTTCACCTTCTCGACCAGTTCACGACGAAACATCTCGTCACCGGTCACCGCCGAGGGCTTCGGCACGTAGTCCGCCGCGCCAAGCCGCAACGCGCGCAGCGCGATGTCGGCGCCGCGCGTGGTCAGCGTCGAGGCCATTATGACCTTCAGGCCGGGATCGACGCGCAACAGCAGCGGCAGCGCGGTCATGCCGTCCATCACCGGCATTTCGATGTCGAGCACCAGCACATCGACCGGCGTGCGCTTCAATTCGTCGAGCGCCAGCTGTCCGTTCGCCACGCGCGCGACCACCATCACCGCCGGGTCGGCGTCCAACATGCGCGCCACCGCGCCGCGGATCACCGCTAAATCGTCGCATACCATGACGCGCACGGCAGACACTGCGCCGGTCTGAGCTGTCGTTCGCGCGGGGGCGATCATGCTGCCCACCACCTATTCGTCATTCCTGCGCAAGCGGGAACCCAGAGGCAGCAGCGCGGGCTTGCCGCTGGGTTCCTGCTTGCGCGGGAATGACGATAAATGCGGCACAGGCGTCACAGCAAACCGACCTGCTCGAACTTGCCGACCAGGATCTCCTCGTCGAACGGCTTCATGATGTATTCCTGCGCGCCGTTGCTGATTGCCATCTCGATCGCGGTCATCTCGGTCTCGGTGGTGCAGAACACGACCGGCGGCCTGTCCGGCCCGTACTCGGCGCGCAACCGCTTGAGGAAATCCAGCCCGTTCATCACCGGCATGTTCCAGTCGAGCAGGACGCAGTCCGGCATGTTCGCGCGGCACGCATCCAGCGCCTGCTGGCCATCGCCGGCCTCGGCCACGTCGAAGCCATGCGCTTCCAGGATGCGCCGCGCGACCTTGCGCACCACGCGGCTGTCATCCACCACCAGGCAAACGCGCGCCACAGCGTCGCGCCTCAAGCCGCTTCGTTCAGTGCGAGCAGCTTGCCCGGACCCACGTCATACTGCCCATCTCGCTACATTATTGAAAGATAAGGGTCTGCTGATCTGGATTTGGTGGTAGCGGGCCCTTGCGGCCGGTCTTGAGGCGCTCAATCAGATGTTGGTCCTCGATGTCCTGAAGCCTAATGACCCAGGGCGCGCCTTTGCAATACTGCGTGGCAGGGATGATTCCGGCGCCAATCTGGCGGAGCACAGTCATGGGGCTGAGATCGAGTAACTTGGCGGCCTCGGTCAGCGTGAGCTCGCCACGTTCGGCCCACTCGTCCTTGCTATAGACCGCGATACCATGCGTATTGCGGAAGCCACGCACGCGCGACTGCGTCCATCCGTTCAAGCGGCCTGTTCGCTTTCCTGTTCTGTTGAGCATGCCAGCGATCGCCTTATCGGGCATCAGGCGCGCGCAGGTACGGATCAGGTCAACGATTTCGGGCTCGACGACCCAACGTGTTTGGCCTCTCCTATTTTTCTTCACCGTGAGGCGGGTATGATCGCCACCCTGCCAGTGCAGTAGCAATTGAATCTGCTCACCCTCGACGTGCGCGACCACCTCGCGCAACACAACACGAATGATCCGCTTGCGGGTGATGACGGTGGCTGCGGGGTGACGCCAGGCGGCCTCCAAGTCTGTCCCCAGTTTCAGCAGTCGTCCGCGCTCCTCGGTGCTCAGCACTGTCGGGCGAAGCCGGACCAGCAACCCCAGCTCCTTGGCCAGCGTGTCGACTGTCGCAAGAGCGGCATTCCATCGCCGCTCAAGCTCCCCGGCGACAAGGCGATTGTCGGGATCGACCGCGTCATATTGTCGCCGCGCCCTGGACGCCTCGTATTGTGCCTGCTCGAGCGCCAGCTCGATCTGGCGCTGCTTCTCGGCGGTCTGGTGCTCGCTGTCCGCGATCGCGCGGATTGCCGCTTCGACGCCGAGCGGCTGCAGCAATCGAACGATCTCGGCTCCCACCGCCTCGTCGACCCGCAGCGCGCCAAACGAAATACAGGGAGGGCCTCCGGGATTGCTCCGCGTCGCATCACAATTATAGCGGCCGATGTCACCCTTCGTGCCGTTGTAGCTGACCAGCAGCCGGCGTCCGCAATGGCCACAGCGCAGGAGGCCGGCGAGCAAAGCCTCTCCCGTGCGCACAGCGCCGCGGACCATCATACCTTTGCCGTTGGCATTGTCGGCGATCAGCCGCTGGTTCCTTTCATAGTCCGTCCAAGACAAATATCCCTCATGATGGTCAACCAGCAAGACTGCCCAGTCCGAACGATCCTTGCGATAGCCGCGCAGGATACGCTTGCGTCCGTTTTCGATCGTCGTCCGGCTGCCGGTTCGGCCAAACGCATAGGCCCCCGCATATACAGGATTGGTAAGAAGGTTACTCACTGTCGTGTAGACGGGAAGCTTCCACAACAATTGATGCGGCTCTGCACCTCTTGAGGCGATGTATGGTAGCGCGATCTTGTCGGCACGGAGTGACAGGAACACCTGACGGATGCTTTGCATCTCGGCAAATCGGGCGAAGACCAACCTAATCGCCTCGCGCACACGCAGGTCGGGGTCTTGTTCGATCTTGTCGCGGCCTACTTTCACGTAGCCGACGGCCACCGTGAAAAAGAGCTCACCCCGCCGAGCCTTCTGCTTCAGGGCTTCCATGGAACGAGCGCGGAGCAGAGAGAGTTCCAATTCGCTCATCGTCCCCTTCATGCCCAACAACAACCGATCATTGGGATGCCGTGGCTCATAGACACCATCCTCATCGACAATCACCGTCCCAACCAGGCCGCAAAACTCG
The DNA here is from genome assembly GCA_963819855.1 of uncultured Alphaproteobacteria bacterium. Lineage (GTDB taxonomy): Bacteria > Pseudomonadota > Alphaproteobacteria > Acetobacterales > Acetobacteraceae > JAMXLO01. Next base: position 91,041 of record CAWFYC010000017.1, read on the forward strand.
ATCAGCGTGTGCCAGTCACGCCCATTGCGCGCCAGACGCGACGCCTCGATGGCAAACACCGCGCCGACGCGGCCCTCGCAGATTGCGGCGAGTAGCCGCTCGAAGCCCGGACGGCTGACACCCGAACCCGAGCGGCCGAGATCGTCATCGACGACCGTCACATCAGTCCAGCCAAGGGTGCGAGCGCGCTCGGCAAGACCATATTGGCGCCGCCGGCTCTCATGATTGTTGGCAAGCTGATCGACCGTGGATTGCCGGACGTAGATGAAGGCACCGCGCGACAAGTGGTCAGGCGTGATCTTCATCGTTCGCCTCCACCCGCGCAACCGCCAGTGTCTCCGCCAGAAGCGCGCTCACCAGCGCCAACAGCTTCGTTCGCTCGGACGCTGCTATCGGCACGGGCGGCTCCCGCGATGCAAACAGGTCGGGATGACGACGGCTCGGTTGCGGACGTGGCATGCTTGTCTCCTTCGCGACCGGAGTTGTCGCGGACCAAGCTTTGCCCAGTATCGAGCTCGAGGCGGAGTTCACGCAGACACGCCAGAGAAAGGCGCGGAATCTCGGTCACCATCATCTCTGCCGCCCGCTCTTCCGTCATCCAGACCGGCAACTGCGCCAGCGTCCCGTCAGGCTGGCGGATGATCAGGGCGACTTCATCGCCATGCCGATTGCGCCCCGTAGCAACCACCGCCTCGCCACAGCGCGGATGAAAGCTGTACCGGATCGTAACCTCACCCGGTTGGTAGTGGGCATTATGTCGCTG
>CAWFYC010000018.1:0-56645 GCA_963819855.1 uncultured Alphaproteobacteria bacterium
GCGGGTCGACGAGGCGGTGGGAGCCGAGATCGTTCGATTGCTGCAGCCGCTCGGCGTCGAAGCGGCAATCCGCGCGATCGCGGACAGCGAGCACCAGACCGCCGAGAAGCAGCGCCAGATCGAGCTGGCGCTCGAGCAGGCACAATACGAGGCGTCCAGGGCGCGGCGACAATATGACGCGGTCGATCCCGACAATCGCCTTGTCGCCGGGGAGCTTGAGCGGCGATGGAATGCCGCTCTTGCGACAGTCGACACGCTGGCCAAGGAGCTGGGGTTGCTGGTCCGGCTTCGCCCGACAGTGCTGAGCACCGAGGAGCGCGGACGACTGCTGAAACTGGGGACAGACTTGGAGGCCGCCTGGCGTCACCCCGCAGCCACCGTCATCACCCGCAAGCGGATCATTCGTGTTGTGTTGCGCGAGGTGGTCGCGCACGTCGAGGGTGAGCAGAATTCAATTGCTACTGCACTGGCAGGGTGGCGATCATACCCGCCTCACGGTGAAGAAAAATAGGAGAGGCCAAACACGTTGGGTCGTCGAGCCCGAAATCGTTGACCTGATCCGTACCTGCGCGCGCCTGATGCCCGATAAGGCGATCGCTGGCATGCTCAACAGAACAGGAAAGCGAACAGGCCGCTTGAACGGATGGACGCAGTCGCGCGTGCGTGGCTTCCGCAATACGCATGGTATCGCGGTCTATAGCAAGGACGAGTGGGCCGAACGTGGCGAGCTCACGCTGACCGAGGCCGCCAAGTTACTCGATCTCAGCCCCATGACTGTGCTCCGCCAGATTGGCGCCGGAATCATCCCTGCCACGCAGTATTGCAAAGGCGCGCCCTGGGTCATTAGGCTTCAGGACATCGAGGACCAACATCTGATTGAGCGCCTCAAGACCGGCCGCAAGGGCCCGCTACCACCAAATCCAGATCAGCAGACCCTTATCTTTCAATAATGTAGCGAGATGGGCAGTATGACGTGGGTCCGGGAAGGCCCACGGCAGGAAGGTGCGAAACACGGCATCGGCGCAGAACTCCGGCCAGGCCAAGAAATACAGTGCCCAAAGCCCGATGAAGCCCGCTGCCGCCACCGTCCCGAAACGCACATTCAGCAAGAGTGCCAGCAGCGAGACGACCGACACGGCAAACGCCGTACTGCCACGGAACGAGTTCGGTCGGAGCGCGGCAATGCCTGCATTGAACATCTAGGGATTCCGATGGCGATCGACGACGGCGAACCGCTCACGCCTCGCAAACAGCGTTGAGACCGGCGGCATACTCGCGCGCAGGCGCCACGTCCTGCCACTTCCCTTTCAGGCTTGCCTTGTTGAGGATTGCGGATTCCGGTGATCGTGAACAGTCAGTCCACTCGATCATGAACACCGATTCCGGTGATCATGAACACCTGTTCGCACCAGCCTGAGCGGTCGGGCACGAACCTCCAGCGTCATGGTGGGTTTGCTGCCACCGACAGTTGTCCGATCTCATCTTTCTTGGGTGGTCGTCAAGCATGTTAATCGCGACCGTAACCGCGCGGCGGCACGATGGCGGCGAGTTCATCGAGATCAAGTTCGACGATGCCCTGTAAGGCCGTAGCGGTGGCGGAGTCGCGGAGACTGTCCGGCACGGCGTCGCACCAGGCGGCATATTCAGCTTGCAAGGCGAGCAGCCTCGCGACCGCGTCGTTCCAGCGCTGTAAGCGGGAGCGCCGGTCGACAGGCCGCCGATATCGGACGACAGGCGCTGGCTGATTGGCCTGGCGTCGTTCGCGGTAGCGAGCCTGGCGTTCGGCGTTGCTGAGCGTGTGCTCACCTTCGGGGCGGCGACCTCTGGGCATGGCTGGATTTCCGTCACGTAACGCATTGCAATGGGATTGGCTGGGAGCGATCGTCATCCGCCAGTCGCTCCACCGTTGCTTTTGGCTGGCGCATCGACGGTGTGGCGCTTGCGCAAACTCGGCCCGGTCAGCTCGATGCGGTGGGCGCGGTGCACGACGCGGTCCATAATGGCGTCGCCGATCGTCGGATCGGCGATGAGTTCGTGCCAGCGCTTCACGGGGATCTGGCTGGTGATCAGCAGCGAACCCTTCTCGTAGCGGTCCTCGACGATCTCCAGCAGGTCGCGCCGCTGCTCGGCGGTCAGCGGTTCGGGACCCCAGTCGTCGATGATGAGCAGCCGGGTGCGCTCCAGCGTTGCCAGCATGCGTGGCAGCCTGCCCTCGCCACGGGCGGTGGCGAGTTCGGCGAACAGCCGCGGCGCGCGCCGATACAGCACCGAGAAGCCGTCCCGGCAGGCTTTGTGGCCGAGCGCGCAGGCCAGCCACGACTTCCCGGTCCCTGTCGGGCCGCCGATCAGCAAGTGCTGGCTATGGCGGATCCAGTCGCAGCCTGCGAGTTTGTGGAACAGGACGGTCGACGGCCGCGCGGCGTACGGAAGTCGGTGTCCTCGATCACGGCGCTTTGGCGCAATCGGGCGTGGCTGAGCCGTCTGCCCAGACGCTTGTTGTCGCGCGCAGTTGCCTCGCGGTCGAGCAGCAGGCCGAGCCAGTCCTCGCGCGCGAGGTCGGCGGCGGTGGAATTGTTCTGCATCTCGAGGAACGCATCGGCCATGGCGGCCATGCCGAGGCCGCGCAGGCGCTCGGCCAGAGGGTGGATCAGCATCGTCTCTCCTTTCAATGGTAGTAGCCGGGGCCGCGGATGTTCTCGTGGAACAGGCTGGGGTGGTCCGGTTCACGCGGCTTCCTGTCCTGTGCGTTCTTCAGGATCGCCGCGACCGAGCTGTATGAGCGGGTGCCCAACGCCAGCGCCCGTGCACAGGCGCCATCCAGCCGCTCGGCGTCGTAGCGCGTCGCCAGCCGGAGAATGCCGATGCAGGAGCGGAACCCCTGCTCGGGATGCGGGCGCGAGCGCAGGATGATTTCAACCAGCGCCGCGGTGTCGTCGCCGATCGTCGCAGCCTCTCGCAGGATCCGCTCATGCGTCCAGTCGCGGTAGCGCCGGTGCGAGCTCGGCATGTGATCGGCGAGCGTGGTCGGCCGATTAGGGCGCAGGCTGCGCAGATGGGCCGCGACTAGCTTGCCGCGATGGAAGATCTCCACCGTCTTCGCCGTGATGCGGGCTTCCACCTCTTCGCGGAGCAGCCGGAACGGAACCGAGTAGAAGTGCTTGTCGATCTCGACGTGGTAGTCGAGGTTCACCCGGCACCGCTTCCAGTTGGCATATTCATAGGGTGTCAGCGGCAACTCCCGCAGGGCAGGCCGGTCGACCTGCTCGTAGAGCGCGCGTCGGGTGGTGCCCCAGCCGCGCATCGGCCTGTCGTTGAGCTGAATGACCAGTTCACGGATCGCCTGGTTCAGTTCGGCCAATGAGAAGAACCGCCGGTTGCGCAGTCGCGCCAGGATCCAGCGCTGCACCACCTGGACGCCGACCTCCACCTTGGCCTTGTCGCGCGGCTTGTACGGCCGCGCCGGGATCACCGCGGTGCCGTAGTGCGATGCCATGTCAGCGTAGGTCCGGTTGACCAGCGGCTCGTAGAAGCAGGCCCGGGTGATCCCGGCGCGCAAATTGTCGCTGACGATCTGACGCGGCACACCGCCGATGAACGCCAGCATGTTGACGTGCACGGCAATCCAGTCCGGCAGCGATTGCGTCCAGACCGCTTCCGCAAAGGTGTAGCTCGAGGCCCCCAGCACGCCGACGAAGATCTCGGCCCGGCGCACCTCTCCGGTTGCCCCGTCGATCACCTCCATGGTGTGACCGGCAAAGTCGACGAACACCCGCTCGCCGGCGGTGTGAACCTGCCGCAACGTCGGCTTCAGGCGGCCAACCCATTCCCGATAGAGCTGACAGAACCAGGAAAACCCGAACCCGTCCTGAGCCCCTGTTCCGCCGCGGTATTCTTCCCACAGCAGCGACAGCGTCACGTTCGGTCGCCGCAATTCGCGATGCACGATCGGCCAGTCTGGAACTGGCCGTTGTTCCGTCGCCGCGGCCGACGGTGGCGGATATAGCAGCGTCTCCAGTTGCGCGTCGTCGAGTTCGTTGGGCAACGGCCAACCCAGCCCTGCCCGACGAGCGCGACTGAGACACCCGTTCACCGCACCTGTGCTCAGTCGCAGACTCTGACCGATCGCCCGCTGGCTCAGCCGGTGAGCAAACCGCAACCGCAACACCTCGCGTATCTTCCGCATCGACAATCTCTCGCCTGGCATTCCCATTCCCCGCTGTGTGGCAAAGGATCGGGACTATCCGTGGTTGAAGACTGTCGGCAGCACTGGCCCGCTATGACGCTCCCGGACCGCGTTCATGATCACCGGAACCGGTGTTCACGATCGACCGGAATCGGCGTTCACGATCGAATGGAACGAGTGTTCACGATCGACTGGAATTGGTGTTCACGATCCGCCGGAACGCGCATGAGGATCACGCCCAGCACGTTCGCCCCATCGAGGCCGACGCGTGCCAGTTGGTCCCTCAGCGGCGTCTGTTCCGGGCGCCCCCACTCCGCGACGACAACGATGCCGTCCAGCAGGTGCGCCGCGTAGTGCGCATCCGCGATTTCCGACAGTGACGGCAGATCCACCACGACATGGCTGTACTTGCTGCGCAATTCGGCGAGCAGGGCGCACAGCTTTTCCGACTGACCCAGTGCGGCAGGAAACGACACGGTTTCCGTCTGACCGGCTGGAAGAAAGCCGAGGTCCGTCTGTTGGTCCTGCCAAACGATCGTCTCGAAGTCTCGTCCGTTCACCGAGAACGTTCAGGCACCCTGGTCCGATCCTGCCAGTCAGCTTCCGGCTCAACGACGCATGGAGGAAAGTCCCAGTCCACGAGGATCGTCGAGCCGTTCGCCTGAGCAAGCAACTGCGCGAGATTAGCCGCGATCGTCGATGCGCCGGCCCCCCGCGAACTGGCGATGCAGCCAATCACCTGCATATCGCGCGAGCGCACCCGCTGATAGACGATCACGCATCCGGACAGCGCGGATGGCATCCGCAAATGCCGACCGTGGCGCGTCGATGACAAGGCGTAGGATGTTGCCAGGGGAGGACAGCAATGTGTATGCGCCTGTGCGCGGATGTCTGCTCACTCTCCGGCGTGGTGTAGTCCGCGTGTCACGCAGGCGTGGTCGCGGCACCAGACCCAGACAGTCTAGTCCAGTGGCTGCACGCAATTGCGCAGGGCTACGGATGCCGCGGTCGAGCGTTTCCCGCACGAAGGCAACCGCAAAGCCGACGCCACTTCCCAACGCAATCGCGAACGCCAGGATCATGGTGGTCTTCGGTTCGCTCTTGCGTTGCGGCGGCAAGGCCGCCGTGATCACCCGCGCTTCCGGAACGGGAAACGACTGATCCTGCACCGCCTGCGTGTAACGCTGCAGGAAGTTCTGGTACAGCGACCTGTATGTGTCGGCCGAACTCTGTAACGAGCGCAGCAACACGAGATCGTTGTTGGTCTGCGCGGCCGCTGCCACCATTTCGTCAAGTCGCGTCTGGACCGACGCCTCGTTGGTGCGCGCCACTTCATAATCGCTCTTGTACGTCTCGGCGATGCGAGCCAGTTCGCCCTGGATCGACTTCTTCACCTCGATCATCTCGTTGCGCAGATCGCGCACGACGACGTGGTCCTTGCCGAACTTGGCGGACAGTTCCGCCATCCGGCGGTCGTCGTCGACATATTGCTGGCGCAGGCCCACGATGACCTTGTTGTCGAGGCCGTCCGTGACGCTGCCGCCGCCTACGCCGTCCTGCATGATGGCTTCAATGCGCTGCAGCCGGGCGAGCATCGTGGCGGCATTTGCGCGGGCGGAGACGAGCTGGCTGCTGAGCTCGGTCAATTGCTGGCTGCCCATCAGGCCGCGGTCCGTGTCGATGATGTTGTGCTCCGCCTTGTACTCCTGCACAGCCCGGTCGGCCACGAGTGCCTGGTCGTGGAGCTCGGTGATGCGCACCTGCAACCAACCAGTCGCCTGATGGATGCCTTCTTCCTTGGCCTGCAGCTCATCGGACGAGGTAGGTCTCGGCGATGCCGTTGGCCAGCCGTGCCGCCTCCTCGGCGCTCGGAGAAGTGACGCTGATGCCGATGACATAGGACTGGCCGATACGGTGCACCTTCACCATGCTCATCAATTGATGCGCCGCGATGTCCACCCCATCCCCGGGACCCGTCAGCAGGGCAGGCTGCCCGCGCAGGCGGACCAGGGTTGAACGGACGTAATCCAGCGGCCCCGGTCGTGCCGCCACGAAACGCCCGTCTCCCTGCAGTCCCAGGCGCTCGACTGTCTTGCGCGCGAGACCCGCCGACTGCAGCAACTCCACCTGGCTCTCCAGCATCGAGTTAAGGGTCAGCGAATCACGGGACGTGGCCTGCTGACGCAGCAGATCGGCACGTGAAATGTCGAACAGCAGATCGACCTCTGCGGTGAAGCGGGGCGTGGCGGTCAAGGCGTAAGCCAGTGCCAGTGCAACGCCCACGGCAAGGCTGACGGCCATCGTCCACCAGCGGCGGCGCAGGAAGGATATAAGGTGCGGCAACCAGTGGAACGGCGGCGCCTCCACAGAAGGTGGCTGCCAGAGGGGCGGGTCCTGCGGTTTCATGTAGGTCATGCTCGCCACTCCGAAACGGCGCTAGACAGCTCCCCGACGCAACAGCACCGCGGGAATGGTCCTGAGCAGGATCGAAAGATCCTGCAGCAAGGACCAGCTCTTCACATACCGAACGTCCAACTGAACGCGGTGTGCGTAGGTCGTCTCGCTGCGGCCGCTCACCTGCCATAGCCCGGTGACGCCAGGACGCACCGCGAAATAGGACGCAATATCGTCCGCGTAGCGTTCCACCTCGGCGTCGGTGATAGGGCGTGGCCCGACCAAACTCATGTCGCCATGTAGAACGTTCAGCAATTGCGGCAATTCGTCCAAACTGGTCCGGCGCAACACTGCGCCAATACCTGTCACCCGCGGGTCCACCGTCAGCTTTTGCGTCTCGGCCCACTCCGCCGCGGCAGCGGGATCCGAAGCCAGCAACACCTGCAGCTTCTGCTCGGCACCGACCACCATCGAGCGAAACTTCCAGCAGCGAAAGCGCCGGCCACCCCGACCTATCCGGGTCTGCGCATACAGCGCGGGGCCACCATCGTGTTTGACATAGGCCGCAATAGCCAGCAGCAACGGCGACAGGAAAATCAAAGCCAGCGCCGCAATGGTGAAGTCTAGGACCAGTTTGATCCCAAGCCCGACCGGCGAATTCCGTCCGATGCCCGGCCCAACACCACCGGGAACGCTTGCACGCAGCGACTTGGCTCCCGAAATATCAATGAGATCGGATGGGACATAAACAGCTCTCAGTCTGGCTGCCTGGCTCATGATGGTAAGTCCATGCACCTGTTAAGAGATATGTTAACTACTTATTTATGGATTTGTCAACGAATTTGAGGTTTTTACATGCAATTGTATGACCAGTATTGGCTGGCGCCGTCCCAGTTGCACGCCATTGCATTGCCGCCGCTGATCACGGTCGCCGCTGTATTATCAGAAGTTCTTAGCGTAATTGTCTAATCGTAATGGACCGGAGGGCTCGAATTGGCCGCCACACACGACCGCATTTCGGCGCGGACGGGGACTGCTGTCGCTACGTTCAGCTTACACGGCGATCCTGCAGCGTGTGTGACGGTCATGTCGGCGGCGCGTACCTGTGATACGCCAACCAACGACACCACGATCGACACGGTGAAAAGGAGGCACCACGACGCCAATCCAGACTTCCGCGTGGCGTGCTCGGACAAGGTCACAGTGCCTCGGCAGCAACACGTCCATGGTCCGCGCTGGCCTCTCGAGGCCATCTGACCGGCTGTGCAACGCAGCGTGCCGGCCGATGCTGTGCGGGTCGCGACCCCGCGACCCAAGCCCCACCTCAACTGTTCAGCGTATTCTTGACGGCGGGCGCCAGATCCCTGTGTCGTGACAACGAAAAATATGCCCGTAGCACCCGTCGGCCAGGAACTTCCACGAGCTTGTGCGCCAAGGCGGCGATGACGAAGACGAGTACGACCATGAGACCATGGCCGAGCGCGTGTGCAGGATGAACGTTATGTCTTTGCATGAAGGCTTCGACAGCGGCCGATGCCTCCAGGATCGGCTCATGCACCAGGTAGATCGCATACGACCATACGCCCAGGCGATAGATGTGACCTGAACCGAGGAACCGGGCAATGACTGGCCGGTCCGAGCACAGGCTGAGGATCAAGAGCGGAAACAGCAGGACAAGCAGCGGATCCGACTGAGGAAACGCGAAAAGAACCAGGATGACAACGGCCAGCACAGCGGACGGCAGATTGTGGACGGTGTAACTACGGGCGGCGGCGTGGCACGACAGGCGCCATGCCAGCAGGCCGAGTGTGAACTCGGACAGACAGCGGACCAGTGGAGCCGGCGTGGGGCCGAACGCGATGTTCAGTGGACCATTGCGGGCAATGAAATATGCGGAATCAGGCAATGCGGCGAGGACGACAACAACGATCGCCGACAGAACGGCGATCCCGATCGCCGCAGACCATTTGCTGAGCAGCACCGCACCGGCCAGAGCCGGAAACAGTAGATAGGCACCCCACTCTGCGCTGATCGACCACCCAGGGCTGTTGAGCCCGCTGCCGCCGGCTCCCCAGGCCTGGATCATCAACAGGTTCTTGAGAAGGGCATGAAACAGGTTACTGACGCCCGGCGGATGGAGCAGCCCGACCTCGGCAACCAGGAAACAGGCCAGCGTCACGACGGCATAGAGTGGAAAAATACGAGCGACCCGATGCCCAAGAAACTCCCACTGATGCTGCCAGACCGCTCCGCGCACAACCCCGGAGCCGTATGTCATCGCCATGACGAATCCGCTGAGCACGAAAAACAGGTCGACGCTGATGTAGCCATGATGAATTATCCGGTCGAGCGGCTGGAAGCCGGTACCGCGGCTCATGGCGTGATAAAACAGTACCAGAACCGCAGCCACGCCGCGCAGGCCGGTCAACGATCTGATCTCGGATCGTACCGCCACAGGCTCAGATTTCCCCGGAGATCGTGTGCGCCTCAATCACTGCCAGCCGGACCCGACGCGGGACGGGCGAACAGCAGCCAATGCACGACGCCCGCGTGCAACGTTCCCCGCAGCAGCCAATATCGCCAGCGAGCGGCGTAGAGACATCCAGCGAGCAAGCAAACGCCAGCCTTGGCAGACGCAATGCTGGCAAGTCCGATTCGCCGGGCTGCTCCGGCGCCATTTTCCAGCAGCAACAGTCCATGCGTTTCGCCACACCTGAAGCGCCGCCGCAGGAGCCACGACATGTTCGCGCGATCGTTGGCCACGGGCTCGGTGATCAGAGCCTTCTCGGCATAGGCAACTGTTCCCCCGGCTCCGCGGACCGCCGAGAAGAATTCGCTGTCCTCGCCACCGGAGCCGCCGAGATCGAGCCGAAAGCGACGGTCCGTCAACGCAGGAGCCGTGCGCCGAAAGATCACGTTGCAAGTGTAGCCGGTTACAATCTCGCCGTGCACCCATATTGGCTTTGTCGAATGAAAATCCCCCTTGCGAAGCCAGCCAGGACAATCCGTCGGATAGACCGCCTGCACTGGCCCTAGCACAACATCGGCGTGGCTGCCTTCCAATGCAGCGATGAGCAACACCAGCCAGTCGGGAGAGGCGATTTCGTCGTCATCGATGAATGCCACCAGCGGAGCCGTGGCGGCACGGAGACAGGCGTTGCGTGCCACCGAGATGTTGCACGCAGGCGCATGAAGGTAGAGCACGGGCAACCCACAGTCGTGCGCCGTAGTTTCAACCAGTCCCCGCGCGGTCGGCTCATCATCGTTGTCAGCCACCACCGCCCGAACAGTCCAGTTGGGCTTGACGACCAGCGCAGCGAGAGATTGCAAAGTGACGGCTATGTGGGGACGGCGAAACGTGCAGACGCAAATGTCGATTGCAAGACCGCCGGAAACCATGCATTGCAAATAACACGGACAGGTAAACAACGAGTGACCGGCGTCCACCAGCGCGCAGGCCTCCGTGCCTATCATCGGCTGACAGTCGTCGTCGCGGTGCACGGCGAACAGTTCGTGTCCCGCTCGGTTGGCGTGTCAGTGGGCTGGAAACCGAGTGCTGTCTGCCCGCTGTCAAATCACGATGCTGGAGCGCTGACCAGGCACCCGAGCTGCGGTGAATGAAATGGTGCGGGCGAGGGCGCCCTTGTGGTCTTCAGCGCTGCTTCACACTTGGTTTGCATAATCCAAGGGCGTCGCACCGCCAGCCAAGCATCGTGAATTGCCAACCCCACAACGATTGCATTTCGCATAGTCCGCAAGGCCAAGAGCTTACCAATGGCCAACCGGCCAATTCACTTGGACAGCCTTATCCAGAGCATGCCCATGGCACGTTGACGGATCCAGCCATGACCACCACGGCGAGACGTGAACTCGACGCCGCCAACCCAGCAGTGCGGGCGGAGCGCGCTGACCACGCCGCCGCGCCGCCGCTCGTCACGATCATCATGGCGAACTACAATGGTACCCGGTACATCGAGGCCGCTCTGCGATCTGTCCTGACACAGAGCCTGCGCAACATCGAGGTCATCGTTGCAGATGACGCATCCACCGATGACAGCGCGGACCGGGTTGCTTTGGTTGCCGCGTGTGACGCTCGCGTCCGGCTGCTTCGCGCGTCCGCCAATGGCGGGCCTGGCGCAGCGCGCAACCGCTGCCTTGACGCCGCGCACGGCCGATGGATCGCCGTGATGGACAGCGACGATATGATGCATCCGGAACGGCTGGAGCATTTGGTTGCCGCAGCCGAGCGTGACGGCGCCGACATTGCTGCAGATGATCTGCTGATCTTTGACGACGAGTTGGCGATCGCCCCAGAGACATGTCTTCGCGGCAACGCCGCAGCGGCCGCTTCATGGGTCGATGCACCCGATTACGTTCGGGCCAACACTTTGTTCAGCGGGGGACAATCGCTGGGTTACCTGAAGCCGCTGATCCGGGCCAGCCTGATCGAGAACAGCTGCCTCCGCTACGACATAACGCTGCGGATCGCAGAGGACTATGACTTCATCCTGCGCCTGCTCGTGCGGGGTGCGCGGCTTCGCGTCTATCCGCAGCTGTGGTACTTCTACCGCAAGCATAGCCAATCCATCTCGCACCGACTGTCTCGCCAGACGCTGGAACCGATGCTTGCGGCACACGATCGCGTTTGCGCCGTCGTCGGCGGCTGGGACGTGCGGCTCGATGCCGCGATGGCGATGCGGCGCGCCAGTCTCCAGCGGGCGCTCGATTTCGATGATCTGGTCTCAGCGTTGAAACGGCGGGACTGGCTTGGCGCCGCGGCGCGGGCAATTCGCCGCCCTCGTGTTGCGGCTCTCCTGGGTGGTGTGCTGGCCGACCGGCTGGATCGAATCGCAGCATGTCGATCATCGGCGACGACGGTCGCCGGGAAGCGCCAAGTCTGCGTCCTCTCGCGGCAGCGGATCGCCGGCAACACCAACGGCAGCTCGGTCTACCTGCTCGGCATCTGCACCGCACTGCATCAGAGCGGTTGCGAGGTGCACCTGGTCTGCCCGTCACCTGAGGTGTTCGACCGCTGGCCGGCGCTGTTCCTGCGGCCCGAGATGCGGGTGTTCCGGACCATCAGATTACGCGGCTCGCTACGCATCGGCCAACTCATCGTCGCAACGGACCCTGCAATCGTGGGGCATACTGTCGTCGGGGCCCTGGGCAAGCTGGTGTCCCGCCTGGGCATCGCGGCTGGCCGACGGGACAAGCCTGCCCCCCGCGGCGTCAGCCAGGTCTGGACGCGGCAGGATTTGCTTTTCGTCGCACGGCATGCGCGAACGCATGCCGACGTCGTCATCGCCGACGATCCGCCTCTGATCGACGCCATTCCTTATACTTTACATAGCCTACGCCCCGACGCCCGCAGCGTTGTCGTGCTGCACGACCTGTGCTCGAGCCGCTCGACGCAATCCAACCGCCTCGCTGCGACGAACTCGGTCGTGGCGATCGAACAACAGGCCGAGATGGCGCTCCTGCGCAAGGTCGATACGGTGGTGGCGAACCAGGCGGACGAGGCCTGCATCGTGAGACACTGCCTGCCGGACCGGCAAGTGATCGTGGCGCCGATTGCCATCACGCCGGTTGCCCAGTCGCAACCCGGCCACGACAAGTCCGTCCTGTTTGTCGGCAGCAACACGGCGTCCAACACGGACGGTCTGCGCTGGTTCCTCGACGCGATCTGGGCGGATGTGCGCGCTGGCGTGCCGGATGCAACCCTGCTGGTTGTGGGGTCGGTGTGCGACACGGCAAAGCCACTGCCTGACGGGGTCCGGCTACTCGGCTGCGTACGCGATCTCGCTGCGCTTTATCGCCGGGCTGCGGTGGTGATCTCGCCACTGCGGGTTGGCTCCAGCCGGAATACCAGGCTCATTGAGGCACTGGGCCATGGCAAGGCCGTCGTGGCAACCGATGTGACACTGCGGGGGCTGGAGGAAGCAGTCCGTGGCGTCGTCACGATGGCGGATGAGCCTGCCGACTTCGCCACGGCGGTGATCTCACTGCTGATAGACGAGGAACGGCGAATGGCGCAGGCCAGGGCCGCGCTGGAACTCGCCCGTGCGCGGTTCTCGCCAATGGCGTGCTATGCCGAGTTGCTGGCGTTCGTGTCAGCCGCCCCATTCCACCGCTCCTGGAACGGCTCTGAGATTTCAGGCCGGGCGTCCGGTCACGAGTGCGGGCTCGGCGGCGCGGCTGAACCTGGCGCCGCTTCGTCCGATGCCGTTCGCGAGGGCTGATCGATCTGCGTGCGATGCTTGCTGACCGCGCTTCTCAGCAGCACAACAAGTCCAGCGACACTCATACCGTAGAGTGCCAATGCGTAGACCCACGCCCCTTGCGTCACTGCGATCAAGGTCGCTGCGACGCTCAGGGCGCTGACAACAACCAGAATGCTACGCGTGCGCATTATGCACGTATAGGACCCTCGGTCGCGACTGAAAAGCTCCAAATACTCAGGGGAACGCTGCTGAAATCCCCTTGCGGCAGGCACCCTGCTGGTCCGGTTCACAGCGTCCGCGAATGAACCGCTGCCCACAACACGGCTATCGCGTTGAGCCTGACGATGGGCCTCTGGCAGGGGTCCGCACCCGCGATAGCGGGTGTCATCCATGCGTTCCGCTAGCCATGGAGCCCTGCATCCGCCGCCCCCGTTCAGACCCGTCGTCAGCGTCGCGCATCGGCGTGGTCATTGTGGCCCGCACGCGATGCGTGTCGCGATCAACCGCTGGTTGGTCTAATATGTAAGTTGCATACAATGGTCTGCAGTACCATCAAAGGCGTACAATCGTATGCAATAGGCGACGTTGCGCATTCTATTGTGCTCAGGCATGAGAGACTCAGGGGCAAAAACAGACAGGGGTGTGCCATGAGTCTAGACGTGACTCTGACGCGGGATTACCTTGGCAATTTGATGCCGCTCAGTCCGGCCGCCACGAATGGCGTGACCGGATCAACTCCAGGACAGACCCTCTACGGCAAGCGTGGCGTCAGCAACTGGATCATCAGCCCGGGCGGTGGTGCCACCCTGATCGGCGGTGACAGCGGTGACACATTCTATGTCATTGATCCGAGCGACATTGTGATTGCTGCGCTCGGCAGCGGCATCAACACCATCGTGTCCTGGACCTCGACATATACCCTGCCGGCCAACGTGCAGAACCTGTTCCTGCAGAGTGGTAGTGGCGGAGTCGGTGTCGGGAACAATCTCAACAACCTCTTGGTCGCCGAGGGTGCATCGAATTACACATTGGTTGCCGGCACCGGCAATGACGTCATGATCGGCAATGGCAGTGGCGATGCGCAATACGATACCGGGGCCGGATCGACAACGTTCGTCATCGCCAAAGGCGACGGAAACGACGTCATAGCCAACTTCCGCAACAGCGTTGACGTGGTGCGGCTCAACAACTTCGTCAACCTGACGAGCCTCGCCGCCGTTCAGGCGGCGATGACCCAGGTTGGGACCGATGTCGTGCTCAATCTCGGCAGTGGCCAGACGCTGACCTTCAGAAACGAGACCATCGCGAACTTCCATGCGAACGATTTCTCGCTGCCGGCGAACCTGCCGGGAATGTCACTGCGATTTGACGACGAATTCAACAGCTTCGTCTCCTCGCCGACAGGTACCCAAGGCTGGATGACGCAAGGCGGCGCCTATTGGCGTACTCTCAGCAGCAACAATGAGGCTGAGTATTACTCGGACTCATCCGTCGGTGTGAACCCATTCAGCGATTCCAATGGGGTCCTCACGATAACGGCGGCACCCGGGTCGAACCCGCTCGGCCTACCCTACAAGTCAGGCATCATAACCACTGAGAAATCGTTCAACTTCGAGTATGGGCTCGTCGAGGTAAGCGCGAAGTTGCCGGCGGGGAACGGGCTGTGGCCGGCAATCTGGCTGTTGCCGAGCAGTCTCGGACTGGCCACCCGAGATCGACATCATGGAGATGCTTGGCAGCGATCCGACCACTATCTACGTGAGCACCCACTCCGGTGCCACACAATATCTCCTCGACGTCTTCCGGTCTATGTCGGAGACACCACACAGTCGTTCCACACCTATGGGCTCGACTGGGAGCCGAACACGATCACCTGGTATTTCGACGGCAACGCGATCCGCACCGTGGCGACGCCGTCGGACATGCATCAGCCGATGTATCTGCTGATCAATCTTGCCGTTGGCGGCAACGGCAGTTGGCCTGGCGCGCCAACCAGCGCGTCCGAATTCCCGGCACAGATGTCGATCGACTACGTGCGGATCTACGCTTCGTCCAACACTGTCGCTGTCTCCGGCACGGATGCCAGGCGCCCTCGGCGCCAGTCACGATTGTCGGCGATACGCCGACATCGGGTTCGAACACCTCTGGCTCCAGCCCCACCGTTGTCGGTGTTGCAACCATGCCGGCCAGTGGGAACTTGGTCACGGGAAACATGGTTACATTGACCGTGACGTTCAGTTCCGCAGTGACGGTGGCTGGCGGCACGCCGACGCTGGCGCTGAATGACGGTGGCACCGCCACCTACGTATCCGGCTCCGGCAGCAACGCGCTGGTGTTCAGCTACACAGTCGCCGCCGGACAGACAACTGCCGACCTCACACTCGCGGCCAGCAACGCGGTCGCCCTGAACGGCGCCACCGTCCGCGACGGCGCCGGCAATAGCGCCGTGCTGACCGGGGCGAACGGCTACAACCCCGTCGGCATACTACAAATCAACGAGACCTCGACCAGCTACATAACGCCGGGGGTCGGTTCCTTCACCGATGTCGCAGGCAACGTCTATACAATCAACTCGGCCTGGAATGCCGATGAGAACGGCAGTCCGATACCGAATGGCAACAACACCGGAGCGATTGAGTACTACAACGCGCAAGTCTATGGCGAAGATGGCACCAGCGGTGTGTGGTACACCTGGAATCAGAGCACCTGGATCGGGCCGGTTACGGCACCACCTCCACCAACGTCCACGTCTGGTTCTGCCCCCGTCGTCACTGCCATTGCCATCTCGCCTGGCAGCGGCGACCTGACGGTCGGCGCCGCCATCACGCTGACGGTGACATTCAGTTCCGTGGTGACGGTGGCCGGCGGCACGCCGACGCTGGCGCTGAACGACAGCGGCACCGCCAATTATGTATCCGGCACCGGCAGCAACGCACTGGTGTTCAGCTACACTGTTGCCGCCGGACAGAACACCGCCGACCTGGCGCTCGCTGCCAGCAACGCCATCGCCCTGAACGGCGCCACCATCCGCGACGCCGCCGGCAACAGCGCCGTGCTGACGGGTGCCAATGGCTACAACCCGGCCGGCACGTTGCAGATCGATACCACCGCGCCGACGATCACGGCGATCGCCACCTCACCCGGATCGGGGAAGGTGGCAACCGGAGGCGCCGTCACACTGACGGTAACGTTCAGTTCGCGGCGTGACGGTGGCCGGGGGCACGCCGACGCTGGCGCTGAACGACGGCGGCACGGCGAAATACGTGTCCGGCTCCGGCAGCAACGCGCTGGTGTTCGGCTACACCGTCGCCAGCGGACAGACCACCGCCGATCTGGCACTTGCCGCCAGCAACGCGATCACCCTGAACGGCGCCACCATCCGTGATGCCGCCGGCAACAACGCGGTGCTGATTGCCGCGAACGGCTACAACCCGGTCGGCACGCTGCCAGTCAACACCGGGGTGATCAGTGTTGTGGTGTCCGGCTGGTGGAATACCTACAATCCGGGGAGCGGCACCTTCAGTGTTTCCGGCACGGCAGGCGGGGCTCAGATAACGCTCGGCGACGGTAACCAGACGGTGAATGTCGCTGGCACGAACAACACACTGAAGACCGGCAACGGTAACCAGACAATTACGTTCCATGGTAACAACAACACGGTGGTGACGGGCGTCGGCACCAGCACGATCAAACTCGTCGGCGCCTACGAGAACATCACCGTCGGCGCGACGCCAACCGGTACGACCCGCATCACCGCCACCGGCTTCGCCGAGCAGATCATATCGACCGGTCAAGGCAATGTCGCTGTCACCGGACCTAATAGCAACTCGACAGTCAAACTGGCCGACGGAAACCACACGGTAACGCTCGCCGGTTCGGGCAACAGCGTGACCGTAGGCGTCGGGACGAGCACGATCAACGTTGGCATAGGCCAGGGCGTTGTCCATACCGGTGGCGGCAGCGCCACCATCTTCGCGACCGGCTGGAACAACCTGCTCGATGCTGGGCCAGGCATGAACTTCATCCACGGTGGAAACGGCAACGACACCTTCGTCCTGAACGGCGCTGGCGAAGGTCTCGACACGATCTTCGGTTTCGCAGCTGTCGAACAATGACAAGCTGGATCTCACCCGCACGTTGGCGAGCGTGGCGTCGAGCGTCGATCTCACCAATGTCGGCACCTACCTCACGGCATCGACGTCCGGCGGCAACACCACGCTGTACGTCGATCCGACCGGCGGCCATGGCACACCGTACGCGTTCGCCTCACTGCAGGGCGTCAGTCGCAACGATTGCCCAACTTGTCGCGAACAACGATCTTATCGTGCCGTGAGCAATCACGTCGGGCGTCGCTCGCAGAAGTACGACTGCTCCCAATGTGATGCGTTGCTCGTCAGCGTCGCGCCAAAGTCACCAGCATTACGATGCCAAGCACAATGCGATACCAGCCAAACGGCACAAATCCGTGCTTCGAGCAATAAGCAATGAAGCCGCGGACGACAAGCAGTGCCGACGCGAAGGCCGCAGCAAAGCCGATTGCGATCGCCATCGCACCATCGGAAGTCAGCTCGTGGCGTGCCTGGTACAGATCGTAGCTAGCGGCAGCGAACATGGTTGGTATGGCGAGGAAGAACGAGTACTCTGCCGCGACCTTTCGATCCACACCGAGCACCATCGCACCTAAGATCGTTGCACCGCTGCGCGACGTGCCTGGGACCATGGACAGACATTGGAAGACACCGATCATGAAACAGGTTAGCAGTGGCAGGTTATCCAGATCATGCAGGCGTGCCGGTGGCTTGAACCGCTCGACGAGCAGAAGTGCGACGCCTCCGGCGACCAGAGCGAGTGAGACCACGGCAGGGTTGAACAGCCTGTCCTTGATCAGGTCGTGAAACAACGCCCCTAACACGATCGCTGGTGTGAAACCCAGCAATATGGCTGTCGCGAAGCGCCAATCCTTTGCCTTGCGTCCCGCCATGCCTGCGGCGGTAACCAGTAGCTTGCCGCGATACAGCCAGCAGACGGCAAGGATGGCACCGAGCTGTATGACTATATCGAACAGCTTGTTCGCCGGCCCCTCGAGACCGAGCCAGGCGCTGGCAAGGATCAGATGCCCGGTCGATGACACCGGCAGGAATTCGGTTATGCCTTCCAGTATACCGAGCAGCAAGGTAGCGAGGACCACGA
The DNA here is from genome assembly GCA_963819855.1 of uncultured Alphaproteobacteria bacterium. Taxonomy (GTDB): domain Bacteria; phylum Pseudomonadota; class Alphaproteobacteria; order Acetobacterales; family Acetobacteraceae; genus JAMXLO01. The sequence continues at coordinate 17,989 of CAWFYC010000018.1, forward strand.
GGGTGCCATCCAAGGTTCGCATCAGTGAGGCGGCGCGCGGCAGGAAAGGAGCAGGTACGGCCTAAGATTGGGTTACCGCCAGGTGTCAGTCGTTGGCCAGGGGGGGTGCGCCAAGCGTCCTCTGCCTGATTGGCGCCGCCCCTCCCCCTCGAATGCCGTTCAGTAGCCTGACACGAACTCGGCATTGGCGGTTGACGGCCAGACCCTGCTGTAGAGAAACAGCAGCGCCTCGCCGGTATGCATTTGCTCGAATTTGGGCGGATGCATGGCGTCGACGCACGTTGGCAGCGGAGAAATAACGGTGTCGTAGTTCGGGTTTGCAAACACGCCGACCGAGTAGCGATCGCGGCCGTAATGGTTGACCACCCGATGGAGTGTGGAAGCGAAACGATGGTTAGTCCACATCTTCATGCTGTCGCCGATATTGACGATGAAACTATTCTCCAGTGGCGGGACCACGATCCACTCGCCGGACTTGCTGCGGATTTCCAGCCCGCCGACATCGTCCTGCTGCAGCATGGTGAAGCCACCGGCGTCCGAATGGGCACGTGACGCACCGCCTTCGAGCGCCGCCTGCTGATCCTGCGGCAGATAGTGCAGCAGGCGCAACTGGATCAATGGTTTGGTGTAGAACGGCACGAAGAAATCCGGTTCCATCCCCAGCCCGCGCGCGAACACCGAAGCCATCAGGGCGGCAAACTGGCGCATGGTCCCGTAATACTCGAGTACGGCTGCGCGGAAGCCCGGCAAGTTCTCGGGCCAGAGATTGGGTCCATGCAACGGTTTGCCGGCCCGTACGTCGGGATCGCCGGCATCGAGCTCCAGCGAGATCTGGAACACCTCGTTCTTGTTGGGTTTGCGTGGCGGCAACTGGCCAGGAGCCATGTGCTCCTGGAATCCCTGCACCGCACGACCGCGCCTGCCGGCCTTGGGCACGTCTTCATCCATCGGCAGATAGCCGCGGAAATTCGCCGAATGACGCATGTGCAGCTGCAGCTTCTCCTCCAGCGGCTGGCTGAAGAACCGTGCCAATTCCTGGAACATCCGCCGGATCAAAGGCACCGGCACGGGATGATTGACCACGGTGAAGAACCCGATCTCGCGGCTGGCGTCATCGACCTCTTTGGCCACAGCGTCGATTGCGGCATCCGAGGGTCCGGCCAGCGGCGCAAAATCGATTACCGGCACTTCGTTCGGTTTTGCCCAGCGGCCGATGGCGGGTTTGGACAGATCCATGGTCTGGGCAGTGGCGCTCATTCGCGGGTCCTCGGTTACAGATGAAATTTGGCTGGCATTGCCGCGTTGTGGGAATGGCTGGAGGCAATGATCGCGCGACGCGTGCTGAACGGCAAGGCACCAGGCGACAACCCGGGCGCTGGCGCGGGACCGCCAGGATCAGCTGCGCGACCGCAGATCTTGACAGCCCGGCGTGTGGGGCTGCCTGCTTGCGACTTCTCGCCATCGCGTAACGGAAGGATCCGGCGATGCACGCCAAGGCTGATCTGCAGATGAGCATGCAAGCCGGCGACTATTCCGACCCGGCACAATTCGCCCTGGAACGATCGCAGATCTTCACCCGCAACTGGTCGTTGTTCACCTGGTCGGAGCGGCTCGTCGCGGCCGGCAGCTATGTCACCGGAACCTCCGCCGGATACCCGATCGCCGTGATCCGCGGTGAAGATGGCACTTTGCACGGCTTTCATAATGTTTGCCGGCATCGCGCCGCATCATTGTTGGCCGGCGAATCCGGCACCTGCGGTCGCTATGTCGTCTGCCCGTACCATGGCTGGAGCTACGACCATACTGGCCGTCTGGTTCGCGCAACAAATTTCGGCTCGGCGCTCGATTCGAAGGCATGGAGCCTGTTTCCGATCGATGTCGACGAATGGCGAGGGCTGGTCTTCGTGCGCATCCGCACGGGTGGACCGAGCCTGCGCGAGTGGCTGGGTCCGATCGACGCAATGGCGGCCGATTATCCGCTGGAAACCCAACATTACTTTTCGGACTGCATTCGCGACGAGAAGGTGGACTGGAAGGTGTATGGCGAGAATTATCTCGAATGCTATCATTGTCGGGCGATGCATCCTGGCTTATGCGATGCAATGGACGTCGACCAGTACAAGATCGACGTCCATGCCGACCAATGGTTTTTCCATCTGCATGCGCCGCGGCGCGAAGGCGGCCTGACCCGTGGCCTCTATTTCTACCGCTTTCCTTACCTGATGATGAGTTTTTACGATTGGGGCAGCTCGCTCGCGACCATCGAGCCGATCGGTCCCGGCCACGTGCGGCACATCAACTGGTATCTCTTCCAGGACGTTTCGCCAGAGCGCGCGGAGCAGAACACGCGCTCCGCCGACTGGTCGGCGCGGATTGTTACCGAGGACTTCGCTGTCATCCGGGATGTGCAGCGCAATCTTGCAAGGGGTGTCTATGAACGGGGGCCGCTGTCGCCGCGCCATGAGCATGCGGTAATCGCGTTCCAGCAGATGGTGCGCAATAGCCTGGAGGCCCCGCCGCTCCGCGCCGCCGCAGAGTGAGCCGAAACAACAGGAATTACGGCCTGCGATGACCACGATCGACGTGCATTTCCATGTCGTGCCGTATGGCTTCCTCGAAGCCTTGCGCCGCGGTGATTTTCGTGCCGCCGTCGAAGCGGAGACGCTCGCCGACCGCGACAACCTGGTGTTCCACGCTCCGCCAAAAACCGCAGTCGAACCGAATGTGTCGGTGCGGTCGCACCAATATGACGAACGCGACCTGCTCCGCGCGATGGATGCACGAAGGCTCGACGCTGCCGCCGTCAGCCCACCCCCGGAGCTGTTTCTGTACTGGGCGAAGTCCGAGCTGGCCGGCCGCATCGCGCGCACCATGAACGACGGCATGGCGCAACTGGCCCGGGCTCACCCGGACCGCTTCCTGCCTCTCGCCACGTTGCCGTTGCAGGATCCCGATCTGGCGGTGGATGAATTGTATCGCGCCACTGCGAAACTCGGTTTGCGCGGCGTCGCGCTGTGCACGCACGTCAATGGCGTGGATCTGGATGATCCACGTTTCGCGCCGGTCTTCGCTGCCGCCGGGAACCTCGGCGTGCCGGTGTTCCTGCATCCGCAGAACGCCGGCGACGTGCGCCGCATCGCGAGCCACCATCTCTGGAACATTATCGGTTTCCCACTCGAAACTGCGATCACGGCCACCCGGTTGATCGTCACGGGCCTGTTCGAACGAAACCCGGAACTGAACGTCGTGCTCGCCCATGGCGGCGGATACCTGCCCTACCAACTCGGCCGCCTGGACCACGCGTACCGGGTTCGACCGGCGGCGTTCAGTGACCTGCCGAGACCGCCGAGCGCCTATCTCCAGAACATTTACTGCGACAGCCTGACCCATGACCGGCTGGCGCTTCGGTTCCTGCTCGACCGCACCGGCATCGACCATGTCGTGCTTGGCAGCGACTACCCATTCGACATGGGGAGCGAACATCCCGTCGCTGCGGTCGAGGCGCTGGGCCTGCCTCCGGCGCAGCAGCAGGCCGTGCTCGGCGGCACGCTGTCGCGACTGCTCAAGCTCTGAGGCGTGCAGGTCGCTTACGGTGCCCGGTGGAAAATAATCCCAGGGGCAGACCGGCCGTCGGCAACCTTCGCAATCCGATATGGCTTGCTTTCGTCCCCGTCCGGGCGATATAGAGGCGCCATTCCGTGAATGCGTGATTGGCGCTTCGTCCGAATCCTGACGATGTGCCCTCCCGGAAACTCAATCGCAACGCGTTCGCCCCATTGTCGCGCGGGCAGGCGAACATCAAGGCGCTCGACTTTGGCCGCAGGCATGAACCAGCGGCGGCGGGTGCTGGAGCAACCATTTTCGTGCCATCGATTACCTTTACGACGCTCGGCCTGGCCGAGCCGCTGTTGCGTGCCCTCGACCGTGAACACTTCCTGCAACCTACGCCGATCCAGGCAACAGCCATTCCCCACCTGCTCGCCGGCCGCGACCTGCTCGGCATCGCCCAGACCGGCACCGGCAAGACGGCCGCATTCGCGCTGCCGATGCTGCAGCACCTCGCAGCCGATCCGGCGCAGCCGCATCGTTACGCCACTCGCGCCCTCATCCTCGCGCCGACCCGCGAACTGGCACTGCAGATCGAAGCGAGTTTGCACCGGCTCGGCGATCGGATGACGCGTCGCATCGTTGCGATTCTCGGTGGCGTCAGCCGCTTCATGCAGGTGCAGCGGATGCGCGGCTGGTGCCGACATCGTGGTCGGCACGCCCGGCCGTATCTGCGACCTGATGTCCACCGGCGAGCTGAAACTGAACGAGGTCAGCCACTTCGTGCTGGACGAAGCCGATCGCATGCTGGATCTCGGCTTCATTCGTGATATTCGCCGGATCGTCGCTGCCCTGCCGGCGCAACGGCAGTCGGCGCTGTTCTCCGCGACCATGCCGGCAGAGGTCGGCAAGCTTGCCGAGACCTTGCTGCGCGACCCGGTGCGGGTGGATGTGGTTCAGAGCGCGCCGGTCGAACTGCCGATCGAGCAGCACGTGCATTTCGTGGCACCAGCCGGCAAGCGGGCGCTGCTGGATCGCTTGCTGACCGATCCCGCGCTGTCGCGGGTCATCGTGTTCACCCGCACCAAGCGGTCCGCCGACCGGGTCGCGGAAACGCTCGAGCGCGATGGCGTTCGGGTGAGCGCGCTGCATGGCAACAAGAGCCAGCCGGCGCGGCAGAAGGCGCTGGATCAGTTCCGCAGCGGCCGCGCCCGCGTGCTGGTCGCGACCGACATCGCCGCGCGCGGGATCGACGTGACCGGCATCTCGCATGTCATCAACTTCGATCTTCCGGCACAACCGGAAGACTACGTGCACCGCATCGGCCGGACTGCCCGTGCCGGCGCGAGCGGCGTCGCCATATCGTTCTGCGACGCCGCGGAACATGGCACACTGCGGGCGATCGAGCGGCTGACCGGGAGGGTGATCAACATCGCGGGTGGTTCGCCGGCGACCGTGCAACCGGGTCGCGGACAGCTGCCACCGACCGCGAAGCGCGCACCCCAGCGACGCAGACGGACCCGCGGATCGATCGGACTCCGGCCGGCGGCATGATACCAACTCTCCAACGAGGATATCGCCCATGACCCAGGGCACGCACGAACACTCGGACGACATCGCCTATCCCTCCAGCATCGGTTTCGTGCTGATCCATGTAGGATGCTTCGCCGCCATCTGGACCGGGCTGACGTGGCGCGCCGCGGTGTTGGCGATCGTGCTGTATGTGGTGCGGATCTTCGCGATCGGCGCCGGCTACCATCGCTACTTCTCACATCGCGCGTTCCGCACCAGTCGCACCCTGCAGTTCTGTCTGGCGTTCCTGGCGCAGACCTCCGCGCAGCGCGGCGCCCTGTGGTGGGCCGCCAAGCACCGTCGACACCATAAGTACTCGGACACCGACCTGGATGTGCATTCGCCGGTGCGGCACGGCTTTCTGTACTCTCATGTCGGCTGGATCTTCGTGCCGCGCAACGATGCCACCGACTATGCGGCCGTGCGCGACTTCGCTCGCTTCAAGGAGCTGGTGTGGCTCGATCGGCAACCCTATCTGCCAGCGGCTGTGACCGCGTTGGCGACCTGGCTGATCGCCGGCTGGCCGGGGCTGGCCGTCGGCTTCTGCTGGAGCACGGTCGTGCTGTGGCACGCGACCTTCTGCATCAACTCGCTCGCCCACGTCGTCGGTCGCCAACGCTACGTGACCGGCGACCAGTCGAGAAATAATTGGCTGCTTGCGCTGCTGACAATGGGCGAAGGCTGGCACAACAACCATCATGCCTATCAGGCGTCGGTGCGACAGGGGTTCCGTTGGTGGGAGTACGACCCCACCTACTATGCGCTGCGCGCGCTGTCATGGCTCGGACTCGTCTGGGACCTGCATGTGCCGCCAAAGTCGGTGATCAGAGGCGAGCACAGGCTGGGGCGCCTTGTGATCGACAAGGTCGCCTGTCAGATCGCCGCATCCTTCCCGGTCAATCACATCGCGAGCCAGGTGCATGACGCCCTGGCGCGTGCACCGGGGTGGGCCGAGGTGAAGGCGCGGATTTCGTCGGCTCGGATCCAGGCGGAGACGTTCTGGAGCGAAATCGACCTGCCGGAGGTTCCAACTCTGGAAGAAGTTCGCCGCTATGCCAACGCCCGGCTCGCCCAGACGCCGTCGCTGGAGGAGATCGCCGTGCGTGCCCGCGAGCGGCTGCTGGAGCTTGTGTATTCGCGATTGAGTGAAGCCGCAGCATTGCCGGCCGCACAGTCAGCCACGTGATGTCCGGGCTTTGCCATTGGCGCGCCTGGTTCGGCCACTCTGCCTGAGGCTTCGCTTTAAGAGGCTGCCGGCGACGAGGCGTCGGCCTGGGTCAATGGCAACACGGCAACGGACGAATGCGGTCACTCGATGGGTTTCGCTGCGCTCTACCCATCCTACGAGTTGCTGCGCGCGCGTTGCCGTAGGATGGGTAGAGCGCAGCGAAACCCATCATCCGGTCACAATTCCAGTGCGCAATGCCTCGCATAGTTCTTGAACCATGCGATGAGCCGGAGTTCTTGCTGCCACCCCATGATCCAGGAAGCCATATCATGCATCGGCAAGCCGCCGTCAGGCTGCAGCGGTTAGAACCCACGCCGCTTCTGACTCGCCGGCGTTCTGAACGGATCGGCAGCGTCCCATAATCTCTTGTCCTGTGCGATCCAATCGGTCGCCTCGGCCTCGGTTGCAAAGCCGGCAGCCGTCTGGGGAAGCACGCCAGACCTGGTTATTTCCACAGCGAAGCTGTCATCATCACGATGAACAACCCGATAATTTGCATCTGCCATTGTCGCTTATCGCATATCGAAGGTGAGAAGACACGCACTGGGAATGCTGCCAAAGGACGCCGCTTTATCGCGTGCTGACAATCTGGCGAGGACGCCTCGCCCCGTACCAGTTCGTTGAATGGCGTCCAGTGACGCTTCAATGAGCCTTGCGCGTGTCCACAAGGTCTTCGCCATCGAGGTCGAAGATCACCTCGCCGGCTTGGATGGTGCCGGCAACGTCGGCATACACGTAGGTTACCGCGTTGTGCGTGACCTCGAGCGTGAAGAGCTGTCCTGCCGGGTGGCCGTAGTCGTTGCAGAACTCCTCAAGGTCATAGGCGATCTGCCCATCAAGTCCTGAACTGGCTCGCATGAAAACTCCCTATTCGGACCTCGTCTCTGCCGCGTCGGCCGCGGCGGAGACGACCATGGCTGCTCGCTGCACGGTGGTGTCCTTCAGAAGGTGCACGCCACCCGCCGTTGTCGCGAGCTTGACACTGCCCTGCTCGTCGTAAATTGCGACTATGTGACACAGCTGCAGCACGACCAGGCCTCCCCCCGCGACTTCGAAGGTTACCCAGCTCACCTCGCCCCTCGATCGATCATGTATTGGATATAGTCCGCGGTCGATCCGCCGTCATACGACATCCTGAACGGCTTCGTGCCGGTCGGCGCCGGTTTGACCGCGGCAGCCGAAGCCTTGGATTTCCCGGGCCTGGCCACCGGCCGTGATGGCGGCTGCCTCGCCGGTGCCGTACTCGGTGCGGCAATAAGCTGCTGGGAAGTTTCGCCCCGTGTCTTTGACCACAATGCGACATCCTTGCGCAATTCGGCTTTCATTGCGTCGGCCTGTCGGTCGGAATCCTGCTCGGGGTCCACGTCCTGACTGTGAGGCTCCGTAATCATCGATCTGGTCCTTGTCGCAAGAGTTCGCCGCAATCCGATGGCGACGACGGGCACGATCAGTCGGACGACAGCGCCCCGGCAGAGACCGACGACGACTGCTATCTCGCCGTCCTCGAACCCTGAGGGTTAATCGGAGCACCACCCAGGCGTGCAAGCATGCCGGGTGCGATACGAATTATTTTGACAAAATCGGTTACAGATATAGGCGTCGAGTGTTCGGACTGCAAGTTTCTTCGCTTTTCGGCTACTCCGCGCGCCTGCAAATCTGTCCATCATGGGGATGTATCGGACGCGACGCGCGGCCATATGGTCCCAATGGTGCAGACAGTCTATCGCGTCTTCGTCCAGCAGGACGGGAATTTCGGCGTTGTCCTCAGCCAGCTCGGTGCGACGGTCCGGACCGCCACAGGCTTCGCCGCCGTGGCTGATGCACAGGCGTGGATCGAGCAGGACACCCGGTTGGAGAACGCCGACAATCCGTTCCGTGAGCGCGATCCCAAGAACCCTCAGGCGCACTGAGCGTGCGAGGAGTCCACGGTCAAGATTCCAAAATAGACCTCCGTGGCTCTCAGTGGCCCTCGATCGTTCTCCGTGTTGAAGCCTTTCTTGCAGACTATCCAACCCTCCGGCGCGCCGCATGCTCTCCGGATTGCCCTGGCTGATAGACAGCGCCAGTGATGGCGGCGGACCTTTCGCGGCGGATTTGCTCCCGACCGATCCGACAACAAGGCACACGACATGCTGATCCGCGTTGGCTATGAGTTGATCTACGATTGCCCGCAGCCGACGCCCATGCTGCTGATGCTGAATGTCCATCATTCGCGCGTGAACGACGTCGTCGTTGCTGATCAGTTGACGGTGGACCCGGCCGTTTCAATCAACGGCTACCATGACGGATTTGGCAACTGGTGCAGCAGGATCGTGGCTCCGCAAGGACGGATCCGGATCGCGAGCACGGCCGTCATCAATGATACCGGTATGCCGGATCCTGTGGTGGCATCGGCTCAACAGCATGCGGTGCAGGATTTGCCCGACGAGGCCTTGGTGTTTTTGCTCGGTAGCCGTTACTGCGAGACGGATCATCTTTCCGAGCCCGCGTGGCGTATGTTCGGCCAGACCCCGGCGGACTGGGCGCGGGTGCAGGCGATCTGCGACTTTGTTCACGCGCACATCGCCTTCGACTACGCGGATGCCCGCCCAACCCGGACAGCGTGGGAAGTGTTCCACGAACGTCGCGGCGTCTGCCGCGACTTCGCGCATCTCGCCGTGGCATTGTGCCGGTGCATGAACATACCGGCGCGGTATTGCACCGGCTATCTCAGCGATGTTGGCGTGCCGCCACCCCATTCCCCGATGGATTTCGCCGGCTGGTTCGAGGCCTATCTCGGCGGCAGTTGGCACACGTTTGATCCTCGGAACAACGTGCCTCGGATCGGGCGGATCCTGATCGCGCGAGGCCGTGACGCGGTCGACGTACCGATCAGCAACACGTTCGGCCCCAATACCCTGGTCAGCTTCAAGGTCTGGACGGACGAGATGCAGCAACCTTCGGTGGTGCAGCCAAACGCGTAGCTGCCACGTTCGTCACCGCCTGTCGCGCAGAAGCCCCCAGCGCCACGGAGGTCAATTATGGTGGGCGCACGGCGCATTCAGTCCGGTCTCCGTGGCCCTCGATCTTCCTCCGTGCTTTATCCTTCCTTGCGGACTTTCCGACCCCTCCGGCGGGCCCGACGTTCACCCGACTGTCGTGTCGCGAGCGCCGATAATGGTGTCGTTCGCTGATCCTCGGTCGATCGTCGTGGCGCCCACTTCCGCGTTGTCGTCCACGAACGCGCGGGCCAAAACCACCGGCTCTTGCTGAATTGTGCTGTCATCCAGCCCGATCCGTGCCAAGCTGCGGGAATGGCGGAAATATCCTACCGCGTGGTTCCACGGGCCAAGCATCGCTTCGATGTCGAGATGGCCAGGCCGAACGGCCGCCCAAAGCTGATCGAGGGCTTCGGCAGCGAACATGAGGCCAATGCCTGGATTGTCCAGACGCAGCGCATGATACGCGCCGCCGGCCCCTGGACTCCGCTGGCTCCGCGGAAGCCGGGTGGGACGATCGGCGTACCCCTGTCGCCGGCATCATCGCACCCACAGCCGGAACAGAAACGCGTTGAGGACGCCCGACGCGCCCATGTCAGGACAACGCGCGAGCGGGCTACGGCCAAGCCCTGAACGGCACGCGCCGTCCGACGGATGGTCCGTGTGCGGCCGGTCGCCCGAAATCATCGCCGTGACCCGATGCATTCATGGCGCGCGACACCATATCAACAGGTCAACAATTCAGATGGAAAATTGAGTGGCTGCGATCCCAATCACGACCGCGATGGTGAATGCTGCCCTCAAGGCAACGGCATCGAAGCACAATCCGAAAGACGCCGATCCCTTCCGCAAGGGTGACGCTGTTGTCTACCCCGCGCACGGCGTGGGTCGGATCGATCGCGTCGGTTTCGAGGAGATCGCCGGTCATCGACTGAACCTTATCCACATCTCGTTCGATGAGAACCAGATGACGCTGCGGGTGCCCGTGGCGCAGGCGCGTGCTTCCGGACTGCGGAAGCTCGCCGGTGAGAAAGAGCTGGCGCGTGTGTTGACCGTCCTGAGCGGCCGGCCTCGGGTGAGCCGCCTCATGTGGGCGAAACGCGCACAGGAATACCTGGCGAAGATCAACTCGGGCGAACTCGCCGCGCTGGCCGAGGTCGTTCGGGATCTGCAGGCGGCCGGAGACGGTTCCGGCAGCAGCTTCAGCCAGCGCAATCTGTTCGAGCTCGCCCTCGACCGCCTTGCCGCGGAATTCGCCGCCGTCAACCGAACCGACAAGGCGAGCGCGGTCGCTCAGCTCATGCAGGCCTTGCTCGACGCCAGGACGGCAGCAGACGGCCAGACCGATCGCCGCCCTGCGCGGGTCCGCGCGTGATCTGACGAAATTCGCTGGCAAAGCCACTCCCTGGCCCCTATATGCGTCGGACGGCGCTTTTCAAGCGTGGGTTGAATCGTACCTGCCTTTGCGACCCCGTCGCACTTCGGTGATCCCAATTTGAAAAGCATTCCGGTCCACGCGGTGTGGATCGCCGGATTGCATGGAGGATGACGCGATGTCGGAAGGCACGGTCAAATGGTTCAATGCCCAGAAGGGATACGGCTTCATCCAGCCGGATGATGGATCGAAGGACGTGTTCGTCCACATTTCGGCGGTCGAGCGTGCTGGCCTCAACGGGCTGAATGAGGGCCAGAAGGTGAGCTTCGACCTCGAACGTGGCCAACAGGGCAAGACCTCGGCGACGAACCTGAAGACGGTCTGAGCTTGGCTCCGGTGTCGCCGGTGGCGGCATCGGACGAGCCGGAGACGCTCGCGCAACCGGGCCAGCCGGTTGCGCGTCAGAACACGAGCGTGCCGCCGACCACGGCAAGTGTCACCGCCATCACCGGCCGCAACACCGCGTCAGGCACGCGCACGGCAAACAGGCTCCCCAGCACGATGCCGGGTATCGAGCCCATCAGCAGCGACGCCAGCATCGATAAATTCACTGTGCCGAGCATCCAGTGGCCAAGCCCGGCGACCAGGGTGAGCGGCACGGCATGCGCGATGTCGGAGCCGACGATGCGCGCCATCGGCAGCCTGGGATAGAGCACCAGCAGAATCGTGACGCCAATGGCACCTGCCCCGACCGAGGAGATGGTCACCAGTACTCCGAGGATGGCGCCGATCAGAATGGTGAGCATTTGAGTCTGCCGCATCGACATGTCGGCAAGCCGGCTACCGCCCAGGTCGAGCAGTCGCCGGCGGAACAGCAGGGCAACGGCAGTGATCAACAGCATCACGCCGAGGGTGGTGGATATGACACCGGCGGCAGCCCGGCCGTTGAGATCGAAATGCGAGATCGCCATCAGCGTGACCGCGGTGGCCGGCACACTGCCTGCGGCGAGGCGTCCCACGATCGGCCATTGCACGGTGTGGTTCGCGCCGTGTACCGCAGTCCCCACGGCCTTGGTGATCGACGCATACAGCAGGTCGGTGCCCACTGCAGCGGCCGGAGGCACACCGAATACCAGGACAAGAATGGGTGTCACCAGCGACCCGCCGCCCATGCCGGTCTGACCGACCAGCAGGCCGACGAAAAAGCCTGTAACGGTGTAGAGCCATTGGACCGACATGAGGCGCCGCTGTAGTGGCTGGCTCCTTCTACCATGCCGGTCCAACCCTCGCCCAGCGTGTCAGCCCGTTGCTGCGTCCGCCAGCACATCATCGAGAATATCGATCATTCGCTCGATCTCCGGATCGCTGACGGTCAGCGCCGGCATGAAACGCAATGAATCGGCGCGTGGCGCGTTTAGCAGTAGTCCTCGTTCCATTGCCCGCGCGGCGATCTGCGGCGCGATGTCGCGTTTCAGGTCGAGCGCCCGCAACAGGCCCTTCCCGCGCACCTCGCCGCAACCGTGTCGGGCCGATAGCATATGGAGCCGGTTCGCCAGGTGCTCGCCCGCCTCAGTCACGCGTGCGAGGAAGCCCGGCTGGGTGACCGCCTCGAGCACTGCGCAGCCGACCGCCGCCATCAGCGGATTGCCGCAGAACGTTCCGCCCTGGTCACCGTACTCGAAGCAGCACACGTCGCGATGCGCGACCAGGGCGGCCAGCGGCACGCCGCCGCCGAGCCCCTTGGCCAGGGTCATGATGTCGGGCGTGGTGCCGGCGTGCTGGAAGCCGAACAGTCGGCCGGTGCGCCCGATCCCGGTCTGGATCTCGTCGAGGATCAGCAGAATGCCACGTTCGCGGGTCAGCGCGCGCAGGCCGCGCATGAACGCATCGCTCGCCTCGAACACCCCGGCTTCGCCCTGAATCGGCTCCAGCATCACCGCCGCGGTGCGTGGCGTGATCGCGGCCTCGACCGCGGCGAGATCGTTCAGCGCCACCTTCACGAAGCCGGACACCTTGGGTTCGTAAAGCTGCTCCCACTGCGCCTTGCCCGACGCCGCCATGGTGGCAAGCGTGCGGCCGTGGAAGCCGTGATCCATGGTGACGATCTGATACGCGCCATCGCGATATTTCGTGCCCCATTTGCGCGCCAGCTTGATGGCACCCTCATTGGCTTCGGCACCGCTGTTGGCGAGGAACACCTGATGCAGGCCGCTATGCCGCGTCAGCAGATCCGCCAGCCTTATCATCTGATCGTTGTAGAAGGCAGGGCTGCAGTTGATCAGGCGCTCCGCCTGTCGCGCCAGCGCCGCGACGATCGGTTGAGGCGAATGGCCGAGCGTATTCACCGCCCAACCCTGGATGAAATCGAGATAGCTACGGCCGTCGCTGTCGGTGAGCCAGGAACCCTGGCCGCCGACGAAGACGACCGGTGGCCGCGGCGTGATATCCATTATGGAATCGAAGTTGGCTGTTGCGGTCATCATGTCCTCCTGCTTGCTGATGGGGTGGAGCGACAGAGACCCAGAAAACACCAAGGCCCCAGTCGCTGCCGACGGGGGCCTTGGTGGTTGATACGCAAACTCGCTTACAGCGCGCGCAAACTCCACACCCCCGTCGAAGAACGGCGGCGTCGGCGGACGACGATGCAGATCGCGCGGTGCATGGTCAACGGATGCACGTGCGTGGTCGAAGAGTCAACTGCCACCGCTGCCATTGTCAGAGCAATCGGGTGAACGACCGGAGCCACTGAACTCCAGAATAACTTTAACACGGAGGAAGATCGAGGGCCACGGAGGTCTTTTGTAGTTGGCGCACAGCGCATTCAATCCGCTCTCCGTGGCCCTCCGTGGCCCGCAATCTTCCTCCGTGTTGAATCCTTTCCTGTTGACTATCCGACAACTCCGGCGGGCCGGACTTTCACCTGATCGCTGTGCTCCCATTGTTCGGGGCGCACGAAACAACCGGGGGCGGCGCTCGCTTCGTTCCGCGCAATGACGGGAAGCGGGCTAAGGCTCCCCCTCAGAACGGCAGCAGGATATCCATCAACTGCTGACCCCAACGGGTGTGATTCACCTCGGTGAGCTCGCCGCGCCCGCCATAGGCGATCCGCGCCTCGGCCATCCGGTCGTGCAGCACCGTGTTGTCCGATGCGATGTCCTGCGGGCGGATCACGCCGGTCACCTGTAGCTCCCGCAGCTCATTGTTGACCCGGAACTCCTGCCGTGCCGACACCACCAGATTGCCGTTCGGCAACACCTGTGTCACCACGCCGGCGAGCCGGATCGTCACCGCCTCATTGCGCTGGATCTGCCCCGTCCCGCCGTTGGTGTTGGTGCTGCCCACGTCCAGGATCTTCGATGGATCGGGAATCGTCTTGGGCAGCAGTGCCTGCATGCCGAAGAACTGCGCGAGACTACCCGTTTCGGTACTGGTCCTGCCGGTGGTCGTCGCGTTCTTCATGTTGGCGGTATCGTTCATCGCGACCAGGATGGTGACGATGTCCCCCACCTGCGCGGCGCGTTGGTCCTTGAAGAACGCGCGCGAGCCACTCCGCCACAGCGCGTTCACCTCGTTCGGCGTCGGCTCACGGGCCGGCATCGGCATCGACACCGGCCGCCAGTTCGGGTCCTTGGTCGGATCGGCGGTCGGCGTCATCGCCGGCGCACGACCGACCTCCGAAAGCCGGGTGAGCGACCCACAACTCGCCAGCACCAGGCAGGCCAGCGCAGGCGCCAGCAGGCGAGCACCGCGCTTCATCGCACGCTCACCGTGACCGGCAGCGCGCTGGGCGTCACGCGCACGCGGTCGGGGCCGATCACTTCCGCCTCGACCACCGCGCGCGACACCGGGTTGAGCACGCGGATGCGTTCGCCGGTCGCGCCGGCTTCCATCGCCTGGCCTTGCGCGGTCAGCGCGATCCCGGGACTGTCGAGCACCATCAGCACGGTCGCCCCCTTCGCCACCATCGCCGGGCGCATCAGATCGGCGGCCACGAACGGTTGCCCCGCGGCGATTTGCCGCTTGGCCTGCATGCCGACCGCCTCGCCGGGCCGATGCACCACTTCGCCGCGAACCACCGCCATGTGCACGCGCGCCATGCGTACATCCTCACTGCGCAGCACGCTGCCAGCGAGCAGTCTCGTGGTGGCGACCGGCAGTTCCACCGTGCCGTCAACGCGGCCGGTCACCCGCAAATGGATCGGCTCCATCGCCTCGCCGGAGACTGAAAGCACCGCGCTGAACCTGCCGGCATTGGCGTCGTAATCGAGGTCGGACACCACCGGATGCGGATCGGATTCGAATGGCACCAGAGGCGGAGTGAAGCCGGCCAGTTCAACGTCGCAATCGTCCGACGCGCCGCCGGCGATCAATGCGCTGCGTACCGCATCCAGCACGTCCTCACGCCGCATCGGCCGGCCTGGCCGGTCGAGCACCGCACGATCCGCGGACGATCCGATGCGCCAGTCAACGCCGAACTGCCGCGCGATGGCGCCGAGCTGCGCCGCTTCCACCACGATACGGCCGCCCGCACCCGGGCCCGGTCCCAGCACGCGATCCGCATTGGCGCCGGCATCGTCGAACAGGTCCGACAGCCGCACCACCGGCGCGTGCAGCGTGGTCATCGCGCGCAGCGTCGCGGCTTCGGCGTGAACGCCGCCCAGACAGAGCGCCATAACGGCAAGCGACAATCTGGTCATGGCATCACCGCAGGTTGGTCAGGGTAGACAGCATGTCGTCACTGGTGGTGATAACCTTGCTGTTCATTTCGTAGGCGCGCTGCGCGGTGATCAGGTTGGTGATCTCGGTCACCACGTTGACGTTGGAGGTCTCGATGAAGCCCTGCATCACCGAGCCGAAGCCGGTCGATGCCGGATTGCCGGTCACCGACTGCCCGGACGCGGAGGTCTGCAGGAACAGGTTGTCGCCCTGCGCATCCAGTCCGGCCTCGTTGGGGAACACCGCAAGCTGCAACTGGCCGACGGTCTGCGGTGCAGTCTGCCCCTGGATCGTGGCCTGCACCTGGCCGGAGGCATTCACCGTGACGCCGGTGGCATTCGACGGGATCTGCATGCCGGGCAGCACGGCGTAACCGTCGGCAGTGACGATGGTGCCATCGGCCGCCAGGCCGAAGGTGCCGTCGCGGGTATAGGCGGTGTCGCCGGAAGGCAGCGTCACCTGAAAGTAGCCGTTGCCCTGGATCGCCAGGTCCAGCGTGTTGGAGGTCTGCTGCAGGTTGCCCTGCTCGTTAATCCGGTAGATCGCCGCGGTCTTGACGCCAAGCCCCACCTGGGCACCGGCCGGCACGATGCGTACCGTTGTCCGAGCTGTTGGAACCGACCCGGCGCAGGTTCTGGTAGATCAGGTCCTGGAACTCCGCCCGCCGCCGCTTGAAGCCGGTGGTGGTCATGTTGGCGATGTTGTTGGAGATCACCTCGACGTTGGTCTGCTGTGCCTGCATTCCGGTGCCGGCGATATCGAGTGAGCGCATGCCAACAATCTCCTCAGCTTTGCTGCTGCGGCAGCAGCTTGTCGATCACCGCCTGCTGCCGGTCGCTCTCGGCCTGGATCAACTGACTGATGAACTGGAACTGCCGCTCGCCATCGATCATTCGAGTCATCTCCAGCATCGGCTGGACGTTGGAATCCTCGATCGAACCCTGCACCAGGCCCGGCGACGTGACCGGCGCGGTCGGCGAGCCGGAGCGGAACTGCGTATTGCCCTCGGCCGTAAGCTGCATCGGGTCCGTCGGCGCCACCACACCGATCTTGCCGAGCTGGCCGTTCTCGCTGGACACGGTGCCGTCGCCGGCGATGGCGATCTGCGTGTCGGTCTGCGCCAGCACGATCGGTTGCCCATTGTTGTCCAGCACCGCGCTGCCCGCGCTGTCGGACAGCGTGCCGTCGGGCATCAGGCCGAACCGCCCGTCACGGGTCAGCCGTGGCCCGTTTGCGGTGCGCACGGTGAAGAATCCGTCGCTGGTGATGCCGAGGTCGAACGGGTTGCCGGTGTGGGTCAGTGTCCCCGCGCGCTGTTCGCGCCAGGTCGCGCGGTCCTGGGTGTACGCGATGGTCCGATCCCCTGGCGGTGCGTTGCTACCGCGCTCTCGGATGAGCCAGTCGCTGAACTGCACCCGCCCGGCCTTGAAGCCCGGCGTGTTGGCGTTGGCGATGTTGCCCGCGATCACGTCCATGACGCGCTGCTGCGCGACCAGGCGGGAGAGGGCGACGCTGCTGACGGTGTTCATGCCGGCGCTGGGAGCAAGCGGTGTGCCACCCTGCGTCACCGGCCATGTTGGGGCATTCGTGCCCGCTCGCGCGGGCTGACAACCGGCATCGATTGCCCCGCCCGGCGGAATTTGCCGGGCGTATTGTTCCAAACATCGTCGCCACGTGCAGGACACCGGCAGAGCCGGCCCCCAGCTTCGGCACCGATGCGTCGCACCCGCCACATCCTGAACCGTCGTCGGCACGGCATGAACCCGGTCGCGCCATGGTCGCCGTAGCGCGGCCCCCGACAGCAGCGGACGCTGCCTGGTACAACGTCGAACGCCGCGGCGACACGTTACGCCTGGTGGTCGGTGGTTTCTGGATCGTCAGCGAGGCCCGCCGCCTCGATCCCGGCCTGCGCGCGTTGGATGCCGCGGGGTCCACCCGCGTCGAGATCGACTGTGGCGCGATCGGCCGGCTCGACACCGTCGGTGCATGGCTGTTGTTGCGCACCAGGCGAATACTGCAGCACCGCGGCCTGGCGGTGGAGCCGGTCAATGTGCGTCCGGAATACCGCGCGCTGGTTCACACCATCGAGCACGAATGCCGAGCGCCACCGGTCGAGCTACCGACGCGGCATTCGTTCACGACACGTCTGGAACGCATCGGCCGCGGCCTCTGTCATGCGCTGCACCAAGGCTATCAGCTGGTCGGATTTTTCGGCCTTGTCGTGTCGGAAACCGTCGCCACCGTGCTGCAACCCAGGCGGCTGCGCGTCGCGGCCCTGGTCCATCAGATGGAAGAGACCGGCCTGAACGCGCTGCCGATCGTCGGTTTGCTGTCATTCCTGATCGGCATCGTCTTCGCCTATCAGGGGGCCGACCAATTGCGCCGGTTCGGCGCCGAGGTCTACACCGTCAATCTGCTGGGGGTCGGCGTTTTGCGCGAACTCGGCGGCCTGATGGCGGCCATTATCGTTGCCGGACGATCGGGGTCGGCCTTTGCGGCTCAGATCGGCACCATGAAGGTCAGCGAGGAGCTCGATGCAATCCAGGTCTCGGGTCTCAACACCGTCGAAGTCCTGGTGCTGCCACGCCTGATCGGCATCGTGCTTACGTTGCCGCTGCTGACGTTCTATTCGAATGCGATGGGTCTGATCGGCGGCGCTGTCATGTGCTATTTCGACCTCCACATCACGACCTCGGTCTACCTGCACCAGCTGCATGGAGCGGTGGTCGGATGGACGTTCTGGGTCGGACTGATCAAGGCCCCGGTGTTCGCGTTCATCATTGCGTTGGTGGGCTGCCATCAAGGCTTCCAGGTGGAGCGCAACGCTTCGAGCGTCGGGCGGCACACCACCCAGGCGGTGGTCGAATCGATCTTCCTGGTCATCGTTGCCGATGCCGCCTTCTCGATCACCTTCTCGCGGTTCGGGATATGAGTGCGACCGCCGCCCCGCACGCAGTGATCAGCATCCGGGGTCTGGTAACGGAACTGGGTGGGCGGGTGCTGCACGACCACCTCGACCTCGAGGTGTTCCAGAGCGAGGTGCTGGGGGTGGTCGGCGGCTCCGGCTCCGGCAAGTCGGTGCTGCTGCGCTCGATCATCGGCCTGCAGCAGCCGACCGCCGGAACGATCGAGGTACTGGGCCGCAATGTCGCCGATCTCGACGGCGACGAGTTGGTGCGAATGCAGATCCGCTGGGGCGTGCTGTTTCAGGATGGCGCGCTGTTCGGCGACCAGACCGTAGCCGAGAATGTGCAGATCCCGCTGCGCGAACACACCGACGTGCCGCAGCGATTGATGGACGAGGTGGCCTCAGTGAAGCTCAGCATGGTCGGGCTGCCGCCGGATGCCGCCGGACGATATCCCGCGCAACTATCCGGTGGCATGCGCAAGCGGGCCGGCCTGGCGCGTGCCCTGGCACTCGATCCAGAGCTGCTGTTTCTCGACGAACCGACCGCGGGCCTCGATCCGATCTCCGCGGCGCAATTCGACGCGCTGGTGCGGGACTTGCAGCAAAGCCTGCGTCTGACCGTGTTCATGGTGACGCACGACATCGATACCTTGCGCGCGACCACCGATCGCATTGCCGTGCTGGTCGACAGCAAGATCACGGTCGGCACCATTGCCAGCCTGCGCGACGATCCGAATCCGTGGATCCACGAATACTTCACCGGCGTGCGCGGCCGGGCGGCACTCGCGACGTAGCGGAAGGTACGTTCAAATGGAGGCGCGAGCCGGTTATGTTGCGGTCGGAGCGTTCGTGCTGGCGGTGCTGGGAGGTATCCTTGTCGCCACTCTGTGGCTCGCGCGTGTGCAGTTCGAGACGCAATACCAGTATTTCGAAACCCACGTTGCCGGGCCGGTGAGCGGGTTGGGTACCGGCGCGCTTGTGCGATTGAACGGCATCGAGGTCGGCCGCGTCGCGCGGATCGGGCTCGACCCGAAAGATCCCAGGCTCGTGACCCTGCTCCTGCAGGTGCGCGACACGATCGAGATCCACGCCGACTCCGTCGCGTCGATCGAGACCCAGGGACTGACCGGCGTCAGCTATGTCGAGATCTCCGGCGGGACACTCGGCTCACCAGTACTGACAACCGCCGCGGGACAGGCGTATCCGCAGATCGCATCGCGCCCCTCGTCGCTGCAGGAGGTGTTCGATAATGCGCCCCAACTGGTGGCGCGGTTGCTTGTCATCGCGGATCGGGTGGAATCCGTGCTCGACGACAAGAACCGCGCCACGATCGCGCAGACCCTGGACAATATCCGCGACACCACTGCCGTGTTCGACCGGCGCAGCAAGGACATCGACCAGCTCATCGTCGATTCCGGCGAGACCATGCACAACCTGGCGGACGCGAGCGCCACGCTGAAAACCACGTTGGCCAATCTTGACCACGCGTCCGGCAATGCCGATCGGCTGATCGCTACCGCCAACACCACGTTCGAGCATGCGACGAAGCTGGCGTCCGATCTCGACGCGGTCGTGCAGGCCAGCCGACCAGGCCTGCGTGACCTGACCACCAATGCGACGGCACAACTGGACGAGCTGCTGAGCGACGCGCGCCGGCTGTTGGCAAGCCTCAATCGTGTCTCGACCGGGCTCGAACGCGACCCGAGCCGGCTATTGCTCGGCGATCGTCATGAGGGCTACCAGCCGAAATGAGCCTGGTGCTGTCCCGCCGCAGTCTCCTCGTGTCCGCGTCGTGCATTGCGCCGCTCGCAGGATGCAGTGTGCTGCCAAAGCCGACCGCCGCTCAAATCTACCGTCTCAGCGCGCCGGCCGATGATCCGCCCAACCGGCGGGTCCTGCGCAAACGGCTGGTCATCGACATTCCGACCGCGTCGGAGAGTCTCGACACGGACCGCATCGCGCTCACCCGCAATCGGACACGATTCGACTATTATGCGGACTCGCTCTGGACCGACCGGGCGCCATTGCTGCTGCAAGGGTTGCTGGTCGAGGCGTTCGAAAATGACGGAAGCATCGCCGAGGTCGGACGCAGCGCGCGCACTCTGACCCCCGATTACGTGCTGGAAGCCGAGATCCGCGATTTCCAGGCGAGCTACGACGCTCCGGGAGACCAACCGCCGGCTGCTGTCGTCACGCTGGCGCTCAGTCTGGTCAGAATGCCGGATCACCAGATGGCCGGCCAGACGGTAATAACCGAATCGGCATCTGCATCGCACAACAGTCTCGACAGCGTCGTGGAGGCGTTCGATGCGGCGGTCGGCAAGCTTCTGGTCCGTAGCGTCGCCTGGACCACGCGCATGATGACCGGGAGAAGGTGATGCGCTTCGTCCGGGCCCTACTCCACCTCTCCCGCTTGTGGGAGAGGTCGGCGCGGAGCGCCGGGTGAGGGTGCCGCCACCGCACATAGACCCTCACCGCAGCGCTTTGCGCGGCAATCTCTCCCGCGCGCGGGAGGGGCGTGATCTCGCGGTCGCCGAACGCGACTCCTCGCAATGACAAGCTGCGTTTCCAATCGATCTGAAAATGCTCTGCGCACCTGACCGATAGCCCTTCCTTAACGCTTCCCTGCGATGCTCCGACCGCGTGCGAAGGAGCAGCCCGTGGCCAAGGCCGCGCCAGCGGTGGAAGCAGACAAGCCGGAAGACACGACCGAAACGCCGCCGCCACCGAAGTCCGGCGGCAGGCGCAAGCTGATCCTGCTTGCCGCCCCGGTGGCACTGCTCGGTGTCGGCGCCGGCCTGTGGTTCACCGGCATCCTGCCGCGTCTTCTCGGCATGCAGCATAGTGAAAAGACCGACGATGCGGCAAAACCTCCGGTGCCGATCTATGTCGATCTGCCGGAGTTCATCGCCAACCTGAACAGCAATCCGCAGCGGCCGAACTACGTGAAACTTACCGCGCGCCTCGAGGTGACGAAGCAGGAGGATGTCGAGCGGGTGAAGGCCGCCATGCCGCGCCTGCAGGACCTGTTCCTGACCTACATGCGCGAAATGCGCCCGCAGGAACTGCGCGGCTCAGCCGGCACCTACCGCCTCCGTGAGGAACTGATCGCCCGCGCCAACCTGGCCGCCGCTCCGGCACGCATCACCGACGTGCTGTTCACCCAGATGCTGATCCAATGAGCGACGCACCGGAACAGCCCCAGTCCGACGAAGAACTGGCCGCCGCGTGGGGCGCGGAGACCGAGGGCGGCGAGGAGCAGTCAGCTCAGCCCGCGCGCGTGCTCAACCAGGCCGAGATCGACAGCCTGTTGGGCTTCGACGAAGGTCCCGCCGGCGGCGAAAACCGCACGGGGATGCAGAAGATCATCAGCTCGGGGCTCGTCTCGTACGAGCGTCTGCCGATGCTGGAGATCGTGTTCGACCGGCTGGTGCGCATCATGTCCACCAGTTTGCGCAACTTCACCTCGGACAACGTCGAGGTCGGCATCGACAACATCCTGTCGCTGCGGTTCGGCGACTACCTGAACTCCATCCCGCTGCCGGCCATGCTGGCCGTGTTCAAGGCGGACGAATGGGACAATTACGGCCTGATGGTGGTCGATTCCGCGATGATCTACTCGATCGTCGATGTGCTGCTGGGCGGCCGGCGCGGCACCGCGGCGATGCGCATCGAGGGCCGTCCCTACACAACGATCGAACGCACATTGGTGGAGCGGCTGATCCAGGTGGTGCTGGCCGACCTGTCCGCCAGCTTCGACCCGCTCTGCCCGGTGACGTTCCGATTCGAACGCCTGGAGGTGAACCCGCGCTTCGCTACCATCAGCCGGTTGTCGAATGCAGCCGTACTCGCGCGCCTGCGCATCGACATGGAGGATCGCGGCGGCCGGATGGAGCTGCTGCTGCCCTACGCCACGCTCGAGCCGGTGCGCGAACTGCTGTTGCAGCAGTTCATGGGGGAAAAATTCGGCCGTGATTCGATCTGGGAGACCCACCTCGCCGAGGAGCTGTGGAATACCGAGGTCGAACTGGATGTCGTGCTGGACGAACAGATGATGCGGCTGTCCGACGTGATGGCGTTGCAGCCCGGCAGCCGTATCGTGCTGAACACCATACTTGGCGCGCCGGTGCTGATACGATGTGGCACGGTGCCGCTGTTCGAGGGCCGCGTCGGGCGCCGCAAGAGCCGTATCGCCGTCCGCATCGAACGCGAAATGCCACGACTGCAGCAGACCGAGCGATAGCCAAGGTTCACCGCGTCGTTCGCAGATTGCTAACACTCAAGCGCGACAATGGCCGGCATGGAGTGGATTCTCGAACTCGCGCTCATCGGCCTGCTCGCGGCTACCCTGTTCCATGCCGTGCGACTGGAGCGCGCGCTCGGCGTTTTGAAACGCGATCGCGTGCAGTTGCAGGAGCTGATCGCCGGCTTCAATGCCAGTACGCGTCAGGCGGAAAACGGCATCGAGCGGCTGCGCGCCGCCGTGGACGGGGCCGGCCAGCAGATCGCCGGTCAGGTCGATGCCGCGCTGACGCTGAAGGACGATCTGGCGCTGCTCATTGAGCGCGGCAACCAGCTTGCCGATCGGCTGGACGCGTTGGTCCACGCCGGCAGGCCACTGGTCGCTACGACACCGCGCCTGACGGTGGTCGCCGGTTCGGAATCCCCTGAACCGCGCGTGCGCAGCCAGGCCGAGCGCGACCTGCTGAAGGCGCTGAGGATGGCGCGATGATGCCGCGCCTTCGCTCGATACGGCTGTTGCCGATCACGATCTTCGCCCTGGCCAGCCTGTTGGCCGTGAAGTCGGCAGAGCTGGTACGCGCCGCCGCGACCACACATGATCCCGGCGCACAGGTCGTCACCGCGGCCCAGGCGGCGACGCCGGCGGAGCATCCGCCAATACCGCCGGTCGCCACGCCGCAGCCGCCGGAGGAGACCGCGCCGCCACCCGTCAGCGACGCCGAACGCACCGTGCTGCTGGAACTCCGCCAGCGCCGTCAGGAGCTGGATGCGCGCGATGCCGTCCTGGCGACACGCGAGTCCGTGCTCGCCGCGGCCGAGCAGAAACTGACGGCGCGCGTTACCGAACTCCAGGCGCTGCAAAAGAAGCTCGAGGCGCTGGAGGCGGCACGGAAGGAACGCGAGGACGCGAGCTGGCAGGGACTGGTGAAACTGTATGAGGCGATGAAGCCGCGCGACGCCGCGACGATCTTCAACGATCTCGAAATGCCGGTGCTGCTTCAGGTGGTCGATCGCATGAAGGAGGCGAAGGCAGCGCCGGTGCTGGCCGCGATGCAGCCCGACAAGGCGCGCGACCTCACTGCCAAACTCGCCCAGATGCGCACGCGACGCGATGGCCCGACGGGCAGTTGACCGCCAAGGAGAAGGGATCGAACGACGATGCCGATCGACAAATCTATGAACGTGCTGATCGTCGATGACTACAAGACGATGCTGCGCATCATCCGCAACCTGCTGAAGCAGATCGAGTTCAACAACGTCGAGGAAGCCACCGACGGTGCCGAGGCGCTTTCCAAGCTGCGCGCCGGCAACTTCGGCCTGGTGATCAGCGACTGGAACATGGTGCCGATGACGGGGCTGCAGTTGCTGCAGGAGGTGCGGGCGGACGCCAGGCTGAAATCGACGCCGTTCATCATGGTGACCGCCGAGAGCAAGACCGAGAACGTCGTCGCCGCCAAGCAGGCCGGCGTTTCGAACTACATCGTCAAGCCGTTCAACGCCGAAACCCTGCGCGACAAGATCGAGAAGGTGCTCAGCCATGTCTGACCCCGACCGGCTGGAGCAACGTCTTGCCGAGATCCGCACGCGTCATCCCGGATCGCAGCCGGAGATAGTGGCCGAGGTCGTGCACGCGGTGCTCGCGACCATGAGCGGCGATCTGTCGGCGCATGAGACCTCGCTGTTGGCGGAGGTGGAGGCGCTCGGTCACACCATCGCCTGTGCCAAGGCCGAGATCGCCGCATTGCGGGTGGACGACATTACCGACAACCACATACCGTTCGCGACCGACGAACTCGATGCGATTGTCGAGCATACCGCCACCGCGACCAACGCGATCCTCAGCAGTTGCGAGACCCTGGACGACGTGGCGGGCAGCCTGGCCGGGGAGCCGGCGGCGAAGCTGCAGGATGCCACCACGCGCATCTACGAGGCGTGCAGCTTCCAGGACATCACCGGGCAGCGCATCAACAAGGTGGTGGCGACCCTAAAGACGATCGAGGCGAAGGTCGCCCAGATCGTCGCCACCTTCGGCAGTGGCGACCGTGCGGTCGCGATCGATTTGGCGGCGGAGCCGGCTGAAGCCGCGCTGCTGAACGGACCGCAGCACCCCGCGGTCGCGATGGACCAGTCCGACATCGACAAGCTGCTGGCCAGCTTCGAATGAGATCGCGCGGTCTGGCCGGGTCGCTCGCGGTCTTCCTGACCGCGCTGCCGCTTGCGGCCGCGTTCGCGGACGGCGGGCCCGCCGTGCCGGTGCGCGTAGGCGTTCACGAAGGCTACAGCCGCGTCGCGTTCAATCTGCCGTCGCGGATCGACTACCATGTGACCCAGCAGGGCCAGCACGTCGTCGTCCAGTTCGCCGGCAATGTGACGATCGGCGCGGCGAACGCAGTGCCACGCAATGTCCTCGCCATCACTGGAGGCGCCGGCCAGGCGGAAATCGTCGTGGCGCCAGGAACGACCGTGCGCGACTGGCGAATCGGCAACCTTGTGGTGATCGATGTCGCCGACCGCGATGCGGCCGGCGGCAACCCGGCAACACCACCAACGGGTGCCGCCCAGCCGTCACCGGCCAAACCGCCGGCGCCGTCGCCAAATCCGGCCGCCGCTTCGCCGCCAGCCGAACCGCCGGCGGCGGCAAAGCCCGAACCGATGCCCATCGCGACCAAGGCGGAGGCAACCAACCCGCCACCGCAACCGGCCCCGGCGGCCGCGTCGCCGCCGCCGCAACCCCACACCGCGCCGCCAGAACCGGCGTCGGTTGCGACCGCACAACCGACGCAGGGGGCAACCGCGGCTGATACCGCAACGCAGCCGACGGCCAGCGCCGAGACCGCGATCGTCGTGCCAGGCGATACGCAGCTCGGCGTCGCGGCATTCCGTCGCGGCAACACGGCACTGATCGTGTTCGATCAGCCGCGCAGCATCGATTTGTCGTCACTGCGC
Organism: uncultured Alphaproteobacteria bacterium; assembly: GCA_963819855.1. Taxonomy (GTDB): domain Bacteria; phylum Pseudomonadota; class Alphaproteobacteria; order Acetobacterales; family Acetobacteraceae; genus JAMXLO01. The sequence goes on from CAWFYC010000018.1 coordinate 43,500, forward strand.
GACGATGCCGTGTTCGGCAGCGCTGTCGTGCAGAACCTGCAAACGGCAACCGTGATCCGCCTGACGCTCGACCCGACAATGGCGCTGTCTCCGTCGCGGACTTCGGGTGCCTGGCGCATCACCGCGGTACCGCTCGAGCCGATACTGCGTCCAATCCAGGCCACCGTGGCCGAGGGCCGCCTCGTACTGCCTGCCGCCGCGCCCGGCGCGGTTGTCAGCGTGGCGGATCCTGACACCGGCGCCACGCTGCTGGTCGGCACGCAGCGACGTGACGGTCAGGGCGTTCCGGCAGAGCGCCGTTCGCCGGAGTTCGCGTTGCTGCCTACTTGGCAGGGCGTGGCGGTGGAAGCGACCGCCGACACCGTAACGTTGCGACCGACCCCGCAAGGCTTCGTCGTCGCCGGAGCTCCTAATCTGTCGACGGCGTCGGGCGTCGCGGACCAGCTCGCTCGTGCGGTCGGCCTGACCAGGCAGTTCGACTTCCCCAGCCAACCGGTCGCGGCACTCCAGGAGCGGCTGCGGGGCCAGATGGCCGATGACGCGGCCGCGCCGCCGCTTGCCCGTGGCCCGCGCCGTCAGGCGGCGGCTCGCACCATGATCGCACTGGGACTGGGTGCCGAGGCGGGCGCTATGTTGCGATTGGCCTCGGCCGACGATCCACACGAGGCCGACTCGCCCGACAATGCGGCGCTGACCGCGATTGCCGCATTGCTTGCGCATCGGCCGGATGAGGCGCAAGGCCTCGCCGATCCGCGGCTTCCGGTGACGGACGACATCGCGCTGTGGCGTGCGGTTCGACAGGCGCAATTGCTCGAAGGTTCGCCACAGGCGGCCGCGGCGTTCGCCGCGACACTGCCGCTGCTGCTCACTTATCCGCCCGAGATGCGGGACCGCGTACTGCCGCTGGTTGGCGAAACCATGGTCACCGGTGGCGAACTCGCCGCCGCGGCGGCGTTGCTCGATGCGCGCAAGGACGACAGCGCACTCGATCTGGCGCGCGCGATGCTGCGAGAGGCCAAGGGCGACAGCGTCGGAGCATTGGCGAGCTACGATCTGCTGGCGCAGTCACGCGACCAATCGGTACACGCCCGTGCCGCCACCCGGGCAGTCGAACTGCGGCTGGCCTCGGGCGCAATCGATGCCGCTCAGGCCGCCGATCGACTGGACGGACTGCTCTATTCCTGGCGCGGCGATCGCCAGGAGCATGCGTTGCGAGAGCGTCTGGCCGAGCTCAAGGCACGCTCCGGCGCCTGGCGGTCCGCGCTCGCCACCCTGCGCGACAGCGAGACACTGTTCGCGGATGACAAAGCTGCGATCCACGCCCAACTTGGCGACATGTTCGCTGCCCTGCTGCGCGGCAATGCGGCGGACACACTAGCACCGCTGGAACTTGTCGCCGTGGTGGAGGAGAACGCTGATCTGCTTCCTTCCGGTGCGGACGGCGAGGCCCTGCAGGCCAAGCTCGCCGATCGGCTGGTGGCGCTCGATCTGCCGAAGCGCGCCGGGCCGGTGCTGGAAAAGCTGATGCAGGGTGCGAACTCTGGCGTCGCACGGGCCGGCTTCGGCGTGCGACTGGCGGCGTTGCGGTTGCGCGAAGGTGATGCGGCGGGAGCGCTGGCGGCACTCGATGCATCCGTCGCGACTGACCTCCCGGCAGAACTGGTAGAGCGCCGTACCCTGCTGGCGGCCGCTGCCGACGCGCGCCGCGGCGACAGCGAGCACGCATTGGCCGCGCTTGGCACTCTGGACAGTTCTGCCGCCGACGAGGCGCGCGCGACGATTTTGGAGCGCGCCAATAACTGGCCGGCAGCGCAGCGGGCGCTGGCCGACTACGCCGCCAAGACGGTGCCAACAGAGGGTAAACTGGACGATCCGCAGCGGCGGACTCTGCTGCGCCTTGCCACCGCAGCGGCGCGCGCCGGCGACGATACAGCACTGACCGCGCTCCGCCAGCGCGAGAGTGCGCGGATGGAAACCGGGCCGCTGGCGGACATGTTCCGGCTGCTCACCGCCGATCCGGTGCGCAGCGCCGCGGACCTGAAACGATCAGGGCAGGAGACCGCTCTGGCACATGAATTGCCCGGCCAGTTGAAGGCGTTGCAGGCGCCCGCGCAGCAGACCCCATAAAAAAGCGGGTGGCAGGGGGCAAAAAAGCCTCTTGCATGCCGCCCCCCCTTTCCCCATGTTTCGCGACCTTGGCCCGAGGGAACGGACGCAGCCTGCGCCCGTTCAACAGGCTGTCTACTGGTAGGAACAGGGTACGTAATGGACGCACTCAGCCCGCTGGGGATGGTCTCGGACGCTCCGAGCGACATCGATCAGAAGGACTATTTCGTCGAGAAGGACGGCGTGAAGTTCGCCGGCACGCATCTGCTGCTGGATCTGTGGGGGTCGAGCAACCTCACCGATCCGGAGCTGATCGATAGCGCGCTGCGTGATGCCGCGGAGGCAGCCGGCGCGACAATTTTGCACAGCCACTTCCACCACTTCGGCCCCGACGGCGGTGTGAGCGGCGTGCTGGTGCTCGCGGAGAGTCACATCTCGATCCACACCTGGCCGGAGCGCGACTTTGCCGCCGTCGACATCTTCATGTGCGGCGCGTGCAATCCGTACCACTCGCTGCCGGTACTGAAGGACGTGTTCGCGCCGAAGTCGATCCTGCTGTCCGAGCAGCGGCGCGGCCTGATCCCGTAACACAAGTGACGACCGATAGCTGGATCAACGAGACGCTGTATCCCGAGTGGGGCCAGCGCTTCCTGGTGAAGCGCGAGCTCGCTCGGGTGCAGAGCGCGTTCCAGGACGTCGTGGTGTTCGACAGCTTCTCTCACGGCCGGGTCATGGTGCTGGACGGCGTGATCCAGATCACCGAACGTGACGAGTTCGTCTACCAGGAGATGATCGCGCACGTGCCGCTGCTGGCGCATGGATCGGCGGCGAACGTGCTGATCATCGGCGCCGGCGACGGCGGCGTGCTGCGACGGGTGCTGCAGCATCGCGGGGTGAGGCGCGCGGTGATGGTCGAGATCGACGGCGAGGTGATCCGCTTGGCCAAGGAGTTCCTGCCGACGATCGGCGGCGATGCGTGGAACGACGCGCGCGCCGAGGTGATCGTCGGTGACGGCATCGATTACGTGAGGCGTGCACCCGACGCGTCTTTTGACGTGATCATCGTCGATTCGACTGACCCGATCGGCGTGGGCGAAGTGCTGTTCACCGACGAGTTCTACGCCAACTGCGCGCGCATCCTGACCGTGCGCGGACTGGTGGTGAACCAGTGCGGCGTGCCGTTCATGCAGGCCGACGAGTTGCGTGAGACCAGCACGCGACGGGCGAAGTTCTTTTCCCATGTCACCGCGTACGTCGCGGCGGTGCCGACCTATGTCGGTGGGTTCATGACGCTGGGATGGGCGGCCAAGGATGCATCGCTGACGCGTCTTGGCGTGGACGAAGTCCGCGCGCGCGCCCTTGCGGCCGGCATGCTCGGCACGACGCGCTACTGGACGCCGGAAATCCACGTCGGCGCGTTCAACCTGCCCCCGTATACCGCTGAACATTTGCCAAAGGGGCCAAATCCCCTCTGATCGGTAATCTCTCCTCAAGTCAGTTCCGCTTATATTCAGCACACCACCCTTTGATGGACGCCACACATACGGATCGATAAACGTTCCGTCCTCCGGCAGGTCTGTGATGCGACGCTCGAGGTCGCTTGGGATCCAGGCGAGGGATCCTGCTTGTTGTTCTGGCGCCAGCCGCATACCTTGTGTCGCATGAGCGCGTCCCTGAAACCATTGATGCTCGACGAGTTCCTGGACTGGGAGCGAGCGCAGCCGTTGCGTTACGAGTTCGACGGCATCCAGCCTGTGGCGATGACGGGCGGCAGCCGGGCGCACTCGTTGATTGCGACGCGTCTTGCGGCGGCCCTCGTGTTCCACGTCAAACCGCCATGCGAAGCGCATGGGCCCGAGCTCAAGGTGATCACCACCGGGCGGGTACGCTACCCCGACGCGAGCGTCGTTTGCACACCTCCAAAGAACGACGAAGACACAGTCACACCCATTGCCGTTTTTGAAGTTCTCTCGCCATCCACCGCCCTGACCGACCGTCGCGTGAAAGCCATCGAGTACGCCGCGGTTCCGAGTATCATGGTCTATGTACTGCTTGAACAGGACCACCCGGAGATCGTCGTTCGCCGCCGCTCGAGCGGCTGGGAAGCAGAGTCACTGACTGGCGGTGATACAATTCTGGAGTTGCCGGAAATCGGCGTGAGCATTCCCCTGGCATTCATCTACGACGTGTCATGACCGTCGAGGGCGGAGCGCCGCACGGCCAGTAGCGAACTGGCAATGGCCGGGAGCGTCACACGCTATTGACTGGCGCCGCCTGGCCAACTCAGTTTCCACTCCGGTCCGTCGGCAAGCCCAACCAACCGCAGGAGGAAGCGATGTCGCAGGAAAGCGATCGGCCCAACGTGGCACGGCGTGTTATGCTGCATGGGGCAGGTCTTGGCAGCGCGCTGGCGCTACTGGGCGGCATCCGCCCGGCAAACGCGGCGACACCGTCGCCGTTTCCGTCGCACCCGGGCTGGAAGCTCGTATTCGTCAACCATGTCACGACCAATCCCTTCTTCGTGCCGACGCAGTACGGCATCCAGGATGCCTGTGCGCTGCTCGACTGCGACCATCAATGGACCGGCTCGACCAACGCCGACGTGGCAGAGATGGTGAACGCGATGAACGCTGCCGTCGCCAGCAAGGCCTCGGCCATCGCGGTGCCGATCGTCGATCCACATGCCTTCGATGCACCGATCCAGCGCGCACTGGATGCCGGCATTCCGGTGTTCGCCTACAACGCCGATGCCCCCGCAGGCAGCGCCAACAAACGCCTGGCTTATATCGGCCAGGACCTCTACCAGTCCGGCTACCAGATGGGCGAGCGGATCGCATCGCTGGTTGATTCCGGTCTCGTCGCCCTGTTCATCGCCACGCCGGGCCAGCTCAACATCCAGCCACGGTTGGACGGCGCCGTCGCGGCGATCAAGAAGTCCGGCAAGCAGATCGATGCACAGCAGATCGCCACCGGTCCGACGGTGAACGAGGAGCTGTCCAAGATCAAATCGTTCTATCTCGGCCACCAGGACCTCAAGGGCATGTTCGCGGTGGACGCCGGCAGCACACAGGGCGTCGGCGAAGTGATGCAGGAGTTCAAGCTGCAATCGAAGGGCGTACATGCCGGCGGCTACGACCTGCTGCCGCGCACCGTGCAGCTTGTCCATGACGGCCACCTGGACTTCACCATCGACCAGCAGGCTTATCTGCAGGGCTTCTATACGGCGATCCAGATGTTCACCTTCCTCGCCTCCGGCGGGCTGACCGGACCGGCCGACATCAATACCGGCCTGAAGTTCGTGACCAAGGACAGTGTCGGCCCCTATCTGTCCACGTCGACCCGCTATGAGGGCAAGTCGGACAAGCCGCAGATCGTCGAACGCTCCGGTCCGATCAAGAGCTGATAGCCGGATCAGGTCCGGCCATGACAGGTGAAGGCCGGGCTTGCGCCCGGAACCATACATGAGCCTGATGCGCTCCCGCCCGCTGTCCGGCTTCCTGCGCCGACAGGAAGCCAGCATCTTTGTTGTGGCCTTGCTGCTGATCGCCTGGTTCGAGAGCGCCAACCACGACTTCCTGCTGAGCAGCGCGAGCCTGCAGAACCTGTCGCAGTACATCGCGCCGGTCGCGATCATCGCCTGCGGCGAGATCATGCTGATGATCGGCGGCGAGATCGATCTCTCCGCCGGCATGGTCTACGCCTTCGCACCGTTCATCATGCACTTCGCCGCCGACGCCGGTGTGCCGATGTTCGTCGCATTGCTGATCGGGCTGCTCGCGGCCGGCTGCATCGGATTGCTGAACGGTGTGGTCACGCTGCTGCTGTCGGTGCCATCGTTCGTCACCACGCTGGGCACGTTGTTCCTGGTCAACGGCCTGACGCTGACGATATCGCGCGGCACTCCGGTCACCCCGACGGCGAGCGAGGCCTTCGCGCAGGTGTTCGGCGCCTGGGGCTACAGCGAGATACTTTGGGCGATATTGGTGGTGATCGTGCTGCATGTCGTGCTGCGCCACACCCGCTGGGGCCTGCACACGGTCGCCTCCGGCGCCAACGAGACCGGCGCGCGCGAGGCTGGCATCCGTGTCACCCGCCTGAAGATCGGCAACTTCGTCGTGGCCGCGGTGTTGGCGGGCTTCACCGGCTACCTTGGAAGCATTCCGCATCGGCTCGATCGATCCGCTGGCGGGCGGCAACCAGATCATGTTCCTCGCGGTGGCGGCCGGCGTCATCGGCGGCACGCCGCTGGCGGGCGGTTCAGGCACCATCATCGGTGCGTTGATCGGCGCGGCGGTGCTCGGCGTGCTGAATGACGGTTTCACTCTCATCGGCATCAATGCCTTCACCTTCAACATCATCCTTGGCGCGGCGATCCTGGCCGCAATGCTGTTCAACATCCATGTGACACGCCTGGCGCGCCTGCGGGCTGCACGATGAGCGAGACGCTACGCGCGGAGAACATCATAAAACGGTTCGGCGCGATCACCGCGCTCGACGGTGTGTCACTGACGCTGCGCCAGGGCGAGATCCTCGGCATCCTTGGCGACAACGGCGCCGGAAAATCGACATTGATGAAGATCCTTACCGGCTACGAAACGCCGACCGGTGGCCGCCTGTTCGTATCGGAGCGCGAGGTGGCGCTGCGGTCGGTGGATCATGCCCGCGCGCTGGGGATCGAATGCGTCTACCAGGACCTCGCGCTGGCGAATTCGCTCAGCGTCTATCACAACATGTTCCTGAACCGGGAGATCGTGTATCGCGGCCCGATCCGTCTGCTGAACCACCGCGCCATGCGGCAGCGCGCGGCGGCGTTCCTGGAGCAGATCGGCGTGCACATTCCCTCGGTCGATGTGCCAGTGGAACGTCTGTCCGGCGGTCAGCGTCAGGCGATCGCGGTGGCGCGCGCGGTGAACTCCGATGCACGCATCCTGCTGTTAGACGAGCCGTTGGCGGCGATGGGCGCGCGCGAGGCGGGGCTGATCATCGATCTGTTGCTGCGGCTGAAACGTGAAGGCCGCATTTCGATCGCGATGATCATGCACAACTACGCGCAGACACTCGACATTGCCGATCGCATCGTGCTGATGCAGCATGGGCAGATCACCTACGAGAAGGACGCTGCCGCGACCTCCGTCGAGGAGTTGATGGACATCGTGCGGCGCGAATATCGGGCAATGCGGACTTCATCATGACCGACAACGTCCTCGTCACCCGCACCGACGGCGTGCTGGAAATCCGCCTCGACCGGCCGGAGAAGAAGAACGCGCTGACCCGCGCCATGTATGACGCGATGGCTGACGCGTTCGCCCAGGTGGATGCCGATCCCACGCTGCGGGTAGCGCTGCTGACCGGTGCCGGCGACACGTTCACCTCCGGCAACGATATCGCCGACTTCCAGACGCGCGCGACCAGCAACCGCGACAGTTCCGCGTCACGCTTCCTGCCGACGATCTCGTCGATGCAGAAGCCGCTGATCGCCGCCGTGAATGGTGCTGCGATCGGCGTCGGCACCACGATGCTGATGCACTGCGATCTGATCGTCGCCGCACGGTCGGCGCGCTTCGTAATGCCGTTCACCAGTCTCGGCCTGGTGCCCGAGGCCGCCAGTTCGCTTTTGTTCCCCCGCCTGCTCGGCGTCCAGCGTGCCAGCGCGATGCTTCTGCTTGGCGAGCCGCTGGATGCCGTGACCGCGCACGAATGGGGCTTCGTGAATCGCGTGGTCGACGATGCGGCCCTGATGGAGACGGCGCGCGAGATCGCACATCGTCTCGCATCCCTGCCGCCGCAGGCAGTGCGGCTGACCAAGCGGCTGATCCGCCACGGCGCCGGCGATGTGGCGGGACGCATGGAAGAGGAACTCGCGCTGTTCCGCGAGCGCCTCGGTTCGCCCGAGGCGGCCGAGGCGTTCAAGGCGTTCATGGAGAAGCGCAGGCCGGATTTTTCGCGGTTTTCCTAGAGCATTTCTGCCTGACGGAAACTCGCGCGATCACCCGGCTCGATGGGTTTCGCTGCGCTCTACCCATCCTACGAGTTGGGCGCGGACGTTGCTGTAGGATAGGTAGAGCGGAAGCGAAACCCATCGTCCCGTCGCGATTCCACTTTGCCTGCAACTGCTCTAGCTTCAGCCGAAGCGCGCCGCTGGCCGCGTCAGCAAATAATCCCTCAGGTGATCCACGTGCACGTCACGCACCGCGTCGGGCCGGCCCCGGATCACGAAATCCCACGATCCTGGCAGCAACCGATCGGCAAACAGCCGCGTCAACCGTCCGCTCGACAACTCGAAATCGATCAGCGGCCGGCGTCCGAGCGCGACGCCGGCGCCCGCGACCGCCGCACCAATGGCGGCGCTGAACGTATCGAACCGAACAATCGTCGGCTTCGCCCGGGCCGGCATGCCAAGCAGGTCGAGCCAGGTGGACCAGGCCTTTTCCCGGCTGCTACCGTGATCCTCCTGCAGCAGATTGTGCCGCAGCAGGTCCTGCGTCGCGTCGACCGGCAACAGCGATGGGCTGCACACCGGGAACACCGTCTCGCTGAACAGCAGCCGGTCGCCCTCCGCCAGATTGCCCCGGCGAGAGCGCAGGATGGCGAGGTCGAGACCCTCCCGCACCAGGTCCGGCTCTTCCTCGATGGCGCGCACCTGCCATTGCACCGACGGATGCAGCGCCGCGAAGGCCGCCAGCCGCGGCGCCAGCCACATCGAGGCCACCGAACCATTGGCCGAGATGGCCAGCATCGGCCGCGTCCCGCGTGCGCGCTCACGCACCGCCTCACAAGCGGTGGCAAGTTGCGCGAAGGTGGCCTCCACGGCGCGCAGCAGCGACTCGCCTTCCGCGGTGACGGCGGTCCGCGTGTGGCCGGTGCCGTTGCGCGCCCGCGTCAGCAGGGATGTGCCCAGCGTCGCCTCGAGGCCGCGGATCTGGTGGCTAACCGCGCTGGTGCTGACATGCAGCGCCAGTGCGGCACGCGCGAAACTGCCGTGACGCGCGACGGCGGCGAAGGCTCGCAGCGCCGCCAGCGGAGGGATGCGGTCGGTCATCGCCGTTGCATATAGCTCAACAGCGGTTGAAAATCTCGCGTTTGCGCAACGCTGTCGACAGCGCCCAGGATGGCGACGCGACCTCAGGAGGGCCGACGTGCATTTCGATCTGAGACTGTGGCGGATGACCAGCGGCCTGCGGTGGCGGATCGCGCTGGGCATCGTGCTCGGCCTGCTGGCGCTCGCGATCGGCATCGCGCGGTTCGCCTTCCTCGGCCAGTTCCTGGCGCGGCTGTTCCGTGCCGCGCCGACCGCCGAACTGGTGGTCCCGCTGGTCGCCACGCTCGCCGCGATCCTGCTGCGCTGCTGGCTCGACCACCTGCGCATCATGGTCGCGCACCGCACCGCGGCTCGCGTGCAGGATACGCTGCGCGGGCGTCTCTACGACAAGATCGTCGCCCTCGGGCCGGCGTGGTTCGGCGCGGAGCGGACCGGCGGCGTGATGCTGTCGATCATCGATGGCGTCGAGCAGTTGCAGTCGTTCTTCGGCCAGTACATCCCGCAGGTATCGATTGCCGCCTGCGCGCCACTGGCGATCTTCGGCTTCATGGCGTTCTGGGACGTTCCCGTCGCCGCGGTGATGCTCGGCGCCGCGCTGTTCACCCTGGTGGCGCCCTCGGTGGTGAACGAGCGCACCGGCCAGGCGTCGCGTGAGCGGCAGCGTGCCTTCAAGGCGTTCGGCGAGGAGTTCCTCGACGCGATGCAGGGCTTGCCGACGCTGAAGGCGTTCGGCCAGAGCGGCGCCTATGGCCGGATGCTGGCCGACAAGGCGCGCGCGCTGTCCGACAGCACATTCCTGGTACTCGGCACCAGCATCCTGACGCGCGGCATCACCGATCTGGGCTGCGCCTTTGGCGCGGCGGCGGCGCTGGTGTTGGGCGCCTACCGGGTACGCCACGGCGAGATGAGCCTGGAGGCGCTGCTGATCGTGCTGATGGCGGGGACGGAGATCTTCCGCCCGCTGCGCGATCTGCGTACCGTGCTGCACCAGGGCCTCACCGGCCAGGCCGCCGCGGCCGGGATCAACGCACTGCTGGATGAACCGATCACCGCGCCAAGTGTCCCCGCGGCCGTCATCCCCGCGCGAGTGTGGACCCAGCCGGACGCGAGCAGCATCACCTTCGACGCCGTGAGCTTTGCCTATCCCGGTGGCCGGCGCGCCGCGCACCAGGGCCTGTCCTTCGCCATCGCCGCCGGCGAGCGTGTCGGCATCGTCGGCCCCAGCGGCTCCGGCAAATCCACCATCGTCCGTCTGCTGCTCCGCCTGCACGATCCGCAGACCGGCGCGGTGCGCATCGGCGGCCACGACCTCCGCGCGCTCGACCCGGATGCCGTGCGCCGGATGATCGCGGTGGTGGCGCAGGACACCTACCTGTTCCACGGCACCATCGAGGACAACCTCCGCCTCGGCGCCCCCGACGCCAGCGACGCCGAGCTCGCCGCCGCCGCGCGCGCCGCCAACGCGCACGACTTCATCGAGGCGCTGCCCGACGGCTACCAGACCGTCATCGGCGAACGCGGCGCGCGGCTTTCCGGCGGCCAGCGCCAACGCATCGCCATCGCCCGCGCGCTGCTGCGCGACGCGCCGATCCTGGTGCTGGACGAGGCGCTGTCCTCGGTCGATGCCGAGAACGAGGCGGTGATCCAGCAGGCGCTGGACCGGCTGATGCTCGGCCGCACCACGCTGATCCTCGCGCATCGCCTGTCCAGCGTGATAAACGCCGACCGCATCCTGGTGCTGGCCGACGGGGCGGTCGTGGACAGCGGTCGCCACGCCGAGCTGATCGCGCGGGACGGCCCCTATCGCCTGCTGATGGGTCCGCAGCTCGCCGAACGCAGCGACGCGCTCGCGCCGCTCGCCGAGCTTGCCGCGCCGAGCGACGCGCCGACAGAAGACACGACCGCCGTGGTGCGCGACCTCGCGCAGGATGCGGCCGAGGTCGGCTGGCCGGCGACGATCCGTACGCTGCTTGGCTTCATCCGTCCGTGGCGGCGGCAGCTTGCCGTCACGGTGTCCTGCGGCATCGGCCGGGTCGTCGCCTTCATCGGCGTGAGCGTACTTGGCGCGCTGATCATCGCCGCCGTGCGCGCCAACGCACCGTCGCTGCTGCTGGTGGTGCTGGTGCTCGCCGCGGCGCCGGTCGCCGGGTTGCTGCACTGGCTGGAATCGTTCCTGGCGCACGACATGGCGTACCGGCTGCTCGCCGTGATGCGCGTCGAGCTGTATCGCAAGCTGGACGCGCTGGCGCCGGCCTACCTGCTGAAGCGCCGCTCCGGCGACCTGGTCGCGCTGGCGACGCAGGACGTCGAGACGATCGAGTACTTCTATGCCCACACCGTCGCGCCGGCCTTCGTCGCGGTGCTGATCCCCGGCGCGGTGCTGGTGACGCTGGCGGTGGTCGCCTGGCCGCTGGCGCTCGCGCTGCTGCCCTTCCTGGCCTATGCCGCCGGCTCACCCGTGCTGGGACGCCAGCGCATCGACCGCCTCGCCTCCACCGCGCGCCGTGCGCTGGGCGAGCTCGGCGCGCACACCACTGAGACGATCCAGGGCCTCGCCGAACTGATGGCGTTCGCGGCCACCACGCGGCGGCGCGACGAGTTCATGGCGTACGCGCGGCGCTACCAGGCAATGCGCCTCGCGCTGCTGCACGATTTGACGGTCCAGACCGCCGGGCTGGAGGTGGCGACCGGGCTCGGCGGACTGGCGGTCGCCGCGGTGGGCGCACCGCTGGTGCTGCATGGCTGGATCGCACCGACGCTGCTGCCGCTGCTGGTGCTGGTGTCGGTCGCGGCCTTCCTGCCGGTGTCCGAGATCGCCCAGGTCGGCCGCCAGCTTGCCGATACGATCGCATCCACGCGCCGGCTGCACGTGGTGCATTCCGAGCCGGTGCTGATCACCGACGGCCCACGCGTTCCGGCCGCACCCCGCGGCGGCTCAACGCTGCTGTTCGAACACGTGCGCTTCACCTATCCGGGCCGCACGCGACCGGCGCTGGCGGACGTCGATTTCGCGGTGCCGGCGGGCGCGACGGTGGCGTTGGTGGGGCCGTCTGGCGCCGGCAAGACCACCATTGCCAACCTGCTGCTGCGGTTCTGGGATCCCGAGCAGGGTGCGATCAATCTGGATGGCGTCGATCTGCGCGAGCTGACACTGGACGGACTGCGCGGCCGCATCGCCCTGGTCGCGCAGGACACCTATCTGTTCAACAACACGCTGGAAGCCAACGTCCGCCTCGCCAAGCCCGACGCGACACGCGAGGAGATCGAGACCGCGCTGCGCCAGGCCGCGTTGGCGGACTTCGTCGCCGATCTCCCCGATGGTCTGCAGACCCGTGTGGGCGAGCGCGGCGTGCAGCTCTCCGGCGGCCAGCGCCAGCGCATCGCCATCGCGCGCGCGTTCCTGAAGGATGCGCCGATCCTGGTGCTGGACGAGGCGACCTCGCATCTCGACACGATCAGCGAGCAGCTGGTGCGGTCGGCGCTCGATACGCTGATGGTGAACCGCACCACGATCGTGGTGGCGCACCGGCTGTCGACCATCCAGGCAGCCGACATCATCCTGGTGCTGAATGCCGGCCGGGTGGTCGAAGCCGGCACGCACCACCAACTGCTGGCGCAGCGCGGCTTTTATGCGCAGTTGGTCGAACACCAGATGGCCGGCGTGTCGGAACGGCAGGCGGCGGACTGAGGCTAGTCTTCAGTGGTGCAGTCTCAAGCGGCATCCGCTTCTGGTGGAGAGGAGATAGGGCGGGTGCATCAACACCCAGCGTGCGCCCATCCTCGCCGTTCCCGGTCAAAGTGAGCCGTCCCGAAAGCGGCCATTCGTTCCGATTGCCCGATTGCTACCTTACGGAGATCGACGGGCGGCCCCGGATAAGGTTGCGAGCAGCCGGATATCTCCGAACCTGATACGGAATGGTTCTGTTGCATTGGCGCGGCGTTGGGCAGACAGAAGGCGGAAAAGTCCGGCAGACATAACTTCAGAATGTTGATTTCAATGT
>CAWFYC010000019.1:0-91398 GCA_963819855.1 uncultured Alphaproteobacteria bacterium
GTTGCCAAGATGAATAACGACTGACACGGCCCATCTCCGGAGGAGGGGAAACCAGGAACCGGCCGTTTTGTCCTGCCACCTGGCGTGGCTGCGCTGTTGTGCGAACCAGAGCCTTACGCCGCAGACGTAAAGAAATGGTTCGCGCCACGCCGGTGTTGCTGCCGGACCGGCCACGGCCCACACTTGTTGCTCTGTCAGGAGGTGTGGGCGTGGCGGCGCCGAAACCGAATCTCTCGTCCTCGATCTGGCTGATCGTCGCGGGACTCGTGGTGATTTCCGCGCTCGGTCTATTCGGCGGCAGCGGGAACGTCGGGGGCACCGACGTGATTCCGTACAGCCAGTTCCAGCAATACCTCGACGCCAACAAGGTGAAACAGGTCACGGTGGCCGGCAGCGTGATCCGCGGCACGCTGACCGATCCGCTGCCGGACGGCAGGAGCAACTTCACCACTGTGCAGGTGCCGCCCGACCTCGCCGGCCAGCTTGCCAAGCACAATGTCGAATTCACCGGCAGCGCGAACGAGGCCGGTGCCCTCGGCACACTGCTGTCGTGGGTGTTGCCGCCGCTGTTGTTCGTCGGCATCTGGGTGTTCGCCTCGCGGATGATGATGGGCGGGCGCGGCGGCGGCTTCGGCGGCGGGCTGCTGTCGGTGGGACGCTCGAAGGCGAAGCTGGTGGCGGAGACCGACGTGAAGGTCACGTTCAGCGACGTGGCTGGAGTGGACGAGGCGAAGGACGAACTGCACGAGATCGTCGATTTCCTGAAGCGGCCGGAGGAGTTCACCCGGCTCGGCGCGCACATCCCGCGCGGTATCCTGCTGGTTGGGCCGCCGGGCACCGGCAAGACGCTGCTGGCGCGCGCAGTGGCGGGCGAGGCCGCGGTGCCGTTCTACTCGACCAACGGCGCCGAATTCGTCGAGATGTTCGTGGGCGTGGGCGCGGCCCGGGTGCGCGACCTGTTCGAGCAGGCGCGCAAGACGGCGCCATGCATCATCTTCATCGACGAACTGGATGCGCTGGGACGGGCGCGCGGCGTCAGCCCGATGGGAGGGCAGGACGAGAAGGAGCAGACACTGAACCAGTTGCTGGCCGAGATGGACGGGTTCGACCGGTCGGTGGCGATCGTGATCCTGGCGGCGACCAACCGGCCGGAGATCCTCGATCCGGCGCTGCTGCGGGCAGGACGGTTCGACCGCCAGGTGCTGGTGGACCGGCCCGACAAGACGGGACGGGTGGATATCCTGCGCATCCACCTGGCGCGGCTGAAACTGGCGGCGGACGTGAAGCTGGAGGACATCGCGGCGCTGACACCCGGCTTCACCGGCGCGGATCTGGCCAACCTGGGGAACGAGGCGGCAGTGCTGGCGACGCGGCGAGGGGCGGAGGCGATCGCGATGGACGATTTCACCGGGGCGGTGGAGCGGATCATCGCGGGGCTGGAAAAGAAGTCACGCATCCTGATCCCGCGCGAGCGGCGCATCGTTGCCTACCATGAGATGGGGCACGCGCTGGTGGCGCTGGCGATTCCGGGGAGCGACCCGATCCAGAAGGTGTCGATCATTCCGCGCGGCATCGGCGCGCTGGGCTACACGCTGCAGCGGCCGACCGACGACCGGTTCCTGATGGGACGCCAGGAGCTGGAGGACAAGATGACGGTGCTGATGGGGGGACGCGCGGCGGAGACGCTGCTGGACGAGGACATCTCCACCGGGGCGGCCGATGACCTGGCGAAGGCGACCGACATCGCGCGTGGGATGGTGCTGCGGTTCGGCATGGACGCGAAGCTGGGGCCGGTGGCGTGGGACACCGAGCAGGGGCAGTTCCTGGGCCAGCCTGGGGTGTTCTGGCAGCCGCGGCGGTTCTCCGACGAGACGGCGCACGAGATCGACCTGGCGGTGCGCGAGCATCTGGACGGGGCGCTGGCGCGGGCGGTGGGGATCCTGCGGGTGAACCGGGCAGCGCTGGACGAGGGCGCTGCGGCGCTGCTGGCGCACGAGACGCTGAGTGCGGAGGAACTGCCGAAGGTGATGGCGGAGGCGGCGGAGTAGCGCGTCACCGACTGGTAACCGGGCGAGGTTGTCCCTTCCGGTGCCGATAGGAAAGTGCTATTGCATGCGTTAGCCGGAGAGCTGACGCAATGGCCTTCGCATCTCGCTATCGTTACGATGTTTTCGTCAGTTATGCGCATGCTGACGACACCCCCGATACATCCGGAGTGGGATGGGTGTCGCAGTTCGTCGCCTGTCTGGAGGTCGCCCTGCGGCAGCGACTGGGCGGCACCGATGAGCTGAGGCTCTACTTCGATCACAGCCATCTGCACGCCAACCACGTACTCGATGACCTGTTGGCGGCCGCGCGCGACTCCGCGGTGTTCCTGGCGATCGCGTCGCGCAGCTATGCGATGCGCGATTGGACGAAGCGGGAGCTGGACGCTTTTGTGCGCGGTGCCGATGACCTGCATCGACTGTTCGCGGTGGAATGCCTGCCGCTCGATGACGGCGAGGTCTACCCGGCGCCGCTCCAGGACCATAAGCGCGTCGAGTTCTGGCATGTGAACACACCACACAGCCAGACGGCGATGCCATTGTCGGCGGCACTCGACCCGTTGCAGTTCCACCGCCGGATTCACGACGTCGCCGATCAGATTCGCAGGCAACTCGGGCTGCTGCGGACGGCGTCGGCCAAGGTCGCGCCGCCCGCTGCCCACGCCGACCGGACACTCCCCGCGCCGGCCGGGCCACAACGGACCGTCCTGCTGGCCCAGGTAACCGAGGACCTCGAGGTCGAGCGGGAGCAGGTTCGCCGCTATCTCGAGCAATACGATGTCGCGATCCTGCCGTCGGGGACATATCCGCAGGATGGCGCGCGGTTCCGGGAGGCGTTCGAGTCGAATCTGGCGCGCGCCGACCTGTTCGTCCAACTGCTCGGCGGGTTTGTCGGCCGGGCGCCGCCGGACCTGCCGGAAGGATACACGCGGGCGCAATTCGCGGCCGCTGCGGCGCACAAGGTAGAGATTCTGCAATGGCGCCGGCCTGACCTCGACATGAACGCGCTCGCCAATGAGCGCCATCGCGAGTTGCTGAGCGGCGAACACGTGATGGCGACCGGACTTGAGGGGTTCAAGACCGAGGTCCTGCGGCGGGCGCTGCGTCCACCGGCGCCGATCGACGGCAAGGCGGCACTTGACTTCACTGGTGTTCGTCAACGCGGACCGGGATGACCTGGAGATAGCGAGGCAGATCCAGCAGGAGTTCCTGAACCACGCATTGCCGGTGGCGATCCCCAAATTGGAGGGCGGATCGGCGGAAGAGATTCGCACCGACATCGAGGAAAGCCTGATCGAATGCGCCGCACTGGTGCTGGTCTATGGCCGGACCAGTCCATTCTGGGTTCGCAGTCAGCTGCGCCTGTTCAATAAGGTCAAGGCGCGGCGATCCTGTCCGCCCCGTGTGCTGGCGGTCTATTGCGGACCGCCGGTGGACAAGCAGGACCTGGGCTTCAGCCTGCCGGACATGCGGGAAATCGATGCGCGCGACGGCATTTCCACGAGACCCATGCTGCCTTTGATCGAGGCGCTGAAGGCGTGAGCGGTTCGGCACGCTGCCCTTATCCAGGGCTGCGGTCCTTCCTCCGCGAGGAAGCGGACCTGTTCTTTGGCCGTGAGGCCTGCATCGACCAGATGGTCGACAAGCTTGGGGCGACACGGTTCCTCGCGGTGCTCGGCGCCTCGGGCAGTGGGAAGTCGTCGCTGGTGCGCACCGGCCTGCTGGAGGCGCTCGATCTGGGGCTGCTGGCACGGGCAGGGGTGCATTGGTCGGTCGCCCTGATGCGACCCGGCAACCGGCCGATGATGAACCTGGCGCGGTCCTTGCTGGCGCTTGCGCCGTCGGCCGCCGAGCCCCCGCCGTCCCGGCTGGACGTCGAGATGCTCGCGAGCTTCCTTACTCGCGGTCCGCGCGCGGTGGTCGAGTGGTGCCAGGACGGGCACCTCCAGCCGGGGCGCAACCTGGTGCTTCTGGTCGACCAGTTCGAGGAGCTGTTTCGTTACGGCGACTATGCCGGCCACGAGGAGGCAGAGGCATTCGTCGCGCTGCTGCTGGAGAGTTCGCGGGCGGCGGATGTCCCGATCTACGTCGTGATGACGATGCGATCGGAGTTCCTGGGAGCTTGCGCGCTGTTCCCGGGGCTGGCGGAGCGGATCAACGAGGGCCTCTACCTGACGCCGCGCATGACGCGGCAGGAAATTCGCGAGGCGATCGAGGGGCCGGCCGGAGTTTGCGGCTTCTCGCTCGAGCCGGCCCTGGTCAACCGCCTGCTGAACGATCTCGCCAGCTTTGCCCCATGGGAAGACGAGTACCGCACCGATCAGACGGCGATGCTGTCGCGACGGGCCGATCAGCTGCCACTCATGCAGCACGTCTTGAACCGCATGTGGATGCAGGCGGACGCAACGGGGCAGGGCGTGCCGGTGCGCATCACGCTCGACGAGTACCAGCGGCTTGGCGGGCTGAACGGCGCGCTGGATGCGCATGCCAGGGAGGTATTGGAAAGTCTCCCGGGCGAGGAAAGAGCGTTGGTTGGCACCGTATTCCGGGCGCTCACCAGCGGGCCGGGAGTTCGATACCGCGACGCGCAGACCGTCTCGGTTCGGCGAGTTGGTCGCGGTGGCACACGGCCGGCGTGACAGCGTGCTGGCCATCGTCAATGCGTTTCGCGCGCTTGGCTGCAATTTTCTGACCCCGCCGGAGGGTGTCCCGCTCGAGGACACGACCATCGTGGACATCAGCCACGAAAGCCTGATCCGGCAATGGAGCGAACTGCGCGGGTGGCTGCGCGACGAGGCGCAGTCGGCGGAGACGTACCGGCACATCGAGCAGACCGCGGAGTTGCGGTCCAAGAAGGAAGCCGGGCTGCTCAGAATGCCTTATCTGGCCGTCGCGCTAGCCTGGCGCCGGGGTGAGGACCCCACGGCGGCCTGGGCTGCGCGCTACGGGGGCGATTTTCCGTTGGCGATGCGGTTCCTCGATGTCAGTGCGCGAAGCCATGCACGCCGGCGCTATCTGATGGCTGCCGTGGTCGGCCTGTTCGTCATCGGCAGCGTCAGCTTTGGTGTTGTTCAGTTGCTGGAGGCGAGGTCGACCGAATCCAAGCTGATGACGGTGCAGGGCAATCTGCAGCAGTTGAACGGCGATCTGGAACTGGCGAAGGCGCAGTTGAAGGACTTGAACTTTGCCAATGAGCTGACCGACTTCGGCGTGGCGCCGAAGCAGACGCTGGAGGTGAATTACGGCACCAATACCCCCACCGCCATCCTGGGCGGCGGCACCGTCATCTTCACCAAGGACCTCCAGCAAGTACTGAACAGCCAGCCGCCGCCGATCATGATCGATACGCTGGCCGACGATCACGCCACCACGATTCCTTCGGCGCACCGGATCCCGTTCGCAGGGGCCGCGGGCGACTTCGATGACGAGATTCAGCATCGGCTGGCGGTGCGCCTCGACAACCTGACGAATGGCGATCACAGCTTGGCTTTGATCTTCTTTTGCGAAGGCGCGATCTGCTGGAAGTTGGTACAACGCCAGCCTCAGGGCGATACACGCCGGCTATACCAGGGTGTATTGGTATCGCGGCGGCCTGGCGTCGTGGCAAGCTGCCGGCTTTCACACCCAGACCGCGCCGCAGGAGGCGCGCGCACTGGCCGACAACCTGACGCTCGCGGTCACGATGGCGCCGAAGCGGCGTTGGGCGCTGGCGGTATCGCTGAGCGAATCGGCGCAACGCCTGCGCGCCGCCCAGGGCAGTTCATATGCCGGGACCGCCATCGACTATGCGATGTTGGCGTACCGCGAACTCAAGGCGTTGACCGCCGTGATGCCCGACAATGCCGATCTGTGGGGGGACTTCACCGCGGTCAGCGCGCAGCTATGGGAGCAGCTCAAGGTCGAGAAAAGGATGGACGCGGCAAAGACCGTGTACGACGAGATGAAGCTCGTACTTGATATGGTCGCGCGCGCCAGGCCGGAGAATGCCGTGGCGCGTGGCACTTTCGCGATGGCGATCGAGGGCGCCGGCGACGCATTCAATCAGTACCACGACGTCGATGCGGCGCTCGCATGGTATCTGGCGGCGCGGGACGCCTGGGCCGCTCCGGACGGGAAACCGTCGGGTACGTCATCCGCGCAGGGACATGTGGTCAAGATAGACCGGAGCGTAGGGTGGATCCGCAACGGCCAGAAGAAGTACGAGGATGCGTTGGACGCCTTCCTGGCAGCGCTGGCGATCGATCGGCAGCGTGTTGCCGATGCCCCCACCGACGAGAACAACAAGACTGAACTGTCGGTACGATCTGTTCGACGCAGGCTTTGCGCTGGAAGAGTTGCAGCGATATGGCGAGGCGTTGGAGAAGTTGAGCGAGGCACGCTCGCTGGTCGCCGCGGATCGCAAGGCCAAGCCGGATAACACTGACCTGATGGTCTGGACCTCCTTCATCGACTACGAGGTCGGCGAGACGTTGCGCAACCAGGACAGGCTGGCAGACGCGTTCGTCGTGTTCGATGACAACATCGGGCTCGGTAGAGCCATCCTCGAAAA
Organism: uncultured Alphaproteobacteria bacterium; assembly: GCA_963819855.1. GTDB lineage: Bacteria > Pseudomonadota > Alphaproteobacteria > Acetobacterales > Acetobacteraceae > JAMXLO01. The sequence goes on from CAWFYC010000019.1 coordinate 6,595, forward strand.
GCTTCCGAATGACGCCAACGCAAAGACCAAGATGCAGGCGTCAGCCGGCGCACTGGGGGGGCTGTCATATCAGCTTGCGCTGGCCGGCGACTTCGCCACCGCGCTGAAGGCGGCCGATGACGCCCTGGAGGTGGTGCCTGATCAGGTCTGGATCCAGGCCAAGCGCGCGCATGCGCTGTTGTTCCTCGGTCATCCGGACGAGGCGCGGGAAATCTACCTTCGCTATCGCGGCCAGAAGATCAACGGCGACCGATCATGGGATGCCAGCTTGCGCGCCGATTTCGCCGACTTGCGCAAACGCGGCCACACCAGTCCGGTGATGGACGAAGTCGAGGCGCAGCTGGCCTCGGCGAAGTAACCGGGCGCGGCACGCCGCGTGATGGGTAGGCGTCACCAGCCGCCGAACCACACGCCGATGCCGTGCACGATCCCGACGGGAAAGAAGGCTGCGGCAGCGATCAGCAGCGGCCGTTGGCCGCTGACGGCACAGAACACGATCGATGTGAGCCAGGCCGAATAGCAAAATGCGCTCACCATCAGGAGCAATAGCGCGGTCGAGATGTCCATGGCGTCCAGTCTGGCAACACGCACCGTTCGGTTCCTTTTGCCGCCCGCAGGTCTCGGCGGGATTATTGATCAGATACCGCGGCCGACGCCATCGCTGATCCGTGACCGTATCCGATCACGGCAGCCGGCGCGTATCATCAGGCTGATCCGCGCGCGTGCCGGCGTTCGGGGCCGAAGGCGCGTTGCGCAGTTCGGCGAGCAGCCGCAGCCAGCGGCCCTGGGCGAACAGCGCGGCGACGGTGTGGCGGAAGGCGCGGCCCTCCTCGCCGTAGAACCCATGCACGGTGCGCGCGGCGCGCAGCCGCTGCAGGCCCTCCCGGGTCCTGGGGCCGGTGCTCTTGCCGCCATGGAGGCGGCAGCGACCGTTGACCATCGCCGGCGCCCGACACGGCTCGCCGGCGCGGTTGCGCGCGTCACAACGCGGTGCGGCCTGGGGATTGCCGGACGGATTGCCGTTCCTGAGACGCCCGAGGGCGGGGGGTGCATTCTCGCTGTTCATGGGGTCTTGCCCCCAGACGCCTGCCCGTGCCGGCCGGCCAGGTCCTTCACCGTGTCGGCCATCATGCGCGACAGCGCCGTCGCGCTGCGATGCAGCCGCGTGGCGGCATCGGGGTCGTTGACCGCGAGCATAGCGCGGCGGAAGCATTCCATGGTGGCGTGGTGCGATGCGACCGCGTGGGCGGCGAACATCTGGCCGATCGGATCACGCGCCTGCAGCGAGTTGAGTGCGGTGGCAACGGCCGCGCGGCGGGCGGCCAGACGGGACGGATCCTCGTGCTCGCGCGAACGCATGGTGTCGAATGTCATCTCCAGCAGATTCAGTGTGAACTCGGTGCAGACGTCGTCGTCTGGGGCGTCCGTGGTGGCGGGGGAGGGGGCGGTTGATTGGTCCATCTCGTGGGTGTCTCCGGAAGCGGCTGAGCGGTCCGCCGGAGTATAGGACAGAGGTAGGAAATTATTCGTTAATCGCGGGTTGGGCGGACGGAGGCTGAATAGGTGTGCGGCTGAATGTCGCAGGAGCAGTTCGCGGTGCGCTACGGCATCGATATCGACGCGGCGCCGGATAAGGATATGAAACCACGGATGAACACGGATGCACACGGATGAAGTTGAGTGAGGGCACCGGCGTGGCCAGCGCGCGGGTTGCAGTTCTTGGTTTGGCGGCCTCGGCTGCGAGATCGGCCTCCTCGGTGCTGCAAGGACAGCATCGCCCGGCCGCGGGAGCGTCCTGGCGTGATGTGGTTCCGGTCCCAACTATAGTATAGTTGGTATCGTAGGACTGCGTACGGCCGCGTGGTGCCGCATGCCAAGGTGGTTGAATGGCCGAAATCCCGGGGAACGTCGCATGTGCTACGGCCCGCGCCTGAGTCTCATTGAGCGAGGTCATCTGGACGGATCCCGCGCTGGCCAACCTTGAGGCCATCCGCAGTTACCTCGAGCAGTTCAATCCGCGGGCCGCACGCCAACTCGCCGACATTCTGGTTGCGGCGGGCAACAGCCTGACGCAGTTTCCGCATCGTGGCGGAGCAGTTGCGGGAACCGAAATGCAAGAGCTGGTAACCTCTTATCCGCTATCAGGTTGTCGTTGATGTGTGGTAATCCTACGTATCCGTCACAGTGTCCCCCGGCCTACCAATCCCTGACGGTTCGGTTGCCACCTGTTGCGTGATGGAATTGGGCCGGCCAGGCCCTGGCTGCGCCACAGGCTTCATTCGCGCCATAAGCGTGCCGTGGACGCGGTGACATCATCGCCCGGTTGCGAGAGAACGAGGCGGGGTTGCGCGGGCGGCGTGACGCATGCCGCGCGGTTCGGCTCGCGCTCGCGGGGATGCCCGACCGGACAATGACACCGACATCATGATCGAGATACAAGACTGACGGCCGGCGCATGAATTTCCCGCAATGGATACGATCTCAAGTCACCGTCGGAGCACCGCAGGGATTGTCTGATGCAGACTTCCTACCAAGGATAATTGATCGGCCTGTCAACAGGCGCAGTTATTACAACGGTAATAGGTAATTCGGCCCAGTTTCGCGTCGAGCGAGTGATGGTGAACATCAATCCACCGGCTGGAGAGCGAAGTCCTTATTCAAACAAGCCGTTCTGCAAGGTGTGATAGTATCCACTCTCGCTCCTCGGCTTGGCGGTCAGATCGTCAAGCTGGCATACTTCCATCCAACGAATTCCCACAATTGCTGGAACTGTCCCATGATCAAACGCTTCCACGTCCTCTACGTCGGCCAGATCGACCTCGACAACGTCGGCCTCGACGGCACCCCGGCCAACGATCGCCGCTACCCCAACTCCCGCCTCTCCGAGGTGTTCTTCACCACCCGCCACATCGCCCAGGTGATGGACGATCTTGGCTATCACGCGCTGTGGACCGCCGAGCACCACTTCCAGCGCGAAGGTTACGAGTGCCTGCCCAACCTGATCCAGCTTGGGCTCTGGCTCGCCACCCAGACCAGGCGCCTGAAGTTCGGCTGCGCGTTCAACGTGCTGCCGATGTGGCATCCGATCCGGCTGGCCGAGGACTACGCGATGGCCGACATCGTCACCGATGGCCGCGTCATCATGGGCGTCGGCCGCGGCTATCACAACCGCGAGGTGGAGACCTTCGGCGGCCCGCTGATCGACGCCGAAAAGAACCGTGAATACTTCGAGGAGCAGCTCCAGCTCATGCTCGCCTGCTTCAACCAGGAAGAATTCGCCTTCAAGGGTAAGTATTTCACCTGCCCGCCGGAAGTAGAGTATCGCGGCTACCAGCTCAAGGACATCACCATGGTGCCGCGGCCGAAGCACCTGCCGGTGGAGGTCTGGATGCCGGTCGCCTCCGGCAAGACCATCGATATGATGGCCAGGTATGGGCTGAAGGCGATGGTCACGCTGAACGGGGAAAAAATCCTGGATGACGTGGTGCGCGCCTATCAGGATGCGTACGCGCGGCACGGGCAGACGAAGCAACTGGGCCAGGACATGATCTGGGGCACCGGCCTCTATCTCGCCGCCAGCCAGGAGGAGGCCATCCGCCGCGTCGAACCCGCGCACGACGAACGCTACAAATGGTTCGCGCCGTTCGGTTTCGTGCGTTACGCGGACGAGCATGGCCGCACCTGGGGCACGCCCGGCGCACCCGCAAAGATCCCGTCACTGCGCGACGGGGTAGCGCAGAAGGCGTGGTTCTGTGGTCCGCCCGGCCAGGTGATCGATGGCATCAAGTCGATCGAGGCGAAGTATCCCGGCCTTGAGGACTACATGATCCACTGGGCCGAGGGCCTGTCGCCTGGCGAGTTCGAGGACCAGCTCCGTTGGTTCGCCCGCGATGTGATGCCGGCGTTCAGCGGTGGGTAGCGCCTCCGCGCCTATCCGATGTGGATCCGCGCGGCGGCATCAACGATATCGATCGCGGCAACCGGAAAGTCGGCTGCGGCAAAGGGCGACGTCGTTTCATGCAGCCTGGCCACCGTCGCGGATTTGGCTTGGTCCCAGACAGCCAGCCTCGCCGCAGCGACCGCAACCGCGTCGCGCCACAGCGAGTCCATGGCCAACCTCGATCGCATCGATGGGGTGATGCGCCGTGCAAAGGTAAGGTTCCAGGCGGTGACTTCGGCGATCCAACCTCGAACTGCCGGTGCATCGGGATCGGCCCGGAGCAGCAGCAGATGGCTCAGAATATTTCCTACCAGGCTCTCGACCGTATGGAATTCGCTTCGTCCGACGTCCTCGATCTCCTCGATGACGTTGGTCAGATCGAGTTCATTGGGCAGGTCGTGCCGCAACGCGAGGCCGCGCAACGCCGCCGCCTGCCGTTCAGACCAAATCAGGATATCTTCGTCATACAGGCTGACGTCTGCCATCGGCGCCTCCTCGGCACCAATCTGATGCTGGCTGGGTAAGGCTGCAACTGCCGCGCTCAGTCGTCGCGGTGTACCCGCTCCATCCGCTCGTGGCGCTCCTGCGCCTCGATCGACAGCGTGGCGATGGGGCGGGCCTCCAGCCGGCGCAGGCCGATCGGCTCACCGGTTTCTTCGCAATACCCGTAGCTGCCGTTCTCGACCCGGATCAGCGCCTGGTCGATCTTGGAGATCAGTTTGCGCGCCCGGTCGCGGGTGCGCAGTTCCAGCGCCCGGTCGGTCTCGACGCTGGCGCGGTCGGTGATGTCGGCCTCGTGGATGCCGCCCTCGGACAGGCTGGCCAAGGTTCCATCCGCCTCCTTCAGCAGGTCGGTCCGCCAGCGCAGCAGCTTCTGGCGGAAGTACTCGAGCTGGATGGGGTTCATGAACTCCTCGGCCTCGCTCGGCCGGTAGTCGGGGGGTAGCGTGATCATCATGGCGCGCCGGTCCTGCCTTTCGTCTCGCTGCGCTCCCGCTTTGGGCGTGTCGGAAGCCGCGGAACCCCCCGGCCCGTCTGGATCGCAATTGCGCGGGCTTATAGCGATGGCCGATAGCTACGCCAAGGGTGCGTGAACAAGGTTCAACAAGCTGACACGCAACAATTTTGCTGGCGCTCAGACTTGGCGGCGCGCCAACTCCACCCGCACCCGCACCATAATGGCCGACACCATGGCGGCCAGCCGCCGATCGGTCGCACTTGGCACCGTCGCCGCCAGCGCCGCCAGATGCTGCAACGCGGTCCCGTCGTCGTCGCCCACCAGCAGCCGCCGTTGCAGCAAGGACAGAGCGGCGAGCATGTCGTGGCCGTGCCGGCGCGCCTCGCGGTCCTCCACGGTCTCGCCGCCCAGCTCCTGCAATGTCAGCATGCTGCTGAGTGAGGTCGCCTGCGGCGCAGCGGCCGCCATTGCCTCGCCGGTGCCGGCCGGCTCCAGCGGAACGGTGAACCCAGCCCTCGCTGGTGCCCGGCCCGCGACCCGCGGAGAGGTCGGCCAGCCAATGCCTTCGATCCCCGTCATGCACCCGGCTCCTTGTGCTCGCCCGGCAAATCGTGCCGTGACGCTACCGCGCGGACCCGGCTCGCTACGCCGGTTTTGCGCTGGCACGGGATTTGCCCGTTCCTTTGCCAGATTGGCGCAAATTCCTTTCGCACCTGCTACCGCCGAGGCCCGTCTTGATCCGTTTCCTTCGCCTGCTGACCCTGCTCCTCTCCGTTGCGACCGCGCTGCCGGCCGGGGCCCAGGTCCGTATCAAGGACATCGCCGACGTGGAAGGCGTCCGCGAAAACCAGTTGGTCGGCTACGGCCTCGTGGTCGGCCTGAACAACACCGGCGACAAACTCGACACCGCCGTGTTCACGCGCGAATCCCTGGTCGGGATGCTGGAGCGCCTCGGCGTGAACACCCGCGACCAGGTCACCAAGCTCGAGACCAAGAACGTCGCCGCCGTCATGGTCACTGCCGAGCTGCCAGCATTCGCCCGCAGCGGCAGCCGGATCGACGTCGCCGTCTCCGCGCTGGGAGACGCCACCAACCTGACGGGCGGCACGCTGCTGGTCACCCCGCTGCTCGCTGCCGACGGCGAGGTCTACGCGGTGGCCCAGGGTGCGCTCGCCACCGGCGCCATCAAGGCGCAGGGCGCTGCCACATCGGTGACCCGCGGCGTGCCCACCTCGGGGCGCATCGCCAACGGGGGGACGGTGGAGCGCGAGGTAGCGTTCCGGCTCGACAAGGCCAACGGGCTGCGCCTTGGGCTGCGCAATCCCGACCTTACCACCGCGCGGCGTATCGCCACCGCGATCAACAAGGTGCTGGGCCCGGTCGCCAAAGCGACCGATCCGCGCACCGTGGCGCTCGATTTCGCCAACCACGATCTGATCGAGGGGTTGGGGGCGATCGAGGACCTGCGCATCGAACCCGATACCCGCGCGGTCGTGGTGATCGAGGAGTCGAGCGGCACCATCGTGATGGGCGCCAATGTCCGGATCAGCACAGTGGCGATCGCCCAGGGCAACCTGACCATCCGTGTCACTGAGACGCCGGAAGTCAGCCAGCCGGCGCCGTTCTCCAACGGCGTCACAACCGTCGTGCCGCGCACCCAGGTCCAGGTGGACGATCAGCACGACCGCAAGCTGGGCATCGTGCCGGGCAGCGTGACCTTGCGCGACCTGGTGGCGAGTCTGAACGCACTGGGCGTCGGACCGCGCGACCTGATCAGCATCCTGCAGATGATCAAGGTTGCCGGCTCGCTTGCAGGCCGACCTGGAGGTACGCTGATGTCCGCACAGATCCTGCCGGCCGTCAGCACGCTGCCGCCGATGCAGACGGCGAAACTCTGGCAGGCGGCGCACGATTTCGAGGCGATGGCGATCGGCCAGTTGCTGCAACCGATGTTTCAGACGGTCGATACCGCGCATTCCGCATTTGGCGGCGGCGAGGCGGAGGCTACCTGGCGGCCGATGCTGGTCGATGCGATCGGCAAGCAGATGGCGGCGCACGGCGGAATTGGCCTCGCCGTCCCGGTGTTCAACGCAATGCTGCGCGCACAGGAGCAGGCAAAATGAGCGATGACATGGTGACGGCTGGCAACATGCTGGCGGATGTGCTGACGGTGGAGAATGCGGCGCTTTCCGTGCTCGACCTGCCGCTTGCCGGCGCGATGCTCGCCCGCAAGCAGCGCGCCCTTGCGGATCTGGCCGCCATGCAGGTGACACCCGCATCGCACGACGCTGCCGAACGCATGGCACGACGGCTGCGGGCGCTCGCAGTCGAGAACAAGCGCCTGCTGGAACGTGCGATCGCCGCACAGAGCCGGGTGATCGGCGTGATCGCGCGTGCCGCGACCGCGACCACGGCCCCAACCGGGTATGGCCCGGCGCGTGCGCCGCGACCGGCTGCGTTCGCGCTTTCCGCGAAAGCCTGATACTGCGGGTGTATGACCGCGCTGGCCCCGGACACATGGCGCCGACTGCTGCGTCGCGCCCCGACCGACGCCGCCCTGTCGCCACTTTATAGCCCACTGCTCGCCTCCCCGACCGCCCCAGACGGCTGCTACGTCCTGGGCCGTATTGCCCAGTCGCTCGATGGCCGCATCGCGACCGCGAGCGGCGCCTCGCATTGGATCAGCGGGCGGCACGACATCGTCCACATGCATCGCCTGCGCGCGTTGTTCGATGCGCTGGTGATCGGCGCCGGCACCGTCCGCGCAGACGATCCACAACTGACCACGCGCGAGGTCGAGGGGCCGTCACCTGTGCGTGTGGTGCTCGACACCAACCGCAGGCTGCACGCGGACTACCGCGTGTTCCGCGGGGGGCCGAAGACACTGCTGCTCTGCGCCACCGATGCCGGCGGTACCGAGCGCGTCGGTCATGCGCCGGTGCTGCGCCTGCCGCGCGCCGGCGCGGGGTTGGATATCGCCGCTGTGCTCGCCGTGCTTGCCGAGCGCGGACTGCGCCGTGTGTACGTCGAAGGTGGGGGCATCACCGTGTCACGCTTTCTCGCCGCCGGTGCGCTTGACCGGCTGCACGTCACCATCGCGCCGCTGCTGATCGGCTCCGGCATTCCCGCGTTCACTCTGGCCGAAACGGCAACACTGTCCGACGTGCTGCGGTTCGCCTGGTCGGTACATCGGTTGGGTGATGACCTGCTGGTCGATATCCCACTGTCGCGCGCACCCCCCGATACGCCCGCATGACCGAGGCACGCGCCTTCTGGACCGTCGCTGCGGGGCGCGGCGAGATTCGCGTCGAGACGGTCTCGGACCCCGGCCACGACGAAAAGCCCGTGCTGGTCCGCACCCTCGTCAGCGGGGTATCGCGCGGCACCGAGGCGCTGGTGTTCGCCGGCCGTGTTCCGAGGAGCCAGCACCAGGCGATGCGCGCGCCGCTGATGGGTGGCGAATTCCCATTCCCGGTGAAGTATGGCTACAGCGCGGTCGGCCGCACGCCCGATGGGCGACGCGTCTTCGTGCTACATCCGCACCAGGATTTTTTCCGCGCTCCCGCCGCGATGTGCATACCGCTGCCTGAGGCCGTTCCGACGCGGCGCGCAGTGTTGGCTGCCAACATGGAGACGGCGCTCAATCTGACATGGGATGCGGCCCCGCTGGCTGGCGAGCGCATGCTGGTAATCGGCGCCGGCGTGGTTGGACTGCTGGCCGCATCGCTGCTGGCACGCAGTCCGGGTGCGCAGGTGACGGTGGTCGACATCGATCTTACGCGCGAAGCTTTGGCGCGGCGGTTCGGCTGCGGCTTCGCCACGCCGGACAAGGCGCCGCCAGATCAGGAACTGATCGTACATGCCTCGGCCAGCGAAGCTGGCCTGCGCCTCGCCCTGGACCGTGCCGCGTTCGAAGCGCGCATCGTCGAAGCAAGCTGGTACGGCGACCAAGCGCCAGCAGTACCACTCGGCGAAGCATTTCACGCACGACGTTTGCGCCTGACCGCCAGCCAGGTCGGTGCGGTAGCGCCGGCCATGCGCGGTCGGCGCAGCCATGCCGAGCGGCTGGCACTCGCGCTCGCGCTGCTCGCCGATGCGCGATACGACGCGTTGCTGGACGGCCCGACGCGATTCGAGGATATGCCGGAGGCGATGCCGCGCATCCTCGCGCCAGGTGGCCTGTGCCATGTCATCACCTATGGGAACGAGTGAATGTTCACCCTGACCGTCTGCGACCACATCATGATTGCCCACAGTTTCCGCGGCGAGGAGTTCGGCCCTGCGCAGAAACTGCACGGCGCCACCTTCGCGGTGGAGGCGGAGTTCCGTGCTGAAAAACTCGGGCACCTGCAGATCCTGGTCGATATCGGCCTGGCGAAGGTGGAACTGCGCCGGGTGCTCGATACGCTCGACTACAGCAACCTCGACGACAACCCGACGTTCGCTGGCATCAACACGACGACGGAGTACGTGGCGTTCCATATCCATGGCCTGCTCGCGGCCGCGTGTCGCGACGGACGTCTCGGCGATGGCGGCCGTACGATGACCGGCCTCAAGGTGCTGGTGCGCGAGAGCCCGAATGCCTGGGCTGCCTATGAGGCGGCGATCGCTTGATGCATGTCTCGTTGCTCGTGCCGGCGCCGTTCGAGGCAGTGTCCGGCGGCTATGAATATGACCGCCGCATGGTCGCCGGCCTGCGCGACGCAGGCCACACCGTGCGTGTTGTGGAACTCGCGGGCGCGCATCCACTGGCGGACGCGGCAGCGCGTGACGCCGCGCGCGCGGCATTGGACAGCAACACCGATGACTCGCTGCCGCTCATCGATGGTCTCGCATTGCCTGCCTTCGTCGGGCTGGACGATGCACTGACGGCGCGCGGTGCGGTCGGTCTGATTCATCATCCGACGTCGCTCGAGACCGGCTTCAGCGAGACCGAGCGCACTGCATTGCTGGGCATCGAGAAGCGTCTGCTGCCTCGGCTGGCCCGTATCATCGTGACCAGTGATTCGACCGCCGACCGGTTCGTCGCCGATTTCGGCGTGCCTCGCGAGCGGATCACGGTGGTAATACCCGGCACGGATGACGCGCCGCGCAGTCCGGGATCCGGTGGGCCGACCAGCCGCATCCTCTCGATCGGCACATTGGTGCCGCGCAAGGGACACGACGTGCTGTTGCGCGCGCTGGCCCGGCTGTTCGATCTCGACTGGCAACTCACCATTGTGGGATCGCCGGATCGCGATCCAGTTCATGCCCGCATGCTCGCGGCAATGGCCGAGGAGCTGGGCATTGCACGGCGCGTGCGCTTCGCCGGCGAGGTGACCGGTGCCACGATCGATGCACTGTGGCGCGAGGCCGACCTGTTCGCGCTTGCGACGCATTGGGAAGGCTACGGCATGGCGATCGCTGAAGCGCTGAAGCGCGGTGTGCCAGTGGCGGTCAGCGCCGGTGGTGCGGCGGGCAATCTGGTGACGCCGGAATCGGGTGTGGTAATTCCGGTGGGCGATCACAACAATCTGTCCAAGGCGCTGCGCCGGATGATCTTCGGCACAGGTTTACGTCGCGAGATGGCGGAAGCGGCGTGGCAGGTGGGTCAGACGCTGCCGAGCTGGTCGACGCAGGTGCGGGAATTCGCCCAGGCCCTGACGGGGTGACGGAACGGTTCGCCGCCGACTGGCTCGCACTGCGCGAACCGTTCGATCATGCGGCGCGCAGCTTGGCTCTGGCGCGACGTTTGGTGGCACTGCTGCCGAGGCGCCCGCAGCTGGTGGATCTTGGCGCAGGCACGGGCAGCATGTTCCGGTTCTTGGCGCCGATCATTGGACGCGGGCAGGATTGGGTGCTGGTGGATGCCGATGCGGCGTTGCTCGATGAGGCATTCGGTCGCACAGCAGCGTGGGCGCGGCACCAGGGTTTTGCTGCGACGGCTGCCGACGATGAACTGTTGCTGTCGACGCCGCATGGGTTGTGGCGAATGCGCGTGCTCAACACACCTCTCCCGCTTGCGGGAGAGGTCGCTGCGCAAAGCGCGGCGGGTGAGGGTCTATGTGTATGGGCGGCACCCTCACCCGGCGCTGTGCGCCGACCTCTCCCGCAGGCGGGAGAGGTGGACGCTGTCGTGTGCTCCGCGCTGCTCGATCTGGTCTCCGTGGCGTGGCTGGCACGACTATGCGACACACTGACCGTGCCGCTTCTCGCCTGTCTCACCGTCGATGGCCGCGATGTCTGGCGACCACGGCATCCGCTCGATATCCTGGTGCGTGCTGCTTTCCGACGCGACATGCGGCGCGACAAAGGCTTCGGTCCCGCACTCGGCACCACCGCACCACGCGTTCTCGCCACGCGCGGCTTGGTGACCGCGTCGGCGCCATCCGACTGGAATATCCCGCGCTCCGCGCTCCGCATGCAGCGTGCGCTGATCGACGGCATCGCCGATGCCGCACGCCACGCGCGTCCGGCGCACACCATCGCGATCACCGCATGGCAGGAGGCGCGGCTGCGGCAGGCGCTGCGCGGCAGGCTTGCCATAACCATCGGCCACCGCGACATACTGGCGCTCCCACCGGGAGGGTAACGCCATGTTGTTGGGCGCGATCGCGGACGACTTCACTGGAGCGACCGATCTCTGCTCCATGCTGGTGCGTGGCGGCATGCGCACCGTGCAGCTTATCGGCGTGCCGCAGCCAGGTGATCCCACACCCGACGCCGACGCGGTTGTCGTGGCGCTGAAGTCACGCACCGCACCGGTGCGACAGGCGGTGAACGAAAGCCTCGCTGCGCTCGCCTGGTTGCGCGGGGCAGGCTGCCGGCAGTACTTCTTCAAATACTGCTCCACCTTCGACAGCACCGATGCCGGCAACATCGGTCCGGTGGCTGATGCACTGATCGCAGCACTCGGGTGCGGCTTCGCGCTCGCCTGCCCGGCGTTTCCCGCCAACGCGCGCAGCGTCTATCAGGGCTACCTGTTCGTCGGCGGTACGCTGCTGAACGAAAGCGGCATGGAGCACCACCCGCTGACACCGATGACCGATGCCAACCTGGTGCGCGTACTGTCGCGTCAGACCGATGGCACGGTGGGCCTGGTTCCATACGCAACCGTCGAGCAGGGCGCAGTGGCGATCCGCCAGGCGATGACAACGCTGCAGGAGCAGGGCCGCCGCTACGCCATTGTCGATGCGGTGAGCGATGCGCACCTGATCGCGATCGGCGAGGCCGCCGAACATCATGCGCTGATCACCGGCGGCTCCGGTGTCGCGATGGGACTGCCGGCGAACTTCCGTCGTACCGGCGTGCTGGTGGAACACGATGCAGCTTCGCTGCCTACATTGTCCGGTCATGCCGCGGTGATTGCCGGCTCGTGTTCGCGCGCCACGCTCGCGCAACTCGCCAGGGCACGCGAACTGGTGCCGGTGCTACAGCTCGATCCGATCGCGCAGCCCGACACCGCCGGCATGGTCGCGACCGCGCGCGACTGGATAACGGACAAACTCGGCACCGCGCCGATCGTCATCGCAGCATCGGCGCCGCCCGACAAGGTGCTGACGTTACAGCAGATGCTGGGACGCGACGGCGCCGGCGCGCTGATCGAACAGACGCTCGCGCATATCGCCGAGGACCTGGTCGAGCGCGGCGTGCGGCGGCTTGTGGTCGCAGGGGGCGAGACCGCCGGTGCCGTGGTGTCGCGTCTTGGTGTGCGCAGTCTGCGCATCGGCGGCGAGATCGATCCCGGTGTGCCATGGACCTATGCCGAAGGCGGCACAACGCCGTTGCTGCTGGCGCTGAAGTCCGGCAACTTCGGTGCCCGCGACTTCTTCATCAAGGCGTTCGAGGCGATGTGACGATGCGGCACGAATGTGCCCGCATTGTCACTGGATGGCCGGCGAAGGCCGGCCATCCAGGTCTTTCTGCTGGTGTCGGCAACGTGGATACGGGCCAAGCCCCAGCATCACGGATAAAAGCAGCCCTTACTTCATAGCAGGAGGTCGGGCTTTCGCCCGAAACCACACATGACCGAGAATGATACCCGTGATCTGCTGGTGGAACTTGCCGCAAGTCTGTTCGCGCGCGGTTTCTCGGTCGGCAGTGCCGGCAACATCAGCGCGCGTCTGGACGACGGCTATCTGATCACGCCGACCAATTCGAGCCTCGGTCGACTGGATCCGGCGCGGTTGTCGCGGCTTGATGCCGACTTCCGGCATGTCGGCGGCGACCAGCCGTCGAAAGAGGTGTTCATGCACCGCGCGTTCTATCGCTCGCGGCAGGACGCCGGTGCCATCGTGCATTTGCACTCCACCATGGCCACCGCGGTCGCCTGCCTGCCCGATGTCGATGCGGCGAATCCAATTCCGCCGCTGACGCCGTATTTCGTCATGCGGGTCGGGCGAAGCATGCCGATCGTCGAGTACTACCGTCCCGGTGATCCGGCGATGGAGCCGGCAATTCACGCCGCGGCGCGCGATGCGCGCGCGGTGCTGCTGGCCAATCATGGTCCGGTGGTCTCTGGCAAGACGCTGACCGACGCGGTGTATGCGGCGGAGGAGCTGGAGGAGGCCGCGAAGCTTTATCTGCTGTTGCGCGGCACGACGCCGCGATTGCTGACGCCCCGGCAGGTGGATGATCTGCTGACGACGTTCGGATAGCGGCGCGGTCAAGCCTGGGCACACAAGAAAAGGGCGCCACGTGGCGCCCTTTGCATCCGGCCCGGCTCCACGATCGGAGCCGGGATCGGCAGTCGTCAGCTCATGGAGTCGGAGCCGCCCGATGGCATCGAGTCCGCTGCCGGAGCCGCGGCTGCGGCAGCCTTCTTGCGTCCGCCGCCCTTCTTGCGACCTGCCGCCTTCTTCCGACCGGCGCCCTTCTTCGCGGCTGCCTTCTTCTTCGGTGCGGCCTTGCGATAGGCTTTCTTCGGCGCGGCCTTCTTGCCGTACGCGGCCTTCTTGCGACCGTTCTTCTTCTTCGCGGCGGCCTTCTTCTTCGGCGCTGCCTTGCGCCCGGCCTTCTTCGGCGCCGCCTTCTTGCGTCCGCCGGCACGCATCGCCAGCGCCAGCGCGCGTGGCTGTTCGGTGGTTGGTGTCTCTTCGTTACTCACCTGTAGGAACTCCTTCTCGTGTCGTTGGTTGCAGTCGCGCGGCCAAACCGCGGCCGGGCCGGCGATCCCGCGTGGGAGGTTGTCTGCCACGCGCGCCAATGCCGCACATGCCCGGAAGCGCGACGAGCAAGCCTGGCGCACACCGGCGCCATCGTCTTCGTCGCATCTGCGATTTCGCATCCGACGTCGATGCTCGATCGACTGTGCTTCACCTGGACTGGTCTGCGGTCAATGGACCGTCCTTCCGTTGCCGTGCGCACTGCAGCGATTCTGCGAATCGGATGCGTACGCACCGAATCCGCTATTCCTTGTCTCGCCCATTGCTGTCAACAAAAAGCAACCGTTTCGTCGCAAGTGCGATGAAAAAACTGCGTACGCACCGCAATGCGATGCATCGATGTCACAGAAAACCGCCGCGACATCGCTGTCGCGGCGGTGTGTTCAGCATAACCAAATCGCTCAGACGCGCTTGTCGATCGGCACGAACGACAGATTTTCGGGGCCGGTGTAGTTCGCAGTCGGGCGAATCAGCTTGTTGTCGATGCGCTGTTCGATGACGTGCGCACCCCAGCCGGAGGTGCGTGCGATCACAAACAGCGGCGTGAACATCGCCGTGGGAACACCGAGCATGTGGTACGAGATGGCGCTGAACCAGTCGAGATTGGCGAACATCTTCTTGGCGTCGGACATCGTCGCCTCGATTCGGTCGGCGATGGTGAACAGCTTCATCGAGCCCGCCGCCTGCGACAGGCGACGCGCGACCTCCTTGATCACCTTGTTGCGCGGATCGGAGATCGTATAGACCGCGTGGCCGAAACCGATGATCACCTCGCGGTTGGCCACTCGCCTGCGAATGTCGGCTTCCGCTTCATCAGGCGTCGCGTAGCGGCTCTGGATCTCGAACGAGACCTCGTTGGCGCCGCCATGCTTGGGTCCGCGCAGCGCGCCGATGCCGGCGGTGATCGCCGAATACATGTCGGCACCGGTGCCGGCGACCACGCGGCAGGTGAAGGTGGACGCGTTGAACTCGTGTTCGGCGTAGAGAATCAGCGAGGTGTGCATGGCGCGGACGAACATCTCGCTGGGCGGCCTGCCGTGCAGCAGGTGCAGGAAATGGCCGCCGATACTGTCGTCATCGGTCTCGACATCGATCCGCTTGCCGTTGTGGGCGTAGTGGAACCAGTAGAGCAGCGCGGACCCGAGACACGCCATCAGCCGATCGATGATGTCGCGCGCCGCCGGCTGGTTCTGATCGTCCTTCTCGGGCAGCGCGCAGCCAAGTGCGGAGACCGCGGTGCGCATCACGTCCATCGGATGCGACGCGGCTGGCAATGCCTCGAGCGCCTGTTTCAGCGCGGCGGGAAGGCCACGCAGCGATCGCAGCTTGGCTTTGTAGCCGGCGAGTTCGGCGCGCGTCGGCAGTGTGCCGTGCACCAGGAGGTAGGCGATCTCCTCGAACTCGCAGGTTTCGGCGACGTCGAGGATGTCGTAGCCCCGGTAGTGCAGGTCATTGCCGGTGCGCCCGACGGTGCACAGCTCGGTGTTGCCGGCGGTGACGCCGGACAGTCCGACGCCTTTCTTCGCGCGGTTGGGGAGTGTCGCGGTGTCGCTCATGGATATGTCTCCTTCTGTATCGCTTGCCGGCTCCTACACCTCGCTCGCTTGCGGGAGAGGCCGGCGCAACGCGCCGAGTGAGGGTGTTAGAGACCGCATATTGACCCTCACCCGCCGCGCCTTGCGCGGCGACCTCTCCCGCTTCGCGGGCGAGGTGTCGTGGTCACGCTCCGTCAGAATATCCCCGGCTTGCCGACAGCGAGAGCGCCGGCGGGCAAGGCGACATTCAGCGTATGCAACTCGCCGGCCTTCAACCGCGCCAGATCCTGCGCGGCTTCCAGGAAGCGATTCGCCTCTCGCGTCGAGATCACGCCGTCGGTCAGTGCGGTGAACTTGCGGATGTAGTCGTCTCGCCCGAATGGCTTGGCGCCGAGTGGATGCGCGTTCGCCACCGCCAGCTCATCGACGATGCGGCTGCCGTCCTGCATCAGCACCTCGATGCGACCGCCGAACGCCTGTTCGGCTGGATCGGTAGAGAGATAGCGGCGCTCCCACTCGGGATCCTCGCGCGTCTCGACCTTGTGCCACAGCCGCACGGTGTCCGCTCGGGCGGCACGGCGCGGCGCGTAGCTGTTCACATGGTGCCAGCGGCCATCCTGCAAGGCGACGGCGAAGATGTACATGATCGAATGGTCGAGCGTCTCGCGCGACGCCTTCGGGTCCATCTTCTGCGGATCGTTGGCGCCGGTGCCGATCACGGCGTGGGTGTGATGGCTGGTGTGGATGATCACCTTCTCGATCTTCTCCGGATCGGTGATCTGCCCGCGCATGCGGAACGCCAGATCGATCAGCGCCTGCGACTGGTATTCGGCGCTGTGCTCCTTGGTGAAGCTGTCGAGGATCGCGCGCTTCGGTTCGCCAGATGCGGGCAGCGGTACCCGATAGTGCGCCTGTGGCCCATCCAACAGCCACGCAATCACCGAGTCCTCGCCTTCGTAGATCGGGCTCGGCGCTCCTTCGCCGCGCATCACACGATCCACCGCCTCGACCGCGAGCTTGCCCGCATGCGCCGGCGCATACGCCTTCCACGAACTGATCTCGCCCTTGCGCGACTGGCGTGTGGTGCAGCTCACGTGCACCGCCTGCTGCACCGCCTGGTAGATCACCTCCTGCTTCAGGCCGAGCAGCGTGCCGATGCCGGCCGCCTGGCCGGGGCAGAGGTGGGTGATGTGGTCGATCTTGTGCTTGTGCAGCGAGATCGCGCGGACGAGGTCGATGTGGATCTCGTATCCGGTGGCGATGCCGCGGATCAGGTCGCGGCCGGATTTTCCCACGGTCTGCGCAACCGCGAGGATCGGCGGGATATTGTCGCCGGGATGCGAGTAGTCCTGGGCGAGGAACGTGTCGTGCATGTCGAGTTCGCGCACCGCGGTACCGTTCGCCCAGGCAGCCCATTCAGGACTGACGCGCTTGCCTTGTGCCACTCCGAACACAGTGGCGGCATCCTTGCGCGGATGGCCGAGTGCCATGTCGCGCGCGGCGACCACCGGGTGACGGCTGATCGCGCCGATCGCCACTGCGGCGTTGTCGATGATGCGGTTGACGATCATGGCAGCGACCTCGCGCTCCACCGGCACCTTGTCGGCCGCAACGCCAGCGATCTTCCAGGCGAGCTGATCCTCGCGCTTCAGGTTATCCTTGGACGGGTGCACCTTCACGTCGTGCAGGATCATGCGTTTCCTCCGCTGGTATCCGTGTGCGATCCTTCGTAAGGTCAAGCGCACCACACCGCAACTGAGTGCCAAGGACACTTATATATAGTGTCAGTTCCATTCGACCGGCTGATCATCGGCGACGTGGTCACCAGCGACAGGGTCATCCCGCACGGTTATGTGGCGGTGCGCGGCGAGACGATCGCGGCGATCGGCGAGGGTGAACCGCCGCCGGCGACGGAAATCATCGACCACGGCGGCAAGCTGATTCTGCCTGGGCTGGTCGATGGCCATATGCACACCTCGTCATCGACCGGCTGGCCTGGCATCGAGACCGCGACGAAGAGCGCGGCCGCGGGTGGCGTCACGACGTGCGTCGATATGCCGTACGACGTGCCACATCCAGTGACCGATGCGGCGATCCTGGCCGACAAGATCGGCTGGGTGGAGCGCACGGCGCACGTCGACATGGCGCTGTACGGCACCATCACCAAGACCGGTGGCGTCGGCGCGATCCCCGGTCTGGCGGCAGGCGGCATCTCGGCGTTCAAGCTGTCCACCTACGAGTACGACGCGGTGCGGTTCCCGCGCATCGACCATCCGACCATGCTGGCGGCGTTCCGCGAGATCGCGAGGACCGGACTGCCGGTGGCGATCCACAACGAGGATCAGGAACTGGTGGAGATGCTGACCGCGCAGGCACGCGCCGAGGGCCGCACCGAGCCGATCATGCATTGCCGCACCCGGCCGCCGCTGGCCGAGACGATGGCCGATCTCGAGATCTTCGAGATGGCGCTGGAGACCGGCGCGCATGTGCATATCGCGCATTCGTCGCTGGCGCGCGGGTTCGAGATCGCCGAGACGTTCCGCGGCATGGGTGCGACGACCACCGGCGAGGCGTGTATCCAGTATCTCTGCATGACGGAGGACGACATCATCCGGCTCGGTGGCAAGGGGAAGTGCAATCCGCCGTTCCGCACCGCCGCGGAGGTGGAGCGGATGTGGGCCTGCCTGACGGCGGGCAAGATCGCGTACGTGTCCACCGACCATGCGCCGTGGCCGATCGAACGCAAGACGCTGCCGGACATCTTTGCGAATGGCGCCGGTCTGACCGGGCTGCAGAGCTTCGCGCCGCTGATGTTCTCGCTGCTGGACGAGCGTGGGCTGTCGCCAACGCTGATGGCCACGTACTGCGCTGAACGCAGCGCGAAAATGCACGGGCTGTGGCCGAAGAAGGGCGCGATCAGGGTCGGCTCGGATGCCGATTTCTGCGTGCTGGAACGCGGCGATTTCGGGTTCGACGAGGCGGCGATTCAGGACCGGCCGGAGATGCGGTGGTCGCCGTATCATGATCGGAGGATGCGGGCGCGCGTTGCCGCGACGTATTTGCGCGGTGCGCTGATCTGGGATGGCACGAGCGTGCTGGCGCAGCCGGGCAACGGGCGCTTCGTCCGGCGGCAGACGCGCTGACGATGGGGACGCGCGATGAGCGATGCACTGTTTCGCCCGCGCAGAAGGCCACTGCTGCGGCTAACACTGGCTCTCGGCACGTGTGCCGCGGCGGTGTTCGTGACCATCGTCGCGATCTGGCTGCGCATCAACGTCGTGCCGCCCGACTGCGCAGACCCCCGGACGCTCGCTTTGGTGCGCAGCAGCCTGACCGGCCGCTTCAAGCTGCCAGCCAGCGTCACGCTTGCGAACATTCAGACCCACGCCGGCGGCTATTTCGCGTTCCGCTTCGCCTGCGAGGCCGATCTGCACGGCATCGATCCTCACAAGCTGCCGCCGGGCACTGCAGTTCCCGGTTCGGTCACCTATGTCAGCCGATTGACCGACGGTGGCCGGCGTCATGAAGTGACGGTCCGCGTCTACCCGCTGCTGATACTGGAGCAGGTGCAATAGGCCGCTCACATCGCCAATGCGGTGCCGATCGGCTAGGGTCCCGCCGGCAGATCAGGAGATTCCCCACATGACCGAAGCCTGCATCGTCGGCTGGGCGCATTCGCCGTTCGGCAAGCTGGACGATCCCGACATCGAGGCGCTGATCGGCCGCGTTGCGCGCGCCGCGATCGATGATGCCGGCATCGCGCCCGCCGATGTCGAGGCGAGTTTCGTCAGCCTGTTCAACAATGGGTTCTCGGCGCAGGACTTTCCTGCGTCGCTGGTGCTGCAGCATGTGCCGGAGCTGCGATTCCGACCGATCACGCGGTACGAAAATGCCTGCGCGTCGGGCTCGGCGGCGGTGCATGGCGCGCGCGATTTCCTGGCCGCGGGGCGTGGGCGGTTCGCGCTGGTAATCGGTGTGGAGAAGATGACCGCGACCGCCGGCGCGCAGGTCGGCGACATCCTGCTGAAGGCGAGCTACCAGAAGGAGGAGGCCGACATCCCGGCGGGATTTGCCGGCGTGTTCGGGCGGATCGCGGAGCGATATTTCCAGCGCTATGGCGACCAGTCCGATGCGCTGGCGGCGATCGCGGCGAAGAACCACAAGAACGGCGTGGACAATCCGTATGCGCAGATGCGCAAGGACCTCGGCTACGAGTTCTGCCGTCACGTCAGCGAGAAGAACCCGTATGTCGCGCCACCGCTGAAGCGGACCGACTGCTCGCTGGTGTCCGACGGTGCGGCGGCGCTGGTGATGACGGACGAGGAGACGGCGCGCAGCCTGGGCAAAGCGGTGCGATTCCGCGCCGCGGTGCAGGTGAACGATTTTCTGCCGATCTCGAAGCGCGACATCACCCGGTTCGAGGGCGCCGCGGAGGCCTGGCGTCGTGCACTGGACGCGGCCGACGTGAAGCTCGACGAGTTGTCGTTCGTTGAGTCGCACGACTGCTTCACCATCGCCGAATTGCTGGAGTATGAGGCGATGGGACTGACCGCGCCGGGCCAGGGCGCGCGCGCGGTGCTGGAGGGCTGGACGGCGAAGGACGGGCGGCTGCCGGTGAACCCGTCGGGCGGACTGAAGGCGAAGGGGCATCCGATCGGCGCCACCGGCGTGTCGATGCACGCGATCACCGCGATGCAGCTCACCGGCCTGGCAGGCGCCATGCAGTTGCCGAAGGCGGACATCGCCGGCGTGTTCAACATGGGGGGCGCGGCGGTGGCGAACTACGTGTCGATCCTGGAGGCAGTGCGATGACCCAGGACGCGCCCAACGAGATCGTGGCGATCAAGGACTACCACGCCCACGTCTATTACGACCCGTCCACCAGGCAGCGCGCCGGGCTGCTGCGCCAATGGGTGGAGGAACGGTTCGTCATGCGGATGGGAAGCTGGCACGACGAACCGGTGGGGCCGCATGTGCAGGCGATGTATCAGATCGCTTTCGCGCCGGAGCTGTTTCCGACACTGGTGCCGTTCCTGATGATGAACCGCATGGGGCTGACGGTGCTGGTGCATCCGCAGTCCGGCCGCCCGCGCGACGATCACACGGTGAATGCGATGTGGCTGGGCGCGGTGCTGCCGGTGAAGACCGAGGTGCTGCGCGAGGTCGGCTAACGGCGGGAACCTCGCGCGCGCCCGGTCAGGCAAGAATGGACGGTCCGGTGGCGGTTGGTGTCGTGGTGCCGTAGGACTGCAGCGCCTGCATCACGTCGGTGGCGAATACGCTCGCCGACTGGTTGATCTGGTCCGTGCTGAGCGAACCGCTCTGTAGCATCGGGTCGATCTCAGCCGCCAGTTGCTGCGCCGCGCCGTTCATCGACCCGCCGTCGCCGCTGCCATCCGAGTGATGGTGGTGATGGTGGTGCACGGCCCCCGGAGCCTGGTCGGATGCAGTCTGGCCGGTGGAGCTCGCCGTTGCGTCGGCGCGGGTTGCCGCTGAGGTCGTGGCCGTGCCGGCGTTGCTGCCGGGTTGCGCGAACATCGCCTGTAGGTCGGCGGAGAACGCCTGCATGAACGCCGACACGTTGCTGTTGGCGGTGGGGGAGCCGGTGTTCGCGATGCTGCTGCTGGCCGGATTTGCAGTCGCAGCGGTGGTGGCGGTCGCACCAGCCGTGGTCTGGTTCTGCCACGGCCACCAGTTCGAGTAGGCGCTGACGCCATTGATCGACATGATTGTCACTTTCTGTGGTGTGTCCATGACGTGTGCATCGCACGTGCCAGGATGAAACGGCCTGGATTCGCGCGGATCAGTGGTGCTGCACGATCCGACACTCGGTCATATTTGCCTCGTGGGGCGAAATCTGCCCGGCATTCGCGGCGGACGCGGGTCGGGTGACGGGAGTCACACCACCAAGCCGCTCGCCTGCACCGCCAGGGTGGTCAGATCGGTGCCGCTGCCGCTCGCGCTGGATTGCGATTGCTGCTGCATGATCAGCAGGTACTGGTCGGTGATGCTGGTGACGAACTTCGGATCCTGGAACTTCGTCACATCGACGCGGGAGGACACCGCCTGCTCCTGGGCCGTGAGGTCCTGGAAGGCGACTTCCTCAGGAATGCCCAGCGCGGTCAGCACGACGGAGCGGTTTACCGAGTCGCCGAGAATATTATCCACCGACTTGATCGAACTCGCCTGACCGAGGAACGCCAACGCATTGGACAGACCGGGGGTCGCCTTCTCCAGCGACTGGCGCCACAGCACCTCGCTATAGCCGTTGGTCAGGGTCGACATCACCTGCGGGTTTTGCAGGGCGGCCAGACCATCGTTGGCGAAATCGAAGCTCTTGGCCGTGTTCAGCAGGTTGGTGTCGTTGAGCTGATTGACCAGCGAGTCGCTCTGGCTGGGGTCGGACAGCAGTGCTTTCTGCGCCAGCGCCGGATACTGGATGTAGCTGGATAGATTGTTAGCGGTCAGCAGCACCTTCATAACGTTGGGATTTTGCGGCGCGGTCTGGATGTCCTTGGCGTTGGCGACGCCGGCCTGGAACGCCGCGATGTCGCGCTCGACCTGAGGGGTCTTCGCCTCTTGGGCGACGTCGACGGTCTCGTTCGCCTGAGCGAGCTTCAGGTCGGTAAGTGGATTGCCGGTGGAGACCGCGGTCGTTGCGTTGGTAGTGCTGGCACCGTTGTACAGCGTGTTGAGCATGGCAGTGGCGATGTCGGACGTGGAGGAACTGTCGCCGAAGAGCAGGCTGTAGTCGATGCCGCTGATGATGGCGCTCACGAAGAGCCTCCGTTGCCTGATGACGGCAGAATGGCACGTCGGGATTAATCTTTGCTTTCCGAATGGAGGTGAACACGCTCCGGCATGCGGGTTCCGTGTCTGGTTGGAGCGATCGCCAAGGTACCCGGTAAGAGGGATTGCGTGGCGCCCCGCCTTCGTAGAATCTCCTCCCTGGAAGGTTCATGATCTCAGGAGATTACAAACCGCCGGCTCCGGCGCGAGCCGGTGGCAAGCAAAAGATTGAACGGCGGCTCGCCGCGATCTTCGGCGCCGATATTCTCGGCTACAGCGCGCTCATGGGGCGCGCCGAGGAGGAGACGCATCGGCGGGTGGGCGCAGAAGTGGACCGGATGTTCCGCGAGATCAAGCGATCGCATGGGCGGGTGTTCACCTTCGCGGGCGACGGCGTGATGGCCGAGTTTCCCAGCGCGGTCGAGGCGCTGAAATGCGCGCTGCGCATCCAGGGCGATACCGGACGGCGCAACACCGGGGTCCCGCCCGAGGACTGGATTCTGTTCCGTATTGGGATCAACTCGGGCGAGATCGTGGTGCAGGGCGACCGCACCGGCGGCACCACGGTCAATGTCGCCGCGCGTCTGGAGGCGCTTGCCGAGCCGGGCGGCATCAGCCTGTCGGGCGTGGTATTCGACCAGGTGCAACGAATCGTTGCCGCCCAGTACGAGCCTGCCGGCGAGCGGCGCCTCAAGAACATTCGTGATCCGGTGCTGGTCTACGCCATCCCCGCGTCAGCCTGCGCGTCCGGGATCACCATGCCGGCGGCGCCCCCGAAGAGCGAGCCGGAAGCGACGGCGACGGAGTTCAGCAAGCAACCCGCGATCGCGGTGCTGCCGTTCCGCAGTTATGGCTCGAGCGACGAACCGTTCACCGACGGCTTGACCGAGGAACTGATCAACGCGCTGTCACGCTGGCGCAGCTTTCCGGTGATCGCCCGCAACTCCGTGTTCGCCCATCGCGGGCGCGATATCGACGTGCGCGTGATCGGCCGCGATCTCGGTGCACGCTACATCGTGAGCGGCAGCGTGCAGCGGCAGGGCGAACGGGTGCGCGTGAACCTGGATCTGGTCGATGTCGAGACCGCGGAAAACCTGTTGAGCGAACAGCACGAGCATGCATCGGCGGATCCGTTCGCGTTGCAGGACGAGCTGGTGAGCGCAATCGCAGGGGTGCTGGCGCCGGAGGTTCTGAAGCTGGAACGCGAGCGCGCGGTGCTTCGGCCACCGACTGAAGCCGGCGTGTACGACCTCTATGAACGCGGCATGTGGCACCGTTATCGCAACACCCGCGAGGACCTGGAAGCCGCCGAAGCGCTGTTCCGGGAGGCGCTGGAAATTGACCCCGGCTACGCGCGGGCGACCGCCGCGCTCAGCCTGTGCCGCAACTTCGCTGCGATCAGCCGCTGGGTGCCGGATGTCCGGGCCGCGTTCGCCGAGTCATTAACCCTGGCGCGTCGCGCTGTCGCCGACGACCCACGCGATCCGCACGCACATTTTGCGCTGGGCGTTGCCTGCATGAACGAACGGCGGATGCCGGAGGCGATCGCCGAACTGCGTGAGGCGATTCGGCTCAACCCAAGCCACGCCTTCGCGCACGCCAATCTCGGCCAGGTGTTCAATTACCTCAATCAGCCCGATGATGGGCTGGCAGAGGTCGAGTTGGCATTGCGCCTCAATCCCCACGATCCGCGGCGCTTCATGTGGCTCCCTTATCTGGCTGCGAGCCACTATCTCGCCGGCCGTAACAAGGAGTGCCTCGCGGTCTGCGAACAGGCCCTGGTGGCAAACCCCGGTTATCCGCTTGCCGTACGCTACATGGTTGCGGCGCTGGGCCAGCTTGGCCTGGCGGCGCAGGCTCAGCCGTTGCTGCCGCTGTTGCGCAAGATCGATGGCGGATACGCCGGAACGGAGACAATGTGGCGTCGCCTATTCGTGCCCGAAGCTGCGGACCACCTGCTCGAGGGATGCCGTCGCGCCGGTTTCGCCTGACCGCGGGTGCCGACTACCCCTCGCCGCCGCCATCCCTGCCGGGGTTGGGCGGGAATTGCAGTTGGCGGATCGGCATGTTGGGAGCCTGCACCAGGATCGTCGGCGGTATGCCGCCCTTGACCGGCAGCAGATAGGTGATCATGGCGCCGTCTGACCGCTTGCGGACGATGCCAGGGAACTTCGACGGCGTAACAGTCGCCGCACCGACGGTTAGCCGTTTGAACAGCGCATTGGCCGCCTGTTCGCCGCCTGGCAGCTCGCGCACCATTTTGGATGTCAGCCCGACCGGTTTGCCACCGGGCAGCAGGACATCGGCGAGCGTCTCACCTGTCTTGGCCGGCGGGACTTCGACGGCCGCGTCGTCTGCCCTGGCGGGCGCCGAGATGGCTACCGCCGTTCCGCCGGCGGCGAGCCCGATCAGCAGGAGCGTGATACCGGCAGACCCGCCGAAATGGGAGCGATTGTTTACCATGTAATGCGTTCCCCCGTTTTGCTGCAAACCCAATGGGATCTTGCAGACCGCGTAGTACTGACATTGATTTAGTGTCATGTCGATATTCGGTCAATCAACGCGATCCTCAACACGGAGGACGCATCGAGGGTCACAGTGGGCGACGTAGAACGGTATAAATGCCCGCGCTTCCGCCAAAATAAACCTCCGTGGCTCTCAGTGGCCCTCGATCGTCGTCCGTGTTGAATCCTTCTTGCGGAGCGGTCGCTTGACAACCAACTCATGGGCTTCATCATCCCGTCATCCGGGGAGAAGTCCATGTCCGCGCTCGATCGTTGCCTGAACGTCTATGACCTGCGTGCCGCCGCGAAGCGCCGCCTGCCCAGGGCCGTGTTCGAATTCGTCGATCGGGGCAGCGAAGACGGCATCGCGGTCGCCAACAACCGCAACGCATTCGAGCGTATCAAGCTGCGCCACCGTGCGCTGGTGGACGTCTCCGGCCGCACCATGAACACGACGCTGTTCGGCAAGCCGGTGTCGCTGCCGATGGCGATCGCGCCCACCGGCGCCGCGGGTCTGTGCTGGCACGAGGGCGAACTGGAACTGGCGAAGGCTGCCGCCAAGGCGAAAATCCCGTTCACGCTGGCGACCGGCGCGATGACCTCGATGGAGAAGATCGCCCAGGAGGCAGGGCCAGGTGTGGGCGGCCGGCTGTGGTTCCAGCTCTATGTCTGGAACAAGCGGGAGATGTCATATCAGCTCATCGATCGGGCGCATCGCGCCGGGTTCGAGGCGCTGATCGTTACCGTCGATACCATCGTGCCGCCGAACCGCGAATACAACACCCACAACGGCTTCCTGCTGCCGTTCACGCCGAACCTGACCTTCACGCTGGATATCATGCGCCATCCGGTGTGGTTCACCAATGTGCTGATGAAGTATTTCACCACCATCGGCATGCCGCGCAACGAGAACTACCCGGACGAGTACAAGCGGCTGTCGCGCAGCGACCCCAACACGCATGAGCTGACGCGGCAGGATTCGCTCGATTGGGATGACATCAAGATCTTCCGCGACAAGTGGCCTGGCATCCTGATGATCAAGGGCATCAACCGACCGGACGATGCGCTGAAGGCGATCGAGTACGGCGTCGATGGCATCGTGGTGTCGAATCACGGCGGGCGGAACATGGACAGCGTGGTGGCCTCGCTCGACGTGCTGCCGGAGATCGCCGAGGCGGTGGGCGACCGGCTGACGGTCATTTTGGATTCGGGTGTACGGCGCGGGTCCGACATCGCGAAGGCGCTGGCGCTGGGGGCGAAGGCGGTGCTGACCGGGCGCGCCACGCTGTATGGCACTGCGGTCGGCGGCGAGGCGGGTGCGTTCAAGGCGATCAATCTGATC
The DNA here is from genome assembly GCA_963819855.1 of uncultured Alphaproteobacteria bacterium. Classification (GTDB taxonomy): domain Bacteria; phylum Pseudomonadota; class Alphaproteobacteria; order Acetobacterales; family Acetobacteraceae; genus JAMXLO01. The sequence goes on from CAWFYC010000019.1 coordinate 32,806, forward strand.
AGAAACGAGCTCGACAAGACGATGGCCTATACCGGGTGCCGTTCGGTCGAAGAGCTCACCACCGACATCTTCTTCGGCGGACGCCAGGGGAACCGGCTGTACGAGCGGGTGATGGATACCGCCGAACTCTGACACCGGCCCTAGCCACCGGCTAAGGGCCGTGGCCTGCCGTTGTTCAGGGCAGTTTTGTCACTCTGCGCCGTACAGCGAACAAAGCGACCATGCCCAGGCCCAGCAGCGCCGCCGAGGCGGGCTCGGGAGCTGCCACCTGCACGAACGAATTGGGAAAGCCGAAGCTCCCCATTGCGGCCTGATAGGTGCCGTACTGATCCAGGTCGGCGGCCGGCACGAACTTGTCTTGTACGGTCGGGACGCCGGGGACGGGGTTGATCGTTATCTGCACATCGGCGAAGCCCGGGTTCAATGGGGACGCTGTGATGAAGTCGACCGATGTCGCCGGGTGAAGCGAATTGTTGAACGCGAGGGCGGACCCCGGCACCGGTGTGTCGGACGTGATGAAGCCGGGCGAGTCATAAGTGAAGAAGACGAAGTCAGCGGTCGGGTTGATCACCGAATAGATCACGAAGGCATTCGCCGGTAATGGCGCGGTCGCAGCCAGAAGGCCAAAGGCGGATGCTAACAGCGTCGTTCGCATGAGCATTGCGTTGTCTCCGTTGGGTGGCGTGCCCAAGCGAGCGGTCGGTCGCCGCGAATCCGCAATGCAATGCGCCGGAATTCCTAGGAAAAATTGCGAAATCGAGCGATAGCAATCACTTGGCGCATCTCGGCATCGCCCCTCCGGTGGCGCGGTGTTACGATTTGCGTGGCCATCGGAGGCAGGATGTGTCCACGCTCGCCTCGATAGATACGTTCGAGTTCGAGGACTTCCGCCTCGATTTGCGGAGCCGCAGGCTGTTGCGCAGAGATGAACACGGAGCATTCGTGCCGGTCACGATCGGCTCGCGCGCATTCGAGATGCTCGCGTTGTTGGTCACCCGGGCGAACGAGCTGGTCTCCAGGCAGGAAATAATGGCCGCCGTCTGGCCCGCGGCGGCGGTCGAGGAGAGCAACCTGACGGTGCAACTGGCAGCGCTGCGCCGGCTGCTCGATGCGGCGCGGCCCGACGGAAGCTGCATACAGACAGTGCCGGGCAGAGGCTATCGCTTCGTCGCGACCGTCGTGCCCGTGGCATCGGATGCCGAAGCGGCCCCGATCAATGCTCCGTCTGCCGCTGCGGTGTCCGCGGCGCCGCGACGGCGCATGACCCGTTCTGTCGGTGTCGTTCTGGGGTTGATCGGCCTCGCCGCCGTGGGCTGGGCCGCCTTCCGGGCGGACCTTCTCGGCGATCTCCGCGACCGCACGGCCCGGCCCAGCCTGTCCATCGTCGTGCTGCCGTTCGCCAACGTGAGCAGCGATCCCGAGCAGGAGTATTTCGCCGACGCGATCACCGACGATCTGACCACCGACCTCTCGCGTATCGCGGGTAGCGTGGTGATCGCCCACAGCACGGCGCAGAGCTATCGGAGCAGGGCGGTCGATGTGCGGCAAATCGGCCGTGACCTCGATGTCCGCTATGTGCTCGAGGGCAGCGTGCGCCGGATGGGCGACCAGGTGGAGGTGAACGCCCAGTTGCTCGACGCAGAGAGCGGCTCCCACGTGTGGGCGGATCGCTTCGAGACCGATCGCCGCGACATTGCCGCGGCGCAGAGCGATGTCACCGGCCGCCTCGCCCGAACACTGCATCTGGAACTCGTCGAGGCTGCCGGGCGGCGGATCGAGCGCGCCAAGAATGCCAGTCCGGACGCCGACGATCTGGTCATGCGCGGCTGGGACCTCTGGTTTCGCCCGCTGTCGGCGACCACGCACGCGGAAGCGGCGAGCGCTTTCGAGCGTGCGATGGAGATCGATCCGGCCAACGTCGATGCAAAGCTCGGGGTGGCGACGATACTGATCTCGAATGTCGGCACCGGATTGAGCCACGCGACCAGCCAGGACGGTGCGCGGGCCGAACGGCTGCTCATGGAGGCAATCGAGCAGAATCCCGACAGTTCCCGCGTCTATGAGGCGCTCGGCACGCTGCGCCGGATCCAGAACCGGCTGGACGAGTCGCGGATCGAGCTGGCGAGGGCGATCACTCTGGATCGCAACAACGCTCATGCGCTGCTGCAGTTGGGCGAGACGTTGATGTTCCTGGGCCGGCCGGCGGAAGCAATTCCGGTCATCGAGAGTTCCATCCGACTCGATCCGCGCGATCCCAACTCGGCTTTTGGCGACTGGGCGCTCGGGGCCTGCGAGCTTCTGCTCGGCCATACCGATAAGGCGGCCGAACTACTGCTGCGGGCCCGCGCCGGGAACCCGCGGGTGTATTTCTTCCAGCTTTATCTCGCCGGTGCCCTCGGGGTGCGCGGCGATACCGATCAGGCGCGGGCCGCGGTGGCGGAAGCGCGCAGGCTCAAGCCGGAGGTGAGTTCGTTGGCCCGCTGGAAAGCGGTTCAACCGTGGATCGGCAATCCGCCGCTGATGGCGCTGCGCGAAGAGACACTGGACCGCGGCCTGCGCAATGCCGGCATGCCGGCCGACTGATGCAGCGCATGGCATATCGCCCTATACCTTCGCGCAAGCGGAGGAGGAGCGTGAGCGGATGCCCAATCTAGATCGCTGCCTGAACGTCTGGGACCTGCGCGCGGCGGCGCAGCGCCGGCTGCCGAAAGGCGTGTTCGAGTTCGTCGATCGCGCCACCGAGGATCACATCGCGGTCGCCAACAACCGCTCGGCATTCGAGCGCATCAAGCTGCGCCATCGCGCCCTGGTCGATGTGTCGAAGCGCAGTGTCGCCACCACGCTGTTCGGCAAGCCCGCCAGCCTGCCGCTGGCGATCGCGCCCACCGGCGCGGCCGGTCTGTGCTGGCACGAAGGCGAGCTGGAACTCGCCCGCGCGGCGGCGAAGGCGCAGATACCGCTGACGCTGTCCACCGCGTCGATGACGCCGATGGAGAAGATCGCCGCGGTCGGCGGCCGGCTGTGGTTCCAGCTCTATGTGTGGAAGCGCCGCGACCTGTCGCACCAGTTGATCGAACGCGCCCATCGCAGCGGCTTCGAGGCGCTGATCGTTACGGTGGATTCCCCGGTCTCGGCCAACCGCGAGTACAACGCCCACAACGGCTTCGGCCTGCCGTTCAATCCAACCATGCGGTTCACCGTCGACATGATGCGCCATCCCGCCTGGACCACGGGCGTACTGATGAAATACTTCACCTCCGGCCAGTTCCCGCGCCACCAGAACTATCCCGACGAATACCAGAAATCGATCCTCAGCGGCGTCGGCTCGCGCGACGCGATGCGGGCGGATTCACTGGCGTGGGAGGACATCGCGAAATTCCGCGACATCTGGCCGGGCGTGCTGATGCTGAAGGGCGTCAACCGCCCGGACGATGCGATCAAGGCACTGAGCTATGGCGTCGACGGCATCGTGGTGTCGAACCATGGCGGGCGGAACATGGACAGCGCGGCGGCCACGCTGGACGTGTTGCCGGAGATCGCCGAGGCAGTGGGCGACAAGCTGACGCTGATCCTGGATTCCGGCGTGCGCCGCGGCTCCGACATCGTGAAGGCGCTGGCGCTGGGGGCGAAGGCGGTACTCACTGGGCGCGCGACGCTCTACGGCACCGCGGTCGGCGGCGAGGCCGGCGCACTGAAGGCGATCAACATCCTGAAGAACGAGGCCGACAAGACGATGGCCTATACCGGCTGCCGCACCGTGGACGAGGTCAGCAGCGATATCTTCTGGGGCTACCGCGAGGGCAACCGGCTGGTTGGTGCCTGAACGATCGCCAAGCCTACGCCCAGCAGCATCGCGCTGGTCGCCAGTGTCTGGATCGCGATCCCGATCGCAGCCCCCGCCAACCACGGATTGTCCGGCCGGCGCGGGTCGGTAGCTTCCTTGCCTCTGTGCATCATCGAACTCTGTACTCCTGTCGCGTATGGTATCCGCTGCAATCAATGGAGGCAAAGCGTGGCTGACACCGTCGATCCGGTGACCGTCTCGGTTGTGCAGCACCGGCTGCACGCCATCGTCGAGGAGATGGGCGAGGCGATGCTGCGCACATCCTATTCCCAGATCCTTAATTCGAGCCGCGATTTCTCCACCGCGATCTGCGACCTGGGCGGACGGCTGATCGCGCAGGCCGAGCATGTGCCGATCCATGTCGGCGCGCTGCCCTGGGCGGCGAAGGCGGTCACCGAGTTCTTCCAGGGCGACATCCATCCTGGCGACGTGTTCCTGCTGAACGATCCGTATCACGGCGGCAACCATCTCCCCGACCTCACCGCGTTCGTGCCGGTGTTCGAGGGCGATCGGCCGGTGTTCTGGTCGATCAACCGCGCGCACCAGAGCGACATCGGCGGCTCTACGCACGGCGCCTACAACGCCGGCGCCACCGAGATCTGGCAGGAGGGCATCCGCGTCACCCCGTTGCGGCTGTACGACCGTGGCGTGGTGCGGCGCGACGTGCTGGAGATGCTGGTGACCAATGTACGCCACCCGCACGACTTCCGCGGCGACCTCGCGGCGATGATCGGCTCGGCGCATGTCGGCCAGCGGCGCATGCTGGCGCTGGCCGGCGAATTCGGCTGGGAAACCGCGCACGCCGCGATCGAGGCGGTGCTGGATGGCGCGGAACGCCAGGCGCGCGCGGTGATCGCGACCTGGAAGGATGGGGTGTATCACGGCGAGGCATTTCTCGACGATGATGGCCACGGCTACACCGACATCCACATCCGCGCGACGGTCACCAAACGGGGCAGCGACCTGACCGTCGATCTGTCGGATTCGCACGAGCAGGTGGTGGGGTTCGTCAACTCCTCCTTTCCGAACATGCGCTCGGCGGTGGTGGTCGCGCTGGCGTATCTGATCGATCCGCACACGCCGAAGAACGACGGCGCGTTCCGCCCGCTGGAGGTGATTGCCAAGCCTGGCACGGTGGTGTGGGCGAACGAGGGCGCGCCGGTGACGCTGTGCACCAACCACTGCTCGCAGGAGATTCTCGAGGCGGTCATCAAGGCACTGGCGCCCGCCTGTCCGGACCGCGCGATGGCGGGCTGGGGAAGGCGATTCCGCATCGCCATCCAGGGGCGCGATCCGCGAACGCAAAAACCGTTCATCTGGCACATGTTCCAGGCGCGCCCCGGCGGCGGCGCCTCTCCGGTGGGCGATGGCTGGCCGGCGGGCGGCGAGTGGCAGGCGGCCGGCGGCATCAAGTTCGGCAGCCTGGAGGTCACCGAGGTGCGGTTTCCGCTGTTCTTTCGCACCCATGAGTTCCGGCCCGGGTCCGGTGGCGATGGGCAGTATCGCGGCGGCCCCGGCTGCCTGCTGGAGATGGTGGCCGAGATCGACGAACCGGCGCGGGGCAACACTGCCGGCGACGGGGTGAAGTACGGCGCATGCGGCATGCTCGGCGGCAAGGACGGGCTGCCGCATCGCTATGTGCTGCATTCGGAGGGACGGCAGCAGCGGGCGCTGAAGACCAAGGAAGTGGGCATCGAGATCCGACCGGGCGATGTGTTCAAGATCGAGTCCGGCGGCGGCGGCGGATGGGGCGATCCGGCGAAACGCGACGAGGCGGCACGCAGGAGCGATGAGATCAATGGGTTCGTCTGAGATGTGCGGAGATATGGACACAGGTGGGATTCTCCCCCTCCCCTTGCGGGAGGGGGTTGGGGGGAGGGGGCTGGGACATCGCCGGATCGGCCCCCTCCCCCCAACCCCCTCCCGCAAGGGGAGGGGGAGAATCGCGGTATGCTGAAGATCGGCATCGATGTCGGCGGCACCTTCACCGATCTGGTCGCGGTGGACGAGCACGGCCAGTCCACATTGGCGAAAGTCGCCTCCACCCCGGAAGACCCGTCGGTCGGCGTGATGGCTGGCCTCGATAGACTAACCGAACTGCTGCACCTCGCTCCCGCCCAACTCCTGGCGCAGACCGAGCGCATCGTGCACGGCACCACCGTGGCCACCAACGCCCTGCTCGAGCACAAGGGCGCCAGGGTCGGCCTGCTCACCACCGAAGGCCATCGCGATGTCATCGAGATGCGCGAGGGCCTGAAGGACGACCGCTACAACCTCCGTATGCCGCCGCCGGAACAGCTCGTGCCGCGTGCGTTACGGCTTGGTGTGACGGAACGCATGCGCGCCGATGGCACCATCGAGACACCGCTCGACCGCACCTCGCTCGCCACCTCGATCGAGGTGCTGAAGCGCGCCGGCGTCGAGGCGGTTGCGGTGTGCTACCTGCACGCCTATCGCGATCCACGCCACGAACGCGACACCGCGGCCGCACTCGCCCAGGCGATGCCGGATGCATACATATCGCTGTCGTCGGACGTTTTCCCGCAGATCAAGGAGTTCGACCGCGTCTCGACCACTGTGGTGAACGCCTATGTCGGGCCGGCGCTGTCGCGCTACCTGAACCGGCTGCAACGGCGACTGACCGACGCGGGCTACCAGGGTCCGATCCTGATCATCCAGTCGCATGGCGGCGTGGCGCCGATCGCCGAATCCGCGCGCCTCGCCGCCGGCGGCGTGCTGTCCGGTCCGGCCGGCGGTGTCGCCGGCAGCCGCTACGCGACACGGTTACTTGCAAGTAACAATCTGATCCCGTTCGACATGGGCGGCACCAGCACCGACATCTGCCTGATCGTCGACGGCGAACCAGCCCTGGTGAGCGGCCGTGGCATCGGCGGCCATCGACTTGCGCTGAACAGCCTCGACATCGTCAGCCTCGGCGCCGGCGGCGGCTCGATCGGCCGCGTGGATGCCGGCGGTATCCTGCATGTCGGTCCACAGAGCGCCGGCGCGGTGCCTGGGCCTGCATGCTATGGCCGTGGCGGCTCCGATCCCACGGTGACCGATGCCAACCTGGTGCTCGGCTATCTCGATCCAACGCATTTCCTCGGCGGCAGCGCGAAGCTCGATGCGGCGGCGGCGGAGGCGGCGCTGGATCGGCTGGCAACGGCGCTGAAGGTCGAGCGCATTGCCGCCGCCGAGGGCGTGCATCGCGTGGTCAATACCAATATGGCCGAGGGCATCCGCCTGGTGTCGGTCCGTCGCGGCGTCGATCCGCGCCGTTTCGCGCTGCTGTCGTTCGGCGGCGCGGCAGGACTGCACGTGACCGATGTCGCGCGCCAACTCGATCTGACGCGCGTCGTGGTGCCGCGTGTCGCGGCGGTACTGTCCGCCTGGGGCATGCTGGCGACCGATCTGCGCTTCGAGGTCTCGCGCACGCATATCGGCGATACCGCACGACTGGACGGCGCCGGCATCAAGCGGTTGTTCGCCGAGATGGAGCAGGAAGGATTGGCGCGGCTGCGCGCGTCGTTCGATGGTCCGGTGCGTGTTCAGCGTACAGTGGAGATGCGCTACGGCGAGCAGATCTTCGAAATCACCGTGCCGCTGGAAGGCATCGACTGGGATGCCGATGATCCGCTGCCGCAGATCGTCGAGCGGTTCCACAACCGGCATGAGGAATTGTACACGTATGCACTGCGCGAGCAGGGCGCGGTGCTGGTAAACGCGCGTGCCGCGGTGATCGGCGTGCTGCCGGGTGTGCCGCAGGAGCCGGTGCGGACGGCACAGTCGGATGTCGCGCCGCGGGGCGAGCGGCGCGTGTGGCTGCGTGGGTGGACCGCCGTACCGGTGTTCGAGTTCGACGAATTGGCGCCGGGGCAGGCGATCGATGGGCCGGCGATCGTCGAGTCCGCGATGACAACAGTGCTGCTGCGGCCGGGCAATCGGGCGACGGTGACGCCGCACGGGTGGCTGGATATCGCTGTGTAGGAATGCCCCCCACCCCGACCCTCCCCCGCTTCGCGGGAGAGGGGGTTTTGGGGTGCGGTGTAGCTACATCACGAAACTGATCGCCGATGGGCTCCCCACGTGGACCTCCTGTCCGGTAGGCGTCAGCATCCCGCTCACCGTATCTACAGCAAACGCCACGATGTTGTCGCTTTCCTGATTCGCCACATACAGGAACGCCCCCGCCGGATCGAGCGTGAAGAATCGCGGCCGCTTGCCGCCGGTCGGTACATGGCCCGCCAGCGCCAGCCGTCCACTGTCCGCCACCGCGAATATCGCGATGCTGTCGTGGCCGCGGTTCGACACGTACAGGAACCGTCCATCCGGCGCGACGCCGATTTCGGCAGTGGTGTTCTTTCCGCTCCATCCGGACGGCAACGTGCCGACAACCTCCAATTCCTGCGTCTGCCCGTCGTCCCAGCGATACACGGTCACCGTGGAATCCAGCTCATTGTTCACGTAGAGCACCGGCAGGGCCGGATGGAAGACGCAGTGCCGAGGTGCGGCGCCCGGGCGTGCCCGCAATGCCCGGTGCAGCATCATGGCGCCGTCGTCGAAGCGGAAGATGAACGTGCGGTCGTAACCCTTGTCCGGGACGACCAGGAACCGGCCGCTCGGATCGAAAATCACCGCATGCGGATGCGTTGCACTTTGCTGCACCGGATCCGGTCCCGGTGTGCCCGGCATAAAGGACACCCGCTTGACCAGATGGAGCGAACCGTCATCTGCCAGCGGCAGCGAAGCAATGTTGCCGGTGGCATAGTTCGCCACCACGAGGAACCGACTGTCCGCACTGACCGCCGCATCCACCGGATTGCTGCCGCTGCATGTCTGCCGGTTCAGCAGCCGCAGCTCGCCGGTCGCCGCATCGACGCCGAACGCGCTGACATAGTCAAGCGCACCGTGCACCGCATACAGGACGCGGCCATCCGGCCGCAGCGTGAACAGCGCGGGGTTCTCCTCGCCGGCCACGTGCTGCACATGCGTCCACACCGCATCGGCGCCCACGCGATACACGTGGATGCCATCGCCGCGGCCGTCACGATCCTTCGTCGTGTAGCCGCCAACATACGCGAACATCAGCGCCTCGGTACCGGAAGGGTCTTCATTCGCTCGATATCGGCCCGTGCCATCGCGATGTTCGGCGTGCGCGCCTGGTTGACGCCCAGGCAGGACGTCAATTCATCGTCGTCGAGCTTGCGTTTCAGGCGGTTCTCCACGGTCCGATCCTCCCTCGCTTGCGGCATATGGCGAAACTCGACATGCTTTCGTCCAATAATCAACCGGGGGCACATCATGCAGCGGCGCAACTTTCTGCGGACCGGAGCGGCTGGCATCGCGGCGGCGGCACTGCCGCGCATTTCCATTGCGCAGCCGGCCGACACGCACGTGCTGCGGTTCGTTCCCCAGGCGAACCTGACGGTGCTGGACCCGATCTTCACCACTGCGGCGGTGACCGGGAACCATGCATGGATGGTGTACGACACCCTGTTCGGCGTGAACGCGGCGCAACGGGCGAAGCCACAGATGGCCGAGGGCTACACGGTGTCCGACGATGGCCGGACCTATCTGATCAGGCTGCGCGAGGGGTTGAAATGGCACGACGGCGAGCCGGTGCGTGCGCAGGATTGCGCGCCAAGCCTGACCCGTTGGTCGGCGCGCGATACGTTCGGCCAGACTGTGGCGAAGGTGGTCGACGCATGGGGCGTCGCCGACGACAGGACGATCAAGATCACATTGAAGAAACCCTTTCCGCTGCTCATAGAGGCAATGGCGTCGCCGACGGGCAACTGCTTCATGATGCCCGAGCGGCTGGCGAAGACCGATCCGTTCAAGGCGATCACCGAGGCGGTCGGCTCCGGTCCATTCCGTTTTCTCAAGGACGAGTTCGTCGCCGGCAGCAGCGCGGCCTGGCAAAAATTCGACGGCTACGTGCCGCGGCAGGAGCCAGCGGAGTGGTCCTCAGGCGGCAAGGTCGCCAACTTCCAGCGCATCGAGTGGAAGATCATCCCTGATTCGGCCACCGCATCGGCCGCGCTGCAGGCTGGCGAAGTCGATTGGTATGAACAGGCACAGGCCGACCTCGTGCCGCTGCTGAAGCGCAACAGTGATATCGTCATCGCGCCGTCGAACCCGCAGGGCTACATCGGGGGCATGCGGTTCAACCATCTGAACCCGCCGTTCAACGATGTTCGCCTGCGTCGCGCCGTGCTGGCCGCGGTGAACCAGGAAGACTACATGCGCGCGATCATGGGAGACGACCACTCGGCCTGGCAGATCTGCCGGTCGCAGTACCCGTGCGGTACCATCTATGGCACCGAGGTCGACCTGCCGGTGCAGAAAGGCGATCTGGAAGCCGCGAAGAAGATGATCCAGGAGGCCGGCTACGGCGGACAAAAGGCGGTGATCATCAACCCGACGGACTTTCCCACCATCGGACCGCTCGGCGACATCACCTACGACATGTTCAAGAAGATCGGCATCAACGCGGAATTGCAGGCGACCGATTGGGGCTCGGTAGTGCAGCGCCGCGCGACCAAGGAGCCGGTGGAGAAGGGCGGCTGGTCGGTGTTCCACACCTGGTTCAGCGGCGGTTTTATTCTCAATCCGGTGGTCACCGCGCCGTTCCGTGGCCAGGGTGCCACGGCGTGGTTCGGTTGGTACGACAATCCGAAAATCGAGCAGCTGACGCAGGAATGGCTGGACGCGGAGGACAACGATGGTCGCAAGAAGATCGCCGCGGCGATTCAGCTCGAAAATTATGCGCAGGTGCCGTCAATCACGCTGGGGCAGTTCCAGATTCCCACTGCATACCGCAAGAGCCTGGCGGGAAAGCTGGAGTACACCGGGCCGCTGTTCTGGAACGTGAAGCGGGTGTGACCGAACGATCCCCACTGTCATTCCCGTGCAAAGCCTGCCCTCGCGAAAGCGGGGGCGGAAACCCAGGGCAAATTCTGTGCGGTTGCCTGGGTCCCCGCGTTCGCGGGGATGACAACGAATGACAGCTACGATCTGCGGCGGCGGTTCGTTGCTGATGAACATCGGATTACCTCCTTGATCATGGCATCACAATCTGATTCAGACTACGACCTTAGCATCAATCCCTGAGGAAGCTGCGATGCTGCGTCGCGTGGTGCTTGCACTCTGGCTCGGTGCGATGGCGATCGGCACGCCCGCGCGCGCGGACAAGGCGGACGACACATTGCGCGTCGCGTGGGGTGCGAGCGGACCGTTGGAAAGCGCCGACTTCTACTTCAGTACGAGGCGTACCGGAATGGAGATGGCCTCGCTGATCTGGGACACGCTGGTGTGGCGCGACCCGGCGGACTTTTCCTACCAGCCGCTGCTCGCCAAGGCGTGGCGCCAGATCGATGACACGACCCTTGAGTTCGACCTGCGCGACGATGTGACGTTCCACGACGGATCGAGGTTCACCGCGGCGGATGTGGTGGGGACGTTGAATACCATCGCCGTGCCGGGCTTCAAGGCGCTGGCGCAGCGCAACGTCAACTGGATCGCCGCCGCGGTGCAGATCGGCATGTATCGGGTTCGCATCATCAGCAAGCTGCCGTTCCCGCCGGCGCTCGACTATATCGCCAACGCGCTGCCGATCTATCCGGCGGAACACTATGACGCCGTCGGGCATGAGCGGATGGGCGAGCATCCGATCGGCACCGGACCGTACCGCATGGTGTCGGTGGAGACCGGCAAGGCGTACCGGATGGTCCGCAATGACAACTACTTCAAGGGCAGTCCCAAAGGCGATCACTTCATCAAGACGATCGATGTGCGCGAGGTGCCGGACGAGCAGGCGCGGGTGGCGGAACTGCTGGCGCATCGCGCCGACATAATATGGGACCTCGGTAACGACCGGTTGCAGCAGATCACCCGTCGTCCGGACTTCAAGGTGGCGCAGGCGGAGACGATGCGCGTGGGTTATCTCGGGCTGGATGCAGCAGGACGCAGCCGCACGCCGGCGCTGCAGAGCGTCGATGTGCGCCGGGCAATCGCCCATGCGGTGGACCGTCAATCGATCGTGCAGAACCTGATCGGCGGAGCGGCACGGGTGCTTGATGCGCCATGCTATCCGAAGATGTTCGGCTGCATCAGCGAGGCGGCGCATCGCTACGACCACGCGCCCGACAGGTCGCGCGATCTGCTGCGTGCGTCCGGCTACGAGGGCAAGGTGGCATTTGACTTCTACGTCGATCCGGCGATGCAGGCCGCCGGTGAGGCGGTGGCATCGGATTTTGCCAAGGTCGGCATCACCGCTCGGCTCCGCACGCCGGAACCTGCGGCGCTGCGCGAGGCGCAGGTCAACGACCGCACGCCGATGGTGTTGCTGAGCTCGGACGCCCATTCGGTGAATGATGTGTCGGAAATCATCGGTTACTGCTTTCAGTTCGGGAAGCAGGACTATGCGCGTGATCCCGAATTGCACGACTGGCTGCGCAATGCCGACATGACGATGGATGCAGCGAAGCGGAAAGAACTGAACGCGAAGGCGGTCGAGCGAATCACGGACCAGGTGGTACTGGCTGCCGATGTTCACCTTCGTGCAGAATTATGCGTTCACTGACCAGTTGGCGTTCATGCCCTCTGCCGACGAACTCGTGCGGCTATATCGCGTGCACTGGAACTGAGCGCCGGCAGCCGTTACGCGCGCAATGGTTCGCCGGGCGGGTCCATCGGTGGCACCGGGATCGGCGGCGGTGGTTCTTCGATCGGCACGGGAGCGTCGGGGTCCGGCTCGTCGGGCGGTTGACCGGGTGGTTTCGGCGGATCAGACGTCATTTCACGGGCTCTTCGGCCAGCACCGCTGGAACGGGCGTTTCCGCCACCTGCCGCAATGCTTCGCGCGCACGGATCAGCGCGACCGATCGCGCGCTGTCGGGCTGCAGTGCAAACAACAGCAGCGAGCGGCCGGTGACTTCATACTCGTCACCGCTCGCGAAACGCGGCGTCGCAGTGCGGTCCGGCGCGTTGGTGTCCAGCAGGCAGCGCCAGGTCTGGCCACCGACCACGTCGGGCAGTCGGAACCTGACCACATCGTGATACGCGTTCAGCACCAGCAGCACGGTCGCGTCCATCGATGGCCGTTTGATCCCCGTCGCCTGCGCGCGTCCGTCGAGCAACATGCCAAAGCAACGCGCATTGGTGTCCTGCCACTGCTCGGACTCGATGTCGGTTGACATCGGCGTCAGCCAGCGTACGTCCTTCACATCCAGATCGGCGTTGTATTCACCGGTGAGGAAGCGCGACCGCCGCAGGATCGGAAATGCCTGGCGCAGCGCGATCAGCCGGCGCACGAACTCGATCAGCGCGGTGCCGTCCTCGGCGATGTTCCAATCCATCCAACTGATCGCATTGTCCTGCGCGTAGGCATTGTTGTTGCCACCCTGCGTGCGGCCGAGCTCGTCGCCGGCGAGCAGCATCGGCGTGCCCTGCGCCAGCAGCAGCGTCGCCAGCAGGTTGCGCTTCTGGCGATTGCGCAGTGCGACGATGTCGGCGTCATCGGTCGGGCCCTCTGCGCCGTGGTTCCACGACAGGTTGTCGGAGTGACCGTCCTGATTGTCCTCGCCGTTCGCCTCGTTATGCTTGTCGTTGTACGAGACGAGATCGTGCAGCGTGAACCCGTCATGTGCGGTGATGAAGTTGACGCTGGACCAAGGTTTGCGGCCGCTGCGCTCGAACGCATCGGCCGACGCGGCGAGGCGTGTCGCCATTTCGGCGAGCTTGCCTTCGTCGCCCTTCCAGAACGCGCGCGCGGTATCCCGAAACTTGTCGTTCCACTCCGCCCAGCCCGGCGGGAAGCCGCCGACCTGATACCCGCCAGGACCGATGTCCCACGGCTCGGCGATCAGCTTCACCGACGACAGCACCGGGTCCTGCAGACAACTTTGCAGGAATCCGTGCGACGCATCGAAGCCGTCGTGCTGGCGCGCCAAAATGGTACCAAGATCGAAACGGAAACCGTCCACGTGCATTTCGGTCACCCAGTAGCGCAGCGAGTTGGTGACCATTTGCAGCACGTTGCGATTGCTGAGGTTCAGCGTGTTCCCGGTACCGGTATCGTTGATGTAATAGCGTGGCTGGTCGGGCAGCAGCCGATAGTACGACGCATTGTCGATGCCACGGAACGACAGCGTGGCGCCGCGTTCGTTGCCCTCGGCGGTGTGGTTGTAGACCACGTCGAGGATCACCTCGAGACCCGCGTCGTGCAGGCGCGCCACCATCTCCTTGAACTCGGCGAATACAAAGGCGGGGATAGCGGAAAAGCGCGGATCGGGGGCGAAGAAACCGATCGTGTTGTAGCCCCAGTAGTTGGTCAGGTCCTTATCCAACAGGTGCCGATCATTCACGAACGCATGGATCGGCAGCAGTTCCACCGAGGTGACGCCAAGCGAGCGGATGTAATCGACCACCTCCTTGCGGCCGAGGCCGGAAAAGGTGCCGCGCAGGTTCTCCGGCACCGCGGGATGCAGTTTGGTGAAGCCGCGTATGTGCGTTTCGTAGAAGATGGTGCTGTCCCACGGTACCTCGGGTCGCCGCTCGCGACCCCAGGTAAAGGCTGGATCGATCACCCGACACTTCGGCATGAAGCGCGCGCTGTCGCGGCGGTCGAAACTGAGATCGCCATCCCTCGATCCGATCGTATAGCCGAACAGCGCGTTGTCCCAGCGCAGCGATCCCATATATGCCTTGGCGTAAGGATCCAGCAGCAGCTTGTGCGGATTGAAACGATGGCCGTTGCGCGGGTCGTGTGGGCCATGCACGCGGTAGCCGTAGATCGTACCTGGCCGCGCATCCGGCAGATAACCGTGCCAGACCTCGTTCGTGTACTCCGGCAACTCGATACGTTCGAGTTCCATGCGGCCCGCATCGTCGAACAAACAAAGCTCGACCTTGCTGGCGTTCGCCGAGAACAGCGCGAAATTGACGCCAAGACCGTCCCAGGTCGCGCCACGCGGAATCGGCGAACCCTCGCTGAAGCGCGACTTGCGGATGGCCGCTGGCATTGGCACTCCCCCCCTGCCGCGAATAGATGCGGCAGGGGGCGCCGACATACCAGACACTTCTTGTTCAGGTGGTGAACCGTCCCACCAGATAGCCGATGCCGACGGCGACCAATGCCGAGGCGATGGGCTGGTCCTTGATCACGTCGCTGAGACGGGCGACCTGCTGCTGCGCCTGACCGGCCGCCTGGTTGTACAGGCCTTCCGCCTGCGTCTTGGCGTCGCCGGCGAATTCGCCGACCTTCTGCTGCACCCGGCCACCCATTTCGCGGGCGGTACCTTGGAAATCGTTCATGTGGTCCTCCATGGAAGAGGAGCCCTTAACGCGCGATGTAGGGTCGGGTTGCCCGCGCCGGTCAGAAGTTCAGGCGCAATCCCGGTTCGGCCCAGTCCAATGCGCCGAGCCGCCCGGTCGCGGACAGCGTGACATAGGCCGTGCGCATATCGGGACCGCCAAAGCAGATATTGGTAGGGAATTCGTCCGGCATCGCGACCGTGCGCACGACCTTGCCGTCGGGTGCGATCACGGTGATGCAACCGGCGTGCAGCGTGGCGACCGCCACGTTGCCGCCGGCTTCCACCGCGAGGCTGTCGAAGCGCTGGAAGCTGCCGAGCCCGGCGATGATGCGGCCACCATGCGGCGACGGCCAGCCCTGCTTGGTGACGACGCCGGGTGAGGCGATGTCGAACGCCCACAGCCGCGCCGGTTCGGTGTCGGCGACATACAAAACCTTGCCGTCGGGCGAGAGGCCGCAACCGTTGGGGCTGAGGATTGGATACGCCACCTCGACGATCTTCGAGCCGTCGGGCAGCGCGTAGTACAGGCCGCCATGGTCGCGGGTGCGCGCGAAGCGCTTGCCGAGATCGGTGAAATATAACCCGCCCTGCTTGTCGAACACGAGGTCGTTCGGCGCCGATAGTTTGTGGCCATTGCAGTGCGTGTAGAGCACGCGCGTATCGCCGGTGTTCGGATCGATTCGCTGGATGCAGCCGCCGTCGTAGTCGTCGGCGGGCCCGATCGCCATCCAGTGGCCAGACGGATACTTGCCGCCGCCGTTGTTGCAGACATACAGCGCACCATCCGGACCGATCGCCAGGCCGTTCGGACCGCCGCCGGCATTGCCGACGGTGGAGCGCGCACCGTCGGACCCGATGCGGGTGCAGCACCGTCCGGCAATCTCGGTCAGGATGACTGCTCCGTCGGGCATCACCACCGGGCCTTCGGGGAAGCCAAAATTGCCTGCCACGATGCGTACGTCTGCCACGTTCGTTTCCCCCGGTGGTTGGTCGAGCTGCGACTCTCACGCACGCACGGCTTGCGTCAAGCCATCGTTACCGATTGTGCGCGCCATGCCGATCGCTGCCGGCGTCGCCGCCAGATGTTCCCTGAGGGGCGGGATCTGTCACTTTTGCGCGCGATCTGTGGTATCACGGGAGTGCGCGAGGGAAGGCCCATGGAGCTTGATTTTTCCTACTTCTGCCGTGAGCTGGTCGCACGCTCTGCCGACGCCATCGTCTATGCCGACAATGCTGGTGTGATCCGGTTCTGGAATGCAGGCGCCGCGCGGATATTCGGCTTCGCCGAAGCCGAGGCGGTCGGACAGTCGCTCGATCTGATCATTCCGCAGAGCCTGCGACAGCGCCATTGGCAAGGGTTCACCGCGACCATGCGTACCGGCGAGAGCCGCTATGGCGCTGGCGACCTCCTCGCGGTGCCGGCATTGCGCAAGGACGGCACGCGTATTTCGGTTGAATTCACCATTCTGGCGTTTCGCGGTGAGGATGGCGGGATCGTTGGCACAGCCGCGACCCTGCGCGATGTCACGGCACGCTTCGAGCAGACGAGAGCGCTGCAACGTGAGATCGCCACGCTGCGCGGAGGGACCGCCGGATAGTGCCGCCTGCAATTGCCTGCCACCTGTCGGAGAATGCGACGCTGTCCCAGACCCGGAAGCTGCTTGACGTACAGGGCCTGAGCGTCGCCTTCGCCACCGACCAGGGCGTTGCTACCGTGGTGCGGAACCTCGACCTGCACGTGGCCGAGGGCGAGACGCTGGCGATCGTGGGTGAGTCAGGGGTCGGGCAAGTCGGTGACCGCGCTCTCGATCACGCGGTTGATCGACCACACCGGTGGGCACATCGCCGCGGGGCGGATCCTGTTCACCGACCGCATCGGACGGCAGCGCGACCTCGTCACCGAATCCGCCGAGGCGATGCGACGGATGCGTGGCCCTGAAATGGCGATGGTGTTCCAGGAGCCGATGAGCAGCCTCAACCCGGTGCTACGCATCGGTGACCAGATCGCCGAGGCGGTGATGCTGCATCAGGGTCTTGGCCGTGGCGCCGCGTTGGCCGAGGCACGCCGGCTGCTGGAGCACGTGCGCGTCGCGGAGGCAGAACGGCAGTTGCAGCGCTATCCGTTCCAGCTATCGGGCGGGATGCGCCAGCGGGTGATGATCGCGATGGCGCTGTCGTGCCGTCCGCGTCTGCTGATCGCCGATGAACCGACCACCGCGCTCGACGTCACGGTGCAGGCGCAGGTCCTGCGGCTGCTGCGCCTGTTGCAGCGCGAATCCGGCATGTCGCTGATCTTCATCACCCACGACATGGGTGTGGTGGCCGAGATGGCGGACCGCGTGCTGGTGATGCGTGAGGGCGTCAAGGTGGAGGAAGGCGACGCGGTGCGGGTGTTCGATGCGCCGCAGCATCCTTATACCCGCGCATTGTTGAACGCGGTGCCGGTGCTCGGCAGCCTCTCCGGCCAGGCGCTGCCCGCGCCGTTTCCGGAGGACGGCAGGGCAGTGCAGCCGCAGGCGACGGTGCGGGCGGATCTGCCCCCGGTGCTTGACGTGAAGGGTCTGACCACACGTTTCGATGTGCAGCGTTGGTTCCGTCTGGCGGCCCGCATTCACGCGGTCGAGCAGGTGACACTGACGGTGCGGCATGGCGAGACGCTGGCGCTGGTGGGTGAGTCAGGCTGCGGCAAGTCCACCACCGGACGCAGCATCATCCGGCTGGAGCATCCGGCAGCGGGCGAGATCAGGTTGAACGACGAAGACGTCACGCAACTCGACCGCGCACGCGAGGCGCGGCTGCGGCGCGGGGTACAGTACGTATTCCAGGACCCGCTTGCCTCGCTCGATCCGCGCCTGACGATCGGGTTCTCCATTGCCGAACCGATCCGCACGCACAGGCTGCTGACCGGCGCCGCGATCGAGCGCAGGGTGCATGAGCTGCTGCGGCTGGTCGGGCTGCTGCCCGAGCACGCGCAACGCTATCCGCACGAACTGTCCGGCGGGCAGCGGCAGCGCTGCTGCATCGCGCGCGCGCTCGCCTCGGAGCCAAGCCTGATCATCGCAGACGAGGCGGTGGCGGCGCTGGACGTGTCGATCCGCGCGCAGGTGGTGAACCTGCTGATGGACCTTCAGGCGCGGCTGGGGCTGGCCTATCTGTTCATCTCGCACGACATGGCGGTGGTGGAGCGGGTCAGCCACCGTGTGGCGGTGATGTATCTGGGTCAGATCGTCGAGATCGGGCCGCGCCAGGCGGTGTTCGGCGATCCGCAGCACGCCTATACGCGCCGGCTGCTTGCCGCCGTGCCGATTCCCGATCCGCGCCGGCGCGATCACTCGATCGAGTTGGACGACAGCGAGGTGCCCAGCCCGTTGCGCCGGCCCGACGATCCCCCCGTTGTGGCGCCATTGGTGCGGGTGGGCGAGGATCACTTCGTCGCCCGCCACCGGGTGGGCGGGCTGTACCTGACGTTCGTCTCTTGTTGCGGACAGCGCACCCTCATAAGTTCCCGCCATGGATGCCCAGCCCACCGATTTGCCGCAACGCGCGCGCGGACTGGCGGACACGCTGGACGCGCTCGACGCGCATCTGGCTGAAGCCGAAAAGCAGGCCGCGACGCTGCTGAAGGCAGTGCGGCGCCTGCGCCGGGCTGCGCGCGAAGGGGCGATTGCCAGCCTGCCTGCCGCGATCGTTGCCGCGAGGGCGGACGCCGACCGGAATGGCGAACCACTCGCAACAGCCGCCGCGGCGCTCGACTACGATATCGCCGATGCGTTCGGCAGCGGCGCCTGGCTCGATGAGCTGGCCGCCGCGGCCAGGGATGCCGGTGTGGTGCTGGTGCGGCGGGATGGGCGGGTGACCGCGTACCCGGTGGCGCTCCGGCTGGACGCACGGGCGCAGGGGGTGCGGATCGGGCGCAAACTGGAACGGCGCATCCGACCGAGCTTCGTGGCCGCTCAGCTCAAGGCGTTGCAGCAGCGGCCGGAACGGTTCAACGCAAGGCAGTTCCTCGACCGCCTGTTCGCACTGTACGAGAGCAAGGCGCGCGCCGAGGATCCGGCATGGCGTCCCGGCCAGCCGGGCCAGGGGCCGCTGGTTTCGCTGGCGGACCTGCATGATCTGTTGACCGTGCTGCCTGTCGCCGGCGCCGACTATCCGCAGGAGGAATTCGTCGCCGACCTGCTGCGCCTGGACCGCCAGCCCGACGCGACGGACAGTCGCGGACGCCGCTTCGAACTTGGCGGGTCCACCGGACGGAAGGGCGGCAAACGGCTGACACTGTTCGATGAAACCGGCGAGCAGCACGACTACTACGCGATTCGCTTCAACCTGGAACCGTCCGATGGACGTGCTGACAACACCGCCTCTGCCGCTCGCTGAGTGGCTGTCGATCATCGAGCGCGAGTACCTGTCGGCGTTCGTGCCGGCAGGCGGTGCTGCTGTGAAATTCGCCATCCTGGATGACATGGCAATCGATGCGGCCACGGAGCGTCTGGTCCGACTCGGCCAGGTGCATGGGATGATCGCGGTGCCTGTCGAGGCGGAGCGCACCCGCGTCCACATGATGCATGAGCTGTTCTTCGCGATTTCCCGCGCCATGCCCTGGGACAGCCTGGTGCAGCGCTATCTGGAAGGGCTGTTCGGTGCGCACGGCTACGCTTGGCCGCAGCCGGGCGAGAAACTGGCGATGTCCGACCTGGCGGCCGCCGTCGGCGTGGCGCCCAATCTGTTGTCTCACCGTGTGGACCAGTGGCTGACGGTGGACGTGTGGGAGGACCGCCGGCTGGTGCAGGACTTCCGATCTGCTCTGCTGTCGCTCTGTCTGTCGCGGCTGGAGTCGGAGGGGTGGGAAGCCACCGGGCCGGTGGCGCAGTGGCTGCGCGGTGAAAAGGTACCGCCGGCATCGCTGCGCGCCGCCGACATCTCGGTTCGCCTGTCCCGCACCAATGCGCGCGCCATGCTGGCCTCGCTGTGCCATTTCCTGCGCAAGGCGGGGGCCGCCGGGCTGCTCGTGGTGCTGGATGTGCGGCGGCTTGCGTGCAGCGAGGCCGTGGAGGGGTTGCTGCGCTACTCGCCGGCCGCGGTGATGGACGCCTACGAGGTGCTGCGGGAACTGATCGACGATGCCGAGCACCTGCCTGGCCTGTTCGTCGCGGTGCTGGCCAACGCGGCGCTGGCCACCGGCGATCCGCGTCGCTCGCTGGCGCAGTACGCAGCGTTGCAGATGCGGGTGTGGCCCGACGTACGGCCGGGCGACCGGCAGAATCCGATGGCGCCGCTGGTATGGCTGGCAGCATGACGCTCGAGGCCCGGATGGCGATCGAGGCACTGCGGGCCGGCGTGCCCAACCGGGCCGCCATCCGCCTGATGGGCACCGAGCAGACCACCATCGAACACGGCTTCGAAGCCGCGCTGTCGGCGGCCTGGGGCGATACCGCCCCGGCGCGCGGTCAGAGCGGTCAGAGTGGTGCCGGCGGGCTGGGGATGGCCGGAGGCTTCGGCACCGGCAAGTCGCATTTGCTTGGCTACCTGGCGGAAGTCGCGCGTCAACAGCGCTTCGTGGTCAGCCGCGTAGTGGTCAGCAAGGAAACCCCATTGTCGCATCCGGGGCATGTGTTCGCGGCCGCGCTGCGCGACGCGGCATTGCCGGACCGGCCGGACGACCCGATCGCTGCATGCGTCACCGCGCTCCGCGAACAACCGGAGGCGCTGGAAGCGATGGAGATCGTCGCCGGCACGCCCGATGCCGGTTTCGCCCCGATCTTCGCTGCCTGCCTGTTCCTGGTGCGCCGCGCATCCACGCCTCCCGAGACGCTGCGCCGGATCGCGCGCCTGTGGTCCGGCGCCAAGGTCAGCGTTCCGGTCATTCGCCAGGCGCTGGTCGCCGCCGGAGCCGGCAGAACGTATTCCCTCAAGTCGATCCCCGCGGCAGCACTGACCGAGCAACTCACCCGCTTCGTTCCGCTGCTGTTTCGCGCTGTGGGTTATGCCGGCTGGTGTATACTGCTCGACGAGATCGAACTGATCGGCCGCTATACGCCGCTGCAGCGCGCTCTGTCGTATGCGGTACTCGGTGGCCTGCTCGGCCTGGATGGCGCACATCGTTTCCCGGGCATTGTCACCGCGTACGCGATCACCGACGACTTTGTCACCGCGGTGATCAGTGCACGGCAGGACAGCGAGAAACTGCCGGAACGGCTGACGCTCAAGGGGCGCTCGGCAGAGGCCACGCTGGCGCTGTCAACCATCCGCCATATCGAGCGCACGGTGCTGCAGAACCGCCTGCTGCCGCCTACGCTGAACGAGCTGACCGCCTGCCATGGCAAGTTGCAACGGCTGTACAGTGCCGCGTATGAATGGACAGCGCCGCCGCTGCCACCCCCGGAGCGGACGGCCACGCGGACGCTGCGGCAGTACATCAAAGGCTGGATCACCCAATGGGACCTGCGCCGTCTGGGCGGCGGCGATGTGCTGCTCGTCGCTGACAGGATCGCCAGCAACTATACCGAGGATGCAACACTGGCGGAACCGCGCGCGCCCGATGACGAAGAGGCGTAGTGTCGGTCGCCTGGATTGAACGAGGGAGGAGTTTCCGGTGAGACACACTGTTTGCCGCATGCTGGCGGCCGCTGTGCTGTTGTTCGGCATGGCCGGTGCGGCGCGGGCCGCGAAAGACCTTGTGGTCGGGGTCGATAGCAACCTGACCGGGCTCGACCCTGCCGACCTCAACGACAACCTGTCGCAGTCGGCAGCGCGGCTGATGTTCGAGGGGCTCTACATGCTCGACGAACACATGAAGCTGCGGCCGCAGCTCGCCGAGAGCTACGAGGCGACCGAGGACGCGAAGGAATTCACCTTCCACCTGCGCAAGGGCATCACGTTCCAGGACGGCACGCCGTTCAATGCTGCCGCGGTGAAGGCCAGCTTCGACCGTGCCGGAAATCCCGAGAACCATCTGAAGCGGCAGAGCCTCTACGTGATGATCGACCACACCGATGTGGTGGACGACTACACGGTAAAGATGGTGCTGAAGTATCCGTTCGGCGCCTTCGTCAACGACGTGGCGCATCCCGGTGCGCTGATCGTGTCGCCGAAGTCGGTGCAGGAATTCGGCAAGGAGGTCACCCGGCATCCGTCGGGCACCGGTCCCTACGAGTTCGTGAGCTGGACCGCCGACACGCTGAAGCTGAAGAAGAACGAGCATTACTGGAAGCCGGGTCTGCCGAAGCTCGACACCATCACCTATCGCGGCGTGCCGGAGAACGGCGCGCGCATCGCGATGCTGCAGACGGGCGAGGCGCAGTTCATTTTTCCGGTGCCTCCGGAGATGATAAAACTGCTGGACAAGAGCCCGACCATCGCGGTGTTCAACGAGCCGTCGATCCTGATCCGCTACGTGGCACTGAACAATATGCGCAAGCCGTTCGATGATCCGCGGGTGCGGCTGGCACTGAACTACGCGATCGACAAGCAGGCGTTCTCGAAGGTGGTGTTCAGCGGCTACTCGGACCCGATGGATTCGCCGATGCCGCCGTTGCTCGGCTTTTATCAGAAGCAGGGCAGTTATCCGTACGATCCGGCAAAGGCCAAGGCGCTGCTGGCCGAGGCCGGCTATCCGAACGGCTTCGAGAGCACGATCACCGGCGGTGTTCCGACCCTCGCGCAACGCGGCATGCAGTTCGTCCAGCAGCAACTCGCCGCGGTCGGCGTGACGCTGAAGATCGAGCCGCTGGAGGCTGGCGTGCTGACGGCCAAGATGTTCAACGTGAAGGGGCCGGAGGATGCGACAATCGTCATGCTGTACACCGGTTGGTCGTCTTCAACTGGCGACGCAGATTGGGGTATGCGGCCGATGCTGTACACCAAGTCGTTCCCGCCTGTGCTGGCCAATCTGGCGTGGTACAGCAATCCGGTAACTGACGCGGCGATCCAGGAGGGGCTGGCGACGGTCGATCCTACCAAGCGTGCCGCCGCCTATGCGCAGGCGCAGGCGCAGGCGTGGAAAGATGTGCCATGGATCTTCCTGGGCGTGGACCGCAACCTGGCAGCGTACTCAAAGAAGCTGCATGGCGCGTTCATGCGGCCGGATCAGCAGTTCCATCTGACCGAGGACGCATCGCTGGATTGAGTTTATGAAACCACAGATGAACACGGATGAACACGGATGCTGGTTGACCCGATCCGTGTTCATCTGTGTTCATCCGTGGTTGCCTTGATAGCGTGCTCGACTATCTGGTCCGCCGCCTGGCGGGCACCATTCCGGTGCTGCTGGCGGTTGCCGCCTTCGTCTTTCTGTTCGTTCACCTGCTGCCCGGCGATCCGGCGCGCCTGGTCGCGGGCCCTGACGCCAGCCCGCAGGACATCGCCGCCGTTCGCGCCGACATGGGGCTCGACCGGCCGCTGATCGTGCAGTTCGTGCGCTATCTCGGCGCGACAGTGCAACTGGACCTCGGCCGCTCGATCAAGACCCACCAGACGGTTGCGGAACTGATCGGCGAACGCTTCATGCCGACGCTGCTGCTCACCGTGTACGCCATGCTGTGGTCGGTGATCGTCGGCGTCGGCATCGGTGTGCTGTCGGGCGCCAGGCGAGGACACTGGTCGGACCAGATGGCGATGGTGCTGGCGATCTCCGGCATCTCGTTTCCCGGCTTCTGGCTCGGGCTGCTGCTGATCGACCTGTTCTCGGTGCGGCTTGGCTGGCTGCCCACCGGTGGTTATGGCGGCTGGCAGAACTTCGTGTTGCCCGCGTTCACATTGGGTACCGGCGTCGCCGCGGTGATGGCGCGCTTCACCCGCTCGGCATTCGTCGAGGTCACGGCCGAGGACTATGTGCGCACCGCGCGTGCCAAGGGTGTGCCGGAACGCGGCGTGATATGGAAGCACACGCTGCGCAACGCGCTGATCCCGGTGATCACGCTGACCGGACTGCAGTTCGGGTTCCTGCTCGGCGGCGCCATCGTGGTGGAGACGGTGTTTTCCTGGCCTGGCCTCGGGCGCCTGCTGGTCGACAGCGTTTCCTACCGTGACTATCCGGTGATCCAGGCGGAGATCCTGCTGTTCTCGTTCGAGTTCGTGCTGATCAACCTGCTGGTCGATCTGCTGTACGCGGTGGTGAATCCGGAGATCCGACTGCGATGAGCGACCTCACGCTCGCCGCGCCGGCACTGCGTTCGCCGTCGGCCGAGTTCTGGCGGCGCTTTCGCCGCAAGCGCGTCGCGGTCGTGTCCGGTTGCGTGCTCCTCGCCATCATCCTGAGTGCGATCGCCGCCCCGTGGATCGCACCTTACGGACCGCTGACACCCGACTATGACAACGTGCTGGCGGGTCCTTCGTGGCAGCACCTCTGCGGCACCGATACATTCGGCCGCGACATATTCAGCCGCATCCTGTGGGGCGGGCGTATCTCGTTGACCGTGGGATTCGTATCGGTCGCGCTGGGCGGACTGGCCGGCGTGGCGCTGGGGCTGGTCAGCGGGTTCTTCGGCGGGCTGTGGGACAGCCTGATCATGCGGCTGATGGACGTACTGCTCGCGTTTCCAGGCATCCTGCTGGCGATCGGCGTGGTGGCGCTGCTGGGGCCGGGGATCGACAACGTCATCTACGCGATCGCGGTGTTCAGCGTGCCGGTGTTTTCCCGACTCGTACGGGGCAGCACGCTGGCACTGAAGCAGACGCTCTACGTGCAGGCGGCGCGCAGCATCGGTGTGCGGGCGCCGCTGCTGATGCTGCGGCATATCCTGCCGGGGACACTGCCGAGTGTGATCGTGTATTGCTCGCTGCGGGTGGGCACGTCGATCCTGACCGCGGCGGCGCTGAGCTTCATCGGGTTGGGTGCGCCGCCGCCGAGCCCGGAATGGGGGGCGATGCTGGCGGAGGGACGCAGCTATCTGGGAGTGGCCGACCAGATCACGGTATTTCCTGGGCTGGCGATCTTCATTACCGTGCTGGCATTCAATCTGTTGGGGGACGGGCTGCGCGATGCGCTGGACCAGAAGCTGCGGTAGGCCGGCCTTGCACCTCTCCGACAGAATTACCAAACCTCTGGTTCGCCGCGGCACCAGCTTATTGGCAGCAATCGAATCCATCGCTCCACTGCCGATCGTCGGGTTTTTTACTATCAGCCTCCTGATTCTGGCCAGTTTTATTCCATTGCAACTGGACGGCGATGAGATCGTCCTGAGTATCATGTCGATACAGAAGCTCACGGTGTACTACTGGGCCCAGGACAGATACGGCAATCTCGCGTCGTTGCTGACGGTGTGGATCCAGCACCCGATCTACAATGCATACGCTCAGTTGTTTATCCGCCTGGTTGCCGGGTTAACGGCTCCCCTGTTCTATTGTGCGCTGGTGTTTCGACGTCCTTTGGATGTCTGGCGCGCCACGCTGCTGAGCACTGGGCTGTTGCTCCTGGTGGGAAGCGTGGAAACGGTGCTCTTCACCTATGTTCAGGCGAATCCATACAGCACGTCACTGGCCTGCGCCGGGCTGGCCTCGATGGCGCTGCGAGCACAGCCGGCTCGGGCCGGCAGAACGCCGTTGATGATATTGGGCGCGGTCGGCTTGCTGGCCGCTTACATCGTCAATTTTGGATTGGTCATCGTGGCATTGCCGTTGGTTGGCCTGTTCGCAATGCTGCTTCCATCATTTGGTATGATCCGGCTGCTGGTGATCCATCTGCTGGCTGCCGTCATAAGCTACCTGCTGCCCGGGATCGCCGCGCCCGGGTATCATACCGACCTGGGCCTGGCGCTCTCGCTCCACAATATTGCGCACTACGCCGTGGTGATATGGAACTCCGCTCGATGGCCATTCGTACTGGTCGTGTTGCTTCCGCTGGCCGTGCTTCTCATCGGTCTGGTGCGCTCTGGCAGGTGGCAAATGCTGCGCCTGTTCGTCACGATCAATGCTGCCATGCTCGGCGTCGCCGTCCTGTACTTTGTTCTGGTCGCGTCGTCACGCTGGTTGGTGCTGAATGAGTTCCTGGGGCGCTATTTCGTGCCCGGTTATTTGTTGCTGGCGTCGGTCGCGGGCAACGCGCTATGGTTCATCGCAAGGCTGTCGCTCCGCCGCCGCGCGGTACGCGACGCGGTATTCGCCGGGCTTGCAACAGTGCTTCTGCTGGCTGTCTATACGCGCCTGCATGCTCGGGGCATTTCCAATCAAGACATGATCGTGCCCGGGAAAGCCGAGATTGCCCGCGAGGTGGCCGCACGTTATGTCGCGCTGTCGCTGGACGGGATCGTCGGTAGCTACTGGGACGTCTGGCCCGCCGTGCTGATGGCCGAGCAATATCACTACGACAACGGATACGCCGGTCCGCATGTGTTCGGTGTCACTATTCGAGGCCGTGTTCGGCGAGAGGAATTCACAGCGCGCCTGGCGGCGCAGGGCCGGCTTCGGTTGGCCTGCATCGACCTCGCCCCTGCGGAGTGCAGCGCGAGCACGTCCGCGGAGATGGGATTACCTGGGCTGCGCTTCAGTGAGTTCTCGCCGATGGAACGGCTGGCAGGCGACCATCGGCTCTGGTTCGTGGAGATCATGC
Organism: uncultured Alphaproteobacteria bacterium; assembly: GCA_963819855.1. GTDB lineage: Bacteria > Pseudomonadota > Alphaproteobacteria > Acetobacterales > Acetobacteraceae > JAMXLO01. The sequence continues at coordinate 59,513 of CAWFYC010000019.1, forward strand.
CCGCCGAGGTATCCAGGTAACGGGAAGCGCCTGAACTTGACGCGGGTTCCGCGGCAAGTTCTCTATCCCGCCCATGACCTGGTCAATCGTCACCCACGACCCCGCCACCGGCGCCTTCGCCGTAGCGGTCGCCACCAAGGCCTTCGCGGTCGGCGCCTCCTGCCCGTTTGTCCGCGCGGGCGTCGGCGCGGTGTCCACCCAGTCATTCACCAACCGCTACCTCGGCCCCGCCATCCTGGACGCGCTGGCCCGCGGCCTGCCGCCCGATGCGGCGATCGAGGGCGCTCTGGCGGGCGACGCCGGCGGTGGCCTCCGTCAGGTGCACGCGGTGGACCGCCACGGGCGCACCGCCGCCTGGACCGGGCAGAACTGCGTCGAATGGTGCGGCAGCGTCACGGCACCCGGCATCAGCGTCGCCGGCAACATGCTGTCCGGTGAGCCGACCGTCGCCGCAACCCTCGCCGCTTGGCAGGCGAACCCGGCGCTCGAGGTGCCGGAACGCCTGATGGCGGCCATGGAGGCGGGCGAGGCCGCCGGCGGCGACCGGCGCGGCCGCCAGTCCGCCGCCATGGTGCTGGTCACCACCGAGGACTTCCCCGACCTCAACCTGAGGGTGGACGACAGCACCGCGCCGCTACCGGAGCTGCGCCGGCTGCTGGGCATCTGGCGGGTGGAGCGCGCCCCGGGTCTCGCCGCTCAACCGTCACGTGCAAATCCCGCGGGATACATCGACCTGGACACGATCGAGGCAGGCTGGATCGGCCGCGGCCTCGATCTGCGGTTCAGGCGCTAGGCGGCTGCGCAAGCCTCTGGCAAATTAATCTTGCGTGACCGGCGGTCATGATCCGCCTATGCATGGCGCCCGCCAACTTGTCGGAAAGGGACAAGCGCTTGCTGACACGCCGGGCTGCCGCCCAGATTCTCGCCGCCGCCGGCGTCGCCACTGTGCTGGGCAGCGTGTCCGCGCAGGCCGCGGACAAGGTGATCAAGGTCGGGCTCGACCTGTCGCTGACAGGTGCCGATGCGGAATCCGCGGCACGAATCAAGAACGGCGTCCTGATGGCGTTTGACGAGATCAACGCCAAACACGCGATCCCTGGCTACCGGTTCGACCCGCTCATCCTCGACGATGGCACCGCGACGGCCGGCCAGTACGACCCGGCGCAGGCAGCGACCAACGCGCGCAAGATGGTATCGGACACCGAGGTGGTGGCGGCGATCGGCCCGATGATGAGCGGTGCCGGCAAGGCGATGGCGCCGATCCTGAGCCAGGGCAACCTGGCGACGATCACACCCAGTTCCACCAATCCCGACATCACCAACCCGAAGTTCGCCGATCTGTACAAGCCTTCGGGCAAGGCGATCTACTTTCGCACCGTGACGACCGACGCGTTCCAGGGACCCAATCTCGCCAACTACTTCGCCGACAAACTAAACGTCAGGTCGGTGTATGTGCTGGACGATTCCGGCGGCTACGGCGTCGGAATCGCCGACTCGTTCCAGAAACGAGCCGAGGAGAAGGGGGTCAAGGTGCTGGGTCGGGACCGGCTGGATCCAAGGGCGGCCGACTACACGACGATCCTCACCAAGATCAAATCGCTCAATCCGGATGCGCTGTACTACGGCGGCGTCAGCCAGGCGGGCGTGAAGCTGGCGAAGCAATCGTACGATATTCTTCCGAAGGTGATCAAAGGCGGCGGCGATGGCATGTACTCCGCCGAGATGCTGTCCGCCGCCGGGTTCCCCGCCGCGGAGGGCTGGTACGCAACCATCGCGGCACCGAATACCGTCGATGACAAGGCCGCCGACGCCTGGGTGAAGCAGTACGAAGCCAAGTACGGCATGGTACCGTCCGATTATTCGATCACAGGCTACGACGCGGCGTTGGTGATCGCGGATGCAGTGAAGCGGCTGCTCGCTGACCGCAAGGACATCAGCCGCGACAACATGCGCGACTACATCCAGACCGCGAACGCAAAGACGTTGCAGGGAACGATCAGGTTCGATACCAATGGCGACCTGCAGGACCGCACGATCAGTGTGTTCGAGATCAAGAAGGACACCAACTACGCCGCTGATGACATGGTGCACCAGTACCGTTACATCGGCGTCGCACCGCAGTCGTAATCCGACACCAACACTCCAGGGAGACCGCTACATGTTGACCAGACGCCAAACCCTCCTCGCTGCCACCGCCACGGCGGTCATCGGGGTCGCCGGAGCCGATCCGGCACACGCCGCCGACAAGGTGGCCAAGATCGGTATCGATCTGTCGCTCACCGGCGCCGACTCGCAGGGTGCAGCCCGCACCAGGAACGCCATCATGATGGCATTCGACGCCGCCAATGAAGGGAACGCGGTTCCGGGCTACAAGTTCGAACTCCTGGTTACTGACGATGGGACCGCCACGGCCGGCCAGTATGACCCGGCGCAGGCGGCAACCAACGCCCGCAAGATGGTGGCGGATAAGGAGGTGGTCGCCGCGATCGGCCCGCAAATGAGCGGCGCCGGAAAGGCGATGACGCCGATCCTGAGCCAGGGTGGACTGGCTACGATAACGCCGTCGTCGACCAACCCCGACATCACCGACCCGAAATACGCCGAGCAGTACCGCCCGGCTGGCAAGCCGATCTACTTTCGCACGGTGACGACTGATGCCTATCAGGGCCCCAACATGGCGAATTTCCTCGCCGAAAAGCTCAACGTGAAGTCGGTCTATATTCTGGATGACAGCGGCGCCTTCGGCGTCGGCGTGGCGGACTCGTTCGAGAAGGAAGCCAAGGCCAAGGGGATGCAGGTCATCGGGCGGGACCGGCTGGATCCGAAGGCGGCCGACTACACGACTATCCTCACCAAGATCAAGTCAATGAATCCCCAGGCTCTGTACTATGGAGGTGTCACCCAGGCCGGGGTGAAGCTCGCCAAGCAGGCCTATGATATCATTCCGAATGTGATCAAGGCTGGACCGGACGGCATGGTGAGTTCGGATCTACTGAGCGGCGCGGGCTTCCCGGCAGTCGACGGCTGGTACACCTCGATCGCCGCGCCGCATCTGACGGAGGACACCAAGGCGGCGCAGTTCGTCCAGGAGTTCAAGGGCAAGTTCAACGATTCGCCGGACGACTACGCGATCACCGCCTACGACGCTGCGTTGGTCATCATCGACAGCGTCAAGCGCCTCGTCGCCGCCCACAAGCCGGTGACGCGGGAGAACGTGCGGGATGCGATCCAGGCCTCCAAGGTCCCGACGATCCAGGGCGTCGTGTCGTTCGACGCCAACGGCGACCTGGCTGACCGCACCGTCAGCGTGTTCCAGATCAAGAAGGACACCACGAAGCCACTGACGGACATATCGTCGCAGTACAAGTACCTGGAGGTGGCGCCACAGTCCTGATTGAAGCGGTCGCAGGACCGGTATCGCCGCTGCCCCCGGGGTCGATCCCGGGGGCAGGACCTCGGACCAAGCGCCGACAAGGCCATTGCCGAGGAGCGGTTTGTTGGGTAACAGGCACGCCGCTTGCTTGTCTGGCCGCCAAATGAGCCAGACCGACGCAGCGCAGGGGGACAACACGATGCTGGTGTGCCACGTGGCCGCTCAAAGCGCCCTGCCAGAACCGTCACGCCGGCGTGGCGCCGCGCCCTGAGGCAGATTGCACCATGACAGTTTTCGATCTACTTTTGCAACAGACGATCAACGGGCTGAGCCTGGGCGCGATGTACGCCTTGCTCGCGCTCGGGTTCACCCTGGTCTACGGCATTCTCGAGCTGATCAACTTCTCGCATTTCAACGTATTCATGATCGGCTCGTTCATTTCGCTGTTCGTGCTGCAGGGGTTCGGTCTGTCCGGTCAGGAGGTGATCCTGACCGGCCTGCCTCTCGTCGGCGTCCTGTTGGCGGCTTTCCTGGTCACCATGGCGTTTTGCGGTGGGCTCGGCATCGTGATCGAGCGGGTGACGCTGCGCCCCTTGCGCAACGTCAAGGGTCCGGCCGCGATGATCACCTCGATCGGCGTCTCCTACATCCTGTTCAACGTGATCCTGCTGACGGTGGGCGCCGATTCGAAGAACTTCCCCAACCCGCTGCCTGCGATCCGCTGGCAGATCGGTGGGGCCGTACTCGATTTCCGCGTCCTGCTGATCTGGGGGATCGCGCTGCTGCTGATGGGTATACTCTACGTGTTCGTGCAGCGGTCCCGCATCGGCAAGGCGATGCGTGCTACGGCGCAGGACCCCGAGGCGGCACGCATGATGGGCGTCGAAGTGGACAAGGTCATCATGATGGCCTTCTTCCTCGGCTCCGCGTTGGCCGGCGCCGGCGGGTTGATCTTCGGGCTCTACTATAATTTCACCAGCTTCATCATCGGCTTCACCGCCGGCCTGCGGGCATTCACCGCCGCGGTGCTGGGCGGCATCGGCAATGTGCCGGGTGCCATGGTGGGCGGCGTGCTGATCGGGCTGATCGAGGCGATGGGCGGTCAGTTCATCGCCACCGCATGGACCGACGTCATCATATTCTCGATCCTGGTGCTGGTGCTGGTGTTCAAGCCGGCCGGTCTGTTCGGGCGGATCGCGCCCAACAAGTCATGAGAGGGCGCTCCGCATGAACGCCACCGCTGCCGCCGCTGTCTCCGTCCTGGTGCGACCGTTCGCGCGCATTCCCGAGGTGCAGCGGCGGCGCACCTTGCTGGTACTGCTGACCGCCATCGCCTTGGTAATGCCGATCCTGCTCGATAATGACGCGAACACCGACAGCCTGGCCAACGCGGCTGCGTACGCCACACTGGCGCTGGGACTGAACATCGTGGTCGGCTTCGCCGGCCTGCTGGATTTGGGGTATGCCGCGTTCTTCGCCATCGGTGCCTACACGTACGGCATCCTGACCGCGTTCCAGCTTCAGCCTGAGTGGAGCAGCTTCTGGGAGCCGTTCCATTTCCTCGGTCTGGTCGCCAAGATGCCGGCCGAGGTAGGCGACGGCAGCGTGGTGCACTTCACCCTGTCGTTCTGGATCGGCCTGCCGCTCGCGGCGGGCCTGGCAGCATTCTTCGGCATTCTGTTCGGCGCGCCGACATTGCGGCTGCGCGGCGACTACCTCGCCATCGTCACCCTGGGTTTCGGCGAGATCGTGCCGATCGTGGTGCGCAACTGGTCGGACCTGACCAATGGCGCCGCCGGCCTCAACGGCGTGGCAGCGCCGCGCCTGTTCGGATGGAGCTTCGGCGTCGATGCGACGCCGTACTATTACGTGGCGATCGCCATGGTGGCGCTGCTGATCTTTATCAGCATCCGATTGCGTGACTCACGAATAGGCCGCGCCTGGATGGCGATCCGCGAGGACGAAATCGCCGCCGGTGCGATGGGCGTCGACCGCACCAAGTTCAAGCTGCTGGCGTTTGCCATCGGCGCCGCGTTCGGCGGCATGACCGGCGTGTTCTATGTCGCCAAGCTGCAGACGGCGACACCCGAGATGTTCGGCTTCCCGGTCTCGGTGATGATTCTGGTGATGATCGTGTTCGGCGGCATCGGCAGCGTATGGGGCGTGGTGCTTGGTGCGTTCATCCTGCAGTTGCTGCAGTCGTGGTGGCTGCAGGACCTGTCGGAGTGGCTGCACGCCCTCGGACGCCTGGTCGACAACGCCTGGCTGCAGCGCATCGACCTGGTGCCGTCGATCGAGCTGATCTTCGGCTTCATCCTGGTCGGCATGATGCTGTTCCGACGCCAGGGATTGATCCCCGCGACGCGGCCGCAGGCGGCGCTGAGCATCGAGCAGCAGCATGCCGAGATCAGACGCGGCGGATTCACCGATCTGAAGCTGCAGGGTCTGGGCGGCGATATGCGCACCGGCGAGGCGGCGCTGGATATCCAGGACATCACCGTGAAGTTCGGCGGCCTGACGGCGTTGAACAAGGTCGAAATCATGGTGCCGAAGGGCAGCGTGGTGGCGGTGATCGGGCCGAACGGTTCCGGCAAATCGACGCTGTTCAATGTGATCACGGGATTGGTGGAGGCGGAGGAGGGCTCGATCCGCTTCCACGGCGAGGAGATCAAAGGCCTGCCAGACTATCAGATCCTGGCAAAAGGCATCGCGCGCACGTTCCAGAATCTGCGGCTGTTCCCCAATCTGACAGTGATGGAGAACGCGCTGATCGGCCAGCATGCGAGGCTGAAGACCGGCACGCTGGCGGCGATCCTGCGTCCGCCCGGCACCCGTGAAGAGGAGATGCGGGCGCGGGAATGGGCGATGGAGATCTTCTCGATCTTCGGCAACCGCCTGACGCCGCGCACTGGCCAGATGGTGGCGGGTTTATCGTATGCCAATCGACGGCGCATCGAGATCGCTCGCGCGCTGGCATCGCGGCCCCGCATTCTGCTGCTGGATGAGCCGACCGCAGGGATGAATCCGGCCGAGACGCTGGAACTGGCGGAGCAGATCAAGAGTTTGAACGGGCTTGGGCTGACGGTGCTGCTGATCGAGCACAAGCTGGACGTGGTGACCACGCTGGCCGACACGGTCTACGTGCTCGACCATGGCGAGGTGATCGCGCACGGCAAGCCGGACGAGGTGCGCCGCAACGAAGAGGTGCTGCGGGCGTATCTCGGGCGCAACGCGCAGGCGTCGCTGGCGGGGATGGGTACGGCGAATGTTGCTTGAGTTCAAAGACGTCGACACGCACTACGGCGACCTGCACGTCCTGAAGCAGGTGAACTACACCATTGGCGAGGGCGAGATCATCTCCCTGCTCGGCGGCAACGCTTCCGGCAAGTCCACCACCATGAAGACCATCATGGGAGTGGTACGTCCCACGCGCGGCACGGTGATCTACCAGGGCGAGCCGATCGAGCGGATGGCAACGGCGGAACGCGTCCGCCGCGGCATCGCCCCGGTGCTCGAGGCACGCCGCCTGTTCCCACGCATGACGGTGTTCGAGAACCTCGAGATGGGCGCCTATCTGCGCAAGCGCGGGGTGGAATTCGATCAGGACCTCGAGCGTGTCTATTCGCTGTTCCCGCGGGTGAAGGAGCGGCGCAACCAGATCGCCGGCACGCTTTCGGGCGGCGAGCAGCAGATGGTGGCGATGGGGCGTGCGCTGATGGCGCGGCCGAAGCTGCTGTGCATGGATGAACCGTCGATGGGGCTGGCGCCGATCTTTGTCGAGCAGGTGTTCGATATCATCCAGGAGATCAACCGGCAGGGCACCACGATCTTCATGGTGGAGCAGAACGCCAACATGGCGCTGTCGATCGCGCACCGCGCGTATGTGCTGCAGACGGGCCAGGTGGTGCTGTCCGGTTCGGCGTCTGAACTGCGGCAGAATCCGCTGATCCGCGAGGCGTATCTGGGCGAGATGAAGGTAGCCGTGTGAACCGGTCTACCCCAAAGACACGAAGACACCAGCTGGTTTCGTGTCTTTATCTCTGCGTGGTCAATCTTGTTCTTGCCGCCACTGCACAAGCCGCTGATCCGCTGCGCCTCGGATTGCTCCACACGCTCTCTCCCGCGCCGTTCTACATCGCCCAGGAACGCGGTTACTTCCGCGACGAAGGCATCGACCTGGCGTTCCGTTTCTTCGAGGCCGCGCAGCCGATAGCCGCGGCCGCCGTGTCCGGCGACATCGACGTTGGCGTCACCGCGTTGACCGGCGGCTTCTTCAACCTCGCCGAGAAGGGCGCGCTGAAGGTGATCGGCGGCGGGCTGCACGAACAGCGCGGCTATCAGGGTTCCGCCATCCTGGTCTCGAAGGACGCCTATGCCGCCGGCCTGACCACGCCCGCGAAAATTGGAGGCCACAGCTTCGCCATCACCCAATATGGTTCATCGTTCCACTACATGCTGGGCCGTATCGCGGAGGCGGAAAACTTCGACACTTCGAGCGTGACGCTGCGTCCGGTGCAGCAGATCGCCAACATGGTCGCCGCTGTCGGCAGCGGACAGGTCGATGCCACGATCGCCATCGCCTCGATGGCAAAGCCGATGGCGGCGTCCGGGCAGGCATACATCGTCGGCTGGGCGGGCGACATCGTGCCGTATCAGATCACCGCAGTGTTCACCACCGCGCGGATGACCGAACAGCACGCCGAACTGCTGCATCGCTTCGCACGCGCATATCAGAAGGGTGTGGCCGATTATCGCGATGCATTCCTGCGGCTCGACGCCCAGGGCAAGCCTGTCGTCGATGCGAAAACCGACGTGGTGATTCCGTTGATTGCCAAATACGTTTTTACCGGCGATCCGAATGCGCGCGACAAGATCATCGGCGGCGTCGGCTACTATGACGCAGGAGCGGCATTGGATGTGGCCGACGTCATCGCGCAGCTCACGTGGTTCAAGGCCCAGGGTCTGGTGAAGGGCGACGCCGATCCGCAGTCGGTGATCGACACCCGCTTCCTGCCGACGCGATGAGCACCGGCCTGCGGCTGGTTCTGCATGGCGTGTGCCACGCCTACGACGAACTTTCGGTGCTCGAAAACATCGATCTGGTTGCCGAGCCTGGCGAGGTACTGGTGCTGATTGGCCCATCCGGCTGCGGCAAATCGACGCTGATCGGCATTATGGGCGGGATGCTCGCGCCAACCGCTGGCGAGGTCCGCTGTGAGGGCAGCGTCGCTGCGGACTGCCTCAATGCATTCACCTACGTGTTCCAGGATTTCGCGCTGCTGCCGTGGCGCACGGTTGCCGGCAACGTCGCGCTGGTGCTGGAGGGCCGCCTGCCGCGCGCCGGACTCGCCGCGCGGATCGCCGAGGTACTGACACTGACCGGGCTTGCCGATTTTGCCGACGCGTGGCCGCGGCAACTCTCGGGCGGTATGCGCCAGCGCGTCGGCATCGCGCGTGCGCTCGCGATGCGGCCGGCGTGCCTGCTGATGGACGAGCCGCTGTCGGCGCTGGATGCGCAGACCCGCGGATTGCTGCTCGATGAATTCGCGGCGCTGATCGAACGCGCCGGCACCACCACGGTCTATGTCACGCACAATCTCGCCGAGGCGGTGCGGCTCGGCCAGCAGATCGTCGTGCTGTCACGCCGGCCGGGACGCGTGCGCACGATCCGGCGCATCGATCGGCCGCTGTCCGGGCGCGCCGCAGACGATCCGGATCTGCGATGCGTCGAGGCGGAGCTATGGCGGCTGATCCGCGACGACGCCGCCGCAGCCGAACGGGAAATCGAGCGCTCACCGAATTTGCGCCGGATGTGACGCCGTTCACAGCCGGACGGGGTAAAGTTATGCTGCCATGAACCATCCGCATGGTGGGGTCCATGGGCATCGCATCAATGCTGTCGCCATTCGCCATCATCAGGCAGCTTCGCCTGGGCGCCGAATCGTCGACCTTCGAACGGCTGGGGCGCTCGCGACACGTCGCCGATCTGCGGCTGATATTCTCGGTCAGCCTCATCATCATGATCGTGAGCACGATCATGGCGCTGGCGTTCTGCTTCGAGCATCAGGTCATGACCAACTGGCAGGAGGTCCACACCCGGCAGAGCGGCTGGATTTGGCTGCGGCTGGGGTTCGCGGCGATCGCCGACAGCGGGGCCTTCATCGGAGGGGTCGGCGCGATCGGTTGCGGCGTGCTCGCCTGGACCTACCAGAGGGGCAGCGCGCGGCTGGGCGTGGTCGATCTGTTCGCCTGTGAGATCGCCACGCTGTGCCGTGTCGTCGCGGTGGCAGACATGGTGCATCGCTATATCGACCTGTTCGAGAACGGCCCGCAGGCCGGGCGGCCACATGTCATCGACGGTGAAAGTCCGGACGATACCAGCCGCTTTACCTCGCAGGAGAGCTATTTTCCCGTGTTCGACTCATCGGTGACGGACCTTCAGTCGCTGGAAGCCGACGTCGTCAAGCACGTCACCGCTTTCTACACCTACATGAAGGTGATGCGCGATTTGCTGCGCCGGCTCGCCGGGATCACAGCCCCCGGGCCAGCCGGTCCACGGGACGATGACTGGCACCGGGCGATATGCAGCGTCCTGTACATGTTGTTTCTCGCTCTGGAGAGTGCGCGCAAGGGGATCAAGGATCTGGTCGAGTTCGAGCCGAAGCAGGCCGAGGACATGATCACCATCCTGCTGAGCGAACTGCTGGCCTATGGTTTCCTGCGTGAGCAGTTCCGCGGCGACATTCGCCAGCGTCGGCTGGAAGCCCGCGACGAGGCGTACCGACGGGAGATACCCGCGCTGCATCGCGTCGTCGTGGCCGGGGAAGGGCCAGAGTGGGAGGCCGCGAAGGATCTGTCCGCGGAGATGATGAGGCGCTTTGATCGCGTGCTTGTGGACACGCCCACGGTGCGCGCCCGCAAGGCGGCACTCGGTCTGCCCGAAGCGGTTTCGTGAGTCTCCAGATCGGCCTATTCTCGTGCCGATCCGAGCAAGGAGACCGGCATGAGCGCGGCGACAGGGGAGCGACAGGCGTATCCACACCCGCATGTCAACGAAGCCTGGCTCGCCAGGCTGCGCGAGGACATCATCGATCCGGCGCTGCCGATCGTCGACGCGCACCATCATCTGTGGGAGCGTCCGTCCGGCCGCTATCTGCTTGACGAATTGCGCACCGATCTGACGGCCGGCCACAACGTTCGGGCCACAGTCTTCATCCAGTGCGGCTTCTCCTATCGCAGTGACGGGCCGGCCGAACTGCAGCCCGTCGGCGAGACTGAATACGTTGCCGCCACGGCAGCGCGCGCGGAGGCAACCGGCCTGCGCGCCTGCGCCGGTATCGTCGGCTACTGCGACTTCCGTCTGGGCGAGCCAATCGACGCCGTGCTGGAGGCGCACGTCCAGGCTGGCGGCGGCCGCTTCAAGGGCATCCGCCAGAGCGCCGGCTGGGATGCGGCGGTGGTCATGACCACGTCCTCGCCGGCGCCGCAGCATCTGCTGATGGACCCCGCGTTCCGTGCCGGGCTCGGTCGGCTCGGCCGGTTCGGACTGTCGTACGAGTGCTCGCTGTATCACCCACAGTTGCCGGAACTGATCGATCTGGCGCGTGCGTTTCCTGACCTGCCGATCCTCGCCAATCATTGCGGCGGCCCGATCTGCGTCGGCCCCTATCGCGACCGCGCCGCGGATACCTTCGCCAACTGGCAGCGCTCCCTGCGCGAGCTGGCGACGTGCGGCAACGTGCATCTGAAGCTGGGCGGTCAGGCGATGACGATCCGCGGCTTTGCCTTCCACGAGGAGGTGCTGCCGCCATCCTCCGGCGAGCTGGCCGCGGCTTGGCGTCCGTTCATGGAGACCTGCATCGAGGCGTTCGGGCCCGAACGCTGCATGTTCGAGAGCAACTTCCCAGTCGACAAGGGAATGTGCAGCTATCCGGTGGTGTGGAACGCGTTCAAACGCTTGGCTGCGGGATGCTCGGACGGCGAGAAGGCGGCGCTGTTCCATGGCACGGCGGCGCGGTTCTACCGGCTGGGCGACGTCGCCTGACGCATGGGCCAGGTAACGGGGCCGGTGCCATTCCGCGGCGGCGGTTTCGCGCCGCGCAATGTACCGCTCGCCGGGGTCGCGACGCTGATCGGACTGGTGGCGCTGTGGCAGCTCGGTGATTCGCTCGGCCTGATCCCGACTCTGTTCCTGCCGGCGCCAGCCAACATCGCCGTGGCGCTGTACCGTCTGACGATCAGCGGCGAGTTGTGGCAGCATCTGTCCGCGTCGCTGGCGCGTCTGGCGATCGGCTGGATCGTGGGCACGGGGTGCGGGATCGCGCTTGGCCTGGCGGTCGGACTGTCGTCGCTGCTGCGCTCGCCTGGCATGGCGGTGGTCTCGGCGCTGTTCCCGATTCCGAAGATCGCGCTGGTGCCGCTGTTCATCATCTGGTTCGGCATCGGCGAAGGCTCGAAGATCGCCACGCTGGCGTTCGGGGTGTTCTTCCCGACGGTGATCGCGACCGCCGGCAGCGTGGACAACGTGCCGCGCTCGCTGATCCGCATGGCGCAGAGTTTCGGCCTTTCGCACGCCGCGATCGTGCGGAAGATCGTGCTGCCGGCGGCGTTGCCGACGATCCTGAACAGCTTTCGCGTAACGACCTCGATCGCCATCGTGTTGCTGGTCGCGGCCGAGATGATCGGTGCGGAACGCGGCATCGGTGCCTTTGTGCTGTCGGCCGGCAATCTGTACGACACCGACAATCTGCTCGCCGGCATCGTCGTGTTGTCGCTGCTCGGGCTTGCGGTATCGTGGCTGATCGGCCGGGCGGAAAAGCTGCTGCTGGCCTGGCGTTGACCACCAAGGAGCGGCCCATGCAACGGATCGATCTGCGTTCTGATACGGTGACACTGCCGTCCGACGCGATGCGTGCGGCGATGGCGAATGCGCCGGTAGGCGACGATCAGTACGGCGAGGACCCAACGGTGCGCGCGCTGCAGGAGCGAATCGCAGCGCTGCTCGGCAAGGAGGCGGCGGTCTTCGTGCCCAGCGGCACGATGGCGAACCAGATCGGCCTGAAGCTGCTGACCCGACCGGGCGACGATGTGGTGGTGGGTGACGAGGCGCATATCGTCTGGCACGAGTCCGGCGCGGCGGCGGCGAATTCCGGCGTGCAGTTCACCGTGGTCGGTCACGGCGGGCTGTTCACCGCGGCGGACCTGCGTGCGGCGTTCAAGCCGCCGGGCCACATCATCTTTCCGCCGACCACGCTGGTGACGGTGGAGAACACGCACAACCGCGGCGGCGGCGTGGTGTTCCCGCAGGACGACGCCGTGGCGATCTGCGCCGCCGCGCGCGAGCTTGGCGTGGCGACGTATCTGGATGGCGCGCGGCTGTTCAACACCGCGGTCGCGACCGGGTGGTCGCTGGCCGAGTTGGCGGCGCCGTTCGATGTGGTGTCGGTGGCGCTGTCGAAGGGGCTTGGGTGCCCGGTCGGCAGCCTGATCGCCGGTCGCACCGCCGACATGGTGCGCGCGGTGCGGGCGCGGCGCATGTTCGGCGGCGCGATGCGGCAGTCCGGCATTCTGGCCGCGGCCGGATTGTATGCGCTCGAGCACAACATCGCGCGGCTGACAGACGACCACGCGAATGCGCGGATCCTTGCCGAACGGCTGGTAGATACGCGGGTGGCGATCGATCTCGCGACGGTGCAGAGCAACATCGTGATCTTCCGGGTGCCGGAGCCGTTGCCGGACGCCGCGACCGTGGTGCGGCGCGCGCAGGAGCATGGCGTTCTGGTCTCGGCGTTCGCGGTGCGCACGGTGCGTGCGGTGACGCATCTGAACGTCGATGCGGCACAATGTCGGCATGCCGCGGACGTGTTGGCGAAGGCGGTCGCCTGACCCGATCGCCCACGGGCTGGATCAAGGAGTTCTTAACCTCGTCGCTGCACACTGTCGGCGCCACGCTGGAGCCGTGCTGTGCATTTGCTGGGACTGGAATTCGCCGACCTGGATGCCGAATCGGCGGCAGCCCTGCTCGCCAGTCGGCGCGAGTCCGCGCCATTCGGCTATGTGACCACGCCGAACGCCGACCACCTGGTGCGACTGCATCGCCGACCGGAACTGGGGCCGCTCTATCAGAACGCCATGCTGCGACTGCTGGACTCCCGCGTCGTCGCGCTGGCGGCGAGGTTGGTCGGGCTGCCGGTGCCGCAGGTTGCACCGGGGAGCGATCTCACCGCGCTCCTGCTGCGCCGACACCTGGCGGCGGATGAGCGCATCACCATAGTCGGGCTGTCGCCGTGCTGGTTGCCGCGCCTGGTCGCGCGCTGCGGTCTGGCGCCGCCGGCCCACTATGATCCGCCGCGTGGCTTCGAGCGTGACCCGGATGCATTACGGACGACGGTGGAATTCGTGGTGTCGCATCCCGCGCGCTTTATTTTCCTCGCAGTGGGCTCACCTCGGCAGGAGATGCTGGCGGCGGCGATCAAGGCGTCCGGCCGGGCGACCGGCATCGGGCTCTGCATCGGCGCCAGCCTGGAGTTCATCGCCGGTGTGCAGCCGCGTGCGCCAGTCTGGATGCGGCGCGCCGGGCTGGAATGGCTGCACCGGCTTGGCCGCGATCCTAGACGGTTGGCGCGACGCTACCTGCTCGACTGTCCGGCCGTCTTTCCGATGCTGCTGCATGAGCGTGTTGCCCGGCTGTGATAAACGCACCTATGCACGGGCCTTCACGCCATGGTCTGATCAACCAGTGTCCACGGTGCGCCGTGTCGTTGACGCGCAGATAGCTGCGTGCAGCCAAGGAATGTCGCCGCACCGGCAGATCGGATGACATACGGACCGCCGCGGACCAGGCGCGCAGGGTCTGCATCAGCAGACCATTGCGCGCGCCCCTGATCAGATAGAACCCGAAGCGCGGCAGCAGTGCCGGCCATGCGGCACCCCATTTGCGGGCGATGTAGAGTCGGTTGCGAACGAAATGAAACCAGCGCGTGCCTGACCAGGCGACACGTTGCTCGGCGCTCACCCTGTGGCGCACCGCGATGTCGCCGCGATAGCGGATGCGCCAGCTCCGCTCGATGGCGCGCAGGCAGAAGTCGAATTCCTCCCAGCAGAAGAACAGCGCCTCGTCATAGCCATCCCAGGCGGTGCGGCGGATCGCATGGCCTGCGCCGACAAAGGTGACCGTATCGAATGACTCACCGGAGCGCGGCAGAAGCCGGGACGGATAGCCCCATGAGGAAACGTCGTCCGCATCGCACGCGTGCAGTAGTACGCGGCAGCCGACAGCAGCGAGCGTCTTGTCCTCATCGAGTGCGGCAACAGCACAAGCGAGCGTCGTTTCGTCGGCGAACTCGGCATCGTTGTCCAGACCGAAGATGACCCGGCCATGCCCGAGCGACGAACCGCGATTACGTCCCCCGGCAACACCATGATTGTGATCCAGCGCCACCAGGGTCGCATCCCCCCGGCCGCCGATTTCGGCCGCAAGCCGGACCAGCACTTCCGATCGCGATCCCTGATCGACGATGAACACGTGGCGCGATACGCCGCTCTGAGCCAGCGCCGAACGGATCGCCGCCACCGTCTCGTCCAAACGATCGAGCGACAGTATCACTACATCGGCGTCATAGGCGTGATCCGGAGGACCCGCGGCGCCGGCGATATGACGGGCGGTCATTCGCCGCTCCCGATCGCAGGAAGCGACAGATAGGCCAGCCGCTTCAGTTCCTGCCGTCCCCGCGCGACCTGCTCCAGCACCAGGCCACAGACAAAGGACAGCGACGAACCCAATACCAGACTGGCGGCCAGCAAGGCCGTGGGCAGCCGCGGCACCATGCCGCCGTGCAGGAACTGCAGCACGACCGGAAGGCCGAGGCCAAGCCCGGCCGTGAACAGCACCGCTCCCGTCAGTCCGAACGATTGCAGCGGCCGTTCCTGCTTCACCAGCAACATGATCGTGCGCAGGATGCGCAGCCCGTCCGAGACGGTGTGCAGCTTCGATCGCGACCCTGCGCTGCGGCCGCGATACAGCGTGGCCAACTCGCCGATCGGCATCTTCAGTTCGAGCGCGTGGATGGTGAATTCGGTCTCGGTCTCGAACCCAACGGCGAGCGCGGGAAACGACTTGACGAAGCGCCGACTGAACACGCGATATCCCGACAGCACGTCGCTGACACGATTGCCGAACACGCGACACACCAGGAAGCTCAGCACGCGGTTGCCGATGCGGTGGCCGAGCCGGTAGGCGTCCTGCTCGGTAGGCAGGCGGATTGCGGTCACCATGTCGAGCTGGTTCTCGATCAGTCGGCGTACCATCGTCGGGGCAGCGGCGGGATCGTAGGTGTCGTCGCCATCGACCAGAACATAGATGTCCGCTTCCACGTCGGCGAACATGCGGCGCACCACGTGTCCCTTGCCTTGCAGGGATTCGCTGCGCACTATGGCACCGATGCCGAGTGCGGCCTGGCGGGTGCCGTCCGACGAGTTGTTGTCGTATACCAGGATGGTGGCACCCGGCAGGCTGGCGTGAAATCCGGCGACCACCTTTGCGACGGCAAGTTCCTCGTTGTAGCAGGGGATCAGCACGGCGATGCTAAAGCCGGCAGGGCGGCTGAGCTTGTCGGGTTCACGAACCGGCAGCGTGTGCAGCATAATCCTTCCATTCCATCGTTCAGTACGCGTTGCGCATGGCGAATACCGGCGTCGCCGTGCGCGCGAGAATGGCGAGGTCCAGCCACAGCGACCAGGTGGCGATGTATTCCAGATCGGACTCGACGCGGCGGAGCAGCTTCTCCTCGGTATCGGTCTCACCACGCCAGCCGCGGATCTGGGCGAGGCCGGTGAGGCCAGGCTTCACACGATGGCGCGCGGGATAGTGCGGGGTGACCTGCTCGAACAGCTTGCCGCCGGCGCAGCTGCCCGGCGCATGTGGTCGCGGTCCGACCAGAGACATGTCGCCGTGCAGTACGTTGAACAGTTGCGGCAACTCATCGAGCGAGGTGTGGCGCAGGAACGCGCCGACCCGTGTCACCCGCCTGTCGTGCCGCGTGACCTGGGTCAGTCGGCCCGACTCCGGCGGATGATGGCGCATCGTGCGGAACTTCCACATCTCGAAGCCGGCATTGCCGAAGCCGATGCGGCGCTGACGGAACAGCACCTCGCCGGGGCTTTCCAGTCCAATCAGCAGGGCAATCACCAGCATGGGAATGCCAAGGACGATCAGCCCCAGCAGGGCGAACACGATGTCTATGGTTCGCTTGACCGTGCAGCGCCAGCCGCCGATCGGCCAGTACCGAGGTCCGGCATAGGAGATGGGTGGGATGCCAGGATCGGCGGAGGTCAGCAGGGCCTTGCCGAACGGACTGCCAGCGGGCTGATACATGATTGCGCCGTGCGCCTGAGCACTGAGGCTGCCGCAATCAGTTTTGGTTGTGACGTGGCCTGATTAACAACCTTTGCGTGTATTTAGAGCGCAAATAACTGACCGAACGGTTAACGCGGTTAGGAACTCGTGCATGGCTCAGGGCCGCACGGCGCTGTGGCGACTGGCGGCAGCGGTCAGCGGAATACCATCGTGCGGTTCAGGGTGAAGTTCACAAACATGCCTGCGATCGCGCCGGCGGCCGTGGCATAGACCGGCTGTTCGGCCGCGAGCGCCACGAAGGTGACCAGCAGCGCATAGGTGCCTCGGTTCAGCACCAGTCCGCCGAGGTTGACGACGAGGAAGCGTGCCCATTGGTGGTGCATCGGACCGCTGCCCAGGCCGCGGAAGGTCCACAGCCGGTTCAGGAGCCACGTCACCGACGCCGCAACGACATACGCAGCCATGCCTGCCCCGTATAGTCCAAGCGAATGGCGCAGCGCGTAGACCGTTGCGGTGTCGACCAGGAAGCCGACGGTGCCGACTGTGCCGAACATCAGGAATTGCACCAGCGCGGCGACCCGCGCCGGCGATGCCAATTGTCGCGCCGGCGGCGGAAGCTGGGTGGCGAGGCGAACGAGCAGTGCGTGCATCGGAGGTCAGTAGCGAAAGTCGGGCAGCTTTGCCACCGTGCTGGTGTTTCGCTCAGGGCTGAGGCAGGCTAGGGCCCGCCGGCGTTGTGGCCGGTCTGCAACAAAATCGGCGGTGAGGAGGCTCGGGCGAATGGATCATAAGCGCAAGTCGTCGCGCGTTGGCACTCGCCTTGCTTGGCATTCACCGCACATCCTCGGCCTGATCGCCTGCTGATCGGAGACGCGACCGTATGCTTGCCTATATCGCGCGACGCATCCTGGCGACCATTCCGGTGATGCTGGTCGTCGCGTTCTTCGTGTTCAGCCTGCTCTACCTTGCGCCGGGCGACCCGGCAGCGATCATCGCCGGCGACCAGGCCACACCGGCCGATGTGGAGCGCATCCGTGCCTCGCTCGGGCTTGACCGGCCGTTCCTGGTGCGGTTCGGCGAATGGTTGTGGCAGATCATGCACGGCGACCTCGGCACCTCGATCTTCACCAACCTGCCGGTCAGCCACATGATCGCGCAGCGTATCGAGCCGACGATGTCGCTGATGGTGCTGACCATCGTGGTCTCGATCGTGGTCGCGATCCCGCTCGGTGTGCTGGCGGCGTGGAAGCATGGCACCTGGATCGACCGGGCCGTGATGGTGATGGCCGTGTTGGGCTTCTCCGTCCCGGTGTTCGTCATCGGCTATGTACTGGCCTACCTGTTCGCGCTGCAACTCGACTGGCTGCCGGTGCAGGGCTTCCACTCGCTCAGCGACGGATTGTGGCCGTTCCTGCGTAACCTGATTCTGCCGACTGTGGCCCTCGGACTGGTCTTCATCGCCCTGCTGGCCCGGATCACGCGGGCTACGATGCTTGAAGTGCTGAGCCAGGACTATGTGCGAACGGCGAAAGCGAAGGGCGTGGGACAGCGGGCCGTCCTGTTCGTGCACGCATTGAAGAACGCCGCCGTTCCTATCGTGACCATCGTGGGTATTGGGGTCGCGGGGCTGATCGGCGGTGCCATCATCACCGAAAGCGTGTTCGCCATCCCGGGGCTCGGCCGGCTCACCGTCGATGCGATCCTGCGGCGGGACTATCCGGTGATTCAGGGCGTCATCCTGCTGTTCAGCTTCACCTATGTTCTGGTCAACCTTGCCGTCGATCTGCTCTACACCCTGTTCGATCCGAGGATCCGCTATTGAGCTCCGTAATCACCACACCGGACTACGCGGCTGCACCTACGCTCGCCGACGTCCTGCCGCCGGCAAGGCATCGCGGCAAGGTGCAGACCTTCATCTACCGCCATCCCACCATCGTAATCGGCGGCGCGCTGCTGCTGGCGATGATCCTGATGGCGATCCTGGCGCCCTGGCTGGGCACGGTGGATCCGACCGCCCTGGCGCCGGCGAAGCGCACGCGCGAACCGTCCGCGCTCTACTGGTTCGGCACCGACATGCTGGGACGCGACGTCTACTCGCGCGTGATCTATGGCGCGCGGATCTCGCTCATCGTCGGTTTCTCCGTGGCGGCGATCGCATCGGCGGTCGGCACATTCATCGGCCTGATCTCCGGGTTCGTCCGCGCGCTCGACATGGTCGTCATGCGCGTCATGGACGGACTGATGTCCATCCCCTCGATCCTGCTGGCGATCGCGCTGATGGCGCTGACCCGCGCGTCGGTGCAGAACGTCATCATCGCCATCAGTGTCGCTGAATTCCCGCGGGTGTCGCGCCTGCTGCGCAGCGTGGTACTCGGCCTGCGCGAGCAGCCGTTCGTGGAGGCGGCGACGGCGTCGGGAACGCGGGTGCCGATGATCATCTGGAAACACATTCTGCCCAACACGCTGGCGCCGCTGATGGTGAATGCCACATTCATCTGTGCCTCGGCGATGCTCACCGAAGCCGCGCTGTCGTTCATCGGTGCGGGCACGCCGCCGATCATTCCAAGCTGGGGCAACATCATGGCTGAAGGCAGGGCGCTCTGGCAGGTGAAGCCGTACATCGTGTTCTTCCCGGCGATCTTCCTGTGCGTCACCGTGCTGGCGGTGAACCTGCTCGGCGACGGGCTGCGCGACGCGCTTGATCCGCGGATGGCCAAGCGGCTCTGAGATGGCGCTGCTGGAAGTCGATAACCTGCAGACGCATTTCGCCACACCCGACGGTGTGGTGCGCGCGGTGGAAGGGGTTTCGTTCCACGTCGAGGCCGGCGAGACGCTCGGCATCGTCGGTGAGTCAGGCTGCGGCAAATCGGTTACCGCGATGTCGATCCTGCGGCTGATCCAGGAACCGCCCGGCAAGATCGCCGGAGCGATCCGCTTCGAGGGTCGCAACCTGCTCGATGTCACCGAAGCGGAGATGCGCGACATCCGCGGCAACGCGATTTCGATGATCTTCCAGGAGCCGATGACCAGTCTCAATCCGGTGCTGACGGTGGGCAGGCAGATCGGCGAAACATTGCAGCTTCACCAGGGCCTGTCGCCGCGTGACGCGGAGAAGCGCGCGGTCGACATGCTGGTGCTGGTGGGCATCCCGGCGCCGCAGCGGCGGGTGCGGGAGTACCCGCATCAGCTCTCGGGCGGCATGCGCCAGCGGGTGATGATCGCGATGGCGCTGGCGTGCAATCCGAAGCTGCTGATCGCGGATGAGCCGACGACGGCGTTGGATGTCACCATTCAGGCGCAGATTCTGGACCTGATGCGCGATCTGAAGCAGCGGCTGGGGTCGGCGATCATGTTGATCACGCACGATCTCGGGGTGGTGGCCGAGATGTGCCAGCGTGTGGTGGTGATGTACGCGGGGCGCAAGGTCGAGGAAGGCCCGGTCGAGGAGATCTTCGCCCGTCCGCTGCATCCCTATACCCGCGGACTGCTCGGTTCGGTGCCGAAGCTTGGTTCGTCGCTGGTGGACGGCGGCCGCACCAAGCTGGCGGAGATTCCCGGTCTGGTGCCGAGTTTGCGTCAGCGGATCGTCGGCTGCGCGTTCGCGGGGCGCTGCCCGATGGCGACCGAGCTGTGCAGCCGCGTCACACCGGCGATCGAGACCAAGGCGCGGGAACATCTGGTGGCCTGCCACTACGCCGAGAGGCGCCTCGCGGCATGATGGGCGGCTTCGCTTCGTTAACAAGAAACGGCCCCCGGTTGTCATCCCCGCGAAAGCGGGGACCCAGGGCAACCGTACGGACCTCTCCCCGGGCTCCCGCTTGCGCGGGAATGACGACTGGGATTGTCGGTGGCCAGTTTCGTCGCGTCAGGGTCCGCCGACAGGCTGGTGCGGAACTCGCAATGACACCGGCTTACCGATGACACCCGACCGCCCCCTGCTCGAGGTCAACGGCCTGAAGAAGCACTTCCCGATCTTCGGCGGCGTCCTCGGCCTGGAGACTGCGAAAGTCTACGCGGTGGACGGCGTGACATTCTCCATCGACCGCGGCGAGACGCTGTCGCTGGTGGGGGAATCGGGTTGCGGCAAGTCCACCGTCGGCAAGGCGATCCTGCGATTGTATCCGGTCACCGACGGCGAGGTCTATCTGGCCGGCGACCGCATCGACAACCTGCCGGCTGGCCAGCTTCGGCCGCTCCGGCGGCGGGTGCAGGTGGTGTTCCAGGACCCGTTCTCGTCGCTCAATCCGCGCATGAAGGTGCGCGACATCCTGGCCGAGCCGCTGATCAATTTCGGCATCGTGCATGGCGGCCGCGAACTGACCGAGCGGGTCGCACTGCTGATGGACAAGGTGCAGCTGCCGCGCGACGCGATCTGGCGTTATCCGCACGAATTCTCCGGCGGGCAGCGTCAGCGCATCGGCATCGCCCGTGCCCTGGCGCCGGGTGCCGACCTGATCATCTGCGACGAGGCGGTGTCCGCGCTGGACGTGTCGGTGAAGGCGCAGATCATCAACCTGCTGGTCGATCTGCAGGACGAGTTCGGCATGGCCCTGCTGTTCATCAGCCACGATCTGGCCATCGTCGAGCACCTGACGCACCGCGTGGCCGTTATGTACCTGGGCAAGATCGTCGAGCTGGCGGACCGCCGCACATTATTTGCGAAGTCGCACCATCCCTACACGCGGGCGCTGCTGTCCGCGGTGCCGGTGCCGGACCCGACGGCGAAGCGGCAGCGCATCATTCTGACCGGCGACGTGCCGAGCCCTATCAACCCGCCGAGCGGTTGCCGGTTTCACACGCGCTGCCCGTTCGCCTTCGACCGCTGCCGGGAGGAGGAGCCGGTGCTGCGGCCCGTGGGCGAGGGGCACGTGTCGGCGTGCCATCTGGATCACGTGCCAGGCGGACAGGTGGTGCCGATGGCGGCTTCAACGCTGCAAGAGCGCCATGATATATAGTTATCATGCTGATCACGCCCGACCAAATTCGTGCCGCCCGTGCCTTACTCCGGATGGATCAGGAAGAGTTGGCGCGCCGCGCCAAGGTCTCCATCGTTACGGTTCGCCGCATTGAGGCGGCAGACGGGTTGAGCAGGGTGTCGCTGGGGACCTTCGATGAAGTGCAACGGGCACTGGAGGCGGCGGGTGTCGAATTCATCGAGCGCGGCGTAAGGCGGCGGCGGCGCACGCCGGAGGAGATCGAGGCCCGGGTACAGGCGGTACTGGCAATCGCGGCACGAAGCGCCGCCTTGCTCAAGGACGCGCCACCTTTTACGGAGGATGATCTCTACGACGAGGACGGCCTTCCGGCGTGATAGCCGTCGATACGTCGGCGATCATCGCGGTGGTCCAACTGGAACCGGAGGCAGTCCGGTTTGCCCGGTGCATGGAAGAAGCCGATCCCGGCTGCCTGTCCGCGGTCAGCTTGCAGGAGGCGTTGATGGTCCTTGCAGGGCGCCGTGGCGATACGGTCGTATGGGTGCTGCTCGAGCAGATGATTCGCGATCTTGAGCTCGAGGTCGTTGCCCACGACGCGGGGCTCGCACGCATCGCCAGCGATGCATTCCTCCGGTTCGGCAAAGGCCGCCATCCGGCGCGTCTGAATTGCGGTGATTGCGCCTCGTACGCGTTGGCAAAGTCGCGCAACATCCCGCTGCTGTTCAAGGGCGGCGACTTCGCCAAGACTGATATTGTTCCGGCACTCGCCGCGCCCGCTTGACCATCGCGGGGCGCGGTGGCCACACTCCGGCGCACGCGACAAGGGAGGGATTGCGCAATGCCTCAGGTGAGCCTGACGGTGAACGGCAAGCAGCATACGGTCGAGGTCGAAAACCGCACGCTGCTGGTGGAGTTGCTGCGCGAGAAGCTCGGGCTGACCGGCACCCATGTCGGCTGCGACACCAGCCAGTGTGGCGCGTGCGTCGTGCACGTCGACGGCATATCGGCGAAGTCCTGCACCATGCTGGCGTTGCAGGCGGACGGCACGTCGGTCCTCACGATCGAGGGGCTGGCGGCGGCCGATGGCACGCTGCACCCGATGCAGGAGATGTTCCGCGAGCATCACGCGCTGCAATGCGGCTTCTGCACGCCCGGCATGGTGATGAGCGCCATCGACCTGGTGAACTCGCACCCGCAGGGCCTCACCGAGAAGCAGATTCGCGAGGGCCTGGAAGGCAATCTCTGTCGCTGCACCGGCTACCATAACATCGTCAAGGCGATCGCGGCCGCCTGGCCGCTGATGCACGGCAAAGCCGTCGCCGCCGAATAAGACGAACCCAACAGGGAGTGACGTCGATGCCTTTCGAGGGAATTGGAGCGTCGGTCCGCCGCAAGGAGGACGCGCGCTTTCTCAGCGGTCGCGGCAACTACACAGACGACATCAATCGGCCCGGCCAGCTGCATGCGTTCATCCGCCGCTCGGACCGGCCACATGCGAGGATCAGCAGCATCGACACCGCCGCGGCAGCGAAGGCGCCTGGCGTGGTGGCGGTGTATACCGGCGCGGACATGGCGGCCGACAATATCGGCGGGCTGCCGTGCGGCTGGCAGATTCACAACAAGGACGGTTCGCCGATGGCCGAGCCGCCGCATCCGGTGATCGCGGTCGGCAAGGTGCGCCATGTCGGCGATCCGGTCGTGGTGGTGGTGGCCGAGACGAAGCAGGCGGCGAAGGACGCGGCCGAACTGGTCGTAATCGACTACCAGGACCTGCCGGGGGTGGCGTCGCTGCGCGATGCGATCGCGTCGGGGGCGGCGTTGGTGCACGACGATGTGCCCGGCAACATCTGCTACGACTGGCACATCGGCGACAAGGCGCTGGTGGATGCGGCGTTCTCCGGCGCTGCGAAGGTGGTGAAGCTCGACCTCACCAACAACCGGCTGATCCCGAACGCGATGGAACCGCGCGCCGCGGTCGGCGAGTTCGACGGACACAGCGGCGATTACACGCTTTACACCACCAGCCAGAACCCGCACGTGATCCGGTTGCTGATGGGCGCGTTCGTGCTGCACATCCCGGAGAACAAGCTGCGCGTCGTGGCGCCGGACGTCGGCGGTGGGTTCGGATCGAAGATCTACCACTATGCGGAGGAGGCGATCGTCACCTGGGCGGCGGGCAAGCTGCGTCGGCCGGTGAAGTGGACCGCGGAGCGCAACGAAAGCTTCATGTCGGACGCGCATGGCCGCGACCATGATTCGACCGCCGAGATGGCGCTGGACGCGAACGGCAACTTCCTCGCGCTGCGCATTTCGACGCTGGCGAACATGGGCGGCTACCTGTCTACCTTTGCGCCGTGCATCCCGACCTATCTGTACGCCACGCTGCTTGCCGGCGTTTACAAGACGCCGGTGATCTACTGCGAGGTGAAGGCAGTGTTCACCAACACCGTGCCGGTGGATGCGTATCGCGGCGCCGGCCGGCCGGAGGCGGCGTTCCTGCTGGAGCGGCTGGTGGATGCCTGCGCCTACGACACCAAGATGGACCGAGTGGCGATCCGGCGGCTGAACTTCATCCCGGCGGACGCCTTCCCGTATCAGACCCCGGTCGCGCTGCAATACGACAGCGGCAACTACCAGGCGACGCTGGACGCCTGCCTGAAGGCGGCCGACTACGCCGGCTTCGAATCGCGCCGCAGCGCCGCCGCGGCCAAGGGCAAGCTGCGTGGCATCGGCGTCTCCACCTACCTGGAGGCCTGCGGCATTGCACCGTCGGCCGTGGTGGGATCGCTCGGCGCACGCGCCGGGCTGTATGAGGTGGCGAACATCAAGGTGCATCCTACCGGCAGCGTCACGGTCTATACCGGCACCCATAGTCACGGCCAGGGACATGAAACCACGCTGGCGCAACTGGTCTGCGAACAGCTCGGCGTGCCGCTCAGCCAGGTCGACGTGGTGCACGGCGATACCGGGAAAATCCCGTTCGGGATGGGCACCTATGGCAGCCGCAGCCTCGCGGTCGGCGGTACCGCGATGGTGAAGGCGATGGACAAGATCATCGCCAAGGGCAAGAAGATCGCGGCCCATCTGATGGAAGCCTCGGTGGACGATATCGAGTTCAAGAACAACAAATTCACCGTGGCCGGCACCGACAAGGAGAAGTCGCTGACCGACATCTCGCTGGCCGCCTACGTGCCGCACAACTATCCGATCGAGGAGCTGGAACCGGGCCTCGACGAGACCGCGTTCTACGACCCGAAGAACTTTACCTTCCCCGGCGGCTGCCATATCGCGGAAGTCGAGATCGACAAGGATACCGGCATCGTGGAGGTGGTGAACTTCGTCGCGGTCGACGACGTGGGCCGGGTGATCAACCCGATGATCGTCGAGGGGCAGGTCCAGGGCGGTGTCGCGCAAGGCATCGGCCAGGCGCTGCTGGAGCACGCGGTGTACGACGACAGCGGGCAACTGCTGTCCGGCTCGATGATGGACTACACCATGCCGCGCGCCGACGACCTGCCGAACATCACGGTGGGCACCGAGATCACGCTGTGCACACACAATCCGCTGGGCGTGAAGGGCTGCGGCGAGGTAGGCGCGATCGGCTCGCCGCCGGCGATCATCAACGCCCTGGTCGATGCGCTGAAGGGATATGGCGTGCGCCATATCGAGATGCCGGCGACGCCGCAGAAACTGTGGGCGATCATCCAGGGCGGCGCGCCTCGGATGGCCGCGGAATAATCGGAACGAGGAACAGCACGATGTATGATTTCGCATATCAGAAGCCATCGAGCCTCGCCGATGCGGTGAAGGCGCTCGGGGCCGACCCCGATGCGAAGGCGCTCGCCGGCGGCATGACGCTGATCCCGGTGCTGAAGCAGCGGCTGAACAAGCCGAGTGTCGTCGTCGATCTGGCGAAGCTCGGGCTGGTCGGTGTCAGCGTGTCGGCCAACACAGTGACGATCAGTGGCATGACGACGCACGGTGCGGTCGCCGCCGATGCCGGACTGAAGGGGAAGATACCG
The DNA here is from genome assembly GCA_963819855.1 of uncultured Alphaproteobacteria bacterium. GTDB lineage: Bacteria > Pseudomonadota > Alphaproteobacteria > Acetobacterales > Acetobacteraceae > JAMXLO01. Next base: position 85,196 of record CAWFYC010000019.1, read on the forward strand.
TCGTTGACGGAGCTTGCCTCGCACATCGGCGATGAGGCGGTGCGGCACCGCGGCACGATCGGCGGCAGCCTGGCGAACAACGATCCCGCGGCCGACTACCCGGCAGCTGCGCTGGCACTGGGTGCGACGATCAAGACCGATCGCCGCTCGATCAAGGCGGACGACTTCTTCCAGGGCATGTTCGCGACCGCGCTGGAACAGGGCGAACTGATCACCGGAGTGGAGTTTCCGGCGCCGGAGAAGGGCGCCTACGAGAAGTTCCGCAACCCCGCGTCCCGCTACGCGATCGTCGGCGTCTATGTGGCGAAGACCGCGGCCGGCGTGCGCGTCGCGGTGACCGGCGCGGGACAGACTGGCGTGTTCCGTCATACCGCGATGGAACAGGCGCTGAGCGCGAATTTCTCGCCTGCCGCGATCGCCAACATCGTGACACCGCCGGACGGGCTGAACAGCGACATCCACGCCAGCGCCGAGTACCGCGCCCACCTGGTGGGCGTGATGGCGAAGCGTGCGGTCGCCCGGGCGTACTGAACCGCCGCATGCGGGGGATCGGCGACAATGGCGGTCCCCCGCTCGAGCCGGAGATCGATCCGAACGAGTCGTGGCGCCACTGGTGCTGGAAGCGCGCGGTGAAGCGTGCCTGGAAGACGCCGGGGCGTGAGATCGCGCTGCGCCGTCTGGCGCGGGCGGAGACGCTGGGGATCAGCTACCGTGCCTACACGCTCGAGATCCTGGAGCGGGGCGTGCATCTGTGAGCGGATTGTCGCGTCTGGTTGCCGCGCCTGGCGCGCATTCCGTGCGCTACATCGACCCAGCCTTTCCGGATCGGCCGCTACTGCTGCACAGCGCGCGGCCGCTTCGGTTCGACGGCGACACGCCGGTGCTGATCGTGCATCACGGAGTCGGGCGCAATGGTCGTGATTATCGTGACTACTGGATGCCGCTGGTGGACGAGACCAGCATCCTGGTGATCTCGGTCGAGTTCACCGAGCAGGCGTTCCCTGATTACCTTTGGTACCACTTCGGCAACCGGCATGATGAGAAGGGTGGGCCGAATCCCCGAGAGCAATGGACCTACGGGATCGACGAACGGCTGTTCATGGTGCTGCGCGACCAGGGCCTGACGCGCCGGCAGAGCTACGGGCTGTTCGGCCATTCCGCTGGCGGGCAGTTCGTGCATCGCATGTTGTCGTTCGGCTTCCGCGATCGGGTCGCTGTCGCCGTCAGTGCGAACGCCGGCACATACGCCATGCCCGACCTGGAGATTGCCTGGCCGTTCGGGCTGGGCGAAACCGAGCTCGGCGCGAAGACACTACGTCAATTGCTGGAGTTCCCGATCACCGTGATGACCGGCACGCGCGACACCAAGACCACCGACCGGTTCTTCCCGAAAGGTCCGCGTTCGATGCGCCAGGGCGCGACACGGCACGAGCGCGCGCATAACTATGTGAGGGCTGGGCACGCAGCGGCCGAGGCATTGGGCACGCAGTGCACCTGGACGGTGATCAATGTGTCCGACGTCGGCCACGACGGTGAACGCATGTCGGTTGCCGCGGCACCAGTCGTGGCCGCGGCGCTGCATGCGTCGGAGCGAGCCTCTTACACCTCTCCCGCTGCGCGGGAGAGGTCGGCGCCAAGCGCCGGGTGAGGGCGCCACCCTGTACGTGAACTCTCACCCCCCGCGCAGCGCGCTGCGACGTCTCCCGCAAGCGGGAGACGTGTAAAGTCTGGCTGGCCCATCACCGCAAATTTGCTCTACCATGACACCAATTCCGTTGGGGAACTCAAGCGCATGAAACGTCGTGATGTCCTGAAAACCGCGATAGCCGGCGCGACCGCGTTGGCCGCGCCGCGCATCGTCCAGGCCGAGGGCGCCAAGACCATCACCTTCACGCCGCACGCCGACCTCGCCTCGCTCGATCCGGTGTGGACCACAGCGGACATCACCCGCAACTTCTCGCTTGCCGTGTACGATACGCTCTACGGTTACGACGCCGACTTCAACGTGCAACCGCAGATGGTCGAGGGTCACGTCGTGGGGAACGACGGCAAGCAGTGGGACCTGACGCTGCGTGACGGGCTGGCATTCCACGACGGCACGCCGGTGCTGGCGCGCGACTGTGTCGCCACCATCCAGCGCTGTGGCAAGCGCTATCCGTTCGTCGAGACGCTGATGACGCGCACCGACGAACTGACGGCGGTGTCGGACAAGGTGATCCGCTTCCGCCTGAAGAAGCCGTTCGCGCTGCTGCCGAATGCGCTGGCCGAAATCTACTGCGCGATCATGCCGGAGCGGCTGGCGAAGACCGATCCGATGACGCAGGTGAGCGAGGCGATGGGCAGCGGGCCGTTCAAGTACCTGCCCGCCGAGCGGATCCCTGGCCAGCGCGTGGTCTATGCAAAGAACGACAAGTATATTCCCCGCAAGGACGGCAAGCCGAGTTTCAATGCCGGACCGAAGATCGTCTATGTCGATCGTGTGGTGTGGAACTTCATCCCGGATCCCGCGACGGCGTCGGCCGCGCTGACGCAGGGCGAGATCGACTGGTGGGAAAATCCGACCATCGACCTGGTGCCGCAGCTCAAGCGTAACAAGGACATCACGCTGGTGGTGAAGGACCGCACCGGCGAGATCGGCTGTCTCCGCTTCAACCACCTGTTCCCGCCGTTCGACAACGCAGCGATCCGCCGCGTGGTGGTGGCGGCGATGGATCAGAAGGAGATCATGGAGGCGGTGGCCGGCGCCGAACCCAGTCTGATCAAGACCGATGTCGGCATCTTCGTGCCGGGCACGCCGATGGCGAGCACCGTCGGCGTCGAGGTGACGCGCGGGCCGAAGGACTACGACAAGCTCAAGCAGGATCTGATCGCTGCCGGCTACAAGGGTGAGAAGGTCGTTATTCTGGCAGCCTCCACAATTCCAACGATTTGGGCGGAGGCGCAGGTTGCCTCCGACACGCTGAAGAAGATCGGCATGAATACCGACTTCCAGTCGCTGGAGTGGGGCACCGTGGTCGCGCGGCGCGCCAGCCAGGAGCCGATCGACAAAGGCGGGTGGAACGTCTTCTATACGTATCTCGGCGGCTTCGGGAACATCTCGCCGGCCCCGAACATCACGTTCAAGAGCAGCGGTACCAAGAGCAACTGGTTCGGCTGGCCGACCGACGAAAAGATGGAGGAACTGCGCGCCGCCTGGTACGACGCGGAGGATGAAGCGGCACAGAAGGCACTGTGCGAGGCGATGCAGGTCGAGTTCTGGAAGAGCCCGCCCTATGCGCCGCTGGGGATGTACGATCAGCCGACGGCGTTCCGCAACTACCTGCAGGACATTCACGACGGCTGGCCGCAGTTCTACGGGGTGAAGAAGAACGTGTAACGCGTAACGCTGGGAGGCGATGTCATGCGGCGGCGAGACCTGCTCAAGTCGACACTGGCCGGCGCGGCCCTACTGGCGGCGCCGAACATCGTCGTTGCGGAGTCGCAGCGGCTGCTGAAGTTCCTGCCGCAGGCGGACCTTGCGACGCTCGATCCGGTGTGGACCACCGCCGATGTCACGCGCAACCACGCGCATCTGGTGTTCGACACGCTGTATGGACAGGACAACGACTTTCAGCCGCACCCGCAGATGGCCGCCGGCCACACGATCAGTCCCGATGGCAACCAATGGGACATCACGCTGCGCGAGGGCCTGAAATTCCACGACGGCAGTCCGGTGCTGGCACGCGACTGTGTCGCCAGCATCCAGCGTTGGTGGCAGCGTGACGGCTTTGGCGGCGTGCTGCGGTCGGCGACCGATGAAGTGTCGGCGACGTCCGACAAGCAGATCAGGTTTCGGCTGAAGAAGCCGTTCCCGCTGCTGGCGGACGCGCTCGCGGTCACCACCAACATGTGCTGCATCATGCCGGAACGCCTGGCGCTGACCGATGCGATGAAGCAGGTGAGCGATATGGTGGGCTCCGGCCCGTATCGCTTCGTCGCCGCGGAGCGGGTGGCAGGCTCGCGCGTGGTGTACGAGAAGTTCGCCGACTATGTACCGCGCACGGACGGCCCGGCCGAGATGACCGCGGGTCCGAAGACGGTACATTTCGATCGTGTCGAGTGGTCCGTGGTGCCGGACCCGGCGACCAAGTCCGCTGCGATGCGCGCCGGCGAGTTCGATTGGTGGGAGAACCCGACCATCGATCTGCTCAGCACGCTGAAGGGCCAGGCCGACCTGACGTCGGTGGTGAAGGACCATTCCGGTTCAATCGGCGTCATGCGGTTCAACTGCCTGTATCCGCCGTTCGACAATCCCGCGATCCGCCGCATCGTGCTGTCGGCGATCGACCAGCGCGAGTTCATGGAGGCGGTGGCCGGCGCCGCGCCGGAACTGATCAAGACCGGCATCGGTCTGTTCGTGCCCGGCACGCCGCTGGCGAGTGATGTCGGTGTCGACATGATGAAGGGGCCGAAGGACCCGGAGAAGCTGAAGGCGGAACTGGCCGCTGCCGGGTACAAGGGCGAGAAGGTGGTGCTGTTGGCCGCGTCCGACTTTCCGGTGATCAGCGCACTGGCACTGGTGGGCGGCGATCTGCTGAAGAAGATCGGTTTCGAGGTCGATTACCAGTCGCTCGACTGGGGCACCGTGGTGCAGCGACGCGCCAGCAAGGAGCCGATCGACAAGGGCGGCTGGAACATGTTCTTCACCTATGGCGGTGGCACCGGCAACGTATCGCCGGCGTCGCTGACGGTGATCCGTTCCAATCCCGCGACCGCCTGGTTCGGCTGGCCGAACGATCCGAAGATGGAGGCGCTGCGGCTGGCCTGGTACGACGCGGCGGACCTGACGGCGCAGCAGAAGCTGTGCGCCGAGATGCAGGCCGAACTGTTCGAAAACCCGTCCTATGCGCCACTCGGCCTGTTCTATCAGCCGACGACATTCCGTGCAGACCTGAAGGACATCCCCGAGGGCATCCCGCAGTTCTACCGCGTGCGCCGCACCGCGTAATGGCGCATGTCGTCGTGATCGGCGCCGGCATCGTCGGTGCCGCCACCGCGGTCGAGCTGCTGCGCGACGGCCAACGGGTGACGATCCTGGAACCCGATGATCCCGGCGGGGAGCAGTCGGCGAGCTACGGCAACGGCACGCTGCTCAATCCGAGCTCGGTGATCCCGATGTCGTCCCCCGGCATCTGGCGCAAGGTGCCGGGCTGGCTCGTTGATCCGCTCGGTCCGCTGGCGATCCGTTGGCGCTATCTGCCCCGACTGCTGCCGTGGCTCACCCGGTTTCTGCGCGCCGGCGCTACCGAGGCGCGCGTGGCGGCGACCGCGCGGGCGCTGCGGCCGCTGCTGCTCGACGCGCCGGAGCTGCATCGGCGGTTGGCCGAGGAGGCCGGGGTCGGCGAGCTGATCACCCGCCAAGGGGTGCTGTTCGTGTTCCCCAGCCGTGCCGACTTCGAGGCGGAGGCGTTCGCCTGGCGGCTGCGCCGGGAGAATGGGGTGCGCTGGCTCGAGCTGTCGGCCGATGAGCTCCGGCAGCGCGCGCCGCTGCTAAGCCGGCGCTACACCTTCGGCCTGCTGGTGGAGGAGAACGCCCAGTGCCGTGATCCCGGCGCCTATGTTGCCGCGCTGGTGCGGTATGCCGTTGCACAGGGGGCCGAGTTGCGCCGCGGCAAGGCCATCGGCTTTCGCATCGAGAGCACCCGCTTGCGGGCCGTGCGGACTGAGGATGGGGAGATCGCCGCGGACCGGGCCGTGATCGCCGCCGGTGCGTGGTCTCATTCGCTTGCGTCCGAAGTCGGTGACCGCGTGCCTCTGGAAACAGAACGGGGCTATCACGCCGTGATCCCGGTCCCGGAATTCGCTTTGCGCTATCCGGTGATGCCGAGTGACGGGAAGATGGCATGTGTGATGACGCCGCAGGGACTGCGGCTGGCCGGCCAGGTGGAGCTGGCCGGACTGGACGCTGCGCCGAACTGGAAGCGCGCCGCGGTGCTCCGCGATTTCGCGCGGCAGGTGTTTCCCGATCTGCCGTCGGACCTGCCGCCGGCGAAGGTGAAGGTGTGGATGGGGCATCGGCCCTCAACGCCGGATGGATTGCCGTGCATCGGGCCGGCGAGTGGCTGTTCGGACGTCGTGCATGCGTTTGGCCATGGGCATGTCGGGTTGACGGCCGGGGCGGCGACGGCGCGGTTGGTGGCGGATTTGATCGCTGGCACGAATTC
>CAWFYC010000020.1:0-506949 GCA_963819855.1 uncultured Alphaproteobacteria bacterium
GCGCGATCGCGCTACTTCTTTTCCAGTCGGCACGTCGAGATCACTTTGGGGCGACCGCTGAGATTGTGTGGACTTGGCAAAACTTCACTTGCCGTGCCTGACCCGAGGCTTATGCACCGCCGCCCTGCGGCGGGACACCACCATCGGCTTCAGTCAGCCGACCACCGGAAGCAGGCGCAGGGCGTCGCTCGCACACACCATCCTGAACACGATCACCACCCGGCCGATTTTGAGCTTGGCCTGCACTAAAAGGCTGACAACGTCCCGGCTCCAGTGTTATGTTCAAGTGCGGCTGAAGAAGGGCCGCAAGCAACAGGAGGGCGGAAAACCGCCTCCAACTTTGATCGCGAGTAACATGTTGGCTAGGCGGCACTTTGGGGTGCAGCCGCGACGGAGCCGCGAGCTAAACGATACGTTATAGAAACTATGATCTCTTCGGGCAAAGGCACTACCGCGACCTCGCGGCTTCTGTACTTTCGCACCGCCGCCCGGGCTGTACTCAGTCTGGGAGGGTATCATGGCAGAAGTCTGCTCGACCGGCGGATCGGTAACTGCCGCCGGCTTCGTGCTTGGACGCAAGCTCGACAGCATTCCTTTCAGCGCCCATCATCTACTGATAATCGCAGTGTTAGCCCTTGTCGGCTTCATCGAGGGCTACGATCTGGTGATCACTGGCTCGCTGCTGGTGTTGGCCAAAGCGCCGCTGCATCTGACGGGATCCGACATCCGCTGGCTCGCTGTCGGCCCAACGTTCATGCTATGCGTCGGCGGTTTCGCGGCCTCAGCAATATCCGATCACTGGAGCCGCAAGAGCGTGATGCTCATCGGCGTGATCGCCACTACGCTTTTGACGCTGCTGATCCCGCTGGTGCAAAACGCCGAGCAGTTGATCATCGTGCGCCTCCTGACGGGCCTTGGCGCGGGCGGCGCCGTCTCGGCGGCATTCCCGATCGCTGCTGAATTGATGCCTGCACAGCATCGGCGCACCTATGGTGCGATCTATGAGATGGCGCTGGCCGGCGCATTCACCGTGGTGCCGTTTATCGCCTATCTGCTCGCTGACTATCCGGATGCCTTTCGACTCCTGGCACTGCCCGGCGGACTGGCGGTGACCGTAGTACCGGTATTGGTCTATCACGTTTTGCCTGAGAGCCCGCGCTGGCATTTGCGCAAAGGCCGACCACAGGCCGCCGTCGATATCGTCAACCGGATCATCGAGCGGAGTGGCGCCCGCGTACCACCGCTGACAGTTGAGGCACTCGGCGACCATCGGGAAACCACCCGAGACCAGCTACCGCCCTATTGGGCATTGTTCCGGCGCGGCCAGCTGCGCTGGACCACTGTCGGCATTTTGAGCGGTGTCTGCTGCGGCACTGCCTATTTTCTGATTGCAGTGCTCCTGCCAAAGGCGCTGGTCGACCAAGGTGCGGCCGTCTCCCTGGGCTTCGGACTGAGTTCGCTGGTGTTCTTCGCCAGTATCCCGGGGAAGGGCTTTACCGGCTTCTTGATGGAAATCATCGGGCGGCGGTGGACGATCGCTTACGCACTCGCCGGATCGCTCCCTGGGCTCGTTCTGATGCTGATGGCGCACTGGGCGGGAGATTATGCGACGGTTGTGATGGTCGCAGGGGCACTCATCACCGGCTTTACCGTTCTGTCCGCCTTCACGGCGGCGCGCGTTTACCTCTCCGAACAGTTCCCGACGGCGCTGCGCGGCCGGGGGCATATTTTCGGCGAGTCGGTTTCACGGCTCTTCGCCGGCGTCCTGGCACCCTTTCTGATGGAACCGCACACCAGCTCGCCGACGATCTTCTTCGGTACCATTTTGGTGGTAGTAGCAATCGGCGCCTTCATCCCGCTGCTGTTTGGCCGGGAGACGGTCGGCCAACTGGAGACCGTCACGGAACGGGTTCGCGCGTTTGCCTGAAAGTCGCCGCGAGTCAGCTCGCCCGCAAGGCGCCTATCTGTTGCAGACCAAAAGGGTCGGGGCATCCCGCGCTGGGGGTGCCCCCCATTTGGGGCACGTTGGCGAACCGGAGCCACGCGAGCGCAGGCCGTGAACAGGAGCCGAAAGTCCGCTTACCATCGAAGCGACGGCAACGGCGGTTGTCCGTCCACGGTTTTGGTAGCGCGCGCAGCTTCTGGCGGCGGACGCGGTCGAGGTCGATCCGCTGCCGCATGGACGGTGCATAGCAGTCTGCAGTATCGGCGCGGAACCCGATCGCATCGGCCGCCCTTTGGACGCATCGCGTGAGAGCGGCCAAGCCTCTGCCTTCAGCGTATCTATCAGCGCCTGACGCAACAGCGGCACCACGGCGTGTAGTTGCTCGCTTCCCACACGCTCGACCTCCTCGATGACTCGCAATCGATCTGGCCGCCGACGCGTTCACCGACGACGTGGCCGCGCAGCGGCGCGGCCCGGTGCTCGCTCCAGATCAGGATGTCGGTCTCATATTCGTTCATGCCGCCCTCCAGTCCGGTTCCCGGGTCGGCATCTACCGCATCAGCGCATAGCCAACGAAAATGCCGCACGCCAGCAGATAGGCCACCAGCAGCGCGACCCTGATCCTGCCGGCATGCTGCCGCAATCCTGGCACCATGCCGACGCCAATGAATGCCGCCATCGTCGCACCCGTCACGATCCGCGCGGTCTGCATGTCTGTGCTGGAAACGGCACCGAGCAGGCTCAAGTCACTCACCCCGCAACCCAACGTCGGCTATTGTCGCCCAGGCGACCGCCCGCGCAACCGACCGGAGAAATGCAATGCAACGCCTGATCCTGGCGCTTCTGTTATTGAGCGCCTCCCCGGCCGTCGCCGCCGACCTGGCGCTGAAGCGCGTGATGCTGTCGTCCGCCGGGGTCGGCTATTTCGAATTCGAGGCCGAGGTGGACGGCCCGGCGACACTCGGGCTCGACGTGCCGCTCGATCAGGTGGACGACGTGCTGACCTCGCTGGTGGTGTTCGACAGCGCCGGTGCGGTCGGCACGGCGGAACTGCCGGGACGCGACAACACGCGCGCGAACTTCGGCAACGTGCCGTTCGGCCCCGAGGCGCTGCGGTCGGCGGTCGATTACCTGAACAGCCTGCAAGGCGTGGAGATCAGCGTGCAGGGCCCGCGTCCGATGACCGGGCGCATCGTGCACGCCGAGCGTGTCGCAGAGACGCTGCCGGTGCCGACCGGACAGCCGCAACCGACGGTGCAGCGCACCCGCGTCACTATCCTCAGCGCCGACGGCCTGCGCCAGTTCGTGCTGGAGGAGGCCGAAAGCATCCAGGTCACCGACCCCGACCTGCGTGCGCGCATCGGCCAGGCGCTCGATTCGCTGCGTCGCGAGGCGAACCAGAGCCTCCGCCACATCACACTGCACAGCACCGGCGATGGCCACCGCACGGTCCGCGTCGGATACGTGGCCGCGGCGCCGCTGTGGAAAGCGACATATCGCCTGGTGCTGCCTGCCAAGGACGGCGATCCGGCGCGGCTGCAGGGATGGGCGGTGCTGGAGAACCAGTCGGGCACCGACTGGAACGGCGTCGCACTGACGCTGCAATACGGCAATCCGGTCACGTTCCGCCAGGCGATCTATCAGAGCTACTTCGTGCAGCGGCCCGAGGTGCCGGTGGAGATCCTCGGCCGCCTCCTGCCGAGCGTGGATACCCGCGCGCGGCCCGCGGAACTGGCGATGCAGAAGGCCACAGGCGCACCGGCCGGCGCCTCAAGGGCGCTGGCTGCGCCGGCGCCTCCGCCGGTACCCGCACCGGTCGCGCAGGCCGAGGTGATGGCCCAGCCGGCGGACCAGGTGCAGGCGACCGAAGGTGTGGAGGCGACGATCTTCCAGCTTCCCACGCCGGTGGTGCTCGCCGCGGGACATACCGCGAGCGTGCCGATCATCGATCGCAACATCCCGGCCGAGCGCGTGGACCTTGCCACCGCCGACGACACGCATCCGCTGTCGTCGATCCGTATCACCAACGACACCGGATCGTCGATTCCCGCCGGCGTGCTGACGCTGTACGATGCCTCTGGCGCCGCCACCTTCGCCGGCGACGCCAGGCTCGGTGGTCTGCCCGCGGGCGAGCGTCGGCTGCTGTCGTTCGCCCAGGACCTGCGCACTACGGTGGAACGCGACAGCACCGGGGAGACCACGCTCGCATCGCTGACTGCCGCCGATGGGGTGCTGCACATCGCCACCCGGCAGCGCGAGGTGCTGCGGGTGACGATCACCGGGCCTGCCAACGAGCCGCGACGGGTGCTGGTGGAAATCCCGAAGGATGGCGATCGCACGCTGACGCTGGAGGGCGGCGCGGTCCCGGGCACTGAGGAAACCGCGACCGCCTGGCGGGTGCCGATGTCGCTGCGGCCGGGCGAGGTGCGCAAGCTGACCGCCTATATCGACCGGTTGGAGCGCGAGGAGACCGCTCTGCTGGCGGACGATGCGCAGGTCGTGGTGCGGCTGCTGAACGAGCAGACGTTGGCGCCGCCGGCGCGGACGGCGTTGCAGCGGTTGGCGACGCTGCGGCAGGACGAGGCAGCGAAGCGGGCGGCGGTTACCCAACTGAAGGCTCAGCAGGCGGCGGTGCTGCAGGACGAGGACCGGATCCGCCGCAACCTCGCCGCGGTTCCGGCCAACGATGCGCTCCACGCCAGGCTCACGCGTGCGCTGGACGCGGACGAGACGAAGCTGGAGCAGCTCGGTCAGGCGATCGACCAGGCCACCGCCGCCGCCGACAAGGCGCACCAGGCACTGGCGGACGCAGCGGGATCGCTGCGGCTGTGAGTGCATCCAATTAACCCCGCTCTAACAGTTTGCCCCCACTCTCGCCGTCATGGTGTCTCCTCTCACGCAGGCCGACGTCGCGCGTCTGCTCGCGGAGCCCTCCGCGTCGGCCCGCGCCGAGGTGGCGGACAAGCTGGCACGCGAGATCGACAGCACATCGCTGACCCAGGCCGAACAGCGCATCGCGCACGACATCGTACGCATCATGGCGCAGGACGCCGAGTTGGCGGTGCGACGAGCCCTCTCGCAGAGCCTGCGCAACGCCAAGCAGCTCCCGCACGACGTGGCGCTGCGTCTCGCCAGCGACGTGGAGGCGGTCGCGCTGCCCATCCTGATCAGCTCCCCGGCGCTTACCGATGCGGACCTGGTGACGCTGGTCAAGACCAGCTCCTCGCGCAAGCAGGAGGCGATCGCCGGCCGCGACGACGTGTCCGAGCAGGTTGCCGATGCCTTGGTCACCGTGGGCAGTGAGGCTGCCGTCGCGACCCTGATGGGCAACGCCGGCGCGCATATCTCGCCCGCCAGTCTGGGTACCGCGATCGACCGCTTCGCCGACAGCGACCGGGTGAAGACCAACATGGTGCACCGCGCCGATCTGCCGGTGGTGATCGCCGAGCGCCTCGTGGTGATGGTGTCCGAGATGCTCCAGTCGTACCTGGTCAGGCACCACGAACTGCCAGTCTCGCTCGCCACCGACATCGTGCTCCAAAGCCGTGAGCACGCCACGCTGCATATCAGCCTCGGATCGAGCGAGCAGCAACTGGAACGGCTGGTGCGTCAGATGCACCACAACCAGCGCCTCACGCCGATGCTTGTGATGCGTTCGCTGTGCCTGGGCGATCTGGCGTTCTTCGAGGTGGCCATGGCGGTGATGGCCAAGGTCCCGGTGGCGAATGCACGGATCCTGATCCACGACGCCGGCCCGAACGGCCTCGCATCGCTGTACGAGAAGGCGGGCATGCCGCCGCGGCTGCTGCCGGCAGTACGGGTTGCCGTCGATGTCGTTCGCGGCACCGAGTTCGACGGCGGCGAACGTGATCGAGAGCGCTACCGCTCCCGGGTCATCACCCGCATCCTGACGCAGTTCGAGGACCTGCCGCAGGACGATCTCAACTATCTGCTTGACAAGCTGGGCGATGTGCTGAGCGTTGACGGCCGAATGGCAGCATCGAACAGGCCCGAAGTCAGGTTATGAAATCCGCCGACTTCGTCGTGCTCAACCGGCCTCATCTGGCCGCGATCAAGCGTTTTCCGACCGTAGAGTTCGCCGACTACGAGCGCCGGCTGTCCTCGATGCAGGAAACGCTGCAATTCGTGCAGCAGGCCTATCTCGGCACATCGCATCGCGCGGTCATCGTGCTGGAGGGTTGGGATACCGCCGGCAAAGGCGGGGTAGTGCGCCGGCTCGGCTGGGCGCTCGATCCGCGCAGCTTCAAGGTGCATGCGATCGCCGCGCCGAACGAACGTGAGAAGCACCTGCACTACCTGCAGCGCTTCTGGGAGCACCTGCCGCAGCACGGCCAGATCGTGGTGTTCGACCGCTCCTGGTACGGCCGCGTCCTGGTCGAGCGGGTCGAAGGATTTGCCACCTCCGCCGCGTGGCATCGCGCCTATGACGAGATCAACCATTTCGAGCGTATGCTGCTCGCCGACGGCACGCGCCTGGTCAAGATGTTCCTGCACATCACGCCCGAGGAGCAGCTCCGCCGCTTTCGCGCCCGGCTGACCGATCCGCTGAAGCGCTGGAAGCTTTCCTACGAGGATTTCCGCAACCGAGGTCGCTGGCACGAGTACGAGGGCGCGATCGAGGACATGGTGGAAAAGACCTCGACGCGCCGGGCGCCGTGGCACCTCATTCCGGCGAACAACAAACCGTTCGGCCGGCTGGCGGCGCTCCGCGTGATTGCCGACCGGCTGGCCAAGGGGGTGTCGCTGGAACCGCGCCCGCTCGATCCCGCGGTCGCCGATGCCGCGGCACAGCTGTTGGGCATCCGGCTGCCGCCGGGCAATCACGCCAGGCCATAGGCCGCCGCGGCTTCACCGGACATTAATTCAGCTTGGTCAGCATGGCGGGGATCGCAACTCTCGCCACAGGACCGCCATGCATGTTCTCAGCCACCTCAGGCTCCGCACCAAGCTTGCCATCCTGACGGGATTGTCGGCGCTGGCGGTGATCGCCTCGATCGGGCTCGCCGCCTCGATCATGCACCAGCGCCTGATCGACGACAGGGTCGATAAGTTGCGCGCCGTCGTGGATACGGCACTGGGTCTTGCCCAGTCGCTCGACGCTCAGGTCGCCGCGCATCAGGTTTCTCGGGAACAGGCAATCGGCCAGTTTCGCAATGCCGTCCATGCGATCCGTTTCGATGGCGGCGTTGGCTACCTAACCGCCTGGACGACTGACGGAATCGTCGTCGCGCACGGCACCGCTCCCGCGCTCGAAGGCAAACCCACGCCGGTCGGAGACACGAGCGGCAGAACCGTGATGCAATTGGGCGAGGCAGCGCTGCATGGTGGTGACTCTGGTGTTGTCTCCTACGCCTATCCGCGGCCGGGCAAGGCAACGCCGGTACCGAAGCTCGCATTGGCCGCACGCTTCGCTCCCTGGCAGATGGTCTTCATGTCGGGCGCCTATACGGACGACCTCGATGCCACGTTCCGCGCCACACTGATGGATCTGGCAACGATCGGCGGGCTCATCCTGCTTGCGGCTCTGGCGGTCGCCTGGCTGGTCAATCGCGACATCGGGGCTTCACTCGGGCAGCTAAAGTCGGCAATGGAACATCTGGCGAGAGGTGAACTCACGACCCAGGTCCCCGGCACCGGGCGGCGTGACGAGGTCGGCGGAATGGCCGGTGCGGTGCTGGTGTTCAAGGAGCAGATGATCAGAGCCGAACAGCTCGCCGCCGAACGCGATCAGGAGCACGAGCGCGCCGAGGAAGCGAAGTGCGCGGCACTGCTCGGGATGGCGGAGACGATCGAGACGGAGGCGAAGCAGGCACTGGCCGAAATCGGCCGCCGCACCGACCTGATGGCCCAGGCCGCCAATGACATGAGCGCCTCGGCCGCGCGCACCGGCGCATCGGCGGGCAGCGCGGCAGGAGCCGCGGCCCAGGCGCTCGCCACCGCGCAGACGGTGGCCAGCTCAGCCTGACAAGTGTCGCCGAGCTCATGCAGAAGGCCAAGGAAGACCACACCGGCTTCGTCAAGCGGGTAATCGACATCGTTGCTGCCGGCGAGAAATTGGCGCCGGACGGCCTGGCTTCACCGCATCATTGCAGATTTGGACGATGGTACGACAATGTCAGTGACGATCGCGCGATGGCGCTGCCGTCCTTCAAGGCGCTGAAGCAGCCGCACGAGGCGGTCCATGAGCTCGGCCGCAGGACGCTGATCGCGATGAACGCCGATGACGCCGCCGGCGCACAGCGTCACGTCGCAGCGATGCGCAGCCAATCGGACGAGGTGCTGCGCTGCCTGGACGCCTTGAAGCGCGACTATCCAACGACGTTCGCGAAACAGGCTGCCTGAACAGCGCAGCGCCGGGCGTCAGGCGGTCGGGAACTTGCAGGCGTCGGCGAGCGGATGCAGGACCTCCGACGGGGGCGAGGTGTGCTCCAGCTTGTAAAGATCCCACGGCCCGGTGCTTTCGGCCTTGGTCTTCACCTGGAACAGATAGGCCGGGAACTCGCCACGGCCGTCCGCGCGCACGCGACCGGCGCCGAACGCGTCATCGTCGGTCGGGATCGACTTCATCTTCGCCACCGTCGCCCGTCCGCTCTTCTTCGCCTCGGCGGCACCCATCTGCTGCGCCGACTTCAGATAGTGCAGCGTGATGGCGTACGAACTGGCGTGCGCCTGGTTCGGATAGTTGTTCGGCGTCCTGCTCAGCAGCCGCTTGGTGAACGCGCGCGTGCGGTCGTCGCGGTCCCAGTAGAATGTCTCGGTCGTGGTCAGCCCGCCGCACACGTCGAGACCGAGCGAGTGGACGTCGGTGATGAACAGCAGCAACGGTGCGATCTTCATCGAGTTGTTGAGGCCGAACTCGGCGGCCTGCTTGATGCAGTTCTGCGTATCGAGCCCGGCATTCGCCAGCCCGAGTACTTTCGCCCCGCTTGCCGCCGCCTGGGTCAGGTACGATGAAAAGTCGGTGGTGTCCGGGAACGGGTAGCGCAGGTCACCCTTCACCTCGCCGCCACCCTTGGTCACCACCTCCTTGGTCAGGTCGGCCAGCGACTGGCCGAAGGCGTAGTTGGCGGTGATGAAGAACCACGACTTGTTGCCGCCGGCCATCAGCGCGCCGCCGGTCGAGTGCGCGTTCTCCCAGGTATCGAAGCTCCACACGATGGAGTTCGGGCTGCACTGCTCGTAGGTCAGCGCCGCCACGGTGGCGGACGCGTTGAGCATGATCTTGTCCTTCTCCTTGGCCACCTGCGCCACCGCCAGCGCGACCGACGAGGTCGGCACGTCGATCGCGGCGTCGACGCCCTGGTCGAACCACTGGCGTGCGATGGTCGCTGCGACGTCCGGCTTGTTCTGGTGATCGGCGCTGATCAGTTCGACGTCGAAGCTGAGATTGGACTTCATCTCGTCGATCGCGAGCTGCGCCGCGGCGACCGAGGTAGGACCGGTGTTGTCGCGGTAGGTACCGGACAGGTCGGTCAGCACCCCGAGCTTGATGATGGGCTTGGACTGCGCGCGGGCGCGGATGATCGGCGCGGTTGAGATTGCGGCGGCGCTGCCCAGCAGGCCACGGCGGGTAAGACGCATTGAACGCTACTCCCTCGGAACAAGAACCAGAATATGAAGCCGGAGGCTGACGCGCGAGCGGCATCAGCCCCTGACCCTGGTGATACAAAGCTGCTCGGCACATGGGCCGTCAAGATACGAATCATTCATGAACCGGAGGCTCCTGCGGGCGGGCCCTCAGGCGGCCACACGGCGTGGTTGCAATGGCGAACGTAACAGGCTACCTTTACCGCGACAGACTGTTACATATTGCAAACTTCGGTAGCAGACTGTGACGCTGGTTGCCGTGCCGTTCCGTCCGCAACGACGTTCCACGGGCCACGATCATGAAGCAGTCCGCCGCCGCTGCGGATATCCGGCAGCTCTGTTCGCTCGGACCGGGTGGCAAGGCCGTCATGCCGGAGCTGTTCCGAGCGCCGCACGAGGCGATTCCCTCGCATCTGAACGCGTTCTTCTACGCCGACTGCAATGGCGAATTGGCGGACATATACAGCGAATACCGCACTGACGGCCTCCCCGGCTTTGCCGAGCGCATGCGCACAAGATTTGGCGTGGAAGCCGACGAGACCGTGTTTGCGGGAGAGGAGTTGTTCCGCTCGGATTGCTACAACCTGATCTTCCGGCCGCAGGGCATCCATATTCCGCTGCAATCGGCAGTGAGGGATCGCAGCGGCCAGGCGCTCGGCGCGATGCTGATCTACCGTGGGCAGCGCGATCCCAACAATACACCGGAGGAGATGAGACTGATGGCCTCGTTCCTTCCCCACATCACGCATGGGATGCAGTCGCCGCCGGATCTTTCCGATGCCGCGGCCGGGAGCGAGGACAGAGGACTGCTGATTGTCCAGCCTCCTTCGCACGTGCTGCATGTCAGCCCGCAGGCCCGAACCCTGGTGCATTTCGCGCTTGACAGAACGTCTGATACCAAGGGCGAACGCGGCGTGTACGCCGGGTTGGCGCCCGTCCTGACGCGTCTGTGCACCAACCTTCGGGACACATTTGCCGGTCGACCGTCGCCGACGACGACGACCAGCCTGAAGAGCCCGTGGGGCCTATTCATCTTGCACGCGTACTGGCTGGAATCGTTGCAGCCGCAGGAGGATGGCCTGGTCGGCGTCACGATCGAGCGCCACGAACCGCCGTCGCTGCGCCTGTTGCGCAATATGCGCGCGAGCGGACTGACCGCGCGGCAACGGCAACTTTGCCTGCTGCTGTTCGATGGCATGTCCATCCCGGCCACGGCGAAGCGGCTGAACGTCAGCCAGCACACCATCGTCGATCATCTGAAGAAGGTCTATCTGAAGCTCGACGTGCACAACCGCGACGAGCTGCGCAGCAAGCTGGAAGGCGGGTAACAAACCCCGGACGCTCTCTCTCCCGCTTCACGGGTGTGCGCTGCCGCCTAGTGTGACTTTGGTCAACGACACGCGAGCACCGCTAACCTGAATCACATCCTCACCGGTCCCCATGCCTGCCCCAATGTCCGTATTCATGTTCGTATCTGCGCTTGCAGAGTTGGCGGCGGTGAAAAAGCGACGGAACCAGACATCCTGACCGGCCACTGCGGCAGGCACGCCGTAGCGCAGAGGACGGGCGCTGCGGCGATTGCTGCTCCGCGACGTAAACCCATGCACCAATGGCCTTCGATACCCCGCGATCGCGGGGTATCGGCGGAAGCAGTGGCACCGTAGCCTGGTAGAATCGGGACCAACGAAGCCCCGATGTTTCTGCCGTATTAAGCGAGAACGAATGGGGGATGCAGGATGAGACCAGGTATGTGTGCTGTTTGCGCCGTTGGCATTGCCGCATTGGCAGCCAGCTCGCCACCCGCTGGCGCGACCACCATCTATGCGCCGCATTCGATCGTGGACGGCCAGTCGATTGGTGATTGGGGCGGCGCATGGTGGACATGGGTTTCACAAATGTCCGACACACTACCCAACCCTCAAACCGACACGACCGGCGCGCTTGCGCATCAGAACAATAGCGGGCCGGTGTTCTTCGTAGCAGGAAACTTTGGCGGAACGACGACCCGATCCTTTTCAGTCCCGGCCGGCAGCCTACTACTGGTTCCCGTTCTCAACTTCTCGATTATTCAATATCCCGTTCCATTGGAGAACCAAGTCATCGCCAGCTTCAATAATGCCACTCCTACAAACCTCACCGCGACAATCGACGGCGCGCCGGTTCCTAATCTGACAAGCCACCTGGAGACAAGCGGTGTCTTCTCGATGGGTCATGCGGTACCGGGCACCTATGGCGTTGATTTCGAAACGCCGGGCTTCCCAGGCGATCCTGCCTGCCCGGGGTTCACGCCTGACCTCCTCTGTCCATCGATCGCCACCGGATATTACCTGATGCTCGAACTCTCGCCCGGTCAGCATGTTATCTCCGTCGGCGGCTCAATGACCTGGGATCTTCCCGTTGATCCGATTTATTTTCCGACTGGTGGTCAGCTCAGCATCGATACCGCTGTGACAAGCAATATAGACGCTATCCCCGAACCTGCCTGCGCCTTGTTGATACTACCCGGCTTGCTTGGCATCGCCGCGATACGCCGCAAACAGGCGCAATCCTAAAGACGACGCTGTAAGGAAGCGGAGATATCCGGCGTTTGCTGGGTATCGGCGCCTGGGCCGCACGGTAGTGCCCGGCCATCACGGACTGGCGACCTGCTCGGAAGCCGAGTTGGTTGTCGCCGGGCGAACGAACCGGCCAGCGTGGTGCTGGACCCCGTCTAGCCCAACCTTTGAGGTGGCCGACGGCGAGACGCGAATTACAACGCCGGCACTTTGGCGGGACGGAGCGCCTTGGCGTCCGCCAGCCCGCCGTCGCGATAGCGCTGCAGTATCACGCCGCCGGCGCGTGCCAGTTTCAGCACCTGTTCCAGCCCCGTCTCGCATCTGTTTCAATGCCCGTAGAGTGAGAGACAACCCTGCGACCGCAGACATTCTGCCCCCGAATGCAGTCTTCCGGCGGTCAGTGACAGGCGGCGGTAGGGCGGCAAGCGCCTGGTGCAGCGCCTGGTAATGGGTGTCCCTGAGGAGCTAGAGGGCAAGGGCTTGCATCTCGGTGGGTTCGCTGCGCATGCGGCGGTGCCGGCAACAAGAAAGGAAAATGGAACCGCAAAACACGCAAAACACGCAGATTGACAGCGAGGTGAACCGGCTGTCCGGGCGGATCATCGGCTGCGCTCTGACGGTTCAGTGCACGTTGGCGGTGGCCCTCCTGGAGAAAGTTTATGTAAGCGCACTGGCGCATGAGCCGCTCGAGGCTGGCTCGCCGTCTCGCAACGACATGGAGTGTCCGTTCGGTGTGGCGCGTCGACGAGATTGATCGCGCGCAGCGCTTGAGTCATCTCAAAGAGGCGAGGTTGCGGCTGTGTCTGCTGATCAACTTCGGACGGCCGCGCCTCGACATCAAACGCATCGCGCTGTGCCTGTGAGGCACAGACCCCATCCGCGTGTTTTGCGTGTTTTGCGGTTCCATTTTCTAAGACATCAACCTGGCGCACACGGTGAGACAGCCGACAGCATGAGAACCATGTTCCTTGCCACGGCAGGGGATCGGTTCACGGCGTGGCCGCTCCACTTGGTTTCGATGGCAGCTAAGGACCTGCCGGGCATCTGACCTCGCAGCGCCGACCCTTTGCGCATTTCCATCAGCGTCTGCTAAGATCGTTTGGAACGTTCCAATAGTATGGCGACAACCGGGAGTGTTCGGCGCGGGTGGCAGAAACGCAGGACGTCTTGTTTAAAGGGACAGGAACGGTTCGGCCTGACGGCACGGGCCTCGTCGCCGCGCGCGCCGGCGTCGAACTCCGCGCCGTAGGGCTCAACTACAAGGGAGTGGCCGCTCTGCGCGGCATCAACCTCACCATCCATGATGGCGAGTTCTTTTCCCTACTTGGCCCGAGCGGTTGCGGGAAGACCTCGACGCTCAACGTCATCGGCGGCTTCATCGAGCCTGCCACCGGCGATGTGCTGATCCAGAGCCGCTCGGTCCGGCACCTGCCGCCCTATCGGCGCCCGGTGAATACCGTGTTCCAAAGCTATGCGCTGTTTCCGCACATGACGGTGGCCGAGAACGTCGCCTTTGGTCCGCGCATGTCGGGCGATAAAGGCCCCGGCGTCCTGCGCCGGGTGCGCGAGTCACTTGCGCTCGTGTCGCTTACCGGCATGGAGGATCGCCGACCCGACCAACTGTCCGGCGGCCAGCAGCAGCGCGTGGCGCTCGCGCGCGCCTTGATCAATCACCCGTCCGTGCTGCTGTTGGACGAACCGCTCGGCGCGCTCGACCTCAAGCTGCGCAAGCAGATGCAGTTGGAACTGAGCCGCATCCAGCGAGAGGTCGGCATCACCTTCGTCTACGTCACCCATGACCAGGACGAGGCGATGACGATGTCGGACCGGATCGCCGTCATGAATCACGGTCGTGTCGAACAGGTCGGCTCGCCGCAGGAGGTCTACGAGCGTCCGGCGAACCTGTTCGTTGCCGATTTCATCGGATCGTCCAACATCCTGTTCGGCACGTTGCTTGGCAACACTGGCGCGATGGCGACTGTCCGCCTTGACTCGGGCGCGGTCGCCAGCGCCGTGCCCGCACGGCCACTGGCGTCGGGACAGCGGGTCGCGATAACCATCCGCCCGGACGACATACAGCTCGCATCCGGCGACACCGATCAGCCGGACACCAACCGTCTGCTCGGGCGCATGACAAAGGTTTCGTTTCTCGGCACCCATCGTCAGATCGTGGTGACCACGAACGACGGCATCGAGGTAACGATACGCCAGCCGCTGACGGCATCCGGCGACCTGCCGGGTCCGGACCAGCCGGCATCGATAAGCTGGCCGAGCGGACGTTCGACATGCTTTTCGACCGCGGAGGAGTGACGACATGCCGTCCCGTCGCGACGGCATGGGATAAAATCATGCACAGCAAACAATGACGCAATCAGCACGGAGGGGACAATGACCAGCAGCCACGAATGGACCAGGCGGCACATGCTGCAACGCGTTGCGCAGGCCGGCATCGGCGGCGCCGCACTCAGTACCACGTCGCGCTTCGGCGCTCCGGCGAACGCCGCAACGAACCTGCAAGGTCCGGTCAACGCCTTCACCTGGGGCGGACGTATCATTCCCACCGAGGTCGCCGATTTCCAGAAGGAAACCGGCGTCAAGCTCAACTTCGTCGGCGCGTCGGGTAATTCCGAGAACCTGGCCAAGGTGAAACTCGGCGGCGGCGCGCAATACGACATCGTCGGCGTCGACGCGCTGTGGGTTCCCAAATTCTACCAGGAAGGCGTGATCGAGGTATTCGACATGGCCTCCTGGCCGCAATACAATGACATGTTCGACCAGTTCAAGAACATGTCGATCTGGAAGGTCGGCGACAAGTTCATGGCGCAGCCCTGGGCCTGGTCGCCGCTGGTGCTGTGGTACAACACCAACCACATCAAGACGCCGCCCACCAGCATCAAGTTCCTGTGGGATCCGGCACTGAAGGGGCGGATCGCGCTCACCCGCCAACAGGAGGACGTGATCGCCTGGATGGGTATCGCCACTGGCGCCAAGAAGCCGTACGACATGACCAAGGAGGAGCTTGCCAACGCCAAGGACGGGCTGAAGCGGCTGATGCCCAACATCCTGAAGTTCCCGCCGCAGGAAGAAGAGCTGGTGAAGCTGATGGCCGATGAAACCATCTGGGTGACGGCACTCAGCGCGGGCGGCGCGTTGCGCATCAAGGATGCCGGCGGTCCACTGTGCAAAGGCTTTCTGCCGCCGGAGGGCTATATCGGCTATTTCGACGGCGACTGCCTGGTGAAGGGCGCTGCACATCGCGACGCCGCGCTCGCCTGGATGCAACACCGCGTCCAGGCCAAATACGTGATGGAGAACTTCCTGAAATATCGCCGGCCGCTCGCCTATCGTGGGCCGCTCGATGTGCTGAAGCAGGAAGGCAAGTCGGACCTGGCGCACGAGCTGTTCTACGACCAGCCGGACCTGATAGCGAAGATGGTGGTGATCGGGCCGCCGCCGAATCTTGGCGACTACATCGACGCGTTCAACGAGGTGGCGGGGAGCTGACGCGGCCACCAAGAACGTAGGGTACAGGCGGGAACGCATGAGCGTCGCGCAAACGGCCGGGTATGTCGCACCGCGTCGCAGCTCCCGGACGAGATGGCCGATCTATGCGTTCCTGCCGCTCACGGTGATGGATTTCGTGCTGTTCGTGCTGCCCATGCTGATCATGGGCATCGCGAGCGTACTGGTGATCCACGAGTTCCATGTCGAATACCGGCTGACCGCGAACAACTACCTGTTCTTTCTCGGCAGCCCACTCTACCTGTGGATTCTTGGCAAGAGCGTGCTGATCGCGGCCGTGGTCACCCTGGCGTGCCTGGTGATCGCGTTCCCGTTTGCCTATTACCTCACGCTGCTGCCGCGTCACGTGCAGCGAATCATGTTGATCCTGGTGATCCTGCCGTTCTGGACCAGCTATCTGCTGCGGGTCTATGCGTGGATGACGATCCTTGGCGAACGCGGGCTGATCAACCGCGCCCTGCTTGGCATTGGGAATCCTGGACGAGCCGGTACGGTTCCTGCTGTACAACAACTATGCGGTGGTGCTGGTCTCGGTCTATCTCTACATCCCGTATTGCGTGCTGGCACTCTATACGGCGATCGAGCGGCTCGACACGTCGCTGTTCAGCGCGGCGATGGATCTCGGCGCGCGGCCGCGACAGGTGTTCCTGCACATCATGCTGCCGCTTACCCTGCCGGGCGTGTTCGCCTCGTTCATCTTCGTGTTCATTCCCATGGTCGGCGAATACGTCACGCCCACGCTGGTCGGCGGAGCGCGCGGGATGATGATCGTCAACATCGTGGTGTCGCAGTTCCAGGCACTGCGCTTCGGCATCGGATCGGCGATGGTGTTCGTCATCACCGCCCTGGCGCTCTGTCTGGTGCTGGCACTGCGCCGGCTGGCCCGTTTGGAGAAGGTGTTCGGTGTTTAGCGCGACGCGGCGCATCCCGTTGCCGCTGCGTCTGCATGGCGCGGCAATCTACCTGTTCCTGTATCTGCCGATCGCGCTGATGATCTTCTTTTCGTTCAACAAGTCGTCGCTCGGCACGTTTCCGATCACCGGATACACGCTGCATTGGTATCAGGACCTCGCGGAAGAGGATTTCCTGGTCAGCGCCTTCTGGAACAGTGTGTTCGTCGCAGCCGTCGCCACACCGGTGGCCACGCTGATCGGAACCCTGTGCGCATTCGGACTGGTGCGCGCGCAGTTCCGGCTGAAGCCGCTGTTCAGCAGCCTGATCCTGCTGCCGATGGTGGTGCCCGGCATGCTGCTCGGTGCCGCTCTGCTTATCGTCATGGTGCCGATCCTGGGATTGACGCTGTCGATCTGGACCGCGGCGGCGGGTCATGTCGTCGTGACCACGCCGTATGCCGTCCTCGCAGTGGCGACGCGTCTCTACGGCTATGACCGGCGGCTCGACGCGGCGGCGGCGGACCTCGGTGCATCGCCGTGGCGCGTGCTGCGCTACGTCACGCTGCCGTTGGTCATGCCGGGTATCCTGGCCGCGGCCCTGATCGTGTTCACCGTATCGCTGGATACGTTCGGCGTTACCTTTTTCACCATCGGCACGCAGGGAACGCTCCCGATGTACATCTGGGCACAGGTGGAGAACGGAGTGACCCCTACGGTCAACGCACTCGGCACGCTGCTGATCGTCGGCTCCGTGGGGATACTCGGCTGCGCCCATCTGCTGTTGCGGCGACGCTAGAGCGGCTTCAGACAAAGTGGAATCGCGACCGGATGATGGGTTTCGCGTGCGCTCTACCCATCCTACGGCAACGAGCGCGCAGCAACTCGTAGGATGGGTAGAGCGCAGCGAAACCCATCGATCCAGGTGATCGCAAGAGTTTCCGGTCAGGCCAAAAATGCTCTAGTCATCGACGATCACCGCGCGCCGATCGGTGGCGCTTCGGATCGCCGCCTCAACCAGCCGAACGCCGCGTGCACCATCGGAGAATGACGGGAAACGCATGGCGTTGCCCTGCATGGCCGACCAGGCCCGATGCACCACATTGCGAAAGGCATCGATATAGCCCTCGGCGTGTCCGGCCGGCAGCGTCGACATCCATGCGCTATCGTCGGGCAAATCCTCCGGACCTGCGCTGCACGACCGTGTTGCCGGCAGCGATGCGGTGCAAATAGGTATTGGGATCCTGTTGGTTCCAGTCGAAACCATCGGTAGGACCATCGGCGGATAGAACGATCGTGTTCGGATGGCCGGGCGCCAGACCGCTGACCGTCAGCGACCCGGCCGCACCGTTGTCCAGTCGGATCAGCAGATCCGCCTGCTCTTCCAGCATCGCCGCGACCCTGACGCCATCAACACCGGAAGGAGAGCCAGGTGGCCGCGGCCCCTCACCTGCTCCGCCCCGCCAGATCCGTTCGTGCTGGTACGTAGAAAACTGCGCGGTGATCTCGCGAATTCGCGCGCCGGTGACGTACTCGATCAAGATCGAGCCAATGGATACCGAGATCCATCAGCGCATAGGAGCGGCCAGTCGTGCCAGGTGTGAACAGCCAGACATATTTGTCCGCTGGCAAAACGTCCTGCGACAGGTAGCATCCGCCGACCCGACGCAGCATACCGAACTCGCCGTCGGCCACCTTGCGGCGGAGGATCTCGACCAGAGGATAGCCACGATACGTATATGCCACCGCGCCGACACGCCCGGCCTTGCCTGCCGCATCGATCATCGCTTGGCACTCGTCGGTGTTGGTCGCCATCGGCTTCTCGCACAGCACATGCGCTCCGGCCTCGAACGCCGCAATGCTGTGCACGGCGTGCAGATGATTGGGCGAGCAGACATGCACCACGTCCGGCTGCTGTTCGCGCAGCATCCGCGCGACATCATCGTAGGCCGGCCCGGTTGCGAACGACCGCGCGGACTCCAACGTGCGGCCGCAGACCCCAACCAGTTCGCCGCCCAATTCGCGGATTAGCCGCACATGCACCCTGGCAATGCCGCCGGTGCCGATGATGGCGGCACGCATGCGTTCACTCGCCCCGACGGCGGATCGGCCACATCGAAACCGGCGGCGACCGCCATGGCGCGCAGGTTGTCGTGCCCGAGACGCGCATAGGTCAGCGGATGCGCCTTGCGCGGATCCTGCTCCGCCTCCACGACCAGCCATCCGTCGTAACCGTGCGAGAACAGCCGCAGCAGTAGCGGCAGGAAATCGATGCATCCATCGCCGGGCACGGTGAAGATGCCATTCAAGACCGCATCCATAAAACTCAGTGTCTTCCGCTGCGGCCTGGTCCAGCATCGCACGCCGGACATCTTTGCAATGCACATGCACCACGCGTCCGATATGCCGTTCCAGCAATGCGGCCGGATCGCCGCCGGCGAACAGGCAATGACCGGTATCGAACAACAGACCTGCCGCGCCGCCGGTAGAAGCCATCAACCGGTCGATCTCTGCATCGGTCTGCACGATGGTGCCCATGTGGTGGTGGAACGCCATGCGGACACCGAAAGCCGCCATCCGTTCGGCAAGCGCGGTGACCTTGCGCCCGTAGTCTTGCCATTCGGCATCGGCAAGCATCGGTCGCCGCGAAATCGGGCGGAAAATCCCGTCATGCCGTCCGCGCGAAGTGTCGGCATAGACTACGACCTTGCAGCCGAGATCGCGCAGCAGTGTCAGGTGCGGCTCGATCGCGGCGAATTCCTCCGCCACCTCGCGTTCACAGATGCGACCATCGTACCAGCCGGAAATAAGCTTGAGCCGATGGCGTGCCAATATCGGCGCGAGCTCCTCGCTGTTGCGAGGGAACTTGCCGCCAAGTTCCGTGCCGCTGTATCCGGCCTGGCGCGTTTCGGACAGGCACGTTTCCAGCGGTATGTCGCCGCCGAGCTCCGGCAGGTCGTCGTTCGTCCAGGTGATCGGATTGATGCCGATTTCGACCGCCATGGCGAGCTCCCTTATCGAGCATAAGCAACGGAGCATTGCTCCGCCGCTCGCAGCGCAGCGATGGCATCGGTTGCGTCAGCGCCGGTTGCCGGCGCTCCACCGACCCAATTGGCAAAACCTTCCGCCTGTGCCCGCAGCGCCTGCATGAACACGGCTTCTCCCGCCGGTGGCCAGAGAAACCGGCTATCTTCGGCATCCCTCGTACCGAAAACCTCGACGCGACAGACGTCGCCCGCCGGAAAGCGGCGGCCGAGCGAGACCAGCGCATTGCTGCCGCCGGACAGCGCGCAGAGAACCTGGGCACTTTCCGCGTCTCCGGCCACGGGCGGATCCGCGGCGATGGCGGACGTAACCGGCATAATACGTTCGAAATCCTGGCCGCTGAGCCAGCGGATCTGGTCGAACTCATGCACGCCCATATCGACGAAGATACCGCCGCTTGCCGCACGGAATTGCGCTGCCGGAGGCGCACCGTCCCATTGCGAACACGCCAGGAAATAGAGCTCGCCAAGCTCCCCCTCCACGATGCGTCGACGCAGGTGCTGCAATGTCGGCACGAAACGGCGCCAATAGGCGATCTGCAAGGGAATATTCGCGGCCGATGCGATCGCCATTGCCTGCTGCGCCTCGCGCGCAGTGAGGCCGCAGGGCTTTTCGCACAGGATCGGAAGACGTGCCGCCGTCAGTTCGGCGACAATACGCACGTGCAAGGTGCTGGGCGCAGCGATCAGCACACCGTCGAGGCCCCCGGAACGCAGCATCGCATCCACGTCGGGATAGGTAGCGAGCCCTGGACCATCGAGCATCTGTCTGGCCTGTTCCGACGGTTCTGCGACAGCAACCACGCGCACGCGCTCGTTCCCCGCCAACGCTCGGAGATGGGTCAGGCCCATACGACCAGCGCCAACCAGACCAAGTCGAAACATCGCCACAGGTCAGCCGAATGTCATGGCAGTCGGTCGCGGGATCGACGTGCGATTGCGATGCGCCGTGATCACCGCCTGCGACAGCGCGATGTCGCGCACTGCGTCCGCGCCGGACGTCAGTGGCGGCCGGCCAGTGGTGACGCAGTCGTGAAAGTGCAGCAGTTCCTGCTTGAAACTCTCGGCATAGGAAAACACCTCCTCATTGCGCCACGCGTGCGGAGTGTCGGCATTCCCAGCTTCGGTGATCAACACGGTCGGCGCGCTGCGCAGAAACGGCGAGGGAAACGACAGGGTCAGCCGGCGGTCCAATGCGTAAAACGCAAACTCCATCTGATACCGCGCCATGCCCGGCAGATCGACCCAGGCGATGATGCATTGCGTTTCGCCGAAGCGTAGCACCGCGGTCAACCCATGGTCGCGTATATCGGCGAACTCCAAACTGTCGGGCTCGCCCAACACCCCACGCACCGCGTTGAATTCATGCACCATGCTGTCGAGCAGCACCAGGTGATAGGCGCGGCGGGACAGCACATCAGCTTCGCCGATCGCGGCGGTGATCCGCGCCGCATTGTCGGCTTGCAGACCCGCAACAGTGGCGGCATCAAGCGGCGTGCCTTTGTCCAACCGATAATGCGCCACGTAGGGCTCGAGCGGCGATTCCAGCGTGGTGACGCGCGCAAGGCGCAAATCGTGAAGTGTCCTGGCGGCGCTTTGTAATTGGCCGTAGGCCGGATCGTAGCGCTTGTTGTACGCCACCATGAGCGTCACGCCGGCTTGCTCCGCCGCGGCGATCATCGCCCTTCCCTCATCCACCGAAAAGCACATCGGCTTCTCGATCAGCATGTGCTTGCCGGCGGCGGCTGCGGCGATGGCGATCGGCGCGTGACTGCCGGAGGTGAGGACCAGCACCGCGTCGAGATCGGCATCGAGCAGGTCGCGCCAGTCCGCATAGTGCCGAGCCACTGCGTAGTCACGCGCGCATGCGGCGCGCAGCGATTCCGAAAGGTCGCAAAGCGCCACGATCTCGTAGTGCTCGGTCAGTTCACGCAGATAATGCAGGTGCATCACCTGAGCCACCAGGCCGCAACCGATCACACCCACTCTTAGTCGGATCGTCATGTTCAGCCGGCTTTCCGCTGTGGCGGCCGCAGCGCGGCCGTCGAACCACGAACCATGAGTTCAAGCTCAACCGTCCGCCTGACGGGAGGTCCGGTCAGTTCGCCCTCCAACCGGGCCGCCAGGGTGTCCACCGAGAGACGCGCAAGCTGTTCCTGGGGCTGGGCCACGGTGGTGAGGTTGATGCGCGCCAGACGCGCCATAAGAACATCGTCGAAGCCAACAACGGAAAGTTCGTCCGGCACGCTCACGCCGAGCCGATCCGCTGCGTCCAGCAATTCGATCGCACCGAGATCATTGGCGGAAAATATCGCGGTCGTCCGCCGCGGACCGCACAGCACCTGCTGCAATGGCAATTCCCGCTGCTCGTGCACCACGGTCTCCGGTGCCCGCCGCCAGTAATACACGGCAGGTGCCAGGCCCGCGCGCCGCATCGCCCTGCGATAGCCGAGTTGCCGGGCGCGATCAGCGGCATCTTCCACGCTCGGATCGGCGAAATAGGCGATCCGCTGATGGCCGAGCTCGATCAGATGGCGCGTCGCCATCTCCGCGCCGCGCTGGTCGTCACCTGAAACGACATCCCCCCAATCGGCGCTGCAGGTCACGAACACAGATGGCACGACACCAGCCACCAGTTCTCGCGCACGCGACGAGGCACCGGTATGGGCCAGGAACAGAATACCGGCGACGCGGTACTCCAGCAGACTCTCGATGCCGGCAAGCTCCGCTGTTTCGTCGGCCTGCGTGTTGCAGAACATGGTTCGATAGCCGCAAGCCGAGGCATGGCGCTCCACCTGCTTTGCCATCTCCGCATGGAACGGATTGCCAAGATCGCCGACGACGACACCGAGGATCCTGGTCCGCCGCTGCACGAGCTGCCGCGCCAGGATGTTCGGCCGATAGCCCAACGCCTCGATCGCGTCATGCACCCGCGCACGCTTTGCGGCGGCAACGCCGCGCACGCCACGAATGACATTGGACACCGTTGATTTCGAGACCCCGGCCCGATGCGCCACATCGAGGATGGTCGGCGCCCGGGCCTCAGGCATAGGACGCACCGTTCGGCGCCATCACGATCTTCATCGCCGCATCGGTCTGCGCCAGTTCCACGCCCTCCTGCGCCTGTTCAAGCGGCATGCGATGGCTGACGAAGCGATCGAATGGCAGGTGCCGCAAGTTGGCGGCCATCAACCGCATCGCCGGCAGATACGAGGTCGCGGTCTCACCACCAATGCCGATCACGCTGACATTGCGGGTGCAGATGTCGCTGTTGGGATTGATCCCGACCGGTCCCATGTCGACGAAGGTGCCGGCTTCCACCACCACACCACCGGGGCGCACCATGCGCAGCGCCTCGATGAACGTCTGGGGAAAGCCGCTACAGTCCAACACCAGATCGGGTCCCAGACCATCGGTATATTCGCGAGCACGCGCTATGCGCTCCTCGGCATCGGTCTGATCCGCCTGCATCGTCAGCGTCGCGCCGAACTCCTGTGCCAGACGCAATCGTGACGGGAACAGATCGGTAGCGATCAGCTTGGCAGCACCCAGCAGCCGCGCCTTGATCAGATGGCACAGTCCTAGCGGACCGACGCCCAGCACGGCGACGGAATTGGCAAAGCGATAACCGCCGACCAGCCCAAGCAGCGACTGCGCGGTTTCCACGCCATGCGTCACCGCCATGATCTCGGTCAGTACCGCGACGCTGTCCGGCAGATCGTCGGGCACGCGGAATATCGGTGTGTTGGGCAGCAGGTACATGTATTCCGCCCAGCCACCGAACAGATGCGGTGCGCGCCCGCAATGTAGGCTGTTGCCGTAGTCCTCCATGTTCTTGCACATGTAGTACGGATAGCCGTTGCGGCAGAAATGGCAGGTGCCGCAGGCAACATTGGCACCGGGCACGATGCGGTCGCCGACTTTCAGCGCATGGCCCTCGCTGTCCAGCACGCGGCCACCGATCGCGGCAACCTCACCGACATTCTCGTGCCCGCAGATCAGCGGATACGTCAGGTCGCGCTCATGTGCCGTGCCCGCGTACTGCTTGCTCTCGCCGCGGAACGTGTGCTTGTCGGTGCCGCAGATGCCGGAATAATGCACCCGCATGACCACGGCGCCCGGTTCGGGCTCGGGCAACGGAAAGTGCCGCAGGGCGATGCGGCCTGGCCGTTCCATCACCGCGGCGCGGACCTCGTTCATGGTTGCGCTCCGGCTGTATCTGCTTCCTGGAGGACGCCGGCGAGCAGGCGCGCCGCCTGACGAATGCCGAGCTCCGGTGCAACGAACGGATCCTCGTGCTCGATCGCGATCGTGCGCGCATTGCTCGTCTCGGCGAGGTCATCCAACAGACCGCGCCACCAGGCATGCATCATGGCCGCGACCGACCACGGCGAACGTCCACGGCATCTCCTCGGGCGGCGAGGGCCAGCGTCGGTCGAGCAGCCCGTTCAACGCAAGATTGTCCGGTTGGAACACCACGTCCTTGCCGTGCGCATGGCCCACCCGCGCGCCAAGCCGGCGGACGACGCGGTTCGCATCCATGCCCATCCAAAAGAAATGGCTGGGATCGATGTTGGCGGCGACCGCAGGGCTAAGGCCCGCCAGCCGCTCGTATGTCTCGACGTTGTAGGCGACAGTCCCGGGATGCAGTTCCAGGCAGATCAGCAGATCGGGATGCGTCTGCTGGGCGAACTCACCGAGTCCGGTCCAGTAATCCTCGACCCGCGCGCGCCACTGTTGTTCGTACACGCCTTCCAGATACGGCAGCCACCCACCGGCGGCGAAATGCGGCGACTGTTCGCCCGGCTTGGCGGCCGGGCAACCGGCCATGGCGACGATACGATCGACACCAAGCTCCGCCGCCAGCCTGATCGTGTCACGCAATGCGCGATCGTGCGCGATGCCGATCGCACCATCCGGATGCAGCGGATTGCCCCAGACATTCAACGCCGCGATGCGCAGCCCGCGGCTGCCGATCTCGCGTCGGAGCGCCTCACGCGCGGCAGCATCCGAAAGCAGGCCGGGCATGTCGCAGTGATTGGTGGGCGCATAGGCACCGGTGCCGATCTCAAGTCCGGTGATTTCCGGCACGTCGCGAACTATCCAATCCATGACCTCGGTCAAAGGCAGATGGATCAGTGCCTCCGTCACCAGGCCAATCTCGAGAGGTATCCCGCGCATGTCCCGCTCACCCCAGGCCCGCATTCGACACCGCGGCCAAATCGACCAGCGTCCTGCCGTTCTCCACCCGGACAGGAAATATTCGAAGACGATGGTGCGGATCGTGCAGCGCCTTCCCGGTACGGAGGTCGAATTCCCAGCCGTGCCACGGGCATGCCAGGATGGGAACTTCCGCATCGAGTTCCAGTTGTCCAGGTACCCCGGCCGTCAAACGTCCGCTCAGAATGCCAGAACAGACCGGACCACTCTGATGCGGGCAGAGATTGTTCACGGCATAGACCGTCCCATTCCAGCGAGCGATGCCGATCTCCCGACCATCCACGCCAATCACGCGCATCCTGCCTTCGGCAAATTCAGCAGCAGCTCCGACATCGGTGGTCATGTAACGGCCATTGCTGCCGGCGCAAGAAGATCGGCCGCAGTCCAACCATAGAACTCGAGCGCGTTCTCAAAGAACACACGGCGATGCCACGCCTCCGGCAGCCGGCTGGAAACGTGTGAAAGTTCGTCGGCGTCCCAATGCGGATAATCGGACGAATAGACCAGCTTACGATCGCCACCGATCCAGCTCAGCAGTTCGATCACCTGGTCCCGCTTGGGCGACGTCTCCAGCGGCTGCGTGGTGAGCCAGACATGCTCCGACACATATTCGCTCGGCAGCCGCTTCAGCCACGGCACCTCGCGACGCAAGCCCTTGTATTCAGCGTCGAAGCGCCAGAGCAGGCTGGGCAGCCACGCCGACCCGGCCTCGATCAGCAGCAGCTTCAAGCGGGGAAACTTGTCGAACACGCCGTGGCTGATGAACGAGACCAGATGCGTCATCACCACCTGCGGCCACAGCGTATGCGCTTCGAAATACAGGTTCACATTGCCGCCGCCGGTGCTCGCCGGATTGGCCCAACCGCCGGCGCCGCCGTGGATGGCGATGGGCCGCCCGGTCTCTTGCGCTGCCTGGTAGATCGGATGGAACACCGGATGACCGAACGGATAGTTGAACGGATTGTCGACCAGCATGACCTGCACCATGCGCGGGTTGTCCGCATGTCGCCGGATTTCTGCCGCGGCTTGGTCGGGCAACTGCGAGGCGACGATGATCGACGAGGCAAGCCGCAGGTCGGCGCTCAGCCACCGATCGATCGACCAGTCGTTCAGCGCCCGCGCAAGTTCGGTGGCAAAATAAGGATTGTGATGACCCGCCACATGGCTATCGTCACCGAACGTCAGCACTGCACGACGCACGTCCGCACGGTCCAGCAATTGCCGCCGCATGGTGGCAAAATCCGATCCGGACGGGCCGCCGGTCGGCGGATAGGTGTCCGCTCGCATGAAGCCGTGCGGGTTCGGCAGCCCATCCTGCACGGTCAGCGGCATGACGCCCGCCGGGCCGCGATCCGAGACGTATACACGCCAGGCGGGCGACAGATACTCCAGCAGTTCCTCGTCGGTGGCCCGCGCGTGGTGCACGTCGCAATCGATCACCGGCCCTTGATACATGCGGCGCCTCGCCAGGCATTTTGGAGCGTTCCAAACGCCGGCAGTATCCAACGGTCACGCGGGCTGTCAAGCGAGACGCATACGCGCCCAGTTCATTCACTGAGATAGGTCGCCACGGTGTGGTGCCGGATCCGGTCCTCGTCCAACAGGAAGCCGAAGCCCGGCCGGTCCGGCACCCGCACGGCGCCCTCCGCGTCGATGGTCAGCGCTTCGATCAGCATCTGATCGCGGCTCTGCAACGTGAATCCACTGGGCGGATCGTGCGGAAACTCCAGCCAGCCACAATTCGGCATCGACGCTGCGAGGTGCAGATTGGCCAGCAGTCCCATGCCATTGCCCCAGGTGTGGGGCACCACCTCCAGATTGGCCGCCTCCGCCATTCCACCCACTTTGCGCAACTGGAAAATGCCCTCGGACAGCAATGCGTCCGGTTGCAGGATGTCGAAGCAGCCATGGTCGATCAGCAGCTTGAACTCGTGCAAGCCGTGATTGTCCTCGCCGCCGGCAATCTTCAGCGTGTCGAGCTTGCTGCGCAGCCGGGCCAGACCCGCATAGTCGTGACGATACAGCGGTTCCTCCAGCCACAGCACGCCAAGCCGCTGCAACTCGCGCGCGACATCCAGCGCGCGCTGAAATCCCCACAGCCGATGTCCGCCATGTCCCGGCTCCACGCCGGCCTGATTGGCGTCGACCATGATGTCGATGCGGTGGCCGAGCCCCGCGCGAATCGCCTCGACCACCTTCAGATCGTCGCGTGGATCGTCACTGTGGAATCGCAGCTTCATCGCGCGGTAGCCTTCCGCGACGATCCGTTCCGCATCGCGCACGCGTTGTTCCGACGTGCGGATTTCGGCAGTCGCGCAATACGCCGTCACGCGATCGCTCGCGCCGCCCCATAGCTTGTAGACTGGCAGGTTCGCCAGCTTGCCGATGATGTCCCACAGCGGAAGTTCCATGAAATACATTGGCGGACCCAGAATCTCCGCGTCGCGCAGAACCGCGGCGAGTGCTTCGACGCACGTGGGATCCTGTCCGATGAAATATGGTGCGATGAAGCGCTCGATGCAGATCGCAGCTTCAGGACCAGCGTGCGCGGCGCCGAGCCCGGTGATGCCGGCATCGGTCTCGACTTCCACCAACACCATCAGGATGTTGGTCTGGTTGCGGCCGCGCGCCCAGGCCGGATGGAACGGCGCCGGCAACGGCAGATCGACGACACGGCTTCTGATGCGGGTGATCTTCACCAGGCTGCGCTTCAAACCAGGTTGCTGTCTATGTAGTCGAAGTTGATGTCCTCGCCGAGGCCAGGGCGCTGCGACAGATGCACGAAACCGTCCCCATCCATCGGGTCGGCACGCGCGTTCAGGTATTCCGGAACTTCGTCGTAGTCCAGGAAGGGATGCAGCAGTCCGCGCTCGTACCAGCGCCCGTTCTTCTGTACCGCGGTCAGGGTCAGATTGCCGGACCCGCCGCCATGTACTTCGCAGTCCATGCCGAACGACTCTGCCAGATGTATGATCTTCAGGCTCGGCCCGATGCCGCCCACGTCATGCACACCGGTACGGGACAGATCGCAGGCGCCGGCCTTGATCCATTCGGCGCGGGTGTGGAACTTGCCATCCATGCACTCCGGTCCGATCACTGGAATATCCAGATTGGCCGCGAGCCAGGCATACGAACTCATCGACGCCTCGTTCATCGGCTCCTCGTACCAGTAATACCCGAGCTTCTGTAGTTCCCGGCCCAGCCACAGCGCATCGCTGCGTGAATAGCCATGATACGCATCGAGCATCAGCGGAATGTCGGGACCCACGGCCTCGCGCACCGCCGCGCAGGCCTTCACATCCATCCTTGGGTCGGGCGCGAAGGAAACCGGCTTCATCCAGGTATGCAGCTTGATCGCCTGGTAACCGCGGCCGAGCAGCCATTCGGCGTAGCGCGCGTAGTCCTCGGGCGTGGCCAGTCCGTCCTTCATCTCGTCGCCGCACATGGTGCTGCCATAGGCCGGCACCTTGTCGCGATAGGCGCCGATCAGCTTGTAGACCGGCAGTCCGAGCTTGCGTCCAGCCAGATCCCACAACGCCATCTCGACGATGGCCAGCGTACGGTCGCTGAGCTGGCCGGTGCTGCCGCGTTGCCAATGGGCAAGCTCCTGCCAGATACGCTCGCGGTCGAACGGATCCTGACCGACCAGGACGTGACGAACGAAGCCGTTGATCAGATGCGGCCGCACCACCTCGACCGGACCCAGGCAGTGACCCTCGGCGCCATTATCGGCGGTGATGGTCAGCAGCGCCTGACGTGCCTCATGCGGATCGCCGGGATGGGTATGCCCGTCACTGTCGCGCACCTGCTTCGAGACATGCCGGAACACGCGCACCGTTATATCGACGATCTTCATTCCGAGTTCCTCCTGCCCACTGTCCGGTATTTGTCCGCAGCATCGGACCACAGGGCAATCGGGTGAACGACCGGGGCACCGGCAGCCAGAAATATCTTAACACGGAGGAAGATCGAGGACCACGGAGGGCCACGGAGGTCAATTATTGGGGGCGCACAGCGCATTCAATCCGTTCTCAGTGGCCCTCCGTGGTCCTCGATCTTCCTCCGTGTTGAATCCTAACTTGTGGACTATCCAACCGCTCCGGCGGGCCGAACGTTCACCCCATTTGCCCTGCATCGGACCAAGCGCCCGATTGACACGCTCCGCTGAACTGACCAATCAAACGGCACCGTCCAGGGAGAATGCACGATGCCGGTCATCGACGTCCACACGCACATGTTCACGCTCGCGTTCATGGAACTGCTGAAGGCGAAAGGCGGCATCTACAACCTACAGACAAGACCGGACGGACAGGTGGAGATCTATCGCCACGACACCCCGGTCGCGATCCCGCAGCGCGGCCATTTCGACTACGAACTGCGCCTGCGCGACATGGACGCCGCGCACATCGACATGGCGATCGTCTCGCTGACCTGCCCCAACGTCTACTGGGGAACCGAGGCCGTCAGTTGCGAGGCGGCGCGCGAATCCAACGACAGCATGGCAGCGGCACAGAAAACCTGGCCCGACCGTATCCGTTGGTTCACCTCACTGCCCTGGGAATATCCGCGACAGGCCGTGGACGAGCTCAAGCGGAGCTGCGATGCCGGCGCGGTCGGGGTGATGGTGCTGGCCAACATCGCCGGCCGCAGCCTGACCGATCCGTTGTTCGCACCGGTCTGGGAAGCGATCGATCGCCACGCTCTGCCCGTGCTGGTGCATCCGACCGACCTGCCCGGCATCGACGCAATGGACATGAAGAAATACGACCTCAGCTGGTCGGTGGGCTTCATCGCCGACACCACGCTCGCGTTCACCCGCATCATCTTCGACGGCTTCCTCGACCTGTATCCAAACCTGAAGCTGATCGCCTCGCACGGCGGCGGCGCGCTGCCCTATCTGGTCGGCCGCTTCGACAAGGGCGACGAGGTGGAAATCCCGTCGCGACGCCGGGTGAAGGCTCCGCCGTCGGAATATCTCAAGCGCATCTGGTACGACTGCATCACCTATCACCCGGTGGCCTTGCAGTTCCTGATCTCGATCGTCGGCGCCGACCGCGTGCTGTTCGGCACCGACTATCCGCATCAGGTGCACGACACGAAGGGCTCGATGGCCAACACCGCGGCGCTGCCGGCCGAGGTCTGCCACGCCATCCGCGAGGGCAACGCGCGCGCGATCTTTGCGATCTGAGCGGCCATGTCATTCGCCCAAACACCCGCACGCGGCGTCGGCGCCATGACCGCCTCGAGCCGCCGCTTCCTGATCATGGCGCTGCTGTTCGTCACTGTGGTGATCAACTATCTCGACCGCAGCAATCTCTCGATCGCCGCACCCAGCATCGCGACCGAGTTCGGACTGCATCCGGTACAGCTCGGCGTGGTGTTCTCGGCATTCGGCTGGACCTACACGCCGCTGCAGATTCCAGGCGGCTGGCTGGTCGACCGAGTGCATCCGCGGGTGCTCTATCCGATCACCATCCTGTTCTGGTCGATCGCCACGCTTTGCCTCGGACTCTCGACCGGCCTCGTCATGCTGATCGTCCTGCGCATGACGGTGGGGTTGTTTGAGGTGCCCAGCTTCCTGATGAACAACCGCATCGCCACTACCTGGTTCGGCGAACGCGAACGCGCCACCTGCATCGCGGTCTACACCTCGGCCGAGTTCGTCGGCCTTGCCTTCCTCACGCCGCTGCTGGCGTGGCTGAAGGTGACATTCGGCTGGCCGTCCGTGTTTTTCTTCACCGGCGCGCTCGGCCTTGCCTGGTCGTTGGTGTTCTGGCGCAGCTACCGCGACCCGGCGGAATTTCCCGGCGTCAACCAGGCCGAAATACAACTGATCCGATCGAGCGGCGGCATCCCCGATCTGTCGCACCGGATCAGCACGCGACAAGCGGCGCGCGGCGGTTCGCTGTGGCGCGACTTCGCGGTCGTGCTTGGCCGGCGCAAGCTTTGGGGCATCTATTTCGGCCACTTCGCCTGGGGCACCACATCGACGTTCTTTCTGACCTGGTTCCCCACCTACCTTGTCACCTATCGGCATCTGGATTTCATCAAGGCGGGTTTCTATGCCTCGCTGCCATTCCTCGGCGCCTTCGTCGGCGTGCTCTGCTCGGGGACACTGTCCGACTGGCTGTATCGCCGCGGCTTCAGTCTGAGCGTCGCACGCAAGACGCCGATCATCAGCGGACTGGCGCTGTCGACCAGCATCATCGGCGCGAATTTCGTCGACCGACCGGCACTGATCATCCTGTTTCTGTCGCTTGCGTTCTTCGCCAATGGACTGGCCTCGATCCACTGGTCACTGGTTTCGGCGACGGCGCCCGAGCGGCTGATCGGGCTAACCAGCGGCGTGTTCAACGGCGTCGGCGGACTGGCCGGCATCTCCGCACCGATCATCATCGGTCTGCTGCTGCGCGGCGGCGACTTCACCCTGCCGCTGACGTTCATCGCCTGCATCGCCCTGCTGGGTGCCTGCTCCTACATCTTCGTGGTGGGCAAGCTGGAGCGGGTGAACGGGTAAGCGCGATGCGAAAGTCAGAGCGATTCCAGGCAAGTGGAATCGCGACGGAATGATGGGTTTCGCTGCGCTCTACCCATCCTACGGTACCAGCGGTGCTGCGTGCGCGCCAACTCGTAGGATGGGTAGAGCGCAGCGAAACCCATCGAGCCAAGTGATCGCATGAGTTTCGAGTCAGGCCATAAATACTCCAGTGCTCGGATTTATCCGACCTTCAATCGTGGATCGAGCGCGTCGCGCAGCCCGTCACCGACCAGATTGAATCCGAGTACCGTGAGCAGGATCGCCAGGCCCGGAAATGTCACCACCCACCATGCGCTCTGCACGAATTGCAGCGCGTCTGCCAGCATGGTGCCCCATTCCGGTGTCGGCGGTTGCGCGCCGAGGCCAAGGAAGCCCAGCGCGGCGGTGTCCAGGATGGCGGTGGAATAACCGAGGCTGGCCTGCACGATCAGCGGCGCCAGGCAGTTCGGCAGCACCGTCAGGAACATCATCCGCGCGCGCCGGGCACCCGCCATGCGCGACGCGGCAACGTAATCCTTGCCAAGCTCCACCTGCACCGCGGCGCGGGTCAGGCGAACGAACCCCGGCAGTTGCACGATCGACACCGCCAGCATCGCGTTGGCGAGGCCAGGTCCCAGCACGGCGACGACAGCGATCGCCAGCAGCAACGTCGGCAGCGCGAGCATGATGTCCATCAGCCGCATCACCAGCGCATCGACAACGCCGCCCGCGAATCCCGCGACCAGACCGAGCAGCGTGCCGGTCACGAAGGACAGCGATACCACGACCGCGCCGATCGACAGCGACAGACGCGCGCCGTACAGCAGACGCGACAGCACATCACGACCGACATCGTCGGTGCCGAGTGGAAAGCCGCCGCCCGGTGCATGCAGGATGGCCTGGCGCATCTGCTCGTACGGCCCATAAGGTGCCAGCAACGGTGCGAACACCGCCGCCAGGATCAGCAGTGTCACCAGACCAAGCCCGAGCGTCCCGCCACGGCTGGCCAGGAAATGCCGCCGCAGATCGGCAAAGCGCGCATCCGGAGCGCGCGCAAGATTGCTGGCGCTCATCGGCGGTGTCGCAGACGCGGGTTCACCAGGCCGGCCAGCAGATCGACCGTCAGGTTCACCAGAATCACGATGGTGGCGACCATCAGGATGCCGCCCTGCAACACCGGATAATCGCGTCGGGCGATGCCGTGGATCAGCCAGCTGCCGACGCCAGGCCAGGCGAAGATCGTCTCGGTCAGCACCGCGCCGCCGAACAGGCTGCCCACCTGAAGGCCGACCACGGTGATCACCGGGATCAACGCGTTGCGCAACGCGTGCAGCCCGACGACCCGCAGCGGCGACAGGCCCTTGGCACGCGCGGTGCGCACATAGTCCTCACTCAACACTTCCAGCATCGCGGAGCGGGTCATGCGCGCGATCACCGCCAACGGGATGGTGCCCAGCGCCACAGCGGGCAGGATAAGGTGCGACAGCGCTGAACGAAACGCGCCGCTGTCATCGGAAAGCAGGCTGTCGATCAGCATGAAGCCGGTGACGGGTTGGATGTCGTAGGCGATGTCGATCCGCCCGCTGACCGGCGTCAGCCCCAAGGTGACCGAGAACAGCAGGATCAGCAGGATCGCCCACCAGAAGATCGGCATCGAGTAACCGGTCAGCGCAATACCCATCACCGAATAATCGGTGGTGCTGCCGCGAAACAGCGCCGCGATGATACCCAGCGGCACGCCGATCAGCACCGCGAGCAGCATCGCACTGACCGCCAACTCGACGGTCGCGGGAAAATGCGTCAGGAACTCGTCCATCACGCTGTCATGCGTCGCCAGCGACGTGCCGAGATCGCCATGCAGCGCACGCCAGACATACAGGCCGTATTGTACGATCATCGGTCGATCGATGCCGAGCTGCGCACGCAGGTCCGCGAGCTGCGCCGGATCGACGTTGCGCTCGCCAAACATCAGCATCACCGGATCGCCGGGGATCAGGTGGATCAGCGCGAAGGCAAAGACCGTGATGCCGAAGAACGTCACCAGCACCAGGCCAAGTCGGTTCGCGAGGAACAGAGTCACGCCGCGGCCGGCTCAGCCTGCACGGCGAAGCCCGCGCTACTTACCGAGTGAGACGCCGCCGAACGGCTGGCCGCCGAGGAAATGCAGCTTGAACCCCTCGACATTCTTGCGCACCGGCACATAGGCCTTCACGTCGGCCAACCGCACCAGCGGTACGTCGTCGTACACCGCCTTATCCGCCGTGATGTAGAGCTGCGCCCGCTCGTCCTGGCTGGTCACGATGTTCGCCTTCTGCACGGCGTCGGTATAGGTCTGATTGCACCAATGCGTCGCATTGCCCGGATTGTTGCAGGTGAAACCGAGCAGGATCTCGCTGGGATCGGGATAGTCCCAGGTACCGCCCAGCATGCCGACGCTCGGCTCGGCGGCGCGGGAGCGCTTCAGGTACTCGCCCCATTCGTAGGTGACGATGTTCGCGGTGACACCGATCTTGGCCCAATCGGACTGGATCATTTCCGCGGTGCGCCGGCCGTTCGGCATATAGGCGCGCACCACCGGAATGGCCCATAGATCGATGGTGAAGCCGTTTGGGTAACCCGCCTCGGCGAGCAGCTTCTTCGCCGCTTCAGGATCGTGTGGGTACGGCTTCAGTGCCGCGTCGTGGCCCCACAGCGAGGGCGGAACCAGCGACGCCGCAGGCGTGCCGCCACCTTGGAACACCGCTCCGACCAGGCTGTTCATGTCGATCGCCTCGGCCAGCGCCAGGCGCACACGGCGGTCGTCCAGCGGCTTGCGATCGACCCGGAACCGAATGTAGTTGGTTCCGGCGATCGCCGCTTCCTGCACCTTGATGTCCGGATTGGCGCGCATCGCCGGCAGATCGGCCGGGTTCGGATAGCGTGCAATCTGACACTCATTGGTGCGCAGCTTGGCGTAGCGTACCGATGCGTCCGGCGTGATTACGAACACCAGGTTGTCCACCTTGGCGACGCGGTCGGGCTGCGCGCCGTCCTTCGCTCCCCAGAAATCGTGAAACGCACGGAAGCGGATCACCGCGTCCTTCTGGTACTGCCCAAAGCTGAACGGCCCGGTACCGATCGGTTCCTGATCAAGCTGGCCAGGCTTGCCGGACTTCTGCAGCGCCGCGGCATATTCCGCCGACAGGATCGAGAACGGCTGCATCGACAGCGACGGCAGCAGCGGCGCCAGCGGGGTCTTCAGCTTCAGGGCGACGGTGTCGTCATCGATCTTGTCGATCGACGCCAGGCTGGGCGCCACCAGATCGACGAATTCCGGGAAGTTGCCGCTGGCGCTCTGATAGAACGGGTCGGACTTGTCGAACATGCGCCGGAAGCTGAACACCACGTCGTCGGCGTTGAAGTCGCGTGTCGGCTTGAAGTCGGCGTTGGACTGGAATTTCACGCCGTGGCGCAGCTTGAAGGTATAGGTCAGGCCGTCTTCCGAGATGGTCCAGGACTGCGCCAGGCCGGGCACCAGGTCGGAGCCGCCGATCTGCATTTCCACCAGCCGGTCGGCAATCTGTTCCGACACATCGAAGCTGGTATTGGCGGTGCTGAGCTGGGCGTTGAGCGCGTCGGGGCTGGCCTCGGTGCAGACCGCCAAGGTGTCGGCGTGTGCGGCCCAGGAACCAAGCAGACCGATCAGCAAGCCGAACGCAAGACGACCGATGATGCGCATGATGCCGCCCCCATGTGTTGGCGGCGAGTGTTCGCAGCAGTTCCTGCCGGCGTCAATCGAGGCCTTGTGCGGATTGCCGACGCCCCCGACAGTGTCGCGCCATGCTGATTGAACGCGCGGATTTCGCCGACCTCGACGTGCT
Organism: uncultured Alphaproteobacteria bacterium; assembly: GCA_963819855.1. Taxonomy (GTDB): domain Bacteria; phylum Pseudomonadota; class Alphaproteobacteria; order Acetobacterales; family Acetobacteraceae; genus JAMXLO01. The sequence continues at coordinate 35,162 of CAWFYC010000020.1, forward strand.
GGCGGCGCACCGCCAGCACTGTTGGGAGCAACAGCTCGATCACGTCGTCGCCAATTCCGCGCTGCATAACCGGGCCTGGGCCGGTGCGACGCCGCCGCGGGAGTTGGGCGCCCTGGCCGACCTGCCGCTGATCGACAAGGAGATGCTGCGGGAAAGCCAGCACGCCCATCCGCCGTTCGGCGATTACCTCGCTGCGCCGGCACATCGCGTGGTGCGGGTTCATCGGACCTCGGGCACCACGGGCACGGCGATGAACCTCGCCTTGTCGGCGACAGATGCGCATGAGACCGCGGTGGTCGGTGCGCGGGCCCAGTCGGCGTCGGGCCTCGGCCCTGGCCATCGCGTCGTGCATTGCCTGAACTACCGGCTGTGGATGGGCGGCTATACCGACCACACCACGTTAGAGACGACCGGCGCGACTGTCGTGCCGTTCGGCGTCGGCGAAACGCAGCTCCTGGTCCGCACCATCCGCGAACTCGGCATCACCGCGATCTCCTGCACACCCTCCTATCCCGCGGTGCTGGAACGCGTGCTCGCGGAGCACTTTCCGGACCTTCGCCCGCGCGATTTGGGTATTCGACTTGGTTTGTTCGGCGGCGAGGCAGGTGTCGACGACCCGGACTTTCGCCGCCGGATGGAGCACACCTGGGGCATGCAGGTGCGCAATGCGAATTATGGTGTGTCCGATGTGTTCTGCAACTTTGCCGGACAGACCGAAACCGACAACGATCTGCATTTCATGGCGCTCGACGTGCTGCATCCGGAGCTGATCGCACCCGACACCGGCGCGGTGCTGCCCTGGCGCGAAGGTGAGCGCGGCGAACTGGTGCTGACCCATGTCAGCCGCGAATGCCAGCCGCTGGTGCGCTTCCGCACCGGCGACATCATCGTGCTGACCGGAACCGGTCGCGCGCGTTGCGGGCGGACCGCGCCACGCTTTCGTGTCTTCGGCCGCAGCGACGATATGGTCGTGGTGCGCGGGATCAACGTCTTCCCCGCCCAGATCGCCGCGGTGCTGAATCGCAACGACGCATTGTCCGGCGAGTACCGCATCGTGCTCGACGGCGCCGGACCATACGACGCGCTACCGGTGGAGACAGAGCTGGCCGCAACGATGACTGCACGCGTTCCAGAACAATCGGCCGACGTGCTCGCCGCCACGATCAAGCGGGAGCTGGGGGTGACGGCACGCGTGACGCTGCTGCCGTTCGGCGCTCTACCGCGCACCGAGGGCAAGACCCGCCGCGTGATCAGAAAGGATAACCATGACCGCAACGGTGTTGACCGATGACGCCGGCGACGGTGTACGCGTCATAACGCTCAACCGGCCACACCGGCTGAACGCGATCGTGCCGGAACTGCTGGAAGATCTGATTGCAGCGCTACAGCACGCGGATCGCGATCCCGCCATCGGCGCGATCGTGCTCACCGGCGCGGGGCGTGCATTCTGCGCCGGCGACGACCTGAAGGAGTTCGGATCGCAGTCAGGCGGCGAGGTTGCAACCCGCGCCTATATCGAACGCATTCAGGACGTCACTCGAGCGATGGTGCTGGGTGACACGCCGGTGATCGGCGCGATCCGCGGCTGGGCGGTCGGCGGCGGGCTCGAATGGGTGATCAACTGCGACTTCGCTATCGCCGCCGAAGGCACACGCTTTTTCTTCCCGGAGATCGGCTTGGGCGTGTTCGTCACCGGTGGCGTCACCGAACTGCTGCCGCGCATCGTCGGGCTCCAGCGCGCACGTTCGCTGGTCATGCTGGGCGAGCGCTTCGACGCCGCGCAGGCGCTCGCCTGGGGGTTGCTGTCGGAGGTGGTGCCCGACCAAGCGGTGATGCCGGAGGCCATTGCTCTCGCCCGCCGCATCGCCACACTGCCGCGCGGGCCGGTGCGCGACCTTCGCCGGATCCTTGCACACCGTGCCGGTGGTGGATTGGAAGCAGCCATGGCGGCCGAGACCGATGCCACCGTGCGCGGCTTCCTGGACCCCGAGACCGCCGGGCGCGTCGCCACATTCGGATAATACCTTATTGTGCGTTCAGAGCGGCTTCGGCACGACTGCCCCCGTTGTCATCCCCGCGAAAGCGGGGACCGAGGACTCGCGCTGGGTGCTTGCCCGAATGACGCTGGGGATGGTCGGCGCCCAGCTTCGTTTAAAACTGGTCGCGATAGCCGCCATCTTCCTTGGCATGCGCACCCCACGGTTCGCGGGCGAACAGCCGGTGGACCATAGGCTCGAACGCAATCAGCGGCATGGTGTCGTAATCCGGATCGAACGCCGTCTGGTCGTATTTGTCGCAAAAATCCACGCACATCTGAAACGCCGGATGGCCGCGATATTTGTCGCGCGCGTTCCGGTCCTGCCCGAAATGATGAAAGTAGAAGTAGCCCTGAAACAGCCCGTGGTGCCGGATCATCCAATAGGTGTTCGGCCGCACGTACGGCTTCAGGATCGAGGCCGCATATTCCGAGTGGTTCATCGTCCCCAGCAGGTCTCCCAGATCGTGCAGCAGCGCCGCAACCACATACTCCTCGTCGTGGCCGTCGCGATGCGCGCGGGTCGCGGTCTGCAGCGAGTGCACCAGACGATCGACCAGTTCGCCGGGGTAGCTATGCTCGAGATCCGCCAGTGTCTTCAGGACTCTGCCCGCCAATTCGCGCTCGTACGCCTTGAAATGCTCGAAGACGATTTCGTAGTCCTCCTTGGTACCCTCCGCCATGGTGCGATAGCTGGCGTGGCGCACGATCGGCAACGTGTCAGGCATATTTGTCTCCGTAGGGAAGAAGGCTTCAGCCACCGCCGGGTGTTCTCCCGCTGGTCATTCCATGCAGCGCCCGCGGCGGTCGTTCGGCACCTCGGAACAACACGCTGGCCTGGATCGCGACGGCGCGCTGCCAGGCCGCCAGTTCCGCGTCTCCCATCTCAGTCTGCGGCTGCGGATCGGGATCGAAGTTGCCATAGCCGTCCTGGCCGCGCACCAGAACCGCAGACTCGCGCGGCGCATGCTGGTAGGCGCGCGTCGGCACCATTTCGAGCAGGAACAGGATGCGGCGGTCGCTGCCGAAATTGGGCTTCGACGAATGGATGATGGCGTTGTTGAACAAGGCGATCTCGCCAGGATCGAGCTCGAAATCCACCGCCGGCGTCTCGTCGAATGCCGCATCGATGTACTGCTCGCGCGACAGCAGACTGTCGGTCGCGAACGCTTCCTTGTGCGGCAGCAGCGGTCCGCGGTGCGAGCCGGGGATCGCACGGATGCAGCCGTTCCCGGAGCGCGCCGGCGACAGCGCCAATGCGACAATCACCACGATCGGCTTCACATCGGCATAGGCGGTGTCCTGGTGCCAGCCGGCGAACGTCCTGCCGTCCGGCTGCTTTGCGCGCAGCGAGGTTCCCCAGCACAGAATATCAGGACCGATGAGATCTTCCGTGGCGTCGAGAATCCCGGGCTCACGAATCATCTCGTCGACCCAGGGACAGATCATATGCGCCTTCTGATCGAGCTTGAGCCGATCATCGGGGTAACGCGCCTCGAAGGCTTCGAGCTGCCGGCGGTAGTCGATCGCGCGGCGCTCCGGGATCGCCCGGACAGGCGCGACAAAACCATCGCGATCGAACGCCTCGATCTGGGCCGGCGAGAGAACCTTCAGCATGCTTCGGTCCTGCACAAAGTCCCAAGACTATGCCTGTGACAGTGACGTGATTCCTTTTGGGAATCAACAATCGCCATGCTCGCGCGATCAGCCTGGCGCGCGCACATGGCAACCGACCAGCCTGCCATCCGGCATGCCGGTAAGCGCTGGCACGTCGGTCTTGCAACGCGCCACCGCATAGCCGCAACGGGGATGGAATGGGCAACCGTTCGGCGGATTGATCGGGCTCGGCACCTCGCCTTCGAGGATCGCGTCCGGCCGCCGCGCGCGCGGATCGGCAACCGGCGCCGCTGCGATCAGTGCTTCGGTGTACGGATGCACGGGATTCGCGAACAACGCCTCGCTGTCGGCCAGTTCGACGATGCGCCCGAGATACATCACCGCGATGCGATGGCCGATATGGCGCACCACCCCGAGATCATGCGAGATGAACACATAGGCCAGTCCGAATTCCTCCTGGAGATCGATCAGCAGGTTCAGCACCTGCGCCTGCACCGAGACATCGAGCGCCGACACCGGCTCGTCGGCGATGATCAGGGCCGGCCGCAAGGCGAGCGCCCGTGCGACGCCGAGCCGCTGGCGCTGGCCACCGGAGAATTCAAATGGATACTTCCCCAGTTCATCGCTTCTGAGGCCGACGCGCGCCAGCAGCGCGGCCGCACGTTCGTGCCGCTCGCCTGCGCCGAGCCTCTGGTAGTTCTCGATCGGCTCAGTGACGATCTGCTCGGCCGTAAGCCGCGGGTTCAGCGAGGAATAAGGGTCCTGGAACACCATCTGCGCGCGGCGGCGATATGGCCGCACCGCGTTCGCGCCGAGGCCAGTGATATCGTGGCCCTCGATTACGATGCGACCCTCGGTGGGCTCGATCAGGCGCAGGATCAGCTTGGCCACCGTGGTCTTGCCGCAGCCGGATTCACCGACGATGCACAGCGTCTCGCCGGATCCGACGCTGAACGAGACGTCATCGACCGCGCGCACTTCTGCCACGGTACGCCGGAGAAAGCCGCGCTCGATAGGAAAGCGCTTCACCAGCTTCTCCACCGTCAGGACCGGAGGCATGTCGCTCATTGCACCGTCTCGCCGGCGCGCCAACATGCGGCCTGGTGCCCGGGGCCGAGTGGCTGCATCGGCGGCGCCTCCACACGGCAGCGATCGATCGCCAGCGCGCAGCGCGGCGCGAAGCTGCAGCCCCGTATCGGTTCACGCAGCGACGGCACGATGCCGGCGATTTCGGCGAGGCGCCGGCGCCGTGTCGTGGCGCGTGCCGGCGTCGCGCCGAGCAGCCCGCGTGTGTAGGGATGCGCCGGGCGATCGAACAGGTCCAATACGCGGGCCTCCTCCACCGTCGCGGCCCGCGTACATGACGATGACGCGCTGGCAGGTCTCCGCCACCACGCCGAGGTCGTGCGTGATCAGGATGATGGCAGCGCCGATGCGCGATTTCAGTTCCAGCATCAGCCGGAGGATCTGCGCCTGGATCGTCACGTCGAGCGCGGTCGTGGGTTCGTCGGCGATCAGCAGCTTCGGCGAACATGCCAGCGCCATGGCAATCATCACGCGCTGGCGCATGCCGCCGGAGAACTGGTGCGGATAGTCGGCAAGGCGACGTTCCGGCATCGGGAATCTGCACCAGCCGCAGCATTTCCGTGGCGCGTGCCAATGCGGCGTCGGTCGGCAGAGCCTCGTGGATACGCACCGCCTCGGCGATCTGCTCGCCAATCGTGTGCAGCGGATTGAGGCTCGTCATCGGCTCCTGAAAGATCATGGCGATCTGGTTGCCGCGGATCTGCCGCATCTCGGCCTCGGCGAGGCCAAGCAGGTCGCGGCCCTCGAACCGGATCGTCCCGCCCACCACGCGCCCGCTCTTGCGCGGCAACAACTGCATGATCGACAGCGCCGTGACGCTCTTGCCGCAGCCGGATTCACCGACGATGCCAAGCGTCTCGCCGGGCGCCACAGTGAAACTGACGCCATCGACGGCGCGGGTGATCCCGTCCTCGGAAAGGAAATTCGTCTGTAGATCCACGACCTCGAGCAGGGCGGAATTGGCCAAGCTCACATTCTCCGCGCGAGCCGCGGGTCCAGCAGATCGCGCAACCCGTCGCCGAGCAGATTGACCGCCAGCACGACGAGGGCGAGGCAGATGCCGGGACAGAAGATCGTCCACGGCGTGACCGCGATATACAGGCGCGAGAACGCTATCATGTTGCCCCAGGTGGGAATTTCCGGCGGAATGCCGGCGCCAAGAAAGCTCAGCCCCGCCTCGGTCAGGATCGCGGAGGCACAAACATAGGTCGCCTGCACGATCAATGGCGCGATCGTGCTGGGCAGGATGTGGCGCCACAGGATCTTCCAGGTACGCGCGCCGCCGGCGCCGCGCGGCCTCGACGAATGGTTGCTCGCGCGCGCTGAGCACGACGGCGCGCACCAGCCGCACCGCACGGGGCACCTCCGGGATCATGATCGCGACGATGACAATCCCGATGCCGGCATGGGTGAGTGAGACGAAGGCGATCGCCAGCAGAATCGACGGGATCGACATCAGCCCGTCCATCACGCGCATCACCGCGCCGTCGATGCGACGCAGGTAGCCGGCCACGAGACCGATCACCAGGCCGCCCGCTACCGCGCCGACGGCCACCACGAAGCCAACCAGAAGCGAAATGCGCGCACCGAACACGGTGCGGGCAAATACATCGCGCCCGAGGCTGTCGGTGCCGAACCAGAACTCCGCCGACGGGCCTTGCAGGCGGTTCTGTGGATTCATGGTGAGCGGGTCGCCGGCGAACAGCGGTGCGGCGAGCGCGGCTGCCAGCATCACGGCGATCACCGTGAGGCCGAGGCATATCGTCGGATTGCGCCGGATGAAGCGCGCGAATCCACGGCGCCGGATCGCCAATACAGCAGTGGCGGCAACAGCGGTGGACCCCGTCATTGCGGTACTATGCTAATATCGGATGCGCGGGTCGATGATCGTGTAGATCAGATCGACCCCGAGGTTGATCAGCACATAGACGCCGGAGAACACGATCATGACGCCCTGGATGATCGGGTAGTCGCGGTTGGCGATGGCATCGACGGTAAGCCGGCCGACACCGGGAATGTTGAACACGGTCTCGGTGATGACGACCCCGCTGATCAGCAGCGCAACACCGATGCCGATCACCGTGATGATCGGCACGCCGGCGTTCTTCAGCGCGTGGTGCAGCAGCGTCGAGGTGTTGGAGGCGCCCTTCGCCTTGGCGGTGCGGATATAGTCCTCGGACAGCACCTCCAGCATGCTGGTCCGGGTGATGCGGGCGATCAGCGCCACGTAGGCCAGCCCGAGCGCGAACGCCGGCATTATGAGATGGCTGAGCCACGGCCACAGGCCGCGCTCGATCGGGATGTATCCCTGCACCGGCAGCCAGCGCAGCCGCATCGCAAAGAAGTAGATCAGTATGTAGCCGAGTACGAACACCGGCACCGAGAAACCAAGTGCCGCGAACCCCATCAAGGCGCGATCGATGATGCCGCCGGCGCGCCATCCCGCGATCACGCCGGCGGTGACCGCGGTCAGCACCGAGAACACGATGGTGATGGTGGTCAGCGCAACCGTCGGCTGCAGCCGCTGCACGATCAGTGCCATCACCGGCACATCCGAGAAGATGGAAATGCCGAGATCGCCATGCAGCAGATGCCAGCTCCAACGGCCGAACTGCACGATCATCGGATCGTCCAACCCCAGCCGGCGGCGGATCGCGTCGATATTGGCGGGGCTGGTATTGTCCCCGGCGATGATCGCAGCCGGATCCCCTGGTGCGATATGCAGCAATAGGAACACGCACACGCCGACGATCAGCATCACCACAATCGTCGAAAGGATCCGGCGTACGATGTAGGCTCCCATGCGGTGGCGTCAGGTCTTCTCGACGTTCCAGAACGGGATGATCTCGGGCATGCCGATGAACCCCTTGACATTCGCCCGATAGGCGACCGGCTGGGTGAACCGCCCCAGCAGCAGCGTCGGCACGAAGTCCCAGAACACGTGCTGCATCTGGCGCGCCAGCGCCTTGCGGTCGTCGAGCGTATCGGCATCGGCCCACTTCGCGCGCAGCGCCTCGAATTCATCGCTCTTCGGCCAGCCATACCATCCCTTCAGGCCGTTCGCCTGGAAGGTGGCGAGACCGATCGGATCGCTGTGCGAATAGTCGCTGTCCCCGGTCACGAAGATGTCCCAGCCGCCCTGATCGTCCGCAGCCTGCACCGCGCGCCGCGTCACCACGCCACCCCAGTCACTCGGCGCCAATTGGGCATTGACCCCGATCTTGCGCAACTGCGCGGCGATCAACTGCTCGGAGTTGCTCATGTAGGCGAAGTTGGTGGCTTGCAGTACGACGACAGGCTCACCGTTGTAGCCGGACTCCTTGAACAACTGCCGCGCCTTGTCGAGATCGACGCCGTGGCGGAACCAGTCGGTATTTTCGTCATTCACGTATGGCGTGTTGCTGCCGAAGATCGAGTTCAGAGTGCCGTAGTACTTCGGATCGCCGAACGTCGCCTTCATGAAGTCCTGCTGGTTGACCAGATACAGCAGTGCCTGGCGCGCCTTCACCTCGCTGAACGGCTTGTGCAGGAAGTTCATCCGCAGGATGACGATGTCGCCACCCTTGTCGAACACATCGACCTTGATGTTGGGGTCGCTTTCAAGCTGACCCAGCAGATCCGTCGGCGGGGTCTCATAAAAATCGATTTCACCCGATTGCAGCGCCGCCATCGCGGTCTGCTGATCGCTGATATTCTCCCAGATCACGCGCTCGAGCTTGACGATCTTGGCGCCGGCAAGGTTCGAGGACGGTTCGGTGCGTGACACATATTTCGGATTCTTGTCATACACGTACTGCGCGCCGGGCTTGGCCTCGGCTGCGTTCCAGATGAACGGGCCGGAACCGATATTGGCGCTTACCTGCTCGGTCGGCGGTTTGCTGGCGTCCTTCTCGCGCATCATGAAGCAGTCGCGCGTGATCGGCTTGGCGATCTGGTCCAGCAGCGGGCCGAACCGCTCCTTGAGCGCGATGATGAAGGTCTTGTCGTCCTTTTTGGAAATGTCCTTCACGCGCTCCATCATCGCCTGGCCGCCGGCGTCCACCGCCGCCCAGCGGCGTATCGAGGCGACGCAGTCGGCGGCGGTCACCGCCGTACCGTCATGCCAACCGAGACCGTCGCGCAGCTCGAACGTGTACAGCTTCTTGTCGTCGCTCAGGCTCCATTTGCCGACCATCTGCGGCTGCGGCACAAACTCGGAGTCGACCGAAAACAGATAGTCGTAGATCATCGCACCGTGGTAGCCGGTGATGTTCGCGGTGGTCCAGATCGGATCGAACACGCGCAGATCGCCCTGCATCACCGCCCGCAACGTCTTGTTGGCCGGCGGTGCCGACTGGGCATTCGACCGCCTCGGCACAGTGGCGGCAACCGCGCCGGCCGCGAGACCGGTCTTCAGCACGCTACGTCGAGTGGTCTTCATGCGCATTCTCCCTGGTAACGGCTGAGGCCGGCAAGTGAAGCATCCGTGGGGTCACCGGAGCCTATTGCTCGCGCGGCGCCAATACAACGCCGGCTTCCGACGATTTGCACCGCAGCCGATCACCCGATACGAGGATGGGCAGAAGAAACAGCGGCTCGCGCGATGGCAACATGACCTACACGACAATTGAAACACGGACGGAGGACCGGATCGGCGTGATCGCGTTTAACCGGCCGCGTGTGCTCAATGCCTTCGATCCGGTGCTGGTCGAGGAGACCGGCCGCGCCCTTGCCGCGTTCGCCGTCGATACCGCCGTGCTCGCCATCGTCGTCCACGGCAATGGCCGCGCCTTCTCGGCCGGCTTCGATCTGAAGGCGTCCGCCGCAGCCGGCCCGCTCGACCCGTCGGGATGGCGGCACGTGATCGAGACCGATTTCGCCTTCATCGTGCAGTTCTGGGATTGTCCGAAGCCGACGATCGCCGCGGTGCATGGCTACTGCCTCGCCGGCGCCTTCGAACTGGCGCTTGCCTGCGACATCACCGTGGCAGCGGAGGGCACTCGTTTCGGCGAACCCGAAGTCCGGTTCGGGTCCGGCATCGTCGCCCTGCTGCTGCCGTGGATGACCGGACCCAAGCAGGCGAAGGAGCTGTTGCTGACCGGCAACGACCGCATCACCGCAGAACGCGCGCTCGCTCTCGGCATCATCACCGGCTGGTCCCGGAAGGGCAGGCGCTCGACGAGGCGATGGTGATCGCGCGTGACATCACCGCCGCGGCACCCGCCTCGGTGCAGATGACGAAGCGTGCCATCAACCGTAGCTACGAAATGATGGGCATGCGCCAGGCGCTGTTGCAGGCGGTCGAAACCGACATCCTGATCGAAGCCTCGGGTGGGCCGGAACGTGACGAGTTCAACCGCATCCGCACCGAGCAGGGCCTGAAGGCGGCGCTAGCCTGGCGCGACGCGCGGTTCGCGGGAGGCATCGCGTGACCACGCGCTACGACGCGCTGATCATCGGCGGCGGACATAACGGCCTCGTCTGCGGAACTTACCTCGCCAAGGCGGGCCTCAAGGTGCTGGTGCTGGAGCGTCGTCCCATCTTCGGCGGTGCCGCGGTGACGGAGGAATTCGCGCCCGGCTTTCGTGCATCACGGTTTTCCTACGTGATGAGCCTGCTGCATCCCCGTGTCATCGCCGAGTTGGAGCTGCACAGGTTCGGCCTCCAGGTGCTGCCGGCGAACGACCTGTTCTGTCCGCTCTACGGCGCGGACTACCTGATCTACAGCGACGATGCGAACAAGACGCAGTCCGAGTTCGCGCGGTTCTCGCGCCACGACGCCGAGATCTATCCCGAGTTCACTGCCTATCTTGCGGAAGCGACGAACATCATCCGCGCGCTCCTGCTGGAAACACCGATCGATCCGACGCGGCGCGACTGGCGCGGCTTCAAGGACACGGCGGCGCTGCTCTGGCGGCATCGGCGCATCGGCGGCAAGTTCTACCGCATCGTCGATCTGATGACGCAGAGCGCCTACGATTTTCTGTCCGCCTGGTTCGACAGCGACATCATCAAGGCGGTGCTCGCGTATTACGCCTCGATCGGAACCTTCGCCGGGCCGAAATCGCCTGGTTCCGCCTATGTCATCATGCATCACATCATGGGCGAGCATGCCGGTGCCGGCGGCTGGGGTTTCGTCAAGGGCGGCATGGGCGGCATCACCCAGGCGATCGCCGCGTCCGGACAGCGCTTCGGCCTTGAGATCCTGACCGACGCCACGGTGGCGGAGGTCATCGTCACCAACGGTCGTGCGACCGGCGTGCGCACCGTCGACGGTCGCGAGTTCGCGGCGAAGACCGTGGTGTCGAACGCGAACTGCAAGACGCTGTTCGAGCGACTGGTGGACAAGCGCCATCTGCCGGCGGAGCTGCTCGCCGACATCGCACGGTTCCGCACCTTCTCGACCGCGTTCAAGCTGAACATCGCCGCCGAACGGCCGCCGCAGTACCGTGCCTTCGACAAGGCGAAGGCCGGGTTCGACTATCCCACCTATGTCCATATCGCGCCCGACATCGACTATCTCGAGCGCGCCTATGACGATGCGAAATACGGCTGGTATTCAGCAAAGCCGTTTGTGACCCCGGTGGTTCCGACCATCGTCGACGACACGCTCGCTCCGGCCGGCAAGCATGTCATCAATCTGTTCGGCGGGCACGCGCCCTACCAGCTCAAGAATGGGCTCTGGGAAAATGAGCGCGATAATTTCACTCGCAACGTACTCGGCGTCATCGACGACATGGCGCCAGGCTTCTCGAGCGGCATCATCGATATGCAGGTGCTGCTGCCGCCTGACCTGGAAGAGATTCTCGATCTGCCGCAGGGCCATATCTTCCACGGCGAACTGTCGCCCGACCAGTTGTTCTTCCAGCGCCCGGTACCGCACTACGCCGATTACCGAACGCCGGTCGTCGGGCTGTATCAATGCGGCTCGTCCTGTCATCCCGGCGGCGGTGTGTCCGGCATTCCGGGCCACAACGCCGCGCGCGAGATTCTCAAGGACCTGAAGCGCCGGAGAGCGGCATGAGCCAGCCGCACCTTCTCGATCCGCTGCTCGCGCCACGCTCGATCGCGCTGGTCGGTGCGTCGGCAAGGCCGGACACGCCCGGCAACGACATGGTGCGGATGGCGCAGCTCACCGGCTACGACGGACGACTCTATCCGATCAACCCGCACTACGATGCGATCGAGGGGCTGCGTTGCCATCCCTCGCTGGAGGTACTGCCCGAGACCGTCGATCACGTCGTGCTCAGTGTCGCCAATCACCGGCTCGAAACGGCACTGGACGAAGCGATCCGCCACGGTGCCAAGGCCGCCACCATCTTCGCCAGCGGCGTCCTGGTGCCGGACAGCGATCCGCCACTGGCCCAACGCATCGCCGCCAAGGTCCGCGCCGCCGGCCTGGCGCTGTGCGGCGGCAACTGCATGGGCTTCTACAATCTGCCCGCAAGGCTGCGTGTCGCCGGCTTTCCTTCCGGCCTCGACATGCAGCTGGGCGGCATCACGTTGATCGCGCAATCCGGTTCCGTGTTTGGCGCGCTCGCTCATAACGACCGGCGGCTCAGGTTCAACCTCGTGGTCTCCTCGGGCGGCGAATGGGTGACGACGGCGGCCGATTATCTCGACTGGGCGTTGCAGCAGGACACCACCCGCGCGGTCGCGCTGTTTCTCGAAAGCATCCGCGATCCCGCTGGCTTTGTCGCCGGCCTTGCAACGGCCGTGGAGCGCGATATCCCGGTCGTCGTCCTCAAGGTCGGACGGACCGAGGCGGCCGCCGCGATGGCTGTGAGCCACACCGGCGCGCTCGCCGGCAGCGACGCGGCGCACGAGGCGCTGTTCCGCCGCTACGGCGTGCTTCGCGTCGCGACACTGGATGAACTGGCGGCGACGCTGCTCTTGCTCACGCATCCGAAGCGACCGGCGAAGGGCGGGCTCGCAGCGGTGCATGATTCCGGCGGCGAGCGTGAGATGACGGTCGATCTCGCGAGCGAGATCGGCGTGCCGTATGCCGAGATCGGCACGCCGACACAAACGCGGCTGGCTCAGCAGCTCGATCCCGGCCTCGATCCGGTCAACCCGCTCGACGCGTGGGGCACCGGCGCCGACTACAAGAACCAGTTCGCCGCCTGCATGACGGCGCTGCTCGATGATCCGGCGAGCGCGCTGGGCGTGCTGTTCGCCGATATCCGCGATGACTATTACCTCGCCACCGGTTACGCCGCCGCGATGCGCCGCGCGGCCGAGCAAAGTGCCAAGCCGATCGCGATCGCGACCAACTACTCGCTGGTCCATCACGAACGGATCGCACTCGAGTTGACCCAAGCAGGCATCCCGGTGCTGGACGGCACGCGCGAGGCGTTGCTGGCCGTGCGCCACGCGTTCGAGTACCGCGACTTTCGCGCACGGCCGCCGCCGGGCGCATTGCCTGCAATCGCCGAGGCAACCCATGCGTGCTGGCGCAAGCGGCTCAACGAGGATGCAGCGTTTGGCGAGCACACCGCGCTCGATCTGCTTGCAGATTACGGTATTACAACAGTCCTGCGGCGTCACGTCTTTGCACGTGATGCCGCGATCGAGGCAGCCGAGACGCTGGGTTACCCTGTCGCGCTCAAGACCGCCGCCCAAGGCATAGCGCACAAGACGGAGGCGGGCGGCGTGCATCTCGCGCTTCGCGATGAGGCTTCCGTCGCTGCCGCCTATGACAGCATTGCGCGCCGTCTCGGCCCTGCGGTACTAGTCGAGCGCATGGCGGCGCAAGGAATCGAGATCGCCATCGGTGCAATCAACGATCCACAGTTCGGGCCTTACGTGATGGTCGCCGCCGGTGGCGTTCTGATCGAATTGCTCGCCGACCGCGCCGTAGCGCTGGCGCCCATCGATGTAACGGCGGCGCATCGTCTTGTCGCGGGTCTCAAGATCCACCGCCTGCTCAGCGGTTGGCGCGGTGCGCGGCCTGCGGATAACGACGCGCTCGCCGAGTGTATCGCGCGGGTCTCGGTTATCGCCGCCGAGCATCGTGACAGCATCGCGGAGATCGACGTCAATCCAGTCATTGTGGGGCCGGCCGGCTGCGTCGCTGTCGACGCGCTCGTTGTTCGGCGCTAGCATCGATCTGAAGTTCGCTGAGCACCTCTCGTTGTCATTGCGAGGAGCAATTGCCCTGTTGGCTTCGTCGCTGCGCTTCTAACAAGAAGCCGCCCCCCGTTGTCATCCCCGCGCAAGCGGGGACCCAGGGCTACCGCGCGGACCTCGCCTTGGGTTCCCGCTTGCGCGGGAATGACGCCTGGCAGTTCCAGACGTCGGGCCGATAGCCACCGATGGCGGACCTGCCAACACATGCGCGGGTCGTGGTCATCGGCGGCGGCATCGTCGGTTGCAGCGTGCTTTATCACCTGGTGAAGCTGGGCTGGACCGACTGCGTCCTGATCGAGCGCGACGAGCTCACCGCGGGATCGACCTGGCACGCGGCGGGCAATACGCCGCACTATAACACCAGCCTCAACCTCAGCCGCATCCATCAGGAAAGCGTCGCGCTCTACCAGCGCCTCGAGGCCGAGACCGGTCAGAACACCGGCTTCCACCGTACCGGCAGCCTCCGCCTCGCATCGGTCGCAGATCGCATGGACGAATACCGCTTCCATTGCGCCAAGGCGCGGATCATTGGGCTGCCGTTCGACATCGTCGGCCCGCGCGAGATCGCCGCACTGCATCCTCTGCTCGACACCAACGGCCTGATCGGCGCCGCGTGGAATCCGGACGATGGTCACGTGGATCCGTCGAGCGTGACGCAGGCGCTTGCCAAAGGCGCACGCGACGGTGGCGCCAGGATTATCCGCAAGACGCGTGTCACCGCCCTGCGCCGCGCGACCGATGAATGGGACGTCATCACCGATCGCGGCACGCTGCGCGCCGAGACCGTGGTCAACGCCGCCGGAACCTGGGCGCGCGAGGTGGGAGCGCTGGCCGGCCTCGACCTGCCGATCGTGGCGATGGAGCATCAGTATCTCGTGTTCGACGCGATGGCGGAGGTGGCGCGGCTGTCGCGCGAATTACCGATCGTACGCGAGGTCGACGCCTCGTACTACCTGCGCCAGGAGCGGCACGGGATGCTGTTTGGTCCCTACGAGCGTAGTGGCGCCAAAACATTCGGTGCCGATGGCATCCCGGCCGATTTCGGTGCCGATCTGTTGCCGTCCGATCTCGACCGCCTGGCGCCCGTCATTGAAGCAGCAATGTTACGCATGCCCGCGTTGCACGACGCCGGCCTGAAGCGCGTCGTCAACGGCCCGATCACCTATACGCCCGACGGCAATCCGTTGCTTGGACCCGCTCCGGGCTGTCGCAATTTCTGGCTGGCGTGCGGCTTCAGTTTCGGCATCACGCAGGCGGGTGGGGCCGGCAAGTTGCTCGCGGAATGGATCGTCGAGGGATCGCCCAGCCTCGACCTGTTCGAGGTCGATCCGCGGCGCTACGGCGCCTACGCGACGCTGCCCTATGCGGTGGCTCGCTGTACCGACATCTACCAGAACGAATACGCCATCGCCTATCCTGATGAGGAACGGCCGGTCGGACGCGGCGCACGGACCGGGCCGCTATACGCGCTGCTCCGCGACAAGGGTGCCGTGTTCGGCACGCGGAACGGTTGGGAGCGGCCGCAGTGGTTCGCTGAAGACTCAGAGCAGCCCGCCGATCGTTCGAGTTTCCGCCGCAGCAACTGGTTCGAACCGGTCGGCCGGGAAACACGGCGCGTGCGACAGGCCGCCGGGCTGCTCGATCATTCGAGCCTGGCAAAATTCGAGGTATCCGGCGTGGACGCAGCGGGCTTCCTCGATCGTATCGTTGCGAATCGGCTGCCGCGGCGTGACGGCGGGATCGCGCTAGCGCACGCACTCACCAGCCGTGGCGGCATCGCGAGCGAGTTCAGTGTGACGCGGCTCGCACCCGACCGGTTCTTTCTCGTCAGTGCGTGCGCGGCGGAGCTGCACGATCTCGACCTGTTGCATGACCGGCTGCGCGCGGGAGAGCGCGTCGCGATCGAGAACGTAACGTCGCGTTGGGGCACTCTGGTCCTCGCCGGGCCACGTGCCCGCGACGTGCTGGCGCCGCTTACCCGCAGCGATCTCGCCTTTCCGTGGCGTACGGCGTGCGAAATCTTCGTCGAATCGGTGCGGGTGCGCGCACTGCGGCTGAATTTTGTCGGCGAACTCGGCTGGGAGCTGTTCCATCCGATCGAAGCGCAGATCGGGCTGTACGAGCTGCTGATGAACGCCGGCGCCGCCTTCGGTCTCGGCGATTTCGGCTTCCGCGCCATGGACTCGCTGCGCCTCGAGAAGGGCTATCGCAGCTGGGGCACCGATATCAGCACCGAGACGACGCCGCTCGAAGCAGGCCTCCAACGATTCGTCGCCTTGGACAAGGGCGATTTCATCGGACGCGACGCATTGCTGAAGCAGCGCGATGCGGGAATCGGCCGCCGCCTGGTGACGCTCGATGTGGCCGC
This sequence comes from uncultured Alphaproteobacteria bacterium, assembly GCA_963819855.1. Lineage (GTDB taxonomy): Bacteria > Pseudomonadota > Alphaproteobacteria > Acetobacterales > Acetobacteraceae > JAMXLO01. The sequence continues at coordinate 51,376 of CAWFYC010000020.1, forward strand.
CGGCGATACCGATTGCCGCGGCACGGAGCCGGTGTTTGCCGGCGAACGGATTGTCGGTGCCGTCACCTCCGGCGGATTCGGACACACGGTCGGTCGGAGCCTTGCACTCGCCTTTGTCGAGACCAGCGCCATTGCGCGGCCGGCAGCGTTTGCGATCGAGATACTGGGGGCAGGACGGCCGGCAAAGATTGTTCCCGATTGCGTGTTCGATCCGGTGAACCTGCGCCCACGAGCGTGATGCTCAGCGTCGGCGTCCGACGAAGGCGGTCATCAACCGCTTGGTCTCGTCGGTTCCGTGCGCCGCGGCCACCGCGCGTATGCCCTGCTGCACCGCGTCGGCGATCGACATCCGTTCCCAGTCGCGGATCAGTTCCTTCTGCGCACGAATCGCCGCCGGGCCGGCCGCGACGATCGCCGTCACCCATTCCTCCACCGCTGCATCAAGTCGATCAGCCGCGACCACGCGTTCCACCAGCCGACACTCCGCCGCCTCGCGCGCGTCGATGTGGCGGCCGGTGAACACCAACTCGCGCGTCTTGCCCCAGCCGATCAGCTGCGGCAGCAGGCAGGCCTCCATGCCGGACGGGATGCCGAACAGCACCTCCGGCATGCCGAACCGCGCGGTATCGACCGCGATGCGCATGTCGCACGATGCGGCGATCTCCAACCCGGCGCCGAGACACCAGCCGTTCACGCGTGCGATCACCGGCACTGGCGCGCGACGGATCGCCTCGCAGACGCGATGGGTCAGGCTGGGCCCTTCGGTTGCATGGCCGCGCTCGAACGTCGCCATCTCGGCGATGTTGGCACCCGAGATGAACGACCGGTCCCCTTCTCCGGTCAGCACGATGGCACGCAGGCTGGCACGGTCCGACAGCGCCTCCATCGCCTCGGCCAGCTCGCGCTTGCCGACGTTGCCAAGGGCGTTGCGCTGCTCCGGGTTGTTCACCTTCACCCGCGCCACGGTGCCTGCTTCGCCGCGGTCCTCGACCGCGACCAGCACCCGCATCCCGTGCGCCTCCGGCGCAACGCTCATGCGCGCCGGCGTCGCAGCACCGCCTCGCGAATCAGCGGCATGCGGTCATTGCCGAAATACATGTCGTCGCCGCCGACGAACATGGTGGGCGAACCGAAGCCGCCGCGGTCGATCAGCTCCTGGGTGATGCCGCGGAGCTTGTCCTTGATCGGCTGCTGCTCGACCCCTTCGAGAAACTTGTCGGCATCGACGCCGACCTTGACGCAGATCTCGCGCAGCACCGGGATTTGCGAAATATCCTTGTCGTCGCCCCAGTAGGCCTCGAAAGTCGCCAGCGCGAACGGCACCAGCTTGGCCTCGGGCTCCAGCAGAATGCAGCCGCGCATCGCGCGCACGCTGTTCACCGGGAACACGGTCGGGCGGTAGTGCATGCGGATGCCGAGGTGACGCGCCCAGTCCTGCTGGTCCTTCTTGTTGTAGGCGGTCTTCGCGGGTACTGGCTTCTCGCGCGAATTGTGCACGCTGGGGTTGACCGCGTTGAACACGCCGCCGACCAGGATCGGCCGCCACGCGATATCGATCCCGAGCTCCTGCTGCATCAGCAGCAGATTGTGGAAGGCGAAATAGGTCCAGGGGCTCGAGCAGTCGAAGAAGCATTCGATGTCTGGCATCAAGGTTGTCTCCTGTTGTCATCCCGGCGACAGCCGGGACCCAGGCCGATCAGTCGGGCGGAGGCCCTGGGTCCCCGCTTGCCGCGGGGATGACGATCGGGGTTACGCCGGCACCGGCCGGGCACGCTGGTTGTACAGCAGCTTGGCGCGTCGCGCCTGCTCCTCCGGCGTCACCGCCGACGGATCGCCTGGCAGCTCGGCGCCTGCCGCCATGCCGCGCTGCACGCCAGGCCGGGCGCCGAGTTCCTCGAACCAGCGCTTGAAGTACTTGAACTCCTCGATGTCCTGGCCCTGCGCCTGCCAGTTCACCGTCCACGGATAGGAGATCATGTCGGCGATCGTGTACTCGTCGCCGGCCAGGTACCTGCTCTGGTACAGCCGGTTGTTCAGCACGCCGAACAGCCGGTTCACTTCGTCGGTGAAGCGGGTCACCGCGTAGGTCTGGTCGCCCTTGCTATCGCCCAGCCGGCGGAAATGGCCGCACTCGCCGCTCTTTGGCCCCTGGTTGGCCATCTGCCAGATCAGCCACTGCAGGACCTGATATTTCGGCCGCAACGCCTGGGGGAAGAATTTCCCCTCCTTTTCGGCAACATAAAGCATGATCGCGCCGGATTCGAAGATCGCAATGGGCTCGCCCCCGCCGGCCGGGTTGTGATCCACCAGTACCGGCATGCGGTGGTTCGGGTTCATCTTGAGGAATTCTGGCGTGAACTGGTCGCCGCGCCCGATATTACATGGCACGACCTTGTACCGTGCTCCCAACTCCTCCAGCAGGATTGTCACCTTCTTGCCGTTGGGCGTCGGCCAATAGTGAACATCGTACATCGTTCTGCCTTTCTGTCCGTGCCTGATCGCAGTCAAAATGGATGGCGCGGCCACCATGCCACAGGCGGCGGCGATGGAAAGGCCCGGACTTTCGCGGCGGGACTGCAAGAAATGCTTGTCCTGAGGGACAAACCGTGATTCCGTCACAATGCAACTGAACCTGCAACAGCGAGTCGGTCACCCATGGCAGCAAAGAAGGCCCCCGCGACAGCCAAGTCCGCGGCAAAGTCCCCGAAGGCGGCAGCGCCGGCCAAGATGGCCGCGCCGGCCACCGTGACCCTCAAACACCTGTCGGCGTCGCTCTCCGAGAGCCACGACATGCCGAAGAAGCAGTGCGATGCCATGCTGAGCGACATGGTGGGCCTGGTGACGCGGCACCTGAAGAAGGGCGACAAGATCCGGCTCAACGGGCTGGGCATGCTTCAGGTGAGGAAGCGGGCCGCCCGCATGGGCCGCAACCCGGCCACCGGCGAGGCGATCAAGATCAAGGCGAGCAAGAAGGTCGCGTTCCGCGTCGCCAAGGAGCTGAAAGAGGCGGTCTGATCCGCGCAGCCGGTTAACCTGACCGGAGCGGATCGACGGCACGTCACTCCCCTCCTCGCGACCCGGCGGAGGGGTGATAGACGCTGCCCGTATCATTCGTGATGTGATGGCTCGTGCGGTTAATTGCGGCGGGGTGATGGGTTTCGCTGCGCTCTACCCATCCTACGGATCCAGCCTGCGCAGCTCGTAGGATGGGTAGAGCGCAGCGAAACCCATCGCGCCAACGATCACGTGAGCTTCGGCCATGGGTCAGACATCATCGGGGCTCAGCGTGATGATCAGTTCGGCGGCTCTCCGATGGACCTCCGCCTCTCGTTCCAGGTTCTTTGGAAATCTGCTGCGGCCTGCCTGGACCAGGGCCTTCGACGCCTGCGCCTCATGCCAACGCCGCACCGCAAGCAGGGCGGCCTCCCAGCCGCGTTGAAACTCCTGCTCGGCTGGTGATTTACTCACGGGATGCTCCTGGCTTCATGTCCGTCGGTGAACATAGTCATTGGCGCGACGCGTAGGTGCCGTCGCGCCGAGGATCGGCCGCCCCTTCCCAGTGGCCTTGCCTGCGAACCATAAAGGCGGTTCCGCTCTGCATCGGAACGATCCGAATCTTGTGGCCAAGTCCTCCCAGGGAACCCGCCAGCTGCGCAACTGCCCGCCCGCGTTCCAGCTCGACGACACCCGCGGTTTCGCGATACGGCGATCTTGCTGTCGATATATGACCGTCGTCCAGCGCCTCCGCGGGGATGTTGCCCGCCAGCAGCTCCATGACCGCCTGGGCCACGTAGTCAACTATTTCTCCCGCACCTGCCGATCCGCCGATCAGATCGACAGATCCGTCCGCGCCGATGGCAATCACCGGCGCCATGGCGGTCTCTGCCCGCTTGCCACCGGCAGGAGCATTTGCCGCGCAACCACCGACGTCGGACGAAACAGAAAAATTGGTCATTGCGTCATTGAGAAAAAACCCACCGACCGTCAGCCACGCGCCAAAATTGACATTGATCGTGGTTGTCATGGCCAGCGCATTGCCCCAGGCGTCGACAATCGCCACCTGGCTCGTCGATGGTTCAGGTGGGTGCTCGACCTGCGCGCAGGACGGCCGCAAACCCTGCGCGGCCACCGCGCCGGCAATCTGATCGTCCCCGAGCGCCGACTTGTTTGTTATGAGAGCAGCCCGCGCTCGCAGGTGCGTCCGGTTGAGCAGCTCCTGTACCGAAACAGGGCCCGCCTCGGGATCGCCGACCACCTGCATCCGATCGGCTTCGGCCAAACGCCCCGCTTCAACGAACTGATGGGCAAAGCGGCTGTCAAGGAATGAAACCAGCGGCTGCCGGCGCTGCTCGAGGATGCCAAGGATTTCGAGCACCACAACACCGCCATACGATGGCGGTGGAAATGAGCAAACAACATGCTGTCGGAACGGCATGCACAGTGGCTCGCGTTCGACCGCCTGGTAGCCGGCGATATCATCGACAGTCATGTGACCGGCCGGTGCAGCATGTTGTGTGGCAGCGACGATCCGATCCGCCAACTTCACATACAATGCGCCGGCGCCATCCGTGGCAACAGTGCGAAGGGTCGCTGCCAACTCGGTATTTCGGACCGTGGCCCCTTCAGTCGCCGCCTTGCCTGCGCCGTTTGTCAGCCAAATCGGCACCTCCATGCCGGCTCGCGACGCGGCAGCAAGGCTTCTCGCCAGGTATGGCGAAACCGAAATGCCGCCTTCGGCAAGTTCAATCGATCTTTGGAACAGCGTGTGCCAAGGCAGTCGCCCGTAGCGACGATGCATCAATTCAAGCATGCGCAGGCTGCCAGGTACGCCGACAGCGGCACCGCTATGGGAGAACCCATTGGCGGCACTGGACGCAGGATCATAGGCCGATGGTGACTTGGACAAGCCGTCGAATGCCGTCATTCGCCGTTCGTGCGCGGCTCGATAAAGCGTGACCGCACCACCGCCGAGACCGGAGGACTGCGGCTCGACGACGCCCAATACCATCTGGATCGCGACAGCGGCATCCACCGCGGAGCCACCCATTTGCAGGATCCGCATACCGGCTTCCGTAGCCTCGGGATTGGCGGTCGCGACGGCATATTGTGCGCCCGAACCTGCATGCGGTTCTTCACCGGCGTACGCCGGGCATCCTGGCAGACAGGTTGTCGACAGGAGCGCTATTGCACAGCAGCTAAGCGTCGTCAGCCAGCAGCGCATCGGCAGCCTTTTCGGCGATCATGTAGATCGAGGCAACGATGAAATAGCCGGGGATCCGGGGAAAGATCGACGCATCGACGACACGGAGATTGCGTATACCGTGGACACGGAACCGGCTGTCGACCACTCCCCCCTGAGCCTCAGGCTTCATCGCACAGGTTCCGCAGGCATGGTGACCCCAGGCGTTATCCTCGACATGCTGCTTCAGCTGATCGTCGGTAAACAGATGGCGACCAGGCGCCTCCTCTTCAGCGATCATGTCGCCGATCGCATCCACCACCGTGCGCCCGAACTTGATGCCGGTAACAACCGCATCGAGATCGTCGGACGGAGGAGAATTGCCTTCGCGGAGATAATGGAAGCTGATGTCGGGCCGATCCAACGCGTCATCGGACCGCAGTCGGACCGTTCCTGCCGTGTTCTGGGTGTAGGCCTTGAGGATGACCCAGGTAAGATAATCGAGCTGCTTGATACGCTCAGAGTAACCCGGATAATAACCGCGAAAATCAGCAAGCAAGAAAAAGCAGAACAGGTCCGGGCGCTCCCGATCGGTCCGCGACGGGAACATCGCCGAGAACAGCACGCCGTTGCTGGTGTACGGGCCGATCCGTAGCCTACGCCACTTGCGATACTGGCGATCGTTGGTGGTGTAGGTCGTTCCGCGCAGGGCCCGCCACTTCTGCCGTACCCGGCTGACCACGCCGATCTCGTAGCGATCCTGCAGGTTCCGACCGACCCCGGGCAGGTGCTTCACCGGGGTGATGCAGTGGTCAGCCAGGTGTTGTGGATCGCCAATCCCGGACAACATCAACAGTTGCGGCGTGTTGAAGGCGCCGCCTGCCAGAATCACCTCGCGGCGGGCACCGACGAAGCTTTCCTCTCCTGGCTCGCCGTGAGGCCGCGCCGAGGCCCGGTACAGCTGCTTTCCCTCCCGATAGAAGACGCCGGATGCGGTCCCGGTAACCGGATCGATCTTGATGCGGGTGACCAGAGTATTGAGGCGTATGGTCAGCCTATCGGGAAATTTCTTCTGCACGTCCAGCAAGAAATCGCGCGGCCCGGTGCGGGCGTGGCTCGCGGTGGCCATCGGCGGCAGGCACACCATTGCCGCTTCGGCATCGATGAACCTCTCGTCGTTGGGATCGCTCGCGCTGCTGGTGAGCCAACCCCAGTCCTTTACCACGTCCGGCAGCAAACCGGCGGCAGCGAGCAGCGCACTCTGCATCGTGCTGCGCAGACGCCAGTCAAGGACGGCGCGCAGCGGCAGCGCGCGCTCGGTGGTGAGCCAGCCGCGCCAGCCGTGCCCGGTCGGGTTCCAGCCGAACAGCCGGTCGAGCCATCGGTGCACGAACAGCCGGTAGCGGCAGCGCTCAAGGCGGCGAAAATATTGCTGCATGTTGGACGCGCGCCACGAAGCGTCGCCGGTCAACTGCCAGATGTGGTTCCAGTCCGCGTTGTTGGGCCGCATGATGATCATCGCGTTATGACCGGTGCAGCCGCCCAGCCCGCTCGCACGCGGATAGAGCACGCCATCGACCGCTTCGCCGTCCCAGCACCGGCGATAGCGCCAATCCCTCTCCTGCTGCGCCGTATCCGCATAGTGGCGCACCCAGAAATTCCACCTGAGCCCGGGGTTTTCCGATGCGAATGGATGGAACGCCGGGACCAGGTAGTCCGCCGATAACGGCCGTGCGGGAGGCGCTTCGTCGTGCGACTTCGCCGCCGGGTCGCCGCCGGCGTCCAGCACCAGCACCTGTTTCCCTGCCTCGGCCAATCGCGCCGCCAGCACGCCGCCACCGGCTCCGGCGCCGACGACGATATAATCGAAACTCTCGTCCTCGCTGCCCACCCTGCGGCTCAGAAGTGCTTGAGATAGGCGATGAGCGCGTCCTTGTCGGTGGCGGACAAATCCGATCCGAAATAATGGCCGCGATTGACGACGTAGTCAGGGCACTTGCTCAGCCCAACCAAAGTGTCGATCAGCCCGGTATCGCGCACCGCCGCCTCGGCGTTGACCTCGGTCACCGGGTCGGCGAGCGCCGCGGGCGAACACTTGCCGCCCATGCGCGAGAAAGCGTCGAGCATGGTCGGTCCGGCCTTCAGCAGTCGCCAGAGATGAGCGGCCATCGTGGGATCGTCGTTGTCGGGGAGTATCGCGGTGTTGGTCAGGGCATTGACCGGGAAGTCCTTCGGAAACGGCCCCAGGGCGATGCCGCCCTGCTTGTCGATCGCCCAGGGCGCCAGCCAGTGCAGCGGGCCGGACAGCGAGCGCACCCATGACGGCATGAAGCCCGACGGGATCATCAGGCAGGACGGCGCCGTGGTGCGCACGATGTAGCCGGGCACAGGGATCTGTGTGATCCGGTCCATCCGCCGCGTCTCAGGATTCAGCATCTGCCGGATCGAGCGGTCGAACACCTTCAGCCGGTTGGCGACGCACGGCAGGTAAGGATCATCGTCGCTGTCGGCCGGGCAACGTTCATAGCCGTTGTCGTGGTCGTCGTGCGACGAAGCGTAGTAGCTGTCGTCTTCTTGACCGAGCGAGTTGTTCGACAGGAACGGAGCGGTCGACCACACACTGATCAGCGACGCCGGTCGGAGATAGCCGCGTCCGTCGCCCGGCGGCCGCAGCGACATCGCGCCGCCGGAAACCGGATGGTTGACGGTGAGTTCATGCACCGGTGGCAGGCTCTTGTACGACGACGATGTGAAATTGTCCCAAATGTCGCCGGCGAGACCATTGGTGGCGAGCGGCGTGCAGGCATTGGTCTGCGTCAGATCGACCGGGACGCGGCGCTCGGACGACAGGTAGTTGCCGTCGAGGAATCTGTCGTGGCCATCGGCGCCGCCCGCGGTGACCAATTTGACCATCGCATCCTTGAATTCCTTCGTCTTGGTCCACTCCCAATAACGGTCCCAGCACGCCCGGTAGTTCGGTCCATTGCCGCCGCCCGCGCAGACGCCCTGGTCGATGCCGGAATTCGCCGGGATCGGCGGGATCTTGCTCGAATGGCACGCAGCGCAGTTCTCGCCGAACACCACCTGGCCCCGTTTGACCTTGTCGGAATCGAAAGGATCCAGCAGCGCCGCGCCACCGGGTGCGTCGGCCAGGCGATCGGGACGCGCGGTGACCAGGAAGAACATCGCCATGTCCGCGGTTCGATCTTCGGTCGCCTGCCAATAGACCGACTGCTTTTCGGCATCGCTGATCTTGATCGGCGAGATCTTCTGGCCGCCGATGAAGGGGCGGAAATGCAGCAGCCATTCTTCGCTGAACAAACCGATATTCAGGTAGACGCGGTTGAGCGCGCCCAATGTACCCACAAAGTCGGCGCCATCCTTGAGCACCCGCATGGTATGCACCTTGGCGCTCACTGAATCCCAGAACTGCGGCAGGTTCGCGGTCAGCGGAAAGTCCTGAAACTGCTTGTTGTCCCGCTCGCCACCTGCCAGTTGCTCCTCGCCGGAGACCAGGCTCGGGCCGAGACGCGCAAGCACGCTGTAGACAGCGTTCATCGTCCGCGGATTGTTCATGTAATCGGTCGATACCAGCGAAGTATCCAGGCTCCCGGGTGGATTGGTGTGGAACAACTGATACAGGAAGTTGCCTTCGTTGGGCGCCGGTGCATTGCCGGGGCCGCGGGGCCGCGTATTCCAGAAGAAGATCCGGCTGACCCAGTAGTATTGCGCACCCGGGTTCGAAGCCAGGTTCTCCCATTTCGGATTTTCCGGGTCGTCCGGCGGGTTGATCGGGCTGGGACCGACATGACAGAAGGCGCAGGCCATGCCGACCCGGTATGGGCGAACCAGTTTGCCGTCGTTGTAGTACGACGGATCGTTGTAATAGCGCTCCGGGTCCCACCGCGCCTGCGCTGCTGCGTCGAACTCGGGATTGGGAAACAGCCGAAGGCCCATCACGCCGGTGGGCTCGCCATAATACGACCCGGCCGGCACGGTCTTGCCGCGGGCATGAACCTGTACGCCCGGATATTTGTCAGGGTCGGCAAACGGGTCCGCTGGACAGCTCGCATCCCGCTGGTCGAGCCACAACCCGTACCGATCTTTGTCGGGACCCTTGGCCTCGGTGAAGCACGGCTCGTTGACCAGCCCCAGCCATGACCACCGATTGTGGCGTCCGTACGCCATGTCCTTATGCGACGACACCGTCTTCAACAGGTCGAACGCGCCGCCGGTATTGCGTGCTGCGAAATCCCAGAACCGGTCATCGCCTCCGGTCCAGATGAGCCAGGCATTCTGGCCGCGGCTTGCGCTCTCGCGCACCTGCTCCGGCGTGAGTTTGGTCAGTGCGGCGACTTCAAGTATTTCCTTGGGATACGCGGCGCCATTCGCCGGCTTGACCAGCAATCCCTTGTCCATATGGGCGAAATAGCTGCAATCGGCTGGCTCCTCGTCGCATGGCCTGGCGACGGCCGGAAGTGTCTCACGGGTTCGCCCGGCGATCTTTGCCTCGTCCGGGACGGTCCCGAATTTCCCGCTGTCGGGTTCGACGATGACGCGAAACGCCAAAAACCCACCCAGGACCAGCACCACGCCCAGGACCCCGAGCGCGATGACCGCCCATTTGAGGACTCGTCTCAGAACTGCCGCGATGGTTGTCATGGCTGATCCCGTCGCCCAGGCCGGGTCACAAGGTCTTCAGGAAGGCCAGCAGCCGTTGTTTGTCCTGATCGGACAAATCGGTGCCGTAGAGATGGCCGCCATTGCCGTTGCCGGGGCTGGTGGTGTCGTACAGCTTGCCGAAGCGTTCGGCAGGCGTGCCCGCCTCGCTGACGAACCCGCCGCCCATCGGATCGACCAGGTCATAGCCGCGGTAGAATTTTTGCGGCCGGTTAGTTGGTGACGCCAGCAGATCGCGCAGCGTCGGGACCGATCCGTTGTGCAGGTATGGGCCGCGCAGCCACAACCCTGTCAGTTCGTTGGCCAGGTAGCCGTTGGTCTTGTGGAATGCGTGGAAGCCCCAGTCGTAATCGCCCTCATTGTAATCCGTGTAGCGGTCCTTCGCCGCCTCGGTCCACATGTCGATCCGGTGGCGGTCGGTCCCGAGTTCCGTCACTGAAACCACGGTACGGAATCGTGCTCCGCCCGGCTCATGACATTCGGCGCATTGAGTTTGGTACAACACCTTGCCCTGCTCGACCTCGGTCGCGTCGACGTGGTACGGGTCATCCGCCTTTCGCGTTGCCGAAAATGGTGACGGTGGCGGCTGCTGCAGGCGGATGAAATCGATAATGGCATCGATCCTTGGCCGGACGCTGGTAAAGCCCCGATAGTCCATGCCATCGCCGATCGCGCCGGCGACCGCGGTCTCCCGCAGATCGGTGCTGAGGCCGTCCCAGTGCAGCGAATATTGCCGCGTGGGGTCGGTCAGCCGGTTCAGATCCCACAGCGGCATGATATCGGAATTGCCGATCGTGCAGTCGTCGGGCAGGTGGAGATTGTAGAACTTGACCGGGTTGAACGGATCGATCCGTCCCGGCCCCCAGTCAGGGCGTGGGCAATCAGCCCGCAATTCCATCCAGGCGAAACGATCAGACTGGTCCGCCAAGGACGACCTGACGGCGGGAATCAGCAGAAAGCGGTACAGCAAACGCTCCCACACCGGCATATCGTATATCGCCGTGATCGCGGCCATGACCTTGTCGGTCGTGAAGCGATCCTTGTCGCGGCCGACCGCGGTCAGGAACCGAATGAAGCCCTGCACGTTGACCCGCGTACCGGCACCCGCCGCGACAAAGGTCGCAGGATCGTCGGCGTGCAGGCGATAGGTGCCCTGGTGACAGAACGCGCAGTTCGGCGCCACCCGCGGGATCACCCCGAGTGTCTTCACCGAGAACCCCACCGGCAGTTCCTCGCCGCCTATCCAGTAAACGCCGATCGAGGCGAAGCCGTCCTGGTTGCTCGGCAAATATTCGGGGAACATCGTCGGCAACACCCGCCAGATCCAATACGGCAGACCTTGCGCGGCCTCATTGCCGATCGAGCCGTGGTTGAACATCTGCACCGGATCGTTGGTGGCCGGCTGGGGAACCGGGCGCAACAGCACGAACCAGGCAAGCGGGATCGCCACCACGATGAATGCAAGCAGGCCGGCGAGGCATCGGGTCAGGATCTTGATCATCGGATGACGCTGGATCCCCGGTCCTGCGCTTCAAGTCGCTTGATGCGGATCAGACAGTACAGCGTGGTCGAGCCGATCAACGCGTCGACGAACGAGATCGACAGGAAGCCGAGTGGCTGGCCGAACAACAACACCGCGAAGAAGAAGAACGTGGCGCCGAACGTGCGCGACGGAAACACCGCGATATAGGCGTTGGCACGATAGCGGCCAAAATCGACCGCGGCCGGGACATAGAACACCGAGATGATCATCAGCAGGCCGGCGGATTCTCGTGCCCAGATCAACTCCTTGAGCGGAATGTCGAACAGGTCCAGGAACCAGCGCGGAACGAACAACAGCGGCACGATGAACAGCGCGTTCAGCACGATGCCGAACCACACCAGGATGGTATGGCGCACGATCCACACGCTGATGGAGTCTTTCCGGGCGGTCGTCATAGCGTTTTCATGTACTCCACGACGGCATCCTTGTCGGCGGGGGACAGCTCGGTGCCATATATCCTGCCCTCATGGCCGCTATTGGAATTGCCGGGGACGGACGTGTCGTAAAGAAACAGGTCTCCGACGGCCTCGCCATAGTCGTCGGCGCGATAGCCGACCCTGGCCGTGTCGAGGATATCGTTGCCGCGATACCATTTCTGCGGGCGATTCGCCGCCGGTTCGAGCAGGTCGCGCAATGTCGGCACCGACCCGTTGTGCAGGTAAGGAGATCGCGCCCAGATGCCGTCGAGCGGCTGGTTGGCATAGCCTGCGGTCTTGCGGAAATGCCTGAAGCGCCATGGATAGCCGGCGTACAGCGTATTCTGCGCGGCGGAGAAGTTTTGCGTATAGGAGGCCCAGCGGTTGCGGTCCGTGCCGATCAGAGCCAGGGACACAACCTGCCCCAGCCGCGGGAAGCGGCTGGTATCGTAGTCGTAGTGCCCGGATGCGTCCTTCATGCCGTGGCAGCTGGCACAATAGTCCGCGAACAGCTGGCGGCCGTGCTCGACCTTGGACTGGTCGATTGCCGCCGGCACCGGAAACGGCGGTGCCTCCTCAACCCAGATCCAGTCTCGGATCCGCTTGATCGCCGCGATATCGACGGTCACCGGACTCACTCCGGCACCCAGCGCGGCACTTAGATTGCGCTCGTCCACCGAAGTGTTGTTGCCGTCCCAGTGCAGATGCATCCCGTCACGCGGACGCTGCTGCCAGATCGAGGGAAAGTCGGCGGAGCCATTCAGCTCCTGTTCGGTGATGTGGCCGGCGCTCATCGGAAAATTGAACTGGATCGCCTTGTAGGGGTTGAATGTATCGACCCGGCCGGGACCCCAGTCCGCCTGGCGGTTGATGAACGCAAGCTGCGTCGACAACAGCAACAGGGCCTGGCGAACCCGCGGATACACGATATTCCGATAGATCAGACGATCGATGACATTGAGGTTTCCGCCCACCGCCGGACTGTTGATCGTCTCGATCAGATTGTCGGCGCTGAACTTCGGATCGCTGCCGACCTTGATAAAGAACCTCAGCAGATCGAACAGGCGCAGGTTATTCGACGGCGCGCCATAAAGAAATTTGGGTGGGTCGGTCAGGTTTATCCGGTAGGTACCGACGTGGCAGACCGCGCAATTGAGCCAGACCCGCTCAACACCGGTAACGATCCGCCTCGACATGCCGATCGGCAGTTCGGCCTGCTCGTTCTCATAGAGCATCCCGAACCGGCGGTAACCGCCCGGCCCAAGTTCGTTGCGGTACATGACCGCCAGCGCCTTGAATACAAGGATCGGCAGACCGTTGTTCGGCTCGCTGCCGATCGAACCATATTTGAAGTGTTCCTGATTATCGCGATACGCGATGACGTACTGATTGACGGCAATGAGCCAATAGAGCGCGGCCAGCACGATCAACAGAACAACCACACAGCGGATCCAGCGATTGCGGGCAAGTACCCGTTCCGCCGGTGTTGGAGGATTGAAGTCCATGATGACGCTTCCTCTTTGCCTTCTCAGGCGTCAACGGAACAATGGCGGCTGGAAGACCGACATGACATCCTTGATCATCGCCTCCCACTTCTCCTCGAAGGTAGCGCCGTCATAGCGGGACAACTCGTAGCATCCGAGCGGATTGGCCAGATCGTTGGCCAGGCATTTGTTGCAGTATGTGCATTCCCGTTGCCGGATCGGCCCGTTGGCGGTACGCAGGATGTGCGGCAGATCGTTGTTGGCGATCAACGGCCGGCCCATGCTCACTCCGTCGCACGCGCCGTTCCGGATCACGCCGGCGATGTTGGCAGCGTGCTGGAAGCCGCCGGTGCAGAGAAACTTGATACTCGGGTCGATCGCCACAATCGCGTCGCGCAGGTATTTGGCATACGCGGCATTGATGCCTTCGATCACCCTGCCCCGCCTGGAGCGCCATAACCAGCGAAACAGCGGGGCGGCGATCGGGCTGCTGAAGATCGCATAATTGAACCGGGTGCGCACGCCCGAGGCGAACATGCCGCCGTACCACCGCGTCAGGTCCGTGGTCGGTATCTCGCCGGGTGGATTGCGCGGATGCGGGAAGGTCGATCCGCTCGAAATGTGAAACGCATCGACGCCCTTGCCGTCATCGAGCAGCATCTTGCAGATGGTAAGCGTGTCCTCCAGCGTGTTGCCCTTCTTCAACCAGGGATACAGCCAGTTATTGTGATCGACGCCGTTGATCTTCATCTGCAGGTGAAAATCCGGGCCGACCTCGCGACGAATGGCGCGCACGATCTCGAGCACGAACCGCGCGCGTTTCTCCACCGAACCGCCGTAGTCGTCGGTGCGATCGTTGATGCCGGAGCTCAGGAACTGGGTGATCAGGTAGCCATTCGCACCGTGCAGTTCGACGCCGTCGAGCCCGGCCGCCCGGGCACGGCGCGCACCTTGAGCAAACTGCTCGACCACCTCGTGGATTTCCGCAACGGTCATGGCCTGGGTCAGTATGCCGTGGAAGAAGTCCTTCTTGCCGGTGGAGCTCAGGCTTTTCTTGAACAGGTTTTCGACGCCGCCCATGTCCTGCTGTCGCCCCGAATGGCTGAGCTGCATGATGAAGCGGCAGTCATGGTCGTGGACGCGCTTGCCGACCTCGCGCCAGAACGGAATCTTGTCATCGTCGTCGATCATGGCGTAGCGGACCAGGATTCGCCCGCGCACCGCCACCGGTGTGTAGGACGAGATGATGCCGCCGACGCCGCCTTTGGCGAACTTCTCCTCCCAGTTCAGTCTGGTATGGCCACCGTACCCGTTGTATTCGTCAAACATCCCCGACAGATTTGAGCGAAACAGTCGGTTCTTCACTTCCAGGTGACGAAATTTAAGCGGCGAAAAGATCAGACCCGCATTGTCCTCATGAAGGAACGTTCCGTCCGTGGCCGGCGGCATGTCTGACCCCCCGAGTGCGTCGGTTACAAGCTGGTCGGTTTCCGACCATCAGACGCTGGCATCACAGCTAACCACAACCAGGCTGCCCAGGCAATTGTATTTACCGGCATAGTTTCCCGCAAGAGCGGCCCGTCGCAACTGCGCGGCAGTCACAACGTCAGCAGAAACGTCACCAGATCATCGATCGATTTGCGTGACGAGCCCTCAGGAAGGCACCACGGGTGAGGCGCCGCAGGCAAGCCGCCGATCCGGGCCCGCTGCGCGGGGTCGGCTGGGTCCAGTCCGAACTCCAGGATGCCATATTCAAGCCGCATCTTCTGATAGTCCCAGTAGTAGTACCCGTCGTCCAGTTTGGTGAAATAGGCGTGGCGCTCGACAAAGCGGCCTTCCGCCTCGGTGACTCGGTGGTCCGCCTTGGGTGCGACGACCTGCCGCAGAATGCCGGGCGGCTCGCCGAATCTCGTCATGAACTCGAATGGCATGCCTGCACTCGGTATCCGGTAGCTGTGCCCCGCACCCTGGTGCATCGTGTAGAGCCGCCGATACAGCGCCGATGCATGTTCGACATCGACACTGCCGTCCGGTTTGATCGGAGCTTTGCAGCGATCCGGATCGACGAGTATCTCGAGCCCGTCCATGTTGTCCGGCGCGTCGCCCACGACGTGCCCGTCGCTCAACAGTCCGCGGCGCTCGACCCAGAACAGGTTCTCCAGGATTGCGGTGCGGATCGATTGCACACTGCGCTGCCAGGCGGTAGGCGAAAAGAACCGTCCGACCGGATCGGTGCCACCACTCGCCGATATCGGCTGCATGTCCTCGTTGGTCCACATATCGGCGTTCCCGCCGGCATGACACCGCGCGCAACTGCTGCGAAACGCCTGTGAGCCGGCGACGATGCGACGCGCCAGCGCAGGAAAGCGCTGGGCGAACGGTTCCGCAAGCGCGCCGGCACCACTCGGATCGGCGAATGCAGCGTCGCGGACATGGCCTAACCCGCTGGTCGGGCCGGCGGATGGTGGAAAGTGTGCCGGCCGCAGCAGTTCATCCGGCGGGTACAGATAGGAGACGAACGCACCCTCACTGACCGGCTGGTCCGGCGTGCCCCCCAACAGAGTCAGCTCCGCTTTGTAGCTCAGCCATCGGTACATCCCGATGCGTCGCAGCAACTCGTCGCTCTGCCGCAGGGTCGAAACATAGAGCGTCAGGTCCTGCAAGGACCGCGACGACATCGGACCCCGTGCACCTTCCGGCTCTTCCCCATGCAAATAGGCGCCCTCAAATCCAGCCATCAGTTCGGAGCGGGACAACGCGCGGCGGGCAGGCGTATGGTTGGTAATGATCGGCATCGCCTGCGGCGAGAAGAAGTAGTCGTTGCCATAGTCCCCGGTCGAGCCGGCCGGCACGAACATGGTTGATTCCGTGGCACCCGGCGGAATGTTGTAGAGCAGCAGGGTCTTGTCGATCGGCTGTTTCGAGTGGTCCAACAACTCCTGATCGGCGGTATCGCTGTCGATCAGCCCGCTCTTGTCGAGCAGGCGTGCAATGCGAACCTTCCACTGCTCACCCAGCCGCGCCTGGGTTCCCGGGGGATAGTCGAACCTGATGAAGGTCGCGGGCAGCTTTTCTTCCAGCGAAAGCCCAAACGTCCGGCCGCTCAGCGCGAGGAACGTAGGCTTCCAATCCGGATTGGGGATCCCAGGAAACACCTGGGTGACGCGCTTTCCCCCTGGTGCATATTCATAGCTGAGGCGCGACGCGTGGCATGCTGCGCAATTGAAGCCGATCCACGAACGGGTACCTGCGCTTCCCGGGATCGGATCGGCCACCTCGGCACGCACGTATCCAACCCAGCCTGTCGGCTGCGTCTGCCCCTCATACAACGGCTTCGTCAGCGGCAGTCGGAGCGCCATCTCGATTGGATACGGTGTCGGTCCGGTGAAGCTCTGCGGATCATAGGCGACATCGGGTGCGATCAGTCGCTCGGCTCCAGCCTCCGGCTGCAACGGGATCGCCCCGAAGCTGGTATACGGTCGGATGCCGGTTCCGGTTACCCGGTCGATCATCGCCTTGTATTGAATAATCTCTCGTACCGTCCCATCGGCCGCGAGCCTTGGCATGCTGTAGCCGTCGGTCTCGAACGGTGGCCGGTCGATCCCGGCCGCCTGGTATTTCAGGTCCTCGACGAACGTCTGGAAGGCATCCCGCTCCTGATAGGACCGCCCGAAGATGCCATCCCAGTCCACGCCAAGCAGGAAATGCGGCAGCGCCAGATTCCAATCCCATGCCCAGAAAGCTCTTTCTCCATAGGCGTATTGGTCCGCAACGCTACGCGTGCCGTCACGTCCAGACGCCACGGGAGCAACGATGTGCATGCGGTCCTTGCCGTCGGCTGCGATCGTGACCGGAACAGCATTGCTCGCCAGCGCGGTAGAGGCGGTGCGCTGAATCCGCCACCCATCCACGAACGCGGCGTCATGCTGCGAATCGATGACCCGCGCGGTAATGGGATCGCGATACCGCAGCGGTTCGCCGCTGCGAATATCGGCAATCGTCTCGCCGGTCAGCATCAGGCGGATGATTACGATTGGTCCCTGATACGCCGTGATCGGAACGTTGAGGTCGATCTCGGTGTCGCTCCAGGCGGTGATATCCGCGACCCAGGTATCCGGCGTTCCGCTGTAGTCTTCGACGAAGTAGTCGAGCGTCCCCCCCTGAATACGGCTCAGCACCGCGCTAGCTGCCGATTCGAGGTCGATCCTGGCCTGGTACGACGACAGGTTGCGCTCCAGTGCCCGCACGTTGCCGAACAGCACCTTCGATAGTTCACGATTGGCCGATTCCGCGGGCGATGCGGTCACTGATCGCCTCCCGTCAGCAGGAGGCGCACCACCGGCCGGAGGCCATAGTCCAGGAGCGGCAGCAGATACCGGGCCGGGGCCGAAACCATGCCCACGCACGATGATGGCCTGGCCGGGCTTCAGTATCGGCACAACGCGCGAACCTGGACTCTGCCACAGCACGACGCCGCTGGTTGCATCGAGCACCGTCGCTATGACGGGTGCATCCGCCGCTTTGGCATGCGACATGGTACACGACAGCCCGGCGAGAACGACACACGCAAGCAGCATTCGTGTCCAGCTATCATGCCTCACGCCCTCGTCTGAGCAGCCGAGCGATCGGTAGCATAACAGCATCCGCGGTGCGGCGATGAAGTCCTTGAAATGATGGTGGGTGCGACAGGGATTGAACCTGTGACCCCCGCCGTGTGAAGACGGTGCTCTGCCGCTGAGCTACGCACCCATCGCCGCCCGAAATAGGCGGCGGTGCTTTCGGGTGTCAAGCTAAAGGGCTTGCCGCGAATTAAACGATTCAGGCGTAGCCGAGGCACTACTCCAAAGTCGTCATCCCCGCGGAAGCGGGGACCGAGGCGGCAACCGGGTCCCCGCTTGCGCGGGGATGACGGGGAAAACGGCGGCTTTGCTGGCGATTGACACAGTTATTTCGCGGCAGATCCTAAGCACGTCCCACGGTTGTCCCTTGGGCATTCCCGCACAGCATGGGGATTACCCCGATTTCATGCAAAGGTAATATCCCATTCGGCCGGTTTATTGCGCCGGTCAGGCAAACTATCTCCCGCGCCAAAGGGCAGCATCGCTGACCCGACGAGGAGAGAGGCATATCCATGAGCGGGGTGATCAGGCAGGCCCAGGGCATTGCCGCGGGCAGCATCGGTGGCCGCCGTTTCCTGACGCTGAAGCGCGCCCTGGCCGCGCTGGCCGCGGGGCTCGGCATCAGCGTCGTGGCTGCACTCGGCGTGCAGTACTGGCAGGTCGGCAGGTTTCAGGTCGCGACCGACGATGCCTACGTGCAGGCGGACACCATCATCATCGCGCCGCGCGTCGCGGGCTATATCGCTGAGGTGCCGGTGGGCGACAACCAGCCGGTGAAGGCCGGCCAGGTGCTGGCGCGGATCGACGACCGGGACCTGCTGGCGGCGCTCGATCAGGCGGTGGCCGATCGCACCGGCGCCGAGAACAAGATCGCCAACATCGCAGCCCAGCTCGAACTACAGCAGTCGGTGATCGATCAGGCCGGGGCGCAGCGCGCCTCCGCCGAGGCCGCGACGACCTTCGCCGCCCAGGACCAGAGGCGCTACAGCGATCTGGCGCGCACCGGCGCCGGCAGCGTGCAGCAGGCGCAGCAGACCCAGTCGCTGCTGCTGCAACGCACCGCCGACCTGCAGCGCGCCCGCGCAACCCTGACCAGCGCGCGTCAGCAGGTGGCGGTGCTCCAGAGCGCCGAGGCCGAGGCGCGCTCGGCATTGCAGCATGCCGGCGCGGTCGAGCAGCAGGCGAGGCTCAATCTCAGCTACGCGACCATCGTGGCGCCCGACGACGGCACGGTAGGAGTACGCACGCTCCGCGTCGGCCAGTACGTCCAGGCCGGCACGCAGTTGATGGCGATTGTGCCGCTGCACTCGGTCTACGTGGTGGCGAACTACAAGGAGACGCAGCTCACCAATGTGCGGCCAGGGCAGCCGGCCGATATCAGGGTGGATACCTTCCCCGGTCAGGCGATGCACGGCGTGGTGGACAGCATCGCTCCTGCCAGCGGCCAGGAGTTCGCGCTGCTGCCGCCGGACAACGCGACCGGCAACTTCACCAAGATCGTCCAGCGCATCCCGGTGAAGATCGTGCTGCGCAACGACACCACGCTGGCCGGCCTGCTGCGCCCTGGCATGTCGGTCGAGCCGACCATCGACACCCGCACGGAGTGACGGCGATGGCAACCGACATCTCGGTCGCCGCCGAGCCGCGGGCCGACTTCAAGGTGTGGCTCGCGGTCATCGGCTCGATCATCGGCGCCTTCATCGCGGTGCTGAACATCCAGATCACCAACGCCTCGCTGCCGGACATTCAGGGCGCCATCGGTGCCGGCATCGACGACGGCGGCTGGATCTCCACCGCGTATCTGGTGGCGGAGATCGTGGTGATCCCGCTCACCGGTTTCCTGGCGCCGGTGTTCTCGCTGCGCCGCTATCTGCTGACCAACACCGTGCTGTTCCTGGTGATGTCGGTCGCCTGTGCGTTCGCGCAGAACCTTCAGCAGATGATCGTGCTGCGGGCGATGCAGGGCTTTTTCGGTGGCGTGCTGATCCCGCTCGCGTTCACCATCACGCTCACCATGCTGCCGAAGTCGAAGCAGCCGGTCGGTCTGGCCATGTTCGCCATGTCGGCGACGTTCGCGCCGGCGATCGGACCCACCATCGGCGGCTATCTCACCGAGACCTACGGCTGGCAGTACATCTTCTACGTCAACCTGGTGCCGGGCGCGATCATGCTCGCGGCACTGCTGCCATCGCTGCCGCGCGCGCCGATGCAGTTGGGGTTGCTGAAGGATGGAGATTGGACCGGGATCGCCACGCTGGCGATCGGCCTTGGTTCGTTGCAGACGGTGCTCGAGGAAGGCAACAAGGACGACTGGTTCGGCTCGCCGTTCATCGTCCGCCTTGCGGTGGTCTCCGCGGTCGCGTTGTCGCTGTTCATCTGGATCGAGCTGACGACGGCGAAGCCGCTGCTCAACCTGCGCCTGCTGCGGCGGCGCAATTTCGGTCTCGGCAGCGTCAGCAACGTGATCCTTGGCCTGGCGCTGTATGGCTCGGTGTATCTGCTGCCGAACTATCTGTCGCAGATGCAGGGCTACAACGCGCAGCAGACCGGCGAGGTACTTGCCTGGACCGGACTGCCGCAGCTTGTGATCATTCCCTTCGTGCCCCGCCTGATGCGGCGGTTCGATGCGCGGCTCTTGGTTGCCATCGGCCTTTGCCTGTTCGCGGCAAGCTGCTTCCTCAACATCGACATGGACCAGAACTACAGCGGCCCGCAGCTGCTGGTGCCCAATCTGGTGCGTGCCGCGGGGCAGGCGCTGGTGCTGACGCCGCTTTCGTTTCTCGCGACCGCCGGCATCGAGCGCGAGAACGCCGGCTCGGCCTCGGCACTGTTCAACATGATGCGCAACCTCGGCGGATCGATCGGTATCGCCGCGCTGCAAACATTGCTGACCAAACGCGAACAGTTCCATTCGGCGGTGATCACGCCCAACGTGTCGCTGTTCGATGCGGCGACGCGCGAGCGGCTTGCCGCGCTGCAGCGATACTTCATGGCGAACGGCACCGCCGATTCCGCGACGGCGTGGCACGACGCGGTGGTGGCGGTGGGCCGGTCGGTGCGGGCGCAAGCCTATTTCCTCGCCTACAGCGACACGTTCTTCGTCATGGGGTGCGCGCTGCTGTTGGCTGTCATTGCCGCGGTCCTGATGGCACGCAACGCGGGCGGAGGCGGCGGGGCCGGCGCACATTGACCGCGCATGAGTTGGGACAGGTTTCGTCTGTAGGATGGGTTGAGTGCAGCGAAACCCATCATTTCGGTGTGTTTCCGGCTAGGCGGAAAATGTGCTGACCTCGAGTCAGCCGGCGAAGTTCGAGCAGTTGGGCATGGCTTGCCCGGCGGGGAACCCCGCCAGTTGGAGCTACGTAGCCCTCGGTGGGTATCGCCTGCCGCGCCGGAACCTTCTGGCCACCATCGTCAGCATCGCTGCTCCACCGAACAAGAGCACGCACGCTGGTTCCGGCGCATTTATCGGCGGATGATCGGGCAGTACGACGGTGTAGGGATCAGGTGACAGCATGCCGCCTCCGACACCGGTTGTCGCGCCGGTGCCGGGGTAGGCGGTCGGCAGCCACCCCGCAACACGATCAGTTGCCGGCGGGCCGAAGATTGCCAGCAATGACGCGCCCGGCACGCACACAACCGATGCGTGCCAAATTATCCGGGCAGTCCGGTGGGCGGCGACACCGTGGCCTAGACCCAGATGGTGCCGGATCAGGCGACGCGCGTGCCTGCCTACCTGCCCGGGGATATGGGCAACGGCAACGACGCGCTTTCCCGCCGCGACGGCGCCATGCGCCACCGCGCTAGAAAGAGGCCAACACAGCATTTTCTACGGCGTCTCCTTCACGCCTGGTCGGCAGCTAGCCAGCGTCGGTCCCTGATGTGCCCGCGACGCGCGCTTGTCCTCACCCGCCGATTGCGGTCATTGCCGTCCGGCGATGGAACTCAATGGGGCTCGGTTTCTCCAACCAGACACCGAGGCAATCGAAATCGACGTCTCCAAAAGCCACTTGTTAACAACTCTAATACGTCTATAAAGTGATACCAAGTCATGCAATTACAACAAATCAGACCCTTTCGTCCCGACGGAGCCGAGTCTTCGGCGGACGTGACTTCCCCCGGCTTCTCCGAGGCCGCAACGACCGGTTGCAGCGGTCAGCGCAACCGATCTGGCAGCCCGAATGACATTCAGCCCACCAGCCTCCGTGCCTCTCTGACCAGTGCATCGAAATCGTCCGCGACGGCAGCCGCACCTTCCGCCATCGCGAGCGGCCCATAGCCCCAGCCCGCGAAGATGCACGGCACGCCAGCGCCGCGCGCGGCAGCTACATCGTTGGCATGATCGCCCGCCATCACCGCATGCGCCGGCTCGCCGCCGGCGGCCTTCAGCGTCGCCAGCAGATGCACCGGGTCCGGCTTGCGCACCGGGAAGCTGTCGCCGCCACCGATCGCTGCGAACAACGACGCCAGCCCCAGCGCGGCCAGCAGCGCCCGCGCCGCGCGCTCCGGCTTGTTGGTGCAGACCGCGAGCTTCCAGCCTTCGTCCGCCAGAGCATGCAGGCCATCGGCAACCCCCGGGTACGGCCTGGTCTCCACCGCCGAATGGACCAGATAGTCGGCGGAGAACTCGGCCACCGCGCCCGCGTCCGGCGTCCGGCCACGCGCGGCGAACGCGCGCTCGACCAGCTTCGCCACGCCGTCGCCCACCATCGCCGCCGTCTCGGGATGCGAGAACCCCGCCAACCCGCGCGCACCCATCAGCCGGTTCAGCGCGGCGGCGAGGTCCGGCACGGAATGCACCAGTGTGCCGTCGAGGTCGAGCAGCAGGGTGCGAATCACGATGTTGCACTCCGACACGCGAATTGAAGCAGCAGGATAGTCGCAGTCTTTGACTCCGCGTAGCCTCCACCGTCAAAAGAACGCCAGGATAACAAGAGACAACGATGACCCGAACTGCCGTGATCCTGGCCGCCGGCTTCGGCACGCGGATGAAGTCGGCGCTGCCCAAGACGCTGCACAGGATCGCCGGCCGCTCGATGCTGCGCCACCTGCTGGCAAGCTGCGAACAGGCGTTCGACCGCATCGTCGTGGTGATCGGCCCGGAGATGGACGCGGTGCGGCAGGAGGCAGCGCCGCATGTCTGCGTGGTGCAGCAGGAACGCCGCGGCACCGCGCACGCCGCCCTGGTCGCCGCACCGTATTTCGGCGATGGCGAAGTGGCGGTGCTGTACGCCGACAATCCGCTGATCCGGCCCGAGACGCTGCGCCACTTGCTGGAACGCCGCGCCATCGGCGACGCGGCGCTGGCGCTGCTCGCCTTCCGCCCCGCCGATCCGGGCCGCTATGGCCGCGTCCTCGCGCGCGACGGCTATGTCGAGCGCGTGGTGGAGTGGATCGACGCAGCCGATGCCGAGCGCGCCGAGACGCTGTGCAACGCCGGCGTGCTGTGCGCCGCCGCCGCCGACATGGCGCGCTGGCTAGGCGAGGTGCGCGCCGGCAATGCCAAGGGCGAATACTACCTCACGGATGTCGTCGCGCTGGCGAACGGCGATGGCCTGCGGGTCGCCGCGGTGGAGGCGCCGGCCGAGGAGCTGGGCGGCATCAACTCGCGCGGCGAACTCGCGGCCGCCGAGGCGGTGGTGCAGTCGTGGCTGCGCACCGCCGCGATGGACGCCGGTGTCACCATGACCGACCCGTCGTCGGTGTTCCTGTGCGCCGACACCGAACTCGCACCCGACGTGTCGATCGAACCCAACGTGGTGTTCGGTCCGGGCGTGACGGTCGCGTCCGGGGCGCAGATCCGGTCGTTCAGCCACCTGGAAGGCTGCATCGTCGGCCCGAACTGCATCGTCGGCCCACACGCCAGGCTGCGTTCCGGTGCCGAACTGGGGGAGCAGGTGCATATCGGCAACTTCGTCGAGGTGAAGGCGACCAAACTCGGCGCCCGCACCAAAGCGAACCACCTCGCGTATCTCGGCGACGCGGCGATCGGCGCCGATACCAACATCGGCGCCGGCACCATCACCTGCAACTACGACGGCTACCACAAGCATCGCACCACGATCGGCGCCGGCGTGTTCATCGGCTCCGATACCGCGCTGGTGGCGCCGGTAACGGTAGGCGATGGCGCTATCGTCGGCGCCGGCAGCGTGATCACCGAGGACGTGCCGCCGGACGCGCTGGCACTCGCGCGCGGACGACAGGCGAACAAGCCAGGCCGCGCCGTGGCGATGCGCAAGGAACTGCAAGGGAAGCGACAGTAGATGTGCGGCATCGTTGGAGTCATTGGCCAGCGGCGGGCGGCGCCGCTCATCCTGGATTCGCTGCGCCGGCTGGAATATCGCGGCTACGACAGCGCCGGCATCGCCACGCTGGTGAACGGGCACATCGAGCGCCGCCGTGCCGAGGGCAAGCTTGGCAACCTCGCCGCCGCGCTGGACCGTGCGCCGCTGCCCGGCACCACCGGCATCGGCCACACGCGCTGGGCGACGCACGGCGCGCCGACCGAGAGCAACGCCCATCCGCACGGCACCGCGCGCGTCTCCGTGGTGCACAACGGCATCATCGAGAACCATGCCGAACTGCGCAGCGAGCTCGAGGCGGCGGGCCAGGAGTTCACCACCGAGACCGACACCGAAACGGTGGCGCAACTGGTCGATCTGAACCTGCAGCGCGGCATGGCCCCGATCGAGGCGGCGGGTGCCGCGTTCCGCCGGCTGGAAGGCGCCTACGCGCTGGCAATGATCTTCTCCGGCCATCCCGAGTTGATCGTCGGCGCGCAGCACGGCGCGCCGCTGGCGGTGGGTTACGGCGAGGACGAGATGTTCGTCGGCTCCGACGGCCTGGCGCTGGCGCCGCTGACCCAGCGCATCGCCTATCTGAGCGATGGCGACTGGACCGTGGTCGATCGCCAGGGCGCGCGGTTCTACGGCCCCGACGGCGCCGAGGTGCAGCGCGAGGTGAAGCTGACCCGGCTGACCGGATCGGCGATCGGCAAGGGCAATTTCCGCCACTTCATGGAAAAGGAGTTGCACGAGCACCCGGCGGTGATCGGCGACACGCTGCACCGTATGGTGAACCCTGCGACGCGCGCGGTCGCGTTGCCCGAACTGCCGTTCGACTTCGCCACGCTGCCGCGCATCACCATCAGCGCCTGCGGCAGCGCGTTCTACGCCAGCCTGGTCGGTCGCTGGTGGTTCGAGGCGATCGCGCAGATCCAGACCGATGTCGATGTCGCCAGCGAGTTCCGCTACCGCACACCGCCGCTGGCGCGGGGCGGCTTAGGCATCCTGGTCAGCCAGTCGGGCGAGACCGCCGATACCATGGCGGCACTGCGCTACATGCAGGAGCAGGGGCAGCACGTGCTATCGATCGTGAACGTGCCGGAGAGCAGCATGGCGCGCGCATCGGACGCCGTGCTGGAGACGGTGGCAGGGCCCGAGGTCAGCGTTGCCAGCACCAAGGCGTTCACCGTGCAGCTTGCGGTGCTGGCGTGCCTGGCGATCGCCGCGGGCCGCGCTCGCGGCGCGATCTCCGCCGGCCAGGAGGCGGCGATGACCGCCGCGCTGCTGGAGGTGCCGAGTAGAGCGGCCGAGGTGCTGGAGCGGCATGACGAGATCAAGGCGCTGGCGCACCGCGTCGCACAGGCGCGCGACGTGCTGTATCTCGGCCGCGGCAACTGCTTCCCGATCGCGATGGAGGGGGCGCTGAAGCTGAAGGAGATCAGCTACATCCACGCCGAGGGCTATGCCGCCGGCGAAATGAAGCACGGGCCGATCGCGCTGATCGACAAGGACGTGCCGGTGATCGCCATCGTGCCGTCCGGTCCGTTGTTCGAGAAGACCGCGTCGAACCTGCAGGAGGCCGCGGCGCGCGGCGGGCAGGTGATGGTGTTCAGCGATGCGGCGGGCGCGGCGAAGCTGCGCGGCATCGCCGCGCAGACCATCGTGCTGCCGGCGGTGGATCCGTTCGTGGCGCCGATCCTGTATGCAATCCCGGTGCAGTTGCTGGCGTATCACGTGGCGGTGCTGAAGGGCACCGATGTGGATCAGCCGCGCAACCTGGCGAAGTCGGTGACGGTGGAGTAAGGGCTTCTCAGCAAGCCGGTGCCAGCCGTGCTTGCATGTAGCGCGGGCCGTGCTACATAGCACGCATGACCAAGACAGTCACCCTGCGCGACGCCAATCAGCAATTCGCTCGCTGCATCCGTGAAGTGGAGGCTGGAGAGGAATTCGTCATCACCCGCAACGGCACCCCTGTTGCGCGTCTGGTTCCCGTCGCAGGGCAACGCGTCTTGACGGTGAAGCAGCGCGCTGCGCTGGAGCGAATTCGCGAAGCCATGCGGGAAGGTCTGCCGATCGGGGCAGGCAAGCTCGACCGAGACGCGCTGCATGAGCGGTGAGCGGTTCACGCTCGACACCAATATCCTGGTTTACAGCGTGGACGGGGACGCCGGCAGGCGCCACCATCTTGCGTCAGAGATCATCGAATTGGCAGCCAACCGTGACTGTTGGATTACCCTGCAGGCTGTCTCGGAATTCTACGCCGTGGTGTCGCGGAAGCGTCTGATCCCGCGGGCAAGGGCAGCGACGCTGGCAAACAGTTGGCTGGATCTCTTTCCAGCCGCGGTCGCCTCCGAGGATACCGTGCGCTTCGCGATCGATAGCGCGACAGAGGGTGATGCATCGTATTGGGATGCGCTGCTGATTGCCACCGCCGCTGCGGCCGGCTGCACAGCCATCGTGACAGAGGACCTGACCGACGGCAGCATTCTTGGTGGGGTGCGCATAGTGCATCCATTCGCGACCGAGGAGTTACCAGACAATGTGCTACGCCTGCTCGGTATGGATGCGGCGCTATAACTCCACCGCCCCGCGCATCACATTGACGCAATTGCCCTCGACCGTCGCCAGCACCGGGCCCTCCGCCGTCTTGCGCGCCGAGGCGATAATCTGACTCGGCCGTCCCATCTCCACGCCTTGCAGGATTTCGTAGGACAGATCGGCATTCTCACCCGGCGCCAGCGAGGTCAGCAGCGCGGCCAGCGCGGCGTTGGCGCTGCCTGTCGCCGGATCCTCCAGCACGCCGCCCAGTGGTGCGAACATCCGCGCGGCCAGCCGCGTCGCGTCGCCGCCACGCCGCGCATAGAGATGCAGCGAGAACCGCGTCGCGACCTCGGGAAACCGCTCGGCGGCAGCGCGGAACGCGCCGATATCGGGACTGGCGCGCGACAGCGCGTCCACGCTGGCAAGCTCGGCGATCACGAACGGCGTGCCCAACCGACGCCACCAGCGGCGTATGCGCGGTGGTGGCGATATCGTCCTCGGTCAGACCGGCGCACGCCGCCACCACATCCTCGGGAATGCCGATGTCGATCGACAGCGCACGCGGCGCCGAAATGCGCGCACCGCTGATCGCGCCCGCATCGCGCAGGATATGCACGCGCACCAGTCCGGCGAGTTCCTCGAACACATAATGCTCGGGCGGATTGTCGTCGCGCTGCGCCAGCACGTAGCCGGTGCCGACATTCGGATGCCCGGCGAACGGCAGCTCGGCGCGCGGCGTGAAGATACGCACCTTCGCATGATGCTGCGGATCGTCAGGCGGCAGCACGAACGTCGTCTCCGACAGATTGAACTCCATCGCCAGCGCCTGCATCTGTTCGCCGTTCAGCCCGCGCGCATCGGGAAACACCGCGAGCGGATTGCCGCCGAAGCGCCGGTCGGTGAACACATCGACGGTGACAAACTCATAGGCCGGCATGGCGGACCTCACTCTTCCTCGTCATCGACATCGATGCGCCGCGGATCGAGCGCGCGCCAGTCACGATCCTCGGAACCCGCCGGATTGTCGACGAAATCACCCAGCTCGGTCGCGCTGCGCCAGCCGGCCTCGGCCGCATCGATCACCTCGGCATCCTCGCCGAACGCGAACCATGCCTCCAGCACCTCCTTCGCGGTCGCGCCCGGCACCCGGCACCGTTCCACCGAATCCCGCACGTAACGGCGCGCGAAGGCATTGGCCTGCATCAGCGTCTCGAAGCCGCCCACCTCCTCGACGATGTTGTCCTGCGCGCCGCCCGACAGATCGAGAATGCGCACGCGCCAGCCACCCTCCGGAGCGAACAGATCGCTCACGCCTTGACCGATCCGGAGGTCAGTCCGGCGACGTAGTGCTCGACGAAGAACGAATATATGATCGCTACCGGCACCGAGCCCAGCAGCGCCGCGGCCATGAGCTGGCCCCAGTAGAACACGTCGCCCTTCACCAGTTCCGCGATAGCTCCCACCGGGACCGTGCGCACGTCGGTCTGGGTGAGGAAGATCAGCGCATACAGGAACTCGTTCTGCGACAGGGTGAAAGCGAAGATACCAGCCGAGATGAAGCCGGGAACGCACAGCGGCAGGAAGATGCGGAACATCGTCTGCAGCCGCGTGGCACCGTCAATGCGCGCGGCATCTTCCAGCTCGTGCGGCACAGTGCGGAAATAGCCCATCAGCAGCCAGGCGCAGAACGGGATCAGCAGCGTGGGGTAGGTCAGGATAACCGAGGTCAGCGTATCGCCGAGATGCAGGTGATTGATGA
Organism: uncultured Alphaproteobacteria bacterium; assembly: GCA_963819855.1. Classification (GTDB taxonomy): domain Bacteria; phylum Pseudomonadota; class Alphaproteobacteria; order Acetobacterales; family Acetobacteraceae; genus JAMXLO01. The sequence goes on from CAWFYC010000020.1 coordinate 79,881, forward strand.
TGTCCGCGAGCGGGATGAACAGCAGCGGCTGCGGCACCAGATAGGTGGCCGCCACGGCGAACGAGATCAGCGCCGCCCCTGGAAACCGCATGCGCGCCAGCGGATAGGCGAGCATGACGCCGAACACCAGCGAGATCGCGGTGGAGATCACCGCAACCAGCATCGTGTTGTAGGTCCAGGTCAGGAAGTTGGTCTCGGTCAGCAGATCGACATAGTGCTTCAGCGTCGGATGATAGACGATCAACGGCATGATCTTGCGGTTGTACAGCTCCTGGTTCGACTTCAGCGATGTCACCGCCATCCAGTAGAACGGAAACAGGGTGAACAGCATGAACAGGCCCAGCGGCAGCCACAGCTTCACCGCCCGCACCGGCCAGCCACGGCGTTCGACCATCATGTTTTTGCCGGCTTCATATAAATGGACATCGCGATGATGATCAGCGCCAGCGGCGGCAGCATGGCGAGCGCGATCGACGCGCCCATTCCGAGCTGCCCGCCGCCCATCGCCACGTCGAACGCGTAGGTGGCGAACAGGTGCGTGGCGTTCGCCGGCCCGCCCCGGGTCAGCACATAGACCAGCTGGAAATCCGCGAACGTGAAGATCACCGAGAACATCGTCACGATGAAGATCACCGGCTTGAGCAGCGGCAGCGTGACATAGCGGAACCGCGCCAGCGCGCTGGCCCCGTCGATCGTCGCCGCCTCATACAGCTCGGGCGAGATCGTCTGCAGTCCGGCCAGCAGCGTGATGGCGTAGAACGGCAGCCCGCGCCAGGTGTTCACCACGATCAGCGAACCCATCGCCAGGGTTGGATTGCCCAGCCACGACGGCCCCGGGTTGGCGATGCCGGTATGGATCAGGAACCAGTTGATCACACTGAACGCCGGATCGAGGATCCACATCCAGGAGATCGTGCTCAGCACGGTCGGCACGATGAACGGCAGCAGCATCAGCGCGCGCGTCAGGTTCTTGAACCTGAAGTCCTGGTTCATCACCAGGGCGAGCGCCAGCCCGCCGACGGCCTTGAGAATGGTCGCGGCGAACGTATAGACGAAGGTGTTCTGCGCCACCTGCCAGAACACCGGGTCGTGCCAGTCGGCGACGAAATTCGCCAACCCGACGAACTGACCGGGCCTGGCAACCGGCCGGTCCTGCAACGACAGCAGAATGCCGTAGCAGAACGGATAGCCCACCAATGCCACCAGGAACAGCACCGGCGGCGTCACCATCAGCCAGCTGAACACCGACTCGCGCTCGGTCCAGCGCCGCAGGCTCGGCGCCCGCCGGACGCGGACTGCCGGCGATGCGATGGACTGGCTGTGTGCCGACACGGTCAGCTCGACTTGTAGATCTGCTTGAGCTGCGCGTTGGCGTCGGCGATCACGTCTTTGGTCGACTTGCCGGCACAGGCCTTGGCGAACATGTCGACGACGACGTATTTCGCCACGCTCTCCGACTGCGCGCGGCTGATCGGTGCGGGCCAGCCCGGCAGATGCGAGGTGGCAAGCGATTCGCGATACGGCAGGTTGCGCGGCTCCTTTTGCCAGAACGGCGCCTCGTCGTAGGCGTGCAGGTACGGCGCGTAGTAGCTCACCGCAACGTCATACCAGCCCGCTGCCTGCTTCGGATCCATCAGCCAGCGCAGAAAATCCTTCGCCGCCTGCGGGTCCGGTGTGTGGGTGAAGATCGAGTGGCTCCATGGGTTGAGGATATGGAACCGCCCCTTAGGGCCCTGCGGGTTGAGCGACTGGCTCATGACCTTGCCGATATCGGGAAAGTCCTTCATCGCGACATACAGAATGCTCTCGGCGTTGTTGGTGCAGGAGATCTGCTCGGCCAGAAACGCCTTGTTGTTGGACGGATCGGTCCAGCCCAGCACGTCCTCGAACATCGTCTGCTGGAAGAACTTGCGACAGAAATCGACCGCGCGCGCCGTCTCGTCCGCGTCGATCGCCACCGTCTTGCCGTCCGGCTCGACCTCGCGCGCACCGTACGACCACAACAGCGGATACAGCCAGCCATGGTTGTCGCCGAAGCCGTGGCCAAGCTCGAACCCGAATGGATGGCCCGCTTTCTTCAGCTTGGTGCCCGCTTCCAGCAGCTCATCCCAGGTGTCGGGAAACGTCTTGTATCCCTGCTCGGCGAACCAATCGGTGCGCCAGTTCATCAACTGGCCGATGTTGCCGAACGGTATCGCCTTCCACTTGCCGTTGACGATCACCGCTTCCTTGATCGCGTCGTGCCAACCGCCGGACTGCTTGCCGATTTCGTCGGCAATGTCGCTGACATCCACCAGCTTCTCATCGAACAGGTAGGGCCAGTTGAACTCGATCAGCGTGATGTCCGGACCGGCACCGGTTTCGGCAACGGTCGTGACACGAGTTTGCAACGAACCGACGCTGATCAGCTCGTAGTTGACCTTGATGCCGGTGGCCTTTTCGTAGGCGGGCGCAAGCGTGTTCTTGAAATAGGCATCGTAGGCGGGGATGAACGAATTCTCGTGCACCAGCGTCAGTGCCTTCGGCGCGGCACGTCCCGAGGGTGCGCCCAGCATGGCGCCCGCCCCCACCAGCGAACCGATCTTCAGCACGTCCCGGCGCGATGCCGCACGGACGATATTGGCCATTCCTGTCTCCCCAAACGCGATGCTCGCAGCCGATGGACGTTATGGGACTGAAACCGCCGAAGTCAACGTTGCCGCCGGGCATTCTTGCGCAGCAGGAACTCCCGCCCGACCTTCACCAGCGACACATCGTCATAGGCGACAATGTCGGCCGTCGCGTAGGTCTCGTGCCAGGCATCCGGGATGAAGCTGCCGGTGCCTACCACATCGATCGGTGCCCTCGCATCCGCCATCACCCGGCACTTCTCCACGCCGAATCCCGATGACGCAACGATGAGCACACGGCGATGGCCGGCCGCATCGAGCGCCTCGCGCATCCGCCAGATCGCCGCGGCGGACACCCCGGTGCCGACCAGAAAGCGCAGCTCGGTCTCGCTGCGATAGCGGCGGATCGCGCCCGGCGCATTGCGTTCCAGCACCGCATAACTTTCCGCCGGATCGAGCCCTTCCATGAAGCGCCCGCCATGCGTGTCCAGCCGGAATGACAGCCGCCCGTCGCCGGCGAGATCGGGGAACCGCGAGCACACCGCCAGCGCATCGCTGATCTCGCGGCCGAAATAGTCCGCCAGCACGGTCATCGGTTCATCGGGAAAGGTCTCGCGAAACATCTCGGCGGCGCGCAGCGTGGAGCCGGCATAGCCGATCAGCGAATGCGGCATCGTGCCGAAGCCGCGCGGCGTGCCGAACCAATGCGCGGTGCCGTCATTGGCATTGCCGATGAAGCCCTTGGCCCCTTCCCGCTTCGCGGCCTCACTGCCGACCGAGGCGGCGTAGCCCATCATGTCCTGCATCTCGGCGCCGGCGCAGTGCCGCGCCTCCATCGCCAGGAACCCGACCTGCGGCAGAGCGAGACACATCTGGTAGGTATTGTGCGCCGCGACCGATGCCGGGCCGATCTTCTGCAACAGGATTGTTTCGAGATCGGACAACTGCACCAGGCTGCCCGTGATGTAGGCCAGCGGCTCACCGGCGCCAACCCACGTCGCCTTCCGGGTACATCAGCTCGATTTCGAAGCTGGTGCCCCGCGACGCTGCCGCGGCTTCCAGCCACTCGACCATCAGCCGAGGTGCGGCGATCACCGGGCGGCGCATGAACACGGCGTAGGTGACGCGCTTGTCGCCGAACCGCGCGACGATGCGGCGCGTGCGATTGAAGTAGCTGTCGGTCCGCGCCGCGATGTCGGCGGCGAATGCGGCGACATTGGCGGCAGCCTCCCCCTCCCCTTGCGGGAGGGGGTTGGGGGGAGGGGGCCGCGCGGGTACCGGCAAGGCCCCCTCCCCCAACCCCCTCCCGCAAGGGGAGGGGGAGGCTATCGTTTTGCATCTACTGCGCCGCCACCCGCATCTGCCCGTTCGGCGCGCGCCGCTGCTTCAGCTCCTCCGCCACCAGGAACGCCAGCTCCAGCGATTGCTCCGCGTTCAGCCGCGGATCGCAGAACGTTTCGTAGCGCTCGGTCAGATCCGCCTCGGTCAGCCGATGCGCGCCGCCGGTGCATTCGGTGACGTCCTGCCCGGTCATCTCGACATGCACGCCGCCGGCCCATGTCCGTTCCGCCGCATGAATGTCGAAGAAACCGCGCACTTCCGACAGGATCTGGTCGAAGTTGCGCGTCTTCAGCTTGGCGACGGTGGAGATCGTGTTGCCGTGCATCGGATCGCACAGCCACACCACCTTGGCGCCCTCGCGCTCCACCGCGCGCAGCAGCGGCGGCAGCCGCGCGCCCACCTTGTCGTGCCCCATCCGGCTGATCAGGGTGATGCGCCCCGGCTCGTTTGCCGGGTTCAGCCGCTCCAGGATGCGCAGCAGATCGTCGGGTTCCTGGGTCGGCCCGATCTTCATGCCCAGCGGGTTCTTCACCCCGCGCAGGAATTCGACATGCGCGCCGTCCACCTGGCGCGTGCGATCGCCGATCCACAGGAAATGCGCGCTGCACCCATACCAGTCGCCGGTGGTTGAATCGATCCGGGTCAGCGCCTGCTCATACGGCAGCAGCAACGCTTCGTGGCTGATGTAGAAGTCGGTCTCGCGCATGTCGCGCGTGGTGGTGCTGGTCATGCCGCATGCCGCCATGAACGACAGCGTCTCCTCGATGCGGTGAGCCAGGTCCTGGTAGCGCGCGGCCAGCGGCGAGCGTGCGGCGAACTCCAGGTTCCAGCGATGCACCTCGTGCAGGTCGGCGTAACCGCCGGAAGCGAATGCGCGCAGCAGGTTCAATGTGCTGGCGGACTGGAAATAGCCGAACTCCATGCGCGCCGGATCGGGAATCCGCGCCTCCGCGGAAAACTCCGGCCCGTTGACGATGTCGCCGCGATACGACGGCAGCGTGACGTCGCCCTGCGTCTCGTTGTCCGACGAACGCGGCTTGGCGAACTGCCCGGCCATGCGGCCCATCTTCACCACCGGCAGCGAGGCACCGAAGGTCAGCACCACCGCCATCTGCAACAGCACACGGAAGGTGTCGCGGATGATGTTGGCGGTGAAGTCGGAGAAACTTTCCGCGCAGTCGCCGCCTTGCAGCACGAACGCGCCGCCCTCGGCCACCAGCGCGAGATGCGCCTTCAGCCGCCGCGCCTCGCCGGCAAACACCAGCGGCGGATACTTGCCGATCCGCGCCTCCATCGCCGCGAGCTTCTCCAGGTCCGGATAGGCCGGCACCTGCCGGATCGGGCAGGCGCGCCAGGAATCCGGCGTCCAGACGCCGGAAGGCATGGTATCGGGCATGGCTTGTCTCCTCGGGCGCCGTTATGTCGCGATTTCGCGGCGGTGGCTACATCGGCTCCAACACGCCGGAGGCCAGCGCCTGGCGCACCGCAGCCAGGTTCTGGCCGGAGTCGCGTACCGATGCCGAGCTGTTCACCGCGGCAATGATCCGTTGTGCTTCCGGGGTGACACCGACCGGCTGACGCAGCGTGGCTTGTGGCAGCATCAGCATCGCACTTGTGCCGGCCGCGCTGGCCACGCTCGCGAGCGAGGCGCCCTCAGGCAAACGCAGCCGTGCCGCCCCGAGCTCGGCATCGCTACCGTGCAGCAGTTCGCAGCTTCGCACTACACGCGCGATCCGTTCGGCAGTGACAAATGCCGCGCTGCCGGGCGCCGCATAGAGCGTGGCGGTCCACGCCGGGTCGGCGTTGCCTCGCCGCAGCACGCAAAGGCTGTTTTCGGCGGCGACCACACCGAGTTGCGCATAGTGGTCGCGAACGCACGCGACCGACGCGCCGCCACGTTGGCCCCAGAACGTCGCCAGATCGTCCGCATCGGTCGCGCCGAACGACAGCACCAGCAGGTCGAGCGCGGGTCCCGCCACGGCGCGGATGCGCGCCGCCGGCGTCTCGCCCTGGCGCAGCGGCCATTGCGCCTGCACGACGGCGTGGCCACCCGGAGCGAGGTGCACCGCCAGACCGTCGAGCAGACGGCAGGCGATTTCGTCACCACGCGGCCCGCCGTGAATGTGCAATGTCGCCGCGGTTCCTTCAGGCAATGCCACGTACGGCGGATGCGCGGCGATCAGGTCGAAGGTCTCGCCGGACACCGGGGCGAACAGATCGCCCTTGCGCACCTCGACATTGTCTGCCGCATTGAGCGCCACATTGATGCGGGCCAGCGCAACGGCACGCGGATTGATATCGGTCGCAACCACCTGCGCCGCATGGCGGGACAGCAGCAACGCGATTACACCGGCGCCGCAGCCGAGATCGAGCGCACGCCGCAGCGGCTGTGTGGGTGCTGCCGCGCGCCACAGCGGAACGGTGGTCTCACGCACCCCCATGACCACGTCGCCGCCTGGCGCCAGGTCGTCGGCAAAGGCAAGAAAATCCTCAGCGAGTGCCAACCGCAGCACGCACCGCACCTGATCATCGCGCATCAGCAGCAAGCCGGATTTCGTCAGCAACGCGTGCAGCCTGTCGCCAAGTACCGCGACGGATTCATGCACAGCGATTGCGTCGCCGAACATCAGCAGGCGCATCATCAGTGCCGCGGCATCGCTGCGCTGCCGCAGATGCCAGAGACGGATCGGATCCCTGTCGTCCTCGGGAAACCGCAGGCCCAGCGCCAGGATCGGTGCGACGCCAGGGGCATTCAGTCCGACGGCTTTCAGCCGTTCCCGCAGCATGCGCCAACCGTTCGCAGCGATGCCGCCGATGCCATCGATGTCCGGCAGGATCTTCATCCCGCCTCCACATAAAGATGGCACGCGACGACGCGGTCCGGTTCCGTGTTGCGCAGCAACGGAACCACGTCCCGGCAGACCGGCATGGAAACCGGGCAGCGTGCGACAAATTTGCAGCCGCCATGGCCGACGTCGGTGCGCGGCCTGCCCTCCTGCTCGTCCAGCCAGGTCCGCTCCGTGCTGACCTGCGGGATCGAGGCGACCAGCAGTTGGGTATAGGGATGCTTCGGCGCCTTCACCACCAGTTCGACATCCCCCGCCTCCGCGACCGACGCGCGATACATCACGATGATGTTGTCCGCTACCTGATAGGCGGTGGCGAGATCATGCGTGATGTAGATGATCGAGATCCCGCGTTCCTGATTGAGCTGACGCAGCGAGCCCAGGATGGTGGCGCGCAGCGACGCATCGACCATCGACACCGGCTCGTCCGCGACGATCAGGTGCGGATGCAGCAGCAGCGCGCGCGCCACCATCACGCGCTGGCGCTGGCCACCGCTGAGCTGATGCGGATAGCGGCCGAGGATTTCATCGGAACGCAGTCCCACCGCCCGCAACGCGTCCTCGATCAGGGCGCGCGCTTCGGCCTTGCTCTTGGCGAGATGGAACTTGGCGACCGGCGTGGTGAGCACGTGGTCCACGCGATAAAATGGATTGTAGACCCCGTACGGGTCCTGGAAGATCGCTTGCACATCGCGGCGGAATGTGCGGCGTTCGGCTCCGGACAACTCGTGCAGGTCGCGTCCTTGGTACAGCACCTGACCCGATGTCGGCGCGACCAGGCCAAGCAGCAGCCGCGCCAACGTCGTCTTGCCGCTGCCGCTTTCACCGACGATCGCGGTGATCGTCGGACGGGCGGCATCGATAGTCAGCGAGAAGTCCTCCAACGCGGCGATGCGGCCATAGATCTTGGTCGCGCCGCGCAGTTCGATGAGAGGAGCGGTGCTGTCTGCCATCTCGCCTGCTGTCAGGCGAAGTGGCAGGCAGCTTGGTGGTCGCCCAGATCGCGCAGCAGGGGCCGTTCCATGCGGCACAAATCCGTCGCCTTCGGACAGCGCGGATGGAATGCGCAGCCGGACGGCAGATCGCGCAGCAGCGGCGCCAGACCGGGAATGCCCTGCATCATCCCCTTGCGCTCCAGCGATGGCAGGCTGGCGATCAGCATCTGCGTGTAGGGATGCTTCGGCGCCGTGATGATCTCGCCGATCGGCGCGATCTCCACCAGACGGCCGGCATACATCACGCCAAGCCGATCGACGAACTGCGCCATCAGCCCCATGTCGTGGCCGACCAGTATCACGGCGGCGCCGAGTTCCTGCTGCACGCGCGCCAGCGTGGCCATCACCTGGCGCTGCACCACCACGTCGAGCGCGCTGGTCGGTTCGTCGGCGATGATCACCTTGGGGCGCAGGCAGATCGCGATGGCGATGCAGGCGCGCTGCTTCATGCCGCCGGACAGTTCGTGCGGATACATGTCCGCCACGCCAGGCGGCAGGCCGACATGGCCGAGCAGATCGCGCACATGCGTGTCGATGTCGCGCCGCGACAGCGTGGTGCCGTGATCGCCGAGCGCATCGGCGATCTGCGCGCGGATGCGCAGCACCGGATTCAGCGAGTTCATCGAGCCTTGCGGCACCAGCGCGATGCCCGCCAGCCGCAGCTTGCGCATCGCATCGTCCGACAGCGAGGACAGTCTGGTGTCGTCCAGCCAGACCTCGCCGCCATCGATGCGTCCGGGCGGACGGATCAGGCGCAGGATGGCGAGCGCCATGGTCGATTTGCCGGAGCCTGATTCGCCCGCCAGGCCGAAGCGTTCGTGCGGGCGCAGATTGAACCACACATCGTCCACCGCCCGCACCTCGCCCAGCGGATGGTCGTAGGAGACACGCAGCCCTTCGACGCGCAGCACCGCCGCGTTCATACCGATCGCCGCAGCCGGGGATTAGCGATTTCGTCGAGCCCGACGGTGAGGAAGAACAGGCCAAGGAATACCATCAGGATGATGACGATCGGCGCGATCCACCACCACCACCAGCCGTTGAGAATGGCAGCATTGAAATTGATCCAGTACAGCGTCATGCCCAACGTGGGCGCTTCCAGCGGACCGAGGCCGAGTACTTCCAGGCCGATCGAGGCAAGGATCGCGGCCGACACCGCGTTGACCAGCGTGGCAGCAAGATACGGCAGCAGGTTCGGCATCATCTCGCGCAGGATGATCTCCGGGCCGGTCATGCCGTTCAGGCGTGCCACCTCGACATAGCCGCGCTCGCGCAGCGTCAGCACCTGGGCGCGAATGGTCCGCGTCGGGTACAGCCAGGCGAGCGAGGCGACCACGATCGCCATCTGGTTCACCGTCAGGCCGCCGCGCACCGAGACCGCGATGATGATCAGCACCAGCAGCCCGGGTACGGTCAGGCCGATATCGGCGATGCCGCGGATCACGGTGTCGGTCATGCCGCGATAATAGCCGGCGACGAAGGCCAGCACGGTGCCGATGCCAACGCCGAGAAAGCCGGCGATGAAGCCGATCTTCAGCGTCAGCGGCGTGCCGGCGACCATGGCGGCGAGCAGGTCGCGGCCTTGCCGGTCGGTACCGAACGGGTGCTCCCACGACGGCGGCTGCAACGCGCGCACCGACAGCGGGCGCGCGAGTTCGGTATCGACGGTGAGGTTGCCGATGATGATGAACAGCGCCAGCACCGACAGCAGCGCGATCCCGACGGCGAGGGATTTGTTGCGCCGCAGGTAGCGGAGCACTGCCACCACCTACACCTCTCCCGCTTGCGGGAGAGGTCGGCGCGCAGCGCCGGGTGAGGGCGCCGCCCCCGTACATAGTCCCTCTCCCGCGAAACGGGAGAGGTAGCGGTTCACGCTTCCCTCCGATACGAAATCCGCGGATCCAGCCACGGATACACCACGTCGAGAATCAGCGTCGCCAGACCCAGCGCCACGATCACCGTGAACACGATCCCCTGAATCAGAAAGAAATCGTTCTCCTGGATCGCCTGGAACAGCAGTGCACCGATCCCCGGATAGCCGAAGATCACCTCCACCAGCACCGCACCCGACAGTATCTGCCCCAGCGCCAGCGCCAGCGCCGTGGTCTGCGGCAGGATCGCGTTGCGCAGGCAATAGCGCAGGAAGATCGTCGCGCTCTTCAGTCCTTTCGCGTCGGCAAACGTCACGTAGTCCTCGCCCATCGTCGTCACCATCATCCCACGCATTCCCAGCGCCCACCCGCCGGTGGCCACCAGCACGATCGACAACGCCGGCAGCAGCGCATGCGACACCACATCCCACACGAACCCCAGCGAGAACGACGGGATCACACCCGCGGTATAACCGCCGAAGATCGGCAGCAGCGGTAACTGGAACGCCAGCAGGTACATCAGGATCAGGCCGAGCAGAAAGAACGGGATCGCGTGCAGTGCCCATAACGGCGGCATCAGCCAGCGCATCCAGTGCGGCGCCCCCGGCCACGCCAGCAATGCGCCCAACAGGGTGCCGATGCCGAACGACAACAGCGTGGTGGTGCCAAGCAATCCCACTGTCCATGGCAACGCCTCGGCGATCAGCTCACGCACCGTACGGGGGTAATTGGCGATCGAATAGTTGAAGTCGAGCCGCGCCGTGGCGCTCACATAGCTCAGGTACTGTCGCCACAACGGTTGGTCGAGGCCGAAGCGCCGGTCATACTCCTTCACCATGTCCTCGAGCCCGCCCTGCACGTAGCCGCCAAGCTGCGCCGACTGAAGCAGCTTGGTGCGCACCGGGTCCTGCCCAGACAGCTTGGGCAGGAAGAAGTTCAGCGACGCCGCCAGCCAGACGATCAGCAGGAACACCCCGAACCGGCGCGCGATGTAGGCGAGCTGCATGGGTCAGGCCGGCTGCAGGCTCCACAGCACGATCGGATAGGTCAGATGCCACGACGCGCCGTTGACATAGGCGTTGTCCGCGGTCGGCCAGTTCTTCCAGTACGTGGTGTTCATCGGAATGCGATGAAAATTCTGCACCAGCTGGATGTCCGGCAGCTCCGGCAGCCAGATCTCCATCGCGCGATGGAACAGCTCCATCATCTTCGGCTTGTTGTTCGGATCGGTGACGTACATTTCGTCGGTGATCTTGTCGAACGCCTCGTTCTTCCAGCGCGCGAAATTTACCAGGTGCGCGCCGGGCACCGCGACGCTGCGGCCCTGATACAGCCGCAGGGTCGAATACGGCTCGGTGATCGAACCGCCGTGGCCATAGATCGAGCCGACGAACTGGCCCTTTTGGAACCGGTCGTCGAAATCCGGCGGCAGGCTCATCGATGCGTCGACGCCGTGGCGCTTCAACATCTCCGACAGCACCGGCCCGATCGCGGAACCGCCGGCGCCGAAGCCGATGATCTCCAGGGTCAATTTCTTACCCTGCGCGTCGGTCCAGACGCCGCCGTCCTTCTTGTACCCCTTGGCGGTCAGCAGCGCGTCGCCCTTCTTCGGGTCGAACGCCAGCGTGTCGTATTTCGCCAGCAGGTCCTTCACCGCATCGAAATACGGCATCAGCGGCGGGTAGGGCGGCATCGGCAGCGAGGACACCTGCGAGGCGCCGAGATAGCCAACCTCGATCAGTTGGTCCCGATCGATATAATGGGACAGCGCCCAGCGCACGTCCTTGTCGTCGAACGGCTTTACCTCGTTGTTGACATACAGCGAGATCGGCCACCAATCGACATAGCCGTACGGCGGCTTCTGGCCGCTGTGCGTGGTGATCTTCGGATTGCCGCGGAACAGGGTCGGGAAGGTCGCCGGCTGCATGCCGGTACCCGCGTCCAACTGGTTGGTGATCAGCGCCTGCGCCGTCGCCTGCTCACCGGCAAACGGCAGCCAGATGGTGCGCTCGATCGCCGGCAGCGGCGCCAGCCCCGCCTTCGCCGCCCACCACTCCGGCCGCCGGTCGAATACCTTCTGCTGCAGCGACGCCTCCGTCACCTTCCACGGGCCGGTGCTGACCGGCCAGCCCTTGGCGACGTCGAAGTGCTTGAACGTCGTCCAGTCCTGGCCGTCGAAGATGTGCTTCGGCACGATGTAGACGCCGATGTCGTACTTGTAGGTCATGAAGAAGAAGAAGCGCGGCGCCGGCACGATGAAATCGACCACGACGGTATTGGCGTCGGTCGCCTTCGCCTGCTTCATCACCTGCTGCACATCGACGCCCCATTTCACCTTGGGACCGATATCGCGCAGGCTGTTCAGCGTGAACGCCACGTCCTCGGCCGAGAACGGCGTGCCGTCGGACCAGGAGATGCCGGAGCGCGTCTTGATGGTGAGCTGCTTGAAGTCCTCGGTGTACTGGTAGCTTTCCGCCAGCCACATATAGGTCTTGTCGGCGAACGCGCTGTAATAGGCGAGCGGCTCGTAGATGATGTTCGGGCCGTTCTGGTGGTTGGCGCCGATCGAGTATGGGTTCCACAGATCGAAATCCACCCAGCGGCCCTCGCGCCCGCCCCATACCAGGCTCATCGTCCGGTTGCGCGGCGGCGCGGCCGGCTGCGCGGTGGCCAGGCCGATCGGGGTCAGCGCGGCGATCGTTGCAGCCGCACTGCCCTTGAGGAGGTCGCGCCGCCCCGGCAGCATCATATCATTCAGCATGGTCGGTTCCTTCCCGTTCGGCCGTCTACTTGCTTGGCGCCACTATGGAGTCAACGGGGGTCGATTACCAGGACGGACCCAGCGTCACGCCGACTTTCTCTGCCGCTTGAGCCGCTCGCGCGCCGCATCGGCAAGAAAACGCGATCGGTTGGCGGCGACCCGATCAATGGACTGCACGACGTCCTCGGGCAGGCTCACATTGATCCGTATCGCGCGTCGCGATTGCGCCGGCAAGTCGACCAGAAATGCTACCGCATTGCGATTGTGACGATCGGCCATGATGGCATCCATCGACGAAGGCTGCGGGATCGGCTCGCCATCCTGGCGCATACCGTCGACGTGAAATGCCAGCGCCTCTGCCGCCATCCGACGCGCCTCCTCCAGAGTGCGACCCGCCGTTATGCAGCCGGGAAAGTCGGGAAAATCGACGCCATAGTCACTGCGCTGATCCTTTCGCAGCAATGCGATATATGCGGTCATGCAATCACCTCAACTTTACGCCAGCCTGGCGTTCGATGTTCCGCAAGGCACCGATCGGGATATCTCGCTTCGAACGCGGCACGGTCACACGGCCGGGGCGAGTCGGATGGGAGAACTGCCAGTGGCTGCCTCGGGTCGCAATATGCCGCCAACCTGCCTGCTCGATCGCCCGAGTGATGTCGCGGCTGTTCACACAGGGCAGATATATCTGTCCGACTAGGGTGTGTAAATAGGTGTGTAATGGGTCGCGACAGCAGCTCTCGCTCAGAACCCAAACATATGGTCCAGCGAGAACCCGCCGGCATCATCCATCAGCCCGTGATAGCCGAACAGCCGGCAGATCGTATCGCGCACCAGCACGTAGCCATCCGGTCCCGCCTGCCGTAGCGCCGCGGCGCCGAACACCGCATGCGGCCAGACCATGGTCGAACCCGAACACGCGATCGCCACCTGCTGCTCCGCGATCACCTGGCCCGCGCCATCGTGCAGCAACAGCATGGTCGCCGACCGCACATGCCACGGCGCCGATGCCGGATAGATCAGCACCGCGAAGCTGCGCCGCCGCGCATCGCCCAACTTGAGGAACAGGCGCGTGCTCAGCCCCGGCGGCGGGCCGCCATAGGACTGCGGCTCGTCGCGATAGGTCATCACGGTGTTGAAGATGTGCCCACCAAAGCTGGATTCCGCGACGTGACCCGACTGCCGGTCCTCGTAGCGGAACAGCGCATGCAGCCAGCCATCGGCCTCGCCGCCGTCGCGAAAGTCGTAGACCAGTTCGGCGTGTCCCGCCGCCACTTCATCCACGTCCAGCGCCACGCAATGATCGCGTGCCAGGCAGCCGAGGAACCGCTCCGCCGCCTTGTTCCCTGCTTCGTCGAACACATCGAGCCGCAGCGGCAACGTCGTCTGCGATACCGCCATCGGCGTCGGCTGCACGATGCTGCGAAAGCGCTCGCTCGGCAGCACCGGGAATGGCAGCAGATAGCCGCGTCCCAACGGCGCGGGCAGACCTGCGATCACCGGATCCGGCTTGAGATCGCTGCGCTCGACGTTGACATGCGCGATGCGCACGCGCTCGCCGCGCGACACCTCGTAGCGCGGACGCACCACGTGCCGACCCGCCCGCAGCTCGATCTGTGCCGGCCAGCGCAGTTCCGGCAGCACCTGCGCCACATCGACAGCGACCGTGGCGAACGGCCCGACGTCCTGCGTCAGCGGAGCCGGCCGCTCCGCGCCCATGCGGTCGAGCGCCACCGCTCCCGCCGGGATCGGCGTCGCATGGCTGTTCTGTAGCCACAGGGTCACGCGCTCATCGTCGCGCGGCGCCGGCAGTCCGGCATAGCGATCCGACGGCCAGGCGTTGGCGTCATGCGTGCACGACAGGCTGGCGCCGTTGTCACTCGCGTAGGTGTCGAGCGCGTATTTCACCACGTCGTGTCCCGCCGCACCGATTGCATGCACGAACAACTGGCCGGTGAACGACGCCAGGCCGAACCGTTCGCGCACCGCGCGGCTGTCGATAGAGAAACCACAAGGCCCGGCCGGGACCTCCTGCTCCCAGTCTGCCAGCACTGCGCCGGCGGCATCGAACAGCCGCAGCCACAGGCGGATCGCGCCGCCGCCATAGCCGGCCCAGTAGTTCGCCGACACCAGCCGGGTGGACAGCCCATCGGCCTCACGGAAGAACGCGAAATTGGTCGCGAAGTTCAGCTTGTCGAGATAGCGCGCGGCGTTGGTCAGCAGCGCATCCGGCAGCTTCACCGCATCGAGCGTGATCACTTCGGCGCCCGGCGGCAGCAGATGCGCGATGCGCGCGGCAATGCGGCCGGCATCGAACGCCGCGATCAGCACGATCCGCGCGCCACTCTCCGACAGTTCGGTCAACGCGCGTGCGACATAGCCGGCGCGCTGCTCGCCCACCGCGGCCACGTCATGCACATACAGCCCGAGGAATGGTGGCGCCTGCGGATACAGCGCAAGCAACGCCGCGGCGATGCCCTCCGGGTCGTACAGCGCCACCGGCCCGGCAAGCCGCGCGTAGAGCCGCGCAACGGCCTCCGCAGCCAGCGGGTGCGCCAGCGCCTTGTACAGCACGTTGCCGCCGGCGCGGTTGTCGAAAGTCTGGATGTTCAGCATGACAGTCCGAGCCTGCGGCACATTTCGGCCGCGGCTGCCGCGGTGTCGTCGAGCGGCGCCACGGGCCACAGCTCCAATCGGCCGGCGAATTCGCGCACCCGTCCCTCGCGCAGCAGTGCTTCGGTGAACAGCGCCTTGCGGCGAGACCGGCCCGGCAGCTTCGCCAGCATCACCG
The DNA here is from genome assembly GCA_963819855.1 of uncultured Alphaproteobacteria bacterium. GTDB lineage: Bacteria > Pseudomonadota > Alphaproteobacteria > Acetobacterales > Acetobacteraceae > JAMXLO01. The sequence goes on from CAWFYC010000020.1 coordinate 95,095, forward strand.
GCGCCGACGTCGCCACTGCCTCGGAGATCATCGACACGCTGTCCACCGTGACCACGATCGCATCGGCCAGCGCTAGCATGCCGAAATACGGGTTGTCGCCGTCGCCGTCCCAGACGTAGCCGCCAAGCGGCATCAGCACCTCCTTCAGCACGCGCGTCGCCGCCGGATCGGTGCGGCGGGAGGGGGTGACCGCGACGCCGACCCCATCGCCGCGCAGCATCGCGGCAAGCTGGCCGGCGAGTCCGCGCGCAACCGCCGCATCCAGCCGGAACCGCCCGTTGCTGCCGCCCACCAGCACCGCGACCAGCGGCCGCTTCAGATCGGCGAAGCGCGGACGCCACGCATCGGCCGCCGCGGCCAGCCGCGCCGGCGTGGCGCGATGCAGCGCGGTCCGCGTCACCACGACGTTCGGGCCGGTCAGCTCGTCATGGCGGTTCACGACGATCAGGTCGAAGCGGCGGGGGTCCATGCGCGGGTGCTGCACCTGCACCACCGGCAGGCTGTCGACTGCGCAGCGCGGCGCCCACCGCCGCCGCCACGCCGCCGCAGCCGATCACCAGTTCCGGCAGCGGCGCCCGCACCGCGTCCGGCACCGCCGCGAGCGGCGCCGGCCACAGCGAGGCGGTCACCCACTTCCACGGCGCCCGCGGCGCCAGGACGCGTATTTCCGGGTGCAGCCCGGCCGCTTCGGCCAAACCGAGCGCTTGCGCCTGGAGGCCGGCATAGCCCTCGCTGAGAATCCATGACGTCGCGGCAGCCGACATGGGCGGCTTTTCGGCGCCCGGCGCGGGTCCGTCAATCGGTTGCGCTGATCCGCTGGACCCGGATTGACCCGGGGGCGCACGGCTCGCTGAACTATGAGAAGAACCCGGCCGAACGCTGACGCGGGTGGCGGTCAGCGTTCGGCGATCTCACGAAGGGTATGTTGGCCGAGTTACTACTGAACAACCGTCGCCACCGGTGCAGCCGGAGCCACGTAGGTGGTGGTGGGCGCGGGAGTAACGTAGGTGGTCGTGGGCGCCGGCGTCACATAAGTGGTGTGGACCGGCGCTGGCGTCTCGATCGTGCATCCGGCCAACGCCAGGATTGCGAGTGGCAGTAAGAATCGCATGGCAAAAACTCCTCGTGCTGAGGGCTTGGACATGGACGCCGATCTTGGCGAAACCTTGCCATCAACCCGCACGCTCCGGTGATGGCGCTGACGTTGCCGTGAGTTTTCCGAGCGGTGGCGGGATCACCTCTCGGTCGACCAACCCTACCAACCCGGGACGACTTGACATTCAGCTCAAGCGCATCAGGTTTTGAGCCGCCGAGCTGTTGTCGGCTCGCCACGAGGGCCACGGGCACTGTCGTTCGTCCTCGATGCCTCGATCGCCGCATACTGGCGGCTAGAATGCATCATGAACAACGCATCGATCTCGGGGCTTTGACCCACGACGCCGTGTGGGGGGAAGACCCCATGAACAGCGAAGTGGTCCACAGACAATCGTCTCACAAATAGTGCCTAATCTCGCTGCGCGACGCTCGGAGATTGACGCGATACTGTAACATTATCGGCCTGACCGGAAACTTGGCTCGATGGGTTTCGCTACGCTCTACCCATCCTACGGAACGGGAATCCGTCCGCGCAAACTCGTAGGATGGGTAGAGCGCAGCGAAACCCATCAATCATACCGTCGCGATTCAACTTTGGCTGAAACCGCACCAGTTCGCGGCGTCTATTGTCGCTCCGCCAATCGGTGGCAATCTGCGCGGCATGGACAGAGACCTGATCGGCTATGGCGCCCATCCACCCGACCCGAAATGGCCGGGCGGCGCGCGGCTCGCGGTGAACTTCGTGCTGAACTACGAGGAAGGCTCGGAACCCTCGGTGCCGGATGGCGACCCCGCCTCGGAGTGGGGCCTGACCGAGAACGGCATGCTGAACCCGGGCGTCAAAGGGCGCGATCTGGCGGCCGAGGGCATGTTCGCCTACGGCAGTCGGGTGGCGTTCTGGCGGGTCATGCGCCTGTTCGCCGAGCGGAACCTGCCGCTCACCGTGTTCGGCTGCGCACTGGCGCTGGAGCGCCATCCGCCGGCCGCCGCTGCGATCCGCGCCGCCGGCCACGACATCTGCTGCCACGGCTGGCGCTGGGAGAAGCACTTCGAGCTGTCCGAGGCGGACGAGCGCGACCGCATCCGCCGCGCCGTCGCCTCGCTCCGGCAGACCATGGGCGAGCGGCCGCTCGGCTGGTACTGCCGCTACGGGCCCAGCCTGAACACCCGCAAGCTGCTGGTCGAGGAAGGCGGCTTTCTTTACGATTCAGATGCCTACGACGACGAGCTGCCATATTGGACCACCGTCCAGGGCCGCCCACATCTGGTCGTCCCCTACAGTCTCTCCACCAACAACTCGAAATTCGGCCGCGGCACCTTCGCCACCGGCGACGACTTCTTCACCTACTGCCGCGACGCGTTCGACTTCCTGTATCGCGAGGGCGCCACCCAGCCGCGCATGCTGTCGGTCGGCCTGCACATGCGCATCATCGGCCACCCTGCCCGCGCCGGCGGATTGGAGCGGCTGCTCGACCACGTGAGCCGGACGCCCGGCGTCTGGATCACCCGCCGGATCGAGATCGCGCGCCACTGGGCCGCAACCCATCCGCCGGCCTGATGGCGGATCAGCCGGCGCTTCCGCCGCATCTCGCCACCCCCGACGGCCTTCCATTTCCGCAGCGCACCTGGGCGATCCTCACCATCGCCCTTGGCTTGACGCTCGCGGTGCTGGACGGCGCGATCGCCAACGTGGCGCTGCCGACCATCGCCCACGACCTCGACGCCAGCCCTGCCTCCTCCATCTGGGTGGTGAACGCCTACCAGCTTGCTGTGACGATCTCGCTGCTGCCGCTGGCGTCGCTCGGCGACATCCACGGTTATCGGCGCGTCTACCAGTACGGACTGATCGTGTTCACCATCGCCTCACTCGGCTGCGCGCTGTCGGATTCGCTGGCGACGCTGACCATCGCGCGCGTCGTTCAGGGCTTCGGCGCGGCCGGCATCATGAGCGTCAACGGCGCGCTGGTGCGCTTCATCTATCCGCGCCGCTGGCTCGGCCGCGGCGTCGGGCTCAACGCGACGATCGGCTCGATCGCCTCCGCGGTCGGCCCGACGGTCGCGGCGGGGATTTTGTCGGTCGCCCCGTGGCCCTGGCTGTTCGCGGTCAACGTGCCGATCGGCGCGGTGGCGATACCGATGGCGCTGCGCACGCTGCCGCAGACCCGCCGGTCCGGGGTGCGGTTCGATGCACCGAGTGCGATCTGGAGCGCGCTCACGTTCGGCATCCTGGTCAGCGCGATCAGCGGACTGGGGCACGGCGAGAGCGCCAGCCTCGCCGGTGCCGAACTGTGCATCGCGCTGGTGTTCGGCTTCGTGCTGGTGACGCGGCAACTGTCGCTGACCTCGCCGATGCTGCCGGTCGATCTGCTGCGGATTCCGTTGTTCGCGCTGTCGGTCGCCACCTCGATCGCCTCGTTCGTCGCGCAGAGCATGGCGCTGGTGTCGCTGCCGTTTCTGTTCGAGGACACGCTGGGCCGCAGCCAGGTGGAGACGGGATTGCTGCTGACGCCGTGGCCGCTCGCGGTGGCGGTAATCGCGCCGTTCACCGGACGGCTCGCGGACCGCTATCCGGCCGGCCTGCTCGGCGGCGGCGGGCTGGCGGTGATGGCCGCCGGTTTGGCACTGATCGGCTTGCTGCCGGCGCATCCCACGGCCCTCGACATCGTGTGGCGGCTGCTGATCTGCGGCATCGGCTTCGGCTTCTTCAACACGCCGAACAACCGCGCGATCCTGACTTCGGCGCCTCCGCTCCGCGCCGGCGCCGCCAGCGGCATGCAGGCGACGTCGCGACTGCTGGGCCAGAGCGTGGGCGCGGCGATGGTGGCGCTGATGTTCGGGCTGTTTCCGGCGAGCGGCACCCGGCATTCGCTCATCGTCGCGGCCTGCGCCGCCGCCGGTGCAGCGGTGGTAAGCTTCGCGCGGCTGGGCGCGGGGCGGTCGGGCAGCAATGTCGGGCAGACGCGATGATAACGCGCCCTACGACGACGATTAATAAACAAACAGCGGGTTTTCCCACAGGCTCTGGGTCAATTTGCCGAAGAAGTCGTACATCGGCCGGGCGACCGGTGCCGATGACTGCAACGGATCGTCGACGAATACCGTCGGCCCGCTGGTGTCGATCCCGGTTATGACGACAACGTGGCCGTCAAAAGTATAACCCCAGGTTCCGGAATACATGATTGGGCCGTATTGGCGCAGCGTCAGCAACACCCCAGACTCGTTGGGCGTATAGTTCAACGCCGTGAAGCCAAGACGGGTTGCCCAGTTTCGCCACTCCACCCATGACGGGTTCAGCCCGGCGTCAAATCGCGCCTTCATTTCCGGCGCATATTCCGGCGGGCTCAGGTCGCCGAGCGATTGCTGCTGCTGATTCTGGAAGTAGTACACCATCATCTGCATGCACGTATACCAACAGGCACGCGGGTTCAGCTGCACTTGATGCGTGACGCCGGTGACAGAATAGGTTGTCATGTCGCTGTCCTTGTTGCTGCACGTGCGTGGTGGACCGCGACGATGATACAGGGGCAAGACCGGCGTGATCATGCCGAACTTGCCCCGACAAAAGTCAGCCGACCGACGCGCTTGCCATCGCAACGTCGCGTCGGCAATCACCATCGATCAAACGAGGGGCCCGCCGAACGAAGGTGTTGCGCTAGTCGTCCCACACTTGGCTGGGCATCGGCAGGTTGGCGAAGTCAGCCTCACCCGGCGGATGATCCGGCGCGATCCCGGCCATGCCGAGCAGCATGACCCACTGCCGCACGTGCTGTCCGACATGCCACGTACTGCGCTCCAGGTATTCGTGCAGGATCTGAGGGCCATAATAGGTCTGCACCGGATCGCGCCCGGACTTGTCGGGCTTCGCCGCCCACCACGCCGCCAGCCGCTGCCGCACGTCCGCGCCGTAGGCGACGATGTCGGCGGTGGTCCGCATCGTGTCCGGCGGCCGCACGGTCAGCCGCTCGTAGACCAGGTCCGCGCCGTTGCCGACCTCCAGGAAGGTCTCGGCGATGCGGAAGATGTGGTGGCCGAGCACGCGATAGCTGCGCGGACGGTTCGGCACCTCGGTGGCCAGCTTCGCATCCGGCATCTGCGGGATCATGCGGACCGCGGCGTCGAGGAACCGATCCAGCCGCGCAATCAACTGGTCGGGCGAGAGCACCGGCCCGGTTGCCTCGTTCAGCCCGAGGAACTTCACCACGTGGCCGATGTTCTGCGCGAACACGTAGTCGTCGCCGCGCGACAGGACGGGGACCGAACGGGCACCCAGCCGCCTCAGCTCATCGAGCCCGGTCGGGTCTTCCAGCACGTTGATGGATTGGAACTCGATCGCACGGACCGAGAGAAACTCCTTGAGTTTCAGGCAGCTGGTTCATCCAGGCTGCCAGAACACCTTCAGTGGGATCGCGTCCATCGGCGGGTCTCCGGGTTCGATGGCTGGCAGGTTCCCCCAGGGACAGCGCCACGTCAATCGGGATGGCGGACGACGGCAATGGCCGCCAGGACACGCCCCGTATCAAGCAACGAACTGCCTTATCGACAAGGAGTTAGGTCAGGCGGCTATTGCCCTACGCCACAAGGCAAGGCGAGCCGTAGAATTTCGGCAAGTCCACCTTCGTTCACCGAGGTATAGGCTTCCGACAGTTCGAACCAGCGCGTCTCGCGCTCTGCCTTTTCCGGCCAGTCATCCAACTGACGTTCGACCAGGAACAGAAACACCCTCACCTCACACAGAATGCCATTTTGTGGCGATAGCTGTTTCTCGTAGTGGTAGCTCCCTATTGGCCGCTTGCCGACGATCGTGCCAAGCAAGCCGGCCTCCTCGAATGCCTCGCGCGCGGCAACCTCACTTGGCTTGCGCCCAGGCATGGGCCAACCCTTTGGGATCACCCATCGTCGGGTTTCCCGGGACGTCAGGAGCATGACGCGCGGGCTGCCATCGCCCGCATACTGGAGCGGGAGTGCGGCGAACTGAACGTGATCGCGTGTCTTGGACTTGCCCACGTGTGGGTTACTCGTTGTCACGAAGTCGGGTCGCGAGAAGCTCGCCCTGGCCTCTGAGAAGCGGATACGCGGCGGCCGCGACCAGATGGTCGTTGACGCGCTTGAGATCGCGCAGCAGATCGAGCCGCCACGCACTCGCCTCGGCCGCCTGCGCCTGCCCGGCACGGATTTGGGCGAAATGCGCGTCCGTTTCGGCGGCTTCGAGATTGCGGAAGGTTGCCTTCTCCGCCGCGAGCATACGCGCCGCCCGCACCTCCGCGGTCATGAACACAGACGCCGCCGAGCGCAGATTGGTGACGAGGCGTGCGATGATGGCGGCAAGTTCATCGGTCTGTTCGTGGGACAGGGTGATATTTCGCTTCAATCTCTTGGCGGCATGATCGAGCAGGTTCTTGTCTACTACATCGCCGGCATGTTCAAGGTTGATGGTGAAGGCGAGGATTTCCTCGATGCGGCGCTGGTCCGCCTCCGAGGTCGCCTCGGGATCGAGGCCGGTGAGATAGGTCTTGATCGCGCCGTTCAGCCGATCCAGCACGTCATCCATGCGCCTGGCCTCGGTGACCCTCTTGCGGTCGTTGGTCGCGAACGCATCCCGGACCGCGTGCAGCATTGCTTCCAGCACGTCAGCCAGCCGCAGCGCCTCTCGCACCGCCGCACCGATTGCAACCACCGGCGTCTCGCGTGCCGCCTCATCCAGATACAGCGGGCGCGACGGATCTGGCGCGTCGACCCGGGCCGGGAACAGGCGACGCAGCAGCGAGGCGTAGTACGGCAGGATCGGGAAGAACAGCACTGCCAGTATCAGATTGAAAGCGAGGTGCAGGTCGGCAACCGCGCGGGCAGGATCGGGCACGATCGTCACTAGCCATGCGCCAAGCTTCGGCAGCAGAGCCAGCCCGAGCACCACACCGACCAGGCGTGTGCCCAGGTTGCCCGCCGGCACGCGCCGGGCGGCAGCGTCGGACCCTTGCGCACCTTCCAGCAGCGGGTTGAGGGCGGTGCCAAGATTGGCGCCGAACACCAGGGCGAAGGCCGCATCCGGCGGCACCACGCCTTTCGCGGCGAGCGACATTACCAGCAGCACGATGGCGACGGACGAATGCGCTGCCCAGGTCAGCCCGGCCGCGATGAGCACATCCAACCATGGCTCGGTCGCAATGGTTCCGAGCAACAGGCGCAGGCTGGGGGCATCCTCGAACGGGGTAACCAGATTGAGCAACTGGTGCAGCGCCAGCAGCATCAGTCCCAGACCGATCGCCACCCGACCGAGATCATGGGTGCGGCTGGCTTGGCCGCGACGGAACATCAGGACGCCGAGCAGGATCAGCGCCGGCGTGACCGAGGACAGGTCGAGCGAGAGCAGCTGAACGATCAGCGTCGTGCCGACATTGGCGCCGAGCATCACCGCAAGCGCCGGCGCCAGGTCCACCAGTCCGCCCGCGGCGAACCCCGTGACCATCAGCCCGGTGGCGGTGCTGCTCTGTAATACGGCGGTGACGCCAAGACCGGCGAGGAAAGCTCTGGCGGGCGTACGAAGGGCGGTGCCGAGGGTTGTGCGCAAGCGCGCGCCGTAAGCGCGCTGCACACCGGTCTGCACCATGCGGACACCCCACAGCAGCAGCGCGATGCAGCCGGCAAGGTCTAGCAGAGTGACCGGAAAATCCGCGCCGGACATTCGGCATGGTCTCCTTCGGCGATCAGGGCCGGATGAAGCATAATGACAGTCGCGCATCCAGCGGTTGCCAGCAATCCGCACACCTGCCGGGCAGGTGCCGACAACTCGGCGAGATCGTCCACAAGGTGGCGTCGTGGCCTCGATCATCCGGCTTGACGCAGCACCCGCATGTGACAGCTTGATGACACATGCGGAGGCCGCAGTACGTGTCCACGCCAATCATGCTCGCGGTGTTGTTAGGCGCCCTGTTGCATGCGAGCTGGAACGTTCTGGCCAAGTTCGGTGGCGACGCGCTGATCGACACCACACTGATCCTGCTCGGCGGTTCGGTGCTGGCGCTGCTCGCGTTGCCGCTGCTGCCCGCGCCCGCGCCCGCGAGCTGGCCGTTCATTGCCACCTCGTCCTTATTGCAGGTGGGCTATTTTGCGCTGATCAGCGCGGCGTATCGGAGCGGTGAGGTCAGTCTCGCCTATCCGCTGATGCGCGGCACAGCACCGCTGCTGCTGGCGCTGATGAGCAGTGTGGTCCTCGGCGAGACGCTCAGCGCCCGGGCTGCCTGTGGCGTGGTCATCATCTGTACTGGCGTGCTGACGATGGCGCTGGCGCACCGACGAAGCCAGGCCGACTGGCGCACGATCTGCTTCGCGCTGATGAATGCGGTGGTCATCGCCGCCTATACGCTGGTCGACGGTGTCGGGGTCCGCCGCTCGCACAATGCCCTGGCTTACACGCTGGCGATCTTCCTCGCGTCGTGTGTGCTGTTCGTGCCCTGGGTGGCGTGGCGGCATTCGAGCGCACTGGCGACGGCGGTGCGGCGGCATTGGCATCTGGGGTTGGCCGGCGGCGCCTGCATCACCCTGTCGTATGCGTTGGCGCTGTGGGCGATGACGCGCGGGCCGATCGCGCCGGTCGCTGCGTTGCGCGAAACCTCGATCTTGTTCGGGCTGCTGCTCGCCAGGATCGTATTGCACGAGCGGCCGAGCCGCGCGCGCATGGCCGCCGGATTGCTGATTCTCGCGGGGGCGGGAGCGCTACGGCTGGGATGATGTGTCGGCAGTCGCTGCGCTCCCAACACGAAACCAAGCGACGGAAGTGGTGACCCATCCATCCCGTCATTCCCGCGAAAGCGGGAACCCAGGCGAGCCGCACCGCACATTTGGGCCTGGGTTCCCGCTTTCGCGGGAATGACGATTATTTCGCAGGAATGACGATTATTTCGCGAGGATGACTCACATGGAGCATTGTTGCTCAGATACGTCACCACTTCCGGCACTTGGTATGACGCGTCATTCCCGCGCAAGCGGGAACCCAGGGGGCGACGACATGGACCTCCCTCTTTCTGGGTTCCCGCTTGCGCGGGAATGACAGGTAAGAGCCGGTGCCCGACGGCCGGGCCGCTGGTGTCAGATCGCGAAACTGTCTTCCAGCAGCCCGAACCGCATCCGCGCCGCCAGTTCAAGCTTGTGCCCGCCGACGCCGATATGGCTGCCGAGGGTGCGGGAATCCCGCAGACAGGCAGCGAAGATCGAGCCGGCGGGCGCGATCGACGAACCGACGATATCGCCGACGGTACCGATGACCTCGATCGCCGTCGTCGAGGCGTGGACATTGGCGGTCAACAGCGCGATCCGGGTATCAATCGGCAGCCGGCGGTTCTGCTCCGCATCCTGCCACATCCTGATCAACGCCTGTTCGACACCGGCGTTCGCCGCCGACCAGGCGGCCTCCGCCCGCATCAGCAGGCGCTGCACATGCGCGTTGTCGATCAGCAGCGCGCTGCCGGCTTTTCCGGCCTTCGCCCGCACCAAGTCCGCGACGGCGTCGAGCGCCCGCCGCGATGTTCCAAGCTGCACCGCGGCCACCGAGGTCGCGATCGGCCAGGCGCTGTTGCCAGCGGCGACCGACATCGGCCCATAGTCCCGTGGGCCCAGTCGCGTGTGCCGGAACGTCCAGGCTGCGGGTATATGCTGCGCCTCGACCACGACGGTATGGCTCCCGGTTCCGATCATTCCCATGACGTCCCAGGTCTCTTCGATCCGGGCATGCTCGATCGGCACCAGCGCCCAGACCTCGTCGGGCGCCTCCTGGCCCGGCGCGAGCGGCAGCACTGCCCGCCCGCCGACCCAGGTCGCCCCCTGGCAGCCGCTGCAAAAGCCCCACCTTCCGTCGAGCCGAAACTCGCTGCCGTCCGGCACCAGCGTGCCGCCCCCTACGACCGACGAAGACGAGTAGCCATTGGGGTCGGCCAGAAACAATGCGGCGAATACCGGCTCTCCGGCCGCGACATAGGTCGCATGGTCGCCTGCTCCCTGGGTCATCACCCAGGAAAATGAGGGCTCCCAGCGCGCCATCTCGACCCCGGTGCGGAACCATTCGACGGCGCTCCTGCCCAGTCCGCCGAGTTCGGCGCAGATCAACTGCCGGATCAGCCCTGCCTCCGTCGCCCGCCGGAACAGATCCGGCGGCACCTGTCGCTCACGCTCGAGTTCGGCACGCCGCGCATCGGCCTCCTTTGCGAGCGCCACGCCGGCAGTGTGTACGTCATCAACCATAAGCGCGTCCCCCGTCGAGGCCACGTCGATGACACGGTCGCTACCCAGCCTGAGCCGAAATTTCAGGATGAACGGCAAAGCTTGCCGCAGCGATTCAGGCTAGCCCCGGCAACGGCCGTTCTTCAATGGCAAAGTTCCCGAGCGCCGGAGGGCCAGGTTGCTCTCCTCTCTTCATATCTGGGCCGATCGCTTGCCATAGGCACAGTGTTATGATGTTTACTATTTGTTCTCACGTAGCGAGTAGAATGCCCCGACCGCACTTCAGCCAGGGCGCCGACATTCATGGACATGCAGACACCGGACCACGCAACCACCCCTTCCACCGCCGACCCCAAGGCCCAGCTATCCGCCGTCTTCGCCCGCTATGTACGCCACGCCCTTGCCGACGCCGTGCCCATCGGGCCGGACGACAGTCAGGAAACCCGCGAACTGAAGCGGCAAGCCGCGCAGGAGTTGTTCGAACTCGTTCGCTTCGGTCGATCCGGCCGAGGCCCAGCTTGCCGCCATCGCGGTCGCTGCGTCCCTGGCGGCGATGGACAGTTTCGCCCGTGCCGCCCGCCCCGGCACCTCCGAGGCGACCGCGGCCCGCATGCGCGGCAGCGCATTGGCCGCCGGCCGCGCCTATTCCGGGTGGCTGCGCGCGCTCCGCGAACGCCAGCCTGCCGCGGAGCAGGTCAAACCGGCGGCCGCTCCGGCGTCCCGGACCAAGGCGCCGCCCGCCGAACCCGAGTGCGACCCGCCCGAGGTGCCGGAGGTGCCGCCGGGCTTCATCGCGCTCCGGCCCGGCGCCAAGCCGATCCCGGCGGTCGTGACGTTCCAGCCGCGCGACCGGTTCGGCGAGCCGATCCCGGACCTGCGCACCGACCTGATGACGCGGGCGCAGTTGCGCGCCTCGCTGGCCATACCGCGCGATCCGGAGCTGGAGGCCGAGGCACTGGCCGAGGAAGCGGCGATGATCGCTGAACAGTCGGCGCTCGATGCGAAAGTGCGCGGCGGGTCGGGGTGAGGGCGCTGACGGAGGAAATCTGACGGAAGGGTCCGGTCGGATTGTCTGCGCCAGGCAAGAAATTGAAACCACAGATGCACACGGATATACCGCGCCGCCACAAAAAAGCAGTCGGTAGGCCGTGCCGGATCAGCGTCCTATCCGTGTGCATCCGTGTGCATCTGTGGTTTCAATATCGCGCTTATTTTCTTGCTGGAGCAAACGAGCCGGACCCATCCGTCAGATTTCATCCACTCTCATGTTCGCCATTTCAAGATGCAGGCGCGTACATTCCTTGCTTGTCTTCCAAGCTGTTCAACGTGGCCGCGCTGGGCACGGCAGGAGGCACGATCATGAAACGACGGTTGATCATGCTCTGATGCGCGGGTTGGTTACCGCCGGACCGGTGATGCGTCGCGGAGCTTCCTCTGTCTAGCGGCCACCGTCGGATGAGGTCCGGCTGGTAGTGGAAACGAGGGTTCGCCTGGCCGTGACGTGCCTCCAGCCTTGCCCAGCTTTGGATGTGTGTTGGTGCGATGTGACCTCCTTGGTTGGTGTTCAGCGAGTATCAATGCATCAGGCGCCGGTGGGCTGCGCCTGTCTGGCAATTACCCAGACAAAGCCTGCCAGCTCGCGCGCGATCGCGGCGGTGACAACGGTCGGAGGCTTCACTGCCCGCGCCAATTTGCGATACCGCCGGCACAGTCGTTCCTGTGCCTTCCATGCGGTATCACGGATCGGCTTGGCCAGAGCTTCCTGCCGCAGTAACTGCTCGCGGCTGATCCGCGCCGGGCGTCGATAGCTCCAGGCGGCCTCGATGAGCATCCTCCGAGCCGCACTATTGCCAGCCTTTGTGACCCCGCCTTGGCGCCGTGTGCCGCCGCTGGAGTGCTCGGATGGCACCAGGCCAAGATACGCCATGAGCTGGCGTGGATTGGCGAAGCGCGTGATGTCACCAAGTTCGGCAACCAGCGTTGCTGCGGCCGCCTCGACAGCTGCAATGCTGTCTTCGAGCACGATGTGATGCACCGCGTGCTCGAACCGCAGGCCGGCGAGCCGTCGCCGGTGCATCAGCGTCGAGGCCAGTCGGTTGTAGTGATGACCATGGCGCAACAGGAAGCCGGAAAGTTGCTGCCGGCCTGACGAAGTGTCGCACTGCGGCCAGACGCGCCCGCACCAAATCGCGGATCGCCTCATGTGCCTCGTCGGGAACCCACACCGACGTCAGTTCACCAGCCCGATGCAGCTTGGCGAGATTGATCGCATCTCGCCGAGCTGTCTTGATCCGCTCAGCCGGCGTGTTTGCGATCTTGCCGTACTCGCGCACTTCATTCCGTTTGCCCACCTCGGCGAGCGCCACAGCTATCGTCTCCTTGTGCACATCCAGCCCGATGTACCTGATAAGCTCTTTCAAGGTCCGTCTCCCTATGCATGAGGCTCGGCACCGGACCACCCGGCGCAATCCTCGATAACAACCTGCATACTGTGAGACGGGTCACCCCCTATCTCGGGCGAACATGTGGCCTAGTGCCAGCTTTCGAACCTTCTCGGCCCTTCACATTCGAGCCTGGAAAATCTGTTGCTGACGCGCGCATCGCTTTGCCCGGCATCTTGTTGGCGTCGGTATGGACGCCTGGGCAGCCATACAGTCGACTTGCACTCCGAAGCCATGCGCGGCTGACGATGATGCCGACCGGCGATCAGACTACGAGCGAGCGGACCTACTTTTGAATATAAATCGGCGTTGTGGGCACGCATCAGTGCGTAAATTTACGAAGCATCTATAAGTCGGCATTGCGCGCAGCTCACCACGTGTTATCATGAGTCTGCCTAACATCACGCATGGTTCGCCAGCGTTCACAGCTCTTAAGCTGATCGCCCAGGGCGACGTCATCGCGGGGATTCTCAATCGCAACGGCCTTAAGATGGGATTCGGCCCCGCTCCGTCACGCGAATGACTGCTCGTCCCACGCCAACGGGATGGCCGCTGGTTGCCCTACGCGTACAACTTTCGCCAAGTCGAGGGGGTGTAGACATCCTCTGGAAAAGCATCCGGCCCCCTGAGGGCGACCGTAAACGGTTGGGTTAAAGCCGGGTTGGAGGCGATGCGGGAGACGGCAATCCTGCGACGCTCGCGGGCCTCTTCGGTATATTCGCATCGGAACCTGGAAAATTCCTGGGCAGTTACACGCAATCGCCTCATTCGACGCTGGCGCTCACGTACATAGGTCGCAAAAATATCCGGCGTCCAATCCGGGCTACTTGTCAAAGCTTCCGCTACAAGCCTGACGTCCCGCCACGCAATGGATATGCCTTGGCCTATTGCCGGATCATTGTGACCGGCCGCATCTCCGATCAAAACAACACCCGGCTTAATCGGCTCGTCAATCCAAGTGTCCGCGTTAGGGTAGCCTTGGCATGGTCCCGCAGGCTTCGCATTGGCGAAGTGTTCACCGGCGTGAGGGAGGCATTTGAGGCGAAATGCGTTCAAAAAATTCTTCGTGCCGTCAGGTCCCGCAAAGCGACGGCGATTTTCCAGCGAATAGCACAAATATAAACGCATGTGCTCCTTCGCCGGAAAGACATAGAATGTCACATCACCTTCCGTGCCGATGGTCATATCTTCGATAGGCCAATCGGGAAAACGCTCGATCAGTAGCCCGCCCATCAGATGATGAACAGAATCGCTTTGAGCCGTCGCACCGATCTGGCTCGCGACGGCCGAGCCACGACCATCCGCGCCGATGATCAATCTCGGGCTAATCTCGTGTCGGCGGCCTTCGTGAACGAAGCTGATAGCAGGTGGCGTCCCCGGCGAGACGCGGACTTCCGACACACCCCTGAGAAGCCTTGCACCGGCCGAAACAGCGGCATTTGTCAGGGTCTGGCACAAGAACGGATGCCCAATGTCGAGATTGCCGCTTGAATCGGGTACTTGCTTGTCGACTGGAATAGCATTCGCTTGAGCGATTTCCGGCGGAATGCCCTCTCCGTAGGGTACGTTTCTGCGTATGTAGACGGCACCCGCTTCAAGCAGCAGATCAAGAATCCCAATCTGCCTAGCCTCGACGACACCCCATGAGGCGATGCCTTCGCCCCTGATGCGATCAACGAATTGGGTGGACTTCTCCAGCAGTAGGCTCGACAAGCCGACACGCGCCAATGCGATTGCCATTGCCGCGCCGGCAACGCCGGCGCCGACGATGATGATTTCCGGCTTTTCACCCATATCGACCGACATTCCCCAGATGATCCTGAGTTTCGACCGCCTTTTGTGAACGATACGCATCGTCTCGCCCTCCCGGCAATGTCCTGGACGATCTCAGGACTGCCGGTAGTGTTGCAGCGGTGCGGTGCCCTCCAGCGCGGGCAAGCTTCGGGCCAGAACACCCTCCTTCGGGCGGCCATTGTGTCGATGCTCAGCATCGTGCCGACGGCAACGGACGGAGCGCCGCAATGGTGGACAGGATTTTCTCGAACAGACCGCGAGGCACCATGACCTCAGCCATCTGGAAGGTGATGGACCGGCCGTGGCGAACGATTTTCGCGCCGAACTTAACCAGCCTGTCGCGCAGCCAGTTCTAGGTAGTGCTACTTACTCATCGCGTCGACGACCAAAGTCGTGCTGGACAATGCCGCCCTCAGATGTGTCAAGAAACACGTCTGAGTGTCCGAGAGCCATCTTGGTGTCCTCGCAGCTTGCCGGTAGGCGCTAGCGCGTCGGCGGACGCGCCTCACTGCAATCCCGCCCGAACACCCGGGCAAAGATCCGGTCCACCGCCTTCAGATGCAGCCCCGCATCCATCGCCGCATCCAGTTCCGCCGCCGACACTCGCCGCGCCACCTCCGCATCCGCCAGCAGATTGTCGCGGAAGCTCCGCCCCTCTGCCGTGCCCAGCCGCTGCCACGTCGCCATCGCGTTGCGCTGCACGATGGCATAGGCGTCCTCGCGCGAGATGCCGGCCCGTGTCAGCGCCAGCAGCACCTCGCCGGAATGCACCACGCCGCCGAGGCTTTCGAGGTTCGCCGCCATCCGTTCCGGATGTACCACCAGACGCTGCATCATGCCCGCCAGCCGCATCAGCGCGAAATCCAGCGCGATCGTCGTATCCGGCGCGATCACCCGCTCGACGCTGGAATGGCTGATGTCGCGCTCATGCCACAGCGTCACGTTCTCCAGCGCCGGCACCACCGCGGCGCGCACCACGCGCGCCAGACCGGTCAGGTTCTCGCTCAGCACCGGGTTACGCTTGTGCGGCATCGCGCTGGAGCCCTTCTGGCCGGGATGGAAGAACTCTTCCGCCTCCCGTACCTCGCTGCGCTGCAGATGACGCACCTCGGTCGCCAGCCGCTCGACACCGCTGGCGATCACCCCGAGCGTCGCGAACAACATCGCGTGCCGGTCGCGCGGGATCACCTGGGTCGAGATCGGCTCCGGCGTCAGTCCCAGCTTCGCCGCGACGTATTCTTCCACCCGCGGATCAATATGCGCGAACGTCCCGACGGCGCCGGAGATTGCCGCCACCGCCACCTCGGCGCGCGCCGTCACCAGCCGTGCGCGATCGCGCGCAAACTCGGCATAGTGCCCGGCTAGCTTCAGGCCGAACGTAGTCGGCTCGGCATGGATGGCGTGGCTGCGGCCGATCGTCAGCGTGTACTTGTGCTCGAACGCGCGCGCCTTCAGCGCCGCCAGCACCGCGTCCAGATCCGCCAGCAGCAGATCGATCGCCTGGGTGAGCTGCACCGACAGGCAAGTATCCAACACATCCGAACTGGTCATGCCCTGATGCACGAAGCGGCTGTCCTCACCGATCGCCTCGGCCAGCCAGGTGAGGAACGCAATCACGTCATGCCGCGTCTCACGTTCGATCGCGTCGATTCGGTCGATGTCGGCCTGGCCGATAGCAGCGACCTTGGCACCACCCTTCTCACGGATGTTGCGCGCCGCGAGTTCGGGGATCGCGCCGATCCGCGCCATCGCTTCGGCAGCCAGTGCCTCGATCTCGAACCAGATGCGGTAGCGGTTGGCCGGCGCCCAGATGGCATCCATCTCGGGTCTGGTGTAACGCGGAACCATCGCTGCCCTGTCCCGTGCTGGTGGAAGGCCAGCTAGACCGCCATGCCAGGCGCTGACAAGGGCCGTTTGCGAATGGACCAGATCTCGCTGTCGCATGACCTCGCTGCCCTGGCGCAGGTCATCCTGATCGACGTCACGCTCGCCGGCGACAACGCCATCGTGGTGGGCATGGCGGTCGCCGGCCTGCCCGACCGGCAGAAGCGCCCAGCCATCATCCTCGGCATTCTCGGCGCCACGGTGATCCGCATCGCGCTCGGCGCGATCGCGCTGCAACTGCTGGCGATCATCGGCCTGCTGCTGGCCGGCGGGCTGCTGCTGCTCTGGGTATGCTGGAAGATGTTCCGCGAGCTGCGCCAGACGCACGGACACGCGAAGCAGAACACCGCGCAGCATAAGACGCTCCGCCAGGCGATGACGCAGATCATCCTGGCCGATCTGTCGATGAGCCTCGACAACGTTCTGGCCGTGGCCGGCGCGGCGAACGGCAGCACGTGGGTGCTGGGGCTGGGACTGCTGCTGTCGGTGGTGCTGATGGGGGTCGCGGCGAACCTGCTGGCGCGCGTGCTGGAGCGGGTGCGCTGGGTCGCCTGGGCCGGCCTGCTGATCGTGCTCTATGTCGCGGTGACGATGATCTGGCATGGCGCATTCGAGGTCGCCGACGCCGTGGCACCCTGATCGCGCGGTCTTGATCAGGCAACGAACGGCCGCGCGGGAACTCACGACAAAGCGAACGCCAGCGGTCCAATTTTCGCCACGAAATCCGGTCCCTCTTTGGCATGGCGAAACATGCACCGTAACATGGGGGAGTGAGCATCATGCCGAACCGGAGACCGATTCTGATCGTCGAGGACGACGCGACGCTGCGGAACATGCTGACGGAATATCTCGATGAGACCGGCGAATTCGTCGTAACCACCGCACCGGACATCGACGCCGCCGACAAGGTTCTTGGCCAACGACGACGCACATTTCGATGCGGTGATCCTCGACATCGGACTGCCCGATGGCGACGGGCGCGATTACTGCGCGCGGCTGCGGCGGCAGGGACACTTCATGCCGATCCTCATGCTGACTGGCGCGATCGAGGAGACGGACGTGGTCCGCGGCCTCGATTCGGGCGCCGGTGATTACATCGCCAAGCCGTTCCGCGCCAGCGAGCTGGTGGCCCGGCTGCGTGCGCAGTTGCGGGCGTTCGATCGCAGCGAACAGGTGGTGTTCCCGGTCGGGCCGTACACGTTCCGGCCGGCGAAGAAGCTGCTGCAGGATACGGTGAAGAATCGGCGGATTCGCCTGACCGACAAGGAAACGGCGGTGCTGAAGTACCTGTATCGCTCCGAAGCTGCGGTGAACCGGCAGATCCTGATGCACGAGGTGTGGGGATACAATTCAGCGGTGACGACGCACACGCTGGAGACGCACATCTACCGGCTGCGCCAGAAGATCGAGGTGGATCCGGCGCATCCGGCGCTGCTGGTCACCGAGGGCGGCGGCTACCGTCTACGGCCGGAGACAGCGGCACCGATCGAGCGCTGGTGACACGTTCGCATTCGGGCCGTTACGATCGACAAGCGTGTCATTGGGAGGAGTGCGGCGACGAAGCATCCAGCGCTGGATTGCTTCGCCGCCGCACTCCTAGCAATGACAATATCTGAAGACTCGCTTGGTTCGTTCGCGAGCAAGCGCCCCGGAACATGGTTGCCGAAGGCCAAAGAATTGGGCAGATGGGCGGTAGCTTTCCGCACAACCCGCAAGGCGCTTCGGGACGATGCGCGACATCCGCTCGATCATTCGCCGTATTCTGCTGTCCGTGTTTCTGCTGGCGCTGATCGTCGGCACCGGCGCCTTCTACTTCGTGCTGCACGACCGTGCCGTCCTCCAGGCGGAGGAACAGGCCCGAACACTGCTTGCCGCCGCGCTCGCGGTGCGCGGCTACACCACCGAGCATATCCTGCCCAAGCTGTCGCACCTGGCGTCCGACAGCTTCCTGGAGGAGACTGTACCGTCGTTCGCCGCACAGACGGTGTTCCGCTCGCTGACCGGCCAATCCAAAGGCTATACCTACCATGAACCGGCACTGAACCCGACCAGTCCCGCTGACCGGGCCTCCGCGTTCGAGATCGACCTGATCCGCCAGTTCCGCGAGCCCCGGAAAATGGTTGCTGAAGGCCAAAGAAGCAGGCGACCATGCGCCGTATTCTGCTGTCGATTTCTGCTGGCGCTGATCGTCGACACCGGCGTCTGGCGCGGTACAGCCCTCGATTGGTATTCCACGCCGCCGCAATGCTGCCGGTGCCTTGATCTGCCATCTAGCCCTGCGTGCCTTGGGCGACGTCGCGATGTTGGGCATTCGCCCAGGATTGTTGGAGGCGCGGCGGACTGAGCGGGGCGCACGCTGACACGCGGTCCCTGGCGTCCTATCTTCCTGGCAGAGAAGGAGGAAACTGCCATGCTCAACCCGACCTCTCCGCTGCCACTCGCCGACCCGACGCTGTTCCGGCAGGCCAACTGCATCGACGGCAAGTGGGTGCAGGCCGACAGCGGCCGCACCATCGTGGTGAAGAACCCCGCCACCGGTGAGGCGATCGGCGAGGTCCCGGCGCTGGGTGCGGCCGAGACCCGCCGTGCCATCGAGGCGGCCCACCGCGCGCAGGCGGGCTGGCGCGCCATGCTGGCGAAGGACCGAGCGGCGATCCTGCGCAAGATCAACGACCTGATGCTGGCGAACGCCGACGATCTGGCGGTGATCATGACCGCCGAACAGGGCAAGCCGCTCGCCGAGAGCAAGGGCGAGATCGCCTACGCCGCCAGCTTCATCGAGTGGTTCGCCGAAGAGGGCAAACGGATCTACGGCGACACGATCCCGCAGAACGCCAAGGGCCGCCGCATCCTGGTGATGAAGGAGCCGATCGGCGTGTTCGCCGCGATCACGCCGTGGAATTTTCCCGCCGCGATGATCACCCGCAAGGCGGGACCCGGCTGGGCGGCGGGCTGCACCGGCGTGATCCGGCCGGCGAGCCAGACGCCGTTTTCCGCCCTGGCGCTGGCGGTGCTGGCGGAGCGCGCAGGCATGCCGCCGGGTGTGTGCAACGTCATCACCGGACCGTCGGGCGAGACCGGCGGCGAACTCACCTCGAACCCGCTGGTGCGCAAGCTGACCTTCACCGGGAGCACCGAGGTGGGCGCCAAGCTGCTGGCGCAATGCGCGCCGACGATCAAGAAGACCAGCATGGAACTGGGCGGCAACGCGCCGTTCATCGTGTTCGACGACGCCGACCTCGATGCCGCGGTCGCGGGCGCGATGGCCAGCAAGTACCGCAACACCGGCCAGACCTGCGTGTGCGCCAACCGCATCCTGGTGCAGGACGGCGTGTACGACGCGTTCTCCGCCAAACTGAAGGCCGCGGTGGAGGCGATGAAGGTCGGCAACGGCATGGAGCCCGGGGTGAGCCAGGGACCGCTGATCAACGCCGATGCGGTGAAGAAGGTGGAGGAGCACATCGCCGACGCGGTGAAGCGCGGCGCGACCGTGGTGACCGGCGGTCATCGGCATCAGCTCGGCGGCACCTTCTTCCAGCCAACGATCCTGGCAAACGTGCCGAACGACGCGATGATCTTCCGCGAGGAGACGTTCGGTCCGGTGGCGCCGCTGTTCCGCTTCAAGACCGAGGCGGAGGCGATCAAGCTCGCCAACGACACCGAGTTCGGCCTGGCGTCGTATTTCTACGCGCGTGACGTGGGGCGGATCTTCCGCGTGGCCGAGGCGCTGGAATACGGGATCATCGGCATCAACGAGGGGATCATCTCGACCGAGGTCGCGCCGTTCGGCGGCATGAAGTCGTCGGGGCTGGGGCGCGAGGGGTCGAAATACGGGATCGAGGATTATCTGGAAATCAAGTACCTGGCGTTGGGTGGGATCGGGACATAATTTAGGAACCACGGGTTCACACGGATAAACACGGATGAGGCCAGAATTTGCGTTCATCCGTGTGCATCTGTGATTCGTTTGATTCGCGTCGCGCGGGCCGGGCTAGCCGCGCGCGGCGATTGTGGTAAACCACGCCGATGAAGGCTCACAAGAACGACAATTTCAACGAACGACTGACTGCAGCGGCGGACGCGAAGACTGCGGCGCTGAAGCGGTTCCTGGCGCGGCCGGGGCCCGACGATCCGGTCGTTCTCGAACGCCAGGCAGCCTTGAAGGCGGTCAGCGACGCACGGGACGCCCGTAACGCCGAGCGAATGGCCGTCCGTGCGGCCGAGGCAGCCCGGCAGGCCGCCGAACAGAAGGCTCAGGATGCCGAGGCTGCCGCCCGCGCTGCCGCGGATGAGGCGCGCGCCGCCGCGCGTGCGGCTGAACAGAAAGCAGCGCGCGACGCACGCTACGCCGCACGCATGGCGCGCCGCCAGCAGAAGGCGACGTCGCGCCGCTAGGATTTCGGCGTCCCGGTCATCCCAGCGAACACCATGCGGTCCTTGTTGTCACGCATGAGCATCGTGAAGCCCGGAATGGTCTCGAGCCCGAGACCCAAAGGCAGTGCGGTGTCGGGATCGGGCTGGACCTTGGCGTAGCTCTGGCCCGAGACCTTCTCCCACTTGCCGGCCGGCTTCTTCACCTCGAGGTTCACCACGGTTTCCTTGAGCACCATCCGGACGATCGCTTCCTTGGGACGGGACGGCTTGGTCAGGCTCGGACAGCCGGCGATCATCTGCCAACCGTTCGCCAGTGCCCACCGGGTCAGTTCATCCTTATCCATACGAGGTTCTCCGAGCTGTGCGGTCTGTCGTATAGGCGGGAGGCGCCATGTCGGCCATGGCGGGCGCAAATCGGTACCCACCCTCACTCCTGGCCCCAAAGCAGACGTTCCGCGCCCACCGGATCCCGCTCGATCATCTCCAGCACGTTCCGTGCAATCGGGTCAGGCTCGTTCCGGTGCTGCTCCCAGTTCTGCAGCACATCGAGACTGATCCGATACCGCGCGGCAAACTGCTCCTGGCTCTTGCCAAGCCGCTCCCGCAGCGCCTTCACATCGATCGCACGACCGCGCAGCGGCGCTATCCGCGCCATCAGTCCCGCACCCTCAAGCTCGGCGCGCAGCGCCTCTGCATCTTCCACCTTTGGCACCTGCAGATAGTTGCAGCCGTCGCTCAACACCGCCTCGATTGCACGCTTGGCCTTGAGCAGCGGCATGTGTCGCCGCACCAGCGACTCGATCGCGCCGATGCTGTTGACGTTCGGCGCCCCGGGATCAACCCGGAGATTCAGGACGACGGGTGAACCGGATGGCACGAGGTCGCGCGCCTTTCCGCTTGCCCGACGTGCGAACCGCTCCTTCCAGGACGAGTTGCTCATACCCAAACTCCGCCAGCGATGCCTGACCGATCACCTGGAGGTTCGCCAGGCCAATAGAATTCGCAGCCAGCAACGCGCCAGCCCCCGCCGTTCGTGTGGACGCCACTCACATGCAGCGCGTTGCCGGAAACGTTTTGCTCCGGCTCACCCATAACCAGCAGGTCGCCGGCCGGTGTCCCGATCCGCAACGTGGCAACCTTTCCTTCCGACAGGCTGGATTCCAGGACGAAACGGATCTCCGACCGCCGCCACATCCAAAATACCCACGCTTTGCGCGGAGAGGTATCAAGTCCAAAGAAGCGAACAACAGGATCACTATTGCGCTCGCAGTCGCGAACACAGTTGGTCGCCGGGCGGGGTGACACCGGTGCTATGCCAACTCGTCCGGTGTGGCGAGCAGACGGTCCGCGCCGGCTGCTTCCAGTTCCTCACGGCTGCCATAGCCCCACAGCACGCCGATCGCGCGCAGGCCGTTGGCATGCGCGCCGATGATGTCGTGCGAGCGATCGCCGACCATGATGGTGTGGTTCGGATCGAGGCGCTGGTGACGCAGCACGGCGGCGATCAGACCGCGCCTTGTCGTCCACGCTGCCATCCGGCTCGGTGCCATACACGCCGCTGATCGTGGCGGCGAACTCCAGCGATGCGACGATGCGTGCGGCGAAGTCCTTGCGCTTCGACGTGACGACGAAGCAGCGCGCCCGGCGCTGACAGCAGCGCGCAGCGCGTCGGGGATACCCGGATAGACCGTCGCCATATGCAGTCCGATCGTCGCCGTAGTGCGCGCGATATGCCGTCATCGCCGGCCTCGACGCGGTCGTCGCCGTAGCGCGCCAGCAGACGCGCGATCACCTGCGGCAACGGCGGTCCGATCAGCGGCGTCACGTCGAACGCCGGATCGGGCGTGTGGCCCAGCGCACGCAGCGCGGCCTCGCAACTCGCGGCGATGCCGGGACGCGAGTCGATCAGCGTGCCATCCAGATCGATCAGGCAGGCGCGCCGCGTCGCGTTCATAGCGACGCGCAGCGTTCGATCGTTTCGCGCCAGCCGAGCAGATCCTCCGGCCCGGCGACCTTGCGCGCCAGGCCCGCGACGCCGGTCACCGGCAGCAGCACGCGCGACACACCGGCGGCGGCGAAGTCGGCAAGCTGTGCCAGGTCGTCCGGCATGCCGACGGTGATCTCCACCGCGGCCGGATCGCGGCCCGCCTCGCGCGCGGTGCGGCGCACGAGTCTCGATCAGTTCCATCGGCAGGCCGCGGCCGGGGAAGAAGCCGTCGCCGAGACGACCGGCACGACGCGCCGCGGCCTCGGTGTGGCCACCGATGATGATCGGCACCGCGCGGTTCACCGGCTTGGGACGCATGAACGCGTCCTTGAAGCTGACGTAGCGGCCGGCGAAGTTTGGCGCATCGGCGGACCATAGTTCGCGCATCGCGGCAATGTATTCGTCGGTGCGGCGGCCGCGGTTCTCGAATGCGGCGCCGATCGCGTCGAACTCCTCCTTCAGCCAGCCGACGCCGATGCCGAGCAGGATGCGGCCGTTCGACATGTGGTCGAGCGTGGCGACCTGCTTGGCGACGATGACCGGATTGTGCTGCGGCAGGATCAGGATGCCGGTGGCGAGTTTGATGCGCGTTGTGGCCGCGGCGACGTAGGCCATCCAGATCAGCGGATCGGGCAGCAGGAAGTCGCCCTCGCCACCGGGCAAGCGGCCGTCGGTCGTGTACGGATACGCCGACTGGTAGCCGCGCGGGATGACGGTGTGTTCTACCGTCCATGCCAATTCGAAACCCGCGGCCTCGGCCGCCTGCATCAGTTCGATCGCGCGCGCCGGATCCACGTAGCGGCCGGTGTTGCAGTAACGCAGTCCGAACTTCATGACAGGGTACCCTTCCGCGATCGCGGCAGATCGAGCAGCAGCACCGAATGATCCGACAGTCCGGCAAGCCGTTCCTCGTGTGAATAGCGAACCGTTCCGGCACGCATGGCCAGGCTCGGCGACAGGAACGCATGGTCGATGCGGAAGCCATTGCCGCGGTGGCTGTACCAGGAGAACTCCCGCCCATCCGGATAGCGATGCCGCCACAGATCGCGAAACCCGATCGTGTCCATGCTGTCCATGAAACGCGCGGTCGCGTCGATTGCGCCCGGGTTCATCGACATAGGCACGGCAGGTGTTGAAGTCGCCGATCGCCAGCGCGTCGCCCATCGCACGCGTCGCACACGCATCGACCAGAGTCTGCCAATACGGCACCTTCCTCAGCAGGTTCGGCATATAGACACCGGTAAGCCGCAACACGCCGAGATCGACATCGACCAGCCGCCACGGTTCGTCGACCCGCACGCAGACCGGCCCACGTTCCACGAAACGCCGCCGCGCCGCGATCAGCACGCCGGTGCGCTGCGCCGGCGGCACCAGCTTCGTCACGTGCCGATACCCGGATGCCTTCAGCGCGACCCGCAAACGCTCGGCCGAATCGCCGCCGCAATATTCCGACAGGATCAGCACATCGGCATCATGGCGCGCGATCGCGGCCACGATGCCGGCGAGCCGTGATCCGCCGCCCTGGCGGATGTTCCACGCGAGCAGCCGCACGCCGCGTCAGTCGGTGACGTACTCGCAGCGGAAGCCCTCGCCCCAGCGCTTGACGTGGCCGCGCGACGGCGACGGGAAGTGCGCGAAGCAGCACAGCGTGCTGGTGTCGCAGTAAGTCTCCAGGAACTTGCGGCGCGTATCGCGCCGTTGCTTCGGATCGTAATCGACGCGCATCGCCAGCTCGGGGTAGCGCGCCTGCAGCGGCGTGTGGATCAGGTCGCCGGTGATCACCGCGTCCTTGCCGCCGCGGCCGAGTGCCACCGCGTAGTGGTCGATCGTGTGGCCGGGCGTCGGCAGCAGGCACACCGTGTCATCCAGCGCGTGATCGCTGGTGACCAGGTCGCAGCGCTTCGCCTCGACGATCGGGATCACGCTGTCGACGATCGGCGGCAGCGCGGTCTTGTCGTTCTCCGCCAGCCAGTAGTCGAGCTCCTTCTTGGAGAACAGGTAGCGCGCCTTCGGGAAGGTCGGCACCCAGCGGCCGTTCTCCAGCCTCGTGTTCCAGCCGACATGATCGACGTGGAGATGCGTGCACATGACGAAGTCGATGTCGTTCACCGTCAGCCCGGCCGCGGCCAGGCCGCTCATCCACGCATCGTCCTTCTTCTGGTGCCACAGCGGACGCGCGGTGCGGTCCTTGTCGTTGCCGATGCAACTATCCACCAGGATGGTGTGGCGCGGCGTCTGCACGATGTAGGACTGGAAGCACAGCACCAGGTTGTCATCGGCATCGAGCGCCGAGGGGGCGAGCCAGGACCGGTTCTCCTCCAGCACTTCGGACTTCAGCTTGGGCAGGAACTCCAGCGCGGGGGTGAAGCCGCATTCCATCTCGACGATCCGATGGATCGTCATGTCGCCGACGCGGAATGTGTTGGCCATTGGCTCGCTCCCTTGGATGGTTTGTCGGGATGATGTTAGCTAGCGGCCCGCCCGCCGACAAATCCGCATCGCCCGGGAGGCTCCGATGAACGACGCAACCACCGTGGCGCTGAGCCCGGAGACCGTGCTGCAGCACATGAAGCAGAACGGCGTCACCGACGTGGTCTGGCTGCCGGACAGCGAAACCAACTGGCTGTACCTGCTGATGAAGGCCGAGCCGTCGCTGCGGCTGATCGGCGTGACGCGCGAGGGGCATGCGTGCTCCATCGCGGCCGGGTTGCACGCGGGCGGGCAGAAGCCGCTGATCCTGATCCAGAACACCGGGATGATGGAATCGGGCGATTCGATCCGCGGCTGGTTGCTGGGCATGAACGTGCCGGTCGTGCTGATGGTCGGCTATCGCGGCTGGACACGGCACGGCGTGAACACCGACACGGCGGCGACCTATACCGAGCGGTTCCTGATGGCGTTCGGCATCAACTACTACCTGGTGGAGAGCGACGCCGATGCGCCGCGCATCTCCGATCGCGTTCGAGGAGGCAGAGCGCACGCAACGACCAGTGGTCGTGCTGGTGGGCGACGAATACCACGGGTTCAACCGGTAAGGGGCGCACGCCATGATGCACACGGCCGAACTGCTGAAGGTGTTCGCCGAGCACCGCGGCGATGCGATCGTCGTGCCTGGCCGCGGCGGACGGCACTGGGTGAGGCTCACCACGCACGAGACGCTCGACGTGCCGCTCGGCGATCCGGCGATGGGTGGACACGCGGGGTTCGCACTCGGACTGGCGCTGGCGCAGCCGAACCGTCAAGCGTGGTGCTGTTCGATTCCGAAGGCGACATCCTGATGAGCCTCGGCATGCTGCCGACAATCGCCGAGCAGGCGCCGGCCAATTTCTATCACTTCCTGCTGGACAACGAATGCTATGCGACGACCGGCGGGCAGCCGGTGCCGAATGCGAAGACCGTCGCGTACGATGTGCTGGCGCGCGGCGTCCGGTTATCCGCGCGCCTTCGCCTTCACCGAACTGGCGGAATTCAGTCAGAACCTGCCGGGGATTCTGGCAGACAGCCTGGACCGGTGTTCGTCGCACTGAAGGTGCTGCCGGAAGTCGAGAACACGCCGATCGGACGGCGCTCACGCTGGCAGACGCGGACACGCGAGAAGGTGGTGCAGGACCTGCGCATCGAACTGGGGATCGGGGGAGCAGCATGACACACATCAGGCGTCGAGGAGTCCTGGCGCTTGGCGGCGCGGCGGCCCTTGTGCCGACTGCGCGCGCCGAAGCCGGCAAGCGCTTCGTCACCGCCAACAACAGCGCCTACGACACGCTCGATCCGCATGTGGTGTTCGACATCGGCCGCATCGGTTCACGGCTGAACATGTACGACTGCCTGGTGCGCTGGGTGGACAATCCGCCGAAGCTGGCGATGTGGCTGGCCGACAAGATCGATATCTCGCCGGACGGCGTGACCTACACGGTGTCGATGAAGACCGGGGCAAAATTCCACGACGGCAGCCCGATCACCGCGGACGATGTCGTGTTCTCGATGGAACGCATCCTGGCGATGAAGCAGGGCGCCTTCGGGCTGTACAAGGGCGTGATCGATCCGGGGAAGACCAAGGCGCTCGACGCGCACACCGTGCAGTTCACGCTGAATCAGCCCTACGCGGTGTTCGCCTCGACGCTGTCCGAATTGTGGGTGGTCAACAGCAAGCTGCTGCGCGAGCACGACAAGTCGGGCGACATGGGCGCCGGCTGGCTGGCGCGCAACGAAGCCGGGTCCGGCGGTTACCAGTTGCGACGCTACGATCCGGCGATCGGCTTCCAGGCCGACCGGTTCGAGGAGCATTTTGCGGGCTTCGGCAAGTCGAACATCACGTCGATGGAATTCCGCGTCGTGCTGGAAACGGCAAGCCGGGCGCTCGGATTGCAGAAGGGCGAGTTCAACACCACCGACGGCTACCTGCCGCAGGACCAGATCAAGCGGCTGCGCACGGTGGACAGCGTGCAGATCCTCGAAGCCGATTCGCTGCGGACGATGTACTTCATCATCCACAATGCACGCCCGCCGCTGACCGACGTGAACCTGCGCAAGGCGCTGTGCTACGCGTTCGATTATGACGGGTTCATCAACAACATTCTGAGCGGTTCGGTGACGCGCAACGCGGGCATCATCCCCGGCAATCTGTGGGGCGCGCCGAAGGATCTGAAGGGCTACAGCTACGATCTCGCCAAGGCGAAGGAACACCTGGCGATGGTGAAAGCGCCGATGCGGCAGTTGGAGATCGGCGTGCTGGCGGGTTTCGACCAGAGCGAGGCGGCAGCGCAGCTTCTGCAGGCAGGGGCGGCGAAAATCGGCATCGACATCAAGCTGACGACCGAACCGTGGCCGGTGATCTCAGGCAAGTTGAGCGATCCGGAGAAGACGCACGATCTGGTGCCGCTGTGGCGCAGCGCGTATTTCGCCGATCCGCACAACTGGACGGGATATATGTACAACAGCCGCAACATCGGTGCCGGGAATTCCAGCTACTACAAGAACGCGAAGTTCGATGAGCTGACCGACAAGGCGCTGGTGCTGACGAAGCAGGAGGAGCGGCAGCCACTGTACGAGGAAGCATCGCGTATCCTCGTCGAGGATGCGGCGGGGCTGTTCATCTACAACACGAAGTGGTTCGGCCCGTTCACCAAGAACGTGCACGACGTGCGGTTCTGCCCGATCGGGGACGCGCAGGACATTCGGTGGATGAGCATGACATAAAGGGTGGCACCCCCTCCCCAACCCTCCCCCGCTGCGCGGGAGAGGGGGGCTACGCAAAGTGACACGCCGCCTGCACGCCATTCTCCAGCGTCCGCAACGCCGGCTCCTCCGCCGCGCATCGCGCCTCGGCCCGCGGACAGCGCGTGCGGAAGCGACAGCCAGTCGGCAGGTTGCCGGGGTTCGGCGGTTCGCCTTCGAGCCAGAACTCGTCGGTGACGCGTCGGCCACCGACCACCGGTATCGCGGCCAGCAGGGACTGTGTATACGGATGTCGCGGCGCGGCGAACACCGCTTCGGTCTCGCCGATCTCCACCACCTTGCCGAGATACATCACCGCGATCCGATGCGACACCAGACGCACCACCGCCAGATCGTGGCTGATGAACAGATAGGTCAGGTCGAACCGCTCGCGCAGCTCGAGGAACAGCCGCAGCACCGTTGCCTGCACCGACACGTCCAGCCCCGATGTCGGCTCATCCAGCACCACCAGGGTCGGCCGCAGCATCAGGATGCGCGCCAGCCCAACCCGCCGCTGCTGTCCGCCGCTGATCTCGTGCGGATAAAGATCGAGATGCGTCTCCGGCAGTCCGACCGCAGCCAGCACCTCGCGCACGCGCGCCCGCCGTTCGTCGGCCGAGAGCCTGGTATGGATCACCAGCGGCTCTTCCAGCGCACGGCCAATTTTCCAGTGCGGATCGAGCGACGCGCCGGGATCCTGATAGCAATACTGCAAGGTCCGTCGCAGCGCGCGTCCCTCAGTCGGCGACAAAGTACCGATCTCGTGGCTCTCGAAGCAGGATTTCGCCGCCGCTGGCACGATGGATGCCGACGATCGTCTTGCCCAGCGTCGTCTTGCCGCAACCCGACTCGCCGACGACGCCGAGGATTTCGCCGCGTGCCACCGACAGGGACACGCCATCGACCGCGCGCAACCATCCGGTGCGCCGACCCCATGCGTCGCGGATCGGGAAATGCATGTGCAGATCCCGCAGCGCAAGTAGCGCAGTGTTCATGCCGCCACAGCGGTCCGAAGCTGCGGATGATGGCAGCGGACCTGGTGTCCCTGCTCCGGCTCGCGCGCCAGCGGGTGCTCGTCGCGGCAGATATCGCTGGCGCGCGGACAGCGCGGATGGAAGCGGCAGCCGTTCGGCGGCGCGATCAGGCTTGGCACGTCGCCGGCGATGCCGCGCAGCGGCGAACCGCTGGTCGGCAGGCTGTCGAGCAGAAGCCGCGTGTACGGCACCATCGGCGAGCGGACAAAACCCGCGATCGGCGCGGTCTCCAGCTCCTGCCCGGCATACATGACCGTGACGCGGTCGCAGATCTCCCATGCGGTGCCGAGATCGTGCGTGGCGAACAGCACCGACACGCCACGCTCGGTTGCCAGTCGCCGCAGCAGCTTCAGTATCTGCGCCTGGATCGTCACATCCAGCGCGGTGGTCGGCTCGTCGGCGATCACCAGCTTCGGTTCCGGCAGCAGCGCCATCGCAATCATCACGCGCTGCCGCTGCCCACCCGACAATTCATGCGGATACTTGCGCAGCAGGCGCTCCGGGTCGGGAAGCTGCACGGCGCGCAGCAACGTCAGGACGCGTGCAAGGTCGCTGCGCCGGCGTCGTCGCGGGTAGAAGCGTTCCCCAGGCCGTCGCTCCGGCGATTTCCAGCGCATCAGCTCCATGATCTGGTCGCCGATGGTGAACAGCGGACTGAAGGCGCTGTAGGGATCCTGTGGCACAAAGGTGATCGCCCGCCCGCGCACGTTCTCTGCGACCAACTGCGGGTCGAGCGCCAACAGGTCCTGCCCGTCGAACAGCAAAGCTCCGCCGGTCACGTTCGCATTCGCCGGCAAGGCACCGAGGATGGATCGTGCCAGCGTCGTCTTGCCGCAGCCTGATTCACCGACCAGGCCCATGATCTCGCCTGGCGCCAGTCGCCAGGCTGACCGCATCCAGCACTCGCGCCACACCGCCTTCGGTGACGAACGACACCGACAGTTCGCGCACCGACAGCAGATCAGCCGGCATTGACGTCTCGGCGCAGACGCGGATCGAGCACGTCGCGCAATCCGTCACCTACCAGATTGAAGCCCATCACTACCAATAGGATCGCGACGCCTGGCGCTGCGGCGTACCACCAGGCCTGCGGCAGGAAGCCCCGGCTTTCCGCGATCATGCGGCCCCATTCCGGCGTCGGCGGCGGCGGGCCAAGTCCCAGAAAACCGAGTGCGGCGGCAACCAGGATGGTGCCACCCATGCCTATCGTCGTTCGCACGATCACCGACGACGCGATCGATGGCAGCACGTGCAGCGCCATCACGCGCAACGGCGACGCACCGAGGGCGATGGCGGCTTCAATGAACACCTCGTTCTTCACGCTGCGCGTCTCGGCATAGACCAGCCGCGCCCAGAACGGCCAGTAGGTGATGGAGAGCGCCAGGATCACGTTCTGGATCGCCGGCCCCAGCGTCTGCGCGATGGCAATCGCCAGCACGATCTGCGGCACCGCGAGGAAGATGTCGGAGATGCGCATCAGCAGGTCGCTGACGCGATTGTTGTAGTAGCCGGCGATCAGACCCACCGGCACGCCGATCAGCACCGCGACCGATGTCGCCACCACCGCGATCAGGATGGTCAGGCGTGCACCGAACAGCAAGCGGCTGTAGATGTCGCCGCCCATACGGTCGGTGCCGAACCAGTAGGTGGCATCCGGCGGCAGCAGCCGATGCGGCGGGTCATAGTTGGTGACGTCCTGCGGGAAGGTCGCGAGCGGATGCGCGAACACCGCCGCCAGTACCAGGGCGGCGATGATAATCAGGCCAAGCAGCGCGGAACGGTCGCGGATCAAGCGGCGCAGCGTGTTCATGAATTCGACAGCGCGCTCATCGGCCGCGCGGGTCCAGGACTGCCTGGGCGATGTCCACGGTCAGGTTGAGCAGGATGAACACCGCGCCGACGAACAAGGTGAAGCTCATGATCGCGTTGTAGTCGGACTGCAGGATGGACTGCACGGCGAAGCTTCCCAGGCCGGGCCAGTCGAACACCGCCTCCACCACCACGGCGTTGGCGATCAGCGTGCCGAAGATCAGGCCGATCTGCGTCAGCGTGCCGATCAGCGCGCTGCGCAGGATGTATTTCCACACCACACGCCGGCGCGGAATGCCCATTGCGGCCTGGTAGAACACGAAGTTGGACGACATCACGTTCAGCACGCCGGCTCGGGTGAAGCGGACGATCGTCGCCATCGCCGGCAACGCGAGCGTCGCGACCGGCAGGGCGAGATGACGCAGCGAACCGCCCAGTGTTTCCCAGTCGCCGCGCAGCAATGCGTCCAGCGTGTAAAAGCCGGTGATCGGGTCGGGTCCCCAGCCGTCGATGCGGCCCTGCACCGGCGTCAAACCCAGCCACATCGAGAACAGCAATTGCAGCAGGATCGCCAGCCAGAACGCCGCCATGGCGAGCCCGCCGATGGTGACGATGCGCACCACGTGGTCGAGCAACGAGTTACGCGAGAGCGCGGCCACCACACCGAGCGGCACGCCGATGATCACGGCGAACGTGATCGCATACAATGCGAGCTCAAGCGTTGCCGGCAGGCGCGCCCACAGGTCGTCGGCCACCGGACGCTGGGTGAACAGGCTGGTACCCATGTTGCCGGTCGCCACGTCGCGCACATAGCGCGCGAACTGCCAGGGCAGCGGCAGGTCGAGGCCGTACCGGTGCCGCAACGCCTCCACCTGTTCGGGCGGCGCGTTCTCGCCGGCCATGACGCGCGCCGGGTCGGAGGGGACGACGTGGGAAATCGCGAACACCAACAGCACCAGGCCGAACAGAGTCGGCGGCATCCAGACACACCGCCGCGCCACCATGGCGAGGAGTCTCATGGTCGATCTCCTCGATTGCGACTTTGCGGTCCGGGTCTCTCATACAGCGCCAAGGCCGCTTCCGGCTTGACTATGCGGATGCCTCGCCACGGATCCAGTACGAGCAGATCATGGTCATCCGAAACGATGATCACATCGTCGCCAGATGCCATCGCCGCCGCGAGCACCATGTTGTCGGCCGGATCGCGGCAAATATCGACGCTCTGCTCCGGCGTGACGAAGAGCGCTGCCGCTTGCAGGTGAAGCAGAAATCTGCGCCGCTGTTCGGGTGCCAATCGCTGGCTGAACTTCTTTCGCCCGAGCACATCCCTCAGCTCGTCGAGTATAGCAGAACTGACGACGATCTGGCTGTCGCTTGCAGCCGATGACAGAAACCCGATCAGTTGTCCGGCTGCGGAATTGGAGTTCAACGCAGCCCGTATCAGCGAACTGGTGTCAACGACGGCGCGCAGCCGCGCTTCGCCTTGCAGCCACGGTACGCTGCCGTTTGCGTGCGGCGAGTTCCCCTTCGATCTCGGCCGGGGTTATTCCCGTCTCATACGCAGCTCGTTGCATGCCGGCGAACGCTGTCCGCAGTGCTGCCCGACGCTCGTCGGCAGACGCACCAAGCAGACGGGCGGCATCGGCAAGTTCACTCGGAGTTGCCTCGGACGCGATCGCCATACTCAGCAAGGCACCAAGCTGCGAGCGAGCGGAGGGTTCGCGCAATCGTTCCGCGGTGGCGCGGCTAACCGGTAGCGTGATGTCGATCGTATCCATCGCCGCACTATAGCATTATCGCGCCTCGCCGGCGAAGCCGCTCTGCAACGCCGCGAGGCTGTCCAGTGCCGCCTGCGGCAACGGCCCCTTGTTCACCGCCGCCAGCGCCTGCTCGAACTCCGCGTGCGTCGCCATGCCTACCAGGATCGTGCCCATTGCCTGGTGCGTGATCGCGAACCGCACCGCCGCCTCAGCCAGGCTGCCGGCATGCCCTTGCTGCACCAGCGGCAGCCAGCCGCCGCGCACGCGCAAGGTCCGCATCGTACGAATTGGCGGAACCGATCGGGTCCGGCGCCGGGCTGGCGATCGGATGGCGCTCCGCCACGCCACTCAGCGCGCCGCCCGCGAGCACACGAATGCCGACGACACCGACGCCGGCCGCCTGCGTGTGATCGAACATCCGGCCGTAGTCCTGCGCCGGATAGCCGGAAGGCAGCGCCTCCGCCGCGCTCGGGTTCAGCATGTTGTAGCTGACCTGCGCCGATGTGAACGCGCGCGAGTCGATCACCTGATGCAGCGCCTGCGTGTCGCCGACCGCGGTGATGCCGGGGAACCGAAGTTTCCCCTGGTCGCGCAGCTTCTCGAATGCCGGCAACACCTCATCCAACACCATCTTCGCGGACAGCGACTCACCACCGCCGTTGGTGGTGATACCGTTGTGCAGATGGAAGATGTCGACCTGCTCGCGTCCCATGCGCTGCAAGCTTGCTTCGAGCGACGCTGCCACCGCGGCGCCGATGCGGCTGAACTCGGCCGATGGAATCCGCACCTTGGTGCCGACCACCACATTCGGCTTCAGCTTCGCCAGCACGCGGCCGAGATTCTTCTCGGACTCGCCGTTGCCGTACATCGCTGCGGTGTCGAAGTAGTTCACCCCCGCTTCGAGCGCGCGCGCCACCGCGCGTTCCTGATCTTCGGGCGCACCGCGCACCATCAGCCCGCCAACCGCGCCGCAACCGAAGCCGAGGATCGAAACCTGCAAGCCAGTCCGGCCGAATGTCCGCATTTCCATCGTCGTCGCTCCCTAATACAGCCCCGCCGCACGCGCCCGCACCTTCGCCATCGCCACCAGCAGATCGAGCATCGGCGTCGCCACGCCGACCATCCTCGCCAGTTCCAGCGGCGCATCGAAGATGCCGTCGATCTCCATCGGCCGGCCCAGTTCCAGGTCCTGCAGGATACTCGGCTTGTGGTCGATGCCACGGCTGTGCGCGATGCGCTTCTCGTGATTGGCGCTGGGATGCGCGCCGACGGCGTTTGCCACCGCCTGCGCCTCCTGCATCACCCGGAGCGCGGCCTCGGCGCAGAGTGGCTCCTCGAACAGTCTGCTCATGCTCACCTGCGTCAGCACGCAAAGCGGTCCATTGCCCAGATTGCCCAGCAGCTTGTTCCAGATCTCGTCGCGGATCTTGGTGCTGACGATCGCCGTCATGCCTCCGCCGTTGATATGCGCCGCGATCGCCTGCACGCGCTGCGACTCACGCCCGTCCGCCTCGCCCAGCACGACGCGCGAATTCGGGTTCTCCAACTCGATCACGCCAGGCGTGATCACCGCGCTCGCGGCATACACCACGCCGGCGATCGCCCGCTCCGGGCCGACCGCACGCCACAGCGCGTCGTCCGGATCGATCTTCGGCAGCCGGCGGCCTTCGAGCGCGCCGCCGATGCCGTGGAAATAGAACCACGGGATGCCGTTCATCATGAACGCAACCGCCGTGTCGGGCTTGAGCAGCGGGCCGATCCCGGCGGCGATCGCGGGCAGCGCCGGTGCCTTCACCGCCACCAGCACGGCGTCCTGCGGCCCGAGCGCCTTCGGGTCGTCGCTCGCCTGCACGCGGGCGTGCAACTGGCCCTCGCTGGTGTGCACTGTCAGCCCGTCGTGCTGGATCGCGGCCAGATGCGGCCCGCGCGCCAGCACCGACACCTCTGCCCCGCCGAGCGCGAGGCGCACCGCCAGGTGGCCGCCGATCGCCCCGGCGCCGTAGACGCAAACCCGCATGCCAGCCTCCCCTGCCCGTCACGCCGAGTCTGGCGAGCGGTCAGCCCTTGCGTCAACCGCGCCTGCTCGCTGAGATTTGCTTTCGGGGCCGACTACCGCTTATTCCATCTTGGCAGCAAAGCCATCGACCGGAGGGAAACTCGTGCTACCAACAGGTTACGCCATCTGGCTGCGACGCGGCGTGTCGGTCATCGCGATCACCGGCCTGCTGTGCGGTTGCGCGCCAGGCGCGTTCACCACGCAGTCGCAGCGGATCGGCTCCGACGACGGAACGGACTCCTGCCGGACGCAGCTTGTCGCACTTGACTCCACCGGCAACTTCTTCGGCGCGCAGATCCTGCAAGGCGCCGCAGTCGGCGCTGGCGTCGGTGCGCTGACGGGAGGGCTGATCGGCGGCCTGGCCACCGGCAACTGGCGCGGTGCGGCGATCGGCGCTCTGGCCGGGGGCATCACCGGCGGCGTCATCGGCGGCAGTAACGCCTACTGGAACGCGCTGCAGCAGCAGCAGATGGACCAGGCGGCGCTGTATTCCCGCGTCAGCCTCGATCTCGAGCGCGAGAATGCGCAGATCGACAAGACACAGCTTGCCTTCGATCAGCTCGAGGACTGCCGCTTCCGCCAGGCGCAGGCGATCAACGCGGACTACCTGGCGCACCGGATCGACCGGACCACAGCCGAGGCGGCCATGGCGGCGGTGCGACAGCACGCGGCCAAGGACATCGCGCTCGCCAAGCTGATCAATCAGCAGATACAGGATCGGGGCCAGCAATTCGGCGTCGCGTCGAGCAACGTCGATCCTGGCGCGGCAGCAGCGATGGCCGCGTCGAGCCAGACCCAGACAGGGCCCGCTGTGGTGCGCGTCGCGGCGCCGATCAAGCTGCAGCCCGACCCCGGAGCGCCGGAAATCGCCCGGCTGCAGCCGCATGAGCAGGTCACTGTCAGCTCGGGACGCAACGGCTACGCACTGGTGCAGACGGCGAGCGGGCAGCAGGGGTACGTGTCGGCCAGCGACCTGCAAGGTGCCAGTGGCCGCCGCTCGATCGGCGTTCCGACCGCGACACCGATCGCCACCTCGAGCGATGTCCGAACCTTGGCCGGCAGCAACGCGGCACGACGCGACGACTTCGCGCAAAGTGTTGCTGTGACGGAAAAGGCGCAGGCGACCGGATTCGAGCTGGCGGCTGGGTGATCCGCGCCTTCCTCTGCCTGCTGCTGGCGCTGTCCGGTCCGGCGCTGGCGCAAACCCCGCCACAGGCTCCGTTCCTGCGCATCGAGGCCGGCAGCCATATCGGCGCGGTGCCGCGAGTGGCAGTCGATGCCTCCGGCCGGTTGCTGGCGACCGCCAGCTACGACAAGACCGTGCGGCTCTGGTCGCTGCCCGACGGCAAGGCGCGAGGCGTGCTGCGTCCACCGATCGGCGCCGAACAGGAGGGCGAGATCTACGCCGTCGCCATGAACCCCGATGGTCGCCGGGTGTTCGCCGCAGGGGCCACCGGCGGTTCCTGGGACGGAACGTTCTGCATCTACCTGTTCGATACCCGGCGCGGCACGATGACTGGCCGCCTGCCGGGTCTGCCGTCGCCGGTGTACGCGCTGGCCGTTTCGCCCGACGGCAGCCGCTTCGCCGCCGGCCTGGCGCGCGGCGGGGCGCGCGTGTGGGATGCCGCATCGGGCAAGGCGATCTTCGAGGACCCCGCTTATGCCGGTCCGATCCGCAACCTCGCCTTCGACCGGCAGGGACGGCTGTTCACCGCCGCGGGCGACGGCAAGGTGCGCGGCTACGATCCCGAGGGGCACAGGTTCGCCGAGAAGGAACCGGCACCTGGCCAGCGGCCGTGGGGCCTGGCGGTTTCGCCGGATGGCAGCCTGCTCGCGGTCACGTATGAGAATGCCGACCGGCAGGGACGGCTGCGGGTCGATGTCCTGTCGACGCGCACCCTGCTGCCGCTGTTCGCGCCCGACACCGATGGGCTGAAGGGGGAAGGCCTGCTGGCGGTGGCGTGGGCCGCCAACGACCACGGTGGCGTCGCGTTATTGGCCGGCGGTTATGCCAGGTCCGGAACGGCGAACTTGATGCGCCGCTGGGATGATTTTGGGCTTGGCCCTGCCACCGATCTGCCGGCCGCACGCGACACAATTCTGGATATCAGGCCGGTACCGGGCGGCGGCGCGGTGTTCTCGGCCGAGGACCCCGGCTGGGGGAGGATCGCGCCCGACGGCAGCGTCGCGATGCGCCCCGCCCCGCCGATGGCCGATCTGCGCCCCGCACGCGAGCAGCGTATGGCGATATCGGCCGATGGGGCGATCGTCGAGTTCGCCACGGCATCGGGCCTGGAACGGTTCGACGCGGCGGCTGGCCGGATCACCACCGTGTCGACGCCCGACGACGCATTGGCGCCTCCGCGCACCGCCGCCACAGGGCTGACGCCGAGCAACTGGAAGGACTCATCGGCGCCGCGGCTGAACGGCGTGCCGCTCGCGCTGGATCGCACAGAATACAGTCGGAGCCTCGCCATCCTGCCTGACACCTCTGCCGTGCTACTCGGCACCGACACACATCTGCGGCTGTTCTCCACCCACGATGCGCACCAGATCGCCGCCGTCGCGGTGCCGGCCGCGGCCTGGGCAGTGACGGTGAACGCCGCCGGCACGGTCGCGGTGGCGGCGCTGCTCGACGGCACGCTGCGCTGGTACGGGCTGTCGCGCGATGCGCCGCTCGATCCGCGCGTCGCGCTGTTCGCGCATGCCGACGGCACGCGCTGGGTGATGTTCACCCCCGAAGGCCTGTTCGACCACGCCGATCGCGGCGGCAAGGACCTGGTCGGCGTGCACCTCAACCGCGGCCACGACCAACAGCCGGAATGGACCAGCTTCTCGCAGGCCTACCGGGCGCTGTACGCTCCCGCCGCGGTGCGCGCGCGGCTGGCCGGCGATGCCGGTCCGTCGCGCGAGCGGCTGGCGGAACTCGGCGATCTGCGGGCTACGCTGGCGCGCCAGCCGGCGGTGGAGATCGCTGAACTCTGCGTGCCGCTGGCCGATGGGACCTGCGCCGCGCTCGATCCGCACGCCGCCTCGCTGCCCCGCCTGCCGGCGCAGACCGGCAAGCTGCGCATCGGTGTGCAGCTTGCCGACCGTGGCCTGGGCATTGGCAACATCGATGCCTTCGTCAACGACCGCAACGCCGGACGCTTCGCCGCGCCGGCCGCGGACAGCGGCAAGGCGAGCACGACGATCGACGTGCCGCTGGATCCCGGCCAGGACAGTGTGCAGCTCCGCGTCTACGACAAGACCGACACGGTGTTCGCCGAGACCGCGCCGATGGAATTGACCACCGCCGACGCGGGCGCGGCCGAACATGGCAGGCTGTTCGTGCTGGCGGTCGGCATCGATCACTTCGCCGCCTCGACACTGACGCTGAACTACGCAGTCGCGGATGCGGAAACCTTCGTCCGCACCGTGCAACGCGCCGGCGAGCACATGTTCTCGACCATCGATGTGACGCTGCTGGTTGACCAGCAGGCGACGCGGTCGGGCATCCTGGATGCGTTCGATCGACTCGCCGCGCGCATCCGGCCGAACGACACGTTCCTGTTCTATGTCGCGAGCCACGGCGTGCGCAGCCAAGGCGACGGGCGGTTCCTGCTGATCCCGCAGGATGTCGCCGACGTGTCGTCGTGGCAGGCGCTGGGCAGTGCTGCGATCGACGAGACGATGCTGATCGCCGCGCTGTCGCATATCCGCGCGCGCGACGCGCTGCTGTTCCTGGATACCTGCTATTCGGGGGCGGTGACCGCGGATGCGCTGGCCAATGTCGGGCACGAGACGGGGCGGTATCTGCTCGCCGCGTCGAGTTCGATACAGGAGGCGCTGGACAGCTACGACAGCCGCAACGGCGTGTTCGTGTATGCGGTACGCGAGGGGTTGCAAGGGCGTGCGGCGCATGGCCCGGACGACGTGGTCAGCGCGCTCTCGTTGGGCGAGTACGTGTCGGCGCGGGTCGGGCAGTTGGCGCGGCAGAAGGGGCACGACCAGGATGCGGTGTTCAAGACCGCGCAGGAGGAACTGCACTCGTTCCCGATCGGCGAAGTGATCGGGGTGGGGCAGTAGGGATTGTTGGTACTGTCATCCGGAGACTGGTAGGCAGCCAACGCTTACGGCTCCCGCACCGACCCCGCGTTCAGCCGGTGCGCTGCTTTGGCCAACGCCTTGTCGAAGCTGACGAAGCCCGCATGCTGCTTCGAAGCGGCCAGGTGCAACGCGTCCGCGAAATCGAGACCGCCTTCTGCCCCTTCAAATGCAGCAGCTGCGGTGGCGGCATGCTCCACAGTCACCCGCGCGAGTCCGGCAAAGTCCCGCAGCGCGCGGATCACCGACTTTGGCGCAAAGCCGAACACGCCGCGCAGCACCCATTCAGTTTCCAGCAGAACCGTGAGTGGCACGAAGATGTCTTCCCGGTCGAGCAACCGGCGCGCGCGAGCAGCCTGTGCGACATCGTCGTTCACCAGATAGCGAACAACGACGTTAGTATCGACCGCGAGCATGTCGCCGCAGCGCTTCCGCGGCGATGCCTTGCCGCATATCTTCAAGGCTCTTCGGCGTGCCCTCGTAACGCAGGCAACCGAACACCCGCTCTGGCGTGGTAGCCACGAACAGTGGCGCAGGACGCAGCAGCACGCCTTCGGAAGTCTCCTCCACCGTCAACCTGGTTCCGGGGTTCCAGTGTTGTCGTTTGCGGATGGCTGCAGGGAGGATGACCTGCCCCTTGGTAGAAATCGTGGTGGTGAGCTTCGGTGCGCTGGGCATTGGCTGATCCGAGGTAAGACAAATGTAAGATAATGTGCCGCGCGGTTCGCCGCAAGCGCGCTCAGCTCGCGGTCACTCCACGACGATCTCCCCCACCATCCCGTCCCAGTCGTGATCGGCGCAGTACAGCTCGAACGTGCCTGCGCTGACCGGCATCAGGTAAAACACCAGTTGCCAGCCCGGCCGCACCACGATCTCCTTTCCCTCGTTCGCCAACACGCTCGGATCGCGCACGATGGCATCGGCCAGGAACTCAGGCGCGGTGAATTCGTGCAGGTTCTTGTCGTGGTTTTCAAGCTGAAGCTGATACGGCACGCCGTGCCTGAAGGTCAGCCGATCGGGCACAAACCTGTTGTCCACCATCGCGACACTCACCGGCTTCGCCGTCGACCAGTCGATCACAGGCTGTGCGCGTGCCGCCACCGCCAGCAGCAGCGCACCAACGATCAGGACCGGCCGCGCCATGATCAACCAGAGACGATGGGCAACCCCACCTGCCGGCGGATGTCGTTGATGATCTGCAGCACGCGCTGGCGATACGGCAGGTACTGCACGCCGAACTCCTGCACCAGGCGCGTATTGTCGATCAGATAGTTGCCCGATGTCGCCTTGCCGCCGGTCTCGTGCTCGAACGAAATGCGCGTGTCGGGCAGGAACTCGCGCACCATATCGGCGATCTCGCCCAGGCTGATCGCGACGCCGCCCGAATTGTACACAGCATGTTTCGGCTGGTCGGTGAGCAGCACACGGGTGAACACCTCGGCAATGTCATCGACATGGATCGGGCAGCGCATCGCGTCCTGGTAGGGGAACGAGATCGGCTTGCCCTGCGCCGGCTGGGTGATGATGTTCACATGATCCACCGAGCCGCGCACCTTGTCCGGCCCGGTCACGTTGGCCGGTCGGATGGCAGTGATCGTCATGCCGTATTTCTCGTTGTAGTCCTGCGCCTGCCACTCATTGAAGATCTTGTGCATGGCGTACTGCACTTCGCCGTGGCGGTAGTCGTCCTCGGTGATCATGCGATCGCCGTAGTGCTTCTGCATGCCGTTCACCGCCAGCGAACTGGCGAACACCACGCGCGGCACGCCGACCAGACGTGCCGCCTCGAAGCAGTTGTCCATGCCGAGGATGTTGAGCTTCATCGCCACGTGCGGCGCGTGCTCGCTGCCGAGGAAATACGACAGGTTGATGATCCGGCTGGGCTTGGCGTTCACGGTTGATGCCATCACGTCGTCGAACGACGTCACGTCGCCGCGCAGCACGCGCACCTGCTTGCCGAGATCCTCGAACGAGGCGGCGCCGGGGTTGATGTCCATGCACACGATCTCTTCGCCGCGCGCCGCCAAGAGGCGGATCACCCGCGTGCCGATGAAGCCCGTGCCACCGATGACGAAGACCGACATGTCCGTTTCCTCCTGTGACTTGGCGCAAGCGTAGCAACGCCGCTAGCATGGCGCCAGCAGAAGGGGACGCACCATGCGACCGCACGCCGAAGCGAAGATTGCCCGCCTGTCGGAATCCGAAGCGGTGTCGTTCGGCCCGCTCGCGCACTACAACAAGCTGACCGGCGACGACGGGCTGCCGATCTACACCGGCGTGCAGACCTGCAAGGCGGGGTACCAGACGCCGCTGCACTGGCACCCTTATGTCGAGTGCCTGTTCATTATCGAAGGCACCATGGAGGCCTGGCTGGAAGGCCAGGAGGATCGCCCGGCTCGGCTCGAGGTCGGCGACATGATCGCGCTGCCCGCCTGCGTGCCGCATGTGTTCCGCAATGCCGGGGACGGGCAGTTGCGGCTGCTCGGCATCCACGGCTCGCCGACGCGGATCGTGCACCGGATGGAGGAGTAGACGGTCGGTTCTTGTGTTGTGTTGGGAAGTGCCGGCAATCAGGCCTTCTGAAAGCGACACAGAGGGCGCGAAGGTTGCTCATGTAGCGCGAAGCGCCAAAATCCTTCTCCGTGCAATCCGTGCCTGAATCCGTGTAATCCGTGTTATTCTTGCTTGCTCCACCCCACGATCCACCGCTACCGCGCCGTGCGAGACGAAATCGAGCGCGGTTCAATCGTTCCGCGTCAGCCGCTGGATGACATAGTCGGTGTCCATCACGTCGCCAAAGACCGCATAGAACGCGACCAGCGCGGCGTTGTGCTCCTCCATGGTCATCGCCGCATTGGCGTCGGTTACCATGACGGTCTTGAAGTTGGTCATCATCGCATCACGCGCCGATGACTTACAGCAGACGTTGGTCACGGTGCCGGTGATCAGCACAGTGTCGAACTGCCGCGCACGCAGCCGATACGGCAGGTCACAGGTCCCCGGCATGAATGCGCTGAACCGGTACTTGCGGACAATCTCGTCCTCAGACCGCACATCGAGGTCCGGCCACAACTCCTGCCCCTTGGTGCCCTCGCTCATCGCGGCGATCCGGCGGTCACGGCTGGCCGGAGTCAGCATTGCCTGCGCATTACTCCATTCGTATGCGCTGCGCTCGTCGAAGGTGTTCTTGATCCAGAACACGCCGCCGCCCGCGCCGCGCACCACAGAGGCGAGCCGGTTCACGTTGGGCACGATGTCGCGCGCCATCGGGCACACGGCATGACCGACCGCGTCGTCCATGAACGCGTTCTGCAAATCCACCACGATCAGCGCGGTGCGTTTCGGGTCGAGATCGGCGTGCGGGTGCACCACGCCGCAGCGCGCGAGCACACGCTGCGTCACTCCATCCGGAGCATCGAACCAGTTCATCGCCAGCTCTGTCATGTGTCCGCCTCCACGCCGAGCGCCGCAAGTTCGGCGATGATGCCACGTCGCCGCGCATCAAGCTCGTCGACTGCCAGCTGCTGCAACTTGCGCAGGAAATCCGGCGAGGCGGAGAAGCCCTCGTAGTGCGTCGATGCCGCGCCCTCGCTGGACATCCGGATCGAGGCGTCGCCCGGCAGCTTGATGAACAACTCGCAGTCCCCGGGATCAGCGCGTTTCGCGTGGCCAATCAGATCCTTCATGCCATGCAACTCGGCAATCAGATGGTTCACCTGTTCGATGTCCTGGATTTTCATGTTGCCTGCCTCTGGGCTCTCCTACAGTTTCCTTCGGGGTCGCCGGCTTGGCTAGAGCCGGCGGAGACCTTGGCAAACCACGGTTCATTGGTCGCCGGCGCTGCTGAGGGACAGGACGAGTCACAGCTACTCGATTCTGCACGACCCTCAGCAAATCCAGCACGGCGCACTAAACCTTATCGTGCATAGCGTGCGTGTCCGCATTGCAACCGGCCGCCTCCCTCTAACCCGTTACCGCGTTCAATCGCAAATTCGTGATATCATGGTTAATTTGTCGGAAAAATTGACAACTGAGGGTTGCCGACTGAATGGGGGGCTTTTCAACTCACTCAGTTTCCTGTCTTTTTATAACTGGCATAATCTTTGCATCTTTGTAACCACGCACTTGGGGGGTGCGCACACATGTCAACTGTCGGGGATCGCCTCATACGATTTATTCTCGCCCTGGTGCCTGCCGTCATCATCGCACTGGGTTGCGGCGCCAGCCTGTTGCCGCGTGAGTTGGTTGCCAGGGCGATCAGCGCGCTGACCGTATGGTTGCTGCTGTCCTTTCTGATCGGAGTTGTCGTCGGCCACTGTGCGCTGGGCGAAGCCGAAAACACGTAGCGCCGCGCTACAGCTCCTCAACCTGTTCGACACCGGGGATCACTTTCAGCGCCTGCGCCAGCCGCGGTGTGACGTTGAAGCCGCCGGGCAGCGCGATCTCCACGCTGCGGGTGGTCCCGAGCCGAGGCACCAGAATCACGCGGCCCTTGCCGTGCCCCTCACGTCCCAGCAGGTCACGGATATGCGGTACCGACGCCGTCTCGCGCAGCCAGATGCGCATCGCTGCGCCGGCAGCCGCGGCGGCCTGATCGAGCGACGTCACATCCTGCGCAGTCACACGGAGTGCCTCGCCGTCCTGCCGCAGATCGGCGGTCACCAGCACGTTGGACCCGTTGAGAAGCAGGTCACGCGCACGCGACAGCACCTCGGCGAACAGGGTGACCTCGCAGGAACCGGAGGCATCGGTGATGCGCACCCAGGCCATCCTGTTACCGGTGCGTGTCACCCGCTCCTTCTGCGCGACCACCATTCCCGCCAGCCGCACGCGCGTGATGCCGGCCCGAGCGCCTGTCTCCACCTGGGCGCACGGCGTCGTGCCGAGCCGACGCAGCGCCTTGGCGTAGACGTCGAGCGGGTGCGCGGTGAGGTGAAAACCGATCGCCTCGGCCTCGAAGTTGAGACGTTCCATCGGCGGCCAGTCCGGCATTTCGGGCAGACGCAGCGCTTCCCGGGACGAACCGGGCGACGCACCGAACAAGGCGATTTGACCGCTCTCCTTCTCTTCGGCTGTGGCCTGGGCGCGACGCAGGATCGCCTCGGCCGCAGCAAACAAACGGGCGCGGTTCTCCCCCAACGCATCGAACGCACCGGCGCGGATCAGGTTCTCGAGTTGCATCCGGTTGAGCTGGCGCGGATCGACGCGGGCGGCGAAATCCGCAAGATCCGTGAACGGCGTGTCGCCGCGTGTCTCGATGAGTGACTGCATGGCAGCGAAGCCGACCTTTTTCACCGCCGCCAGAGCGTAGCGAATCGCCAGGCTGCCGTCCTCCACACGCTCGACGGTAAAGTCGGCACCGGAACGGTTTAGGTCGGGCGGCAAGATGCGAATGGTCGAGCGCGAAGCCTCCTCGCGCAGCGCCGCGAGCCGATCGGTGTTGCCGAGGGCGAGACTCATGCAGGCGGCGATGAAGACTTCCGGATGGTTGGCCTTCAGCCACGCGGTCTGATAGGCGAGCAGTCCATAAGGCGCGGCATGGCATTTGTTGAAGCCGTAGCCGGCAAACTTTGCCATCAGTTCGAACACTTCGGTGGCTTTCGCCTGCGAGATGCCGCGCGCCGTTGCGCCCTGCACGAAGATCGCGCGCTGTGCCTCCATCTCGGCGGGGATCTTCTTGCCCATCGCGCGGCGCAGCAGGTCCGCCCCACCGAGCGAGTAGCCCGCCATGGTC
This sequence comes from uncultured Alphaproteobacteria bacterium, assembly GCA_963819855.1. Lineage (GTDB taxonomy): Bacteria > Pseudomonadota > Alphaproteobacteria > Acetobacterales > Acetobacteraceae > JAMXLO01. The sequence goes on from CAWFYC010000020.1 coordinate 139,573, forward strand.
TGGGCGATCTGCATCACCTGTTCCTGGTAGACGATGATGCCATAGGTCTCGGCCAGGATGTCGTGGATGCTCGGGTGTGGCGCCTCCGATGTGCCCGCGTGCTTGCGCCGGCAGTACTCTGGGATGCTGGCCATCGGGCCGGGGCGATACAACGCGACCGCGGCGACCAGGTCCTCGAAGCGGTCCGGGCGCATCTGGCGCAGCATGTCGCGCACACCCTGGCCTTCCATCTGGAACACGCCCCCGGCATCGCCTTTCGCAAGCATCTCGTAGGTCTTCTGGTCGTCCAGCGGGAGGCGGTTCACGTCGATGGAGATGCCAAGGCCGCGGAGCAGCCCTTCGGCCCGCTTCAGGATGGTCAGCGTGGTCAGCCCGAGGAAGTCGAACTTTACCAGCCCGGCCTGCTCGACATGCTTCATCGAATACTGCGTGACCAGGTAGTCCGAGCGTGGATCGCGATACAGCGGCACCAGTTCGACCAGCGGCCGGTCGCCGATCACCACGCCGGCGGCATGGGTGCTTGCGTGGCGATACAGCCCCTCGATCTGCAACGCGATCTCGAGCAGCCGCGCCACGGCCTCGTCCGCGTCGCGCATCGCCTGCAGCCGGGGCTCGCCGGCGATCGCGGTTCGCAGATCCACCGGATGCGCCGGCACGTTCGGGATCAGTTCGGCGACCTTGTTCACCTGTCCGAACGGCAGCCCGAGCACGCGGCCCACGTCGCGCACAGCGGCACGTGCCTGGAGTTTACCGAAGGTGATGATCTGTGCGACGCGATCGGCGCCGTACTCTTGGCGCACATAGTCGATCACTGCGTCGCGGCCTTCCTGGCAGAAGTCGATGTCGAAGTCCGGCATCGAAACCCGTTCGGGATTGAGGAAGCGCTCGAACAGCAGGTCGAAGCGGATCGGATCGAGATCGGTGATGGTGAGCGCCCAGGCGACCACGGATCCCGCACCGGAGCCGCGTCCTGGACCCACCGGAATACTCTGCCCCTTCGCCCATTGAATGAAGTCGGCGACGATCAGGAAGTAACCGGCGAACCCCATCGGGACGATAACGGAAAGCTCATAGTCGAGGCGTTCGCGGTAGCGCGCCCGCGTGGCGGCATCGGCCGCGACAGCATCCATGCGGCGATTGAGGCCTTCGATCGCCATGGCACGCACTGTCGCCTCCTCGGTGCTGCCGGCGTGCACCTTGGGCGACACCGGCAGCAGCGGCTTTCGCGTCTCCATCATCACTGCGCAACGCCGCGCGATGGCGAGCGTATTGTCGCAGGCCTCCGGCAGATCGGCGAACAGGATCCGCATGTCGGGCGCCGGCTTGAACCAGTGTTCCGGCGTGACGCGGCGACGATCGCGTTCCGACAGCAGGCGCCCCTCGGCGATCGCCAACAGCGCGTCGTGCGCCTCGTACATGTCGGGCGAGGCGAAGTAGCAGTCGTTGGTGGCGACCAGCGGGATGCCGGCGGCATCCGCCAATGCTATCAGGCCGGGCTCCAGCGCGCGTTCGCGATCGAGGCCATGGCGGTGCAGTTCCATCGCCAAGCGGTCCGGGAAAGCCTCGGCAAAACGTGCGATCAGACGCTCGGCTTCCGGCTTCTGCCCTTCTGCCATCAGGCGTGCGAGCGGGCCGGTGGCGCCGCCGGTGAGCAAGATCAGCCCAGCGGCATGCTGGGCGATGGTATCGAACGCAAGCTGCGGCTTCAGGCCGGGATCGGTCTCCAGAAAGCCGCGCGTCGACAGACGCTGGAGGTTGTCGAGGCCGATGGCGTCCTGCGCCAGCAACACGATCGGATCAGGCGGCAGGCGCGGATTGTCGGTGCGGCTGAGCGCGATCTGACAGCCGATGATCGGCTGGATGCCCTTCGCGGCACAGGCCTGGCTGAACTCCAGCGCGCCGAACAGGTTGGCGGTATCGGTGATCGCTGCCGCAGGCATGTTCGCCTCGAACGCCAGGGCGGGGATTTTTTCCGCCTTGATGGCGCCTTCGCTGAGCGAATAGGCGGAATGGACCCGAAGGTGGACGAAATCGGCGTGGGGCATGGCGGCACTATGTACGCCTGCCGCCGAGTCCGGCCAACGCTTGCCGGCGACTGACTGAGAAGTTCTAGATGGTGCCAACTGGTTGGAGACTGGTTTATGCAGACGGTCGGCGCCTTCCACGCAAAAACCCATCTTGCCGCGCTCCTGGATCGTGCGGAGCGGGGCGAAAGCTTCGTCATCACCCGCCACGGCAAGCCGGTCGCCCAGCTTATACCCTCAACCGATGCGCGCGATCTGGGAGCCATCGATGCGGCAATCGATGGGCTGAAGCAGTTCGCCGCGTGTCACACCCTGGATGTCGACTGGAAGGCTCTGCGCGACACTGGCCGGAAATGGTGAGCGAACGCTTCGTACTGGATGCCTCTGTCACCGCGGCATGGTGCTTTCGCAACGAAGGGAGTGCCCGCGCATCGGCGTTGCTCGAAGCGATGCGGAAGCGGAAGGCCGTGGTGCCGACGCTGTGGCACGTCGAGACTGCGAACATGTTATTGCAGGCAGAACGCCGTCGACGCATTACCGAAGCGGAATGTGCGGTGCTGACCGGGTTTCTCGCTGCCTTGCCGATCGAGACCGACACTGAAAGTGATCGGCGTTCGCACGGCCCAATACTCGCTCTGGCACGGCATCACCGGCTTACCGTGTATGACGCGACCTACCTCGATGTCGCGCAACGTCGTGGCCTGCCTCTGGCGACACGAGACCAGGACCTTGCTGATGCAGCCAAGGAATCAGGGGTAACACTCATCGAGACGTGACGAACCGCAGTCCGTGCGGTGATGCTCCAGAGTCATGCGGCAAGCGCTACCAGTCTGCCCTCACGCAATGTGACCGTCCGATCCATTCGCGCCGCCAGTTCGGGGTTGTGCGTGGCGATCAACGCCGCCAGGTTCTCGCGCCGAACCATCGCGAGCAATTCCTCGAACACCACCGACGCCGTCGCGACATCCAGATTGCCGGTCGGTTCGTCGGCCAGCAGTACCTGCGGCGCATTGGCCAACGCGCGTGCGATCGCCACCCGCTGCTGCTCGCCGCCGGACAGCTTGCCCGGCAGGTGCTCGGCGCGCAGCTCCAGACCGAACGACGCCAGCAACTTCATGGCGCGCGCGGCCGCCGCCTTGCGCGGCCTGCCGGCGATCATCTGCGGTAGCACGACATTCTCCAGCGCGGAGAACTCGCCGAGCAGATGATGGAACTGATAGACGAAGCCGATCGTGTCGCGCCGGATCACGGTGCGTGCGGCATCGGCCAGCGCGCCGGCATCGCGGCCCTCGACAAACACCGAGCCGCCGTCTGGCTTTTCCAGCAGCCCCGCAAGGTGCAACAGGGTCGATTTGCCGGCACCTGACGGCGCCACCAGCGCGACGATTTCGCCGGCATGCAGCGTAAGGTCGGCGCCGCGCAGCACCGGGAGCTCGCCGGCCTCGGTGCGATAGGTCCGGCGCACGTCACGCAGCACCAGCGGATCATTCATGCCGCAGCGCTTCCACCGGATCGGTGCGCGCCGCACGCCAGCTTGGGTACAGCGTCGCCAGCAGCGACAGCACCAACCCGAGGACCACGACGCGCGTCACGTCGCCCCAGTCCACCGTGTCGGGCAATGCGGTCAGCATGAACACCGACGAATCGAACACCCGTCCGCCGGTGACATTCTCCACCGCATGCTGAATCGCCACGATGTTGCGACAGAACACGATGCCGATGGCCGTACCGATCAGCGTGCCGGTGACGCCGACGAACGCGCCGCACATCAGGAAGATGCGCAGCACCGCGAAGCTGTCGGCGCCGATGGTGCGCAATACCGCGATGTCGCGCGTCTTGTCCTTCACCATCATGATCAGCGACGACACCACGTTGAAGGCTGCAACCAGTACGATCATGCCGAGTACGATGAACATGGTGTCCTTCTGCACCTGCAGCACGCTGATGATGGTGTCGTTGGCGTGCCGCCAATCGCGCAGCCACACCTTGCGGTCGCCAAGCACCTTGCGCAGCGGCGGCAGCAGCGCATCGACGTTATCCGGCTGAGCGACACGGATCTCGATGCCGGTGATCGCGTCCGGCTTCTGAAAGAAGATTTGTGCCGCGGGAAGCGGCATGAACACCACGCTGTTGTTGTAGTCACTAAGCCCGGCGTCGAATACAGCCACCACCTTGTAGGCCCGCACACGTGGGACGGTGCCGAACGCGGTGGCCGCACCCTGGGGCGAGATTACCGTGAGCGAATCGCCGATCCTTAGCTGATAGAGCTGAGCCAGACCCGTCCCCACCGCGAGCGCGTCATCGCCGGTGAAAGCGTCCAGTCTGCCAGCCACGATATGATCGCTGACCGGGTGCAGCGCGCGCAGATCGTCCAACGTGACGCCGCGCACCAATCCGCCGCGTGCGCCGCCACGGTCGGTGGTCAGCAGTGCCTGGCCATCCAGCACCGGCAGCGCGCCGACGATGCCGGGAATGGCGCGGATGCCGGCGAGCAATGGCTGGTAGTTGTCGATCTTGTCGCCGGCGAAGGCCTCGATGGTGATGTGTCCATTGACGCCGAGGACGCGGCTTTCCAGCTCGGTCTGGAAACCGCTCATCACGCTGGTCACCACGATCAGCGTGGCCACGCCAAGCGCGATCCCGACCAGCGAGAACACGGCGATGATCGAGACGAAGCGCTCGCCTTTGCGTGCGCGCAGGTAGCGGCCGGCGACTGCGCGCTCGAAGGGCCCGAACATCGGTTTACTACATGACCCGGGCCAGCACTTCGTCCGGTGACAGCTCGCTGCGCTCGCCGGACGCGCGGCGCTTCAGCTCCACCTTGCCCGCTGCGGCACCCCGCGGCCCAACGATGATCTGCCAGGGATGCCCCATCAGGTCGGCGTCGGCGAACTTTGCCCCGGCCCGCTCCTCCCGGTCGTCGTACAACGCGGCCGAACCGAGCTTCCCATACAGCGCCTCGCACATCGCATCGCACGCTGCATCGCCACGTCGCAAATTGAGGATCGCCGCCTTGAACGGTGCGATGGCGTCCGGCCAGATGATGCCAGCCTCGTCGTGGCTGGCCTCGATCACCGCTCCGACCAGACGCGACACGCCGACGCCATAACTGCCCATCTCCGGATGCACATGCTTGCCATCCGGTCCGGTGACCGTGGCGTTGAGTGCCTTTGTGTATTTGGTACGGAAATTGAATATGTGGCCGACTTCGATGCCACGCCCTTCGCGTCGGCGCGCCGGATCCACCTTGTCCCACTTCGCCGCATCGTGCTTCTCGTCGGTCGCGGCGTACATCGACGTCATCAGCTTGAAGAACGCCTCAAGGTCCTGCGCGTTATAGTCGAACTTCGCATTCACCCAGTCGATGTTCTCGAAGTCAGCGTCGTAGTACACCTGACTTTCGCCGGTCGGCGCCAGGATGATGAACTCGTGGCTCAGGTCGCCGCCGATCGGGCCGCTTTCCGCCTCCATCGGAATCGCCTTCAGCCCCATGCGCTGGAACGTGCGCATATACGCCAGCATCATCGTGCGATAGCTGACCACCGCACTGGCAAAGTCCAGGTCGAACGAATACGCATCCTTCATCAGGAACTCCCGCCCGCGCATCACGCCAAAGCGTGGCCGCACCTCGTCGCGGAACTTCCACTGAATATGATAGAGAATCTGCGGCAACTCACGATACGAATGCACCGACTGGCGGAACAGATCGGTGATCACCTCCTCATTGGTCGGCCCGTACAACATGTCGCGCTCGTGCCGATCCCGGATCCGCAGCATCTCCTTGCCGTAGTCGTCATAGCGTCCGCTCTCGCGCCACAGCTCCGCCGACTGAATCGTCGGCATCAGCACTTCCTGCGCGCCCGCCGCGTTCTGCTCGTCGCGAACGATGCGCTCGATGTTCCGCAGCACGCGATAACCGAGCGGCAGCCAGGCATAGATGCCGGCCGAGGTCTGCCGTACCAGACCGGCGCGCAGCATCAGCCGGTGCGAGGCGATCTGCGCTTCGGCAGGCGTCTCCTTCATGGTCGGAATGAAGCTGTGGGAGAGGCGCATCGCGGACTGAGTTCCTCTGGTTGCGGGGCCGGGGGCGTGGGCGGCGACCGTAACCGGCGGCAGCATGAATCGCCAGTCCACGGCCGTTGCTGTTGCCGAAAATTATTGTGCGCCGCACAACGTGAAACGCGCAATATAATCACGGCTAACGGAGGTTTTTCGCACAAAACGACGTGACTCTTTCTCCACGAACGGTTAACAAGGCGCCGGCCCAGGGCGCCGACGGCGCGGGCCAGGTTTGGGGAGGAAACGCCGTCACACGGCAGGCCGGAGGAAAAAACGCCTCCTCCCTGACCGTGTAGACGGCGTTCAATCGTTTGGCGCCGCGAACCAGCCGTGGCGGAAACTGACGTAGTCGCTGCCGATCAGCAGCCAGGCGCCGAACCAGACGACGCCGGCGATCAGCGTCGTGACGATCACCTTCATCAAGAGTCGCGGACGCTCCGGTGCGCCGCGCCAGCCGCTACGCTCGTCCGCATCCTCGACCGGACGCGTGCCGATCGGCAGAACCGCGAACAGCACCGTCCACCAGATCAGGACGTAGACAACAACACCGGTGAACCAGTTCATACCCGCAGCAGATGCACGTCCACCAAAGGCCGCTTCTGCAAACGCCGGCCCAATGCGCGGCGCAATGCCGCACGCGCGGCATCGGCAAGCGACGCGTCATCCTTGCGCAGCGCCGCAGGCAGATCGTCGATCGCATCCGCGAATTCGCTGCTGACGCGATCAATCTCCGGATCGTCGTTGTCGAACAGGCCTGGCGCGCTCACCCGCGGTTCGCCGCGCAGCCTGCCGTTGGTATCGACTGCAAAGCTTGCCAACACCACGCCGTTGAACAGCATCCGCCGGCGTGCCGTCATCACCCCGCCGCCCAGTGGCGTCAGGCGATTGCCGTCCAGCACCAGCTTGCCGACCGGCGCGCTATCGATCACCTGCGCCTGCCCAGGTGCGAGGTTCAAAATGTCGCCATCCTCCAGCAGGATCGGCCTGGCGCCGGCCTCCTGCGCCAGCGCGGCATGTGCCGACAGATGGCGCCATTCGCCGTGCGTCGGTACCGCATAGCGCGGCTTCACCAGACGGTACAGCCGCCGCAGTTCGTCGCGCGCCGGATGACCGGAGACGTGCACCAGGTGATCGACGTCGGTCATCAGATTGACGCCGCGGCGCACCAGGTTGTCCTGCACCGTGCCGATCGCCCGCTCGTTGCCGGGGATCACGCGCGAGGAAAACAGCACCGTGTCACCCTCTCCCAGCGCGACGCGCGGATGGGTGTCCATGGCGATGCGCGCCAGTGCGCTGCGCGCCTCGCCCTGGCTGCCGGTGACCAGCATCAGCAGGTTGTCGTCCGGCACATCGTCGACATCGTCTTCGGTCAGGAACGGCGGCAGGTCGCGCAGATAGCCGCATTCGCGCGCCGCCGCGTCCAGATTGCGCAGCGAGCGGCCGACCAGCGCCACGCTGCGGCCGGCGGCGTGCGCCGCATGCGCCGCCGACTCGACGCGCGCCACGTTGGACGCGAAGCAGGTCACCGCAATGCGGCCGCGCAGCCCCCGCAGCAACGCGGTGAGACTTTGCCGCACCTCCGCCTCGCTACCGGAGTGACCCTCCACCATGGCGTTGGTGGAATCGCCGATCATCGCCAGCACGCCGCGCTCGCCCAGCGCGGCAAATGCCGCTTCGTCGGTTGGCGGACCGATCAGCGGCTGCGGATCGAGCTTCCAGTCACCGGTATGCAGCAGCACGCCGTGCGGCGTGTCGATCACCAGCGCCTGCGCCTCGGGAATGGAGTGCGTGACGCGCACGAATTGCAGCTTGAACGGCGCGAGGTCGATCGCCCCGCCCGGCGGCACAACGTGCAGCTTGACCTGATTGAGCAACTGCACTTCGGCGAGCTTGCGGCGCAACACCGTGGCGGCGAACGGCGTCGCGTAGACCGGGCAGCGGAGCTGCGGCCAGAGCCAAGCCACGGCACCAATGTGATCCTCGTGCGCATGGGTGATGACGAGACCCACCAGCTTGTCGCGACGATCGGCGATGTAGCCGGGGTCCGGCATCATCACGTCGACCTCGGGGTGTGCCGCACCACCGAAGCCGATGCCGCAGTCCACCGCCAACCACCTGCCGTCGCAGCGGTAGAGGTTCAGGTTCATGCCGATCTCGCCCGTCCCGCCAAGCGGCAGGAAGGCGAGGTCACCGTCCACAATGTCCATTCGTGCTGTAGTTACCTCATCGGCTGGGAAGATGCGAACTACCACAATTGGGAGGCTCGCTCCGTCTCGCGGCGGCGGCTGGATTGCGGTTCAGGCGTCCTGGGTTCCGCGCAACACGCGCAACGCCGCCTCGGGCTCGCGATCGATCAGCTTCAGCAGCCGCGCGGGCCTTCACTTGCTGCAGGGTCATGCGCGTGAGTGCCATTCCGCTTGTCCCTGCCCATTCTAGGGTTCGACCGGTAGAGATTTCGGCGGCCCGATCGAATGCGACACCACGTTGCTGCTCGGTAGCCGCACTCTTCGCCGGGTCCCGGTTGAACTGCACGGAACCGGAAACTACGCGTTACGCGCACCATGGGCAATCGATTGAAGTGCGCTGCGCAAGAGCGACGACAGGCTGCTAATCCTGTTCGATCAGACGTGTCTTGTCTGGTCGCAATGTGGGGACGGGTTGCGCTCGGCCAACATGCGCAGGCCATCGAGGGTAAGATCGGGCTCGATCTGCTCGATCACCATGGTGCCTTCGGCGACCAACGGCGCCAGGCCGCCGGTGGCGATCACCTTCATTGGCCCGCCGTACTCGGCCTTGATGCGGGCGACGAGGCCCTCGACCATCGCGACATAGCCCCAATACACGCCGGATTGCATGGCCGGCACGGTCTGCCGGCCGATCACCGCCTGTGGCCGGGCGATGCCGATGCGGGGAAGCTGTGCCGCAGCCTGGTGCAGCGCCTCCAGCGAGAGATTGATGCCGGGACAGATGACGCCGCCGAGATAGGCGCCATCCTTGTCGACCACGTCGAAGGTCGTCGCGGTGCCGAAATCGACAATGATCAGCGGGCCACCGAAGCGCTGGTGCGCGGCCAGCGTGTTGAGCAAACGGTCGGCGCCGACCTCGGCTGGATTGACGACGCGGATATCGAAGCCCCAGTCGAGCGTGGATCGGGCGATCAGCGGCTCGATGTTGAACCAGTCGCGGCACAGGCGGCGTAGGTTGTAAAGCGCGGCGGGAACCACGGTGCCGATCACCGCAGCGGAGATGTCGTCGCGCTTGAGGCCGACATGGCCGAACAGGCTCATCAACCAGACGCCGTATTCGTCCGAAGTCCGTTGGGCATCGGTTCGCACCCGCCAGATGCCGCGCCACGCCGTATCATCGCGCACCGCAAAGACGACGTTGGTGTTGCCGCAGTCTATGACGAGGAGCATGGGGAGAGCGACCGCGCCGGCCTCGCCCTGGGTTCCCGCTTGCGCGGGAATGACGATAGGGAGGTGGCTACGCGCCATGACAGGGTCATCCGAACAGGGCCTTCGCCGCCGCCTGCGCCGCGCCGACGAACGGCGCCGGAAACACGAAGAAGAACGCGGTGAACAGCCCGGTCGCCGCAGCGACAAACGACAACGATGCGGGCCGCGGATCAAATGGCGCCTCGGGCGCGTCGAAATACATCACCTTGACGATGCGCAGGTAGTAGAAGGCGCCGACCACCGAGGTCAGCACGCCGATGATGGCCAGCGTCCACATGCCGGTCTGCACGGCGGCCAGGAATATGTAGAGCTTGCCGAAGAAACCGGACAGCGGCGGGACGCCGGCCATGGCGAACATGAACACCGCCATCGCCAGCGCCAGGGCCGGATCGGTGCGAGCGAGGCCGTTGAGATCGGTGATCTGCTCCAGTGGCCGGCCGCGACGCTGCATGGCGATGATGCAGGCGAAGGCACCGGCGCTCATGAACACATACACGATGAGGTAGATCAGAACGCCGCGGACGCCCTCCGGTGTGCCGACCGCGAGGCCGATCAGCGCGTAGCCCATGTGGCCGATCGCGGAATATGCCATCAGCCGCTTGACGTTGGTCTGCCCGATCGCCGCCAGCGCGCCGAGGATCATGGAGGCAATCGACACCAGCACGATAAGCTGCTGCCACGCGATCAGCAGATGGCCGAACGGCGTGGTCATGGTGCGCAGCAAAAGCGCGAACGCGGCGACCTTGGGCGCGGTGGAGAAGAACACCGTGACCGGCGTGGGCGAGCCTTCGTAGACGTCGGGCGTCCACATGTGGAACGGCACCGCGGCGATCTTGAACGCGAGGCCGACAAGAATGAACACGATGCCGACGATCACGCCGGGCGAAGCGGTCTCCGGCCGCATCAGCGTCTTCGCCAGAGCAGAAAAATCCATGGTGCCGGTGAAGCCATAGACCAGCGAGATGCCGTAGAGCAGCAGGCCGGAGGCGAGCGCACCAAGCACGAAATACTTGAGCCCGGCCTCGGACGAACGCAGGTCGTCGCGCGCGAACGCGGCCAGCACGTAGAGCGCGAGCGATTGCAGTTCGAGGCCGAGATACAGCGTCATCAGGTTCGAGGCCGATACCATCACCATCATGCCGGTGACGGACAGCAGCATCAGCACGGGATACTCAAAGCGCGCGATGTCGTTCTTCCGGTTGTAGTCGAGCGACAGGATCAGTGATAGCGCCGCACCCGCGAGCATCAGGATCTTGGCGAAGCTGGAGAACGCATCCGCGACGAACTGCCCATTATAGCCGACGCCGCGGCCGGAGGTGAGCACCAGCAGGGCCGCGAGCAGGAAGCCGCCGAGCGCGAACATGGTGGAAAGGACGAAGCAGTCATCGCGACGCAGCACGCCGAAGATCAGGATGGCCATGGCGACGACGGAGAGCGCGATCTCCGGGAGTGCGATTGCCCAGTTCATCAGTGCAACATCCCCGCCACCTTCACGGTGGTTGTCAGTGCCGCCGTGTGGTGCTGCACCATCGCCGCCACCGATGCATCCCAGAAGCCGCTGAAGCTCAACGGGTTGATTCCCATCCATAGCGTCAGCAGAATCAGCGGCACGAACACCGCGATCTCGCGCGGCGACAGATCGAGGATCGCGCGGAGATCCTCCTTGGTCAGACGGCCGAAGATAATGCGGCGATACAGATACAGCATATAGGCCGCGCCGAGGATCATGCCGGTCGCACCCAATAGGGCCAGCCAGAAGTTCACCTGCAGCGAGCCCACAATGACCAGGAACTCGCCGACGAATCCGGAGGTGCCGGGCAGGCCCATCGAAGCCAAGGTGAAGATCATGAAGGTCAGCGCATAGAGCGGCATGCGATCGGCAAGGCCGCCGTAGCGAGCGATCTCGCGTGTGTGGAGGCGGTCATAGATGACACCGACCACGAGGAACAGCGCGGCTGATACGATGCCGTGCGACAGCATCTGGAACAGCGCGCCCTGAATGCCTTGCACGTTGAAGGTGAAGATGCCGATCGTCACCACGCCCATGTGCGCGACCGACGAATAGGCGATCAGCTTCTTCATGTCCTCCTGCGCCAGCGCCACCAGCGACGTGTAGATCACGGCCACCACCGACAGCGTGAAGATCAGCGGCGCGAAGGTGGCGGAGGCCTGCGGCAGCATCGGCACCGAGAAGCGCAGGAAGCCGTAGCCGCCCATCTTCAGCAGCACGCCGGCCAGAATGACGGAACCGGCGGTCGGTGCCTCGACGTGCGCATCGGGCAGCCAGGTATGCACCGGCCACATCGGCATCTTCACCGCGAACGATGCGAAAAAGGCGAGGAACAGCCAGTTTTGCATCCCCACCGGCATCGGGGTCTTCAGCAGCACGACAATGTCGGTAGTGCCGGCCTGGAACCACATCGCCAGCAGTGCCAACAGCATCAGCACCGAGCCGGTGAAGGTGAACAGGAAGAACTTGAACGCCGAATAGACGCGCCGCGGCCCGCCCCACACGCCGATGATCAGGAACATCGGCAACAGCACGCCCTCGAAGAACACGTAGAACACCACGAAGTCCAGCGCGCAGAACATCCCCACCATCATCGTCTCGAGGATGAGGAAGGTGAGCATGTACTCGCGCACCGAATGCGTGATCGATTCCCAGCTCGCCAGGATGCAGATCGGCGTCAGCACGGTGGAGAGCAGCACGAACAGCACCGAGATGCCGTCCACGCCCATCTTATAGCCGACGCCGTATTCCGGCAGCCACGGGATTTCCTCGATGAACTGGAAGCCGGCCTCGCCGGTATCGAACTTCGCCCACAGCACGACCGACAGCACCAGCACGATCAGGCTGGTCCACAGCGCGGTCCACCGCGCGTTGGAGGCGACGGTTGCTTCGTCGCCACGCACCAACATGATGATCAGCCCACCGACCAGCGGCAGCCAGGTAATCAGCGACAGGACGGGGAAACCGGCGGCGTTCATCGCGACACCAGAAACAGACCGACCAGGAACACCACCCCGATCAGCATGACAAACGCATAGACGGCGACCGAGCCGGTCTGGATCTTCACCGCCTGGCGCGAGCCGTCGACCGCGAGTTCGGCCAGACCGTTGGGCACGCCGTCGATCACGGTCGCATCGCCGGTCTGCCAGAACACGCGTGCCAGCCGCAGCATCGGCTGCACGAAGATCGCGTCATACAGTTCGTCGAAGTACCACTTGTTGAGCAGGAACAGGTAGATGCCGCGGAACGTGGTGGCGAGCCGCATCGGCAGCAGCGGGAAGGCCATATACATCACATAGGCGGTGGCGATACCGAGCAGACCGACGACCAGCGGCGCCATTTCGGCCCATGCGGGAATATGTTCAAGTCCCGCAAGCACATGGTTGGTCGGCGCGTTGAAGATGCTGCCGTTCCAGAATTCCTGCCAACCTTCGCCGATGAACCAGGGATCCAGCAGCTTGCCGGCGATCACGGCGCCGGTGGCCAGCACCAGCAGCGGCACGATCATCACCGGCGGACTTTCGTGGACGTGCTCCAGCACGTGAGGATCGGCGCGTGACCGGCCGTTGAATGTCATGATGAGCAGCCGCCACGAATAGAACGCGGTGAGGAAGGCCGCCAGCACGGTGCAGATGAAGCCATACATGCCGATGCCGGTGCCGGACGCATAGGCAGCGGAGATGATCGCGTCCTTCGAATAGTAGCCGGCGAACGGTGGGATGCCGGCCAGCGCCAGGTTGCCGACCCACATCACTGCGCAGGTCCAGGGGATCAGCCGCCACAGTCCGCCCATCTTGCGCATGTCCTGTTCATCGGACATGGCGTGGATCACCGAGCCTGCGCTCAGGAACAGCAGCGCCTTGAAGAAGGCGTGGGTGATCAGGTGGAAGATCGACACCTGGAACGCCCCGACACCGGCGGCGGTGAACATGTAGCCGAGTTGCGAGCAGGTGGAGTAGGCGATCACCCGCTTGATGTCGTTCTGCGCACAGGCGACGGTGGCGGCGAACAGCGCGGTGGTGGCGCCGATCAACGTCACCAGACCCAGTGCGAACGGCGCGAACTCGAACAGCGGTGACATGCGCACGACCAGGAACACGCCGGCGGTGACCATCGTCGCGGCGTGGATCAGCGCGGAGACCGGCGTGGGGCCTTCCATCGCGTCGGGCAGCCAGACATGCAGGCCGATCTGCGCCGACTTGCCCATCGCGCCGATGAACAACAGCACACCGATCACCTCGAAGGCGGGGAAGGTGCCGCCGATGACCGAGTAGGTGTCGGCCTGGTGCTGCGCGACCGCGGGGAAGATGGTGGAGAATTCGATCGAGCCGAACTTCAGGAACACCAGCGCGATGCCGACGGCGAAGAACAGGTCGCCGATGCGGTTGACGATGAACGCCTTGATCGCAGCGGCGTTGGCCGCCGGCCGGTCGTACCAGTAGCCGATCAGCAGATAGGAGCAGAGGCCGACGCCTTCCCAGCCGAAGAACAGCTGCAGCAGGTTGTCCGCCGTCACCAGCATCAGCATGGAGAAGGTGAACAGCGACAGGTAGGCGAAGAAGCGGTAGCGAGGGTAGGCGTCGTGCGCCATGTAGCCGATCGAATAGACGTGGATCAGCATGGCGACGAAGGTCACCATCGCGACCATCACCGCGGCCAGCGGGTCGTAGCGCAGCGCCCAGGCAGCATGAAAGTGGCCGGCTTCGATCCAATTGCCGAGTGACACGGTGCCCGGATCGGCATCGCCCGCAATGAGCTGGAAGCAGGCGAGCGGACCGAGCGCCGCGGCGACCAGCATGCACAGGATGGAGACCGCCACGGCGGCACGGTCGCCGATCGAGCGGCCGAGCAGGCCGGAGACCAGCGAGCCGAGCAGCGGGGCGAAGACCGCGACGGCGTAGATCATGGCCCGAACACAGGCGATAGGCCTGGACCCATGACCCCTGGGTTCCCGCCTAGGCGGGAATGACGCACTTCGTCTACTATTCGTTCGGCTTGCACCGACTCACCCCTTCATCAGGTTCACGTCCTCGACCTGGATCGAGCCACGGTTGCGGAAATAGATCACCACGATGGCCAATCCGATCGCGGCCTCCGCCGCCGCAACGGTGAGCACGAACATCGCGAATACCTGGCCAACCAGATCGCCGAGAGCGGCGGAGAACGCCACCAGGTTCAGGTTGACCGCGAGCAGGATCAGCTCGACCGACATCAGGATGATGATGACGTTCTTGCGGTTCAGGAATATCCCGAAGATGCCCAGCACCAGCAGGATGGCGGACACCACGAGGAAATGGTCGAGGCCGACTTCAGTGCCCATGCGGCACTTCCTCCGCAGGCACCGGTTCGGCCACCTTCGGGACGAAGATGCCGACCTCCTTCACCCCTGCTCCTACCGAGATCGTCACCATCTCGAGCGTCTCCGCCACGCTACGTTCGGTCTGCATACGGATGCTCTGGTGACGCGAGGTCTTGCGGTCGCGCAGGGTCAGCACGATCGCCCCGATCATCGCGACCAGCAGCAGCAGACCCGCCGCCTGGAACAGGAACACGTAGTCGGTGTAAATCAGCCGCCCCAATGCTGCGGTGTTGCTGACCTGCGCGGATGCCGGCGAAAGACGCAGCGTCGCCGCGTCGGGGGCGATCTTCCAGCCGCCGAGCACCAGCACCAGTTCGATGAACAGCACCGCGCCGACCGTGGCGCCGACCGGCAGATAGCGCTGGAAGCCACCGCGCAGTTCGGCGAAGTCAACGTCCAGCATCATCACCACGAACAGGAACAGCACGGCGACGGCGCCGACATAGACAATCACCAGGATCATCGCCAGGAACTCGGCGCCGACGATCAGGAACAGCGCCGCGGCATTGAAGAACGACAGGATCAGGAACAGCACCGAGTGCACCGGATTGCGCGAGCTCACCACCATTGCGGCGGAGGCGAGCAGGATCACCGAGAAGACGTAGAAGAAGATGGTGGCGATCATCGGTACGGCGCGTCCAGTTCCAGGCGGCGGGCGAGCTCGGGCTCCCAGCGGTCGCCGTTGTCCAGCAGCTTCTGCTTGTCGTACATCAGCTCTTCGCGGGTCTCGGCGGCGAACTCGAAGTTCGGACCTTCGACGATGGCATCGACCGGGCAAGCCTCCTCGCACAGACCGCAGTAGATGCACTTGGTCATGTCGATGTCGTAGCGCGTGGTGCGGCGCGATCCGTCCTCGCGCGGTTCGGCCTCGATGGTGATCGCCTGGGCGGGGCAGATCGCCTCGCACAGCTTGCAGGCGATGCAGCGCTCCTCGCCGTTGGGGTAGCGGCGCAGCGCGTGCTCGCCCTTGAAGCGCGGGCTGATCGGGCCCTTTTCGTATGGATAGTTGATCGTTGCCTTGGGCTTGAAGAAGTAGCGCAGCGTCAGCCCGAGGCCGGCCACGAGTTCGCCCAGCAGCATGCTGCGTGCGGTGCGGTCGAGGAACGCCATTCAGCGGGGTCCTTCATGCATTGGGCAGCCACCCGAACAGCATCAGCGCGCCGGCGGTCAGCGTCAGCCAGACCAGCGATAGCGGCAAAAAAACTTTCCAGCCGAGCCGCATCAACTGGTCGTAGCGATAGCGCGGGAAGGTGGCGCGCACCCACAGGAACACGAACAGGCAGAAACAGACCTTCAGGATGAACCAGATCGGGCCGATCTGCGGCAGGATGCCGAACGGCCCCAGCCAGCCGCCCAGGAACAGGATGGTGGTCATCCCGCTCATCAGGATCATGTTGGCGTATTCGCCGAGGAAGAACAGCGCGAAAGCCATGGCGCTGTATTCGACGAAGAATCCGGCGACGATCTCGCTCTCGCCTTCCGGCAGGTCGAACGGCGAGCGGTTGGTCTCCGCCAGCGTCGAGATGAAGAACACGATGAACATCGGGAACAGCGGCAGGCAGAACCACACCTTCTGCTGCGCCAGCACGACGTCGGTCAGGTTCAGGCTGCCGACGCAGAGCAGCACCGAGACCATGACGAAACCCATGGAGACCTCGTAGCTCACCATCTGCGCCGCGCTGCGCATCGCGCCCAGGAACGCGTATTTCGAATTCGATGCCCAGCCGGCGATGATGATGCCATAGACGCCAAGCGAGCTGATCGCGAACAGGTACAGGACGCCGACGTTGATGTCGGCGATCGCCCAACCTTGGTTCACCGGGATCACCGCCCAGGCGATCATCGCCAGGCTGAAGGTCAGCATCGGCGCCATCAGGAACAGCAGCCGGTTGGAACCCGCCGGGATGACCGTCTCCTTCATGATCATCTTCAGCGCGTCGGCAAATGGCTGCAGCAGGCCGAACCAGCCCACCACGTTCGGTCCCTTGCGCAACTGCATCGCCGCCAGGACCTTGCGTTCGGCGTAGGTCAGGTAGGCGACGCCGATCAGCAGCGGCACCAGCAGCGCCAGCGCTTCCACGAAGGTCAGGATCACCCGGCCGATATCGGTGTCGAACAGGAACGACTGCATCGTGCTATTCCGCCGCCGCGACCAGCGGCGTGGACGCGAAGGTTGCCGTGCAGGCGGCCATGGTCGGGCTGGCGCGGCTGATCGAATCGGTCTGGTAATAGTTGGCGATCGCCGGTTCGAGCGGCGCGTCGGACAAGGCGGCGGGATCGCCGGCGGGGCCACTTTGATCGGTGCAACCAAAGCGCGGCAGGAAGCCGATGCGACCGAACACTGGGTTCACCTGCTCGAGCCGGCTGCGCAGCGCGCCGATCGTGTCGTACGGCAGTTTGTGGCCGACGATCTCACTGAACGCGCGCAGGATCCTCCAGTCCTCGCGCGCCTCGCCAGGCGGATAGACCGCGAGCAGACCGCGCTGGACGCGACCCTCGGTATTGACGTAGGTGCCTGGCTTCTCGGTGTAGGCCGCCCCGGGCAGGATCACATCGGCCCGCGCGGCGCCGGCATCGCCGTGGTGGCCTTGATACACCACAAACGTATTGGCGCCGATGCGCGTGGTGTCGAACTCGTCGGCGCCGAGCAGCCACAGCACGTCGACGCCGCCGTTCAGCATCTGGGCCAGTGACTTGCCGTTGGCACCCGGCATGAAGCCAATATCCAGAGCGCCGATGCGGGCGGCAGCGGTGTGCAGGACGTTGAAGCCGTGCCAGTCCGGCGTCAGTGCACCGATCGACGCCGCCAAACGCCATGAAGCGGCCAGCACCGCCGATCCGTCGGGCCGCGCCAACGCCGACTGACCGACGATGATCATCGGGTGTTTCGCGTCATGCAGCACTTGGGCGAACGCATGCGAACCATCGTGAAGTGCGGTCAGCAGATTCGGCGCGGTCCCGAGGTGCTGCACCCGATAGGTCAAATCGGTTTCGCCACCGATCAGGCCGATCGGAATGCTGCCGGCAAGCCAGCGCTTGCGGATGCGTGCGTTCAGCACCGGCGCCTCGCGGCGCGGATTGGTGCCGATCAGCAGGATCGCGTCCGCGTCCTCGATGCCGGCAATCGAGGTGTTGAAGGTATAAAAGTCGCGACGTGACGCATCGAGCCGCGCGCCGTCCTGGCGGCAATCGGTATTGGCCGAACCCAGCGCAACCATGAGGTCTTTCAGCGCCAGCATACTCTCGGCGTCGCACAGGTCACCCGCCACCGCACCGATGCGATCGCCGGCGACCCCATGCAGCTTCTCGGCGATCGCGGCGAACGCCTCGGACCAGCCTGCTTCGATCAACTTGCCGTCGCGCCGCACCCACGGCCGATCCAGTCGCCGCCGACGCAGCCCGTCGAGGGCAAAGCGGGACTTGTCGGCGAGCCATTCCTCGTTCACGTCCTCGTTCAGCCGTGGCAGGATGCGCAGCACCTCGGGACCGCGCGCATCGATGCGGATGTTGGTGCCGACCGCATCCAACACGTCGATGCTGTCAACCTTGGACAGCTCCCAGGACCGTGCGACGAACGCATAGGGCTTGGAGGTCAGCGCGCCGACCGGACACAGATCGATGATGTTGCCGGAGAGCTCGGAACCAAGTGCCTTCTCGACATAGGTGCCGACCTCCATGTGCTCGCCACGGCTGGTCGCGCCGAGATCCGGCACGCCAGCCACCTCGGTGATGAAGCGGATGCAGCGCGTGCAATGGATGCAGCGCGTCATTACCGTCTTCACCAGCGGGCCGAGGTCCTTGTCCTTCACCGCGCGCTTGTTCTCGGCATAGCGCGAGTGGTCCATGCCATAGCCCATCGCCTGGTCCTGCAGGTCGCACTCGCCGCCCTGGTCGCAGATCGGACAGTCGAGCGGGTGGTTGATCAGCAGGAACTCCATCACGCCGCGCCGGCCATTGCGCACCATCGGCGAGTCGGTGTGGACCACCATGCCGTCGGCCACGGGATAGGTGCAGGACGAGATCGGCTTCGGCGGCGCCTTTTCGATCTCGACCAGGCACATGCGACAGTTGCCGGCGATCGACAGGCGTTCGTGGTAGCAGAAGCGAGGGATTTCTTTCCCCGCGGCCTCGCAGGCCTGCAGCACGGAAGAACCGTTGGGGACTTCGACCTCGATGCCGTCGACGGTGACTTTCGCCATCAGAGGCAACCTCTTGCACAAACAGCGTCATCCCCGCGCAAGCGGGGACCCAGGGGCCGCAGCACCACCGCTGCCCGCCTGGGTTCCCGCTTGCGCGGGAATGACGGTGGGGTGGCGATCATTCTGCCGCCAAACGCATCGGCGCGCGCGCCTTGTAGGATGCGATACGCTCTTCCATCACCGGCCGGAAGTGGCGGATCAGTCCCTGAATCGGCCACGCCGCCGCGTCACCGAGCGCGCAGATCGTATGGCCCTCGATCTGTCGCGTGACCTGATCGAGCGTATCGATTTCAGGGATCTCCGCCCTACCCTCCACCATCCGTGTCATCACCCGCCACATCCAACCGGTGCCTTCGCGGCACGGCGTGCACTGGCCACAGCTCTCGTGCATGTAGAATTTTGATAACCGCGCGATGGCCTTGATGATGTCGGTGGACTTGTCCATCACGATCACCGCCGCGGTGCCGAGACCGGTTCGCGCTTCGCGCAACGAGTCAAAATCCATCAGCACGTCGTCACAGACGCTTTTCGGAATCACCGGCACCGACGCGCCACCCGGGATCACCGCCAGCAGGTTGTCCCAGCCGCCACGCACGCCGCCGGCGTATTTCTCGATCAGCTCGCGCAGCGGAATGCCAAGTTCCTCCTCGACGTTGCATGGCTTGTTCACATGGCCGGAAATGCAGAATACCTTCTGCCCCGAGTTCTTCGGGCGGCCGAGCGAATTGAACCACGCCGCACCGCGCCGCATGATGGCCGGCGCCACCGCAATGCTCTCGACGTTGTTGACCGTGGAGGGACAGCCATACAGCCCAACTGCGGCAGGGAACGGCGGCTTCAGCCGCGGCAGTCCCTTCTTGCCTTCCAGACTTTCCAGCAGTCCGGTCTCCTCGCCGCAGATATACGCGCCGGCACCGCGATGCAGGAACACATCGAAATCGTAGCCGGACCCGCAGGCGTTCTTGCCGATCAGATCGGCGGCGTACGCTTCGTCGATCGCTGCCTGCAGCACTTTCGCCTCGTTGGCGAATTCGCCACGGATATAGATGTAGGCGGCGCAGGCGCCCATGGCGAAGCCGGCGACCAGGCAGCCCTCGACCAGCTTGTGCGGATCGTGGCGGATGATGTCGCGGTCCTTGCAGGTGCCAGGTTCGGACTCATCGGCGTTGACCACCAGGTAGCACGGCCGGTCGGACTGCTTCGGCATGAACGACCATTTCAGGCCGGTGGGAAAGCCCGCGCCACCGCGACCGCGCAGGCCCGATGCCTTCACCTCCTCGACGATCGCGTCGCGGCCCTTCTCCAGGATCGCCTTGGTGTTGTCCCAGTCGCCCCGCGCGCGCGCGCCGTTCAGCAACGGATCGTGCAGGCCGTAGAGGTTGGTGAAGATGCGGTCCTTGTCCTGCAGCATCCGATCAGCTCTCCGCGCCGAAATGCAATGTCGTCAGCGTGGTCGGTCCGCCCTCCGGCGCGGATGTCTGCCGACCGGTCATCGAACCAGGCTTCGGCGGCTCGCCGCGGCGCAGCGCCTCCAGCAGCTGCTTGGTGCTCGCCGCGTCCAGGTCCTCGTAGAAATCGTCATTCACCTGGATGATCGGCGCGTTGACGCAGCCGCCGACGCACTCGACCTCGGTCATGGTGAACTCACCGTCGGCGCTCGTCTCACCCCAGCCCTGGATGCCGGTCACCGCGCGGCACGCGGCCACCACATCGTCGGAACCGCGCAGCCAGCACGGCGTCGTGGTGCAGACCTGCAGGTGCCATTTCCCGATCGGCCGCAGGTTGAACATGAAATAGAACGTGGCAACCTCGTAGACACGGATCGGCGCCATATCGAGCCGCCGCGCCACCTCATCCATGCCCGCCGTCGGCACCCAGGCGCTGTCGGTCTGCCGCTTCATCTGGTTCTGCACCAGATACAGCATCGGCAGCACCGCGCTCGCCTGCTTGCCGTGCGGATACTTCGCCAGCAGCGGCGGTATCGCCGCCTCGCTCTCCGCGTCGAACGCGAAGTTTCCCGGCTGCACGAAATCGCTCATCGGTCGATCTCACCGAACACGATGTCGAGCGAGCCGATGATCGCCACGGTGTCCGCCAGCATGTGCCGCTTCGCCATCACGTCGATCGCCTGCAACAGCGCGAAACCGGTCGCACGGATCTTGCACCGATACGGCCGGTTGGTTCCATCCGCAACCAGATATACGCCGAACTCACCTTTCGGGCTTTCCACCGCGGTGTAGGTGGCACCTGCCGGGACGTGATAGCCCTCGGTATACAGCTTGAAGTGGTGGATCAGCGCCTCCATCGAGCGCTTCATCTCCGACCGGTGCGGTGGCGTGAATTTGCGGTCCTGCACCTTCACCGGCCCCGGCCGCATCTTGCCAAGCGCCTGCTGGATGATCTTCA
Organism: uncultured Alphaproteobacteria bacterium; assembly: GCA_963819855.1. Lineage (GTDB taxonomy): Bacteria > Pseudomonadota > Alphaproteobacteria > Acetobacterales > Acetobacteraceae > JAMXLO01. The sequence goes on from CAWFYC010000020.1 coordinate 161,085, forward strand.
CGCTCTCGCGCATCTCGGCAAGCCGCATCAGATAGCGGTCGTAGCAATCGCCGTGACGGCCGACTGCAATCTTGAACTCCACCTCGGCGTACTTGTCATAAGGCTGCGAACGGCGGAGGTCCCACGGCACGCCGCTCGCGCGCAGACATGGGCCGGTAAAACCCCACGCCAGCGCCGCTTCGGCATTCATCACACCGATATCCACCGTGCGCTGCTTCCAGATGCGGTTGCCGGTCAGCAGTTCTTCCAGGTCATCGATGAACTTCGGAAAGGTCTCCGCCCACGCGGCGATCCGCGACTCCAGCCCTGCCGGCAGGTCCTTCGCGACACCGCCTGGCCGGAAGTAGTTCGCATGCAGCCGCGCACCCGACGCGGCCTCATGGAACTCCATCAGTTTTTCCCGCTCTTCGAACCCCCACAGGCTTGGCGTGATCGCACCGACATCCAGCGCATACGTCGTCACGTTCAGCAGATGGTTCAGCACCCGGGTGATTTCGGCGAACAGCACGCGGATCCATTGCCCACGCTCCGGCACCTCGATGCCCAGCAGCTTCTCGGTCGCCAGCGCGAACGCATGCTCCTCGCACATCGGCGAGACATAATCGAGCCGGTCGAAATACGGCACCGCCTGCATATACGTCTTGTATTCGATCAGCTTCTCGGTGCCGCGATGCAGCAGGCCGATATGCGGATCGGCACGCTCCACCACCTCGCCGTCCATCTCCAGGATCAGCCGCAGCACGCCATGCGCCGCCGGATGCTGCGGGCCGAAATTGATCGCGTGACTGTCGATCTCCACGGTGCGTGTTGTCGTCGCGCTCATCGTGTCACGCCTTCGTCTCGGCCGGCGGCGGCACTTCCGCTGCACGCGCCGTATGCACCTTCTCGTCGCCCGGCAGCGTGGTTATCGCCTCCCACGGTGACAGGAAATCGAAGCTGCGAAAATCCTGGGTCAGCCGCACCGGTTCGTACACCACCGCCTTGCGTTCCTCGTCGTAACGAACTTCCACATACCCGGTCAGCGGAAAGTCCTTGCGCAGCGGATGACCCTCGAACCCGTAGTCGGTCAGGATGCGCCGCAGATCCGGCTGGCCCGAGAACACGATGCCGAACAGGTCCCACGCCTCGCGTTCCCACCAGGTCGCGACCGGCCACACCGTGTGCACCGACGCCACCGGCGCGGTTTCGTCGGTGGTCACGATGACCCGCAGCCGCTGGTTCAGCGACACCGACAGCAGGTTGTAGACAACATCGAACCGCTCGGCGCGCTGCGGCCAATCGACGCCGCAGATGTCCATCACCTGCTCGAACGCGAAGCGCGGATCGTCGCGCAGCGTGGTCATCAATCCGAGCAGAGCGTCGCGGTCGGCATGGGCGACAGTCTCACCCTTCTCGACCAATGCGGCGCGAACGCCAGGCAGCGTGGCAACGGCTGCGGCGAGATCAGCCACGGAGGATCGTTCCAGTGCGGCGGATTTTCTTCTGCAGTTGCATGATGCCGTAGACCAGTGCCTCGGCGGTCGGCGGGCAGCCGGGCACGTACACGTCCACCGGCACGACACGGTCGCAGCCGCGCACCACCGAGTAGCTGTAGTGATAGTAGCCGCCGCCGTTGGCGCAGCTTCCCATGCTGATCACCCAGCGCGGCTCCGGCATCTGGTCGTAGACCTTGCGCAGCGCCGGCGCCATCTTGTTGGTGAGCGTGCCGGCGACGATCATCACATCGCTCTGCCGCGGCGAGGCGCGCGGGATGGTGCCGAACCGGTCGAGATCGTAGCGCGGCATATAGGCGTGGATCATCTCAACCGCGCAACAGGCCAGGCCGAACGTCATCGGCCACAGGCTGCCGGTGCGCGCCCAGTTCACCACCTTGTCGATGTTGGCGACGATGAAGCCCTTGTCGGCGATCTCGCCGGTGATGCCCTTCACCACCGCGTCCTGCTCCGGTCCCGGAGGCAGCCCGTCGCGGTTCCAGGCGATGGCAGTGCTTCCGCTCATGGTGCTACTCCCAATTAACGATGCCCCGCATCGTCACCACCCGTGAAGGCGGGGACCCAGGGCCATACCAGCCGGATGTCGCCCTGGGTTCCCGCTTGCTCGGGAATGACCGGTAGGGGCGGTCGGCTCACTCCCAATCCAACGCTCCCTTGCACCACTCATAGACGAAGCCGACGGTCAGCACGCCAAGGAAGCCGATCATCGACAGGAAGCCGAACCAGCCGATGTCCTTCAGCGATACTGCCCAGGGAAATAGGAACGCCACTTCCAGATCGAAGATGATGAACAGAATTGCCACGAGATAGAAACGCACGTCGAACCGACGGCGCGCATCGTCGAACGGCTCGAAGCCGCATTCGTAGGCGGACACCTTCTCGGGGTACGGCTTCTGCCGCGCGGCGAGCAGCGAGCCGCCCACCATGGCGAGCGCGATCGCGCCGGCAATCACCATGAACACCAGGACCGGCAGGTATCCGTAGAGCACTGGCTGCATGTCGGGTCCGCTCGATTGCTGTGTTCGCCGCACACCACCGCACCGGCCCAGCCCGCCTGGGCTGCGCCTGCTCCGATTGTCGCGACGCAAGGCGAGCGGAGATTAACCCCAACCGTGTTGCACCGCCATAGGGCAACCCGGCACCAGCGTAGCGCGGAGGGATGCCATCTGCTTGACACATGCCCGCCAAAACTGCTAAGAACATAAAGAGAACTTTGGGGATCGGCATGTCGGGTGAGCCATCGCAGCCGATCGGGCGTGACCGTGTGGATCTGCCCTGCATCTTTGTTCCGGGAAGCCACCAAGGTTCTCGGCCCAGCTACGCGTTCGGCCGCGAGCCAACGGAGTTTCGTTGCATCTTCACCCCCGACGGCTACACCGGACCGCCGCCTGGATATCCGTGGATTGAGTTCGGCCGGGTGATGCTGGATCCAGAACCTACCGCCGGTCCGTTCGACCAGGCAGCGCGGGAAACCTCCGATGCGGCCGCCTCAGCGACCGGGCAACCGGGCGCCGCCGCGGAACCAACCATGGCGCCTTTCACCGCCAGAGCCTGCGTCGGGCGAATTCGGCGTGTACTCCACGCCACCGGGGACCGGCGGTCCCAGGCGCGTTCGTCCTTTCGGCGAACTTGGCGGCTACGCCAGTCCGGACATCACGGCCACGATGGCGCTGTGGAACTGGCTGTCTGACCCGCGTGCGATTTTGGCGGCGGTCGGTGCAGTGTCGACAACCGGCCCGGATTCAAGCGCGCCGATGGACAAGCAACACGCCGCAATGCGCGGTTCGGCGTCCGGTGGTATATTGCGGGCCGACGCTTCAATACGGCAAGAACCTCTGCCCCCTTTGTCTCCGCCGGCACCAACACTGCCGCCAACCGTGAACGATACCGACCTGGAAGGGGGATAGTCTGGGTCGGCCGATCGGATCCACAGACCAACAGATACCGATCCACCCGGTCCCATCGACCCGCCAATGTCGAGGGATCCGCCGCCAGAGAACGTACCGGCGGAGCGCTTCTTCAGAGACGCATCATTTGCACCTCGCCGGGGCGGCGATGTCCGGTAGGTCATTCGCACGCTTGGCTTGCTGGGTTTGCCTGGCAGTCGCAACGATCAGCTCGAACACGACGGCACCAGCGCCCCTTCTGTAGTCAGGAGGATTCACCTACGTCAATCTTCGCAGGGAGGGCGATCAGGACCCGACGCTTTATCGGCCAGGTCTTTCGATCTGGGATGTCGCAGGACCTATTGTACTGGGCGTGTCGTGCTGGAGCTGGGGCACGAAACTTACCGGTACGATGCGGTTGCAACCCTGCTGATTGAGCCGCAAACAGTCACCGTCACCATCAACCTGCACAACCTTGATCCGGCGTGCAGCGTCCGATGTCAGCCAAACCTGACGTCGGTCTTGGCGTCTTTGGCACGGAGATCAGGGCGAGTGATGGAAGTTACCGTTCCGGTGTTTGAGTACGGCGACGCCAGGTCACCCGGCGGTTCGAATGGAGCCAATAGCGTACCTGGGCGTATCGATCGAACTTCAATAGCGAATTCCCGCCATTCAGGACGGCATCTCGGCATGGATGCACTGCAGCTCCTTGAAAGTGTACGCATGCACTTTTTCTTGGAGCGGACACTGCCTGATAATGTTCGGATATATGCGGCTTTCGTTGGAGAGCGGTGGGAGATAGATGTCTTCGAGGACAGCCATGTTGAGATTTCGCGCCTACAGAAAGCCTCGTCATACGCCGTGATCTATCGATCCCAGTGCCAGGGTACGGGGCTGGCGGTGCCCTCAAAAGTAATCTCGACGCTCCGAATGAGTTTACCCAGTCGGGCTCGAAGGGGGCCAACCATGCCCGAGTGGTTTCCGTACGCCGCGATACCCCGCAGTGATCCTGGCGCGAGCGACGGGACTTGAACCCGCGACCTCCGGCGTGACAGGCCGGCGCTCTAACCAACTGAGCTACGCCCGCGCAGAGCGGCAGCACTTACGTCGCGCCAACCGCCGGGTCAAGGTCACGCTGGTGGGCGGTGACGGATTCGAACCGCCGACCCTCTCGGTGTAAACGAGACGCTCTACCGCTGAGCTAACCGCCCCCTCGGGGCCTTACTGTACCGCGTCCTTCAGCCCCTTGCCGGCCTTGAAACGGACGGTGGTCGAGGCAGCGATCGCCATCTCCTCGCCGGTGCGTGGATTGCGCCCGGTGCCGGCCTTCCGTTCGGCGGTCGCAAAGGTACCGAAGCCGACCAGCCGCACTTCCTCCTTGTTCTTCAGCGCACCCTCGATCGCGCCGAACACCGCATCGACCACTTCGGACGCCTTTGTGCGTGGCAGCTCAGTCTGGTCCGCGACAGCCGCGATGAGATCCATCTTGTTCACTGCTTCAATCCCTCTCGATCCGTTGATGTGAGCGATGCCGGCGCGAGTGGCCGACCGGGCGGCCGACACTTATGGCGCGATTTCCGTCACGTCAATGACAGCAGAAAGGCCCGCCGGAGCGTCCCGGCGGGCCCTTCCGCAGTCAACAGATCAGTGCGGTAGCGAAGCGATGGGCTGGGCCGCCGGCGGCGGTGTCACCGGCTCCGGCGGCTCTTCCCACTCGATCGCCACCGGCCGGTGCGCCAGCGCCTGCGCGATCACCTCGTCCACGTCCGCGACCGGAACCAGCTTCAGGTGCTTCTTCACGTTGTCCGGAATTTCCGCCAGGTCCTTCTCGTTCTCTTTCGGAATGAACACGGTGGTGATGCCGGCACGCAGCGCCGCCAGCAGCTTCTCCTTCAGCCCACCGATCGGCAGCACGCGTCCGCGCAGCGTGATCTCGCCGGTCATCGCGATGTCGCGCCGCACCGGGATGCCGGTGAGCACCGACACGATCGAGGTCGCCATCGCCACGCCGGCCGACGGTCCGTCCTTCGGCGTGGCACCCTCGGGCACGTGCACGTGGATGTCGCGCCGCTCGAACAACGTCGGCTTGATGCCGAACTTGGTCGAACGCGACCGCACGTAGCTCAGCGCGGCGGATACGCTCTCCTGCATCACGTCGCCCAGCTTGCCGGTGTGCTTCACGTTGCCCTTGCCGGGCAGCAGCACGCTCTCGATGGTCAGGATCTCGCCGCCGACCTCGGTCCAGGCCAGGCCGGTGACCACACCGACCATGTCCTCGGCCTCAGTCTCGCCGAAGCGGAACTTTCGAACGCCCGAGTACTTCTCGAGGTTCTTCCGCGTGATCGCCACCTTCTTGGTCTTCTTGGTGACCAATTCCTTCACCGCCTTGCGGGCGATGTTGGCGATCTCGCGCTCCATGTTCCGCACGCCCGCCTCGCGGGTGTAGTAGCGGATCAGGTCGCGCAGCGCATCGTCCGAGATGTGCCACTCGATCGGCTTCAGGCCGTGCGCCTCGGACTGCTTGGCGATCAGGTGGCGCTTGGCGATCTCCACCTTCTCATCCTCGGTGTAGCCGGGAATGCGAATGATCTCCATCCGGTCCATCAGCGGCTGCGGCATGCGCAGCGAGTTCGCCGTGGTGACGAACATCACGTCGGACAGGTCGTAGTCCACCTCCAGATAGTGATCCTGGAACGTGGAGTTCTGCTCCGGATCCAGCACCTCCAGCAACGCCGAGGACGGATCCCCGCGCCAGTCGGCGCCCAGCTTGTCGACCTCGTCGAGCAGGAACAGCGGGTTGGAGGTCTTCGCCTTCTTCATGCCCTGAATCACCTTGCCGGGCATCGAGCCGATATAGGTGCGCCGATGGCCACGCACTTCGGCCTCGTCGCGCACGCCGCCCAGCGACATGCGAACGAAGTTGCGCCCGGTGGCACGCGCCACCGACTTGCCGAGCGAGGTCTTGCCGACGCCGGGCGGTCCGACGAGGCACAGGATCGGCCCGCGCACTTTCGGCGACCGCGCCTGCACGGCGAGGTACTCGATGATGCGCTCCTTAACCTTCTCCAGCCCGAAGTGATCGGCCTCCAGCACCTTCTCTGCCGCCACCACGTCGTTACGAATCTTGCTGCGCTTCTTCCACGGGATCGACAGCATCCAGTCGAGGTAGTTGCGCACCACCGTCGCCTCGGCGCTCATCGGGCTCATGGTCTTGAGCTTCTTGAGCTCCTGCATGGCCTTGTCGCGCGCTTCCTTCGACAGCTTGGTCTTCTTGATCTTGGCTTCCAGCTCGGCGTTCTCGTCCTTGCCGTCCTCGCCCTCGCCCAGCTCCTTCTGGATCGCCTTGAGTTGCTCGTTCAGGTAGTACTCGCGCTGTGTCTTCTCCATCTGCCGCTTCACGCGGCTGCGAATCCGCTTCTCCACCTGCAGCACGCCGATCTCGGACTCCATGTGTCCGAATACCCGCTCCAGCCGCTCGCCGACCTTGGCGATCTCCAGCAGTTCCTGCTTCTCGGCGATCTTCAGATTGAGATGGCTCGCCACCGTGTCGGCGAGCTTTGACGGCTCCTCGATCTGGTTCAGCGAAACCAGCACCTCGGGTGCAATCTTCTTGTTGAGCTTGATGTACTGCTCGAACTGGGAAACCACGGTGCGGCCGAGCGCCTCGAGCTCCTTGGCATCGGTGCCCTGGTCGGGCATCGCCTCGACAAACGCCTCGAAATAGCTGTCGGTGTCCTTGAAGCCGCTGATATTGGCGCGCCTGCCGCCCTCCACCAGCACCTTCACAGTGCCGTCCGGCAGCTTCAGCAGTTGCAGGATCGTCGAGACGGTGCCGACACGATAGATGTCGTCGACCGATGGATCGTCCTGTGCGGCGTTCTTCTGCGCCACCAGCAGGATCTGCTTGTCCTCCTTCATCACCGCTTCCAGCGCACGAACGGATTTCTCCCGCCCGACGAACAGCGGCACGATCATGTGGGGAAACACCACGATGTCGCGTAGCGGCAGTACGGCGAGCAGATCGCCGCGCGCGGGGGTGGGTGCGGGGTTCGACGGTGTCTCGTCCGGGCGTCCCTGCGATTCCGGCGCAGGCCGTTCGGATTCATCCATGATTGACCTCCTTATGGACAGTCGACGCCAAATCCGCCCGACTTATCGCGATCCTTGCGGCACGGGAGGCGCCTCGATAGGCATGGTGCCCACCGGTAAGGATCGCATATCGTCTGCCGGGCAATGCAGCGCAAGGCCTTGAAATCCAGGGTCGCAATATCGCGCGCGGGCGCTCCAAGAGGTTCAGGCGGAGCTTTCCGCCCGCTCCTTGCCGTAGAGATAGAGCGGGTTGGCTCGCGACTCGGCGACTTCGCGGTTAATCACCACCTCCTCCACTCCGTCGAGACCGGGAAGCTCGAACATGGTGCCCAGCAGGATCGATTCCATGATCGAGCGCAAGCCGCGCGCGCCGGTGCGCCGGGCGATTGCCCGCGTCGCCACCGAATGCAAGGCTTCCTCGGTGAAGGAGAGCTTCACGCCCTCCATCTCGAACAGCCTGCCATACTGCTTGATCAGCGCGTTCTTCGGCTTGGTCAGGATCTCCATCAGCGCGCCTTCGTCGAGATCCTCCAGCGTGGCGACCACCGGCAGGCGGCCGATGAACTCCGGGATCAGGCCGAACTTCAACAGGTCCTCCGGCTCCACCTCGCGCAGGATGGCACCGGTGCGGCGCTCGTCGGACGAGCGGACTTCCGCGCCGTAGCCGATGCCGGAGCCCTTGCCGCGCGCGCCGATGATCTTCTCCAGCCCGGAGAATGCACCGCCACAGATGAACAAAATGTTGGTGGTATCGACCTGGAGGAACTCCTGCTGCGGGTGCTTGCGTCCGCCCTGCGGCGGCACCGACGCGACGGTACCTTCCATGATCTTAAGCAGCGCCTGCTGCACGCCCTCGCCGCTCACGTCGCGGGTAATCGAGGGGTTGTCCGACTTGCGCGATATCTTGTCGACCTCGTCGATATAGACGATGCCGCGCTGCGCCCGCTCCACGTTGTAGTCGGCGGATTGCAGCAGCTTCAGGATGATGTTCTCGACGTCCTCGCCGACATAGCCCGCCTCGGTCAGCGTGGTGGCATCGGCCATGGTGAACGGCACGTCCAAAATGCGCGCCAGGGTCTGCGCCAGCAGCGTCTTGCCCGAGCCGGTCGGCCCGACCAGCATGATGTTCGACTTGGCGATCTCGATGTCGTTGTTCTTCTGCCCGTGCGCCAGCCGCTTGTAGTGGTTGTGCACGGCGACCGAGAGTACCCGCTTGGCGTGGTCCTGGCCGATCACGTAGTCGTCCAGCACCTTGCAGATCTCTTTCGGCGTCGGCACGCCATCGCGTGACTTCACCAGATGCGTCTTGTGCTCCTCGCGGATGATGTCCATGCAGAGTTCGACACATTCGTCGCAGATGAACACCGTCGGGCCGGCGATGAGCTTGCGCACCTCGTGCTGGGACTTGCCGCAGAACGAGCAATAGAGGGTGTTCTTCGAATTGCCGGACTTGCTCATGCGTACTCCTGCCCCGGACTCGCGGGGAGCCAAGGGACGACTTTACCCCCCGGGGGCCTGCGGGGACAAGAACTGTGCTGTCACCCCTGCGAAAGCAGGAGACTCAGTGGCAACCCGCGGTCGGCTGCCTGGGTTCCGGCTTTTGCGGGAATGACGGACCTTGGCAGCGACCCGGTATCAGCCGCGTCCGCCGGGCTCTTCCGGCGTCGGACGGTTCTCCACCACCTCATCGACCAACCCGAAGTCGCGGCTTTCCTCGGCCGACATGTAGCTGTCACGCTCCAGCCTGCGTTCGATCGCCTCCAGTGGCTGGCCGGTGTGGCGGACGTAGATTTCGTTGAGCCGCTTGCGCAGGGTCAGGATCTCGCGCGCCTGGATCTCGATGTCCGTTGCCTGCCCCTGAGCGCCACCGGACGGCTGGTGGACCATGATGCGTGCGTTCGGCAGGGCGTAGCGCTTGCCCTTGGCGCCCGCGGCCAATAACAGGCTGCCCATCGACGCTGCCTGGCCGATGCACACCGTGGAGACCGGACTGCGGATGTATTGCATGGTGTCGTACACCGCCAGTCCCGCCGAAACAACGCCGCCGGGGCTGTTGATATAAAACGAAATATCCTTGTTGGGGTTCTCCGATTCCAGGAACAGGAGCTGGGCGCAGATCAAGGCGCTCACCTGGTCGTACACCGCCCCGGTGAGGAAGATGATCCGCTCCTTCAGCAGGCGCGAGTAAATGTCGAAGGCGCGTTCGCCGCGGGCGGTCTGCTCCACCACCATCGGCACCAGGTTGTTGGAGTACACTTCAACGGGATCGCGATCCTGCATGGCGGGCACCTTCAAGACGGAGGAAGGCCTATAGATAGGCGGTACCGCCGCGGACTCCAACTGGCCAGAAGGCTGGCCCTACACCGCCGCCGCAACCGTGACCGGCGGCTCCTTCGAGAGTTCCTCCAGCGTGACGGTCTTCTCCTCGACCTTGGCGAGCTCCAGGATGAAGTCGATCACCTTCTCCTCGAACAGCGGGCCCCGCAGCGTGTCGGTAGCGCGCGGGTTCTGCCGGAAGAACTCGAACACATTCTGCTCCTGCCCGGGGTAGCGCATGGCCTCCGCCCGCATTGCCCGGGTCATCTCGTCCTGCGCCACGGTAATGCTGTTCGCCCGGCCGATCTCGGCCAGCAGCAGGCCAAGCCGCACCCGCCTCTCGGCAATGGCGCGGTAGTCGGCCTTCAGCGTGGCCTCGTCCTTACCCTTGTCGTCCTCGTCCAGCCGATCCGCCTGCCGGTCGGTTTCCAGGCGCTGCCAGATCTGGCTGAATTCCTGCTCCACCATCCCCTCCGGCGAGGCGAACCTGGTCACCTCCGCCAGCGCATCCAGCAACTCCCGCTTCAGGCGCAGCCGCGCGAGCTGGTCGTATTCGTTCTGCACGCGCCGGGTGACCATCTCCCGCATCGCCGCCAGATCGTCGAACCCCAGCTTCTTCGCCAACTCATCGTCGGGCGCCGGCACTAACGCGCGGCTCAGCGCATGCGCGGTGACCTCGAAAGTCGCCGCCTTGCCGGCTAGGGCCGGCACGCCGTAGTCGGCGGGAAAGTTCACCTCGGTGGTCCGGCTTTCGCCAGGCTTCATGCCCTCGAGCGGCTCGCTGAAGCCGGGAATGAAGCCGGTGCCGCCGATCTCGACCTCGATGTCCTTGCCGGTACCACCGGGGAATTCGGTTCCGTCGATCCGCCCGACATAGTCGACGGTCAGCACCTCGCCTTGCGCGGCCCCACGATCGCCCAGCTGTTCCGGGGGGATCGCCTCGAGCGTGCGGTTGCGCTGGGCAATGTCGGCCAGCGCCTTGTCCACCGTCTCCGGTGCCGCTTCGACCTTCATCCGGGTAAGCTGGATCGTGCCGAAATCGGGCAACGTGATCTCCGGCAGCAACTCGAGCTCGACCTTGAACTCGAGGTCCTTGTCGGCGCCGCCGGTCACATCGAGGCTCACGACATCGACCTTTGGTTGCAGCGCCGGGCGCAGGCCGCGCTCGGTCAGCACCTGCTGGGTGGCCTCGGTGACCGATTCCTCCAGGACCTCGGCATTGACCGCCGTTCCGTAGCGCTGCCGCACCACCGTAGTCGGGACCTTGCCGGGGCGGAACCCAGGCAAATTCAGCGTCTTGCCCAGATTTGCCAGCCGGGCGGCACGCTTGGTCGCGATGTCGGCGGCGGGCACCACCACGGTGTAGGCGCGCTTCAGCCCTTCGGAGAGCGTCTCGGTAACCTGCATTGTTCAATCCTGTCGTTGTCCACCCGCCGCGTGGTGCGGGCGGAGGGACTTGAACCCCCACGGCTTGCGCCACCAGAACCTAAATCTGGCGTGTCTGCCAGTTCCACCACGCCCGCGCCCGCGTGCCGGCCCTGCGTGAACGCGCGGCTTTAGCGCACGCCGACCGAGGGGACAAGGAAGGAAGGCCCGGGGAGTTTGCTCTGGCGTTATCGAGCCGCCAGGGCCTGCCCGGTCGCGTGGTTAGCTGTTGGGTTCCCGACCGAGCGCCAATTCGCCACTGTACCGGAGCTGCATCCGCTCCTGCGGCCGGTGGTAGCGCACCCCCTGGATATCGCGGAACAGCCGCTCCAATCCCGCGGCCCGGTAGAATGCACTGCCACCGGCTGCCTCCATGGCCCGTTCGGCAACGCGCAGAACGGTGCGTCCCACGACAGTACGACCCGTGAAGACACGGTTCAACGTATCGGCACCCGGCTCGAGCGTGAACGCCGCTTCGACCATGTCGCGATGCGCGATCCGCACGATGGCGAGCTCAGTCTCCATCTCGCCGACGATATCAACCGCCTCTGGGGTGTCTACACGGTCTGCCGCGATGGCGACCGCACGGTCGCGCATCGCCTCGGCCACGCCGAGATAGCAGCCAAGCACCAGCGGTAATGCGATGATTTGCATCAGCTGGAGCTGTGGCACCCATCTGCCAGGAGGACGTCGCATCGAAACGGCTGTCTCGGGCACGTATGCGTCCTTGATTACAATATCGTGCGATCCCGTGCCGCGCATGCCCAAGGTGTGCCAATTGTCCAGGACCGTCACACCGGAGGTGGCGAGAGGAAGCGCCAAATGCAGCACGACCGGTTCCGGCCCGGACGCCGTATCCACGGCCGTGGTCATCAGCAGGTCGCCAACCGGGCTGCCGCTTGCGAAACGCTTCCTCGCGTTGATCCGCCACCCGCCCTCGACACGGACCGCCGTCCCGGAGCCATCGAGCCAGTCCGACGCGCCGCTGGTCACCAATTGCAACCGCTCATCGGCCACGCGCCGCAGGATGCGCTCGACCGGCGTCGGGTCACGTCGCCAGCGCCAGACCAGTGTCGCCAGAGGATGCGTGTGCATGGCCAACGTGAGTGCGGTCGAACCACAGTAACGCCCCAGAATCCGCAGCATCTCGCAAAGCTCGGGATAGGATGCGCCACCACCGCCAAGCTCCACCGGGACGCCGGCCGCGAGCACGCCACGCTCCTTTAGTTCCGCGAAATTCTCAGCGACGAACGTGTCATTGCTGTCGCATCGATCCGCTCGTTCGGTGAAGCCGGACCCCAGCGCATGCATCAATCCGGCCCAGTACGCTTTCGGCTTCTGATCCTGCTGCACGTCGAAGTCTCCTTCTGCCCTCACGCTCCCTGGTGAGCGCGTCTGGTCACGGGTCTCGTTACCGGTGGTTTACCAATGCGCACGCAATCCCAGTTCCTCCAGCACGTGCTGGCGCAATTCCGCGAAGCGCGGGCTGCCACGATGCCGCGGATACGGCAGATCTACCGTCACATCCGCCAGAACGCGCGCAGGCCGGCGGCTTAGCACCAGCACACGCCCAGCCAGATACAACGCTTCATCGACATCGTGCGTGACCAGAAATGCAGTGAAGCGCTGGCGTTCCCAGAGTGCACTCAACTCAGCCTGCAACGTAATCCGTGTCAGACCATCCAGATTGGCGAGCGGCTCATCCAACAGCATGATGGACGGCTCGTTTACCAGAGCCCGTGCCAGAGCCGCACGCTGTGCCATGCCACCGGAAAGCTGGTGCGGGTAGGCGTTGTCGAAACCGTCCAGCCCGACCTGACGAAGCACGTCATCGACGCGCCCACCTTGCGTCCGAAGCAGCCCCCGAGTTTCCAGCCCAAGTGCCACGTTCTGCCGCACAGTGCGCCATGGAAACAGCGTCGGGTCCTGAAACACCAGAATGCGTGAGGGATCAGGCCCCTCGATCTTCTGCTCGTCCATGACGATGCGGCCGGCGTGCGGTCGCTCCAGTCCGGCGATCAGTCGAAGCAGGGTGGACTTGCCGCAGCCGCTGGGGCCGAGAAGTGCAATGAATTCGCCTGGTGCGGCTTCGAGATCGATGACATCGAGCACGGGTAGCGGCTGCCCGTGCAGTTCGAACTGGTGGAGCAGTTTCACCACTCGGACCGACGCCCCACCCGCACTGACGGTTGCTACCACCGCAGCAATCCCTTCTGCCAGGACAGCAGTCGGTCGCGCAGGCGGAACAGCAGCGTGATCAGACCGCTGCACATCAACGCCATGACCAACAGCGCCGCGTACATGTTCGGATATGCGGCCCAGCCTTGCGCCCAGCTCAGGTACCAGCCAAGCCCGGCTTTCACGCCCATCATCTCTGCCACGACCAGGACAGCGAACGACGCCCCAAGACCCATGAAGAGTCCGACAAAGACGGATGGCATTGCGGCTGGGATGGCGACCTTCCAAATCAGGAAGCCGGGGCGGGCGCCGAGGGTTCGCGCGACGTCGTAGTACGCGGGGTTGACGCTCGCGACGCCGGACCAGGTCAACACGGCGACCGGAAATCCTGTCGCCAGCGCGATCAGAAATACCCCTGCGCTCCAACTCGAGGGAAACGCGAAGAACGCCAGCGGCAGCCAGGCGGTCGCCGGCAGCGGCCCAATAAAGCGAAGGACGGGATGCGCCCAATAACCGATGGCGCGTGACCATCCAATCGCCACGCCGGTGACGAAGCCTAGCGCCGCGCCGATCGCGTACCCGGTAATGAGCAGCATCAACGAGCGCGACACACACTCGCCAAGGCGTGCCCAGTCTTCAACATAGACCTCGATCAACGACTGCGGTGTCGCGAAGAACGGGCGTGGCAACAGATCAAGTTTCGCGGTTACCAGCTCCCACAGTCCGATCAGCAATGCGAGCGCGACGAGCCACGGACCCGTTCGGATCAGTCTTGGGAGAGCGACGTAGATGCTGGCGAGGCTTGCCGCCGCCAAGGCAAGGCCGATGGCCGCCATGCAGCCGGCGAGCAACGCCGCAGGTCCAACGTCGCCAACATCCGGCCACCGCTCGGTAAACCAGGCGATAGCCAGCCAGGCAACCGCCGCCAGCACCCCGCACCGCCATATCCGGTAACGTGTGGTGCTGGTTCCCGCAGCAACGGCCAGATCGCGTGCGACCTGACTGCTTTGCGCCAGTTCCGTCACGTGCTGAGAACGTCCGCGCAGACCCGATCGGCGAACTGGGCCGGATCGGTGCTCGATTTGAAAACCGCGGCCTGCTTCAGTTCCTGTGCATAGAGCGCGATTTCCTGCTTCAGATCGCCAGCCACCGGATGGTGGTGGTGGGTATGGCTGCGCAGCATCGGGGCCAGTTGCTCCGCGGTCGCCACCTTGGTGAAGCCGGCGAAGATCGCGGCTGCCGCATCGGGATTCTCGGCCACCCATTCCTGCGCGTCCATCAGCGCGGCCGTGATCGCGGCGGCGACCGGGCGCTCGTCACGAACCAGGCTGCCACGTATGCCGAGTACGCAACATGCACGGTGGGCGAATTCCCCGGTCAGATTGTTGGCCACTTCCACCAAATGATCACGGTCGCGGATGATCGAAACGATCGGATCAGGGCCTGAGAAGGCCTGGATCTCGCCCTTCTGCAAAGCCACGCCGAGCAGGTCAGCCGGGTAGGCTCGCCACTCGATATCCTTGATCGGATCGATGCCTTGTTTGACGGCCAGGATCGATATGAAATTCTTGTCCGGACTGGCCATGCTGACCGTTCCGACGGTCTTGCCCTTCAGCCCAGCAACACCGGCGATGCCGGACTCGTGCGTGGTGATCAGCCGGATGCAGCCGCCATGGATCGCCGCTGTCAGCTTCACATCGAAGCCTTGCTCAAGCGGCTTCATCCAGGCCAGCGCCATACCGACACCCGCATCGGCCTTGCCGCTCGCGAGCAGCTCGAGCAGTTGATCCGTCGCACCGGCGAAGTTGATCTTTTCGACCTTGAGATTGCGTTTGGCGAAGAACCCTCGCTCATCGGCGACCGCCACTCCCACGTTGCAGACCGCGTTGGTATTCCAGGTAATCTTCAATTCGCGCGGCACCGAGCCTGGGGCGACGGCCGTGACCTCGGCCGCTGTGCGGCAGATCGGGGGGTGCGCCATCGTATCAGGCAGCGATGATGGGCTGGTTCGCCACGAGGCCGGCGCCATCGCGCCGAGTGGAAGCAACAGGCCCGGCACACTTAATCGGAGAAACGCACGACGGCCCGGGCCCGCTGCCCGACGAGGATGTCGAATTTCGTCCATGATCACTCTCCACGTAACACTCTTGGCTCGCTCGAAGCCTCTACGATCTTCTGGCCTTGACTAGTCCAAAATCTGGAGTGTCCGACCGAGGACGCGGATGCTAGGGTTAGCCTCGGTGGGAATGCGGAGGCGACTATCCATGATGAACTATGGTCAGTTCTGTCCGATCGCGAAGGCCGCGGAGATTGTCGCCGAGCGCTGGACACCGTTGGTACTTCACGAGTTGCTCGCCGGAAGTTCGCGATTTACCGATATCCGCCGAGGCGTGCCGCTCATGTCGCAGACTTTGCTCTCGACGAGGCTGAAAGAGTTGGAACGGGTTGGTATCGTGGAACGGCGTGATGGCCCGCGCGCGAATGAATGGCATCTGACGGAGGCGGGCAGAGCACTCGAGCCGGTGATCCAACAACTGGGCGAGTGGGGATTACGCTACGCGCAAATTCCGTTGCGGGAAACCGATCTCGATGTGACGGTCATGATGTGGAACATGAAGCGGAGGGTTGATCCGAATGTATTTTCGGCGCGCCGTACCACCATCCAGTTCGACTTCACAGACATGCCCGAGAGTCATCGGCGGTGGTGGTTGGTGAACGAGGGTGGCGCAGTCGATCTCTGCGCGTTCGAACCGGGCTTTCCAATCGACGTTTCCATTACGACCGACATGCCCACGATGATCGCCGTCTGGTTTGGTCGATTGACCTGGGATTCCGGGGTTCGGTCTGGAAAGATTGAGGTGATGGGTCCACGTCAGCTGCGAGATCGACTCCGGCTATGGTTTCTCCTGAGCCCGGTCGCCCCCAAGAGAGTCGGAGCGCCTGTGGCCGCCATCGCGTGACTGCCGGGTCCTCGGACGCCCGCATGGTGATGGTCATCCCAGAGCGGGCGCACTGCCGGTCCTGGCCCATGCCGCCGTCGTCCCAGGGTAGCTAATCTTATAGACCATTGACGTCAGTGTACCTAACCACCAGCTCCCATGGCAGCGCCGCAACAAAGGACGGCAGGTCGATGAATGGTCCCCGATCCTCGCCGCCTCCTTCACCGGCGAGGCCATCGCCGGCTTTCCAGCCGGACGCTGTCAGCGCTCGCCGCCCGCCGATCCTGTCCACGACCGGCTCGTCGATCACTCCGATGTCTCGCGCAGCGCCGGATCCGCGCGGCGGACGGCGTGCCATCCACAGCCCAACGGTTCTCACGGAACGCAACGGCGTCTCGACAAACGATCCGTTGAGACAATCGCGCGACCGTCTGCGAGCAGCGCCCTCAACTCGAAGCAGAGCGGCACACTGTCTCATCTGGTGCAGCATCGTCTCATGCAACAGTACAGAGAGACAACTGCGAACCACCCCGTACTCATCTGGCGTGACACTGTCTCGCCGGAGTAAATGATGAGACAGTCGTGCGACAGCCCCGGGGGCGGGCGATCAGTCCGCGCATCCTTCGCCGCCTGATGTCAACCAGCCCTTTGACCCAGCCACGCGCCGGTGCCAAAGTCTGCGCCGTCCTGCCCTGGTGCCGTCAGGTATATGCTCGTTGTCTGGTCAAATCCGCTCGCTCGCCCCCGTGCAAAACTGGTCTGACCCGTGCTAACTTGGTTTCAGGCGGTATCATCTCTCGGGTGTACTCATGGCGCAGGCTAGCCGCAGCAAGGGCAAGGTCCGGTCCCGCTCCGGCAATGGGTCGCATGACGCTGCCACACCGGCGCGGGACTACAGCATCGCCGCGGTAGGCCGGGCGCTCGACCTCCTCGAGGCGTTATCGCGCATCGGTCCCGCCCCCCTCGCAGCCCTCGCCGACCAGGCGCGCTGCACGCGTACGGCGGGTTTCCGCCTGCTGCGAACCCTCGAGGCACGTGGCTTCGCGATCCAGGACGAAGCCCGCGGGATGTGGCGGCTCGGCGCCCGCTGGGGCGTACTGGGCCGTGCGGCGGTCGAGCAAGGCGCGCTCGAGGCGACCGCCATGCCGTTCCTCGCCGCACTGGGCAAGACCTGCGGCGAGAATGTCTATCTTCGGGTGCGCGACGGCCTGGAGAGCGAGACCATTGCGATCTACCAGGCCGACCCTGGCCTGCGTCTGTACAGCGAGGTCGGCAAGCGCCAGCCGCTGCATGCCGGTTCCAGCCGCCTGCTGCTGGCTCACGCGCCCGAGGCGGTGCAGACCCAGGTCCTCGCCCAACGCCTGCCGCGCTTCACGCCGGCCACCCGGACCGACTCCGCCTGGATCGCTGCCGACCTCCAGCGGATCCGGACCCGTGGCTACCTGCTCACCACGGACGAGGTGGTCGCCGGCGCCGCCACGGTCGCCGCCCCGGTGCGCGACGCGTCGGGACAGGTGGTGGCAGTACTATCGGTCAGCGCCCCTACCATGCGGATGCGTCCGCCGCGACCACGTACGCTGCTGCCGATGGTGCTGGACGCCGCCGCAAAGCTGTCACGCGCCCTGGGCGACACTGCAACACGGTCGGCGGATGCGGCGCGCAAGGGCCATACCGTCGCGGCGGCGTCGGGGCGCGAGACCTCCACTACGGCACCTACCCTGGCCGCTCCTGGTCCCCACTCGATCTTCCGCTGATCCGTCAGACCTCTTCCTTCGGCTTCAGCACGCCGGAATAGGTGAGCAGCGCGAGCGACGTTACCAGCTTGCCGATGAACGAGTACAGCGACCAGAACATCCGCCAGCCTGCGGTGCCTGGCCCGGTGTCCACCCAGCATTTGTCGATCTGGTGCAGCGCCATCACCGGCACCACCAGGTCCATCGCGTAGAACAGCGGCTGGATATCGGCTTCGCCGCAGCGCGGCGCGCCCGCCGTGGCCTGGCCTTTGTCCGGATGCAGGAAGGCTGGCGCGTCGGTCACCTCGGTCATCGCGTAGGAGTAGTTGATGACCAGCACATCGGCCTGCTTCCAGGCCCACCATACACCGGCGGTGCCGACCGCCAGCAGCACCACCACGGTGGCGGTGGCCCGGACCGGCGACAGGCCGAAGCCGAAGCACAGCCCCCAGATCGAGCGCAGTAGGCGCGTGACCCGATTGGCGGACGGCGTTGCCCATTGTTCGACGATGGCGACCTCGCGGGCCGCCTGGTAATGGCCCTGGGCGCGCAACACCCTCGCCAGATGCCGGTACGGCTGCGGGTGGAACTCGCTGGCGCTGGTCTGCTGGCGCTGCACCCATGACAGGCGCTGCCTCACATGCGCCCGCTGCACGTGCAACATACGACGTGCCAGACGGACCGCCCAGGACGCGGAATGGCCGCGGCCGAGATGTACCGCCCAGCGACCGAACGCCGTCAGTGCGACACCGATACCGCTGGCTTCGTCGGACGGCAGGTGCCCAAACCGGTCATACACGAACCCGTCGAGGTTGAGGGTGCAGAACAAGCCTTCCCTTGCGCGGCCCACTCCCCAGCCGGCCGGGAACCCGGTGTCGTCCAGCGTCCCCGCCCGCGCCCCCCCGAGGTCGATCGCCAGCGCCACCTCTGCTGTGAGGTCGCGCGCCATCAGCGCCGCCCCGATCCGTGCGTGCGACAACAGGATCTGCGGCAGTGCATCCACTCCCGTCCGGTAACCATAGCGGGCATCGTCGATGGCGATCTCGCGGGGAAACCGCAGCCCGTCCCAGATCAGGCTGCCGCCGGTCTGTATGGCCTCGCCGTCGAACCTCCCAAGCATGGTGACGCCAATCAGCCTGACATCGCCGGCCACCGCCAGGTTGGTCGCCACCAGCGCGCCCGCGATTGACCGCCCGGCCGCCACCGGCGATGGGCCGATGAATGTCGCCGTCGAGCAGTCGAGGTCGCGGCCGATCTTGGTGCCCCACAGGCTGACATAACCCAGGGTGGTGAACCCCTGGTTCAGCAACACGTCGCCGGCGATCTCGGCATTGGTCAGCCGCAGCGTCTCGCGCGATCCCGTGTCGGACCAGTTCTCTAACGAGGCGCCGCAGCACTCCACGTTGCTGCCGATTGTCGCCCCGAGCAGGCTGATCGCACCACGCGCCTCGAAGCCGTGCCGCAGCAACACGGCCCCGCCGATCACCGCGTTCTCGGCCGCGAGCACGACGCCGGTACCGTCCGCGGTGGCATTGGTCAGGCTGGCGCCGTCGCATTCGAGGTTGCCGCTGATCCTGGCGCCGATCAGGCTGATGGTGCCCCGCACCCGCAATCCGTTGCGCAGCAGCACCGCGCCGTCGATCTCCGCATGATCGCCCGCCAGCGCGATGCCGGCGCCGTCCTCGGTCGAATTGACCAGGCTTGCGCCGTCGCATTCCAGGCTGCTGCGGATCCGGGTGCCACGCATGCTGATGGCCCCTTCGGCGGTAAACCCGTTGCGCAGCAGGACCGAGCCGCCGATCTCCGCGGTATCCGCCGCCAACACCACGCCGCTGCCGTCCGCTGCGCGATTGACCAGCCGCGCGCCGTTCATGTCGAGTGTGCCGGCGATGCGCGCGCCCATCATCCAGATCGTGCCGGCCGCGACGAAGCCGTCGCCCATGATCACCACGCCGTCGAACCGTGCCGCCTGGGCGCCGATCGCGTCGCCCTCGCCGGCGCCGATCCGCGCGCCGCGGGCGATCACGTCGCCGGTCACGTGCGCGGTGTCCAGTGCCAGGCCGCCGATCGCGGTGAACCCCCCCATCAGATCGAGGCTGCCACGGATCGTCGCCCCCGACAGCCGCAGCGCATAACGTGCGTCGCGGTGCGCGATGCCAACCCGCGCCGACGGGATCTGCAGGCGGGCAGCGCGGCCCAGCAGATCGCCGTCGATCACCGCGGCGTGCAGGTCGATCCAGGCAGCATCCGCCAGCGGGGTGACGCCGGAGATGTCGAGCGAGCCATCGATCCGCACACCGCGTGCGCACACTTCGCCGATGCGACTGTCACGCAAGGACAGTCTCGCCAGGCGCGCATTGGTCACGTCGATCGTCGTGGCGATGTCGCACGCATCCAGCGTCAGCGCGGGCAGTCCCGCCCCCCCAGGTCCGGCGCAACCGGCAAGGTCCAGCAATCCCTCGATACATGCACCGCGAATCCGCACGCCCGGCAGGCGGACCGGCCACGGGTCCCGCGGCGCGGGCAGGCTCAGCAGCAGATGGCGCAGGAAACCGGCGCGCAGCACCGGCATTGGCGCACCGGTGAATATCGCAATCTCTCCGCGCGCGGTGCGTGCAATCACTTCGGCTTCGGCGTCGAGCAGGACCGCCGGGTCGAAGCTCAGGATGCGCTGTTCATCCGGCATTCCATCGCGACGGTAACGATCTGCCGCGGATCCGCATAGATGCGCGGTCAGCCGACCGCCGCAGTCCGGGCCCGGGCCACGTCATCGCGGCGCTGACGCGCCACCGCCGCCTCACCGCCGCTGGTGACATGGTAAAGGTCCAGCGTGTCGAGTTCGTCTTCCAGCGGCGCGGCGATGGCGAGATCGGAGTAGGTCCAGCGATCCGACGCGCGCAGCACCTGCTTCAGATCGCGCATCGCGTCGCGGTACACCCTGAGATAGCGCCACGCCTTGGTCACCGTTTCGGCGGCGTAGCGCGGATAGAACACGAAGCGGCTCTCAATCTTCATGCCGAACCGTCGGTCACGGCGGAACTTGAGCCGGAACGCGCCGCCTTCCAGCGGATGCACCGATTCGAACAGGATCATCAGGTTGAACCACAGGATCGTGGTCAGCGCGGTCTTCGGCCGCCCCAGCGGATGCGCCGCCGCGCGACGCAGGATCGTGCGCATGTGCTCCGGCGTGTAGTAGTTGGTCCAGGCGGCACGATACGCCGCCTCCCACTCCGTATCCGACATGCGCGGATGATGCGTCACACGGTGGTTGAGGTCGTACTTGTTGAGGTCAGGGTCCATCCAGGTGCCCTGTTGCCACAGCTTCTGGTGATCCTCGGAGCCCGGCAGCGGCGTGAGGAAGAAGAATTCCAGGATGTCGAGCGGCAGCTCGCGCTTGATGATCTCGACGTCGCGCAGGATCGATTCCTTGGTGTCGCCGGGAAAGCCGATGATATAGCCGGCATAGGTGATGGCCCCGGCCTCGCGCCACGCCTGTAGCATGGCGCGATACTCGGTGATGCGGTTCTGCCGTTTCTTCGCGGCCAGCAGGTTCTCCGGGTTGATGTTCTCCAGGCCGATGAACACCCGTCGCACGCCGGCACGGCCGGCCTTGGCGATGAAGTCCGGGATGCGATGGCACAGCGTGTCCACCTGGATCGTGAAGCCGATGTTCAGACCTTCCTCGCGCAGCGCGATCATCCGGTCGAACAGCGGTTCCCAGTGGCGGTTGCGGGCGAAATTGTCGTCGGTGATGAAGAAGCGCTTGATGCCCTGCGCGACATTGGCGCGGATGATCTGCTCCAGATCGTCGGGCGAGCGGAAGCGGCTCTTGCGGCCTTGCACATTGATGATGGTGCAGAACGAACACTGATAGGGGCAGCCGCGACCGAGATCGATGCTGGACAGCGAGCCGGAGGTGCGGCGCACATGCTGGCTCGGCAAAATCGGCGGCGGTTCGCCCTGCAGCGACGGCAGGTCGTCCATATAGTTGTAAAGCGGCGCGAGCGTGCCTGCCCAGGCGTCGCGCAGCACGTCGTCGAGTCGCCGGTCCTCTGCCTCGCCCGCGAAGAAACTGATGCCGAGGGCCTGTGCCTCCTGCATCTCGGGCGGCATCTGCGGCAGCATCGCGAGGCAGCCGGAGATGTGGAAGCCGCCGATCAGCACCGGCCATCCCGCGGCGAGGAACGGCCGCGCCAGATCGACCGCGCGGGGGAACTGGTTGGACTGCACGCCGACCAGTGCAATCAACGGCTTGCCGCCGGCGCGATTGATGGCGCGGATGATGCGATCGGGCCGGACCCGCCGATTGGTCTCATCGTAGGTGTGCAGCGTGATCGTGACATTTGGCCCGAGCACCGCGCGCTGCCGCGCATCCTCCGCCAGCCCGTTCATGCAGGCGAGCGTGTTGGAGGGGATGGCCGAACGAACCCACTGAATCGGATAGCCGTCGTCGTCGTAGTGCGACGGCTTGATCATCACGAGGTGGAAGACGCCCGGCTGGTCCAGGTCGTGTTCGGCGGTCATCATGCCTTTCTGGCGACTCCTGCACCGTGCACCGCATTATCGCGTCCGCGTCCGCGCCGCGCAATGTTCAGGCGGCCTGCCTTCTTCGCCTCGCCGGAACATCGCTGAATGCCGCGGTATTCGGCGCCGGCCGGAGGTCCGGCCACTGGTGCGCTACGGCCACCACACCCAGATCGCGGCGACCAGCGTGGCGACATTGATCGCGAATGTCGCCGCCATGCCCGGCGCGCGCGCCAATGGCCCAAGCAGATAGCCGGCCCAGAACGCCAGCCGCGCCAGCGCGAATACCACGCCCGCCGCGACCACAAATCGCATCCGGCCCGCTGTCACCCCCGCCGCCAGCGTCAGCACTGCCGGAGCAAAGCCCGCAAGCTGCTCTACCGTATTGGTCAACGCCCGCTGGTTGACCAGCAACAGGGCATCGTCACGCCCCGCCAACGGATCGACCGCGCCGCTGCGCGCACGCAGCCGCATCTGCACCAGGATCATCAGGTTCAGCACGCATGCCGCCGGCAGCAGTGACGCGCAGGCGAGGCCGAGACGCTCCGGCTGCCGGGCAGCGATATCCACGGGCAGGATCGATCCGGGCCAGGCCTTGCCAGACTGCGACAGCCACGATCACGCCCGCCGCCGATCCGAGCGATGTTCGCCAGCGGGGGCCCACTACGCGAGGCCCATGCGGCCCGCGTCCAGGAACCTCTCGCGCCGTCGCGCCTTCAGCGTCGCGCCATCCAGCTCAACCAGTGGCAGCAACGCCTCCGCCAGCGCGTCGCCCACCGCGGCAAAGGTCGCTGCCGCATCGCGCTGCGCGCCGCCGAGCGGTTCGGCAATCACCACATCCACCAATGCCAGCCGCTTCAGGTCCTCCGCGGTCAGCCGCAGTGCCTCAGCCGCCGCCGCCGCCTGTGCAGCGTCGCGCCACAGGATCGAGGCGCACCCCTCCGGCGAAATCACCGAATAGATCGCATGCTCAAGCATCAGCACCCGGTCACCCGCCGCAAGCGCGATCGCGCCGCCCGAGCCACCCTCACCGATGATTGTGGCGACCAGCGGCACCGGCGCCTCCAGGCAGGCCTCGATCGAGCGTGCTATCGCCTCAGCCTGGCCGTGCGCCTCGGCATCGATGCCGGGAAAGGCACCGGAAGTGTCGACAAAGGTCAACACGGGCAGCCCGAAGCGGCCGGCCAGCTCGATCAGCCGTCGCGACTTGCGGTAGCCCTCCGGCCGCGCCATGCCGAAATTGTGCTTCACCCGGCTGTCGGTATCGGATCCCTTCTCGGTGCCCAGCACCACGACCGAGCGGCCACCGAACCGGCCCAACCCGCCCAGCACGGCCGCATCGTCGGCGAAGGCACGATCGCCGGCGAGCGGCGTGAATTCGCTGATCAGCGCGGCTATGTAGGCACTCGCCTTGGGCCGGTCCGGGTGCCGCGCCACCAGCGTCTTCTGCCAAGGCGTCAGCCTGGCGTAGGTCGTGCGCAACTGCCGGTCCGCCACCGTGGTCAACCGCGCCACCTCGTCGGCGATGTTGATACCGTCCGGCTCCGACATGCGTCGGAGCTCCTCGATCTTGCCCTCCAGTTCGGCAATCGGCTTCTCGAAGTCGAGATAGTGGCGCATGGGGCGCGGCCTTTAGCACAATTCCCCACGGCGGAAAGGCCGGGCGGCCACAAGAACGTTGCATATGCGGTTGCATGCAGGGTAATCTTCGTGCACGCTTCGTGGCTGAAGGAGCAGACGCGATGGAGCACGTCGCCAACCTGGGAACCGATTTTCAGGAACTCCCCGCACTCGATCCGTGCTGCACTGTGCGCCAAGCCGATCTCGCGCTGCTCAACCGCCGCCGGGAGGAGGCGGCAGCGCTGATCACGCAGGCCTATCTGGCCTTCGATCTGGTACTCGCGGACTGTGACGACGTCACGGGCCTGGGCAGGGTGTAGCCGGGAAGAAGTAGCTGAGCGGAACCTCCATGATCTCGCTGAGCCGGATGAGGTGCTCTGACGGCACGCGTTCCGTGCCGCGCTCATAGGCTCTTATCGCGTCGACATCGACCCCGACCGACCTGGCAAGGCGGTCCTCGGTGAGTCCCAACGCGCGTCGCTTGCCCCTGATACGTCGGCCGACATGTTGATCGACCGGAGTCACGAATCGCTCTCAACCATCAGGTCAGCTTATCGTTAATCTGCCGTGACCGTCCTGGTCCGCCTTTTAACGAAGGAGCATTCGCCGCACCAGCGGTTTTGCATGGATCGACCGACCAAACGCCGTGACCGATTGCGAACAGCGATCAGTCAGCTGGCCGCACGGTCAGTGCAAGCACGCCGAGCTTCGCGCCGCGACCAGAAATTCCTCGGCCAACCCCGAAATCGTCGCACAATCGCGCCAGCACGACGGCACCAACCAGGGTGGACAGGGTCCCCAGGGCCCGCTGTCGCCGCCGCCGCGGCAGGCAACGCGCCAGTGCGTCGACCATGCGGCGGATCGAGGCGGTGAGCGCCGGCCGCGCGTCGTGCCGACGCGCAATCTCGGTGCCCAGCGTGGCCAGGACGCAGCCACGCTCGGCCGCGGCCACATGGGCCGGATCGAGGTAGCTTTCAACGATGCGGGTCAGGGCGGTGGCCTGATCTGCCTCCTGGCTGATCCGCTCCCACCGAGCCGCCGACCGCGCCAGCGCGGCGGCCGCCGTCTCGGTGACCAGCGCCTCCTTCGAGGCGAAATGCGCGTAGAACCCGCCATGCGTCAGGCCGGCCTGATGCATGATCGCATCCACTCCGACGGCATCGATCCCATGCCTGCGGAACAGATCGCCGGCCACGGCGAGGATCCGCTCGTGCGTCTCGGCCTTGCGCTGGTTCGTCATCCGCATGAGCCGCATCCCTGTTTTGCATGACGGCCGTAATCTAATGGCTTGACTATCATATGACGCTCGTCATGTTAACGGCAAGACCCGAAGGAGACGACGATGGGCCCTCGCCGCGTTGCCCGGCTGCTGACCGGGCGCATCCACTACGCCTGGATCGTGGTGGGCCTGATGTTCACCGTCATCCTCGCCACGGTTGGGGTGCGTGCCGCCCCCGGCGTGCTGATCGTGCCGCTGGAACATGCGTTCGGCTGGAGCCCGGCGACGATTTCCGGCGCGATCTCGCTGAACATTCTGCTGGGTGGCCTGGTCGGACCGTTCGGGGCGGCACTGATCCAACGGATCGGCATGCGCGGCACGGTGCTCACTTCGCTGTGCCTGCTCGCCCTTGGCGCCACCGGTGCCGCGTTCGCCACCCGTCCCTGGGAACTCTACGCCACCTGGGGCGTGCTGGTCGGCGTCGGCTCCGGCGGCGGCATGATCGGCATGGCCACAGCGGTGGCGAATCGCTGGTTCGTCGCCCGACGCGGCCTGGTGGTCGGTCTGCTGGCGGCCAGCAATGCCAGCGGCCAACTGGTGTTCCTGCCGCTGCTGGCAAGCTTCGCCGAACGGCTCGGATGGCAGAGCGTGCCATGGGTGGTGGCGCTGGTTATCCTGGCGTTGATTCCGGTGGTCACCTTGGTACTGGCGGAAAGCCCCGGCAGCGTCGGGCTCGGCCCGTACGGCGCAGCCACCGAACCGCCGACCGCGGTAAGCACCGCCAACCCGGTGATAGTGGCGCTCTCAGGCCTCGCGCGCGGAATGCGGTCGCTGGATTTCTGGCTGCTGTTCTCGAGTTTCGCAGTGTGCGGCTTCTCGACCAACGGGCTGGTGGCGACGCACCTGATCTCATACTGCATGGACCACGGCATACCGGAGGTGACCGCGGCCAGCCTGCTCGCCGCGATCGGCGTGTTCGACCTGATCGGCACCACCGCGTCCGGCTGGCTCACCGACCGCTACAACCCGCGGATCCTGCTGTTCTGGTACTACGGCCTGCGCGGGCTGTCGCTGATGGCGCTGCCGTTCACCAACTTCGACCTGGTCAGCCTGTCGGTGTTCGCGGTGTTCTATGGGCTGGATTGGGTGGCGACGATACCGCCGACGGTCACGCTCACCAACGAGGTGTTCGGTAGGCGCGACGCGCCGGTTATCGTGTCGTGGATCGTCTGCGGTCACCAGATCGGCGGCGCGGTGGCGGCACTCGGCGCCGGCGTGCTGCGGAACGCCACCGGCAGCTATCTGAGCGCGTTCATCGCCAGCGGCGCGGCGTGCCTGATCGCCTCGCTGCTGGTGCTGCGGATCACGCGGCGGCCGGCACTGGCACTCGCGGAGTGATCGCGACCGCGTCGACGTCTACCGTGGGGCCTGCAGGGCCACGCCATAACGGCGATAGATGCTCGCGATCACGCCGTCCGCGGAAAGCCGGTCGATCGCCGCGTTGATCGCCGCGCGCAGGGCGTCGTCCGGCTGCCGCATGCCGACGGCCACGTTCCACACCAGATCGTGCTCATGCTCATCAAGCGGCAGCAGAGTCACCGGGTGATCGGCATGCTGTAGATTATAGTATCCGGCGGTCAGCGCCGTCACCGCGGCAGCGTCGACCTCACCGTCCGCAAGCGCTGCCAGCATATCCTCTTCGAAACCAAACACCGAGATCGGCACGTGCCGCCGATCGATGGTCATGGCAGCCAGCGAACCCGTCTGAACCGCCACCCTGGTATGACCATCGAGGTCCTTGAACGATGCGATCGCGCTGCCCGGGGGCACAGCCAGAATCACGCCGCCACGATAATACGGTTTCGAGAGCTTGATGCCGAAATCCGGCGGAGCGTCGTCCGCGGCGATGGTATCGAGAATGATGTCGCAGTCGGTGCGCGGGATCTGATAGCTGATGAGTACCCACTCCGTCGTCAATGATACGCCGAGTTGCTCCGCAAGCGCCCGGCCGAATTCGAGCTGGAAGCCAGGCGGCTGCGCGGTGCGGCTGGCGAACGGCAGCGAGTTCGGGTGTGCGCAAAGGCTGATCGAGCCTTGCTCGCGAATGGCGTTCAGCGTCCTGCCGGAGGCTGTCCCGGCCAGGCCCGACAGTGCCAGCAACACCAGCGCGGCGAGGCCGGTCAGACTGCGGAAACATCGTGTCGGGCTCATCCCTGCTCCGGCTTCAAACTGCGAATGTAGCTGATGATCGCATCGATATCGGCATCACTGAAGGAAGAGCCGAAGGCTGGCATTGCACCCTCCTTGCCAAGCTTGATCCGGGTCCGAATGAAATCGTCGCTCCGCTGGGTGTTCATGAGTTGCGGTCCCTTGCCCGGCGCGCGACCGCCGTCGCTATGGCACCAGCCGCAGGTGGTGGCGAACAGTTGCCGCACATCCAAAGAGGATTTTGGATCCGCTGCCGCCAGCCGCTGCGCATGTACTTGCTGCGGCACGCTCGTGACTAACAGAACCAGCGCAAGCACTTGGTGAAACATGATGCCATGCTGCTGGTTCCCGCGCCTGCTGCCGATGTCCGCATGCTCCCCCTGGCGAAGATGTGACGGCGCCAGGGGGACCGCCAATTCGCTGCTACTTAAGTGAGTAGACGACCAGCACGCCGTCATCGCGTGGCATGCTCTTGTAGGGTTCGCCGAAGGTTGGCGCGAAGTCATCGCTCACCATGCCACCGAACCCAGCGACCACGGCGATGTACTGCTTGCCGTTGACAGCATAGCTGATGATTCCACCCTGGTGGCCGAGACCGTCGCCGTGGCTCCAAAGCTCTGCCCCGGTATCCGCGCTATAGGCGTGGATGGTCCCCCGGCTGTCTGGGACAAACACAAGATTGCCACCGGTCGACAGCACGCTCGCCATCGGCGGCTCGGGGTAGCGAACTTCCCATTTCTTCGCTCCGGTGATCGGATCACGTGCATCGAGGTGGCCGTAGATCTGGCCGCCCGGCGGCGGCACCAGCTTGAAGTTGGCCCCGATATTGAGCTGCACCACTGGCTCCGTCACCGGGGTCGTCTTGATCACATCGAGACTAATGCACCATTCATTGCCGATCTTGTAGTAGAGGCCGGTCCGAGGATTGTAGCTGCCACCGTTCCAGCTGACGCCGCCACTGATCGCGGGGCAAAGTGGCTCGGACTGCTTGCCGGCGCTGAAGTCGCGGCGGCCGACCAGTTCGCCGGTCTGTGCGTCGATCGACTTGACGAAGTTGATGTTGCTCACGATGGGATAGACGTTCTTGACCTTGAGATTGTTGTCGTAGACGAAGATGAAACCGCTCTTATTGGGATGCACGATATACTTTTGACCGTCCCGGCTGATCTGCACGAACTCGCCGACCGCGCTGTCGAAATCCCATCCATCGTGCGGCAATTCCTGGTGATAGAATTTGAGATTGCCGGTATCAAGATCGAGCCCAAGGACCGACGTCGTGTAGAGATTTTCGCCGGGGCGCGCGCCGGTGGTCTTCCAGTCGGGGCCGGACCAGTCATACAGCGGCGCCGGATTGGCGGTCCCCCAGTAGAGCGTGTTCGTTTCGATATCATAGTTGCCTGACATCCAGCCCCCGCCGCCGCCGGTTCGCCAGGAATCGTTGCCCCAGGTTTTCTTCGTCTCATCGGTCGGAGCAACCGTGAGGAACGTCCACTTCACCTTGCCCGTCTCCGCGTCCACACCATAGATCGGGCCACGGCCAGGCCACTCGCCGCCCTGGCTGCCGATCACCACCATTCCCTTGGCGTAGAGTGGAGCGCCAGTGAAACCGACGGTGAGCTTCTGTGAGTCCTGTAGCTTGGTGTCCCACGCGACCTTGCCGGTCTTCATATCGAGCGCGATCAGCCTTCCGTCCACCGTGCCCACAAACACCTTGCCCTGGCCCAACGCGACGCCACGGTTGTACGGCGAGTGCGTCTGACGGGCCACCAGCGCGTCGTCGAGTTCCGGGAAATAGGACCAGATCACCGCTCCGGTCGCGCCGTCCAGCGCAAAGACTCGGCTGTATGAGCCCGTGTAGTACAGCACACCATCAGCCACCAAAGGCACCGACTGCAGGCCGCGCGTGGAGCGCCCGGGGACATGGATCCAGGCGACAGCGAGGTCCTTCACGTTATTGGTGTTTATCTGTTCAAGGCCGCTGTAGTTCCAGCCGTTGTAGGCACCATGATAAGTGAGCCAATCGTTCGGACTGCCGGCAGCGATGCGGCCGGTGTCCACCGGCTGCGCCCGACCCGGCACAGTGCCGAGAGCGAGTATTACACCAAGCGCCAAGGCTTGCCGTGTACCGCGCATGAACTGTCTCCCCTGCTTGTTGTTCACATTGTATTCTTGCGGACCAAGTCGGAATCGCTAGGGCTTCATGGCTCCTTGCGTGTCCACATAGCATGCGTAGAGCGATGTGCTGCCGCAGATGTAGAGGCGGTTGCGGAGCCGGCCGCCGAAGGTCAGGTTGGCAACCGTCTCCGGGATATGGATCTTGCCCAACAGCGCACCATCCGGTCCATAGCAGCGCACACCATCCTCGTTGGGGTCGGCCCAGCCCATGCTGCACCAGACATTGCCCTCGACATCACAGCGCATGCCGTCGGTGAGGCCGGGCGCGAAGCCCTCGGCAAAGATCTTGCCATTGCTCACCTTGCCGCTCGCGATGTCCACGTCAAACACGCGGATATGGACTGGTCCCCCATCGGTGATGCCGCTGTCGATCACGTACAGCCGCTTCTCGTCCGGCGAGAAGCAGATGCCGTTGGGCTGCACGAAATCGTCCACCACCACCGTGACCGAGCCGGTCGCGGGATCGACGCGGAACACGTTGTGTTTGGCCTGCTCGGGCTCGGCATGCAGACCCTCGTAGTTGCCCTTGATCCCATATGTCGGATCGGTGAACCAGATCGAGCCGTTCGAAGCCACTACCACGTCATTTGGCGAATTGAGCTTTTTTCCATCGTAGCTGTCGGCGATCACGGTGATGGTGCCGTCGAGCTCGGTACGCGTGACTCGCCGCCCGCCGTGTTCGCAACTCACCAGGCGCCCCTCCCGATCGAGGGTGTTGCCGTTCGAGTTGAATGAAGGCGAACGGAACACGCTCAGGTGATTGTCGTCTTCCGTCAGACGCATCATCCGATTGTTAGGAATGTCGCTGAACACCAGGTAACGCCCCGCCGCGAAATACGCCGGTCCTTCGGCCCAGCGCATGCCGGTGGCGACGCGCTCAACCCCGCCGGTCCCGACGCTGCCCCTGAACCGTTTCTTGTCCAGTGCCTCGATGTGAGGGTCGGGATATCGGGAACCGGCCAGCGGACCAAGCGGCAGTCGTACTGATGGTGTGGCCTCCAGCGGCACGCCGGTCTCGCCGAACGGCCCTTCGATGGCCGCGCTGGCAGCCTTCAACGTGGCAGCGGTGGCGCTTGCCGCCGACGCGGCCAGAAATGCTCGTCTTTGCATTTTCCCCCCGTTTTTTTGTCAACCCGCCAATCGGGCCGCGCGTTCAGCCGCGTGGCACGACGTAGCCGTAGGCACGGTTACTGCGCGTCCGGCCGTCGTCGAGATAGGCGGCCCTGATGCGCCCGATCCCATCGCGATCCAGGTCGGCGGCGAGATCGGGCCGGTAGTGACGCGCCGCATTGTAGCCGAGGATGGCGCTCTTCACCTGGCCATTCGCCGGCCCCAACGGGGCGAAGCCAAACCGCTTCTGCATGTCCTCTGCGCCGGTCCATGCCGAGTTTGCGCCCGGTCGCCTCCGCAAGCTCGGCTATTCGCGTCTCTACGCGCCGCTGGCGCAGCGTTTGTGGCAGCGGATTGAACTCGCCGTTGGAAATCACCTGCGTCGGCACCGGCGATCCGAAGGCCGCCGTTTCGGCCGGGCGCAATTGCCTGCGCTCTTGCTCGCTCAGGTATATGCCCATCAACCGGTCCCCCCTGTGGAACAGGCGGGCGGTCACCAGTGCGCTCTGCGCGGCCGATGCCGCCACGCTCATTCGAACTCGATTGGCCGCTATACGCTTGTGGGATTGCGCCCGCGTGTCAAGGCGCCGGGTTACTCCGTCGCGCGCCGCGCCAACGGATGATGCGCCTCGACCAGCCGTTGCAGCCGCTCCGCCAGCACATGCGTATATATTTGCGTGGTGGCGATATCCACGTGCCCAAGCAGCAACTGCAGGCTGCGCAGGTCGGCGCCATGCGCCAACAGGTGCGAGGCGAACGAATGCCGCAGCACGTGCGGTGACACGCGTGCCGGATCGAGGCCCGCCGTCAGCGCCACCTGCTTGAGCAGCAGGAAGAACGTCTGCCGCGTCAAGGCCCGACGCGGATCACGGCCGGGAAACAGGTGCCGTCCAGTACCTGTCCTGTTGCGCAACCAATTCGGCGGCGGCGTGCTTTGCCGTCTCTGAAAGCGGCACGATCCGCTCCTTGCCGCCCTTGCCGCGGATCAGCAGCACCGCGGCATCACTGGCCAGCGCGCGCCGCGGCAACGCCAACAACTCCGACACCCGCAACCCGGTAGCATAAAGGATTTCCAGTGCAGCCGTCGCCACCGCGCCGCGCTCGCCGGGCATCCGCCTCGCCGCCTCCAGCAACGCATCCACCTCCTGTTCGCTGAGATACTTCGGCAGCGTCCTGGGCAGCCGCGGTGCATCGAGCAGCGTGGTCGGATCGTCGCCGCGCACGCCCTCGCGAAGCAGGAAGCGATGAAACTGCCGCAATGCCGACAGCCGCCGCGACGCCGTGCGGGCAGCGAGGCCGGCGCGCTGCAATCCCGCCATATAGGCCTGCAGCAGCGGCGCGTCGCACCCTGCCGGCGGCTCGCCCCGCACCGCGGCGAACGCCGCGAAGTCGTCCAGATCGGCCTGATAGGCCAGCAGCGTATTGCGCGCCGCGCCGCGTTCGGCGGCCAGCATCTCCAGGAACGCCTCGACGTGCCGGTCCACTCAGTGGCTCTGGAACTTGTCGTTCGGCAGCACCTTCTCCACCGGATGCGGCGTCGGGTTGGGTGGATAGGAGCCCAGGAACACCATGGTGGCGCCGAGTATCACCAGCCCCGCCGCGACGACGATCAGAAAGATGCGGATCATCGTCTGTCCACCAACTCCTGCACGCCTTGGCCTGTCCGACGCACCGTGTGCTAGCGTCCGCCGCCATGACGCGCAACACCGCACTCAGGGAGGTCGTTCCGCTGCCGGAAGCACTTGCCGGCCGCAGCCTCGTGCTGGTCGGGCTGATGGGCGCCGGCAAGACCTCGATCGGCCGTCGTCTGGCCGCGCGACTCGGGCTGCCATTCCGCGACGCGGACGCGGAGATCGAGCTGGCAGCGGGCTGCACGATCCCGGAATTGTTCTCGCGCTACGGCGAAGGTGACTTCCGCGCCGGCGAGCGGCGGGTGATCCGCCGGCTGTTGGCCGGCGATCCGCTGGTGCTGGCGTTCGGCGGCGGCGCCTTCATGGACCCCGAGACCCGGGCGATCGTGCGCGAGGAGGCGGTGTCCGTGTGGCTGCGCTGCCCGCTGGCCATGCTGCTGCGACGCGTCGCCGGGCGAGACAACCGCCCGCTGCTGGCCGATGGCAATCCCGCGGACATTCTGCAACGGCTGATGGATGTGCGCTATCCGATCTATGCGGAGGCAAACGTGACTGTCGATTGCGTCGATGAGAGCCCGGACGCCACCACCGGCCGGGTGATGAACACACTGCTGGCCTGGCAAGCGCCGCGGCGCCTGGCGGTCGTGCTGCCGAGTAGCAGTTACGACGTCGTGATCGGCGACGACCTGCTGGCGCGCGCCGGCGCGCTGCTGGCGCCGCGGATGGAGCAGAAGCGCGCCGTGGTGGTGACCGACAATGCCGTGGCGCGGCTGCATCTGCCGACGCTGCTGCGCGGTCTGGCGGAGACCGGGGTCGCCGCGAGCCAGATCGTCGTTCCGCAGGGCGAGGCATCCAAGAGCCTGGCAAGCTGGCAGAGCGTGGTCGATCAGCTGCTGGACGCGCGGGTCGAGCGCCGCACCACGGTGATCGCGCTGGGCGGCGGCGTGGTCGGCGATCTGGCGGGCTTCGCCGCCGCCACGACGTTGCGAGGGCTGCCGTTCGTGCAGGTGCCGACCACGCTGCTGTCGCAGGTGGATTCGTCGGTCGGCGGCAAGACTGGGGTGAATACCGCGCACGGCAAGAACCTGGTCGGCGCGTTCTATCAGCCGCGCATGGTGCTGGCGGATACCGGCACGCTCGCCACGCTGCCGTCGCGCGAGCTGCGCGCCGGCTACGCCGAGATCGCCAAGGCAGGGCTGATCGGCGACGCGGTGTTTTTCGCCTGGTGCGAGGCGAACGGCGCCGCGGTGGTCGGTGGCGACCGCGAGGCGCAGGCCGAGGCGATCATGCGCGCCTGTGCGTTCAAGGCGACGGTGGTGGGCGACGATGAGCGCGAGGAGAAGCCGAACGACGGCCGCGCGCTGCTGAACCTGGGCCACACCTTCGGCCACGCGCTGGAGGCTGAGTACGGCTATTCCGGCGGCCTGCTGCACGGGGAGGGCGTGGCGGTGGGGCTGGGGCTGGCATTCCGGCTGTCGGCACGGCTCGGGCACTGTGCCGCGGAGGATGCCGATCGCGTGGTGTCACACGTCGCGGCGATGGGCATGCCGGCGGAGTTGCGGATGCTGAACCGGCGGTTCTCCGCCGCCACGCTGATCGGGCACATGCGGCGCGACAAGAAGGTGCGCGACGGGGCGCTGAAGTTCGTGCTTGCGCGTGGCATTGGACAGACCTTCACGTCAGCCGATGTACCGGTGGAGGCGGTGACCGAACTGCTGCGCGATGAGGGGTGTGGGGCGTAGCTGCGGCTACGCGTGCGGCGCGATGACCCGGACTGACTCCCAGTGTATCGCTGAGGCATTGCATTTGGAACGCGTCACGGGGAGCAAAGGCCACAGCGGCGGGGCGGCGCGCCGATCCCTGGAAGCGGGGGTTTGCGACTGACAGCCGCGATGCCATATCCAGCGTGCTGCATCGCACAAGAGCCAGGAGTCCGGAATGCCGTTAAGCCCGCCGCAGCAGCGCGAACTGCTCCATTCGCGCGACATCGTTCTGCGCGGCTATCAACGGGCCGACGGCCTCTACGACATCGAGGCGCAGCTCACCGACACCAAGACCTACGGCTCGGCCAACCGCGACCGCGGCTACATCGACGCTGGCGAGCCGATCCACGGCATGTGGCTGCGCCTGACCGTCGATGAGGAACGCCGCATCGTCGCCTGCGAGGCGGCGAGCGACCACACCCCCTACACGATCTGCCCGACGGCCGCGCCCAATTTCGCGCGGCTGGCCGGTCTGCAGATCAAGCCAGGCTTTCTGCGGGAGGCGGCCAGGCAGGTCGGCGGCACGCTGGGCTGCACCCATCTGCGTGAGCTGTTGCAGCAGGTGGCCACGACCGCCTACCAGACGATCGACCCGGCCAGGGCAAAGCGCGAGGCGGACGCCGCGGGCGAGATCGACGCGCCCGGCAGTGACCGGCTGGATGTGCGGATCACCGCCAAGATGGGTGGCGCGCCGGCGATCCTGAACACCTGCATCGCCTACGGAACGGAAAGTCCGGTGGTGCAGCGGCGCTGGCCGCATCTCTACACTGGGCCGGCGACATCAGCGCCGCCCGACTAGGCAGCGTGTTGCGCGAAGTGGCCGAACGGGGCGCGATCCGGCATCCCATGACTGGCGGCCGCGTGCCCGGCCTCACTCGCTGCCTCGCGAAAGTATTGCAGAACGAATACCCGCACCGCGCTGGTGCGGCCGCCGCTGTGGCCGATCGCCTCGATCTGGCGCACCAGCCGGCTGATGTCCTGGCGCTCGCGCCGGCAGATCTCGGCCAGTGCGTCCCACAGTTCGGGTTCCAGGCGCATGCTGGTGCGGCCGCGTTCCGCCACCACGTTCCGATTGATCAAGCGACTGCTCGGCACGACTGCCCCCTGTCTGAACCTCCGATAGGGAACCACAGGCATGCTAAGAAATGGTTGTCGCTCAGATCGGCAGCGGGGCGGCCTTTAGCCGCTCCATCGAGAACCGGCTGGTGACGTTGCGCAGCGGCACCGCCCCGATCAGCCGGCGGTAGAAATCGTCATAGGCGGCAATATCCGGCACCACCACATGCATCAGGTAATCGACGTCGCCGCTCATCCGCCAGGCGTCGACGATTTCCGGCATCGACCTGACCACCTCGGCGAAGCGTTGCAGCCAATCGCTGGAATGATCCGCCGTCTCGACCGCGACGAACACCGAGACCGGCAGCCCCACCTTGGCCGGGTCAATCGTCGCCACGCGGCCGCGGATAATCCCTGCCTGTTCCATGCGGCGGATGCGCTTCCAGCACGGTGTGGATGTCAGACCCACCTTCTCGGCAATGTCAGCGAGCGACAGCGAGGCGTCAGCGGCGAGCAACCGCAGGATCTCGCGATCCACCCGATCCATGTCCTTGTCAGCAGCCATAGGGCCAGTTCCCGTCCCGATTTGAAGACGGCTTAGCAGATGCTTCCGCTGTGTCATGCCCAAAAGGCCTAGGCTAGAAGATAATTCTCGCAGAGGCCCGCGGCCTGCATCGTAATCGGATGAAACCGTCGCGCCCGCCTTGGGCGATCTGATGTTCGGTCAGAAGGGGCCCAAGCCGCCTTCGCGGTCGCAGGAAAGAGACGGCACGAAAGCATCGTTCGGATCGGCTGCGCCTAAGCCAGCGGCCGACAAGAATGGATTGGGCTGATCTGATGCCGCGGTTTGCGAGGCGGGCCCTTGAATGCCAGCCCCGACGACCGCAAAGTCGCCGGACGCGAATCCCAGCGTCGGCGCCACCGAGACCGCCTGGGAGTTGAGAATCGAACTCAATGAGTTATCGGCGAGAGTGGAAGCTGCCGCCGAGGCAGCATCGCTGATCGCGTGAATGAACCAATCCGGTGGTGCGGCGGCTACGCCGCTGAGACTAGCGTCGGTGAGAGCGAGAGGGCTCAGAATCACGTTCCCCGCATCTAGCGCGTCAGTTGCCACCGCGACGGAGGCCGCTGCCGTCGTGATCGGCGCGCCGGCCACCTGCAGGATCGCGCCCGACGCGACGGCGCTTCCGTTGGCAAGTGCGACCGTGCCCGCCGCCTGAATGTCCACCGCCTCGCCCGAAATGACGCCACCATTCTCGGTGAAGTTGCCGACCGACAACGTCCCGCCATTGAACTCGAGCGTCCCGGCGTCGAGGACGAAGTCGCCGGCGGTGGTCAGGTTGCCATTCAGCACCACGGTGGCGCCCGGCGCATCGATCAGCACCGAGTGGACTGACTCGGCCCTGTTGACGTCGATCGTGTAGATGCCGGGGAAGATGCCGGGCGTCGTGATCGCGATGTCGGCATTCGATCCGGGCGGTGACGACCAGTTGCCTGCGTCCTCCCACGCCCCGCCGGCCGCGTTGCTCCAGGTGACATCGGACGTCGGAACATTCGGCTGATAGGTGTAGCTGACCGTGACCGTCGCACCGGCCTCGGCCAACAGCTTGGCGAGCATGTTGCCGGGGCCATCGAGGCTCGAGGCGCCAGTGGCCGAGATCGGGACCGAATACGTACCCGGGCCGGTGAACGCCGCCAGGTCGCGGGCGTCCGTCAGTGTGACGCTGTTGCTTGCGGTCTGGGTCAGGCCCTGGTCAATGCGGTCGGCGCCGCCGGCAAGCGACATCAAGTCGCTGGCCGTCGGAGCGGCGGACAGCAACGCTCCCAGCGCCACTGTAGCCGTCTGGGTGGTGGCGATGTCGGACGCGGTCGCATCCTGGTCTTGCGCGGCAACACTGGCCAGGATGTTGGCCGACAGCGTGAGGTTGACCGCTTGAAGTGTGCCAAGCGCCGAGTCGAACCTGCTGACCGGAACGCTGCTGCTCCAGCCGGTCGTAGCATCGGCGAAGGTGAAGGTCTGCAGCACAGTCGTAACCTCGCCGGAAGCGAGGACCGGGAATGTGACGTCTGTGAGCCCACTGCCAGACGTACTGACGGATCCACTGCCGCTGCCGCTCGACGGTGCATAGCTGTACTGCAGCGTGACGACCGCACCACCGCTGGCGTGCGCCGAGAACTGCAGGTTCGCCGGCCCACTCACATCCAGCCGCGTGGTATCGTTCACGGCCAGCTGCACCGAGCCGGTCCCGACAAAGTCTCCCAGTGGGGTACCGCCCTGCTGCCAGTTCGCCGACGTGCTGGCCGTGCCGGTCAACGCGAGCGCAGTGCCGGACCGACCAGCATAGTCCGCGCTGCCGTCATAGGCCGCCAAATTGGCCGAATTCGTCGCACTGGCCGCGACGCTCGCCAGTGGGACGCCGATCGGACTATTCACTGCCACGTTGCTGTTCAGCGTAGCGCTGACTGTGGATGGCGCGGCTTCCAGGCTTTCTGCCGAGACGCTTCCCGCCACGTCAGCCGTCGCGCCGACGCCGATGCTTTGAAGCGTCCCAAGCGACGGGTCGAACTGGCTGAATGCGAGCGTTTGCGACCAGTCGGTCGGCCGCTCGCTGACCGCCTGCTGCCGCAGCGGCGTCTGGGTTAAATCGGTCAACGGCTGGCTTTCATTGCGAGGACGGCACCTTAGCCCTCGCCGACACTCGTCCGCAATGAAATCGCAGTGACGCAGCTATGACCAGGCGCCAGCGCCCCTTGCAGCCTCTTCCGGCGCGCGCAACACCAGCGACAGCGCGTGCATGCCGCCGGCAAACTCCGCCGCCAACGCGTCGTGCACCGCCCGCGACCGCGCAACCCGGCCCATGCCGCGAAATGCCGCGGACACCACCAGCACGTTGAAATGTGTCTCGCCGCCCGGCTGCGCGCCGGCGTGCCCCGCATGGTGCGCGCTGTCATCGACCACCCGCAGCAGCGTGGGCGAAAATGCCTGGGTCAGCACGGCCTCCAGCCTTGCGGCGCGCGACTGCATTGCCGACATATCGACCGTTCCCCTCTCGGCGCCAAGAGCCAGTTGCCAATCCCCCGTCCAGCTGCCCATAACGGCACCATGACCCGACGTGTCTCCAGGACCAGGGCCTACGCACCCGACCCCGCCGCGCCGGGCCGGTCCTGCGACATGCCCGGCTGCGAGGCGATGGGCGAATACCGTGCCCCCAAGTCGCGGCGCAACCTGAGCGACTACTGGTGGTTCTGCCTGGAGCACGTGCGCGCCTACAACTCCACCTGGGACTACTACAAGGGCATGTCGCCCGGCGAGATCGAGGCGCAGCTCCGCTCCGACACCGCGTGGCAGCGCCCATCCTGGCCTCTCGGCAGGCTGGGGAAGGCCGCCGCGTGGGATGAGGACGCGCTGCGCGATCCGCTGCATCTGCTCGCCGCCGGCCGCGTGAAGCGCGGCCCCGCCGGTAACGCCGCAGCAGACCCCGCCGGACCTGCGCGAACCGCTCGCCACACTGGGACTGTCGTGGCCGACCACGCTGGACGCGGTGAAGACGCGCTACAAGGAACTGGCCAAGCGCCACCATCCCGACGCCAATGGCGGTGACCGTGCCGCCGAGGAACGCCTGAAGACGATCAACCTGGCCTACGCCGCGCTACGCTCGCGTCTGATGCCCGCGCCCAGCGTGGCGGCCGCGGGGTGATTCCGCCGCTCTTTGCGCCAGCGTAAGCCGGGGTTACACTTTCACCGACCACACAGGAACCGCCCAGCCGATGAACAAGGTTGCCACTTTGGCCGAAATTCGCCCGACCTCCGCGATCGACCTGCCCGATACGACGGTGTCGGCGCGCGAGGCCTTCGAGATCGAGACCGACATGGTCGTGCCGGCGTTCTCGGTGCGCACCGAGCATGTGCCCGACATCGACACCGCGTACAAGTTCGATCGCGAGACGACGCTGGCGATCCTGGCGGGGTTCGCGCACAACCGGCGCACGATGATCCAGGGCTATCACGGCACCGGCAAGTCGACGCACATCGAGCAGGTGGCGGCGCGGCTGAACTGGCCGTGCATCCGCGTCAACCTCGACAGCCACATCAGCCGCATCGACCTGATCGGCAAGGACGCGATCGTGCTGAAGGACGGCAAGCAGATCACCGAATTCCGCGAGGGCATTCTGCCGTGGTGTCTGCAGCACGCCTGTGCGCTGGTGTTCGACGAGTACGACGCCGGTCGTCCCGACGTGATGTTCGTGATCCAGCGCGTGCTGGAGGTCGAGGGCAAACTGACATTGCTCGACCAGAACCGGGTGATCCGGCCGCATCCGTCGTTCCGGCTGTTTTCTACCGCGAACACGGTGGGGCTGGGCGATACCACGGGGCTGTATCACGGCACCCAGCAGATCAACCAGGGCCAGATGGACCGCTGGAACATCGTCGCCACGCTGAACTATCTGCCGCACGC
Source organism: uncultured Alphaproteobacteria bacterium (assembly GCA_963819855.1). Lineage (GTDB taxonomy): Bacteria > Pseudomonadota > Alphaproteobacteria > Acetobacterales > Acetobacteraceae > JAMXLO01. The sequence goes on from CAWFYC010000020.1 coordinate 200,907, forward strand.
GATGGAGACCTCGATCGTGATCGCCAAGCTCGGCGCCGATGCGAAGGACGCGGCGGTGAAGAAGCGCATCGAGGCGATGGTGGCACTGGCGGACCTGACGCGCGCCGGGTTCATCAACGGCGACATCTCCACGGTGATGTCGCCACGGACGGTGATCACCTGGGCGGAGAATGCGCGCATCTTCGGCGAGGTGGGGTTCGCGTTCCGGGTGACGTTCCTCAACAAGTGCGACGAGGCGGAGCGGGCGACGGTGGGCGAATACTACCAGCGCTGCTTCAACGAGGAGATCCCGACCGGCGGGTTCACCACCAGGAAGTTCAATTGATCTCCTGATTCCCTCTCCCGCGCCTTGTGCGGGGGAGGGTTAGGGAGGGGGTGCCGCACCGCACGCTGCCGACAGGCCTCTTGGATCATGGCGATGACTCCTTCCGTATTGGCCAGTATCTCGTTGTTCCAAAAGCGCAGCACCAACCAGCCACGCTGCTGCAGGAATTGGTCGCGCCAATCATGTTCTCCAGGGTCCGCGTGCTGGCTCCCATCCGCTTCAACCGCGATCCCCAACGTCGGGCACGCAAAATCGAGCACGAACGGCGGCACCGGATGCTGCCGCCGGAAATGCCAGCCGACGCCGTGGCGACGTAGTCGGGACCAGAGACGGCGCTCCGCATCGGTCGGAAATCGACGCGCGCTGCGTGCCATTTCGACTTCGTGCAACACTGGCGGCACCCCCTCCCTGACCCTCCCCCGCGCGAAGCGCGGGAGAGGGATTGTTGGCGGCGCCCGGTTGCCAAATGCTTGACAGGACAGCGATCGGATGAGCACCACCACCAAAGACAACACGCGAGCGGAAGAGTTCAAGCGCGCCACCGCGGGCGTGTTGCGGGCGATCGCGGAAGTGCCCGACGTGCAGGTGGCATTCCAACCCGGCCCATCCGGCCTGTCCGGCAAGCGCGCGCGCCTGCCGCTGCCGACGCGCGCTTTGCCGCCGGCTGAGATGGCGCGGCTGCGCGGCGCCTCGGACGCCCTCGCGCTGCGCCTGCGTCACCACGATGACGCGCTGCACGCGGCCCGGATGCCGGTGCGTCGCGAAGCGAAGGACGTGTACGACTCACTCGAGCAGGTGCGCGTCGAAGTTGTCGGATCGCGCCACATGGCGGGCGTGGCGGCAAATCTACAGTCGAAGCTGGCGGAAGAGTGCGAGGCCGAAGGCTACGACCGCATGACGCGCAAGGACCAATTGCCGATCCAGGCAGCACTGTCGCTGCTGGCGCGCGAGCAGATGTCCGGCGAGCAAAGTCCCGCGGCAGCACACCGCATCCTGGACATGTGGCGCGACACTCTGGGCGAGTCGGCCAACTCCGCGCTCGCCGAGATGAACCGCGCGCAGGACGACCAGAAGGCCTACGCGCGCGCCGCACGAAAGCTGCTGGCGGCGCTCGATCTCGCCGAGGCAGAAAGCGACTCCGACCCCGAGGACCAGACCGAGGAAGGCGAGGAAGGCGGCGAACAATCCGGCCAGCAGGACGAGCAGCAGGACGGTTCGGGGCAGAGCGAGGCCGAACAGGACAGCATGCTCGGCGCCAATCCCGAGGAGATGGAAGGCGACGCAGCCGACGACGAAGGCACCGAATCGGACGACGAAGCCGCGGTGGCGGAGGGCGACGATCGACCCGGCGGCCCGCAGCCGCGGCGCGAGCGGCCGAACCCGGACAACGAGGCGGTGTATCGCGCATACACACGTCTATACGACGAGGAGATCGACGCGGAAGAGCTGTGCGATCCCGATGAGCTGACGCGGCTGCGTCAGCAACTGGATCAGCAGTTGCAACATCTGCAGGGCGTAATTTCCAAGTTGGCGAACCGGCTGCAACGCCGGCTGCTGGCGCAGCAGACGCGGGCCTGGGAGTTCGACCTGGACGAAGGGCTGCTGGACGCGGGGCGGCTGTCGCGCGTGGTGGTGAACCCGATGCAGGCGTTGTCGTACAAGCGCGAGCTCGACATGGAGTTCCGCGATACGGTGGTGACGCTGCTGATTGACAACTCCGGATCGATGCGTGGGCGGCCGATTACGGTGGCGGCGATGTGCGGCGACATTCTGGCGCGCACGCTGGAACGCTGCGCGGTGAAGGTCGAGGTGCTGGGCTTCACCACGCGCGCCTGGAAGGGCGGGCAGAGCCGGGAAAAATGGGTGCAGGAGGGTAAGCCGCGCAATCCCGGCCGGCTCAACGACCTGCGCCACATCATCTACAAGTCGGCTGACTCGCCGTGGCGGCGGGCACGCAAGAACCTCGGGCTGATGCTGCGCGAGGGGCTGCTGAAGGAGAACATCGACGGCGAGGCGCTATTGTGGGCGTATCGACGTTTGTTGGTACGGCCGGAACATCGGCGCATCCTGATGGTGATCAGCGACGGCGCGCCGGTGGATGATTCGACGCTGTCGGTGAACCCGGGCAACTACCTCGAGAAGCACCTGCGCGAGGTGATCCGCGACATCCAGACGCGCGACCAGGTGGAGCTGATCGCCATCGGCATTGGTCATGACGTGACGCGATACTACCAGCGGGCGGTGACCATCGTGGATGCCGAGGAGCTGGGTGGCACCATGATGAAGAAACTCACCGAACTGTTCGACGAGGACATGGAAGCGGCGTGGGCGCGCGCGGCGAGCGAGCGGTCGGCGCTGGTGGTCTGATACCAGCCTGCCGGGTTGCGAAGCCGCGGCAACTCTCCCAGGATACCCGGACCCCGCGCATCCGCCGGTACGCACGTGAACGGAGAGAACGAATGTCAGCAGCGCTTAAGCTGCCCAAGATGACCGACGCCGAGTGGCAGACCCGCTGCGAACTCGCCGCGCTGTACCACGTCGTGAACCACCTCGGGTGGACCGACCTGATCAACACCCACATGTCGGCGCGGATCCCGGACGAGCCGAACACCTTCCTGATCAACAACTACGGCGAGATGTTCGACGAGATCACTGCCTCCAGCCTGGTCAAGATGGACATGGACGGCAACGTGTTCAGCGAGGGCGGCAGGTTCAACAATGCCGGCTTCACCATCCATAGCGGTGTCTACAAGGCACGCCCGGATGCGATGTGCGTGATGCATACTCACACTCGTGCCGGCGGTGGTATCTCGATGCTGGAAAAGGGGCTGCGCCCGATCAGCCAGGACGCGCTCCAGGTCTATGACGATGTCGCCTATCACGACTACGGCGTGCCCGCCTCGCCGGAGGAGTGCGAGGCGCTCGGCCGGACCTGCCGGCAGGGCAGCCACGTGGTGCTGCTGAACCATGGGCTGCTGACGCTGGGACCGACGATTCACGGCGCGCTGTTTCGCATGTACTGCCTGGAGCGTGCCTGCGAACTGGAGTTGATCGCCCGCACGCTGGGTTCGCCACCGCTTCAGGTCGACGACTTCGTTGTCGGCAAGGCAGCGGAGCGGATGCAGAAGCGGCGTAATACGGCGGAATACGGGCTTGCGGAGTGGCAGGGCCTGGTGCGCACGGTGGATCGCACAGGGGCCAACTACCGCTGCTAGGAGAAGGGCCATGCCGTTCGACACACTCCTCGCCCCGGTACAACCCAGGCTCCTGGCCGAGATCCTCGAAGAACTCGGCGCAACGCCGGTGCCGCTGCAGGCACTGGCCGCGCACAAGCAGGCGCAACTTGAGCGGTTCGCACCGAGCTTCTGGTACCAGCATCAGACCTGGCTGCCGGTGGGGCTGATCGGTTCCGTTTTCTGCATGGCGATGAGCGGCGGCATTGCCAACGGGGCGTTGCCGGGTTCGCTGCTGCCATCCTGGCTCAGCCTGTTCTGGCTGGGCGTGTTGGCGCTGCTGATCGTATTCGGCGTGTTCCGGGTCAGTGCCGGTGCGCGGTGGCAAGAGCGCTTGGTCGCGGCGGAAATACTGATCGAACTCGGCGTGCCGGTGCCGATCGCACGGCTGGCGTACGACCTACAATGTGAGGCGCCGGGCTCGACGCTGATCCTCGGTGAACTGCTGCAGAACGAGGTCGTGCTCGATCCTTACCTGTTGCTGAAGTTCGGCATGGAACGCATTTGCCTCGGTATCTGGGACGGATCGCGGATTATTGCGGGCACGGGATGGCCTGACTGAGCGATGGGTTTCGCTGCGCTCTACCCATCCTACGCCATCGCTGCCGTCCGCGATTTGTAGGATGGGTAGAGCGCCGCGAAACCCATCAAAGCGCCAGCCGCAGCGCCCCGCCGATCTCACCGATGACGCCACGGCGGAACGCCAGCACGCAGATCACGAAGATCGCGCCCTGCGTCACCGTCACCCACTGGCCGAACTGCGCCAGATAGTTTTCCATCGTGGTGACCAGCACCGCACCCATGACCGGACCGAACACCGTGCCCAGCCCACCAAGCAGCGTGGTCAACACCACCTCGCCGGACGTCGAGTAGTGTACATCGGTCAGCGTGGCGATGCCGAACACCAGTGCCTTGGTGCCGCCGGCGACGCCCGCCAACATCGTGGACAGCACAAACGCGATCAGCTTGTAGTCGTCAGTGCGATAGCCGAGTGAGGTGGCGCGCGGCTCGTTCTCGCGAATCGCCTTCAGCACCTGGCCGAACGGCGAGTGGATGATGCGGTGGATCAGCAGGAAACCGCCGACGAACACCGCCGCCACCAGCCAATACATCGTCATGTCGTTGTCCAACGGGATGACGCCGAACAGGATGCCGCGCGGCACCTGCTGAATGCCGTCCTCGCCGCCGGTGAACGGCGCCTCAACACAAAAGAAATACACCATCTGCGCCAGCGCGAGCGTGATCATCGCGAAGTAGATGCCGGAGCGGCGGATCGCCAGGTAGCCCAGGCATAAACCCAGCACGGCGCCGGTGGCGCCGCCGAGGATGATCGCGATCGAGGCATCGACGTGCCAGAATTTCATGGTCCAGGCGGCGACATAGCTGCCCATGCCGAAAAACGCCGCGTGGCCGAACGACAGCAGGCCGACATAGCCAATCATCAGGTTGAACGCGCAGGCGAACAGCGCGACGCACAGCACCCGCATCAGGAACACCGGATACAGCACGAACGGACAGACCACGATCAGCGCCAGCATGATCAGGAAGGCGATCTGCTGCGAACGGGAGAAACCGAACATCAGGCACGCCTTCCGAACAGGCCGTGTGGCAGCGTCAGCAGCACGATCACCATCACCAGGAACACGACGGTGGCCGAGGCCTGCGGGTAGAACACCTTGGTGAGGCCCTCGATCACGCCGAGCGCGAAGCCGGTGACGATCGACCCCATGATCGAGCCCATGCCGCCGATCACCACCACGGCGAATACGGTGTTGATGAAATTATCCCCCATGTTGGGGTTCACCGAGTAGATCGGCGCCGCCAGCACGCCGGCGAATGCGGCCAGTGCGACGCCGCCGCCATAGGTCAGCGTGATCACCCTCGGCACATTGACGCCGAACGCCTGCACCAGCGGCGCATTCTCGGTCGCCGCGCGAAGGGTGGCGCCGAGCGGCGTCTTCTCGATGATCGCCCAGGTGGCGAGGCACACTACCAATGCGGCCAGCACCACCCAGGCGCGATAGTTGGGCAGGTACATAAAGCCGACATTGGTGGCGCCCTGCAGGATGTCGGGAATGCGGTACGGCAGGCCGGAACTGCCGTAGTAGTTGCGGAACAGGCCCTGAATCACCAGTGCCAGTCCGAACGTCAGCAGCAGGCCGTACAGGTGGTCCAGATGGTACAGCCGGCTGATGATGGTCCGTTCCAGCACTACGCCGAACGCGCCGATGATCAGCGGCGCCAGGATCAACGACGGGAAGTAGCCGATGCCGGCGTATTGCAGCAGCATCCAGGAGGCGAACGCGCCCATCATGAACAACGCGCCGTGCGCGAAGTTGATGATGTTCAGCATGCCGAAGATCACCGCCAGCCCGAGCGACAGCATGGCGTAAAACGCGCCGTTGATCAGCCCCAGCAGGAGCTGGCCGAACAGCAGCGGGCCCGGGATGCCGAAGATCATGATCATATCAGCCCCCCCTCCCCCGCCCCTCCCCCGCTGGCGCGAGAGAGGGAGTGTTGTTGATGCGTCATGCCTTGCCGATGAACTCGCAGTGGCCTTCGCCGAGCGGGCGGTACGCCTCGTCGCCCGGCGTGGTCGCCACCAGCTTGAAGTAATCCCACGGCCCCTTGCTCTCGGACGGCTTCTTCACTTCGAACAGATACGCATTGGTGAGGTTGCGGCCGTCCTCGCGGATCGTGGTCTTGCCGAAGCAATCGTCCTCGACCGGCATCTTCTTCATCCGCGCCACTGTAGCGATGCCGCTTTTTTTCGCCTCCGCCGCACCCATGTCAGCGACCGTCTTCAGGTAGTGCAGCGTCGCCGAATAGCAGCCGGCATGCACCATGTTCGGCCAGTTGTTCGGCGTCTTCGGCTTCACGCGGTCGGTGAAGGCGCGGGTGCGGTCATTGAGGTCCCAATAGAAGCTCTCGGTCAGGTTCAGTCCCTGTGACACGTCCAGTCCGAGCGCATGCACGTCGGTCACGAACATCAGCAGCGCGGCAACTTTCATCGTCTGGTTGATACCGAACTCGCGCGCCTGCTTGATCGAGTTCACTGTATCGGCGCCGGCGTTGCATAGGCCGAGCACCTTGGCGCCGCTGGACTGCGCCTGCACCAGGAACGAGGAGAAATCCGAGGTGCCGGGGAATGGATAGGTCGAAAAGCCAGCCACCTTGCCGCCGGAAGCCTGCACCAGAGCGGTCGTGTCCGCCTGCAACTGCTTGCCGAACGCGTAGTCGGCGGTGAGGAAGTACCAGGAATCACCGCCCGCCTTCACCATCGCGCCACCGGTCGAGCGCGCGAGCATGTAGGTGTCGTAGGTCCAGTGGATGAAGTTGGGCGAGCACGCCTTGCCGGTCAGATCGGACGAAGCCGCGCCGGAATTGAGGTAGACCTTGTTCTTCTCGCGCACCACCGACTGCACGGCGAGCGCGACCGAGGAGGTTGGCACGTCTAGTAGCATGTCCACGCCGTCGCGATCGAACCACTGGCGCGCGATGGAGACCGCGAGGTCAGGCTTGTTCTGGTGATCGGCATTGATCACCTCGACGTTTAGACCTTTGCCGGAAACGCCGAAATCCTCCAGCGCCTGCTTGGCGCAGACGATCGAGGTCGGTCCGCCGGTGTTCATGTACGGGCCGGACATGTCGTTCAGTACGCCGATCTTGATGGTCGGCGCGCCCTGCGCGCGGGCGCGCAACAGCGGCAACGCGGTCGCGGCGGTCGCGGTGCCGAGCAGAGTACGGCGGGAGATGGTCATAGCCTGTATCCTCATCTGTGTTGGGTCGGGATTTGGTCAGTGGTTGCACCCACCGATCCAGACTCTTCCCCTGGTCCCCCTGTCATCGCGAGGAGCGAAGCGACGAAGCAACGACAGTTGGCTAAACGCCAAGATACTCATGCAGCTTGTCCATGCTGGCTTCCAACAGGTGATTCGGGATCATGTCGATCACCTGGCCATGCTCCATCACGTAGTGCCGGTCGGCCACCGTCTGGGCGAAGCGGAAGTTCTGCTCCACCAGCAGCACGGTGAAGCCGCGCTGCTTGATCTCGCGTACCGTGCGGCCGATCTGCTGCACGATCACCGGCGCCAGGCCCTCGGTCGGCTCATCCAGCAGCAGCAGCTTCGCCCCGGTGCGCAGGATGCGTGCGATCGCCAGCATCTGCTGCTCGCCGCCTGACAGCCGCGTGCCGTGGGCGGTGCGGGCGCGCTCCTTCAGGTTGGGAAACAGCGTATAGATCGTGTCGATGTCCAGCCCGCCGGGTGCTACGATCGGCGGCAGCACGAGGTTCTCGGTGACGCTGAGCGAGCCGAAGATGCCGCGCTCCTCCGGGCAGATCGCGATGCCGGACCGCGCGACCTGATTGGGCATCAGGTTCACCAGCTCGCGGCCACGAAACGCGATGCTGCCCTCGCGCCGCGGCACCAAGCCCATGATCGACTTCAGCGTCGTGGTCTTGCCCGCGCCGTTGCGACCCAGCAGCGTGACCACCTCGCCCTCGCGCACCTCGAAGTCCACGCCGTGCAGGATGTGGCTCTCGCCGTACCAGGCGTTGAGGCCCTTTACCTCAAGCATGCGGGGTCCCCAGATAGGCGGCGATCACGTCGGGATTGGCCGAGACGGTGGCGTAGTCGCCTTCCGCCAGGATGCGACCGCGCGTCAGCACGGTGATGATGTCGCACAGGCCTTCCACCACCGAGAGGTTGTGCTCCACCATCAGAATGGTGCGGCCGCCACGGATGCGCCGGATCAGTTCGACGATGCGGTCCACGTCGCCGTGGCCCATGCCGGCGGTCGGTTCATCGAGCAGCATCACCTCGGGATCGAGCGCCAGCGTGGTGGCGATCTCCAGCGCGCGCTTCTGGCCGTAGGGAAGCTGCGTCACCACCGTGTCGGCCTCGCCGGTCAGCCCGACGTCGAACAGCAGTTCGCGCGCCCTGTCGTCGTACACCGTCAGCGCCTTCTCCGAGCGCCAGAAGTCGAAGCTGGCACCGCGCGCGCGCTGCAACGCCAGCCGCACATTCTCCAGCGCCGTAAGGTGCGGGAATACCGCGGAGATCTGGAAGCTACGCACCAGGCCCAGGCGCGCCACCTGTGCCGGCTTCATGCCGGTGATGTCGCGTTCCTTGAAGCGGATCGTGCCGCGGGTCGGCGGCAGGAACGCGGTGAGCAGGTTGAAGCAGGTGGTCTTTCCGGCGCCATTCGGACCGATCAGGGCGTGGATCGTACCGGCGCGCACGGTCAGCGACACATCGTCCACCGCGACAAAGCCGCCGAACTCGCGGGTCAGGTGCACCGTTTCCAGGATGGGGTCACTCACCCCGGACGTCTTCTTCGCATGAGGTCCCCCGTGGCGCCGCTGATTGCATATCGTTGCCGGGGGCGCAAGATTAGGCCATGCGCCTGCGCAGCCCCCTGTTCGCCCCTGGCGACTCTGAACGGAAGATGACCAAGGCCATCGCCTCGGCCGCCGATGCCGTGATCCTCGACCTGGAGGATTCCGTCGCCGCGCCGGCGAAGCCGACGGCGCGGGCGATGGTACCCGACGTGGTACGCACGCATCCCGGCCGCGGGCTGATCGTACGGGTCAATCCGCGCGGCACGCCCTGGTACCTGGACGACCTGGCCGCCGTTGTTCCGGCGCAACCGGCCGCCATCATGCTGCCGAAATGCAGCGGACCGGAGGACCTGGCGACGCTCGGCCACCACCTGGAGGCGCTCGAGGCGGCCGCCGGCGCGCCGGTCGGCTCCATCGGCGTGGTCGCGATCGTGACCGAGACCGCCGGTTCGGTGTTCACCCTGGGCGGCTACGCCGGCGTCGCCGGCCGCCTGCTGGCGGTCTGCTTCGGCGCCGAAGACCTGTCGGCAGATTTGGGCATTTCGCCCCGCCATCCGGACGGGTCGTATCCGGCGCCGGTGGTGCTGGCGCGCGCTCAGGTGCTGGTGGCGGCGGGCGCGCTCGGGGTTCCGGCGATCGACACGCCGTACCCGGATCACAGCGATTTCGCCGGTCTGCAACACGAGGCGGCAGCGGCCGAAGCGGATGGCTTCGCCGGCAAGATCCTGATCCATCCGGCGCAAATCGAGATCGTGAACGCCGCCTTCACCCCCTCGCCCGAACGCGTGCGCTGGGCCGTGCGGGTGAACGACGCCTTCACCGCCAACCCGGACTCGGGGGTCTTCGCGCTTGACGGCAGGATGATCGACCGCCCGCACTGGAAGCTGGCGCAGCGGATCCTGGCCGCCGCGGGAACCTAATTTTGTCCGCCTAGGTCGCTTGCACGCCGTGGGCCGCCGGAAACACCGGGGTTACAAGACCCTGGCAGTGACATCTTTGCGCCGCGTTCCGAGCGGCATGGTTGCGGCGGACAGGAGACCGCGTGGTGATTCGGCGATGGCGGGTGGCCAGGTAGACAGCGCATCAATGGCTTTGCGATGATTCGCCTGCTGTCTCGTTGCGCCGTGCCGCTCGCGCTGTTGCTTGGCGGCTGCGATCTCGGCCCGGACTACCTGCGGCCGGAGGTTGAGATGCCGGTGCAGTTCCGCGCCACGGACGCGACCGGGGCGGAGGCGTGGCCGTCCGAGGACTGGTGGCGTGGCTTCAACTCGTCCGATCTGAATGCGCTGATCGAGGCGGCGCGGGTGCAGAACTTCGATATCGTCGCCGCGATTGCCAGAATCCGTCAGGCGGACGCCCAGGTGCGCATCGCCGGCGCGGCCATGCTGCCGAACGTGACCTCCACCGCCGGTGCGAGCTGGGAGCAGGCCGGCGTCACACGGGCCGGTGTCTCCGGCGCCACTCGCGGCGGGAGTACAACGTCGACGATCGACATTCACAATTACAGCGCCGGCCCGCTGAATGTCGCCTATGAGGTGGATTTCTGGGGAAAGAACCGCGCCGCCCAGCAATCCGCCGCGTCCAGCGCCGTGTTCAGCCGCTTCGACCAACAGGTGGTCGCGCTGACCGTGGTGACCGATGTGGCCAATACCTGGTTCACCGCGCTGGCGCTCGCCGACCGTCTGGTCGTCGCACAGCGGAACCTGGCCGATTCGGAACAGACGATGGCGGTGATCCGTGGGCGGCTGGATGCAGGCACCGCCAGCGCATTGGATGTCGCCCAACAGGAATCGCTGGTCGCCGGCGAGCGGGCGGTCATCCCGAACTTCCGCAACCAACTGGAGCAGGAACTGATCGGCCTGGGCATCCTGGTCGGCCGCCCGCCGGAAGCGATCACCGTCCGTCCAGGCTCACTCGACACGCTGGCGCTGCCACCGGTTTCCCCAGGGCTGCCCTCGGACCTCTTGGCGCGTCGCCCAGACGTGGCCGAGGCTGAGGCGCAGCTGGTCGCGGCCAATTTCAACATCAAGGTGGCGCGCGCCGCGTTCTTCCCGTCGATCCAGCTTACTGGGTCCTATGGCTTCGCCAACGCGGCGTTGAACACGCTGTTCACGCCTGGCGGCACACTGGTCTCGCTCGCGGCCGGATTGGCCCAGCCACTGTTCGATGGCGGCGCGTTGCGAGGCCAGCTGGAGCAGAGCAAAGGGCGCTATGACGAGCTGCTGGCGGATTACCGCAAATCGGTGGTGCAGGCGTTCACCGATGTCGAGGACGCGCTGACCGCCTGGCGGTTCACCACCGAACAGGAGGCATTGCAGCGCCAGGCGGTTGCGACGGCGCAACGCGCTGCCGATATAGCGCGGGCCCAGATGCAGGCCGGCACCGTCGACGTAACCACGGTGCTGCAAGTGGAGACCACCCTGTTCGGCGCCGCGGACACGCTTGTGCAGGTGCGACTGGCGCGGATCCAGGCGCTGCTCAATCTCTACAAGGCGCTGGGCGGCGGCTGGATTGAACCGTCCGGACCGATCGAGGACCAGTTCCCGGGACTGCGCCCTGGACTGATACCCGGCGGGATCGCCCTGCCGGTAGGAGGCAACGTCCAGTGACGCAACGAGGCTCGCCATGGACTCCCTGACCCGCGAACCGGTGGATCTCGCGACGCGCTCGCGGTCCCGCCGCTGGCTAATGGTGGCGCTGTGCCTGCTGGTCATCGCGGGCATCGGCTACGCGATCTGGTTCTGGCCCGCCGGCTCCGGCGGCCAGGCGGGGCGCAACCGCAACGCCAACCAGCCGATCCCGGTGCTGGTCGCGACCGCCGAACAAAAGGACGTGCCGATCTACCTGGATGCTCTGGGCACCGTGCAGGCGTTCAACACGGTAACGGTCAAGGCGATGGTTGATGGCCCGCTGAACACGGTGAACTTCACCGAAGGCCAGGACGTGAAGAAGGGCGACGTGCTGGCGCAGATCGATCCGCGCACCTACCAGGCGGCGCTGGATCAGGCGGTGGCGAAAAAAGCGCAGGACGAGGCGCAGCTTGCCAACGCACGGCTGGACCTCGCGCGCTACACCAAGCTGGTCGCCAACAACTACACCTCCGCCCAACAGGCGGACACGGCGCGGGCGCAGGTGGCGCAGCTCGAGGCGCAGGTGAAGCAGGACCAGGCGCAGATTGATTCGGCACGGACGCAGTTGTCCTACACCACGATCGCCTCACCGCTCGACGGTCGCACCGGGATGCGGCAGGTGGATGCCGGCAACATCGTGCACGCCTCGGACACCACGGGGATCGTGATGCTGACCCAGTTGCAGCCGATCTCGGTGGTGTTCACCCTGCCGCAGCAAACGCTGCCCCAGGTGGCGAAGGCGATGGCCCAGGGAGCTGCCAAGGTGCTGGCCTATTCGCAAGGCGCGACCGGCAGCCAGGCCGGGCTGCTGGATACCGGCAGGCTGACGGTGCTCGATAACCAGGTCGACCCAACTACCGGCACGATCAAGCTGAAGGCGACGTTCCCCAACCCGGGCTACCGGCTGTGGCCGGGGGCGTTCGTCGGTGCGCAGGTGCAGGTGGATACCGCGACGAACGCCGTGGTGGTGCCCCCCGCCGCGGTACAGCGCGGGCCGCGCGGCGCGTACGTTTACGTGGTGAACGCAGACGGTTCGACCACTCGGCGCGACGTGACGGTCGGGCATGAGGACGCGCAGCAGTCGATCATCGCCGAAGGGGTTAAGACCGGCGACAAGGTGGTGGTGGACGGCGCGTCGCGGTTGAACGACGGCAGCAAGGTGTCGATCGTCCAACCCGCGGCGGCGGGAAGCTCGCCTGGGGCGGACCGGCCGTCGGCTCCGGGAACGCGGCGGCGCCAGAGTGGGGCACCGGGGTGAACCAAGGCCCCCGCACGCCATGAACATCTCTGCCCCCTTCATCGCCCGCCCCATCGCCACCTGGTTGCTGGCGATCGCGATCCTGCTGGCCGGCGCCCTGGGCTACCGCGCGCTGCCGGTCTCCGCGCTGCCCGAAGTCGACTTCCCCACCATCCAGGTGACCACCCAGCTTCCCGGTGCCAGCCCGGAAACCGTGGAGACCCTGATCACCGCCTCGCTGGAGCGCCAGTTCGGCCAGATCCCGGGTCTGGTCACAATGACCTCGCAAAGCTCCGAGGGCACCAGCCAGATCACGCTGCAGTTCAACCTCAACCGCACCATGGATTCCGCCGCGCAGGACGTACAGGCCGCGATCAACGCCGCCGCGGGTACGCTGCCCGCCAACCTTCCCTACCCGCCGGTCTACGCCAAGGTGAACCCGGCCGACGCGCCGATCCTGACGCTGGCGCTGACCTCCGACGCCCTGCCGATCGACCAGGTCAGCGACGCCGCCGACACGTTGTTGCAACCGAAACTGTCCGAAATCGACGGCGTCGGCCGCGTCACCGTGCAGGGCGGCCTGCGCCCCGCGGTGCGGGTGCGCGTCGATCCCGCCCGCCTCGCCGCGTACGGACTGGCGATGGAGGACGTGCGCACCGCCGTCGCCAACGCCAATGTGAACGGGGCCAAGGGCGGCTTCGACGGCCCGCGCCTTGCCTTCGCCCTCGGCGCCAACGACCAGCTGGTTGATGCCGCCGCCTACCAGAACCTGGTGATCGCCTGGCGCAACGGCGCGCCGGTTCGTCTGTCCGACATCGGCAGCGTGGTCAACGGGGTAGAGAACGACCGCGTCGCGGCGTGGTTCAAGGACCAGCCCGCGGCAGTGCTCGACATCCAACGACAGCCGGGCGCCAACATCGTGCAGACGGTGCAACTGGTGAAGGCCGCGCTGCCGCGGCTGCAAAGCGCCATCCCGTCTGCGATCAAACTCACCATCGTCAGCGACCGCACCGAAACCATCCGCGCCTCGGTGCGGGACGTGCAGGTCACGCTGATCATGGCGGTGATCCTGGTGGTGGCGGTGATCTTCCTGTTCCTGCGTTCACCGCGCGCCACCTTCATCCCGGCGATCGCCCTGCCATTGTCGCTGATCGGCACGTTCGGCGTGATGCAGCAGTTGGGCTACGCGCTCGACAACCTGTCGCTGATGGCGCTGACCATCGCCACCGGCTTCGTGGTCGACGATGCGATCGTGATGATCGAGAACATCGTCCGCTACATCGAGCAGGGCATGCACCCGCTCGCCGCCGCCTATCGCGGCGCGGCGCAGATCGGCTTCACCATCGTGTCGCTGACCGTGTCGCTGATCGCGGTGTTCATCCCGCTGCTGTTCATGGGCGGCGTGGTGGGACGATTGTTCCAGGAGTTCTCCGTTACCCTGTCGGTTGCCGTGGTGATGTCGGCGGTGATCTCGCTGACGCTGACGCCGATGATGTGCGGCCGCATCCTGCGCGCCGCGAACGACCAACGTCCCGGACGCATCGCCCGCGTCAGCGAGGCCGGCTTCAACGCGCTGCTCGCCGGTTATCGCCGCAGCCTGGACTGGACGTTCGGCCGCCAGACGCTGGTGCTGCTGATCGGCGTCAGCACGCTGGTGGGCACGATCGGGCTTTACATGTTGGTGCCGAAGGGTTTCTTGCCGCAGCAGGACACCGGTGTCCTGGTCGCCGTCACCGAGGCAGCGCAGAGCTCTTCGATCCCCCATCTCGTCGCGCTGCAGACCCAGGTCGCGCAGATCGTCGAACGCGATCCGGCGGTGACCGGCGTGGTGTCCTTCGTCGGTGCCGGCACCATCAACGCCACCCCCAACACCGGACGGCTGACCATCGCGCTGAAGCCGATCAGCCAGCGTGATTCGGCGCGGATGGTGATCGCGCGCATGCAGCGGGCGATCGCCGGCATTCCCGGCATCACCGCGTTCTTCCAGCCGGTGCAGGACATCCAGATCGGCACGCGCATCAGCCGCACGCAGTTCCAGTACACGCTAATGGACACCGATCCGGCCGAACTCGCGCTGTGGGGGCCGAAGCTGCTGTACAGGCTCGCTGCCGATCCCGCGCTGACGAACGTCGCCACCGACCAGCAGAACGACGGCTTCCGCACCTACATCAACGTCGACCGCGATGCGGCGATGCGGCTCGGCGTGTCGATCCAGGCGATCGAGGACACGCTGTACGACGCGTTCGGCCAGCGGCAGATCTCCACCATCTTCGGCCAGTCCAATCAGTACCGCGTCGTGCTGGAGGCCGATCAGTCCTGGCAGGCCGACCCCAACACCCTGGGCCTGTTGCGCGTGCCGGGTACCGGCGACACACAGGTGCCGCTGAACGGCGTCGCGACAATCACACGGACGGTGGCGCCCCTGGTGGTCACCCACCAGGAACAGTTCCCCTCGGTCACGCTGAGCTTCGATCTGGCGCCAGGCTATTCACTGGGCGATGCGGTGCAGGCGATCGCCGCGGCGCAACAGGCGATCGGCATGCCGGAGACGATCTCCGGCAGCTATTCCGGTGATGCAGCCGAGTTCCAGAAATCGCTGGCCGCCGAACCGTGGCTGATCCTGGCCGCAGTGGTGGTGATCTACATCGTACTCGGCGTGCTGTACGAAAGCTGGATCCATCCGATCACCATTCTGTCCACGCTGCCGTCGGCCGGCATCGGCGCGCTGCTGGCGCTGATGCTGACCGGCACCGATCTGTCGCTGGTCGCACTGGTCGGCATCGTGCTGCTGATGGGCATCGTGAAGAAGAATGCGATCATGATGGTGGACTTCGCGATCGAGGCGGAGCGCACGCGCGACATTACGCCCGAGGCCGCGATCCGCGAGGCCTGCCTGCTGCGCTTCCGCCCGATCATGATGACCACGATGGCGGCGCTGCTCGGGTGCATTGCCGCTGATCCTGGAGCGCGGCGCGGGATCCGAGCTGCGCTCGCCGCTCGGTATCACCATCATCGGCGGACTGCTGCTGAGCCAGTTCCTGACACTGTACACCACGCCGGCGATCTATCTCGCGTTCGAGCGGCTGCGGCTGCGGCTCTCGCGCGGCAGTGCGCAGATGGAGCCGGCCGAGTGATGTCCGCCTTGACGGTCATTGCGAGGAAACCGCCCCCAGTTGTCATCCCCGCAAAAGCGGGGCCCCAGAGCAACCGAACGGTCCGCACTCTGAGTTCCCGCTTGCGCGGGAATGACGATGGGGACCGTCGGCGACCAGTTTCATTCCGTCAGGTGCGGCCGACAGGCCGGTGCGGCTAAGCCATGGGCTTTTCCGAACCCTTCATCCGCCGCCCGGTCGCCACCATCCTGCTGGCGATCGGCATTGCTGCTCTCGGGCATCGTCGCCTACCGCTTCCTGCCGATCTCGGCGCTGCCAAGCATCGACATCCCCACCATCGTTGTGATCGCCGCACGTCCGGGCGCCGACCCCGAGACCATGGCGAACTCGGTCGCCGCACCATTGGAGCGGCGGCTTGGCGAAATTTCCGGCGTCACCGAGATCACCTCCACCAGCTCGATCGGCAACTCCTCCGTGGTGGTGCAGTTCGACATCGACCGCGACATCAACGGTGCGGCACGCGACGTGCAGGCCGCGATCAACGCGGCGATCACCGATCTGCCGTCCGACCTTCCCACCCGCCCCTATTACCGCAAGTTCAACCCGGCCGACGCGCCGATCATGGCGTTGGCGCTGTCTTCCGACACGCTGACCACGGCACAGATCTACGACGCCGCCGACACCATCCTGGCGCAACGGCTATCGCAGGCGGAAGGCGTCTCGCAGGTCACTGTGAACGGCGCGGAGAAGCCGGCGGTGCGGGTGCGGCTCGATCCCGTGCGGCTCGCCGCCGCGGGCCTCGCCGGCCAGGACGTGCTGAATGCGATCAAGGGAACCAACGTGCTGCAACCGACCGGCGCGTTCCAGGGACCTGACCGCGCCGAATCGATCGGCATCAATGGACAGATCTCGCAGGCGTCGGACTACGCGCCGCTGGTGCTGAAGGCCGGCAATGGCGCGATCCTGCGCCTGTCCGACGTGGCAACGGTGATCGACGGCGTCGCCAATTCGCGCCTCGCCGCCTGGAATGGCAAGCAGCCGGCGATCCTGCTCCAGATCACCAAGGAAGCTGGCGCCAACGTCATCGACACGGTGAACCGCATCCACCAGTTGCTGCCGCAGCTGATGGAATGGCTACCCGCCAACATCAAAGTCACCATCATCGCCGACCGCACCACGACGATCCGCGCCTCCGTCGCCGACGTGCAGTACACCATGTTGATCACCATCGCGCTGGTGCTGATGGTGGTGTTCGTGTTCATGCGCCGGCTGCTGCCGACGATCGCCGCCGCGGTCACCGTGCCGCTGTCGATCTGCGGCACGCTCGCAGGCATGTGGTTCATGGGCTACATGCTCGACAACTTCTCGCTGATGGCACTGACCATATCGGTGGGGTTCGTGGTCGACGATGCGATCGTGATGATCGAGAACATCGTGCGCCACCGCGAACGCGGCGTCGATCCACTGCGCGCCGCGCTGATCGGCGCGCGGCAGATCGGCTTCACCGTGATGTCGATCAGCATCTCGCTGGTCGCAGTGTTCATTCCGCTGATCTTCATGGGTGGGATCATGGGACGGCTGTTCCATGAGTTCGCCGTCACGCTGACCATGGCGATCGCCGTCTCCGCCGTGGTGTCGCTGACGCTGACGCCGATGATCTGCGGCCAGTACATGCGCGGCGACACCTACGCTCCGCCGCGCAACCGGATCGCCGCACGGCTCGACCGTGCGCTGGAACGCGGCTTCGTCGCCATGCAGCGCTTCTACGCGGTCACTCTCGGCTGGGCGCTGGAGCATCGCGTGTTCATGCTGCTGGTGACGCTCGCCACCGTCGTGCTGACGGTTCGCCTGTACACGGTGCTGCCGAAGGGTTTTTTGCCGTTGCAGGACACCGGCATCCTGATCGGCTCCACCCTCGCCTCCCCCGATGTGTCGTTCCAGGCGATGGAGGATCGTCAGCGCGCGGCCGTGGACGTGATCCTGAGCGACCCCGCGGTGGCCAGTGTTGGCTCCACCGTGGGCGTGTCGAACGGCTGGAGCTCGATCAACCGCGGCAGTCTCACCGTGAGCCTGAAGCCGTTGGCCGAACGCGGTCTATCGTCCGAGGCGGTGATCGCGCGCCTGCGCGGACCGCTCGAACAGGTTGCCGGCGTGCAGACCACGTTGTTCTCGGCGCAGGACCTGCGTGGCGGCGGACGCCAGGGCGGCGCGCAGTTTCAGTACGCGCTCATCACCCAGGACATCAACGCACTGCGCCGCTGGGCGCTGGCGCTGGAAGATAAGCTGCGGACCACGCCGGGCATCGTCGATGTGACCTCCGATCAGGATCGCGCCGGTCCGCAGGTGAACGTGGTGATCGACCGCGATGCCGCCGCGCGGCTCGGCATCAACACCACCGCGATCGACAACGCGCTGAACAACGCCTATTCGCAGCGGCAAATCTCGACCATCTATGCGGCGCGCAACCAGTACAAGGTGGTGCTGGAGATCGATCCGAAGCTGCAAACAGATCCGTCGCTGCTCGAGCGCATCTATGTCGGCGCAGCCGGCGGCAAGCAGGTGCCACTCTCCGCGGTGGCGCATTTCGAACGCGGCACCGCGCCATTGGCGGTGCGGCATCAGGGACAGTTCCCCGCCGCCACGCTCAGTTTCAACCTGGCGCCCGGCCTGGCGCTTGGCGATGCCGAGAACGCGGTGGACAACGCCGCCCGCGAACTGCGCATGCCGGAGGACGTGCACACCGAATTCGCCGGCAACGCGCGGTTCCTGCAACAGTCGCTCGCCACCCAGCCGCTGCTGATCGCCGCCGCGCTGATCTCGATCTACATCGTGCTGGGCGTGCTGTACGAGAGCCTGCTACATCCGCTGACGATCATTTCCACGCTGCCCTCGGCCGGCATCGGCGCGCTGCTGGCGTTGCTGATCACCGGCAACGACCTGTCGATCATGGGGATGATCGGCATCATCCTGCTGATGGGCATCGTCAAGAAGAACGCCATCATGCTGGTGGATTTCGCACTGGAGGCCGAACGCCAGCGCGGCCTGTCGCCGGAACGGGCAATCCACGAGGCGTGCCTGGAACGGTTCCGCCCGATCATGATGACGACGCTGGCGGCACTGCTCGGCGCGGTGCCGTTGGCGCTGGCGTTCGGCACCGGCGCGGAACTGCGGCGACCGCTGGGCATTTCGATTATCGGCGGACTGATCGTGTCGCAGATGCTGACGCTGTATACCACGCCAGTGGTTTATCTGGCGCTGGAGCGGCTGGCCGGCAAGCGGCCGCCGATCGTGGTGCCGGCGGAGTGATGGTGCGCGGCATGGCCGGCTATCGGGTCATGCCGCCCACATGGATAAGCAGCGGGTCGCTCAGACGAAAGTCGTCTGCGAGTCTCTGTCGATCACCGTCGCAGCATGCGTGACGTAGTAGTCGCCTTCGTCCAACTGCGCAGTGACGTTAGGATGGGTTTCGACAGGAGTAAGCGCCACCTTCCCGGGAGGAAGTTGCACCTGTACCGGCGCGTATTGCGCCGGCGTCAGTTTGGCCAGCCACTGCTTTGCGACGCGTTCGTCGGCCGCAGCCTTCGCAACCAGGTTCTGAGCCGTGGCGAAGTCTCCTCGCTGCTGTGCAAACTGTGCCTGCTGGTGAAGCCAATCGGCGGTCGCCGCATAAAACTGCGCATGACACGTACACCAATTGACGTATTCCTGCGGGAATTGCTGATCAACCGCATGGATCAGGTTGCCAGTCTGCCCTTGGGGAGTTCGGTTGTGTGTGATTGATACAGCCGAGCACTTCGGTTCGCTGAGAATATCGCCTATCTGGTCGGCTATCCTGCCGGTAGTTTGCTGCGATACCTGGGAGCCCGCGCTCCCGAAGAAATTCTGGACCTTCGGCCAGATCTTTCCGGCAAGCGAATCCAGATTGGTTATCACCCCGACTGCGGCGTTGATCCCGCCAACGATCGTGTTGAAGTCGACGGCCGCCGCCGGGAGTGGCCCGAATGCGGTCGCCGCCAAAACAGCGGAGCCACCTATAAGAAGCTGGCGCCGTAGGACCGACGGCAGCCTGGGAGCCCTTACGATGACGAACTCTTCATATCCACGCACGATGTCCATTTCATCCCCCTTTCCGATGCACCCCTCGACGGTTGGGCGGGCGTAATAAGGTTAGCAAGCTCGTCCGCTGCGCGCTGTGACGCGGTTCACAGCCATGCGAGGCGGCGGTGGCGCAGCGGAATGAAGAGCAGATGGCTCCGCTACGCTGAACGCAGTTGCTTTGAAGCGCGAGCCATCGTTTCGGGGTAGGCGAAGATGCCTGGGATTCCGCCGGTGTGGATCCATAGGACAGGCTCGCCGGCGGCAAACAACCCCTCTCGGGCAAGTCCGATGAGACCCGCCATTCCCTTGCCCGAGTACACCGGGTCCAAAGCCAATCCTTCCAATTGGGCGGCGAGGCCGATCGCCTCCTCCGTTGTCGCGTCCGCTACGCCGTAGGCGGGACCGCTCCAGCGCCCGACCACCTTGACGAGGCTATCGTCCCACTTTGCTGTGCAGCCGAGCATGGCGGCAGCTTCGCGTCCGACCCGGCACACGTCGGCCCGAACCCGGGCTGCCTGTGCGTCTACCTCGACGCCCACCACCCGCGCCGGATGGTCCATTGCGAGCAGCCCGGCCAGAAGGCCGGCCTGTGTGCCTGCACTACCGCTCGCATGCACGATCCAGGCGACGTCGGGCAAATCCCCGACGATCTCCTCGGCCGCAAGGGCATAGCCCATTGCACCGAGCGCATCCGAAGCCCCGTAGGGCACAAAGTAAACATGCCGACCGGCAGCCGTGAGGTCGTCCGCAATCGCGCGCAGGCGCCGGTTGCGATCTTCATCCCAGGGAATGTCGTGAATCACTGCACCATACAGACGATCCAGCAGGATATTGCCCGTGTGCCGGTATCCCGGCTCGGTCGCAGCAAGGCGCCCGCGCATAATGCCAAGATGACACTCCAGTCCGAGTTTGGCGCAGGACGCCGCAACCTGGCGGGCAGCGTTGGACTGGACGACGCCGCCGCAGACGATGACGTCTGCGCCCACGTCCTGTGCTGCGGCCAGATTGAACTCGAGCTTGCGGATTTTGTTGCCACCCAGGCCAAGGCCAGTGCAATCATCGCGCTTGACGTACAAAGCGGCGATACCCAGCAACGCACCAAGCCGCGGCATCGGCTCCAAGACTGTCGGTAGATGAGCCAGCCGCAGTCGCGGAAGGTGGCGCAAGGCAGCGAGTGGATCAGTCATGTTCAAAATCATCCCCAGTTTTCCTGGCGTCATCCTACGGCGACGCGTGTGCGCCAACTCTCATGCGCGTCGCTTCCTGGGCAACAGCGCTATGCCGAGCCATAGACCGAGCACCGTGAACACGATCGCCGGCGCCGAGGCCGGGGATGCGTACAGCAGATTCGCAGACGGAATCGAAGTCACTTCCAGATAGGCCAGCAGGACCACCCGACTAGCGACAGCGACGGCGCATCCGACGGCAAGAGCGAGACAGGCAAGATTGTCCGCATAGCTGCGCCAAACCAGCAGCGAACCCAACAGTCCAATGCCGGCCAATCCACCGAGCAAGGGGAATAGCCGCGAATATGCGTACGCAATGCCGGTCGCCAGCCGAACTTGAATCGCGTTCAGGCGCTGTCCAAGGGGGTTGTGAAGCGCAACCCGGTCCAGAAATAGCACTGCGTCGGGTCGATCCAGGACTGTGCCGGGCAAAAGGTCCGACAACCTTGTCGTAACGTCTGCCTGGTGCTCACTGCCGATGATCAGAACGCAGGCTACCGGCGGGCACTCTGTCGTGATATCGAACCGGATGGATTGCTTGTCAGGGTGCGCGGCGCGGACATCCGGCGCCGGACCGGACGTGAGCGTGAAGCTGGTCTCCGCTCCGTCCTCGCGACTGATCCGGAGCACTGGAGCGCCCGCTGCCGTTGCCGCCCAACCGTGCAAGACGAGCGACGCACCGCTGGCCGGAGCGACCGGGCCGACAACTTCCGACACCGCTTGCAGCGCTTGAGGCGATCCGATGCTGGGTTCGGTCCCGACGTTGCCCGCACCCATTCCGAACACGATCCCGAGCAGCGCCGGAATCTCTCGCAATGTATCCAGCACGTATTGATACCGGAACGGCGGCATCAGTGTCGCACGTGGCGGCAGGCACGGTAGCTGCCCCTCGTCACAGGCGCGATTCAGCTCGGTTGCCAGTTCGTTGTAGAATGCCGCCGCTCCGGGTGCGGTGGTATAGTGCCCGGCCTGCGCCACGGCGTCGCGCAGTGCCCACATGAACCACCCGGCATGGGTGCCGGTGCATGGCGAGATGTGGAATTGCGCGCATGGGCCCTGTCGCCACGCCTCACCGACCGGCCCATCCAACGTCGGGCGCAACTCCCGCGCCGCAGCGCTCACCGCATAGGCGCGCGCACGGGCATCCGCCGGGAACACGATGTAGCGCTGCCAATCATCGGGCTCGATGCGAGCGATCGCGCCGTAGGCTCGGCGGAACGCGTCCGATTTGAACTCATTGGTTTCAAATACGCCGTAAGCGAGCCAATTGGTCGTGGCGGTCGTCGATATCACCAGCATCATCGCCAGCGCGGCGCCGGCCCACGGCAACAGGCCGATCAGGGTTTCCCGCCATCGGCGACGCCGCCCGAACAGCCCGAGCGCCCCGATCGAGAGAAGACTCGGAGCAAGCCAGATGCCTTCCTCGCGGGTCAGCCAGAAGGCGCCGCCCAGCAAGCCCAATCCGCAGCCGAGCACCACGGTGCGGCGTATGGTCGTGCCTGGCGCGGGCACACTGATTGCGACCGCGACTCCGATGCTCGCGAGCGTCAAACTGATATACAGCCCTTCGCGGATCACTCGCTGCAGCTCGGAATTCCAGAGCACCGGGTTGAAGCAGAGCAGGCAGAACAATACCGTGCCGATCAGCGTCGCCTGCGGGCGATGCGGGGTCGAACGTTGCACCACTCGACAAACAACCAGCGACGCCAGCAGGTAGGCGCCGTGTTCCGCGATCTTGAGCGGAATGTGTAGCGCGAAGGCGAACAGGATGAATGCCGGATAGAACGGACCTTTGGCGAGCGTCAGCTTGTCGAACGGGCCAAACCAGTGACCGCTGCCAAGGTTTCGCGCCATGGCCAGGAACAGGCCATCGTCGAAGCCTGCGTCTGCTATTGCGTGGATCGGGAATGCGGCCCGCATCCACAGGCTGACGAGCGCTGCCGCGAGCTTGATCCAGGTTTGCCAGCGCAGGCACATTCGTGTCGCCCCGATTTAGAGTTTTCGACGTGGCCAGGTCGCGGGTCGACATTCTCTACCACATCGCCAAGGCGGTGAGGCGCGCGGCAAGTTTCGACACGGAGTTGCACAGAGTTCCCAGTAGAGTCGAGGAAGGGCGCGGTGTCGCTTGCGCGGCCCGTTTCCCCTCCCCGCTCATCAAACCGGACGTGCGGATTTCCCGCATCCGGCTTTCCGACTGGCTTCACGACAGGCTCACGACAGGACGCTTCGCCGCCGACACTGACGCAGCCTCGGCACCCCAAGCGTGCCAAACACTGCTGCCATTGTGAACGGCCCGATGCTTCGCGGCGGCATCTTGTGGCGCCGGACGAGGAAGTTGCGTACGCGATCATAGATGTGCGCCTCGACCGCCCGGTCCGTGACGTAATGCGACCCTGGGCTGAAGTAGCCGCACCATCCCCGCAACAGGCGGGTCAGTTGCGCACGCACGTCGTCCCATCGTCCCATGTTGCCCGGCACCAGGATGGCGCCCACCTTATCTTTCAGACGCTGCACGCTTTTATCCGATGGGCTGGCGCCGATGTAGCGGCGCCCGTCCTGTCGGATGCGGTGCAGCCCGAAGCTGTACCCCAGGAAGTCGAACCGCTCCGTCCGTGCCGCGCACAGCCGGGTCTTGGTGCGGTTCAGGCTCAGCCCAAGGCGCGTCATCGTGCGATCCGTCCACGCCAGCGCCTCTTCCGCGTGACCGCGGCTGAGGATGACGAAGTCATCGGCGTAGTTGATGACATGCGCTTTCCAGGCCTCGCCTCTGCCGGTCTGGCGCCAGTATTTCAAGAACCGGTTCATGTAGAGGTTGGCGATCAGCGGACTGATGACGCCGCCTTGCGGAACGCCCCGTCTGCTGGCCTTTCCCCCCGCCATGCGCTTCCGACCATCTCCGTCGGTCGTTTCGACCGGCGCTCTGAGCCACTGCTTGATCAGCCGCAGCATGTCGGGATCGACGATGCGGCGGGCCAACGATTGCATCAGTTCATCGTGTGGGATGGTATCGAAATACTTGCTCAGGTCGGCATCGACCACATCGGTGTAGCCTTGCCGAAGCAGGGTCAACACCGCCCAGATCGCCTGGCCCGCGCCGCGCTTTGGCCGATAGCCGTGGGCGGCGGGGTCCAGGTCAGCCTCGAATATCGGTTCCAGCACCAGTTTGGCAGCAGATTGCACCACCCGGTCCCGGATCGTCGGGATACCAAGAGGCCGCTCACCACCGCCGGGCTTCGGGATCATCACCCGCCGTACTGGTTGGCTCCGATATGTCTTCGTTCGTAATTCTTCGCCCAGCCAGGTCAGCCAGTCCTCCAGCCCCGCCGCCTCGATCTGCTCGAACGTGACCTCGTCCACTCCTGGCGCACCCTTGTTGGCGCGCGCCAGGTCGTAGGCATGGGAGAGGATGTCAGCCCGCCAGACCTTGTCGTAGAGGATGTAGAACCGGAACCCCGGCTCAGCCTTCGCCTTGACATAGAGTTTCCTCTGCAAGGTCCGGATCGCATCTGGTGTTTGCAGGCTCATCGCCAATCACCTCACCTCATTCGCTTCGAAAACGTACCAGAAGTCAGGGCCCTTTCCTCCACCGGAATTACCCGGCTTCGACGGTACTACGACCCTGTCCGACTTCCGCGCAGACCAATGCCTTGCAGCACTGTTGAGGCCGCTACCCTCGTCACGCGCGGATCTCCCCCGCTTGCGCGATCCCCTGTCTCGGCGTGCCGTGCCCATTACCCCGATGGACCAGTCCAGGTGCATGTGTCGGCTGCTTCCCCGGTCCGTGCTGCCTTCCCCGAACTCCGGGCGGGTCGGCGTCCATGACTTCCCTTTCGAGGCCTGCTCGGGCTTCACACACGTTACGGCCCGTCGATTCGCTCGACCGCCAGAAGCGGCCTTTGTCGCAGGGCTCCGACGGGGACGGTCACCCTTCCACGCCGCCTGCCAGCTACCGGGCCAACCGACCATTGCCCGGGTGGGACTTCCACCCACAAGGTGATCGCGCCATTCGGGGCGCACCGGAGTTTCACGGAGCAGTGTCCAGTGGGGCTTCGCGCCAGGTCGTATCCTGCAGACAACGGGCTCCGCACGAAGCACAAATTATCGATGTCTCCGTGCAACT
Source organism: uncultured Alphaproteobacteria bacterium (assembly GCA_963819855.1). Classification (GTDB taxonomy): domain Bacteria; phylum Pseudomonadota; class Alphaproteobacteria; order Acetobacterales; family Acetobacteraceae; genus JAMXLO01. The sequence goes on from CAWFYC010000020.1 coordinate 226,230, forward strand.
CTGAGGAAACTCCGTGCAACTCCGTGTCGAAAACCTGTCGCGTCCAGATCACCGGCTCTACCCGCGACGCACCGGCCGCCAGTTTTCCTGGCTCAACGTCCCACGATCAGCCGCGTGCGGATGCGCTTGGAAATGAAATCGATCGCCGCTACGGTGATCAGGATCAGCACGATGATGTACGCCACCTGATCCCACGCATTGATCTGGATGCGCTCCGACAGCCGCAGCCCAATCCCGCCTGCGCCAACAAGCCCCAATATCGTCGCCTCGCGCGAATTGGACTCCAACTGATACAGCGCCTGGCTCAGCATGACCGGCAGCACCTGCGGCAGCACGCCAAGGCGCAGCGTCATCAGCCCCTCCGCCCCGGTGGCGCGGATGCCGTCGATCTGTCCCCGCTCCGCATTCTCGATCGCCTCGGAATACAGCTTCGCCAGCACGCCGGTATCGGAGACGAAGATCGCCAGGATACCGGCGATCGGCCCCAGCCCCATCGCCCGCACGAACACCAGTGCCCAGATGAGCTGATCCAGCCCGCGGAACACGTCGAACACGCGGCGCGTCAGGAAGCGGAACACGCGGCTCGGGATCACGTTGCGTGCGCCCAGGAATCCGAGCGGCAGTGCGACAACCGACGCAAGCAGCGTGCCCAGGAACGCCATTGCCACGGTTTCCGCCATCGACTTCAGGATCTCGGCATGGTCCCAGCTCGCGAAGCGGGACCAGTCCACCATCAGGCCGAGGATCACCCACAGCCGATCGAGGCCGGAAAATATCTTGGCGAAGTCGAACAGCCAGTGCAGGTAGCCCAGCCAGGCCACGACCGCGATCGCCAGTGCCGCGCGAATGGCGCGCTCCTGCCACGGCAGGGCGAAGGCGCGCGGCAAGCGCGCACGTGCGGCGCCGATGTCCGCGTCGGTGATATCGGCATGACGGATCGCGTCGCTCATCGTGCCGTCAGGTTGCCGATCACCCGCGCGCGGATGCGTTCCGAGGCGAGGTCGATCAGCATGACGATGATCAGGATCAGGATGGCGATTGCGCTCACCTCCTCGTAGATGTTGAAGCCGATAACCCGCTTGAATTCCTGGCCGATGCCGCCGGCGCCGACGAAGCCGATGATGGTCGATGAACGCACGTTGATCTCGAAGCGCAGCAGGGCGTAGCTGAGGAATCCCGGCAACACCTGCGGCACCATGCCGTAGCGCACCGCCTCCACCCAGTTGCCGCCGGCGGCGCGCATGCCTTCCACCGGTCGCATGTCGGCATTCTCGTTGACCTCGGAGAACAGTTTTCCCAGTGCGCCGGCGGAATGGATGCCGATCGCCAGGATGCCAGCAAGCGGGCCGATGCCGAACGGCCAGACGAAGATGAAAGCCAGCACCACCTGCGGGATCGAGCGTGCCACTTCGAGCAATCGGCGGGTGATCCACAGCACCGGCCGATTGCGCACCAGATTGCGCGCGGCAGGGAACGACAGCACGAAGGCGCCGGTGAAGCCCATCACGGTGGCCAGCACCGCCATCTGGATGGTCTGCCACAGCAGCGTGGCGTAGGTGCCGACGCGATAGAACCAGTAGGCGATCGACTGCGGCTCCTTCACCCCGCCGAGCAGGTGCGCCAGCGCCAGCACCGGCACCGGGTCGGCGCCACGTTCGGGCACCACGCTGAACAGCTTGCCGAAGTACTCGCCGATCCGCGGCACCCCGGCGATGATACGCGCGGGATAGAACTCGGTATCGACGATCGAGACCAGGATCAGCAGACCGACGATGACGATTGCCAGCAGTGTCTCGCTGCGTCGGGCGCGACGCAGTTCCGCGTAGCGCGCCGCGAAGGCGCGATATGCGGGATGCTGGATTGCGTCACTCACCAGTAGCTGCTCGAGGGAAAGCTGTCATTGCGAGCGAAGCGAAGCAGTGTCGGGCTAAGTGCGCACTCCGCACAAGATTGCTTCGTCGCTTCGCTCCTCGCAATAACACTAGGATCGGTTCGCCCGCTGCTCGGCCAGCCGCAGTTCGATGATGTCGTGGTACAGGTCCATGGTCGCCGGCGCATAGCCGACACCGGAGCCCATCTCGACATCGTCGTAGATCGGCCGATGCGACTTCGGCAGGTCGAGCATGAACGCCGCGAACTTCTTCTTCAGCTCCTCGGGCAACGCGCTCCGCACCGCCCACGGACCGTTGGGGATCTTGCCTGACTGCCAGATGATGTTGATGTCCGACATCTTCAGCATCCCCTTGTCGACCATCGAGCGGATGTTGCCGCGTGTGTAGCCCTCCGACTTCTCACCTTGGCCCGAGGTCCAGGTCACTGCTCCGTCGTACTGCTTGTTCAGCACCGCCACCACGCCCTGCTCATGTCCGCCGGAGAAGCCGGTCTTGGAGAAATACGCACCGTCGTCCAGCTTGATGCCCTTCGTCTTCAGCGTGGCACTCGGGATCAGATAGCCCGAGGTGGAATTCGGATCGGCCCAGGCGAGCGAATGCCCCTTCATGTCCTCCAGCGACTTGATGCCGGAATCGGCGCGCACGACCATCACCGAATAATAGTAGGTGGACCCATCCTTCTCGGTCGGCACCACTACCGGTTCGATGCATTTGCAGTCGAGCCAGGCGCCGGCAAAGCCGGATGCGCCGAATTCCGCGGCCTCCAACTGGCCGGCGGCAATGCCCTGCATCACACCGGCATAGTCGGCCGCAGGGAACAGCTTCACCGGCATGCCGAGATACTGCGACAGCAGCTGCCTGGAACTTGTCATAGCGCGCCAGCCGATCCTGCGTGTTCTCGCCGCCCAGAATGCCGATGCGGAATTCCTTGAGCTTGTCATCGGCGTGCGCACCAGCAAGGCCAAATCCGAGCAGCCGCGGCGATCGCGGCCAGGCAAATCTGCGAAGCATGCTGATATCTCCCCCGTTGCGGATATGGTTCAGGCGCGCGCGAAGGCCGGCAGCGCGTCCGAAATGGCGATGCTGGTCGAGGTGATGCTCTCGTCGAGCGCGTGATCAGCCGTTCCGTAGATCGCTCGAACTGCCGCTTCGTCCAAAGTCTCGGGCAACCCATCGAACACGATGCGCCCCTGCGCCATGCCGACGATCCGATCGCAATAGGCCCGTGCGGTGTCGAGCGTGTGTAGGTTGCACAGCACCATGATGCCGTCGCGCCGGTTGATGTCGCGCAGCGCGTCCATCACCAGCTTGGCGTTCATCGGATCGAGCGAGGCGATCGGCTCATCGGCGAGCAGCAGGCGCGGCTCCTGCATCAGCGCACGCGCGATCGCCACCCGTTGCTGCTGCCCGCCCGACAGCGCATCCGCACGGTTCAGTGCGAGATCGGCGATGCCGAGCCGATCGAGCGCGCGGATGGCCAGCGCACGTTCGCGCGCGGTGAACAGCTTGAGCAGCGCGCGGGCCGTCGGGATACGGTTCAGCCGCCCCGCCAGCACATTGGTCAGCACGTCAAGTCGCGGGACCAGGTTGAATTGCTGGAAGATCATCGCCGCGCTCGCACGCCAGGCATGCAGCGCGCGTGCCGCGAAGCCGGGTGATGTCGTGGCCGTCGAACAGGAGACGTCCCTCGCTGGGCTCGATCAGCCGGTTCACCATCCGCAGCAGGGTGGACTTGCCAGCGCCGGACCGGCCGATGATGCCGACCATCTGGCCCGGCGGAATCGCGAGCGTGGCGTCCGCCACGGCGATCCGCTCGCCGAAGCGGCGCGTCACGTTCTCCAGTTCGAGCATTCAGCCCCCAACGGCAGACGGTCGGAATAGCCCGTGGTCGATGACAGATAGATGTCACTAATGTGAACAGGCCGTGTCGGCGGTCAAGCGTTCCGCCGCCGGTGCGCCGGACCGTGGTTGTGCAGGTTCAGCGCAGTGTTGATCAGCGCCAGGTGCGAAAATGCCTGCGGGAAGTTACCCAACTGCCGGCGCGCGCGCGGATCGTATTCCTCGGCCAGCAGCCCGACGTCGTTGCACAGCCCCAGCAGCCGCTCGAACAGCGCGCGCGCCTCGCGTTTGCGGCCCTGCAGGATCAGGTTGTCGGCGAGCCAGAAGCTACAGGCAAGGAACACGCCCTCGCCGGGCGGCAGCCCATCGACGCCCTCGTGCGTGCGATAGCGCAGCACCAGGCCATCGACCGTCAGTTCACGCTGGATCGCGGCGACCGTGCCCTTGATGCGCGGATCGTCCGGCGGCAGGAACCCCACCAGCGGCAACAGCAGCAGACTCGCATCCAGCGCATCGCCGCCGTAGTACTGCACGAAGCTCTGCTTCTCGGCGTTGTAGCCTTCGCGACAGACCGAGTCGTGGATCTGCTGGCGCAGCGCGCGCCACTGCTCGAGCCTTCCCGGCATGCCGAATTCCTCGGCGCCGCGGATCACACGATCCATCGCCACCCAGGCCATCGCCTTCGAAAAGGTGAAATGCCGCTGCCCGCCGCGCACCTCCCAGATGCTTTCGTCCGGCTGGTCCCAGATCGCTGCAAGATGGGTGACGAGTGCACGCTGGATGCCCCAGCTCGCGTTCGGCCTTGCCAGCCCCAGGTGCATCTCCTGGTACAGCGCGTCCATCAGTTCGCCGTACACGTCGAGCTGCAACTGCGCGCTCGCCGCGTTGCCGATGCGCACCGGCTTCGCTCCGCCGTAGCCGGCGAGCCACGGCACCTCCCACTCCATCAGCCAGCGCTCGCCCGCCAGGCCGTACAGCGTCTGGATCTGCGCCGGCGTGCCGGCGACACTGCGCCGCAGCCAGGCACCCCAGGCCTGCGCCTCCTCGCGATAGCCGGCATGCATCAGCGCGAGCAGCGTGAACGTGGCATCGCGCAGCCAGCAGTAGCGGTAGTCCCAGTTGCGCTCGCCGCCGGGCAGCTCGGGCAGCGAGGTGGTGGGGGCCGCGACGATGCCGCCGGTCGGCTGGTAGGTGAGCGCCTTCAGCGTCAGCAGCGAACGCACCACCTGTTCGCGCAACTCGCCTTGGAACAGACAGCGCGAGGACCAGGCCGTCCATCCGGCGTCGATCTCGTCCAGCGCGGCCACCGCATCCGGTGCCACCGGATCGGCGAGATGCGACTCGCCGTGCGACAACGTGAACGCAACGCGCTGCCCGGCGGCGACGGTGAATTCGCCAACCGTGGTGAGCTTCTCGCCGCGCAAGCTGTGCGTCGCTGTGCAGCACCACGACGTCGGGCCCGGCAATCGCGCGCAATCCCGTGTTGTGCTGCAGCCGCGTCACCCACGGCACGGCGGAGCCATAATCGAAGCGCAGCGCGAGATCGAGCCGCATGGCAACCTGGCCGACACGGCCTTCGACGATACGCACGACCGATGGAGCTGCCGGTGGCGGCGGTCATGAAGTCGATCAGCGCGACGCTGCCTTCCTGCGTATCGAAGATGGTTTCCAGGATCATCGTGCCCGGACGGTAGTGTCGTCGGGTCCGAACCGGCGGCTCGCCGGGAGCGATTCGCCAGCGCCCGTTGTCTGGCGTTCCGACCAGCGCGGCAAAGCAGGCGGGGCTGTCGAAGCGAGGCCAGCACAGCCAGTCGATCGAACCGTCGCGGCTGACCAGCGCGGCGCTGTGGCAGTCGCCGATCATCGCGTAGTCCTCGATCCGCGCCGCATACTGTGGGCGGGCGGCGGGCGGTGGATCGCGCGGATCGGCCTGGGCTTGCTCGGGCGGGCCCGAGCCGGGCGGACTGGCCATCAGATCACTCGGCTCCGGGCCCAACGGCGGCCCGAGCTCTCTTCACCCAACAGTGCGATAAACTTGACTTTCACGGATTTACTCCTGATACCCCGCTCGTTACGCGTGGAATGTCGCCGGGCTGGCGGCTCCCCGCGAGGGCGTTGCGCCGCAGCGCCGGAACCAGCCAGCGACTGGACCAGAGTTGAACGATACCACGACCGCCCCGGCGGAATCGACTGAACACGCGCCGATCGTCCCTGCCGAACCGATCAGCGAAGAAACCCCGCGCCCGCTGTTTGCCGATCTCGGCCTGTCCGAGTCGGTGCTGCGCGCCATAGCGGAGATGGGCTACCGCCACCCGACACCGATCCAGGAGCAGGCGATCCCCGTCGTGCTGATGGGCCGCGACGTGCTGGGCGCGGCGCAGACCGGCACCGGGAAGACCGCGAGCTTCACCCTGCCGATGCTGGACATCCTCACCGGCTCGCGCGCCCGGGCGCGCATGCCGCGCAGCCTGATCCTGGAGCCGACCCGCGAGCTGGCGTTGCAGGTGGCGGAGAACTTCGTCCAATACGGCAAGTATCTGAAGCTGACGCACGCGCTGATCATCGGCGGCGAGAGCATGACCGATCAGAAGGACGTGCTGATGCGCGGCGTCGACGTGCTGATCGCCACGCCCGGCCGGCTGATCGACATGTTCGAGCGCGGCTCGATCCTGCTGTCGGACGCAAAGATCCTGGTGATCGACGAAGCGGACCGGATGCTGGACATGGGGTTCATCCCGGACGTCGAGCGTATCGTGTCGCTGCTCCCGCGCAATCGGCAGACGCTGTTCTTCAGCGCGACGCTGTTTCCCGAGATCCGGCGCTTGGCGGATGCGTTCCTGACCAATCCGAAGGAGATCGCGGTGTCGCGCCCGGCTTCGGTGGCCACCACGATCACCGAGGGCCTGGCGCTGGTGGCGGAGCACGACAAGCGCGAGGCCCTGCGACGGCTGATCCGCACCCAGAAGGTGCAGAACGCGCTTATCTTCTGCAATCGTAAGCGCGACGTGGACATCCTGCACAAGTCGCTGACGCGGCATAAGTTCGACGTCGGCGCACTGCATGGCGACATGGCGCAGACCGTGCGCTTCGCCACACTGGAAAAGTTCAAGGCCAACGAGTTGCGGCTGCTGGTGTGCAGCGACGTGGCCGCGCGCGGCCTGGACATCGGCGGACTGTCGCACGTGTTCAACTTCGACGTGCCGCATCACGCCGAGGATTATGTGCACCGGATCGGCCGGACCGGACGTGCCGGGCTGGAGGGCCGCGCCTTTACCATTGCGATGCCGGATGATCGCGCCGCGGTCGAGGCGATCGAAAAGCTGATCGGTCACCCGATCCCACCATTCAATGTCGAAGGCCTGGACCCGGTGGATTGGTCGGAGACCGACGGGCGCCGCCGTCGCGGTCGCACGGTGCGACCGAAAGCGCCAGCACGCGAAAAGGCGCCACCGAAGGCGAAGACGCCGGCACGCGAGAAGGCGGCACCTCGCGTGGCGGCATCCCCTCCCCAACCCTCCCCCGCTTCGCGGGAGAGGGAGTCCAGCAACATCGCCCCCTCTCCCGCGAAGCGGGGGAGGGTTGGGGAGGGGGTGCCGCCACGCGAGGCGCCGCGTCGCGAGCCGCGCCGGCGCGACGACGACCTGGGCCCGGCCGTCGCGGGGTTCGGCAGCGACCTGCCAGCGTTCATGCTGCTGCGCCCGCGTAACATGGCTAAGCCGAGGATCGACGACGGAGACAGCGAAGCATGAAGTTCACGCCGTTCCAGTGGGACGATGCGCTGCATCTCGATCAACAGCTGACCGAAGAGGAACGCGCGATCCGTGACGCCGCTCGCGAATACTGCCAGGAGAAACTGTTCCCGCGCGTAATCGAGGCGAATCGGCACGAAAAGTTCCATCGCGAGATCATGAACGAGATGGGCGAGATGGGGTTCCTCGGCGCCACGCTCGATGGCTACGGCTGCGCCGGTGTCAACTATGTCAGCTACGGACTGATCGCGCGCGAGGTGGAGCGGGTTGATTCCGGCTACCGCTCGGCATTCTCGGTGCAGTCCTCGCTGGTGATGTATCCGATCTGGGATTTCGGCTCCGAGGCGCAACGGGAGAAATACCTGCCGAAGCTGCGCAGCGGCGAGTGGGTCGGTTGCTTCGGCCTCACCGAGCCGGACGCCGGCTCCGATCCGTCCTCGATGCGCACGCGGGCAAAGCGGGTGGATGGCGGGTACTTGCTGAACGGCTCGAAGACCTGGATCACCAACTCGGCGATCGCCGATGTGTTCGTGGTGTGGGCGAAGGACGATGCCGGCGACATCCGCGGGTTCATCCTCGAAAAGGGCATGAAGGGGCTGAGCGCGCCGAAGATCGAGGGCAAGTTCTCGCTGCGCGCCTCGGTCACCGGCATGATCATGATGGACAACGTCGCGGTGCCCGAGGACGCCATGCTGCCGAAGGTGAAGGGGCTGCGTGGGCCGTTCTCGTGTTTGAACAATGCCCGCTACGGGATTGCGTGGGGTTCGCTGGGTGCGGCGGAGTTCTGCTGGCAGGCGGCGCGCGACTATACGCTGCAGCGGATCATGTTCGGCCGGCCGCTGGCGGCGACACAGCTGATCCAGAAGAAACTGGTCGACATGCAGACCGAGATCACGCTGGGCCTGCAATCGGTGCTGCGGCTGGGCCGGCTGATCGACGAGGACAACGCCGCCCCGGAGATGATCAGCCTGCTGAAGCGCAACAACTGCGGCAAGGCGCTGGATATCGCGCGGACGGCGCGCGATATGCATGGCGGCAACGGCGTCGCGGACGAGTACCACGTGATCCGCCACGTGATGAACCTCGAGGCGGTCAATACCTATGAGGGCACGCACGACGTGCACGCGCTGATTCTCGGGCGCGCGCAGACCGGCCTGTCGGCATTCGGCGGCTGACCGGCGATCGTTCCTGCCCGCATTTCGGCGCCTGTGGTGGGTGCACGCTGCAGGACCGCCCTGACGAAGACTACATCGCGCACAAATGCGACCAGCTTGCGACGTCGCTGCGCCGCGCCGGCTTCGCCGACGCCACCCTGTCGCCGCCGGTACGCATCGGACCAGGCGAGCGCCGCCGCATGGACCTGGCCGCACATCGCACACGCAACGGCGTGGCACTTGGACTGCACCGGCAGCGCAGCACGGAGATCGTCGATCTGACCACGTGCCTGGTGCTGCATCGGGAACTGGTTGCGCTGATGCCGCCGTTGCGCACACTGCTGACGCGCCTTCAGGCATTTCGCCGCGAAGGCTCGGTGATCGCCAATCTGCTCGACAGCGGTCCGGACGTGTTGCTGCGCACTGACGGTCCGCTGCAGCTTGCCGACCGGATCGCACTCACCGGGTTCGCCCGCGCACATCGACTGCCGCGCATCGCCTGGGCGCGCGGCAGCGACGAGCCGGAACCCGTCGCGGTGTTGCGTCCACCGACGGTATCGCTGTCCGGGGTCGCGATCGCTCCACCGCCCGGCGCCTTTCTCCAGGCTTCGGCATCGGCTGAGGCCGCCATCGTCGCGGCGACGCTCGCCGCAATTCCCGCCAAGGGGCGTGTCGCGGAACTGTTCGCCGGCTGCGGCACCATCACCTTCGCACTGGCAAAGCACACGCGCGTCGCCGCCTGGGAAGGCGATGCGGCTTCGGCATCGGCCCTGCGCAGCGCCGCCAATCATGCCGGCCTCGCCGGCCGCATCGAGGTGAGGCAGCGCGACCTGGCACGTCAGCCGTTGCAGGCCAAGGAGGTGCAAGGCTTCGCCGCCGTCGTGTTAAATCCGCCGTTTGCCGGCGCCGCCGCCCAGGTTGCGCAGATCGCCACAGCACGCATACCGGTGGTCATCTACGTGAGCTGCAACCCTGCGACACTGTCGCGCGACGCACGATCGCTGCACCAGGCCGGCTATCGTGTGACGGCAGCGACGCCGATCGATCAGTTCCTGTGGTCGACGCGCCTGGAAAGTGTCGTCGCCTTCGCGGCCGGCTGAACGACCTGCGAGAACGCATGCGCCAGCGCCTCGGCATTCCGCAACGTCAGCTCGCGTTGCGGTACGGGCAGTTCGATCCCGTGTCGCTGGTACAGGTCCCACATGTTCAACATGACCTCGCTGCGCACGTTCGCCGTGCCGTTCACCGGATCGCGGATCCAGCAGCGCAGTTCCAGATCGATCGTGCTCTCGCCGAAATTCACCAGCAGGCAGTTCGACGCCGGCTCGGCCAGCACGCGCGGCACCTCGCGGGCCGCCTCCAGCGCCAGCCGGATCGCCGTATGCGGATCGGACTCGTAGGAAATGCCGACCTTTACGTGCAGGCGGATCAGGTCACTCGAGTATGACCAGTTGGTCACGCGCTGCGTGATCAGGTCCTCGTTCGGCACCAGGAACTCCTTCCCGTCGCGCGTCTGCACCGAGGCGTAGCGCGCATTCAGCGTGACGACCGAGCCATATGTGCCATCGATCTCGATCACGTCGCCCGGCTTGATGGAGCGGTCGAGCAACAGGATCACGCCGCTGACCAGATTGGACACCACCTTCTGCAAACCGAAGCCGACGCCGACGCCGACTGCGCCGGAGAAGACCGCGAAGGCGGTCAGATCGATGCCGATCGAGCCCAGTGCCAGGACCACCGCCAGCGTGAGCAGCCCCAGGCGAACCAGCTTAGCTGCCAGAACCTGCATCATCGGCGTCAACGGCGTGAACAGGCGAAGCCGCTGCTCGACCAGTCGGGCCAGCACGTTCGCCAGCCAGATGAGTGCCGCCAACGTGATGGCGCCCTTCAGCAGCAGCAGCACGCTCAGGCGATAGTTGCCGACCGGCACCGCCATCGCATCCAGCAACCCAATCACCGGCGCGATGAGCCCGGCGATGTTCAACGCAGCGATGATCCAGGCGACGCCGGCCACAGCCCGCGCGAGACGCTCGTCGCGCACCAGCATCGAGCTCAGCCTGATCAGCACCCAGGCCAGCACCAAGCTTTCCGCGAGCCGCAACAGATCGGCACGGTGGTCCATGCCGTTGAACGCCAGGCGGGCGAACCACAACAACAACAGCAGCGCGATCCACCCCGCGACCCCGGCGACCGCCACAATGATTCGGTGCAGCGAACCGACCGGATCGTGCGCGGCGAGGTTCAGCACCAGTCGCTGCAGCCTTGGCGCGGCCCACCAGGTGAATAGAAGCAGAGCGGCAATACAGATCGCCTGGGCGAGCAGTGACGGCAACAGCACGTTGCGCTGCAGCCAATCGGCGCCCTGTCCGATCAGATCCTGCCAGTCTATGGGTATCAGCGCCTGCATGCGCTGATAGCGAAGCGGCAAGGCGGCGATATCAGGGCCGCCGCTTCACATTGGCGTCAGGCGCCTTCCTCGTCATGCGGTCGGTTGCCGACCGAGCAGCGTATGTGCTTGACCGTCCAACCTGGGTGTTGTGCCTGCCACTGCGGGGTCATCAACATGCCCTGCATTTGGCAGGCCGATATGCCCATGAACGGCCGTTCGGCGGGAATGGTGACATGGCAGGCGCCGCCCGAGAGCGCGCAGATCAGGAACGACAGGTAAACCGGCATAGCCTCTTCGCTCGGATGCGTGATCATTCCGGCTACACGCATCCAGGCTGTAGGTCTATATAAATCGTCCAGTCGCGAAATTAGGACGGCCAGCTACAACCGGGAATTGCCGGGGCCTTGTCGGGCCGTCACACGTGGAAGCTCTCGCCGCAGCCGCAGCGGCCCTTCTCGTTCGGATTGGTAAAGGTGAAGCCCGACGCCAGCGCCTTAACCTCGTAGTCCATCACCGTGCCGATCAGGAACAGGCTGGCCTTGCGATCGACCAGCACCGTCAGGCCCTTGTCGCTCACCACCTCGTCGCCCGGCCCAGGTTCGTCAGTCCAGGTCATGTCGTACGACAGGCCCGAGCAGCCCTTGGTCTTCACCCCGATGCGCAGCAGCTTGCCCTGTTCGCCCTTGGCATAGAGCGAACGCAGGCGATCCGCCGCACCATCGGTCAGCGTCATCAGCGGCGGCAGGGCGCGGGTCTTGCGGGGGGTGATCGTGGTAGTGCTCATGGTTCGCTCGATATCGTTGCCGGTCAGAACATGTTCAACTGCAGGCGGGCTTCTTCGGTCATCCGGCTCGGGTCCCAGGGCGGGTCCCACACCGTCTCCACGTCACAGGAGGTGACACCGGGCACCGACATGGCGGCGTTGTGTACCTGCTCGGGCAGTTCCTGCGCCGAAGGGCAGGCCGGCGCGGTCAGTGTCATCTCGACCTTTACCGCGCCATCGTCGGCGATCTCGATCGCGTAGATCAGACCGAGCTCGTAGATGTTCACCGGGATTTCCGGATCGTACACTTCGGCGATCGCGGCGATGATGGCGTCCTCGGTCGGCTTCGGTTCCGTTTCGCCGTCGGGGGTCCAGGCGGTGTGGGTCTGGCTTATGTCATTCACTGCTCGCCTCCTTGCCCCCATCCAATGCGGCGACCAATGCGTGCCAGGCGAGCGTCGCACACTTCACCCGCGACGGATATTCGTGCACGCCGGCCAGTGGCTCAAGCCGTTCCAGCGGTTCGGCCAGACCGGCATCGCAATGCGGGCACGTGCCGGTGCGCGCCATCTCGCGGAAGGCGTCGAACAGCGCGTGCGTGTCGGCCTTGCTGCGGCCGATCACGGTTTCCGCCATCAGGTCGGCGGACGCGACGCTGATCGCGCAACCGCGCGCCTCGAAGCTGGTGTCGGCGATAGTGCCGTCGGGGGCGTATTTCACCCACACCTCGATGCGGTCGCCGCACATCGGGTTGTCGCCCTTGGCGGTGGCGTCGAAGTTCTCCAGCCGGCGCGCGTGGCGCGGGCGGCGGCCGTGATCGAGGATCACTTCCTGGTAAAGATCACGCAGGTCGTCGAACGTGTCGGTCACTTGAAGAACTCCCGCACACGCGTGAGCGTATCGGCCAGGTAGTCGATCTCGTCGTGCGCCGTATAGATCGCGAAGCTGGCGCGCGCGGTACTTTCCAGGTCGAACCGGCGCATCAGCGGTTCGGCGCAATGATGACCGGCGCGCACCGCGATGCCCTGCCGGTCGAGCAGCGTCGCCACGTCGTGCGCATGCGCGCGATCCAGCGCGAACGACACCACACCGCCACGATCCTGCGCCCGTCCCAGGATGTGCACGCCCTCGATCGCGCCAAGCCGCGCCAGCGCATGATCGATCAGCGACGTCTCGTGCGCGGCGATCGCGTCGTAGCCGATTGCCTGCACGTAATCGATCGCCGCCTTCAGCCCGATGCCTTCCAGGATCGGCGGCGTGCCGGCCTCGAACTTGTGCGGCACCTCGGCCCAGGTGGAATGTTCATACGACACCGACGAGATCATCTCGCCGCCGCCGAGGAACGGCGGCATCGCATCGAGCAGCTCGCGCCGCCCCCACAGCACGCCGATGCCGGTCGGCCCATACAGCTTGTGCCCGGTAAACGCGTAGAAATCACAGTCCAGCGCCTGCACATCGACGCGCCGATGCACCACCGCCTGCGCGCCGTCGAACAGCACCTTGGCGCCGTGCGCATGCGCAATCCGCACGATGCGTTCGGCCGGCGTGTAGGTGCCCAGCACGTTCGACATATGCGTCATCGACACCAAGCCAACCTTGCCGTCGCCCAGCAGCGCCTCGAACGCCGTCCATGTCGAGCTCGCCCGCGTCGGTGATCGGCGCCACGCGCAGCTCGATGCCGCGCGCGTCGCGCAGCAACTGCCAGGGCACGATGTTCGAGTGGTGCTCCATCCCCGAGATCAGCACCGCCTGGCCAGGCTTCAGCACGCCGCGGCCATAGCTGTGCGCCATCAGGTTCAGCGATTCGGTGACATTGCGCGTGAACACCACCTCGTGCCGATCCCGCGCGTTCAACAACGCCGCCACCGCGTCGCGCGCCGCCTCGTAGGCGTCGGTGGTACGCTCGCTCATCCAATGCAGGCCGCGATGCACGTTGGCGTACTGCGTCTCCATCGCCTCGCGCATCGCGTCGATCACCACGCGCGGCTTCTGCGCCGAAGCCGCACTGTCCAAAAACACCAGCGGTTTGCCGCGGATCGTCTGGCGCAGAATCGGGAAGTCCTCGCGAATGCGCGCGACATCCAGGACGGCGGGGCGGCCGAGTGGGAATTTCGACTCGACGTTCATGCGGCCTGCCTCGCCCACCAGCTCTCAACGGCGTGTTCCAGCACGCCCCGTACCGTCTCATGGGCTACCAGATCCATCGCCTCGGCGAGGAACGCGCGCACCAGCATCGAGCGCGCCTCGCCATCCGGAATGCCGCGGCTGCGCAGATAGAACAACTGGTCCGCATCCAGCTCGCCCACCGTCGCGCCGTGGCTGCACTTCACATCGTCGGCGAAGATCTCCAGCTCCGGCTTGGTGTCGATCTCGGCATCCGGCGACAGCAGCAGCGCCTGGTTCATCTGATAGCCGTCGGTCTTCTGTGCTGCGCGCGCGACCTCGATACGGCCCTGGAACACGCCCTGCGAATGGCCGCCAAGCACGTTCTTCACCGTCTGGCGCGAGATGCAGGAGGGCGCATCGTGCCGCACCACCGTGGTGAAGTCGGCGTGCTGCACGCCACCAAGCAGCTGCGCGCCGTTCAGATGTGCAACGCCTTTCGCACCGGCCAGCCTGACATGCGCCTCGGTGCGAGCGATACGCGCTCCAAGGTTCAGTCCGAAGCTGTCATAGGTGCCGCGCTCGGCAATCTCGGCATACACCGTCGAGAGATGGAATGCCGCCGGCGCCTCGTTTTGCAGCCGGACATGCGTGAACACGGCATCCTCGGCCACCTGCACCTCGAACACCGGATTGTGCAGATAGATGCCGTCGCCGCACGACAGCTCCAGCAGGGTCAGCCGTGCGCCGTGCGCGAGACGGATCACGTGGCGGGGATGGCAGGCGGCGCGATCGGTCGCGACGTTGACCAGCAGCAGCAGACCGGCATCGACGCCGGCGGCTACCGACAGCAGCGCACCGTCCTCCGCCAACATCGTATTCAGCGCGACGAGCGGCTCGGTGTCGGGCCGTGCGAGCGTGCCGAATTTGCCGTCATCGGCAAAGCGCGCGAACGCGACTTGCGTCGGCAGCGCGGACAGCTCCGCTTGGAACTCGCCGTCAACGAACACGATCCGCGCCGCCTCGATGCGCGGCAGGTGGCTGTCATTGATCGGGCGCGGCACCGTTTGCTGAAAGGCGGCGTCGGCAACCGGCCGCAGAGCGGTATATTTCCACGCCTCCTCGCGCCGTCCCGATGTGGCACCTGGCAGGCCGGCGCGACGGAACGCATCGGCGGCGGCATCGCGCGCCCGCAGGTCGCCGGGCAGCCGATCGCGCATCGCATCGTAGCGCGCGACGAAGCCTGCGGCGCCGGAATGAGCCAGTGCGGTCATAGCAACACCATCACGTCGTCATTCCCGCGAAAGCGGGGACTGCCCCTGGGTTCCCGCCTTCGCGGGAATGACAAGTGTGGTGCGCCGTCATGCCGCCTCCGCGACCATGCCGGCGTAGCCCTTGGCCTCGAGCTCGTGCGCCAGTTCCGGTCCGCCGGAACGGACGATGCGGCCGGCCGCCAGCACGTGCACGCGGTTCGGCACCAGGTGATTCAGCAACCGCTGATGATGCGTGATCACGAGAGCGGAAAACTCCGGCCCCCGCAGCGCATTCACCCCGTCGGCGACGATCTTCAGCGCGTCGATGTCCAGGCCGCTGTCGGTCTCGTCAAGGATCGCCAGCCGCGGCCGCAGGATCGACATCTGCAGCACCTCGTTGCGCTTCTTCTCGCCGCCGGAGAAGCCGACATTGACGTTTCGCCGCAGCATGTCCTCGGGCATCGCCAGCCGCTTGGTCTCGGCACGAGCCAATCGCAGGAACTGCACCGCATCGAGCTCCGGCTCGCCGTGCGCACGCCGCACCGCGTTCAGCGCGGTACGCAGGAAATTCGCATTCCCCACGCCAGGCAGTTCGATCGGAGCCTGGAACGCCAGGAAGATACCCGCGACGGCGCGCTCCTCCGGCGCCATCGCCAACAGGTCGCGGCCGTCGAACGTGACCGAGCCCGCCGTCACCGCATAGTCCTCGCGCCCCGACAGCACATAGGCGAGCGTGGATTTGCCAGAGCCGTTCGGCCCCATGATCGCGTGCACCTCACCCTGCGGCACCGTTAGGTCGATGCCCTGCAGGATCGGTTTTTCTTCGATGGCGGCGGAAAGGCCGCGAATTTCCAGCATGCAATGCGTCCCTTAACCCACGGAGCCTTCCAGGCTCACCGCCAGGAGCTTCTGCGCCTCGACGGCGAACTCCATCGGCAGTTCCTTCAACACTTCCTTGCAGAAGCCATTCACGATCAGGTTCACCGCGTCTTCTTCCGACAACCCGCGTTGGCGGCAATAGAACAGCTGATCGTCGGCGATCTTCGACGTGGTCGCCTCATGCTCCACCTTCGCGGTCGGATTGCGGCTTTCGATGTACGGCACGGTATGCGCCCCACACTGATCGCCGATCAGCAGGCTGTCGCATTGCGTGTGGTTGCGCGCGGCAGACGCCTGCGGCAACACGCGCACCAGGCCGCGATAGGTGTTGTTCGATCGCCCCGCGCTGATGCCCTTCGACACGATCGTGCTCTTGGTCCGCTTGCCGATATGGATCATCTTGGTGCCGGTGTCGGCCTGCTGGCGGTTGTTGGTCACCGCCACCGAGTAGAACTCGCCGACGCTGTCGTCGCCCTGCAGGACGCAGGACGGATATTTCCAGGTGATCGCCGATCCGGTCTCCACCTGGGTCCAGGAAATCTTGGACCGCGCGCCGCGACAGGCGCCACGCTTGGTCACGAAGTTGTAGATCCCGCCGCGGCCTTCGGCGTCGCCCGGGTACCAGTTCTGCACCGTGGAATACTTGATCTGCGCATCGTCGTGCGCGACCAGCTCGACCACCGCCGCATGCAGCTGGTTCTCGTCGCGCATCGGCGCGGTGCAGCCCTCCAGGTAGCTCACATACGCGCCGGCGTCGGCGATGATCAGCGTGCGCTCGAACTGGCCGGTGCTGCGCGCATTGATGCGGAAATAGGTGGACAGCTCCATCGGGCAGCGCACGCCCTTCGGCACGTAGACAAAGCTACCGTCGGTGAACACCGCCGAGTTGAGCGCGGCGAAGAAGTTGTCCGAGGTCGGCACGACTGTCCCGAGGTACTGCTGCACCAGCTCCGGGTGGTCGCGCACCGCCTCGGAGATCGGGCAGAAGATCACGCCGGCCTTCTGCAGCGTCGCGCGGAACGTGGTCGCGACCGAGACGCTGTCGAACACGGCGTCCACCGCGATCTGGCTGCCGCCTTCGACCGAGGCCGGGTCGACGCCCGCCAGGATCGCCCGCTCCTTCAGCGGAATGCCCAGCTTCTCGTAGGTCCGCAGCAGCTCCGGATCGACCTCGTCCAGGCTCTTCGGCCCCGGCTTCTGCTTCGGCGCCGCGTAGTAGTGCAGGTCCTGGTAGTCGATCGCGCGCATGCTCGACGCGCGCCCAGTGCGGCTCGGTCATCTGCTGCCAGGCGGCGAACGCCTTGAGCCGCCACTCCAGCAGCCAACCGGGCTCCTGCTTGCGCGCGGAGATCAACCGGATGGTGTCCTCGTTCAGCCCCTTGGGCGCGAGGTCCATCTCGATGTCGGTCTCCCAGCCCCACTTGTAGCCGGACTGGGTGACGGACTGGACGGTATCGAGCGTTTGGGTCGCAGCAGACATCAGATCGTCCTATTCGGCGGCGGGCAGCGAAGCGGTGACCGGAACACGGAACGCGCGCGGTATCGCAGCATCCCGCATGTCGGCCAGGGAGATGGTGGTTAACGCCTGCTGGATCGCCTCGTTCACCGGGTCCCAGCGCCCCCGCATCGGGCACATGCACTGAGACTCGCATTCGACGGTCGACCCCTCGACGCAGGCGGTCAGCGCGATCGGGCCGTCCACCGCGGCGATCACATCGGCCACGGGAATGCCGGCCAGCGGCCGCAGCAGCCGGTAGCCGCCACGCGCGCCTCGCTGCGAGGCGACCAGCCCGCCAGCGGCCAGCGTCTTCAGCACCTTGGCCACGGTCGGCTCCGGGATGCCGGTGGACGCGGCGATGCCCGGCGAGGTCTGCACCCCCGTCTCGCGCGACAGTCGGACCAGCACCACAACCGCGTAATCGGTCAGCTTCGACAGCCTGAGCATGGTCTGCGAAACCCCTTGAACCTCTGGCGTTCAGCTAATCGGACCATTTGGGTCCTGATTGACCGGAAATGGAGTATCCGAACGTAACCGTCAAGGGGTTTGGGACCCATCGACCACCTTGGCCCCCCAAGCGGAAGGTCATCGCGATCGAGGTCAGGCCAGGCTTTCTGACCGGCGTTCAGGGGCTTGCCGCCCTCCCTACTCGCCAGTAGGGAAAGACCTGTACTGTAGGAGGACGGCATGGCGGGCATGATGGACGGCAAGGTCGTGGTGGTGACCGGCTCGGGCGGCGGCATCGGCCGCGAGATCGCGCTGGCGATGGCCGCCGCCGGCGCCCGCGTCATCGTCGCCGACATCGGCGCATCGCTGTCCGGTGAGGGCGGATCGGCCACGCCCGCTCAGCAGACCAAGCAGCTGATCGAGCAAAAGGGCGGATCGGCCGAAATCTGCACCGAGTCGGTCGCCGAATGGGGCTCGGCGCAGAAGATCATCCAGGCCGCGCTCGATCACTACGGCCGGATCGACGCCGTGGTGAACAACGCCGGCATTCTCCGCGACGTGATCTTCCACCGGATGATCGCCGGAGGAGTGGCTGGCAGTGATCGGAGTACATCTCAACGGCAGCTTCTTCGTCTCCCGCGCCGCGGCCGAGCACTACCGCAAGCAGGAGAGCGGAACGTTCGTGCACATCTCCTCTACCTCCGGCCTGATCGGCAATTTCGGCCAGGCCAACTACTCGGCGGCCAAGCTCGGCATCACGGCGCTGTCCAAGTCGATCGCGCTGGACATGAAGCGCTACAACGTGCGCTCCAACTGCATCGCGCCGTTCGCCTGGAGCCGCATGACGCAGTCGATCCCGGCCACCACGCCGGAGCAGCAGGCGCGCCTCGCAAAGATCCAGGCGATGACCCCTGACAAGAACGCGCCGATGGCGGTGTTCCTGTCGTCCGACGCGGCGAAGGACGTGACCGGGCAGGTGTTCGGCACGCGAATGAACGAGATCATCCTGTTCAGTTCGCCACGCCCGATCCGCATCGTGCATCGTGCCGACGGCTGGACGCCGGAGAGCATCGCAGCCCATGCCGCACCGGCGATGAAGGCGGCGTATATGCCGCTCGACCGATCGGGCGAGGTGTTCGACTGGGATCCGCTCTGAGCGGCACCGTTTACAACGCATTCCGGGAGGCTGCGCGCAAGGGCCGAACATGAATGGCTACGGTGACGTTGTGGTCTGTGCGCCGGTCACCGTGCCATATGTGCGTCGCTCGGACCGGGGCGCCGCGTGGTGGCTGGGCAGCACGTTGCGCAAGCTGTTGGAAGCGAGCGGCCTGGCAAAGCTACAGGTGGATGGGCTGTGCCTGTCCAGCTTCACACTGGCGCCGGACGGACCCGCGCCGTTCGTGCAATACGTCGGATTGTCGCCGCGCTTCCTGGAATTCCTGCCGACCGGCGGCGCGTGTGGCGTCATGGCGCTGCGTCGCGCCGCCCGCGCGGTGCAGTGCGGCGACGCCGAGGTGGTGGCCTGCATCGCCGGCGACACCAACGGCGCCGACAGCTTCCACCATCTGGTCGCGCAGTTCAGCAGCTTCTCGCGCGACGCGGTCTGGCCGTATGGCGCCGGCGGCCCGAATGAAAGCTTCGCGCTGCTTACCGACCATGCCATGCGCCGCACCGGCGCGACGCGCGCGGACTTCGGCAAGCTGTGCGTGGCGCAGCGGCGATGGGCCCAGCGGAATCAACTCGCCCTGCTGCGCGGCGAGTTGACGCTGGAGGGTTATCTTGCCGCCCGCCCGATTGCCTCGCCGCTGCATTTGTTCGATTGCGTGATGCCGTGCGCCGGAGCGGATGGCTTTCTGGTGATGCGCCGCGCTCGCGCCGAGGCGCTCGGGCTGCCCTGTGTGGGCATCCTCGCCACGATCGAACGACACAATGCGTTTCCGGACGATCCGATCCAGTGGCGCGGCGGCTGGGCGATGGACGCCGAATCGCTGTGGCGTCAGGCGGCGATCGGGCCGGATGCGATCGACGTTGCGCAGACCTATGATGACTATCCGGTGATATCTCTGCTGCAGTTCGAGGACCTTGGATTCTGCGCCAAGGACGACGGCGCGGATTTCATCCGGCGCAATGACTTCGGCCCCGGCGGCAACCTGCCGCACAACACCGGTGGCGGGCAGCTTTCCGGCGGCCAGGCCGGAGCGGCCGGCGGCTTCCTCGGGCTGGTGGAGGCCGTGCGGCAGCTTACCGGCCAAGCCGAGGGGCGCGGTGTGGCAGGTGCGCGGCATGCGCTGGTCAGCGGCTTCGGCATGATCAACTACGATCGCGGACTTTGCACCGCAGCCGCGGTGCTGACGGCATGAGGCTGCAGCGCTGTTCGGCATGCGGCACCGTGCAGTACCCGCCTCGCGAACTCTGCGCCGCTTGTCTGGCCGACACGCTGGACTGGCGCGTGACCGATGCCGAACCGGGCGAAGTGCTGGCCCACACCGTGCTGCACCACAGCCACGAACCGTCATTTGCTGCGATGCTGCCGTTACGCGTCGGGCTGGTCCGTCTCGAAGCGGGACCGACCGTGGTTTGCTTCCTGGCTGAGCGCTGTTGCGCCGGAACGCGCGTCAGCGTTGCGGAACACCTCGACAGCGAGGGCCGGACGGTCTTGTCCGCAGTATGTGACGCCTCATGACGCCCGCAGACCCGCGTCGCGCAGCAGCGGCAGTACCGTCGCGATGAAATACGGCAACTCGTCACGAAAATTCACGAACGAAACGGTGGTGCCGGCAAAGCCGACCTCGCTCATCCGCACCATCTCCTCGGCGATCCTTCGCGGCGTGCCGATCAGCGGATAGGTGCCGGCGCCGCCGACAAACCGCCTGCGGTGCAGGCGATACGCCTCCGGATCGTGCGACGAGGAGAACTTCTCCTTGGTGCCCATGTAGAAATCCACGCTCGCGGTATCCTCCATGCGCACCGCGTAGTGCTCGTAATAGTCCTCGGCCTCCGCCTGCGTCGGGCGGCATACGACGTGGCACGTGGTGAACACGCCCACTTCGCGCCCGGCCGCACGGGCGCGCGCCGCCATGTCGGCGATGTGCGGGCGACCGCCTTCGATATCGACGAAGGTGGTGAACAGGAAATCCGCCGTCTTCGCTGCGAAATCGCGGCCGACCGGGGAGAACGCCGCATTCAGCGTCACCGGCCGCGGCCGCTGCAGCGGCGTCGGCTGACCCGAGACAGCCTTTAGTTGATAGAACTGACCCTGGTAATCGAACGGCGGCCCGCCGGCGAAAATGCGTTCCATGATCTCCGCCCATTCCAGGCCCTGGGCATAGCGGTCCTCGATCATGGACAGGCCGAACAGTGCGAACTCCTGCGGGCTCCAGCCACAGACGATGTTGAGCCCGGCCCGGCCGCCCGAGGCATGGTCCACGGTCGCGAGTGCCTTCGCCGCGAACACCGGATGCACCATCGGCACGTGCACGGTGGAGAACAGCGCGATCCGCTGCGTGACCCCGGCAAGCGCCGCGGCATAGGTCAGCGTTTCAAAACTCCATTCCCGGTTGTTCACCTCCCCGCCGAAGCCCTTCCAGCGCGCAATCGGCAGGAAGAACTCGATGCCCGCCCGGTCCGCCATCTGCGCGACCTCGACCACCTCGTTCCAGTGCGCCGGCCAGCGCTCCGGCACGCGCGTCAAGGTCAAACCGCCGTCGGCGTTGGCCGAGAAGATTCCCAGCTTGAACCGGTTCGGGCCGTACATCGGATGGACCACGGGCGCCTCCGCGGGCACTATGACGCGGCCAACGTACCGCCTGCGACGCGGAGGGAGCAATGACCCAGACAGCAACGGTGAATGGGGCGGAGGCCCTGCTCGAACTGTTTCGGGCGCAAGGGCACCGATTACATCTTCTGCTCGCCGATCGCGGCCTGGGCGCCGTTGTGGGAGGCGCTCGCCAAGCGCAAGGCCACGACGAACATCGAGACGCCGCAGTACCTGAACTGTCGCCACGAGATTCTCGCGGTCGGCCTGGCTGCCGGCTACTGGAAGGCAACCGGCCGAACCCAGGCGGTGCTGCTGCCCACCGGGCTCGGCGTGCTGAATGGCGCCATGGCGATGCGCTCGGCGTACCACGAACACATTCCGATGGTCATCGTCTCGCCCGATACGCTGACCCATGGCGCGGTGCCGGGTCTCGATCCCGGCCCGGAATGGCCAACGCTGCTGGTGGATCTCGCCGGCCCGGTGCGCAACGCCGAGACCGTGACCAAATGGGCGAAGGAGGTGAAGACCGGCGGCGATCTGGCCGCCGATGTCCGCCGCGCCTGGTACTTCGCGGAAAGCGTGCCGCGTGGCCCGACGCTGCTCGGTGTGCCGTTCGACATCCTGATGAGCCAGGTGACAGCGCCGCAGGGGGAGAAGGCCAAGGCCTCGCCGCTGGTCGCGCCGACCGATAGCCTGCGTGAGGTAGCGGAGTTGCTGATGCGCAGTCATGCACCGCTGATCGTCACCGAGCACGCGGCGCGCACGCCGCAGGATCAGGCTGCGCTGGTGGCGATTGCGGAACATGTCGGCGCGCCGGTGTTCGAGTACTGGATGCCGATGTACGTGAACTTCCCGCGCGCGCATCCGCTCTACGCGACCGATCCGATCGAGACGCACCTGAACGACGCGGACTGCATCCTTGTCATCGGCGCGCACGGTCCGTGGCATCCGCAGGAAACGCCGCTGCCGGACGGTTGCACGGTGATCCACATCGAGGAGGATCCGCTGCGGCCGCGCGCGCCCTACTGGGGCTTTCGCACCGACTACTGCATCGCCGGCGACATCGGCAGCAACCTGGCGCAGCTCGCTGCGCTGCTTCAGGCGCAGCCGCGCGCCGCGGAGGTCACCAGCCGAACCGAACGCTGGCGTGCGCACAACGCCGCGAGCAACGCGGAGGCGGCGAAGGAGCGCGAGGCGGCGCGTTCCGGCGAGCGCATCCACGCGGCGCTGCTGTTCGACACGCTTGCACAGGCTGCTGCCGGACCAGTCGGTGATCGTCGATGAGATCATCGCCCAGGTCCCCCCGATGATCCATCACTTGTTCCGCGAACGCGACTTCAGCCACATTCGCGGCTGGGCCGGGGCACTCGGCACCGGACTGCCGACCGCACTCGGCGTTAAGCTCGCGCGACCGAAGGATGTGGTGGTGTGCGTGATCGGCGACGGCGCATTCAACTACAATCCGATTCCCGCCTGCCTGGGGCTGGCGCAGCAATACGGCGTGCCGGTACTGGTGATCATCTGTAACAATCAGGGTTACGTCTCGCAGGAGTGGAACCTCTACAAGTATTTCCCTTCGGGTTACGCGTTGCGCGACAACAACCCGTATGGCCGGGTGATCGAGCCGACCCCGGACTATGCAGCGATCGCACCGGCGTTCGGCGCCCACGGCGAATGCGTGACCGAACCCGGTCAACTGGAACAGGCCATCAGCCGCGCCATCGACGCGGTGCAACAAGGACGCCTTGCGTTACTGGACGTTCGGCTCGAACCGTGAGGCTCGGCATGGCCGACGTCGTACTCCGGCCTGGGCAGACCACTCTGGCGGAGTGGCGCGCGATCTATCGTGGCGCGCAAGTAACGCTTGATCCCGCCTGCGACTCTGCGGTCGTTGCCGGCGCGCGATCAATCGAAGCCATTCTGGCAAGAGGCGAACCGGTCTACGGCATCAACACCGGGTTCGGCCGACTGGCGAGCATCCGCATCGCACCGGCGGACCTCGCCACGCTCCAGCGCAACCTCGTGCTGTCGCATGCGGCCGGCGTTGGCGAGCCGATGCCGCCACCGCTTGTGCGGCTCATGCTGGCATTGAAGCTGGCCAGCCTCGGACAGGGTGCCTCGGGCGCACGGCTGGAAACAGTGCAGTTCCTGGCTGCAATGTTGTCGCACGATCTGCTGCCGATCGTGCCGACACAGGGTTCGGTCGGCGCGTCGGGCGATCTGGCTCCGTTGGCCCACATGGCGGCGGCAATGATCGGTGTTGGCGAGATCCTGCATGCGCGCGAACGCCTGCCCACTGCCGTTGCATTGGCGCGGGCCGGCGTGCAGCCGATCGTGCTGGGCGCCAAGGAGGGACTGGCGCTGCTGAACGGCACACAATTCTCCACCGCCTATGCGCTTGCCGGACTGTTCGAGGCGGAAACGCTGTTGCAGGCAGGCCTGGTCACTGGCGCGCTGTCCACCGACGCCGCACGCGGCTCCGATGCGCCATTCGATCCGCGTATCCACACATTGCGCGGCCATCGTGGACAGATCGATGTCGCCCGCACCCTGCGCGCACTGATCTCCGGCAGCGCGATCCGTGCCTCGCATCTTACCGGCGATGATCGCGTGCAGGATCCCTATTGTCTGCGCTGCCAGCCGCAGGTCATGGGCGCCGCGCTGGATATTCTCCGTCATGCGGCAACCACCTTGCAGGTCGAAGCGAATGGCGTGTCCGACAATCCGCTGATCTGCGGCGATCCGCCGGAAGCGCTGTCGGGTGGTAATTTTCATGGCGAGCCGGTTGCCTTCGCCGCCGACATCATCGCGCTTGCCTTGTGCGAGATCGGCGCCATCGCCGAACGCCGCATTGCCATGCTGATCGACCCGGCGCTGTCGCGGCTACCGGCGTTCCTGACGCCGAAGCCTGGATTGAACTCGGGCTTCATGGTGCCGCAGGTCACCGCGGCCGCGCTGGTCGCGGAGAATCGCCAGCGCGCCACGCCGGCCAGCGTCGATTCGATTCCGACCTCGGCCAATCAGGAGGATCACGTATCGATGTCGGCGCATGCGGCGCGCCGGCTGCTGCCGATGGCGGACAATGTCGCCGCGGTGATCGGCATCGAGTTGCTGGCCGCGGCGCAGGGCTGCGACTTCCATGTGCCGCTGGTGTCCGGCGCGATGCTCGAGCGGGTTCGTGCGCTGCTGCGCGCGGAGGTGCCGCATCTGGACGAGGATCGTGAAATGGCGCCGGACATCGCCAGGGCGATCGCACTGGTGCGTTCCGGCCGGCTTGCCGTTGCGGCAGCGCAGGCCGAATTGCCGGAGGTGACATGACACGGATCAGCAACACCCGCACCATACGCTCGCCGCGCGGCACCGACCTCACTGCGAAGTCGTGGCTCACCGAAGCGCCGATGCGGATGCTGATGAACAACCTCGATCCCGAGGTGGCGGAGCATCCCGGCGAGCTGATCGTCTATGGCGGTATCGGGCGCGCTGCCCGCGACTGGGAGAGCTACGACCGCATCGTCGCCACCCTGCGCCGGCTGGAGGCGGACCAGACGCTGCTGGTGCAGTCCGGCAAGCCGGTCGGCGTGTTCCGCACCCACGAAGACGCACCGCGCGTGCTGATCGCGAACTCGAACCTGGTGCCGCATTGGGCGACCTGGGAGCATTTCAACGAACTCGACCGCAAGGGGCTGATGATGTTCGGCCAGATGACGGCGGGTTCGTGGATCTATATCGGCAGTCAGGGCATAGTTCAGGGCACGTATGAGACGTTCGTCGAGATCGGGCGGCGTCACTACGGCGGCAGCCTCGAGGGACGCTGGATTCTGACCGCTGGCCTGGGCGGTATGGGCGGCGCGCAACCGTTGGCCGCGACGATGGCCGGTGCATCGCTGCTCGCGGTCGAATGCCAGGCCAGCCGGATCGAGATGCGGCTACAGACCGGGTATCTCGATATGCGCGCCGACACGTTGGACGAGGCGCTGACAGCGATCGAGCGGTCGTGCCGCGAACGCAAACCGGTATCGGTCGGGCTGCTGGGGAACGCGGCCGACGTGCTGCCGGAGCTGGTGCGTCGTGGCGTTCGTCCCGATGTGGTGACCGACCAGACATCGTCGCACGATCCGGCCAACGGTTATCTGCCGAAGGGCTGGACCGTCGCCGAGTGGGAGCGCCGACGGGAGGCGGCACCGAAAGACGTCGCGGTAGCGGCGCGGGCGTCGATCGCCGAGCACGTGCGCGCCATGCTGGCGTTCCATGCGCTCGGTGTGCCGACGCTGGACTACGGTAACAACATCCGGCAGGTCGCGAAAGATGAAGGCGTGGCCGATGCATTTGCCTTTCCGGGCTTCGTGCCGGCGTATATCCGGCCGCTGTTCTGCCGCGGCATCGGGCCATTCCGCTGGGCGGCGCTGTCGGGCGATCCGGAGGACATCTTCCGCACCGACGCCAAGGTCAAGGAATTGCTGCCCAATCATGCACACTTGCACCACTGGCTCGACATGGCGCGCTCGCGCATCCGGTTCCAGGGATTGCCGGCGCGCATCTGCTGGGTCGGCCTAGGCGATCGGCATCGGCTCGGACTGGCATTTAACGCGATGGTCGCCAGCGGAGAACTGAAGGCGCCGATCGTCATCGGCCGCGATCACCTCGATGCCGGTTCCGTCGCATCGCCGAACCGGGAGACCGAGGCGATGGCCGATGGTTCGGATGCGGTGTCCGACTGGCCGATGCTGAATGCGCTGCTGAGCTGCGCGTCGGGCGCGACCTGGGTGTCGCTGCATCATGGCGGCGGTGTCGGCATGGGGTATTCGCAGCACGCGGGCATGGTGATCGTGTGCGACGGCTCAGACGCCGCGGCGCGGCGGATCGAACGCGTGTTGTGGAACGACCCTGCCAGCGGCGTGATGCGGCATGCCGATGCGGGTTATGATGTCGCGCTCGACTGCGCCCGTGAGCACGGGCTCGATTTGCCGGGGATTATCGGGGCAGCGTGACAGAACGTTTCAGTGCCGGAAGTGTCGTATGCCGGTGAACACCATCGCGACATCGGCGGAGTCCGCCGCCGCGATCACCTCCTTGTCGCGCACTGATCCACCCGGCTGAATGACCGCCGTCGCGCCGGCGGCAATAGTGGCTTCCAGCCCGTCGGCAAACGGGAAGAACGCATCCGACGCTACCACGCTGTTCCGCGTCAGTGGCACATCCAGACCAGCCGCCTTCGCCGCGGCTTCCGCCTTCCAGGCGCCGATGCGCGCGCTATCGACGCGGCTCGGTTGCCCGGCACCGATGCCGACCGTGGCACCGTCCTTGGCGTAAACGATCGTGTTCGACTTCACGTGCTTGCAGACCCGGAAGGCGAATAGCAGGTCGGCGAGTTCCGCATCGGTCGGTGCGCGGCGCGTCACTACACGCAGGTCCTGTCGGCCGATCCTGCCATTATCCCGCGTCTGCGCCAGAAAACCGCCCGACAGGCTGCGAAATGTCAGTCCGGCGGCGGACGGGTCCGGCATGCCCCCAGTCAGCAGAAGCCGTAGATTCCGCCTGCGCGCGAGAACCTCCTTTGCCGCATCATCGGCGTCCGGCGCAATGATCACCTCGGTAAGGATCGCCGCGATTTTCTCTGCCGCGGCAACGTCGAGCCTGCGATTCACCGCGACGATGCCGCCGAACGCTGAGACCGGATCGCAGCGAAGCGCGCAGTCCCACGCCTCCGCCAGTGTCGCCGCACTGGCCACGCCGCAGGGGTTGGCATGCTTGATGATCGCCACTGTCGGCGCGTCGAACTCGGCCACGCATTCGAACGCCGCATCGGTGTCGTTCAGGTTGTTGTAGGAAAGCTCCTTGCCCTGCACTTGCACGGCAGTGGCGACGCCGGGCCGCTCGCCGGTGATGTAGAACGCCGCCGCCTGGTGCGGGTTCTCGCCGTAGCGAAGCGTCTGACGCAGCGTGCCGGCGATCGCGCGTCGCCGCGGGAAGGCCTCGCCGCGGCGCTCGGCAAACCAGGCAGCGATCGCCGCATCGTAGGCGGCCGTCCGCGCGTATGCCTCGCCGGCCAGGCGCTGCCGCAACGCGATCGTGGTACCGCCGTGCCGCGCGATCTCATCGAGCACTGCTTCGTACTGGTCAGGCTCGGTCAGCACAGTGACGAAATCATGGTTCTTCGCCGCGCCGCGGATCAGCGCCGGGCCGCCGATGTCGATGTTCTCAATGCCCGGCGCCGTTTCGAATGGATACAGATTGACCGCGACCAGATCGATCGGCGCGATGCCGTGCGCCGCCATCTGGGCCACGTGGTCAGCGTTGTCGCGCCGCCCAAGAATGCCGCCATGGATCTGCGGCACCAACGTCTTCACCCGCCCGTCCAGGATCTCCGGAAAGCCGGAATGCTCGGACACCTCTTTGACCGGCACGCCCGCTTCGCGCAACGCTTTGGCAGAACCCCCGGTGGACAGGATCTCCACATCGGCTGCTACCAGTGCATGGGCGAACGGCACCAAGCCCACCTTGTCGGAAACCGAAATCAGCGCGCGGCAGATCGGGACGATGTCGGTCATGCGGGCGAAATAGCCCTACAGTCCCAACAGGTCCAGCGTGCGGGCGAGCACCTTCGCCTCGTCGTAGCGCTCAGCGGCGCGCGCGCGGCCAGCCTTGCCCATACGCGCCCGCAGTGACTTGTCGGCCACCAGCCTTCGCAACGCCGTGGCAAGTGCGGATGCATCGCCCGGCGGCACCAGCAGGCCCGTCAGCTCCGGCACTACCTGCTCCGCAGGGCCGCGCACGTCCGTCGCGACCACCGGCAAGCCGGTCAGCATCGCCTCGATCACCGACATCGGCAGGCCTTCGAAGCGGCTGGGCAATGCGAAGATATCGGCCGCCGCCATCAGGTCCGACACGTCGTCACGGTAACCCAGCAACCGAAGCCGTTCACCCAGGCCTGCATCACGCAGCATGGCCGCCATGTCAGGCCCGCGATCGGAGGTCAGCCGCTCGCCAGCGATCCATAGCGCCGCACCCGAGACCATTCGCATGCCGACCGCCAGCTCTGGATAGCCCTTGTGCCAGACCAGGCGTGACACCGCGAGCACGACCACCTGTTCGTTCGGCACCCCGAGCGCGGCGCGTATCCGCTCGCGAGCGTCAGGATTGGGCCGGAAGCGTGCCGGATCGCGGCCGTTGCCCACAGCGACCGCGCCGCGGTGGATGTGCAGCCGCCTTGCATCGTGTGCGTCCGCCTCGCTGACGGTGAGGAACGTGCCAGTCACCCGAGCCGCCAGCCATTCCATCGCGAACCCGATGACGCTGCGTGGCCAGGAGCCTGGGAAATTGAACCAGAACCCATGCCCGGTATAGGCGATCCGCGGGACGCCGACCCACCAGGCCGCCATACGCGCCAGAAAACCGCTGATCGGCATATGCGCGTGCACGAGATCGGGCCGCTCCGAGCGAAATAACCGCACCAGGGCGCGAAACGCCCGCCAATGCGCTGCCAGCGAGACGCTGCGCTCCAGCTTCAGCGCCTCGATCCGAAAGCCCTCGGCGCGGGGCACGTCCAGAAACGGACCATCGGCGCAGACGCCGATCACCTCATGCCCACGGGCCCGCATCGCCCGCATCAACGGCAGCAGAAACTGCCGCAGCGAGAAATCGACATTGGTGATCTCGACAATCTTCAACCGACCTTGCTGATCGCCCATTTCACCTGCTGCGGGCCATCGGCATAGCCGGTCAGCACTACCTGCTCAGTGCGGCGCGGCTCGTGTCCGCCGAGGTAGACGCTTTCCTCCAGGCTCATTCGGGCGCCATCGGCGCGCAGCCGCCAGCCGCCAGCCGAGCGCAGGCGCAGCAGCACGGCCTCGCCATCCTGCTGCAGACTGGCGTTCACGTCAGGGTGCAGATGAAAGCGCAGCGTGAATGGCTGCGGGGTTGGCGCTTCCACGACATCCTCGCCGCGCACATCCTCACCGCTTTCCGCCAGATACAACCGGCGGCGATGCACCGCGCCGAACAGCCGCTTCCAGCCGTCGTGGCTCGCTTCCAGCCAGTGCGCGCCGTTGGCCTCCTGGCGCTGCGCCTCCACCAGAACCGGCCGGCGCCCGAGACCGTCAGGCTTCAGTTCGGACGAACTGACATCGGCGATCACCAATGTGGAATGAGCGGCGGTCGCCCGGGTCGCGTCCCGCCATTCGGGGCTGCCGCCAGGAACCGCGCCACAGTTCACAATCATGCGGTCACGCCCGACCGACAGCTCCATCGACAAAGTCCCGGCATGCGCGGAACGGTCGACGCCCGGCGGTGGCGGCGCGCCGCAATCGACGACCAGCACGCTGCGGCCGGCCTGAAGGCGCTGGAACCCGCCATCCGTCAGCGCGGAGGGACCGCGGCCGGTGCGACCGGCCTGGGCCAACGCAATCTCGATCAGGCTGCTGTTCTGTTCGGTGCTGCCATTGAACAGTGCCAGGCCGCCATCGCCATGGCGCATCACGCGAAGCGCCATTGCCATTCGCTCGATCGCGCTGGTCAGCGCCGGTGGCGGCTGCGTCTGTGCGGACTGTAGCAGGGTGCGGATTTCGGTCAGGTCCTGCAACGCCGCAAGTTGGGTGGCCGGGCTGCGCTCGACGTGGCAGCCATCCGGCAGCACCTGGCGGGCGATTTCCTGTGGCAGGAAGCGCAAGGCGCGCGCCAGGAAGCCGGCGTGCTCCGGCAGCGCGACGGCTGCAGCGATCAGGCCCTTCAATGCGGTGAGCGCCCTCGCGTCCAACTCCTCGGCGGGAAGTACCGCCGATAGGCCGCGGGCATCCGATACCAGCCTGCTCATCAATTTCTGGCGGAATGCATCGTCAGCCGTGGCGGCGAAGAAGTCGTAGTGGCCAAGCCAGGCGGTCACCCGTCCGCCGGCGACATCGGGGCGACGCGCCAGCGCCGCGCCGGGAGGCGACGTGATCCATTCGGCCACCAGCGCGCGGGCGCGCAATCGGGCGGCGTCGGTGCCGAGGGCGCGCAGGTCGCGCAGCCAGCTAAATCCGTGCGCCGCGGCGTCCAATTGGGGGGAGCCGGACACCTCGCCCCACGCGCCCGGACGCAGCGCGCGCACTCCACCGCCGAATTCCAGCTCGCCCCGCAACAGCCTGGCGCCGCGGCCGGAGTCGCCCGGCCACGGATCACGCACCGGTAGTGCCGGCGCGTCCGGCACACGGCCCATGCGCAGGCTTGGCAGCCGCGCGATCACGCGGCGCGCATCGCGCAGCCAGCGCCGTGGGTCCGATGCGCTCATGCAGCCCGATCCGCGCCGCGCAGCGCCGCGATCGCCGCCGCATAGTCCGGCGCACCGAACACGGCGGTGCCGGCAACCAGCGTATCGGCACCGGCCTCAATCACGTGCGGGGCCGTTTCGGCGGTAACGCCTCCGTCCACTGACAATGCGATCGAGCGGCCCGAAGCATCGATCATCCGGCGCAAGGCCGCGATCTTCGGCAATTGCGACGCCAGGAACGCTTGGCCACCGAATCCGGGATTCACCGTCATCACCAGGATGATGTCGACGAGATCGAGCACCCACGCAATGGATTCCACCGGAGTCGCAGGATTCAAGACCACACCGGCGCGTTTGCCATGCGACCGGATGAGCTGGAGGGTGCGATGCAGGTGCGGTCCTGCCTCCGGGTGCACCAGCAAGTGGTCCGCACCGGCATCGGCGAACGCACCGATAAAGGGATCGACCGGCGCGATCATCAGATGCACGTCGAACGGCAACCTGGTGTGGGGACGCAGGCTGCGCAGGATCGGCGGGCCGAAGCTGATGTTCGGGACGAAGTGCCCATCCATCACGTCGAGATGCACCCAGTCGGCGCCTGCCGCCTCGATCGCTGCCACTTCGTCGCGCAACCGCGCAAAATCGGCCGCTAGGATGCTTGGTGCGACGGTGGTTCGGGCGGCTCGCGATGCAGGCATGGCTTGGATGTAGACAGGCGCGTCGGCGGAACACAAGCCGGCGAGGTCAGGTCTTGATCAGGCGAGCGGCGAAGAAGCCGTCCATCCCGCCTTGCTCGCTCCACATGCTGGGCAGTGTGCGCAGAAAACCCTCCCGGGTCAGCGCCTCCGGCAGGTTCGCAAGTTCCGTCCGGGTGAACGGGTCATGCCGCAGACCGCCGCCCGCCACGGCTGCCTCGACGCGTGGCACGCCCTCCTCGGGCTGCAATGAGCACACCGAATAGATCAGCCGGCCACCCTCGCGGAGCATGGCGGCAGCAGCCTTCAGCAGTCGGTCCTGCACCTCCGTCAGTACGCGCACATCGCGTGGCCGCTTGAGATGCACCACGTCGGGATGGCGGCGGATCGTTCCGGTGGCGCTGCACGGTGCATCCAGCAACACCGCGTCGAATTGCCGGGCCGGCGCCCATGCGGCGGCGTCGGCCTGCACGAGTTCCGCCATCAGATGCCAGTGCCGCAGATTCTCCAGGAGACGCGCCAGGCGCGCCGGATCGCGTTCCACCCCGACGACCGCGGCACCCGATGTGGCAAGCTGCGCCGTCTTGCCGCCGGGGGCGGCGCAAAGATCCGCAACGTGTTCGCCAGCATGTGCAGCGAGCAGCGCGGCCGGCAGTGCGGCCGCGGCGTCCTGTACCCAGCACTCGCCGCGGTCGAAGCCTGCTATCTCGGTGACGCGGGTCC
The DNA here is from genome assembly GCA_963819855.1 of uncultured Alphaproteobacteria bacterium. Lineage (GTDB taxonomy): Bacteria > Pseudomonadota > Alphaproteobacteria > Acetobacterales > Acetobacteraceae > JAMXLO01. Next base: position 258,615 of record CAWFYC010000020.1, read on the forward strand.
CGGCGGCGAAGCGCACCGAGCCGGTCGGCAGCCGGATGCCGACCTCCGGCAGCTTCCCAGGTTTTGGGGTGACGTCCAGCGGCGCTTCGCGCTGGTGGGCGACTGCGATCTCGCGAGCATTGTCGCCCCACGACGCCCAGAGCCAGGCCGGCGTGTCCAGTCGCGGTCCGTCCAGATCGGTGAGCGTCGCCACCCCCGCCTCGGCGACACGGCGAAGCACGGCATTGATCAGCCCCGCGAAAGGCGCCGAGCCGCGGGCACGCGCCAGCGCGACCGCGGTCGCCACCGCCGCATGGCTTGGCGTCTCCAGCAACAGCAGCCCAGCCGCGCCCAGGCGCAATACATGTCGTACTGATTCCGGGGGCGCCTTGTGCAGGAACGGTTCCAACACGGCGTCCAGCGTTCCCATTCGCCGCAGCACGGCAGCCGCAAGCCTGTGCGCCGCCGCACGGTCACGCGGCGCAACGGCCGGGAGCGCATCCAAAGCGTCCTCGAGCGGTCGGCGACGATCCAGCACCGAGGTCAGCAGTTCGAACGCGGCCTCACGCGTCGGGTCGGCCATCAGCGAGTGGTGGAGCGGCAGGATACGTCGCGGCCGTGCAACCGGCAGCGTGCCAGCACCTGATCGGTCAGCGCATACACAGTGCCGGTCCAACCCTGACTGACGCGGTGCAGCACCACGTAGCCGTAGTCTGGAATGGCGAGGGCGCGGTGGATCTTCACTCCGTCGATATCGATCCCCTGATTGACCGGCTGCGCAATGGCATCGTTGGCGTCACCGCCCTCGCCGATGACGAGTTGCGCCGGCCGCGCCGGGCCGAACTCATAGCTGGTAAAGTCATGGACGTGGCCGGACAGTACCATGTCCAGCTCGGATGGTACGAGATCACGGATGGCCGCCTGTTCGGTGGCATTCAAGGTGGCGCCCGGCGTTACGCCCTGGCCTTGCGCGAGGGCCCAGACTGGCCGGTGGGTGAGCAGCCAGGCATGCGACGGCGCATTCGCCAGCAGCGTCTGCAATTGCTCGCGATACAGCGTCACCTTGGTCGGATCCGCGGTGGCATCGTCGGCGTCGGCACCATCGAACAGCAGCAGATTCAGTGCGCCGATGCGCAGAGCGTACGGTGACGTGGTCGCGGTGCATTTGTCCGCGTCGGGATGCGGATCGAGCAGCCGGAACCAGCCGTGGCCGCCGCGGCTGCAAAGTTCGTGGTTGCCGCGCACCAGCACCCAGGGCGCCGCCGCCAGCAACGGTGTGGCAGGATCGAAGAAGTCCTTCTGCCATACCGCCCAGTTGTCGCCATAAGGGCTACCGGCGCAGCCAGGCTGGCCCGCGGGGCAAGGCAACTCGCGGTAGTGGTAGTCACCGACATGGATGATCAAGTCCGGGTGGTGCGCCGCGGCCAGACGGGCCACGACGGCGAACGGCCATTTCACCGGGTCGTTGCAGTCCTGAGTGAAGCTACCCTTCAACCGGCAACCGGTATCACCGATCACCACGATCCGCTTGATGTCACTCGCCAGGACGGGGGCCGGCAGTCCATCCACCGTGATCCCGCGGGTCGCCGCGGTGGCATGCGCGACGCAGACCTGCACCGGATAGTCACCGTCAGGCTTGCCCCGGGTCGTGCTGGTCAGCACTGCGCCGTCCGCCGTGACCTTTGGGCAGTCCATGCCCGGCGCGACGATCGAGCGCACGTCAAGGCCGCCATCGCTGGCGAACTCCACCCAGGGGCCCGGGAGGTCTGCTGCTTGCGCTGTCGAGTCGGCGAGCAACAACAGGATGGCGAGCCAACGGGCCACTATGGACATTGGTTCCTCCTCCGCGGTCAGGCGCCCTGCGCGGCCCTTTCCTTCTCCACCATACGCTGCTTGAGCTGTTCCGGCGTCAGGCGGACGATGTCCTCGTTCTGGTGGGCATAGAGGTCGTAGGCGTCCGTCTCCAACTCTTCCAGCACGATCCGGCCCGTGAGCACATCGGCCTTCCACGCATCCTGCGCCGGCTGCCGCGCGTGGAACTCCGGCATCACCTCGCGAGCGAACAGCTCGAGGCTGTCGCAGATTGACTGATGGCTGGTGCGGCCCGCCTGATTGAGTAGGATCACCTGATCGACGTGCGCCTCCTCGAATTGGCGCAACCGCCTCCGGATGGTTTCCGGCGAACCGATCAGCCCGTTGCGCAGCGCCTGCTTCGCCTTGTCGGTCTGTCGCCAGTCCTGGTACTCGCGCCAGAGATTGCCGGTGCCGGGCGCATCGATGCCCTTCCGGCCGTAATAGCCCAGCGCGAAGATGAAGAACGTCCAGCCCGACGCCGCCTCGATCGCCTCTTCATCAGTCGGCGCACACATGAAGCCGTTCACGATGGCGATGTTCGGATTGGTTGCGTAGTCGGCCAGCAGCTTCGGCCGATGCAGCAGATTGTTATAGTAGCGATGGACCCAGGCACGCGCCGCGTCGGGCGAGACGAAGCTGAAGCCGAGCGCACCCATGCCCCACTGCCCGGCATCACCGATGGTGCGGATGTTGGAGCAGGCGACCCACAGCGGCGGATGCGGCTTCTGGAACGGCTTGGGAATCACATTTCGCGCGGGGAAATCGTAGTACTGGCCGTGGAATTCCCAGTTGTCGCGGGTGAACATCGGGATGATGGCGCGCACTGCCTCCTCCCACCGATCGCGCTTGTCGCGCACGCGGACGCCGAACGGATGCAGCTCCGCCGGACCTGCGGCCTCGCCCATCCCCAGGTCGACGCGACCCCCGGACAGCAGATCGAGCGTCGCCACCTTCTCGGCCACACGCTGCGGCTGGTTGGTGGTGAGCTGGATCACGCCGTGTCCGAGCCGGATATTTTTCGTGCGCTGGCTGGCGGCGCCAAGGAACACTTCGGGTGCCGATGAGTGGGAGTATTCCTCCAGGAAGTGATGCTCCACCACCCAGGCATAATCGTAGCCAAGCCGATCGGCGAACTGGAACTGATCGAGCGACTGGGCCAGCAGGTCGTATTCGCTTGCGGTAGTCCAGGGGCGCGGCAACTGGTGCTCGTAAAACACGCCGAACTTCATTGGTGTTGTCCTTCTGATCAGACCGGCACGGTCAATGCGTCGTATTCATACAGCCAGTCATAACGTGCGCCCATCGCGCGTGGCGCGAACTCGCGATCCATGAACGCCTGCGCCTGCACCGGATCGGCAAGCTGCGGATTGTGGTAGCGCGACACGTTCTCCAGCGAGCCACGCACGATGCGTGACGTTCGTTCTAGCCTGGCTGTTTCGTAGCGCCGCAGCGCTTCGGGAACATCGTACGAGTCCAGGCATCGGGCCAGCACCATCGCGTCCTCGATCGCCATGTTGGCGCCCTGCGCCAGGAACGGCAGTGTCGGATGGCACGCATCGCCCAGCAGGCTGACGCGGCCGACCGACCAGTGTTGCAACGGCTCCCGCCCGAGCAGTGCCCATTTGTAGGGGACGTCGATGGCGTCAACGATCGCCAGCACGTCTTCATGCCACAGCGCGAGGTCGCGGCGACACTCCGCAACCGTGCCGGCCTCCGACCAGCTTTCGATCAGCCAGTCGTCGCGTTCGATTGCCGTGACGAAATTCAGCAGCTCGCCGCGCCGGAGCGGATAGGTGACAACATGGCCATGCGGGCCGATCCAGGTCATGCCATAGCACTGGCGCAGCCGCGCGGGCAGACGGTCCATCGGCACCACGCCGCGCCAGGCCATGAAGCCGGTGAAGGTGGCGTGCCCGCCCCCGAATAGTCGTCCGCGAATAATCGAATGCACACCATCGGCACCGATCAGCACATTGCCGTAAACGCGCTCGCCATTCTCCAACAGCAATGTCACGCCGCTCGCACTCTGTTCGAAGCCGATGCAGCGCGCGCCGACCTGCACCGCCCCGGGCGCGCGGTCGGCCAGCGCCTGCACCAGCACGGCGTGGAAATCGCCGCGATGCACCAGCCAATAGGGCGAGCCGTAGCGGGTCACGGCATTGGCGCCGAGGTCCTGCACCCGCCAGGACTGGCCGCTGTCGAACAGCCGCATCTCCTTGGCGACCGGCACCGAGGCGATCGCCTCCATTGCCGGCGACAGCCCGAGTTCGCGAAGCACGCGCGAGCCGTTCGGCGAGATCTGGACGCCGGCACCGAGCTCTCGCAGTTCGGCCGCCTGTTCGTACAGCGCCACCTCGAAGCCACGTTGCAGCAAGGCCAGTGCGGCAACGATGCCGCCGATGCCGGCGCCGGCGATCAGGATGCGCAGCTTGCTCAAGTCCCATCCCCTGTGCGATGCCGTGATCAGACCCGGGAACATCGGCTGGACGCAAGCGGGAGGACGAGATGCTGGATCAACCACAGTCGCAGAACCAGGCAAAGCTGCTGACCGAGTTGCCGTCGCGGCTGCACCACCATGCCTATGCGGTGAAGGACCAGGAGGCGAACCGGCACTTCATCGAGGACATCCTGGGCATCCCCCTGGTCGCGACCTGGTGCGAACGCGTGTTCCGTCCCGAGGTTGGCCGCGAAGTGGACTACTGCCATACCTTCTTCGAGATGGCCGACGGCGGTGCGTTGGCATTCTTCCAGTTTGCGGGCGAGGATGCGTGGGAGAAGAACCGCGCGATACTGCAGGACGTCGGCGGGTCGTGGCATGTCGCATTCAAGGTGACGCAGGCCGCGTTCGATGAACTAATGCAGCGGGTGAACGCGGCTGGCGTGCCGGTGCGCGAGATCGATCACGGCTACTGCGTGTCGATGTATCTGAAGACTCCGGACGGCCTGCGGCTGGAATTCACCGTTGACGCAGCGGACGTCGCGCAGATCGCGGCAATGCGGCGCAAGGACGCGCATTCCGAGCTGGCACGCTGGCTGGCCGGCGACCGACGCGTCAACAACGGCGACCGGCCGCACTGACCGCGGCTACATGACCCGATCGCTCAGTCCAGCCGCCTGCTTCACGAAGCGCAGTGGCGTGTCGAAGTCGAAGTTCATGTATACTGCATTGAGATGCGCGTAGGGCGGCGACTGCGCGAAAAGCTCGAACGTCAGCCGATGACCGGCATAGTCTGAATTCACCAGATCGCGGGCGAACGCCAGCAGGCGGCGGCGGTCGTCGGCACTCCATGCCTCGTTCACGCTGTAGAACTTTTCCAGCCACGGCCGCGTCTCCGGATCGGCGAACGCGGCGAAGTCCGGTGTGACGCAGATCTGACCGCCGCACAGTTCGCGCGCCAGATGCATCATCGCCGGCAACCTGGTGCAGGCGTGCACCCGGCCGGTGAACAGCAGCGACTGGTTCGGCATCAGCAGACCAGCCGGGCTAGGCTGCGCGGTGGCGATCGCGGCGGTCAGATGCGCGTTGATGCCCTCGCGATAACAGGCGAGCTCCGCCAGCTTCTCGCGCACCGCTTGCTGCTTGTCCAAACCCGTCTGGCGCGCATTGAACAGCGCGGCACCGATCAGCATGTCCGCCAGATAGAGAATGCGGTGGGTATAGGGGAACGCCGAATATCGGTGCAGCGTCGCGCGGATGAACGTCGCGGCGCGCGTGTGCCGATAGAACAACACATTCTCCCACGGCACCAGCACATCGTCGAACACGATCAGCGTGTCCACTTCGTCGAAACGGTTCGATAACGGATAGTCCTCCGCCGGGGCGCGGCCGGCAAAGCCGGTGCGGCAGATATGCTTGATGCCGGGCCAGCCCATATCGGCGATGAACCCCACGGCATAGTCCGACAGCTTGTCGTCGCCCCAGTTGCCGATCGTCGGCTTGACGAAGGCCTGATTGGCGTAGGCGGCCGCGGTTTCGTACTTGGCACCGCGCACCACGATGCCGGCATCCGTCTCCCTGACCACGTGCAACAGCATGTCCGGATCCTGGTCCTGCGGACGCTTGGAACGATCACCCTTCGGATCGGTGTTGGCCGACACGTGGAACGGATCCGCCGTCAGTGCCCGCATGATGTGGCGCTCGACATTGGCGCTGAACTGCGGATCGATCTCGTCCAGCACCGCCTTGCCGTCCCACAGCGACCACAGCTCGCCGATCGTCTCGTCGCCCACACGCACCACGACGCCACCGACCTCGTTGAGCTGCGCATCGACGTAGGCACGCTTGTCATGCCAGTCCTGTTGCGTCTTCGGCAGCTTCAACGCGAGGTTGCAATACTCGCCGCTCGCGTCATCGAAATAGGACATGGCCGCGCTGTGCTGCGCCTCGTGCGCCATGTCGTAGAGGCGCGCACGCAGCGACACGATCGGTCGGAAGGCGGGATGCGTCGTCACGTCGGCGACGCGCTCGCCGTTGATCCAGACCTGACGGCCATCGCGCAGGGAGTCAAGATATTGCGCACCGGTTCTGAGCATGGTGTGTCCTCTATGGGCGGTCGACCGCGGCAATTTGCCTGCCAAAACCAGAAGTTGCTAGGCTGGACAGATGCCTGGAGCGGAAGCTTGCGCTGTCGCCATCGTGGACGACAGCAGCCTGTCAGCCACCGGCAAGCTCGCGGCAGCCATCGATGGCGCCGGACTGTGGACCATGCTGCAGGGAAGTCGGGCTGGACGTTCGCAGGACCAGGTCAGCATCGTCATCAAGCCCGAGCTCGCGGGATTCGCCCTCGGCTCACCGACGGTCACCGAGCCGACCCTGGTGGAAGCTCTGATCGATCTGCTGCACGATCGTGGCTTCACCAATGTGGCCGTGGTCGGAGCAGCAGACAGCAGCGTTCTATGGGCCGAGAATCGCGATCTTTATGCGCTGAGCGATCTGCTGGGGTATCGCTATACGACCCCACGGGATCGTTGCTACGACATCGTCGATCTTGCCGGCGAGCAAGTTGAAGCCGTATTCCCTGTCGAAAGCGTGCTGCATGGCTGCGCCATCTCGCGCACGTGGCTCGATGCCGACATCCGGATCGTATTCAGCAAGAGCCGCACCGACGAGACCGCAGGTTACGCACTGTGCCTGGACACGCTGATCGGCGTATTGCCGTTGATCGACCAGGACCTGCACTATCGTAAGCGTCGCCATCCCGGTGACGTGGTCACCGCACTGCTCAGTGCGGCGCCCGTTGGTTTCTGCCTCATCGACGCGATTGCCGCCGCCCATGGCGCCGGCGGACGGCGGATGCCCACCGCGATCGACACCGAGACGGTCATCGCGACCACTGACATCGTGCTTGCCGATTACGTCGGTGCGCTGAAGATGGGTCTCGATCCACAGGTTTCACCGACGTTCGCACGCGTCCTGCGCACGCATCCGCTGCCGGCACGGTATATCGTCGCGGGGTCGCTGGATTGCTATCGCAACTGGGAGAACGTTCCCGCCTTGTCGCTGCAAACGGCGCAGATGCGCTGCCGTGCCGAAGCATTCGATCGCCTGGTCGAACCGTGGCTACAGCAACTCGATCCGGAGCTGTTTCCGCTCAAGCATCCGCTCGATGCGCGGCTCAACGCGATGGTGGCGGAATTCCTCGCAGACCCGGGCGGCAACGCCATCAGCCAGTGGCTGTTGCCGCTGGTCAACACGCTGCTTGGTTGGATCGGCGAGGCGATCGACTCATATCGGACCCTGTTCGACAAGGACGCGCTGCGCCGCCACGCGGTGCCGCTCGGCATTGACCTCCACGCGATACCGAATGGTGCGTTCGATGCGCTAGTGGAGGAATTGCTGCGGCTCGAACCGATCGCCGCGGCCGCGCCATCGGTTTCCAGCGAACTCTCCTGGCGATATCTGGATGAGGCCGTGGTGTTCAGCTATATGCGAACACTGCCCATCGATTTCGGGCTGTTCGTGCGGCGTGTCGATATTGCCCGCACGATCCAGTTCATGAACGACTATCTCGGCGGCGTCGTGGTCGCGTTGGCACACGATGCATCGGGGCGTCCGGTACGCCAGGCGGAACGCAACATCTATCTGCCGCAGCCCAACTATCTGGTCCTGTACCAAGGTAAGCCGATCGATGTCAGCAAGCTGGAAGTAGTCGAGTACGATACCGGGCGTCGTCGCTTGTTCTGGAAGACTGTCCTGAGCGAGAACGGCTCCGCCACCTACGATGATGGCATTGCCACATTCGAGCGTACCATGGATGGAACGCGGGTCACCATCACGGGACGGCAGCAATTCGCCCTGCCACCGTTCTGGCAGGTGTTCGATCCGGATTTCGTGCCGGGCCTGAAATCGAGGCTGGTGACACACGCGTATCAGACGTTCTTTGACCGGACCATCGCCAACTTCGAGGCGCTGGTCGAAGGTCGCGACATCCGGATCGGCAGACCGGTGGACGAGCCGGCGCCGCCGGCCGCGGAACGACTCATGCCAATGCTCCAGCGCCTCGGCGAGCTCGCTATACCGCTGCTGCGGGGGCTTCCCGGCAGGCAAGACCAGACAGTGACCGGGGCGGACCGCCGGATCGACCCCGATGGCTTCATCCACATCACACCGGCACAACCCGATGGATTCGGAACGGCAGCGGACCCGGACCAGTGGGCCGCCGAGATCATCCGGTTCATCGACGGTCTTGGCCAGGCAGTGCGGCGCGACCTGATGCCGACCAGCCAAACCGCGTGAGGGCGCTGGTGACCGGGGCCTCCGGCCTGATCGGGGCACATATCGCCCGGGCCCTGGTGGATGCCGACCATGACGTGCGGTGTCTGGTTCGGCAGACCAGCCGACGCGACGCCCTCGATGGCCTGCCGGTGGCATGGATCGTTGCCGACCTGTTGCATCCTGGTCAGGACCTCGACGCCGCTTGTGCCGGGTGCGATACGGTGTTTCACACTGCGGCCCACTTCGCCTATGGCGGTGTCGGCGCGGCCGAGTTGCACCGGATCGCTGTGGTCGGCACCGAGACCCTGTTGCGGGCCTGCGCACGTCGCGGCGTTCGTAGAGTGGTCGTGACGTCGTCGTCGGTGGTGTTCGGCTATCGCGAAGATGGTGCGAGCATCAGTGAAACCGCAGCCCTGACCAGAGGTGATGGCGAGCCACCTTATGTCGCGGCGAAGATCGCTCAGCACAGGCGTTCAGTGAAACTTGGAGAGAGCCTGAAACTGGATGTTCGATTCGCGTGTCCGACTATGACGATCGGTCCGACGAGCGCGCGCCTGGGACCCAGCAACGGAATGATCGTGGCCTATCTCGCCGATCCATTCCGCAGCACGTTTTCTGGCGGTTGCAATATCGTGTCGGCGCACGACGTCGCGGCCGGCCACCTGCTGATCGCCGAACGCGGCTCGGCGGGAGAGAACTATCTGCTCGGGTCGGAAAACCTCAGCTGGCGGCAGATCCATGGCATGATCGCCGAACTGACCGGTGTCGCGCCGCCGCGCGTGGAGCTCAATCATGCATCGGCATTTCTGGCCGCCACCGCCGAGGAAATTCGCGCGGCCACGGCGAGGTGCCCCGCTCTCTCCACGCGCGAGCAGGCCGCTATGGTCGGTCGCCATTACTGGTATTCTCATGCCAAGGCGGTTGCGCTGGGCTACTCGCCTCACCCCGCGCGCGACGCATTGATCGAAACGATCTCCTGGCTTTCGGCATCGCCGCACATCACGCGCGAAGTAAGGACCCGTATGCATCTGTCAGCCGACATCTATCGCTTCCGCGCCACCACGACAGGAGCACCCAGTTGAAGAACTTCCGCAGCCTCGTCGTGCTAAAGCGCCCGCAGCAGGAACTCTGGGTAATCATGCGAGACCATCTGGTGGAGTTCGCCGGCAGCATCGCCGATATTCAAGAGATCCGTCAGATCGAACGGACCACCGGCAGTGATGGCACAGTGCACATTGTGAACGATTGGCGTATGCGTCAGCAGATTCCCGCGGCGATTCGCTCAATGCTGAAGATCGGTGAATTGGGGTGGATCGACCGCAACAGCTGGAATGCAGCAACCGGCACCTGTTCCTGGACGATAGAGCCCAGCTTCCTCGGCGATCACATCGCCTGCTCCGGAGCGACCACGTTCACCACAGCCATGGCAGGACGAGGAGCCCGCGTCACATTCACCGGCGAGCTCGATCTCAAGCCGGGGCTGCTCGGTTCGCTGGGCAGCATCGAGCCTATGGTGTCCGGTCTCCTCGAAGCGATTGTGACCACGATCATTCCGCGCAACCTGCGCGCCGTCGTCGAGGCAGCGGCGGCATTCGAGCTGCCGCGGGACGGCAACTAGCCGAGCAGCACACTGTGGTGAAAGCCGAGTCGCGGATCGGCGAGCGGCGACAACCACGGGAAAAAACTCTGCAGCTCCGGCATCGGAATCCGGATGCGCACCTCGCCGGCTGGATAGTCATAGATCGTGATGCAGTTCAATCCGCGATTGGCGGTGAACAGCAGCGACTGGTCGGTGGAAAGCTGGCACGCATACACCGAATCGAGCAGACTGAACCGGCTCACGCGCAGTGCCCCAAGAAAATGCCGGCTGTTGGTGGCGAAGTTGCCGCGCGCGAACGCTTCGTAGATCTGTGTCGCGACCTCACGCGGCCGGGCCAGATGCGCGGCCAAGTCTGGCCGCTCGTCGATAATGCGGAACCGCGCAAAGTTGTCGAGCTCGATCGCGATGATCGACTGGCTGCCGCCGTTGCAGAAGATCAACTCGCTGTCTGACAGCGTAATATCGGAATTGATGTGGGCGGGAATTTCGCGTCCTGCCGCCCAATGACGACGCACGCGCTGCGTCCTGGCATCGATCTCGAACGCATACTCCTTGAGATAGGCCATGCCCCACTCGTGATAGTCGCGATGATCCTGTGGCGCGACGCGAAACGACACTGCATAGAAGATGTCTTGCTTGGGATGCGCGGCGACATGCCAGCAGGTTGCCGGCAGCGACAGCACTGTGACCCGATCGGTGCGACGATCCCAGATGCCGACATGACGTGCCTCGCCTGCTTCGCCATCGGCGGGATTGTCCATTGAGCCATACACGATATAGCGCCCGGATGCGGTGCGCTTCATCCCGTGCGGCAATTTGACACCGTGCGGCACCAGACGTCGCGGGTTCGCCAGATCGCCCAGCCGGAACGCATAGAAATGTTCGCCGATCGGCGTGACGATCTCATCGTCCGACAGCCAGATGACATGCGTACTGCCTTGCAGCGAGGTGCGTGCCGTTTCGAAGCGCAGCGTCGAGATGCGTTCGATCTCAATGAGCGTTCTGGCGTCGTAGAACAGCAGATGCTGGCCGGCGTTGCCGAGATAGCCGACCGTGCCGGCAGGATTGACCGACACGGCATGACCGGCGGCGATGCCGTCGAAATACACGATCTTGTAGGCATGCCGGTTGCCGGCCGGATCGAACAGCAACAGGCAGACGCCGGCCATGCCCTCCAGGCCGTTGATGCCGTTGCCGTCGAGCGCGATATGGAACGCGTAAGGATAGCCTTTAACGCCCACCGCTTCGCTGCGTTCCCGGGTGCGCGCGACGCGCGGTGCCCGCTTTCTGACCGCCTTTGCCAATCAGTCGGCCATTCAGTTGCTGCGGGCGCGGGTTACCGGGGCCGTGCGACACGTGCTGCACAGCCCCTCCGCCTCGATGGTCGCGGTGCTGATGCTAAAGCCCGCCTGCTTCGCGACCCGCGCCAGGACCGACGAGACATCGTGGTCCTGCATCTCCACCACCCGGCCACACTTGCGACAGATCAGGAATTGCGCGGCATGCGTGTGGCTCTCGCCGTCTGGATCAACCGTGCATCCCGCAACGCAGCCGACGAAGGCTGAGAGCCGCTCCACGCGATGGATCAGCCCCTGCTCAAGCAGGAAGTCGAGAGTCCGGTACACAGTGGGCGGCGCCGCGCCGCGACGCGTCTGGCGCAACCGGTCCAGCAGTTCGTAGGCTCCCGTGGGTGACGCCGAATCCAAGATCATGCCGAGTACGTCGCGCCGCAGTTCGGTCAGGTTGGCACCACGGTGCTCGCAAATAGCCTCCGCCCGATTGAGCAAGGATTCCGTCCGCCGCGAGAACTCAGCCGCCATTCGATCGACCCCTGTCGACGACTCACGTTAGCATGCCAGCCGGCCGTTGCATCGCCTATGTTATAGTATTACATACCAGGCAGCGCACCCCCAAAAGGCCAGCCACGATGGCACTACGCCTGCTTACAGTCGTTTTTGCCCTGCTGGCGGGACCCGCCACGGCACAGACCTCCGCTGGCGCCATCAGTGTCGTCGCCGCCGAGAACTGCTACGGCGACGTCGCAAACCAGATCGCGGGATCCAATGCCACGGTCAGCAGCATCCTCAGCAATCCCGATCAGGACCCGCACCTGTTCGAGGCGAGCCCATCGGTGGCCCGCTTCCTGTCGGGTGCCGCCATCGTGATCTACAATGGCGCTGATTACGACCCGTGGATGACGAAGCTGCTCTCCGCGACACGGTCACCAGGCCGCAAAGTCATCGTCGTGGCCGATCTCGTGCACAGGAAGGCAGGCGCCAATCCACACCTCTGGTACGATCCGCCAACGATGCCGGCTTATGCCAAGGCGCTTGCCTCGGCGCTGTCGGAGCGCGACCCAACGCATGCCAGCGAGTACGATGAGAAGCTGCGCGCCTTCCTCGCGTCGGTGCAACCGCTGGACGCGAAGATCGCGGACCTACGACAAAGATTCGGCAGCGTTCCTGTCACCGCCACCGAGCCGGTGTTCGGCTACATGGCGGCCGCGCTCGGCTTCAAAATGCGTAACGAGCGCTTGCAGATCGCAGTCATGAACAACACCGAACCGCGCGCATCCGACGTGGCTGCCTTCGAGACCGATCTGCGCGGGCACGACGTCCGCCTGTTGTTGTACAACAGTCAGGCCACCGACCCCGCAGCGCAGCGTTTGGTGCGGATTGCGAAGCAATCGAAAATCCCTGTGGTCGGCGTGACCGAGACCGAGCCGCCAGGAAAGACCTATCAGGATTGGATGATGGGCGAGCTCGACGCGATCGCTCAGGCACTGTCGTCCGCGCCACCGTGAACGCCATCGAGCTAGCCGGCGTGACGCTGGCGTTCGGCGCCAGGACAGTGCTTGCCGACATCGATCTCACGATCCGCGCCAATGAGTTCATCGGTGTGCTAGGACCCAACGGATCGGGCAAGACCACGCTGATGCGCGCGATACTGGGCCTGCTGCCGCCGCGCGGCGGTGCGATCCGCGTGCTGGGCGAGCCGGTGGCGCGCGGCAATCCCGCCATCGGCTACATGCCGCAGATGCGTGGCGCATTGGACCAACTTCGCCTCTCCGGTTGGGACTTCGTCGCCAGCGGCGTCAACGGTCACCGCTGGGGCCTGCCGTTGCTCGGCCGGTCCGCGCGGCAGGAGGTCGCGTGGGCTCTGGACCAGGTGCAGGCAACAAACCTTGCGCGGCGGCCACTCTCGGAGACCTCCGGTGGTGAGCGTCAGCGTCTGCTGCTGGCACAGGCGTTGCTGGGTCGCCCGCGTCTGCTGTTGCTGGACGAACCGCTGATCAGTCTCGATCCGCATCATCAGCGCGCGGTGGTCGAACTGACGCGAGCGCTTCAACAGGACCTCGGCATCACCGTGCTGTTCAGTGCCCACGAACTCAATCCCTTGCTGGGCGCGCTGGATCGCGTGCTCTACCTCGGCCACGGCCATGCTGCGCTCGGCACGGTCGAGGACGTCGTCACCGGTCCAGTACTGTCGCGGCTCTACGGGTCCGAAATCGACGTGGTGCGGCTGAACGGCCGCATCTTCGTCATGTCGGGCGGCCACGACGTGGAGCGCGATGCCCACCAGCACGATCATGGCGAGCACGATGTTCACGTATGACTTCATGCAGAACGCGTTCGCCGCGTCCTTCGCGGTGGCGGTGGTCTGCGGCCTGGTCGGCTTCTTTCTGGTGCTGCGTGCCCAGACATTCGCCGGCCATGCGCTGTCGCATGTCGGCTTCGCCGGCGCCACGGGCGCGGTGCTGATCGGACTGTCGCCGCTCTGGGGACTGATCGTGATGACACTCGCCGCCGGGATCGGCATGGGACTGCTGGGCGAAAAACTCCACCAGCGCGACGTGGCGATCGGCATCGTGCTGTCGATGTCGCTCGGGCTCGGCCTGCTGTTCCTGAATTTCTTCACCGCCTATGCCACGCAGGCGACCACCCTGCTGTTCGGCAACATCCTGGGGATCGATGCCGCGACGATCTGGACCCTGCTGCTGCTCGCCGTCGCCGCCATCGCCGCCATCGCCGTCATCGCGCGGCCGCTGCTGTTCGCCAGCCTGCAGCCAGAGCTTGCCGAGGCAAAAGGCGTGTCGCTGCGGTTGCTGTCCGTGCTGTTCCTGGCCATCGTCGCGCTCGGCGTGGCGGAGTGCGTGCAGATCGTCGGAGTCCTGCTCGTGTTCGCCCTGATGGTCGGTCCGGCGGCCGCGGCACAGCGCTTCACCACACGATTCTGGAGCGGCGTCGCGCTGTCGGTCGCGCTGGCCTTGAGCGAAGCGTGGCTCGGACTTGCCCTTGCGTTCTACACCGACTGGCCGACCAGTTTCTGGATCACCAGTCTGAGCAGCGCCGTCTATCTGGGCGCGGTGCTGGGTGGGAGCTTGCCAGCCGGCAAATGCGAAGTTACTGGTTAGCGAGTTCTCAGGTTGAATGCCCGGGCGATGAAATCCGCGGTTCGGTTCACCATCACATGGCTCGCGGCGTGGTGCCAGATCGTGGCGATCGCCTTGTTGCCGCTCGGACCGCTGGCGACCGGCCTCGATCCGCTAGCCGACGTGCCCATCTGCCATGTCGACGGCGATGGCAAGCAGCCGGCACCCGTACCGCCGACGCGTGACGGACACGACTGCGCCCTGTGCGTACTCTGCGTATCCCACGCATTGCCATTGGCGCTCCTGACGTCACCGCCAGCGCTGCCGGATCGACATTCTGTCGCCACGGTACGCCGTGACGCTGCCCAACCCCGCGCACCGCCGGTGCGTTCGGTCGCTGCCGCCCAACCGCGTGGACCACCTTCCCTGATCTGAGTCCGGCCGCCCAACACCGGTGCCTATGGCGCCGGTGTCGCCATCTCATAGTCAGGGGAGCCTCTCAGTCATGTTCCGCCCAACCCTGCTCGCCACGCTTGCCGGCGTGAGCCTGCTGTCCAACGAAGCCGCATTCGCGCACGGCTTCGCCGGCCCGCACCTGTTCGTCAGCACGCTCATCATAGACGATCCCAATGTGGCCGACGAAGCTTCGCTGCCGACCTTCTCGGTTCTCCCGCAGCCGTCCGACGGCGGCTCGATATCTGACCTTTACGCGGCGGAATTTGAATTCGACAAACGCATCACCGAGAATTTTGGCTTTTCCATCAACGGCGGATACCAGTGGCTCACCCAGCCAGGCATGAAGACCGCCAACGGCTGGGAGAACTTCTCCGGAACACTCAAATACAAGCCCTATGTCAATGCCGAGCATGAGTTCATGATGTCAGTCGGCGTGACACGCAACTTCGCGCGGACCGGAGCGAACGGTACGAACGGTGCGACGCTGGACAACGACGACAGCAGTTCCACCGCGCCGACATTCTATTTCGGCAAGGGGTTCGGCGATCTGCCGATCGGCTGGGCCCGCGCCTTCGCCCTCACCGGCGAGCTGAGTTACCAGATCGCCGACAAGAAGCTGAAGGTGACCGGATTCGATTCTGACAGCGGCAATCTCCTGTTCAACAACGGCACCTGGAACCAGTGGTCCGGCGGACTGTCGCTGCAATACAGCATCCGCTACCTGCAATCGCAGGTGAAGGATCTCGGGCTTCCGGAGTTCGTCAACCGGCTCACACCGCTGGTCGAAGTCGCCTGGTCCTCCCCGGCCAGCAAGCCGAACCAGGGCAGCACGCAATATCTGATTGCGCCGGGCATCAACTATACCGCGGAGAGTTTTGCGGTCACGGTCGAGGCACTGATTCCCGGCAACCGGCAGACCGGCTCGCACCTGGGGGTGATCGCACAGTTCCATCTCTATTTTGACGATCTGTTCCCCAACAGCCTGGGCAAACCGATCGTGAATTGGTGGCAATGATGCGGCGGTATGGCCTGATCGGGGCGGCAGCGCTGGGCCTGGCCTCGCCGGCGTTCGCCCATGCGTTCCTCGAGCGTGCCAGTCCGCCAGTCGGCAGCGAGGTCGGCATCTCGCCTGCCGAGCTGAGCATCACCTTCACCGAAGGGGTGGAGCCGTTGTTCAGCACGATCGAAGTGCGCGACGCAAGCGGAGCGCCGATAGCAGCGGGCAAACCGCACTCCGCACCCGGCAACGACCGGCGATTGGTCATCGACCTGCCAAAGTTGCCGTCAGGTACCTACACGGTGATCTGGCACATCACCTCGGTGGATACGCACAAGACCGAGGGGAGCTACCAGTTCACCGTGACACACTGATCCACTAGATCCCTGGAGAGAGAACGATGCGCCCATTGCTCGTTGCCGTCCTGCTGGCGACACCGCTGGCCGCCTTCGCCGACGACGCGGCAATTCGCGTCGATCATGTCTGGTCGCGCGCCGCGATGGCCGGGCATGAGGGAGCGGTCTATCTGACCATCACCGACACCGGCACGCCGGACACGCTGACCGGGATCACCACGCCGGTCGCGGCAAAAGCAGACCTGCACGAGACTATCAACGATCACGGCGTGATGAAGATGCGGCCAGTCGCATCTTTGACGATCGAGCCGGGCAAGCCTGTGACGCTCGCGCCCGGCGGCTATCACATCATGCTGATGAGTTTGAAACAGGCACTGAACCAAGGCGACAACTTTCCGGTCACGCTCAACTTCGCCAAGGCGGGCCAGGTGACGGCGACGGCGATGGTGGAGAAGGCCGGCGCCACTGTGCCCGGCATGGATCATGGCAACATGAGCGGCACGGGCACCATGCAGATGCCCGGCGGCAAGCAGCCCTGACCGCGATGCCAAGGTCGTTGGTGATCGATTGCCCCGGCTTACTCGCCGGTCGCAGCGCAATCAGCGCATGAGCACCCTCGAAATCGTCGTGGCCTTGTTGCGCGGCGCGCATGTGGCGGCGCTGGTATCGTTGTTCGGCACCCTGGTGTTCCTCACGCTTGTCGTGCCCTCGGCCATGACG
Organism: uncultured Alphaproteobacteria bacterium; assembly: GCA_963819855.1. Taxonomy (GTDB): domain Bacteria; phylum Pseudomonadota; class Alphaproteobacteria; order Acetobacterales; family Acetobacteraceae; genus JAMXLO01. The sequence continues at coordinate 275,664 of CAWFYC010000020.1, forward strand.
GAAGCCACCGCCGACGCACCACATTTGCGACGGCTGCTGCTGCGTCTTGCGCGCACCAGTGCGGCACTTGCCGTGATCATCGGCATAGCATGGCTGGTGGTGGAGAGCGCGGTTATCGCGGGCACCGGCAGCGTCGCGATGACGTTGCACGCCGCGCCTGTGGTGGCGTTGCAGACACAGTTCGGGCAATGGCTGCTGCTGCGCAGCGTCCTGCTGCTGGTCGTGCTGCCCCTGCTCGGGCGGTGGCACACCGGGCCTGCCATCGCCGCGGGCCTTGCCGGGGCCGCCCTCGCGGTCCAGCCGATGCTTGGCCATGCCGGTGCGCTCGGCGGCAGTCTCGGCACCACGCTGATCGTGTCGGAGGTCCTGCATCTGCTGGCCGCCGGCGCGTGGCTTGGCGGTCTGCTGCCGTTGTTCGTAACGGTCGGCACACTGCCGCATAACGCCGCGGCTGCGGCCTGCCGCAGCTTCACGCCGGTTGGTCTGTCCGCGGTGCTGGTGCTGGTAGGAACTGCCACGGTGCAGGTGGCGGAATTCATGGGCGGCTTGCCAGGATTGTTCGGTACCGGTTATGGCCAGGTTGCGCTGGTGAAGCTCGGACTGTTTGTGGTGCTGCTGACGTTGGCCGCGCTCAATCGCCTGGCGCTCACTGATCGGCTCGCGGGCACCGCGCCGGACGCGGCACGACACCACATGCGCGTATCGATCGCCACCGAGGCGGTGTTGGGCACGCTTGTGGTGGTCACCGCAGGCTTCCTCGCATCGCACGCGCCCGGCACGCACGAGCAGCCGGTTTGGCCGTTCGCATGGCGACCGAGCCTCGTGGTCTTCGCTGAACCGGATCTCCGTGGCGAAGTGATCGTCGCACTTGTCGCCATTGGCGCGGCTGTGCTGCTCGCAATCGTCGGCGTGATCTGGCGGAGGGCGCGTTGGCCGGCGCTCGCGGTGAGCGCGATCATTGTCGCGCTGGCAGTTCCCCATCTCGATCTGCTGTTCGTCGAGGCCTACCCCACCAGCTTCTTCATCTCACCGACCGAGTTCGCCGCGACCGCGATCGTCCACGGCGCCAAGCTGTTTGCGGCGAACTGCACTGTCTGTCATGGCGGGGCGGGACAAGGCGACGGCCCCGCCGCCAAAACGCTGCCGCTGCCACCGGCCGATCTGACTGCCGAACATTTCTGGGCGCATAGTGACGGCGAGTTGTTCTGGTACATTTCCGATGGCTTCAAAACACTGGATGGCGCTGTGGCGATGCCCGGTTTCGGCAGTGTGTTGTCGAGCGAGGCCCGCTGGGACCTGATCGACTTCCTTCGCGCGCACAACGCCGGGATGAGCATGCGGAAGACTGGCAGATGGCCACACCCGCTGCCGATGCCGCAATTCGATGTGTCGTGCGCGGATGGACGTTCCGTTGACCTGGATGATCTGCGCGGTCGTGTGCTGCGCATCTTGGCAGAGTCCGGTGAAGAAACGGTGGTGTCAGCTGAAACCCAACTCACCACGATTATGCTTGCCAGGGAACGGACCGCCGGATCGGACCCGGCCACCTGTACGGCGACCGAGCCGGAGACCTGGACCGCGTTCGCTATCCTGTCGGGTGTGCCGAGCGAGCTATTGGCGGGACAGCAGGTACTGGTCGATCGCAATGCGTGGCTGCGCGCGGCATGGCGGCCGGGCGAGCCTGGAGACTGGACGAATCCACAGGCGCTTGCTGCCATTATCGCCGACATATCAGCTCACCCGATCGCAGCCGATGCGGGCGGCGGGCACGTGCACCACCACTGATCATCGCCGCGCGCGCCTGTGCAACGCTGCCCGGTTGAAGACAGGCAGCGGATACGGGCAAACTGACGCACCAACGACGTCAGAGCGCCGATCAGGGGAACCAGACAAATGAGCGTGCGTCCGATCCTGGCCAGCCGATACGAGTCCGCCAGCATGCCCTTGGTCAGCCTGTACAAATTGGCCCTGGTGCTGCTGATCGCCGGTTGTGCCGGTCCGATGGGCACGATACACGGCGGGCAGTCCGCGGCAGCCACTGTTTCCACGTTCGATGGCACCTACCAAAGCACAATTCGTATCACCGACTCGGCCGGCGCCGCCCAGGAAAACGCCTGGTGCGAAACTCCGGGGCAGCCGATCATCACGGTGGCGCACGGCCAGTTCAGCTACGCGGTGCCGCATCCCAACGTTCCTGGTAATCCGACGCCAAGTTTCCCGGCGAATTTCGCGCCGGATGGCTCGTTCGCAGGTCAGATCGTTGAAGGAACCATCTCCGGACGAGCGAGTGGAACCCATATGGAAGGCAACATCAGTTCGACGGCCTGCGTCTACGCCTTTACCGCCGACCGCAGCTGACCTCGGTTTCCTTGGCGATTCCGCGTCCGCGCCGCATCCCACATCAGTCGCGGGTCGAACGTTTCCGCGGCAAGCATTGTCAGAATCACCACGCCGCAGAACGCGACTGCACCGATACCGGGTTCGATCGTGATGACCGTGCCGAACCGGACCAGCGCCCCGAGCAATGCCTCCATGAAGATGTCGATCATCGACCAGCGTCCGATCCAGCGGACGAAGTGATACAATCGCGTCCGGTCGCGCAGCCACCCCGAGCCCCCGGCCTGCGTTGTGACCAGCATGATCGTGAGCCCTATGAGCTTCAGCATCGGCACTGCCACGCTCGCGAAGAACACCAGTGCTGCCAGCGGGTACATGCGTGACGCCAGCAGTTCCTCCACTCCGCCCAGGATGGTGCTGGGAGCGCCGGAGCCAAGCTGTACGACAGTCAGGACCGGGAAGTAGTTCGCCGGCACGTAGAGTACCGCGGCGGCAACCACGAGTGCCCAGGTGCGCGCTATGCTGTCAGGCTTACGTTCATGCAAAGCGGAATCGCACCGCGGGCATCGACTGTCGGCCGGTGGCGGCGTGCTGACCAGCCTGCACGTCTCGCACCCGATTGCCATGCCGCTGTGGCGATGAACGGAAACGGCGGGGCGTGGATCTGTGGCAGCGTTGTTGCGGCCCAGCCTGGCCCACACGTACTCGCGGTCCAACGCGCCATCTGTCCAGGCAAGCACAATAGTGAGCGCAATCAGTGCGTAGACCCCAGGATCCAGCGTGATCTGCACCAGATCGCCAAGTTTCACATAGGCTACAAACACGCCGAACACGAACACTTCGATCATCGACCACGGCCCCAGTCGTTCGGCCAGCGCGAATACTCTGCGCAGGTGATTCGGTGGGCGTGCCTCTGGCAGACGCAACAGCACGTAAAGTATGCCCATCAGCTTGCCGAACGGTGCCAGTACAGTCACGAACACCACGACAATCGCAAGGACGGTCATATTCCGTGCAATGAGCTCCGCGGGCCCGGAGAACAGGCCGGCATTGAGCTTTATCCCTGCCGTCTGCACGCTCATCAGTGTCGTGACGCACATGATGACAAGCAGCACCAGTGAGGCCGCTGTGAGCGCGATGCTGTACTCGATGGAATGGGTGGCAGAATGGTGCAGGGTCGTGCCGCAGCGCTCACACCGTGCCACCATCCCCGGTGCCAGCTGCGGAGCCATCTGAAGCAGACCGCAGCCGCCGCATTCGCAAAGCTGTGCCGGAACCGCCGGTCGCCGTGGCGGCCGGAGAGCCATCAGGTCGAATGCCCTGTGAGCAGGATTGCTGCGATTCCGTCAGCCAGTTGACCGACAGCCGAGCTGATGGCCGCGACCTCGCCTGGCACGCCAGGTGCTGGCGGCGGGACGGCAAAACGGAAACTTTGCGGCACCTGCCCGCGCCGCCCCGTGAAGACGATATTCACCTGGGCCTGAAGTATCAATGTGCCGGCTGCGTCTTCATCAAGGCGCTGCACATTCAGCTCGATTGTGGCGTCCGGTCGGGCTGACACGGCACCGTTCTCGCTCAGCACCACACTTTGCGGCAGGCGCTGGCCCAGGTCCTGGACCAGCACGCGGCTGAGCATTGCGCCAAGCGGCTCGCCCCACCAGTCATTCGACATTACGTCCAACCGGTAGCCTTCCGACGAATGGACGATCTGCGAGCGCTCCAGATACCGTGCGATCGATATCTGTTGCAGCAACACCACCTTGGGTCCTCCGGTCTGCGTGGTACCTTCGGCAGGCGCAATGGTGTACAGCACAGGATTGGGCGAGGAGCATGCGGCGACCATCGCCGCCAGGCCAAGTGCGAACAGCAACAGGAGGTGCTTCTTTCGGGTCATTCCAGCCCTCCGGCTGGGCGGCCCTTGATCAGTGCTTCTGGATGCCGCGCGAGCAGATCGGCCAGCGAGCGGATCGATCCCAATGCTTCATTCAATTGTACCAGCAGGCGTGCCAGGTCCCGATTGAACTTCGTATTGTCGCCATAACCGTTGTCCAATGACAACACAAGGCGATTGGCATTGGTCAGGGTCTTTTGCAGCGTGGTTGCCACTTCAGGCAATTGCCGCATCGTGGGTGCAACGCCATCGTCGATATGCTGTAGCAGATCCTTGGCCTTGCCGATCGTCACCGACAGCCCGGTCAGCGTCTGGCGCAACTCCGCCCCGTTGGCGATGTTGTTCGCGGCGCGGAGTATCCCGTCAAGACTGTCGCCGATCTGCTTGAACGGAATGTTGTTGACGTTCTCCAGCAACTGCGTCGCGGACGCCTGCAGACCGGCGAAGCCGCCGCCCTCCGTGGTCGGCAGGACGAAGTCTTCGCCTTCCCTGCCCGCGGCTGCCGGGGGGGCGTTCGGGACAAAATCCAGGGCCACGAACTGCTGACCCGTGATCAGACTGGCACTGTCGAGCGTCGCGCGCAGGCCGCGCTTGACGAGATCATTCACCGCATCCGCCGCTGTCGCGTAGACCGACGTGGCGCCGATGCCAACAATACGTTCGGGCTCGACCTCGTAACGCACCGGGGCGACGATGGCGTCCCTATCGGCATCGTATCGCAGGCGCACGCCGAGGACATGGCCGACAACGAGACCGTGGATCGTGACTTCCGACCCAGGCCCCAAACCACGTACCGAGCCCGGAAAGTAGGATACCAGCGGGATCTTGCGGGTGTACGAAGCGTTGTTGGCGGCGTCCTGATCGGGAAACAGCGGGAAGACATGATTCTCGACACTGACATTGCCTTGCCCCGCGGTCGTCGGTGTTTCGAATGCAATACCGCCTAGCACGATCGCACGCAGCGATTCGAACTGCACGTCGACGCCTGTCCCGCCAAGCTTCACAGACACGCCGGACGCATTCCAGAAGCGTGAACCGTCATGAACATAGCCGTCGAATGGCGCGCGCACGAAAACGTGGATGGTGACGCTCTCCGCCATGTCGGCGATGTCCCAGCCAAGCACCTCGCCGACGTCGAGATCACGAAAGAACACCGGCGAGCCAAGAGAGATCGAGCCGAGCCGCTTGGCCGTCACCAGGAAGGTTCGGCCGGCAACCGCGGCTTCCAGCACCGGCGGATCTTCGCGTCCCACGAACTCGGTCTGCGGATTGCCGCCGGAAGGCGGGGGCAGCATGCCGATATAGGACCCGGAAACCAGCGTCTCGAGACCGGAGAGGTTGCCGGCAAACAGCCTCGGCTTGACGACCCAGAACAATGTCTTGTCGGTGAGCAGAGGCGCAGCCTCGCGTGTGGTCGCAACGGTGACCAGCGCACGCGTGTGATCTGGGCTGAGGGCGACGCCACTTACTGTTCCGAATACGATGTCCTTGAATTTGAGCTGAGACTGCCCGGGCTGCAGACCTTCCGCGGTTTCGAACGAGATGGTGATCCTGGGACCTCGCTTAGACAACGTATCCCAGGCCAGCCAGGCACCGATCGCAATGGCAACCAATGGAACCAGCCAGATGACCGAGACCCGCCGCGCGCGCCTGGCCGACGCCTGCGGAAGCGGCGGCGGCTCAATCGCGTCACTCACGGCTCATCGCTCTTATGCCTGGGTTACGGCGGCTCAGCGCACCCGGCATACGACGGTTTCGTTCGCGACGGATCGCGATCACTGGGACATCGAAATCACGACCGCATCGCCACCCAGGCTGAGCATCAGGCCGGTGCGCTTCGCCTTCAGGTGCATGATCACCCCAGCCTCGTTCTGGAGCCACAGATCGCCTGCGCTTGCCGTGCCGATTGCAAATCCGTAGCGGCCTTGGGCGTAGGCTCCGGCGAAGTCGATGAGCCGGTTCAACTTGTAGACCTCACCCTCTGCGTCGAGCGTCGATACGCCAATGCCGCCGACCCCGATGCCGCCCACTTTGAACGGATAGGCGCCGCCACGATAGTAGAGAGTGCCATTGCCGCCCCCAGCACTACCGATATAGGCCACCTGGACCTGATCCATCTGTACGGTGCCGTCCGGTGTCAGGCCGGCAACCGCTTCCGGTCCAAGCTTGACGGAGCTCTGACAGGCAGTGAGCAGCGTGAGCAGCGCCAGCGCCGCGGAAGCCTTCGAAAGCCGTGCCTGCATGAGCGTCATGTATTTCCCTGGTGTCAGGAGATGAGACCGGCAGCCGGAAGTGGGCTGTGCCGCGTGAGGTCGATCAATCGGACACAGCGACTCGACGCGCAGTTCCCGGCGCTGTTGAACACGTGATAGCCAAGGATGAGCGCGAACGCCAGACCGCCGTCACGGTCCCGATACAGCGCGGTAATAGACGCCATTCGCGCCATACGCCGGCGCGAGCCACATTCCGCCGCAGTCGTATGCGTGGGGCAGGAGGCGGTACACGCAACCTGCAGGTAGATATGCGTAAGTCGCCGGCGGTGGCGGCGCGTAAACCGGAGGCACGGCGGCAGCTGCACCGACCGCCGTACCAGCGGCCACGCCGACAGCGGCTCCCGCTGCCGCCGCACCCCATGCCCCGGTGCCGCAATTGTAGCACGCGCCACCGTAGTAATTGGCCGTTGTCGGCTGATGATAGTAGGCTCCGTATGCGGTGGTCGTGGTGCCGTAGTAGCCGGTATGCGCGGCGCCGTACGGTCCCACTGCGGTGCCGTGATAATAGCCGCCGTAGTCGCTGGCGTGGACCGCGCCTTCCGGCCCTGCCGCGGTCCCGTGCCATGCCCCGCCGTAATTGCTTTCATGGGCTATGCCGCCCGCGCCGACCTGCGTGCTGTGGTCCCAACCGCCATAGTCGCTGGAATGCGACACACCCGCCGCGCTGAAGGTGGTGGAATGGTTCCACCCGCCAGCACTGCCGCCGTGGGTCCAGCCGCCGCCGGAGTAGCCACGCATCCAGGCGCCGGCCTGCGTCAGCGAGATCGTGAGGGAAATCGCGGCGACGGTCGCGAACAGAATCGATTTGCGCATGCGATCTCCTCCTCAGGGCTGCTTCGCCGGCTTGCCTGGACCCGGCGGTGCCTCGCCGGCGCCCGGCGGCACGAACGGCATCGGCTTCCCCTTGGCCGCCTTGCCGGAGGCGAAGGCGGCGGGTTCGATCCTGTCGGCCAGGTGCCAGTCGGAATACTCGGTCTGATACAGGGCATGGGCCGGTTCGTGCGGATACACCACGCGGATCAGACGCGGCAGATGATCCGCGGCACCGATCCACAGCTCCGCCTGCACGTTGTCGCCGGCCACGGCAACCATGTCCGTCGTGGTGCCGGCGACCACTTTCGACTGCCCGACATAAAATGCCGAGTTGAGCCCGTCCTCTTCAAACACCGCGCAGGGCTTCGACACGATCACGTCGGCGAACGGAAAATAGATCGCCGCCTTCTCCCACGCGGCGTCCAGCATCAGGTCGATGGTCGGCGGCGCTTCGGCGACGGCGACGAGGTCCTGCGACGGCACATAGGCCGTCATGGTCTTGCCGTCGTAATAGAATTCATCTGGCGTTCCATCGCCGGGCGTGATGACCCGCAGCTTGTCCGGGCGCTGCAGCGTCACCTGGTTGCGCGTGGTGTAGAACAATGGCTGGCCGTTGCGCGCCGCCTTCTCATAGGTGTTGGTGGCGGTGAACGACATGGCCTTCGCGCCGGCGAGCTTGTCGCAGGCCGCCTTCAGGATGGCCACCGCCTTCGGCTCGATCGGCGGACGAGTGCTCGTGGCCTCAGGCGGCGCGGCAGGCGGTTGCTGAGTGTGACCACCGATCGGCACCGCCAATGCCGCAAGCAGAGCCAAATGCAAGATCCAGTGTCTCATCATGCCTCCCCGATAGGGCCTTGCGGCACTTGCATCGTGGTCCCAATCGACCGGATGGACCGGCCTGCCGCACGGACGGACCGACCCATCCCTTTAAAGGTCGATCTGCCGCGGCGGGATCACACCGGCTCGAGCGCGACAGCAAAGGCCTCGGTGCCGATGGCGGTCAACGAGTCGCCGACCTTGACCCGCTTCAATGCCGCCTGCCGCCGGGGATCGGTGACGTTGAAGGTGTGCACCATGCCACCCGACGGATCCACCAGCGAAATCGTATGGTCCACGAGATCGACGCCGACCACGGTGCCGGTCACGATCACCTTGGTGCTGACCGCGCCTGCCGGCACCTGGCCCTTCGCCGCACGGGCGGCCGCAGCGTTCACCTGACTGTCGGGAACCTGGGTTCCAGGCGACGACAGCACCAACACGATCGATGCGTAATAGGTCGCCACAACGGTGTCGCCCACCTTGACCTTGTCGAGGTTGTGTACCGCGTCGCTGGCATGCACGGCGAACGCATTGCCTTGCGGACCGACCAGCGTGACCTCGCGGGTGGCAAGGTCGATCGCCTGCACCTTGGCGCGCGCCGTGATGGTCTGCGACGAGCCGATGCCGCCCATGCCGGCCGCCTGTCCCCAGGCGGGAACCGGCGCGGTCAGCCCGGCGACGCCGAGCGCGAGGCAGCCGGCCAGCGCCAGACAGGTGTTTCGCAGCGAAGCTTGGTGTTTCATGGTGGTTCTCCTTGAAAATGAAAGACAGCGATACGGCCGGAGCTAACTGCCCAGCCTCACCAGTGTTACCTCGATTCGGCGATTCGGCTCGGCCTCCATTGCAACGACCAAGCGGGCCGGTCAGCCGCAGAGGTCTGACCGATCCGTCACGTCAATTGCTGCTAGTTTGCGTCCTGCGCCGCTCGATAGGCCTCCGTCAGCTTCTTCTCATCCTCGGGTGTCAGCCTGGGCGGTTCGACCGCGATCGTCAGCTTGTCGATCCCGCCGGTGAACGCGAACGGCACCTGATAGTCCTGGTCGTCCACCGGCGTGCCGGTGTCCGATCCAATGTCGAAGGTCTCGTCCCACGGCAGCGTCAACGGCACGGTGCGCTCCAGCGTCTGCGTCGAGATCAATTTGCCGTCCACTTTCAGCGTTCCGGTGCCACCGCGGCCGATGCCGCTGACGTTGTTGAACGCCAGGGTCGCGAACCCGAGTCCGTCGTAATGGAAGGCGTACTCGATCGTATGCTTGCCGGGGATCAGCGCGTCGGTGCCTTCCCACCGCACTCGCTTCAGATCCAACAGGTTCCACAGGAACACCGGCCTGCCCTTCAGCAGGTACAACCCGTACCCCCCGAACCTCCCGCCATCGGTGACGATCATGCCCTCGGCACCGCCTTGCGGCACGTCGATATCCGCCGTGATGGTATAGGAGGTGTTGAGGAAATCCGGGGCCGTGCCGCGCGGGATGCCGGCGACCGGTCGGCCGGAGAAGGTGAACACCTTTCGGCCTCCGGAGATTGACGGGCGCGGGGTCACCATTCGCGTCGCCACCGAGGCATCCAGCGGCAGCACCTGGTACTTGGCGAACTGGGCGAACATCAGGTCCGTCATTTCCCGCATCCTGGCGGGATTGGCTGCGGCCACGTCGGTGTATTGCGTCCAGTCGTGCCGCACGTCGTACAGCTCGAACTTGTAGGCGCTGGCGGGGTCCTGGATCGCCTTGCCGAGCAACTCCCACGGCGCACGGATGGGAACGGCGCTCAGCATCCAGCCGTCATTGTACAGGCCCTGAACACCCAGCATCTCGAAATACTGGATCACGTGCGGCGTTGGTGCATCGGCGTTGGCCTGGTCGAAGCTGTAGGCCAGACTTACGCCCTCGATCGGCCTTTGCGCGATGCCGTCAACCATGACCGGCGCTGGAATGCCGGTGACCTCCAGGATCGTCGGAACGATGTCGATGACGTGGTGGAATTGCCAGCGAACACCGCCCTTGTCAGTGATCCGCGCCGGCCAGGAGATCGCCATGCCTTGCCGAGTGCCGCCGAAGAACGACGGGACCTGCTTGGTCCACTTGTATGGCGTGTCGAACGCCCACGCCCACGGCACCGCCATGTGGTTGTACGTGAACTGCGAGCCCCAGGCGTCATAGAATTTCATCTGCTCGGCGACCGGCAGTTCCACGCCATTGAACTGCAGCACCTCGCTCGGCGTGCCGTTCGGCGAACCTTCGGCCGAAGCGCCGTTATCGCCGCTTATGTAGATGATCAGCGTGTTGTCCAGCTTGCCCATGTCCTGCACCGCCTGGATCACGCGGCCGATCTCGTGGTCGGTATAGGCCAGGTAAGCCGCATACACATTCGCCTGGCGAATGAACAGCTTCTTATCTTCCTCGTTCAGCGAGTCCCACTGCTTCAGCAACTGATCCGGCCAAGGCGTCAGTTTCGCGTCCTGTGGAATTACGCCGAGTTTCTTCTGGTTGGCGAAAATCTGATCACGCAGCGCGTTCCAGCCGTTGTCGAACAGGTGTATGTCGCTGATCTTCTGGATCCATTCGGGCGTCGGGTGGTGCGGCGCGTGGGTGCCCCCCGGCACGTAGTACAGCAGGAACGGCATCGAGGGATTGATGTCGTTGAGCTGGTTCATCCAGTGGATCGCGTCATCGGCCATCGCGGTGGTCAGGTTCCATCCAGGGTGCCCGACATACGGATATATTGGCGTGGTGTTGCGGAACAGGTTCGGTTCCCACTGATTGGCGTCGCCACCGACGAAGCCATAAAAATACTCGAACCCCATGCCGCTCGGCCACTGGTCGAACGGTCCGGCCTGGCTCGCCTGGTAGGTTGGCGTGTTGTGGTTCTTGCCGAACCACGAGGTGCGATAGCCGTTCTCGCGCAGGATCCGGCCAATGGTGGCGCTGTCCCTGCTGATGATGCTGTTGTAGCCGGGGAAGCCCGACGCCGCCTCGGAGACGACGCCGAAACCCACCGAGTGATGGTTGCGGCCGGTGATCAGCGCCGCCCGCGTCGGCGAGCACAACGAGGTGGAATGGAAGTTCGTGTAACGCAGGCCGTCGTTGGCGATCCGGTCGAGCGCCGGTGTCGGGATCACGCCGCCAAACGTGGAAGGAGCGGCAAAGCCGACATCGTCGGTCATGATCAGCAGAATATTGGGGGCGCCTTTGGGCGGCACCACACGCATCGGCCAGGCTGACCTGGACTGCGCGGCGTTCAGCTCGATCTGGCCCGTGAACGGTTGAGGTGGCGGAGGGAGATAGCGCCCGTCGATCGTCGTCGTCGCGTCGGGCGAGCCCGGCGTGCCGGTGACCTGCTGGGCGTTGGCACTCATCACCGCCAGCGGCAGCACGGCCCAGGCGAACAACAGGCCACGGATGCTCGCGCATGGGTTCGATCGCTTGAACTTCATGGTGCACTCCACTCGATCGTGACGTTCCGGTTCATGGGGCCATGCGATCCGTTGGTCTGACTATGCAATTTCGGTACGAGCTTGATCAATCCGACAGCTATGTGACACGATTGTTACGGAACGTACCCTACTCCTCCAATACCGTTACCGACGGCCATTTGGCTGCTCTGTTTCGACGCCACCGGGTCGGCGGCAGCAAGTAAGCGAGTTGGAACCCGGCGGCAACTCCGACCGCAGACTCGACGCTGTGGCCGGTTGTTATCTTCCATCAGGCCCACACCCGTTCAATTCACTACAGGAACGACACCGGATCCACATCCACTTCCACCCGCGCACCACGCATCACCGCCACCTTCCCCAGCCACTCGCGCAGGATCGGCTGCACCGCCACATCCCGCCGCGTCTTCAGCAGCAGCCGCCGCCGGTGCCGTCCTCGCAACACAGCCAGCGGCGCCGGCGCCGGCCCCAGCACCTCCACCCCATCGCCCCGCGGCGCCGCCCGCCCGAGATCGCGCGCCAGCGCATCCGCCGCCGCCGCGCTGTCGGCGCTCACGATCAGCGCCGCCAGCCGCCCATACGGCGGCCAGTGCCCCGGCCGCCGCTGTGCCGCCTCGCGCGCCATGAACGCCTCCAGGTCGCCCTCCACCAGCGCCTGCATCACTGGATGCTCGGGCGAGAACGTCTGCAGCAGCACCCGACCCGGCGCCTGGGCCCGCCCCGCTCGCCCCGCCACCTGGTGCAGCAACTGCACCGTCCGTTCCGCGGCGCGCAGGTCGCCGCCGGCCAAGCCCAGATCGGCGTCCACCACCCCCACCAGCGTCAGATGCGGGAAGTGCCAGCCCTTGGCGACGATCTGGGTGCCGATGATCAGGTCCACCGCCCGCGCCTCGATCGCGTGCGCCGCCGCCGCGGCGGCGTCCGGGCCGGTCATGGTGTCGCTCGCCATCACCAGCCGCCGCGCATCCGGGAACAGTAAAGCGGCCTCCTCGGTGATGCGCTCCACCCCCGGTCCCACCGGCACCAGGCTGTGTGCCGCCTCGCAGGCCGGGCATTCTTCCGGGATCGGCACGGTGTGGCCGCAATGGTGGCATTGCAGCGCGCGCCGGACACGGTGCTCCACCAGCCAGGCGGTGCAGTTCGGGCACTGCATCCGGTGCCCGCAATGCCGGCACAGCGTCAGCGGCGCATAGCCGCGACGGTTGAGGAACAGCATGCCCTGCTCGCTCTGCGCCAGCGTGTCACGGATCGCCGCGATCAGTGGCGGGGCGAGGAAGCGCCCCCGCTCCGGTGGCATCGCCCGCATATCGATCGCTGCTACCGAGGGCAGCATCGCCCCGCCATGCCGCGTCGGCAGCGTGATCCGCCGATAGCGCCCGGCCTCGACATTGGCCAGCGTCTCCAGCGACGGGGTGGCGGACACCAGCACGGCCGGCGCTGAGCAGAACCGGGCACGCACCACCGCCATATCGCGGGCGTGATAGACCACCCCCTCCTCCTGCTTGAACGCCGTCTCGTGCTCCTCGTCGATCACCACCAGCCCGAGATCGGGGAACGGCAGGAACAGCGCCGAGCGGGCGCCGACTACTACCGGTGCAGCGCCCGCGGCCACCGCGCGCCAGGTAACCCGCCGCACCCTCGAAGTGAGGTCGGAGTGCCACACCGCCGGCGCCACGCCGAAGCGGCGCTCGAAGCGCTCCAGCCACTGCGAGGAGAGCGCGATCTCCGGCAGCAGCACCAGCGCCTGGCGGCCCTGGCGCAGGCATTCCGCCACCGCTTCCAGATACACCTCGGTCTTACCCGATCCGGTCACCCCGTCGAGCAGGGTGACGCTGAACGCGCGCGCCGCCACCGCCTGCCGCAGCGAGGCGGCGGCCGCCTCCTGATCGGGTGCCAGGACCTGGCCCGGATGCTCCGGGTCTGGGATCGCGAACGGCGGTTCGACCGGCAGCACCGCGGGGAGTAGCAGCCCCGCGTCCGCCATGCCCCGCACGACACCGGCGCCGACCCCGGCAGCGCGCGCCAGGTCCGGTGTGGCTCGCGGCTCCCGTTCGGCCAGCGCCTCCAGCACCTTGTGCCGCGCCTCGGTGATCCGGGCATCAGGCGGTGGATCGGCGCGCCGCCAACCGGTCGCTAGCGGCCCCATCCCGGGTGCCACGACGCGCAACGCCATCGCCATCACCTCGCCAGGCGGCGACAGCGTATAGCTGGCGACCCAATCGACGAACTGGCGCAGCGCCGGCCGCATCGGCGGTGTGTCGATCACGCCGGCCACTGGCTTCAGCTTGCGGTCCGGCACGCTCGCGTCGGCGGCTGAGTCCCAGACCACCCCGACTTCCTCGCGGCGGTTCAGCGGAACCAGGACCACATCGCCGGGTTGCGGTTCCAACCCGGGCGGGACGCGATAGTCGAACGGTCCGGGAAACGGATAGGGCAGCATGACCGGCACGCGCTTTGACGCTGATGCAAGGTCCCCCCCTCCCCTTGCGGGATGGGGTTGGGGGGAGGGGATGGGGCCGACATCGCGCGGCCGCCTCCCCCCACCCCCTTCCCGCAAGGGGAGGGGGAGTGTTGCGCCTGGGTCGTGGTCGCTATTTGTGGGGGCCGTCACCGTGTCGCGAAACGGTTCCTGTCGATCGCTGGCCTGCATCCTATATGATCCGCACGGAGTCCCGCCTGGCACCCAGGCGTAGCCGCAAATGGGAGCGATGGCATGAAGTTCTTTGTCGATACCGCAGACACGGCGGAGATCAAGTCGCTCGCCGCCAGCGGGCTGCTCGACGGCGTCACCACCAACCCTTCGCTGATGTCGAAGACTGGCCGAAAATTCCAGGACGTGCTGGCCGAGATCTGCGCCGCCGTCCCCGGTCCGGTCAGTGCCGAGGTCGCCGCCACCGGGTTCGACGGCATGATGGCCGAGGCCCGCGTGCTGCGCGGCATCGCCAAGAACATAGCGGTGAAGGTGCCGCTGACGCCGGACGGGCTGCGCGCCTGTCGCCGGCTGACCGACGATGGCGCGATGGTCAACGTCACGCTGTGCTTCTCAGCCGCGCAGGCCATTCTGGCCGCCAAGGCCGGCGCCACCTTCGTCAGCCCGTTCATCGGCCGGCTGGATGACGTGGGTGAGCACGGTATGGGGCTGATCGCCGATATCGTGACGATCTTCCGCAACTATGCGTCGTTCAAGACCGAGGTGCTGGTCGCCTCGGTGCGCAACCCGACGCACGTGGTGGAGGCGGCCAAGCTGGGGGCGCATGTCGTCACGGTGCCCCCTGCCATCATGCGGCAGCTGTTCAACCATCCGCTGACCGACAAGGGCCTCGCGGCGTTCCTCGCCGACTGGGCCAAGACCGGCCAGCAGATCGCCTGAACCGCTGAGCATGAGCCAGCCAGCGGAGCGAGCGGACGACGCGGAAGCAGCGTTCGTCGAGGCGTTTCTGCGCGCCAATCCAGCATGGCTGGCCGAGCATCCCGATCTGTATGGGGTGTTGGAGCCGCCGTCACGGCGGCATGGCGACGGTGTCGCCGACCACATGGCGGCGATGCTGCGGGTGCAGCGAGCGCGTGCCGACGGCCTGCTGGCCGCCGGCCGTGCTACCGCAGGCCTCGCCGCCAGGGTGCAGGATGCCGTGCTGGCGCTGTTCCGCTCCGCCGATCCGCCCGACTGCGTGAGTGGCGAAATGCCGGGCATCCTCGCGGTGGACGCCGCGCATCTCTGTCTTGAGGCCGAGTATCCCGGTGCCCGCCGACTGCCCGAAGGCATGGTCGCCCGGCTGCTGGACGGGCGGCAGGTGGTGTTCCGAGACGCGCCCGCCGATGCCCGCCTGTTGCACGCCGAGGCGGCGGGACTGGCGCTGCATGACGCCCTGGTCCGCGTGCCTGGCGAGGGGCCTGCCGCGCTGCTGGCGCTGCTGGCACGCGACCGGCACATGCTCGATCCGGCGCAAGGGACGGGGCCGCTGGGATTCCTTGGCCGTGCCGTGGCCGCGGCACTCGGCCGCTGAGCCGATGACCGGCGAGGAAGCGCGCATTGCCTTCCTCGAATGGCTCGGGCGGGAGCGTCGTGCCGCCCCGCTGACGGTGGAGGCGTATGGCGCCGACATCGCGGGCTTCCTTGGCTTCCTGACCCAGCATCTGGGCGGCGAACCGGACCTCGCGGCGCTCGCCTCGTTGCGCGTCGCCGACCTGCGCGCCTGGCTGGCAGCCCAGGCGTCGACCGGTGCCGGCAATGCTACCCGCGCCCGGCATCTGTCCGCGGTGCGCGCCTTGTTCCGCTTTCTCGCTCGCCGGCATGGCGTGGACAACCCGGCGCTGAAGCTGATCGCGACGCCGCGCGGCAAGCCGCCGGTGCCGCGTGCGCTACGGACCGGAGAGGCGCGGGAGGTGACCGAGCGGATCGCCGAGATGTCGGACGCCGCCACGATGCAGGCGCGCGACACCGCGCTGTTCACCTTGCTCTATGGCTGTGGTCTGCGTATCGCCGAGGCGCTGGCGCTCGACGTGCGCGACGCGCCGGTGGAGACACTCCGCGTGGTCGGTAAGGGCGGCAAGGAGCGCATTGTGCCGGTGCTGCCGGTGGTACGCGAGGCGATCGCCGCGTGGCTGACGCTGCATCCGGATCGGCGGCCGGAAGTCCCGCTGTTCCTGGGTGCGCGCGGCGGGCGCCTCGATGCCGCGGTGGCGCAACGCACCCTGCGGCACTTCCGCCGGCTTTACGGTCTCCCGGAGCACGCAACACCGCACGCGCTGCGGCACTCGTTCGCGACGCACCTGTTGGCGGGCGGGGCGGACCTGCGCTCGATCCAGGATCTGCTGGGCCACGCCAGCCTGTCCACCACGCAGCGCTACACCGCGGTGGACGAAGCGCGGCTGGTGGAGGTGTGGCGCAAGGCGCATCCGCGCGCATGATGGTACACCATCGCTAACTCTCCGGAGCGCGGATGAAGCACAGGATGCCGACCTGCGGCGTCCAGCAGGCGATGGCACGGCCGGTCGGGTTGTCGTTCCGGTTGAGGATGAGGTGGTCCGGAACTTGCCGCCATTCGCCCTCGATCAGTGCCTCATAATGGCCGTCGCTGAGCCGCGACTCCACTGGCCGGCAGTCGGCCATCGAGCAGCACAATGCGTTGGTCCAGGGTTGGCGCAGGCTGTTGAACCAAGGCGCCAGCGTCGGGTCCGCGTCGGATGGCGGCGCGGCGAGCGCGGGATGGGCGAGACACGCCAGCGCGATCAGGCAGGCGCGCAGGCGCGCCCTGGCGGGGATGCGCGATCTCACGGCCCGGGCGCACATTGATTGTCTTCCCGATCCATATTGCGCGCCACGGTAGCGCGATGGCGCCGAGTTGGGCGAGGCTTTTGCCGGTGCAACGGCCGGCCAGCCGATAATGAAAACGTGACATCGGATTGCATCAGTGCCGACAGGCATTGAGACCGCACCGTCCGACAGCACTGGTAGCGGCATTCGCGATCCAGCCAATATGACGCGATGATCCACGGGGAGGGACCGCCCATGCAATCATACGACGTCATCATCATCGGCACCGGTCAGGCCGGCCCGTCGCTGGCGAAGCGGCTCGCCGGCGCCGGACAGCGTGTCGCCATCATCGAGCGCAAGGCGTTCGGCGGCACCTGCATCAACACCGGCTGCACACCGACCAAGACCATGGTTGCCAGCGCCTACGCAGCGCACCTGGCGCGCCGCGCAGCCGAGTTCGGCGTCGTGGTCGGCGGCGGCGTTTCGGTGGACATGCGGCGGGTGAAGCAGCGCAAGGATGCCATCGTCGCGCAGTGGAGTGCGGCGACCGAGGCGTCATTGCGTGCGACGGAGAACTGCACCGTGTATCTCGGCCACGCCCGGTTCGTCGCGCCGCACGAGATCGAGGTCGGCGGCGAACGGCTTGCCGCGGAGCGCGTGTTCATCGATGTCGGCGGCCGGGCCGCGGTGCCGCCGATACCCGGTATCGACAGCGTGCCTTATCTCACCAATACCACCGCACTCGCGCTGGAAGTCGTTCCCGAGCATTTCGTTGTACTCGGTGGCAGCTATGTCGGGCTGGAGTTCGCACAGATGTTCCGCCGTTTCGGTGCCGAGGTCACCGTGTTGGAACGCGCGCCGCGGCTGGTGCCGCGCGAGGACGCAGAGATCTCCGCTGCGATCCGCGACTTCCTCGAAAGCGAAGGCGTGCACGTCGTCTGCGGCGTCCACGATCTTGGTGTGGCACCGACGCAGCGCGGCATCACGGTCAGCGGCAACGACGGCGACAAGCCAGTGTCGGCCGTCGGCTCGCATCTTTTGCTGGCGGTCGGACGGCGGCCCAACACCGACGATCTCGGCCTCGATCGTGCCGGGGTCGCGGTTGATGCACACGGCTACATCACGGTGGACGAGCAGTTGCGCACCAACGTGCCAGGTATCTGGGCACTCGGCGACTGCAACGGTCGCGGGGCTTTCACCCATACCTCCTACAACGACCACGAGATCGTCGCCGCCAATCTGCTGGATGGCGAAACACGAACGGTGAATGACCGCATCGCTGCCTTTGCGCTGTATACCGATCCGCCGCTCGGTCGCGTCGGCATGACCGAAGCCGAAGCGCGACGGTCGGGTCACAGTGTGTTGGTCGCCAGCATGGCGATGTCGGACGTGGCACGTGCCATCGAGAAGGGCGAGACGGTCGGAATGATGAAGCTGGTAGCGGAGGCAGGGACCCGCAGGATCCTCGGTGCCGCCATCCTGGGCACCGGCGGCGATGAGGTCATCCACTGCATCGTCGACCTGATGTACGCTGGGGCACCGTATACGGTGCTGCAGCGCGCGATGCACATCCACCCGACTGTGGCCGAGCTGCTGCCGTCGCTTGCCGCAGAGCTTGCGCCCGCGACGTAGTTCTGAAACTGGAGCGTTTCAGAAAAACCGGAATGGCGAGGGGATGATGGGTTTCGCTGCGCTCTACCCATCCTACAAGCCGTTTCGCGCTCGCTGCCGTAGGATGGGTAGAGCGCAGCGAAACCCATCGAGCCAAGTGACCGCGTGAGTTTCCGGTGGCCTTCCAGCAGCAGATTGCCGGCGCGACACCGTCGCTAAACCGCGCATCATATTGTGCTCGAGACATGTCGTTCACCGCAGTCGCTCGCACGATATTCTACACGCCGTCAGGCCGTCGCGACCTTCGTCGCTCTGCGCGGATTCGCCGCACAAGGCCGCGTCTCCGGCATCGCCAATCCCACCATCATCACAGCACAGATACCAGCGACCGCAAGTCCAATGAACGCCGTTTGCGCCCCCAGATTGGTGGCGATCATCCCCGCCAGAACGTTGCTTGCCGTTGCTGCCGCCCCGATTGCCAGCCCAAGAATCCCCATCCGTAGACTGAAGCGGCCGCCGTGCCCCGAAATATCGGTAACCACCAGCGGCGTGATCACACCGAAGGCCGCACTGCCCAGCCCGTCCAGCGCCTGCACCGGAATGATCCACAGCGGATCTGTCACCACCGCTAGCAGTACAGCTCGCGCCGGCAACGCGCAGTAACCCACGAGAAGCACGCATCGCCGACCCCATCGCTGCGCCGACCGCCCCGCCAGAGGGGAGAGCAGCGCCACCACCGCCTGTGGCACCAGGATGCAGGCGGCGATGATCAAACTCGCCTCGGCGCCGGCTCTTTTGGTGATCTCCACCCCGGCCAGTGGCAGCATCGCCGCATTGGTCAGATGGAACAGCGCGGTGCAGCCAAGATAGGCAAGCAATCGTCGCTCCAGCAGGACATTGCGCACCGCCTCACGCACCACCATCGAGCCTGCAACGGTCGCGCCCGCCAGCATGGCGTTCCGGTTGGCCAGCGGCAGCAGTGCAAGCAGTGCCGGCACGCACATCAGGGCTGCCAGCCAGAACACCGCCTGCGTCGAAACCCAGGTTCCGAACGCCCCCATCAGCACTGCACCCATCGCAGTGCCAACCGCCGCGAACCGCGCGTTGCGCCCGAACCGCTCCGCGACCGCAGCTCCGCTGACCAGGGCGAGCGTCAACGCCGCGAGCGCCGGGTTCAGCATGCAACTGGCAAACCCGTGCAGCGACTGGGCAAACAGCACCCACCAGAACGCGGGCGACCAGGCCATCAACACGGCGCTCGCGCCGATCCCGGCGAGTGCGACTGCGGACGCAACAGCCTTGCTGCGCAGCGCATCCACCAAAACTCCGGCCGGCACCTGCGCCAGCATCGCGGACGCCGTTCCGACACCTAACGCGATGCCGAGTTCGGCCTGGGTCCAGCTATGGGCGGTCAGATAGACCGCGATGAACGGCCCGAATCCCGTCTGCAGATCAGCGACGAAGAAGAACAACCAGTCCAGTCCGCGCAACGCGCGCCGCGACGCCATCTGGCGGTCTACTCGGCATCATCGGGCGCGCCCAAGATCGCCACCGGGCGCCCGACGATGTAGTCGGCCCAACTGGTGATCCGGTCGGGCGGGATTACGATCGACATGACCGGCCCCTTCTCCCCCGGCGCGAAACGAAGCGCCGACCACGCCAACGCGACCTTGCGGTTGCCCACGCCCATGAACCCGCCGACATCCACCACCACCGCGCGCACCCGCCCCTGGCTGTCCGCCAGCAGATCGACGATGCGCCCGAGTTCGGCTCCCCCTGCGCCGACCACGGTGTGACCCATCAGCCCCGTCAGTTCCACCGGCGCCACCTGCTGAGCCCGAACAACTGGCGGCGCCGCCGGTTCCGCCTCCGGTGAGGGAGCGGGTTGCACGACCGGCGGAGGCGCCATCTGCTGCGCAGAAACTGCGGTGGCAGTCGCCGCGCCAGCGAGCAACACGAGGCAGGCCAGAGACCGGTTCCGCGACACGGTTAGCTACTCCAGACGACACCGCAGCCTTACGCGCTTCGCCCGCTGGCGGCCAGCACGCTGACTTCAGCTGCCGCAGCCTTGCCCTCGCCGGTCAAATGGCGACACTCGCGCCGAAGCGCCTTGGTGTGAAAGGGGACCATCGATGGCCGACATTGCTCCGAGCGGACACGACCTGTTCGAGATCATGCGAACCACGCGATCCATGCGGCGGCTGAAGCCGGATCCGGTACCGAACGCATTGCTGAACCAGGTGTTGGAGGCTGGGACCTTCGCCGCCAATGGTGGCAATATGCAGTCGTGGCGCTTCCTGGTGATCCGCGATCCTGCGATCAAGGCCGCCGCCGCGGTCTGGTACAAGAAGGGGTGGCATGAGGTCGTGGGACCGCGCTATCGCTCCGGCGAACCGCCGCGAGGAACCACACCGGAACGTTTCGCCCGCATGCTGGCGGCCGCCGAATACCTGGCGGACCATTTCCACCAAGCACCGGTCTGGATCGTGCCCTGTCTGGCAGGACCTCGCGGTTCAGGGTCGTCGATCTTTCCGGCAGTGCAGAACATGCTGCTCGCGGCGCGTGCGGTCGGGTTGGGTGCCACGCTGACCACGCTGTATCTGATGCACGAGAAGGAAACCGAGGCGGCGATGGGCATTCCGGAGGGCCAGCACTCCTACGCGATCCTGCCGATCGGCTTCCCGACAGGTAAGTTCGGGCCGGTGCGGCGCGGATCGCTGGCGGACGTGGTGTTCGAGGACCACTGGGGTCAGGCGTGGCGCGGCGATTGATGCGCGCGGTTCTCGCCGGAGCCCGCCGTCACTTATGCAGGGCTGCCTGGATCGCATCTACCAGCACGGGCTTCGCTCCCTCAGCCTGGAGGGTCGCGACCGGGATCACCACCGGCACCTCGCAAGCCTGCACCACGTGCGGCAGACCCGGCTCAACCGCAAGACCGCCTTTCCTGGCGTCCAGCCACGCCATCATCGGTGGAGCGTCGCCGCCGGCAAAATCCTGTATCGCCTGCTTGCACTGATCGTTGTCGGAGGCGTCGCTTGCCCGGTAACCGTCGAGATAGAGGGCGAACAGCCGCGGCGCAGCGAGCGTCACCATCCTGGTCCCGTCCGCACCTTGCTGCAGCGCCACATTGCCGGTCAGTGACGGCGGCAGCAACTGCGTCCAGTCGACCGGAGCGCCCGTGCGCAGGTCATAGACGATGGACATGGTGGATGCGTCTGGATACGCGCCACCGCAGTACAGATTGTCGGTAATGACGAAGCTGATGTAGCCGGGACCGCGCATCGGCACGTCAATCGTGCGCTGCCAGTCGCCGGGCTTGCCGTCCGCCAGCTTGCAGGCATCGGCAGCCTTGCCCACCGTCTCATCGAGGCGGTGCAGTGCCGTGTTGATACGGTTCTCCGCCGCATCCGCCGGATCAACGATCGGCGGCATGGACGCCACGTTGTTGCGGACGGGCGGTGGAACCCGGAGATGAACGGCACGGTCGGCCGCTCGTGCACCGGGGCCGACCAACAGGCTTGCTGCCACAAGCACCATTGCGGAGCGAACTGGCGTCATCTGAACCCTCCCGTGACCGCCGCCCGATAGACCGCGTGGGTCCGGCTTCGATTTACTGATACCATATTGCTGCAGGTCAGCTCACCAACACAGAGACGAGAAGCTCCCCGGATGCAGTTAAAAAGTCGTTTCCCGGCACCAAACGGCTGCAGTGTTCTCGCCGCCTGTCTCGTCCTGTGCTGCGGCCTGCCTTGCGTGGTGCGCGCGGACGATACCGTCCTGTGTCGCAACGGCACCTTTCCGGCGCGCGGCGGACGGTTCGGATTGGCGAAGGTGGTCGGCGCGCTGCGTGCCTATTTGCGGTCCGACCTGCCGCCCTGCCCGGACGACAGCATCGCCTGCCGCGGACGCGCTTATGTCGTGCCAGGCGACACCGTGCTCACCGGTACGTCGAACGGGCCCTACGTTTGCGCGTTCTTCCCGACCAGGAACGGTGGCAGCGCAGGATTTGTGCGGCAGGAGGAAATCGCAGCACAACCGGTGGCGACGACGGTGCCGCTCAGTGCATGGACAGGCGAGTGGTGGAACGGTGACAACAGCATCGCCCTGAGTGACAACGGCACCGGACTGGCCGCGTCAGGGCACGCGTACTGGCCCTCGGCCAACCCGTCGCCCAAGGACTGGCCCGGCGGCCCGCATGTTGGCGACATGAGCGCCGCCGCCGCACCGCGGGGCAACACCGTCGTGTTCGGCAGCGAGGAGCCGACCGATTGCCGCGTGACGCTCACGCTGTTGCCGCCATTTCTGCTTGCCGTCGACAACATGAATTGCGGCGGCGCCAACGTGACCTTCAACGGCGTCTACCGGCAGCGTTAGGGCAATCGGCTGCTGTGAAATGCTTCAGCGCGTTCTGCGTCCTCGGCTGCCATTTTCCTCCCTGCCGCCCGCCCTGTTGGGAGGCGAGATCGACGGAGAGGAACATGGCCGCGCTGTTCATTGCCTTGGGAGCGCTGACTGCGGCGCTGATCATTTGGACCGCCCTCGAGCCGTGGGCGCCGTCGCCGGGCAACCCGGATACCGAGGACCGGAGTGCTGCCGAAGACCCGGCACAAATGATGGAAGCCATCGCGCTGTCATGCTTTTGATTTTCCCGGCGGCTGATTTTCCCGGCGGCCTGGTGATGCTACGCGACCAGCCTTTCCGCTATCTGCACCGCATTCAGCGCCGCCCCTTTCAGTAACTGATCCCCCGCCACGAACAGCATCAGCGAACATCCTGACGGGTCGCTCGCATCCCGCCGGATCCGGCCGACCAGCACATCGTCCTGCCCGGACGCCTCGATCGGCATCGGGAAATGGTTGCCGACGGCATCATCGACGATCCGCACGCCCGGCGCGGCACCGAGCACCTCCCGCGCCTGTTCCGGCGCGACCGGACGTTCAAACTCCACCGTCAGCGCAATCGAATGCGCCCGCAGCACCGGCACCCGCACGCAGGTGATGCCGATCCGCAGCTCCGGCTCGTCCATGATCTTGCGAAGCTCGCGCATGACCTTGGTCTCCTCCTCGTTGTAGCCGCTCGCCGGGTCCACCCGGGTGTCGTGGCTGAACAGGTTGAAGGCGTACGGATGCGCCAGCACGCGGTGCTGATATGCCGTGCCGCGCAGGTAGGCCGCAGTGGAGGCGCGCAGCTCCTCCATCGCCGCCGCCCCCGCCCCCGACGCGGCCTGATAGGTCGCGGCAATCACCCGGCGGATGCGGGTGTGGCGATGCAGCGGCCACAGCGCCACCACCGCCACGATCGCCACACAGTTGGGGTTGGCGAGGATGCCGATGTGGCGCGTGATCGCGTCGGGGTTCACTTCCGGCACCACCAGCGGCACGCCGGGTTCCATGCGGAAGGCCGACGAGTTGTCCACCACCACCGCGCCCTGGCGCACCGCGATCGGCGCGAACCGCCGCGACACCGTGCTGCCGGCGGAGAACAGCGCGATATCGACGCCGGGAAAACTGTCCTCGTTCAGTTCCTCCACCACGATGCCCTGGTGGCGGAACAGCAGCTTCCGCCCAGCCGAACGGCCGGACGCTAACAGGCGCAATCGTTCAAGCGGGAAGCCCCGGCTCTCCAGGCAGGTCAACAGTTCGCCGCCGACCGCGCCGGTGGCGCCGACGATGGCGACGGTGGGATGGTGCAGGCTCATGCGCTCGCTCCGTTCGTTGGGCCGGAGAACAGGCGCCTGAGAAAGCAAAGGCCCCGTCCGATGCCGGCGGGGCCTTGGGCTATGCTATGTCGCTGCCGTCAACACGCACACGCCCAGGACGCCCAACCGACGGGCCTCCGGTTCTTCATCGTGCGCTTGCATACGCGGCAGAACATGGCGTGATCATACCGACGCAAAGGATGGCGGTAAATACGCCTGCGAAGATTTCCCGAAGGGACGATCCGGTCCAGAATGGCGCTTTGGGGAAAGACTGATGAAGCGTTTCGCCACCGCCATTACTATACATGCGTCCCCCGAGACGATCTGGTCCATACTGACCGACGCACTCCGCTACCCGACATGGAATTCGACCGTTATGAAGATCGACGGACGCATTGCGCTCGGCGAAAAGTTGACAGTGCATGCGAAAGCGACGCCGGGGCGGGCATTTCCGTTGACCGTTGCCGCGTTCGAACCGGCACGCAAAATGGTCTGGACCGGTGGCATGCCTCTCGGCCTGTTCACCGGGACGCGCACATTCACCTTGACGCCGCAGCCGGACGGTGGCGCCGCGTTTGCAATGCGCGAGGAGTTCAGCGGCCTGCTCGCTCCGCTGATCACGCGATCGATCCCGGACCTGCAGCCTGCGTTCGACGCGTTCGCGGGCGATTTGAGGCGGCAAGCCGAGAGTGCCCGTTAGGCACCCTCACACCCAGCGCGGCTCGCGTTGCAACAGCGCGACCATCGCCGCCCCTGCCAGGATGACGCCCGACAGCAGCAGGCCGCCCGCCACACCAACACTGCCGTCCGACACCGCACCGCTCAGCCACGGGCCGATGCATTGGCCGACCGCAAATCCCGTGGTGAGCATGGCAATCGCCGCAGTCCACGCCGCGGGCGCCGCCGCCTTGCGGACGAACGCGGTCACCGAGGTCGGCACGATCAGGAACGATCCGCCGAACAGTACCGCGGAGGCATACGCTGCCTCGCGCATCGGCAGCAGCACCGGCAGGATCGCGCCCAGCGCCACTACGGCATTCGCCAGCGCCACACCGCGCCCACCGGACAGCCGCGCCAGCAGCGGTCCCCAAGCCAGACCGGCGAATGTCGCCGCCACGCCCGCGCAGCCCCAGAACAACGTGACCTCGCCCGCGGCGAATTCCAGCCGCGTGCGCAGATACGCCACGATGAACGTGGTGAAGGCGATGTAGCCGGCGCCGAACAGCACGTAGCTCGCCAGCACCGCATGCAGGCCGCGGATTGCGCGCGACGTGAAGGCGGGAGGGCGCCAGGTGCCGTGCACGGCCATCGCAGGCGCACGGATCAGCGCCGGCAGTGCCGCGGCGGCACCCAGCAGGCCGAGCCCACCCAAAGCGAACCAGCCGCTCCGCCAGCCGACCGCGGCCACCAGCGCCGGTACCGCGAACGCTGAGACCACCATGCCGAAGCCGGCCCCGCCAAAATACATGCCAAGCGCCAGTGTCGGCCTGCCTCGGCCGCCGCCACCGCCGGCGGAGGCGGCCAAAGCGCCGCCGGTGACCAGCGACAGCGCGCCCGCCGCACCGGCGACCACGCGCAACAGCGCGAGCGCGGCAATGTCGGTGACCAGTCCGGTCGCCAGCAGCGACAGTGCGGTCAACAGCACCCCCGCTGCGAAACAGCGCTTGTCACCCACGCGCGCGGCGATCGGTGCCGCCGCCAGCGCGCCGATCAGATAGCCCACCGCGTTGGCGGTGTTCATCGCTCCGGCAATCGTGTAGCTCCAGCCGAGGTCGTCGCGCATCGCCGGCAGCAGCAGCGCATAGGCGAACCGCCCGAGCCCCAGCCCTACCGCTGGCCCCATCGCCAAGCCAGCGACGATGCTGAGAGGCGTCGTCCCGGCCACCGGAACCGCGACTGCGATCGGTTCGGCCATCAACATCCCTGAACTGGACCAGCCGCAGGACCTGACTGTTGCCGACGGTGGCCCACGTTGGTTCGGAAGCCCAAGTCTATTCCGCCGCTGCGGCCACGACGATCGGGCGCCGCCTTCCGCGTTCCTCCTTCAGTTCCTCCGCCACCAGAAATGCCAGTTCGAGTGCCTGCGAACCATTCAGCCGGGGATCGCAATGCGTGTGATACCGGTCCGCCAGCGTCGCCTCGTCGATCTGCTGCGCGCCGCCGGTGCATTCGGTGACATCCTTACCGGTCATCTCGATGTGCATGCCGCTGAGATGGCTGTCCTCGGCACGATGCACCGCGAAGCACGCTCGCAGTTCGCCAAGTATCCGCTCGAACGGGCGCGTCTTGAGCCCTGATTTCGCCGTCACCGTGTTGCCGTGCATCGGATCGCACGACCATACCACACGACGCCCTTCGCGACGAACGGCACGGATCAGCGGCGGCAGGCCAGCGCCGATGCGTTCCGCGCCCATACGCGTGATCAATGTCAGCCGCCCTGGCTCGTTGGTCGGGCTCAGCACATCGATCAGCCGCAACAAATCGTCCGGCGTCATTGTCGGGCCGCATTTCAACCCCAGCGGGTTCGCGACACCGCGCAGCAGCGCGACGTGTGCCCCATCGACCTGCCGCGTGCGTTCGCCGATCCAGGGCAGGTGCGTCGAGCATGCATACCAGTCGCCAGTCAGGCTGTCCTGCCGGACCAGCGGCTCTTCGTAGTTCAGCAGCATCGCATCGTGGCTGGTGTAGAATTCCGTCGAGCGAAGCTGCGGCACGTTGGCCGACGTGAGACCGCACGCCGACATGAAGGCCAGCGACTCCTGAATGCGTGCACAGACTTCGCGGTAACGCTCACCCTGCGGCGAGGCCGCGATGAACGCCTGGTTCCATTGCTGCACGCGTGTCAGGTCGGCGAATCCTCCCTGCGTGAAGGCACGCAGGAGATTGAGCGTGATCGCCGACTGATTGTACGCACGCAGCATCCGCGCGGGATCCGGCACCCGCGCCGCGGGATCGAACGCGATATCATTTACGATGTCGCCGCGATACGACGGCAGTGTGGCGTCACCGATCGTTTCCGTCGGCTGCGAACGCGGCTTGGCGAACTGCCCCGCCATGCGCGTGACCTTCACGACCGGCACCGCGGCGGCATAGCTCAGCACCACCGCCATCTGCAGCAGCACCTTCAGCGTGTCGCGCAGCGCGTTGGCATGGAACTCGGCGAACGATTCCGCGCAATCGCCGGCTTGCAGCAGGAATGCCTCACCGGCCGCAACGCGGCCAAGCTGCGCCTGCAGCGCGCGTGCCTCGCCGGCGAAGATCAGCGGTGGGGAACTGCGAAGCTCGGTCTCGACAGCGTCAAGCGCCGCTGTGTCGGGATAGATCGGCGCCTGCGCGATCGGGCAGGCGCGCCAGTCCTGTGGTGTCCACATGGCGCGTCATCGCGATCGCTGCGGCGCCGGTTGAGGCGCTGGTTGCGGAGCCGGCTTGGGGACAGATGGGCCGGTGATCACGTCGAAATCGAACTCTGAACCGGGCATGCGAGCCTCCTTGGGTTGAGGGCCGCTCCTGCCTTGGCGAAATCCGATTTCCGATGCAGTAGAAATGCGAAAGCCGCCTTGGCGGGGCGGCTCCGGGTTCCTGCTAGATGTGCACGATCCTAGGCCGCCGGAATATACCAGCGGTACCAAAATCGTGAGGCGGAAACGATCTGCGTCAGTGCCATGGCCTCCTTTTAGCCCAGGCGCGCCGCGAGTGGCAAGCGGCGATTTCCGGACTACACGATCGACGGGTCGTCCGGATCGAGCGCACGCAGTCTGTAATCGTTGCTTTGCGGCGCATAAAGCTGCCACAGCGCGCGCAGTTCGGCGATCGGCGCGTCGTGCCAATCGACGCGCAGGTCGATCAGCGGAAAGCTCTCGTGCTCCACGACCTGAAGATGCGCGCTGCGAACGGGTACCGGTTCGCCGCCAGCGGCCAGACCTTCCTCCAGCGCATGCAACAGACGCTCGGCCAGTGGTGCGGACGGATCGGCCTGAAACCCGCGCAGCATGGCCGGCGGTACCAGAGCACTCGCCAGGATATTGCCGATCGCGCATGCGTCCTGCGCGGGCGCGGCGCTCATCTGCGGCTTGACGCGTGTGCCGCTATAGGCCGCCGTGTTGCCGGCGGCATCCAGTACAGCAAGCTGTCGCCACTGCGCGTGTGGCGTGGACGCGACCAGAGCATCCAACGTCTCCTGCGCCGAGCAGCCGGAGCGCAGCAGCGCGAGCCCGCGTGGCCCGAGTCGCGGATCGGTGCGATGCTGGGTCAGAACTGCGCCGATGCCTGCCGCGCAGAACGTGCAGCGGGCACCGACGGCGATGGAGGACGTGGTGACGGCAGCGCCGATCTGCCCGGTGCGAGGGCAGCGGCCGACGAGGGAAAAGGTCATGATTGTCTGATGCCGCGTTCTGTTGACGTGTTGTTGCCCCGAACCGCCACCGCGTCCGACGACGGGAATAGACGCACGGTGGTCGGCTTCGCCCAGCTTGCCGTGTCGGTGGTCCTGCTCAGCAGCGCGTGGCCACTGACCAAGATCGCCATCAGTCTCGGTAGCACACCGGTATGGTTCGCAGAAGGCCGTGCCGTGCTCTCCGGCGTGACTGTCGCCGTTATTCTGACAGCGCGCGGCCGTCTGCGCGTGCCGCAACGAGAGGACCTTCCCGCATTGGTTGCGGTCGGCGTCTGCCAACTCGGCCTTTATTTCGCGTTTGCGCATGAGGCGGTTGCATGGGTGGCCGCTGGACGCACCGCGATCCTTGCCAACACGACGACGATCTGGGTGGTGCCGCTGTCGCTGATCTTCCTGCGCGAGCACATTCCGCCGCGGCGTTGGCTCGCCGCCGGCTTCGGCCTCGCCGGCGTGGTGGTGCTGATGAGTCCGTGGGCGATCGATTGGTCGTCGCGCAACGTGCTGATTGGCAACATGTTCCTGCTTGGCGCGTCGCTGTCGTGGTCGGTGGCGATCATCGTGACGCGTGCCGCGCGGCCACGTTCGACAATGTTCGAGTTGCTGCCTTGGTGTTTTGCCATATCAGCAGTGCTGCTCGCACCGCTGCTGCTATGGCACGCACCGCACGGCGGCATCGGCACGCAGCCGATGTCTTGGGCGGCGCTCGCCTATATCGGCCTGATCGCCGGACCGTTCGGCACCTGGTGCGTCATCCAGGCCACCGCGACGCTGCCCACCGTGGTGTCATCGGTCGGCTTCCTGACCACGCCGGCGATCAGCCTGATGCTTGCCAATCTGTTGCTCGGGGAATCGATCACCACCGATCTGCTGGCAGGGTCGGCACTGATCATCTTCGGCGTCGGCTGCGCCGCATGGCCGGCGCGGCGATGATGCTGCACGCGATTGAGGCAGGGACGGGCGGCACGCCGCTCGTGCTGCTGCATGGCCTGTTCGGTTCCGCCCGCAATTTCGGCCACGGTGCAGCGGGCGTTCGCACAGCATCGGCGGACGATTGCGTTGGATCTGCGCAATCACGGCGCCAGCCCGCACGCGGCCGACATGCGCTACGCGACCATGGCGGCCGATGTGCTGAATACGCTGGAGCGGCTTGACGCATTGCCGGCGATGCTGCTCGGGCATTCGATGGGCGGCAAGGCCGCGATGCAGGCCGCGCTGATCGCGCAAGGACACGGTCGAACGTCTTGTCATCGCCGACATAGCGCCGGTGCAATATCCGCCGCATCTGCGCGCGACCGCCGAGGCGATGGCGTCCTTGCCGCTGGTCCCAGGCATGACGCGTCCGCAGGCCGATGCCGCGCTGGCTGGGGCGGTGCCGGATGGCAGCGTGCGCGCGTTCCTGCTGCAGAACCTGCGGCTTGGCGCGACGCCTGGCTGGCACATCGGCGTCGCCGAAATCGTCGCAGGTTTCGCCGACATCGCGGCGTGGGAAGCACCCGCCGACGCGCATTATGCCGGCCCGGCGCTGTTCATCGCCGGCGCGACGTCAGACTACATCAAGCGCGAGCACCGTCCGATCATTCGTTCGCTGTTTCCCAATGCGCGCTTCGTCACGTTGAAGCATGCTGGCCATTGGCTGCACGCCGATAATCCGACGGGATTCGTCGCGGTGGTCGAAGCTTTTTTGACACATACTGCCTGATCTTCGCATCATCTCGATATGCTTCTGACCGACGAAGAAAGCGCGATGCTCGCCGGCGAGGCCGGGCCGGCGCGACAATGGGCGATCGAGCATCAGCTGCGGGTGGGGCGCTATCTCGGCGCGGCTGACTTCGTTGCGGTGTCTCAGGCGCACATCATGGCGGATACCGAATCGCTTGGCGTCGCCGGCGTGGCATGGCTGGAGCGGCTGGCCGCGCTGCCGGAACCGCAACGTCGCGTGCGCATTCCCACCATCACCGATCCGCGCGGCACCGACTTCGCCGCGGCGGCGCGATTGAAGCAGCAGGAGTGGATGCTGGCGCTGGAGCGCCGCGTCATCGCGGCGTTCGAGGCACTCGGTGTGCTGATGACCGACACCTGCATCAACTACCAGACGATCATGCCGGCGGTGCGTGGCGAGCACATGGCGTATGGCGACACCGGCGTGGTGATCTACTCGAACAGCGTGCTCGGCGCGCGGTCGAATTTCGAAGGCGGTCCATCCGCGCTCGCTGCCGGCCTGACCGGCCGCACGCCTCGCTACGGCTATCACCTGTCGGAACAGCGACGAGCAACGCTGCTGCTGCGCGTCGAGTACACGCCGCGCGAACTGCACGAGTGGGGTGCGCTCGGTGCCGTGGTCGGCCGGTTCGCCGGAGATTACTGGAAGGTGCCGGCGCTGCTCGGCATCGACCGCATTCCCACGTCGGACGAGCTGAAGCATTTCGGTGCGGCGCTGGCGAGCTACGGTTCGGTCGCGCTGTTCCACATGATCGGCGTCACGCCGGAAGCGGAGCAACCGTCGCTACCCGTGACGGCAACGATCACAGAGGCCGATCTGCGCGCATTCCAGGCCGCCTATCGCGCGCGCATCGACACGGTGGATGTCGTGGTGTTCTCCGCACCGCAGCTCAGCCTGTTGGAGCTGCGCGATCTCGCCGCCATACTGGATGGACGACACGCGACGATTCCCCTGTTGGTGGTGACCAGCCCGCAGGTGAAGCCGGATGCCGACCGGTTCGGCATCACCGCGCGCATCGAGGCAGCGGGCGGCCTGGTACTGTCCGGCATGTGCTTCTACCAGAGCTACGCCCGCGAAATGGCGGAAGCGAACGGCTGGCAATCGCTGGCCACCCCGTCGGCGAAGCTGGTCAACATCCTCGGTGGCTACGGTTATCGGCCGGCATTGCTGTCGATGCAGGAATGCGTCGATGCGGCGTGCACCGGACGGATCACCGCATGAGCGAATTCCGTGCCGGTGCCGCAATGGGCAGGCGGGTTCGCGGCCATGCGCTGGTGGCGAAGGACGGATTTTCCGCCCGCTACGACCTCGATCGCGCCAATGGCGTGTTCGTGCGCCCGGAGCACAAGCTGGCAGGCCGGTCGTATGTGGGCCGCATCCTGGTACTGGATGCGGCGAAAGGTGGTGTCGCCACCGCGTGGATGCTGCACGAGATGACGGCGCGCGGCGTGATGCCGGCCGCGCTGGTGCTCAACCGGATGAACCCGATCATGGTACAAGGTGCCGCGTTCGCCGACTTCACCATGATGTCCGGCTTCGATGTCGATATCACGTCCGTGGTGCCCGACGGCGCACTGATCGAGGTCGATCCGGAATCCAATCCACCCTGTCTGCGGATTCTTGCGGCACCATGACCGGCCCGGCGCTCGCCGTCACGGAACGCAGGTTGGCAGCCGCGTTCCCCGGCATCATTTCCGCACTCTCGTTCAGTGCCGCCGACATCCTCGGCAAGGTGGTGTTCAACGACGGCATGGACGTGCTGTCGTTCGTCGCCGCCCGTGGTGTGCTGACCACGCTGCTGTTCTGGTTCTGGCTGCGGGGCGCACCGCCGGCGCGGCCACATACCAAGCGAGAACGCTTCGTCTCCATCGTGATCGGCGTGATGTTTGCGGCCAACGCGTTCGCACTGTTGCTGGCGATCCAGTTGCTGCCGCTGTCGATCGCGATTCTGACCTACTTCAGCTATCCGCTGCTGACTGGCCTCGCTGGCGTCGTCACCGGCATCGACCGCGTCGGCTGGCGCGGATTGCTGGCCGCGCTCGCCGCATTCGTCGGCCTCGCGATGATGCTCGGTGCGCGGCTGGGTGAGGTGGAGCTGGTTGGCGTCGCCAGCGCATTGGCTGCCGCGGTGCTGCGCGTCGTGACGCTGCTGATCACCCGTGCCAGCCTGCGCGACACCGACGCGCGGCTGAACACCTGGTACTCGCTGATGCCCTCGGCCGTGCTGTTCGTGCTGGCATCGGCGCTGACGCAAACCTGGAACCCGCCGCAATCCGCACTCGGCTGGACCGCGTTTGCCGGAATGACCGTTACCAGCACGGTCTCGCTGCTGCTGATCTTCGTCTCGATCTCGCGGATCGGGCCATTCCGCACGGCGCTGATCATGAATCTCGAACCGTTGGTGTCTACGCTTGGCAGCATTGGGCTGCTGGGCGAGGTGCTCACGACGGTGCAGGCAATGGGTGGCGCGATCATGCTGGCGGCGTTGTGCGCATTCCAGATGCGGAGGTGATGGGTTTCGCTGCGCTCTACCCATCCTACGAGTGCGCGTCATGCATTGGTTCGTAGGATGGGTAGAGCGCAGCGAAACCCATCACCTCCGCGTGTCGACTACCTCAGCTCGAATCCCAGATTGCGCAGCGCCTCGCGCATCCGGTCGCGACCACGCAGAGCCGCGGCATCCCGCACGCGGTTGAAGCATTGCTGCGTCCAGTCGATCGCCCGCATCCCCTGTTCGCGTTGGAACCCGCGCATCGTCGCGTTGTAGCCGTCGATCGGCTCGCTGCGCTGAGACGCAGAGTACTGTTCGCGGTGCAGCACCACCGATTGCGGCAGGCGCGGCTTGATGTCGGTGGGTCGCGCCGGATCGGGGTAGCCGATCGACATGCCGAACACCGCAAAGACGTGCGGCGGCAAGTCGAGCTCCGCGGCAATCTGCTCCGGCAGGTTACGCATCGCGCCGATGTAGACGGCGCCAAGCCCAAGTGATTCGGCGGCAATCAACGCGCTCTGCGCCGCCAACGCCGCATCGACTATGCTGACGATAAACTCTTCAAGGTAGTGCGTGCCGTCCACCTGCGCCTGATGCTCTGCCGCGATGCGGTCGAGCCGCGACAGATCGGCCAGCCACACCAGCAGCAGCGGCGCATCGCGGATGAACTGCTGCTGCCCGGCCAACTCCGCCAGTCGCAACTTGCGTTCGGTCTCCTGCACCGCGACCACGCTCCAGAACTGGAGATTGGATGATGTGGAGGCCGACTGCGCGGCGGCAATCAGCAACTCCAGCGTTCCCTCCGCCAGGCTGCGCGGCAAGAAGGCGCGCACCGAGCGGTGATTGAGGATGGTCTCCAGCACCTCGTTCCATTGCTGCGGTGCGGCAAGCTCACCGTCGCGGTTGCGCCGGCTCAGTAATGTGTTTGCATCGGCGGCAGGCTCCGCCAGAGTGCTTGCGGATGACACGTCGTTCTCCAGATAAGGTGAGATGGCCGATCATTCCCGACCCACAGGCACCATGCAAGGAGACTGTTGATGACGATCTACTCGGGCCCGGTGTTCGACATGGCACGCCAGCAGTTCCAGGTGATCGCCGATCATCTGGAGATCCCGCTCGACGAACGCGAGCGGCTGCTCTATCCGAAGCGTGCCATCACCGTGTCCTGTCCGATCCATCTCGATGACGGACGCATCGCGGTCTATCAGGGTTATCGCGTGCAGCATCACCTGACGCTGGGCCCGACCAAGGGCGGCACGCGCTTCGCGCTCAGCGTCGATATCGGCGAGGTAGCGGCGCTGGCGATCTGGATGAGCTGGAAATGCGCGCTCGCCGGCCTGCCGTATGGCGGTGCGAAGGGTGGCATCACCGTCGATCCGCGCGCGCTGTCGCGGCACGAGTTGGAGAACCTGTCGCGCCGCTACATGCAGGAGATGATCCCGTTCGTCGGTCCGCACACCGACGTGATGGCCCCCGACATGGGCACCAACGAGCAGGTGATGGCGTGGTTCATGGACACCTATTCGATGTATCAGGGCCGCACTGTGACGGAGATCGTGACCGGCAAGCCGGTCGCCTCGGGCGGCACCGAGGGCAGGCGCGAAGCCACCGGCCGCGGCGTTGCTTATCTGGCCGGACGGGCGCTGGAGCGCATCGGTTTGCCGCCGGCGGGCGCCACCGCGATCGTGCAGGGATTCGGCAATGTCGGCAGCTACACGGTGCAGACGCTGGCGCAGCGCGGCGTCAAGCTGATCGGCGTGTCCGACCACACCGCGTGCTACTTCGATCCGCGTGGCCTCGATGCCGATGCGCTGTTGAAGCATTCGCGAGAGCATGGTGTGCTGGCGGGCTTCTCCAACCAGTTGTCATTCGATCCACGCGAATTGCTGGTGCAGAAATGCGATGTGCTGGTGCCGGCGGCGCTGGAGCGCGTGATCGATGCGTCGGTCGCCGCGCGCCTGCAATGCCGTGTGCTGGCCGAGGCGGCGAATGGCCCGACCACGCCCGACGCGGACGAGGTGCTGGATCAGCGCCGCGGCGAAATCTTCGTGGTGCCCGATATCCTGTGCAACGCCGGCGGCGTGGTGGTCAGCTACTTCGAATGGGTGCAGGATTTGCAGCAGTTCTTCTGGGACGAGAGCGAGGTGATGGAAAAGCTTTACCACGTGATGGATCGCGCCTTCGACCAGGTGATGCGTCGGGTCGAGCGCGACGGTGTCTCGCACCGCACCGCGGCGATGGCGATCGGTGTGGAAAAGGTGCGCAGCGCGAAGAATACGCGCGGGCTGTTCCCATGAGATGAAACGGCAAATCCGCCTCAACGCGTTCGACATGAACTGCGTCGGCCACATCCAGCACGGGATGTGGGCGCATCCGCGTGACCGGTCGATTCACTACACCGATCTGGACCACTGGGTGTCGCTGGCGCAGACGCTGGAACGAGGGCTGTTCGACGGATTGTTTCTGGCGGATATCCTGGGCGTCTATGACGTATTCCACGGACAGCCGGATGCCTCGATCCGCAACGCGGTGCAGATTCCCGTCAACGATCCGCTGCTGCTAATCCCCGCCATGGCCTATGCCACGCAGCATCTTGGCTTCGGCGTCACCTGCAACCTGACCTACGAGCCGCCTTATACATTCGCCCGCCGCATGTCGACGCTCGATCATCTGACCAAGGGGCGCATCGGTTGGAACGTGGTCACCGGCTATCTCGACAGCGCCGCGCGTGGCATGGGCCTGGCGCAGCAGCCGGAGCATGACAGCCGTTACGACGTGGCCGAGGAATACATGCAGGTGGTCTATCAGCTCTGGGAAGGGAGCTGGGAAGAGGCCGCGGTGCTGCGCGATCGCGAAGGGCGGGTGTACGCCGATCCGACGCGCGTCCACCGCGTGAAACACGAAGGCCAGCACTACAAGGTCGATGCGATCCATTTGTCGGAGCCGTCGCCGCAGCGCACGCCGGTGCTGTATCAGGCCGGCGCGTCGGCGCGTGGGCGCGAGTTCGCCGCCGCACACGCCGAGTGCATCTTCGTCAACGGACAGTTCCGCCACAACGTGCGTGACATCGTCGCTGACATCCGAGCACGGGCAAAAGCGTTCGGCCGCGATCCGTACGACATCAAGGTGTTCGTCGGCGCCACCGTGGTGGTCGCGCCGACCGACGCCGAGGCGCAGGACAAGCTGGCGGAATACCGCGAGTACGCCAGTTCGGAAGGTGCGCTGGCGCACTACTCGGCTTCGGTCGGCGTTGATTTTTCACGTTATGGGCCGGATGAGCCGATCCGATTCGTCCCCACCAACGCGCTGCGCTCCAACCTGGAAGCGATCACTGTGCGTAGCGGTGGCACCGAATGGACCAAGCGCAAGCTGCTCCAGATGATGGTGTTGGGCAGCCGGCAGGCGCCGATCGTCGGGTCGCCGACGCGCGTGGCGGACGAGATGCAGGCCTGGGTGGACGAGGCGGATGTCGACGGCTTCAACCTGTCGCGCACGGTGATCCCCGAATGCGTGGAGGACTTCGTGGCGCTGGTAGTACCGGAGCTACAGACGCGCGGCGTGATGAAGCAGGCGTATGCGCCCGGAACGCTGCGGCAGAAGCTGTCGGGGGCGGGGGCGCGGCTGCCCCCGACGCACCCGGCGGCGCGCTATCGGCGGCATCGGTAGCGCGATCAGCGAGGAACAGCGACATGGCCGATCTCTACGACAACGATGTTGCCGCCTGGGCCGAGCAGCAGGCGAGCGCACTCCGCCGCCGCGCGGCCAACGAAATCGATTGGGCCAACGTTGCGGAGGAGATCGAGGGTGTGGCGGCGAGTCAGAAACGAGAGGTCCGCTCGCGGCTCAGGGTCATTTGTGAGCATCTCCTGAAATGGCGCCACAACCCTCGGCGGCGACCTCAAGGCTGGCGAAACACTCTCGATGAGCAGCGCCGTCAGTTGGAGGAACTGTTCGAGGACAGCCCATCGCTGCGCGGGTTCGCCGAACGCGCACTGTCGGCGGCATTTGTGAACGGTAGCCAGGACGCGGAGCGGAAGGCCGCCCCGCTCGGGCTGCCGGATCACGTCTGCCCTTGGTCGTTGGAACAGGCAGGGCAATCGCTTGAATGGGGGTAGCTTCCGGCGCGGCAGAAAGTTCGATTCATAGGGAGCCTCATCGATGGAGGCTTCCTCATGGCGGTCCCGGTCGTCGTCTCGCTGCTGGATCACTTCGCCGCGCTGTCCGATCCGCGTCAGCATGCCAAGGTTCTGTATCCGCTACCTGAGATCCTGCTTCTGGTGTTGTCGGCGACGCTGGCCGGGGCGGACGACTTTGTCGAGACGACGCTGTGGGGAACCGAGCATCTGGCGTTCCTCAGACGCTTCTACCGCTACGAAAGCGGCATCCCGAGCCACGATACATTGTGCGACGTGTTCGCGGCGCTGGACCCGGAGTTGTTCAAGGCCTGCTTCCTCGCCTGGATCCGCGGGCTGCGCGACGATGACCCCGACATCATCGCCATTGACGGCAAGACCTCGCGGCGCAGCCACGACAGGCGCAAAGGTCGTAACCCGTTGCACCTCGTCTCGGCCTGGGCGGCGCGGCAGCGGATCGTGCTCGGACAGCAGGCGACCGAGGAGAAATCCAACGAGATCACCGCCATCCCGCTGCTGCTGAAGCATCTCGATCTGAAGGGTGCTCTGGTCACCATGGATGCCATGGGGACGCAGACCGACATCGCCCGCGCGATCCGTGACGGAGGCGGCGATTATTGCCTGTCATTGAAGAAGAACTGGCCCGCCGTGTATGCCGACGTCGAGCAGTTGTTCAGCGATCCGCCGGACGATGTGGCGTTCGAAACGCATGCGACGGTGGACCTCACCGGAGGACGGATCGAAACCCGCCGGCACACGGTCTGTCATCAGGTCGACTGGATGACCTCGAACCGGCATTACCCAGGCGAACCCGTGTTCCCGGACCTCGCCATGATCGGCCGGATCGAAACCGAGGTCGAGCGGAATGGCAGGATCGAATGTGAAACCCGCTATTATCTGTGCTCGCTCGCGCTCGGTGCTCTGACATTCGCTCGTGCCGTGCGGGCGCACTGGGGGGTGGAGAACCGCCTGCACTGGGTGCTGGATGTGATCTTCCGCGAAGATCTGGCGCGCTTCAGGACAGGCGATGGGCCACAGAACATGGCCATCATCCGCCATACCGTGCTCAATCTGCTGTCACGCGCCAAACCGACGACCAGCCTGAAGAACCGGCGGAAACGGGCCGGGTGGAACGTCAATTATCTGGAAACGATCATCCGACAGACCGCGTGACGTTCAAGCGATTCGCCTGTTGGAACAGGTTCTCTCGATTGACTTCCTGCCGGACTGAGCAGACGGGTGAAATTTTATCCCGAACTGTGACGTAGTTCACTGAAGCCACCAACGCGCGCGTGCGACCAATGGATATCGGTTGGCGCTGCCCCAACACCCGCGCTTGCCGATTGGGCCCATGGCCCAGGTCAACCCGGACCTTCCTTTGCGGCCCGGCCGTCCTAGCGGCGACCGGGCCGGCTTTTTGCCTTCAGCCAATCTCCTCGTGCCAGGTCCGGCCGTCGCGCTCGATCAGGGCGATCGCCGCGGTGGGCCCCCAGGTACCAGCGGAATACGGCCGCGGCAGATCCGGGCGACTGTTCCAGGCTTCGAGGATCGGCTCCACCCAGCCCCACGCCGCCTCCACCTCGTCGCGTCGCATGAACAAAGTCGCGTTGCCGCGCACCGTGTCCATCAGCAACCGCTCGTACGCATCGGGAAACCGCATACCGAAGGTCTTTTCGAAACGGATGTCGAGTGCGGTGGGCGACAGGCGCAGCCCGCCGGGTCCCGGGTCCTTGGTCATCATGGCCAGACGCATACCCTCTTCCGGCTGTAGCCGGATGATCAGCTTGTTCGGTGTCCATTCCGCGGCGTCGGGCGGAAAGATCGAGAACGGCAGGGCGCGGTACTGGATGACGATTTCCGATACCTTCTGCGGCAGGCGCTTGCCGGTGCGCAGGTAGAACGGCACATTCGCCCAGCGCCAGGTGCGCACGTCGGCCTTCAGCGCGACGAAGGTCTCGGTGTGGCTGGTCTCTGCGCCGTCGAGATCGGCGATGTAGCCGGGCACCGGCTGACCGTCGATCGCGCCCTGGCTGTACTGGCCGCGCACCGTCTGGGTCAGCGCCTCGTGCGGCTCGAATGGACGCAGCGCGCGCAGCACCTTCAGCTTCTCGTCGCGCACACGGTCGGCGTCCAGCGAGACCGGCGGTTCCATCGCCACCAGGCACAGCAACTGCAGCATGTGGTTCTGCACCATGTCGCGCAGCGCGCCGGAACGGTCGTAATAGCCCCCGCGCTGTTCCACCCCGACCGTCTCCGCCACCGTGATCTGCACGTGGTCGATCACGTCGGCGTTCCATAGCCGCTCGAAGATCGTGTTGGCGAAGCGCAGCGCCAGCAGATTCTGCACCGTCTCCTTGCCGAGGTAGTGGTCGATGCGGAAGGTCTGGGTCTCGCTGAACACCGCGCCGACCTGGTCGTTGATCTCGCGCGCGGAAGCGAGGTCGTGGCCGATCGGCTTCTCCAGCACCACGCGCGACTGCTCGGTGATCAGGTCGTGCGCGCCGATGTTGCGGCAGATCGGGCCGTAGAGGTCGGGCGAGGTCGCGAGATAGAATACGCGCACGCGCTCTGCGTCGAGAATGTCCGCCAGCGCTCGCCAGTCAGCCTTAGGGTCCGTCGCGTCCAGCCGGACGTAGCAGAGACGGCGGCAGAACCGGTCGGCGGTGTCGCTATCGAGGTCCTCGCGCGCGACGTGTTCGCGCAGTGCCTTGCTGGCGCGCTTGCGGTAGGCACCGTCGTCCAGGTCGGAGCGCGCCGCGGCGATCACGTGCGATTCCGGCGGCATCTGGCCGTCGCGGAATCGGTAGTAGAGTGCTGGCAGCAGTTTTCGCAATGTTAGGTCGCCGGTGGCGCCGAACACCACGCAGTCGAAGGTCGCGACGGGGATGATCTTCGCCATGGCTGCTTCCTCAAGCGGCGCAGAAGGGTTGCAACCACGGATGAACACGGATGCACACGGACAAGAGCTTATCAGTGTGTATCCGTGTTCATCCGTGGTTTCACTTTGCTACGTCACACAACAGGCGAGGCGCCGCCGTCCATGTTGATCGCGGTGCCGGTGGTGAAGCCTGCGTGATCGGAACAAAGGAAGCATGCCATGGCGGCGAATTCCTCCGCCTTGCCCATGCGGCCCACCGGGATGCCCTTACCGGTACTGGCCACGTATTCATCGAACGGCACGTTGGTGCCTTCGCGCGCGTGGCGGCGCGCGACCTGGTCGGAGACGATCTGGCCGACCAGCATGCCGTTCACCAGGATGCCGTGCGGGGCGCCCTCGCCGGCGAGCACCTTCATGAACGCCATGCCGGCAGCGCGCGACACTGCGGTGGGCGCACCGTTGGCGCGCGGCGCCTTGGCGCCGGTGTTCAGCACATTGATGATGCGGCCCCACTTGCGCTGCTTCATCCCCGGCCAAACCAGTCGCGTCAGCCGGATCGCGGCGAACAACTTCAGCTCAAGGTCGTCGCGCCAGATCTCGTCGGTGATCTGCTCCGACGGCATCGCCATCGACTGGCCGGCATTGTTGATCAGGATATCGACCTTGCCGAACGCCTTGATGACGCCGTCGTAGGTCTTCTGGATGTCGTCGGCCCTGGATACGTCACACACGAAGGTGGCGACGCGGCCGCCCTTTGCCGTCGCGGTTACCGTCTGCTTCGCCTGCTCCAGCACTTCGGGTCGGCGCGCCAGAATGGCGACATCGGCGCCGGATGCGGCGAATTCCTTCGCCATGGCGAGGCCGAGACCCATGCTGGCACCGGTGATGATGGCACTGCGACCGTTGAGACGCACTTCCACGGCGACTACTCCCTCGATCCTGTTGGTTATGGCCGATCAGTAGCATCCATGATTGAGGCTGGCCACCAATGGGGCATTACCGGCGGAGATAGCCGCCCGCCTACGATGGTAAAATACGACGGCCCGCATCGAGCAGCATATCGCTGACCCACCCGCCTTGCATCACGTCCGCCTGCATCGTGCGACCGGCCTGGTGGATGCGACGTGTTATGTCCTGCATCGTCTTGACGACTTCCGGATGGTCAGGCTGGCCCGGATAGCCAAGACTTTGGGCAAAGTCGTTGGGGCCGATGCTGTACAGGTCGATGCCCGGCACGGAGAGAATGGCGTCGAGGTTGTCCAGCACGGCGACATCTTCGAGCAGAGCGCACACCAGCATCTGTTCGTTTGCCTCGCGATAGTACGCCGCCTTGTCTGGGATGCCGGCATTGTAGTCGGTGCCTCGGTTGCCCCCGAACGACCGCTCGCCGAGCGGGCCGAAGTAGCATGCTCGCACGAGCTGACGAGCGTCCGCCTCGGTCGCGATGTGCGGACCCAGAATGCCCCTGATCCCACGATCGAGATAGCGCAGGATGGTCGATGAGCCGATGTCCGGCACCCTGGCCATTGTGGTGACGTTGTAGCGTTCGGCAGTCCGGCAGAGATCCTCGAGCTGGACCAGATCGAACGGCCCATGCTCGCCATCGATGAAGACGAAGTCGAAGTCGAGCTTCCCCAGGATGTCGATCACCCAAGGGGACGGGAAGGAAAGAGTGTAGCCGTACGCCTTGCGGCCGGCACGCATGGCGGCCTTGATTCGGTTGGGTTGGTTCATTGGATGTCCTCGTGTGTACTGCCACCTGAATCTGAGTGTCTCATACCGTCGGTGATTGGCCTACTGGTACCGGCTGAACTCTATACCGGGAGACGCCGTTCTTCCATGAGAGGGCAGCAAAGCGCCGGGCGGCCGCGGTCTTTACGCAGTGCCCCTAACGTCGAGGCGCACGGCGTCACGAGCAGCGGGTTTGCGGAGACCAACGCAAGAATCGGAGTTCGCAAGTAGAACCCGTCTATTACATTTGGCCGCGGGCTGTC
Organism: uncultured Alphaproteobacteria bacterium; assembly: GCA_963819855.1. Taxonomy (GTDB): domain Bacteria; phylum Pseudomonadota; class Alphaproteobacteria; order Acetobacterales; family Acetobacteraceae; genus JAMXLO01. Next base: position 317,399 of record CAWFYC010000020.1, read on the forward strand.
GGGCGGCAATCTCAGTCCAATGTCATAGCAAGGGGTCCACCAATGAGCACAGAGAGCGACAACAAGACCATCGTCGGCCGCTGGTTCACGGAATTCTGGGGCAAGACCTGCAATCTCGGTATTGTCGATGAACTCGCGGCGCCTGACATGTTGCTGCAATACTCGCTGCACGAGCCACGTCGTGGTCGCAAAGAAATCAAGGCGTTCATGGCCGGTTTCCGTGAGGCGTTTCCGGACCTGCACTTTTGGGGTGCGGGTGATCTGATTGCGGAAGGCGACTGTGTGGTCGGCCGCTGGGAAGGCGGCGGCACGCATACCGGCCCAGCATTCGGCGACTTCCTCATCGGCTCGCTGCCCGCGACAACCGGCAGGAAGATGCATTTCATCGGAACCACTGTGCTGCGGGTCAAAAACGGCAGGATCGCGGAAGAAGTTGGCCTCGACGACGGAGTGACGGCGCTACAGCAGCTTGGTCTCATCCGTGCGGTTTGATCTGCAGCGACGCTACCGGCTGTTCTCGTTCGTGGTGCATGTCCCCGACGCTCGCCGCCGGGGACATGTTCGCCAGCTTCACGCCAGATCGAACCGATCGGCGTGCATCACCTTGGCCCATGCTGCCACGAACGCATCCACGAAGGCTCGCTCCGCATCGTCGGTCGCGTAGGCTTCCGCAAGCGCGCGGAGCTGCGAGTTCGACCCGAAAATCAGGTCCACCCGTGTCCCCGCCCACTTCTTCTCACCGGTCGCACGATCGCGCGCCACGAACACGCTTGCGGCGTCGGATTCTGTGTCCCACTTCATGCTGGTGCTCGTCTCGAGCAGGTTCACGAAGAAGTCGTTGGTCAGCGTCCCCGGCCGGTTGGTGAAGACACCATGGTCGGACCCACCGAAGTTCGCGCCCAGCACCCGCAGACCGCCGATGAGCACCGTCATCTCGGGCGCGGTCAGCGTCAGGAGCTGCGCCCGATCGACCAGCAGTTCCTCAGGCGACCGCCCATGTTCGCCTCTCGTGTAATTACGGAACCCGTCCACCTTCGGTTCGAGCACGGCGAAGGAGTCGACATCGGTCTGCTCCTGCGACGCATCGGTGCGGCCTGGCGTGAACGGCACCTGCACGGTGTGGCCGGCTTGCTTCGCGGCCTGCTCGACAGCCGCACAGCCACCCAGAACGATCAGGTCGGCGAGCGACACCTTCTTGCTGCCGAACTGCGCGGCGTTGAACTCCTGCTGGATCTTCTCCAGCTTGGCCAACGCGACCGCAAGCTGTGCCGGTTCGTTGACAGCCCAATTCTTCTGCGGCGCGAGGCGAATGCGCGCCCCATTTGCCCCACCGCGCTTGTCGCCGCCGCGGAACGTCGCCGCCGAAGCCCAGGCAGTCGCGACCAACCGCGAGATCGGTAGCCCCGAGGCGAGGATCTTCGTCTTGAGCACGGCGATGTCCGCCGCGTCGATCAGTGCATGATCGACCGCGGGAACCGGGTCCTGCCAGATGCGCGGTTCAGCAGGAACTTCCGGACCAAGGTAGCGTGCGAGCGGACCCATGTCGCGGTGGGTCAGCTTGAACCACGCCTCGGCGAAGGCATGGGCCAACTGATCCGGGTTCTGGTAGAAACGCCGCGAAATCGGCTCGTAGATCGGGTCGATCCTCAGCGCGAGGTCGGTCGTCAGCATCATCGGCGCGTGCCGCTTCGACGGATCATGTGCGTCCGGCACGGTGCCCGCCGCGGATGCATCCTTCGGCGTCCACTGCCAGGCGCCCGCGGGGCTCTTGGTCAGCTCCCACTCGTAGCCGAACAGGTTCTCGAAGAAGCCGTTGTCCCACTTCACCGGGTTCTTGGTCCACGCACCCTCGAGCCCGCTGGTGATCGCATCGTCGCCGCTGCCGGTGCCGAAGCTGTTGGCCCAGCCGAGACCCTGCTGCTCGATGCTGGCGCCCTCGGGCTCCGGGCCGACATAGCGTGCAGGGTCGGCGGCGCCATGGGTCTTGCCGAACGTGTGCCCGCCGGCGATCAACGCGACTGTCTCCTCGTCGTTCATCGCCATGCGCGCGAAGGTCTCACGAATGTCGCGGGCCGCGGCAACTGGGTCCGGTTTGCCGTTCGGACCCTCCGGATTGACGTAGATCAGGCCCATCTGCACTGCGGCGAGCGGATTCTCGAGGTCGCGGTCGCCGCTGTAGCGCTCGTCTGCCAGCCACTTACCCTCACGGCCCCAGTAGATGTCGTCTTGCGGCTCCCAGACGTCCACGCGACCGCCCGCGAAACCGGCCGTCTTGAAGCCCATCGACTCCAGGGCACAGTTCCCGGCCAGGATCAGCAGGTCGCCCCAGGAGAGCTTCCGGCCGTATTTCTGCTTGATCGGCCAGAGCAACAGGCGCGCCTTGTCGAGGTTCGCATTGTCGGGCCAGCTGTTGAGGGGTGCGAAGCGCTGCGTACCGTGGCCGGCACCGCCGCGGCCATCGCTGATGCGGTAGGTGCCCGCGCTGTGCCACGCCATCCGGATGAACAGCGGGCCGTAATGGCCGTAATCGGCCGGCCACCAGTCCTGCGAGTGGGTCATCAGCGCGAAGATGTCGGCTTTCACTGCCTTCAGGTCGAGGCTCTTGAACGCCCCGGCGTAGTCGAAGTCCGTTCCCATCGGATCGGTCAGTGGAGAATTTTGGCGAAGAATCGACAGATCCAGCCGATTCGGCCACCAGAGCTGGTTCGACATGCTCCGGACAACGGCACTCCTGCTGACGTTGCCGCCCATCGGGCACTTGCTTTCGGCGTTCATGCCTTCGTCCTCCTCCAATCGTGGTCGGCGTCGCTCAATCCTGATCTGGGCAGGTAGTGTCCCGACGTTTAGCTGTCCAATCGATTAAATTTCTCGGAACAATCGAGATATGCGTTGAAGCGGGCGTGACCGCCCTGGTCTGACGCCGCTCGAAGTCGCGGCGTTTGGCTGGAGCGGGCGGTTACCGGGCTTTCGCGGCGACGGCCTCACCAAAGGCCGGGAAGCATGCGGAACCTGACCTGCCGCGCGTAGTCGTCGTAGCCGGGCAGCTCACGGCGCAGCATTCGCTCCTCGCCCACCGCCCGAATACCGATGCCCACGATCCCGATCGGCACAAATAGCAGGCCCCACCAGGAACCCAGCAGCAGGGGCGTGCCCACGAACATCAGCAAAGCGCTGGCGTACATTGGATGGCGAACGATCCGGTAAGGCCCGTCGGTGATCACCCGGTGTTCCCGATTCTTCTGAATACGTATCTGCGGAGCGGCGAATGTGTTGAAGCGAAACGTCTGCCAAACCAGGATCATACACAGAGCGATCAACGCGGCCCCGAGGGCCTGTGCCCAGATTGGAACCAGCGACCACTGGAAGCGACGAGCGTCGAGGGCGCACAACACCAGCCAGCCAGCAAAGACCAGGGCACCTGCGGCCAGAAAGATACGGTCCCATGGCCGCTGATCCGGCTGCACCGGCGCGGAGAGCCGTGTCTCCAGAAGAGCTGGATCGTGTCGCGCCAGCCACCAGCTCACGGCGAAGCTGGACACCGCGATTTCGCCCAGGAAAGCCCAACCTTGCGGCCAACCCCTGTCGCCGGCCGCGACGAACAGGATAACCCCCATGACCGCAACCGAAATCGTCGTCTGAATCGCCACTCGCATGATCATTGGTCGACCATCCGTCACTGCACGCCGGTTCAGATCACAGAACGGCCAACGTTAGCCGTGGTTCACAAATAAGCGCCAAGACGATAGCGAGCGGACGTTGGGTCCTATCGGCCAGCGCATGCTCCACCGATGGGCGGGGTCATTCGCCCACCAGCGGCACCACTTCGGCGACGAAGCGCTGCAGCCGTGCGATGCTGTCGGCGATGGACTCACCGCGGAAGTCAAGGATCAGCTCGTGCACGCCGATGGCGGTGAAGGAACGGATGTCGCCGGCGATGTCGTCCGCACTGCCGGAAAAGCTTCTGCGGGTCCCGTCGCGATCCGCGATGGCGGTGTCATACAGTGGCGCCTTGTAGGAGATTGTGAGCGACGAGAAATCCCGCCCCTCGGCCTCGGTCAGGCGCTGCAGCGTAGCCAGGTGCTGCCGCATCTCCTGCGTCGGCAGCGGGGAGGCGGCGACGGCGCCGACCGGGTGCCAGCCGTCGCCGTGCCGCGCCGTGCGACGCAAGGCCGCGGGCGAATGGCCGCCGACCCAGATCGGCGGGTGCGGTTTCTGCAGCGGGAAGGGTTCCGCGCGGATGTTGGTATAGCTGTAGTGCTCGCCGGCGAAGCTCGCGGGCGACTGGGTCCAGAGCTGTTTGAAGATGGCGATCCACTCGTCGGTCACGGCACCACGCTTGCTGAAGCCGGGGCTGTCCAGCGCCGCGAATTCCTCCTTCAGCCAGCCGACACCCACGCCAAGTGTCACACGCCCGCCGCACAGGACATCGAGCGATGCGACCATCTTCGCGGTCAGTACCGGATTGCGGTACGGCAGCACCAGCACGGACGTGACCAGGCGCAGCCGTTCCGTGGCACCCGCCACCACGCCGAGAATGGAGAAGGTCTCCAGCGCGTCGCCGCCGCCGGGATGTCTGCGGTCCAGCGTGTAGGGATAGATGGACTCGCTTTCGACCGGAAACACGATGTGGTCCGCGATCATCGCGGAGTGCAGGCCAAGGCGCTCGCCTTCACGTGCCAGGGCGAGCACGCCCTCGCGCGTGGCGGTGGGACCACGGGTCGGGAGGTAGAAGCCGAAGCGCACGGTCGGTGCTCCTTGTGGCCGGTGGCGATCCTGATCGGTGATCCGCAAGCGTGGCAATGCTCGGATGGTTTACTCGGGAATACTGGCTCGGCGCATGCCCTCATAGATGCGTTCGCGCCCGCCGAGATACACAGGGTTCTCGCTGCGAGCGCCGGCGCGGAAGCGGGCGATCGTGAAGCTGGACTCCAGCTCCAAACCTACTTTAGCCGCTGCGCGCGCCTCATCTATCCTGCCGAGATGGGCCAATGCGGCTGCGAGCGATAGATGGGTGAATGCAAAATTGCGGTTAGCCTCGATGGCGCGGCGAAACCACAAGACTGACTCTTCATCCCTCGCAAGGTGCAACTTGGAGGTCGCGGCGCTGCTCATCCAGTGATGGGCCGAGACGTCGCGAGGGCTGAGTCGCAGTGCTTCCCCGTAATGGTTCTCAGCCTCCTCCGCCCGACCGAGCGCGGTTTTCGCCGTTCCGATGTGCGCATGGGCATAGACCAGGTTGCGATCCAGGATTAGCGCATGCTCGAATTCGGCAATCGCCTCGTGGCTGCGATTGACAGCTTTATAGAACGAGCCAAGCACAAGGTGCGCAAAAGCGTGACCGGGCGCCAGGGAAAGGGCCTTGGTTGCGTTCGCCTCTGCAGACGCCAGGCGGCCGGGGCGATCGTCAGCCATGAAACCGGCGCCAAAACCCATGTCCACCCATCCGCTTGCCGCCAACGCGTCGACATTGTTCGGATCGAGCTGCAGCGCTCGCTGTAGCAAAGTCTCGGCCGGACTCAGATATTCCGCGGTCGACCCCCGATTGATCAGGGCCTTGGCGCGGAAATAGAGATCCATCGAATCCGGATCTGGCGATCGCTCGGCGCGCCGCGCCTCGGCTTCAAAGAGTTGAGCTCCCAATTGGCTCGCGAGCCGGGAGACAATTTCGTCCTGCATCTCAAACAGATCGGCCACCGTTTGGTCAAAACGGTCGGCCCACAGATGGGTGGCTGAGTCGCAGTCGATCAGCTGCACGTTGATGCGCAACCGATTGCCCCCACGCTGAACGCTGCCCTCCAACGCGTAACGCACGTTCAGATCGCGGCCGATTTGCCTGAGATCGATTGCGCTGCCCTTGTAGACGAAGGCGGTACCGTGGCCGATCACGAATGCGCCCGAAATGCGCGAAAGATCAGTGGTGAGGCTGTCCGTGATGCCATCGGCAAAATATTCCTGTTCGTGATCGCCACCAATATTTGCAAACGGGAGCACAACCAGAGAAAGCCGCGGCGGCCTCGCGGCCAGCGGTTTCGAAATGCCTTTCGGCCCGCGGTCGGTGGCGTCGAACCGCGACGTGCTGGCGCCACTGTCATGCGAACCAACGTTCGCGGTCCCAGGCTGCTGGGAGGCCACGTCGTTGCGCACGGCAGCGAACGCCTCGGCGATCGTGTCGAAACCGCTTTGAACCAGTGGGACGAGTGCCGCGCCAGCCGAAGTCAGGGTCAACGGCCGGGGCCGGCGGCGGAATAGGGTGCGGCCGGCAACGGTCTCCAGCAGGCGGATTTGATGGCTGATGGCGGTTGGCGTCAAACCGAGTTCGTCCGCGGCCGCTTTGAAGCTCAAGTGCCGCGCTGCCGCCTCGAAGGCCCGGAGCGCCTTCAGCGGAGGGAGTCTTCGCATGGGCGCATTGTAGCTGAATCAAATTCAGCCGGAACGTGAAATTTTTTCGTTTGAAACGGCAGGCCGGCCAATCTATCCGTGGTGGCTAAAATCGATTGCGATCACCAGAAGTGGCCCCAGGATAGCTGTGTGGCCATGCGTAAACTCTAAGCCCTTGCCGACCTATCGAGACAGTGGGAACAGGAGGCAGCCGATGCTTTCACAGTTGTCCGTCGCGCGAGCCGTGTCGGAGGTTGCCGGCACGTTCTCGGGCATGCTGCTTCAGCCGGCAGACGCCGGCTACGATGCGGCAAGGCGGGTCCACAACGGCATGGTGGACAAACGACCGGCGCTGATCGCGCAGTGCCGCGGGGTCGCGGACGTCCTCGACGCCATCAAGCTTGCTCGCGGGCTCGGCCTGGAAGTTTCAGTTCGCGGCGGTGGGCACAATGTCGCGGGACGAGCCGTGGTAGATGGCGGCCTGATGATCGACCTGGCGGGGATGAAGGGTATTTATGTCGATGCGGGTCGCCGAACGGTCCGAGCCCAAGGTGGGACGACCTGGGGTGGCGTCGACCGCGAGACACAACTGCACGGCTTGGCCGCGACCGGCGGCGTTGTCTCGACCACCGGTATTGCTGGGCTGACGCTCGGCGGCGGCATCGGATGGCTCATGGGGAAATACGGGTTGGCTCTCGACAATCTTCAGTCGGTTGAGTTGGTCACGGCCGAGGGACAGGTTCTGCGGGCGAGCGCCGAGGAGAACCCGGACCTGTTCTGGGCCGTGCGCGGCGGCGGCGGCAATTTCGGCGTTGTGACATCCCTCGAGTACCGGCTGTTTTCGGTCGGACCCACGATCACCGGTGGTCTGATCGCCTACGCGTTCGACAGCGCACGCGAGATGCTACGGTTTTATCGGGATTTCACCGCGGCGATCCCCGATGAGCACTCAGTCGCCGCGACGTTGGCCCACGCCCCAGACGGCTCAGGCACCAAACTGGCGGCTATGGTGGCCTGCCACTGCGGACCACTGGCCGAAGGCGAGACTGCCGTGCAGCCGATCAAGGGGTTCGGTTCGCCGGTCATGGATGCGCTCGGTCGCATGCCGTATTGCCGGCTCAACAGCATGCTGGACGACGGCTATCCCAAAGGTGCACTGAATTATTGGAAGTCGAGCTTTCTCGCGCGGTTGAGCGACGAAGCCATCGACACGATGATCGAGCGTTTCGAACATTGCCCGACTCCGATGGGACAGTTGCTGCTGGAGCACTTCCACGGTGCGGCGATCAGGGTCGGCGCAACCGACACGGCATTTCCACATCGGCGCGAGGGCTACAATTTCCTGGTCGTGTCACAGACCATGGATCCCACGATCGCAGACCGGTGCACGACGTGGGTACGCCAGACCTACGCGGCAATGGCACCGTTCGTCGCGCCGGGCCGATATGTGAATTACCTGGATGACGATGAAACCGGGGACTCGGTCCCGGCAGCGTACGGCCCAAACTATCGACGTCTTCGGGAAATCAAGACAAAATACGACCCGGGCAATTTCTTCCGCCTGAACCAGAACATTCTTCCATTGGCGTGAACAGAGCGCCCACTCAAAATGGGGGACTCTAAAATGGTAGTAAGCTCCACCGCTATCTGGCCGTGACAGCCTGTGTGGTGCCGCTGCTCCTCGCGGCGCAGCCGGTGCGCGGCTTACCAGCAGCTGACCAGCCTGGACAACTGCTTTCAGGACAGCCATCGCGGAGTGCAGGCCAAGGCGCTCGCCTTCACGTGCCAGCGCAAGCACGCTCTCGCGCGTGGCGGCGGGACCGCGGGTGGGGAGGTAGAAACCGAAGCGTACCGTCGAAGCCCCTTATGGCCGGAGACAATTCTGGTCGGTGAACCGCAGGTTCGGCAATGGTGCTAAAGCCGTCTTAGGCGGTCGGCGGAGGATCCAAATGCGTGAGCACCCCTTGTTTGAGCGGCTGTGGAACGGCTCGGCGCAGATGGAGGAATGGACGGCAGCCGTATCGCAGGGCACCGTCACCGCCGTCGCCGACAACATCATCACGGTGCACACGACCTACTTCTGCGGCAGCGTCACCGCGATCCGCACGCGGGACGGGCTGGTTCTGGTCGACACGGCCAATCAGGCAACCGCCGCGAGGGTGCTCGCTCTCATCAGGACCTGGGACGATAGCCCTATCCACACGGTGATCTACACCCACGGCCATATCGACCACACCGGTGGAATTGCCGCCATCGACCGGGAGGCCGAGGCGAAAGGGCTGGTGCACCCAAGGATCATCGCTCACCGCGATGTGGCGCGGCGGATGAACCGATATAAGCTGACGCAGGGCCTCAACAGCAGCGTGCAGGGCCAGCAGTTCAACGACGCGGCTTATGTCTATCCGGTCGGCCACCGCCAGCCCGACCAGGTTTATGACGATACGCTTTCGCTGGAGATAGGCGGCGAGCGGATCGAGTTGTTCCATGGCCGGGGCGAGACCGACGACGCCACGTTCGTCTGGCTGCCGGACCGTCGCATTCTGGCGAGCGGCGACTTCGTCATCTGGATGTTTCCCAACGCGGGCAATCCGAGGAAGGTGCAGCGCTACGCAGCGGAATGGGCCGCCGCCTTGCGGCATATGGAACGGCTGCAGCCGGAGATCGTCATCCCGGGACACGGCCCGGTCATCTTCGGCAAGGACCGTGCCGCGCAGGTGCTGCGCGACGGTGCGGCAGTGCTTGAGCACCTGGTCCGCGAGTCCCTCGCGCTGATGAATCGGGGCGCCACGCTCGATCAGGTTCTGCATGCCGTCACAGCGCCGGCCGAGTATCTGTCGAAGCCCTACCTGCGCGCCAAATACGATGATCCGGAGTTCCTCGTGCGGGCCATCTACCACCTCTACGCCGGCTGGTTCGATGGCAATCCGGCGCATCTGAAGCCTGCGAGAGCAGCCGACCTGGCCTTGGAATTGGCGCGGTTGGTCGGCGGTGCCAACAAGCTTGCCGAGCGGGCGGCCATTCTGGCTGAGGAAGGCAACACCCGCCTCGCCGCCCATCTCGCCGAATTCGCCGGCGAGGCAGCCCCTCACGATGAGTCCATTCAGGCCGCCCGTGCCCTGGTGCTACGGAAGTGCATCGACCGCGAGGGCTCACTGATGGGTAAGGCTTTCCTGGCCGTCTATCAACGTGAGGCGGAGCAGCGCGCGCAAAAACTTGACCCGCCGGACCGTCCGCTTTCCCTTTAGGCTCGCAAGCCGAAATTCAAATTGATGCACGACCACCACTGACGTGGTTTGCCGTGAGGGGGGCAGCCCCGTAAACTTCCCGCCAATCGGCGGAGCGGGGCCAATGGAATGAACCGTCTCGATGACAAGGTTGCTCTGATCTCCGGCGCCACCTGTTTCTCGTGGTCGATGGCGGCGTGACGGCGTTCTGAAGTGGCGCGGCAGATCGAGGAACTGGCGGCGTTCGTCGCCGACACGCGGTGGCAGGATGTCCCTGCGTCCGTGCAGCACCATACCAAACTGGTGCTGCTGGATACGCTCGGCGTGATCCTGGCCGGCGCCGAGCGGCCGGAGGTTCACCGGCTCCGCGGGCAGCTTGGCACTGGCAGCGGCGCCACGGTCTACGCGCGCGGCTTTCCCTCACATGATCCGCGTACCGCCGCGCTGCTGAACGGCATCGCCGGACGGTCGATCGAATTGTGCGAGGGGCTGCGGCTCGTCTCAGGTCAGGCTGCCATGCAGGTGCTGCCAGGTGTATTGGCGGTGGGCGAGCAGGTACGCAGCTCCGGCCGCGATATGCTTACCGCTTTGCTGCTCGGCTACGATGTCGCGGCGCGGCTCGCCGGTGGGTTTACGCCGAGGCCCCTGGCGCATCAGAACGGGCAGGTGTCGCTGTTGGCAGCGGCCGCCGCGGGAGCACGCCTGCGCGGCCTCGACGCGGGCGGGATCAGCCGGGCGATGCGCATTGCAACGACGCTGCTGCTGACGCCCAGCTATACCAACGCGGTGGCAGGTGCGACCGCGCTGAACGTCGCCGGCGGCATCAGCGGGTTTGTCGCCGCGCTGGCGCCCGAGTTGGCGCTCGCCGGCTTCGAGGCGCAGGACGATGCGATCGAGCAGGCGCTGGGCGAACTGGTCGGCGGCGGCTTCACCGCGGACTGCGTGTTGGACGATCTCGGCGCGACCTGGCACATCACGCGCAACTACTTTCGCCTCTACGCGTGCTGCAATCCGATCCATCCGGCGCTCGATTGCCTGCAACAGGCTCTGGCCGAATTGCGGCCACAGCCCGATGAGATCGCGCGCATCGACTTCGCCACCTACCGGTTTGCCTCGGTCATGCGCAATCCGGACCCGCCGAATTTCTTTGCCTCGAAATACTCGTTGCCGCATGCGGCGGCGACCATGGCTGTGCGGGGACACGCCGGACACGCGGCGCTCGACGATACGGCGGTGCATGACCCGGCGATCGTGGCGTTGCGTCACCGGGTCACAGTCACCGAGGATCTGACGATGAGCGCGGTGGTGCCACGGCTTCGGCCAGCGCAAGTGACCTTGGTGCTTACCGATGGCCGCAGCGTTACCCACGCCTGCGACAGCCACAGGGGCGACTTTGAACGGCCGTTTGCTGCGGCCGAGCTGCGCGACAAGTTCGGTGAACTTGCCGGTACCGTGCTGACCCGGGAGGGCGTGACGCTGGTGGAACAGGCCGTCAGCAACTGCGAGAATTGGGACAATGTCGATGTGCTGACGACGCTGTGCCGTCGCCATGAGCGCGACGAGGCTTAACGCAAGGGCCGCGCCTTCAGCCAGAGAAATAACGGAACTCGTGTCCATCGCTGCAGGTGCTTCCATTGATCCCCGGCTTGGGGAATGGGTTCGCGGAGAGACGTGATTGCAAACCCGGCTTCCTCCAGGACGCACGTGTAGGCCTCCAGCGGCGCCGACCATCCGGCGAAATGCATTTGTAAACCGTCGCGCTCTTCTGTGCCTTCAATCCACTTCCAGCCAAAGTAATCGTCGTGGATGACAAAGGGCGACGTGACCTCCGTGGTGGCGAAGCGCCCATGATCGGAAAGCGGATGCACGATCGAAATAACCAATACCCCAGCGGGTCGCAGGAACTCGTCTGATCTCTTTCAGGGTTGCCGGAACATCCTGGACGTCCATCAGCACGTTATAGGCCATGACGAGATCGAAGCGGGCATCGGCGAACGGCAGATCGGCTCCCAGCGCGGTAGCGTAGTCGTCCGCTGATCGTGCCTCCCTGGCCGCGTTTACCAACTCCGGTACAGGGTCTGATGCGGTGACTCTGTAGCCGAGGGCCTTCAGCTCACGCGAGACGCGACCTTCGCCACAGCCAACATCGAGCGCTTCGCCGACACCATGACCAATGAAGGCGATCAAGGATTCTCGATACGCCCAGAACGCATCGTGATTCAGCGCCCGCGCCCATGCAATCCACTGGCCGGAGGTGCGGGACCAATGCTCGATGTCGGCATTTCTTGCCATCAGCGACCCTGGGGTTTGGTGCGACGACGCGGACGCAAATAGATGATGAAGCGCGAGCCAAACTCCCAGGGACGCATTTATTCCGCGATTTCCAAGTTACGCAGCTCGCACGAGGCTGAGCACGGCGCCCTTGCCCCGCACTTCCGCCTCCTCGTACTCGGCGGCGGCAATCGCCCGGTCGAGAGCGGCGCGCAGTTCCTTGGCCGTCTCCAGCGTCAACTCGACCCCCGCCCGCGCACCGGCGTCGAGGTCCGTGTTGTAGAAGTCGAGCGTGATGACGTCGCCGAGCGGCGCATGGCGCGCGTGGTCATAGGCGACCACCGACCGCGATAGCGGGAACCATTGGTCCCCGCGTTTTGCCATGCCCTCCGCGCGTGCGATCTCGATGATGGACGTGCACATGTCCGATCCTCCTACTTCGCGAGATGCTTGCCGTAGAAGGCCCAGATCTTGTCCCAGCCATCCATCGCTTGCTCGGGCCGATACAGCGGCCGGTGCCAATAGAAGAAGCCGTGGCCGGCGCCGTCGTAGCGGTGGAACTCATAATTCTTGCCGTGCTTCTTGAGTTCGGCCTCGTGCTGGTTCACCTGCTCCGGGCTCGGTGCGCGATCGTCGTTGCCGAACAGGCCGAGCAGCGGGCAGCTGAGGTCCTTCGTCATGTCGATCGGCGCGACGGGAGTCTTCGGGTTGAGCTCCTCCTTGGCCATCACCACGCGGCCGCCCCATTGTTCGACGCACGCATCGATGTCCTTGCGCTGACAGGCGTAGATGAAGGCGTGCCGGCCGCCCGAGCAGGAACCGATCAGGCCGACCTTGCCGTTGTGATCGGGCTGGGCGCGCATCCACGCCACGGCGGCTGCGGTATCGCCGACCATCTGCGAGTTGGCGATGCCGCCCTCGGCGCGCACCTTGGCGGCGACGTCGTCAGGGTTGCCGTCGCTGCCGCCGCCCTCGCGCTCGTAAAGGTTGGCGCAGATCGCGAGATAGCCGTGATGTGCGAACCGTCGGGTCGTCTCGATGTAGAGCTCGCTCCAGCCCGGAAGATGGTGGATCAGCACGACGCCCGGAAACGGGCCCGGGCCGGATGGCCTGGCCACGTAAGCCGTTATCGGCGTTCCCTTGTCGCCTTTGATGGTCACGTTCTCGCAGGTCATGCCTCGGTAGAATGACATCGATCTTCCTCCATGGGTGTGGGTCTTGGGCCTCCGTCGGCCATTTGAGCGCCGCGCCTTCCGACAGGCGGGGTGAACTCGCTTCGCTGACCGAGCTTCGCACCGCCAGTATTCGACGATCGCTTACTGGGCGCAACTGGAGGCAGGCGATGCCGTTCGATCACGGCCATCTGCTTGGCCGCCTAGCCAGGCAGCGGGCTTCGTTCGCCGGGATGATTGGTCTATTGAGGTTCAGCCAGGTCGGGTATCTGCAAGACGCTGCTCGACAAGCTCCCGGTATTCAGGATCAGACACAAAGCGATTGAACAGACCGTGGCGCGCAATACCGGCCACTCTCTCGAAATGTTCGATTATCTGCCGGAGCCCATTCTGGATCTTGCGGAACTCCTGTGGATTTTCAACATCATTCGTAATATAGGGAATCACCAATTTGCGGTACTCGACTTCCACGACTACCTGCCCGCCTTCCGTCACGCCGACGCGCAAGGCCGCAAAGTTGGGTGCTCTGAGTGCAGCCATCGTCGCATACACCGGCTTTTCCGCTTCTCCGCCAGGCATCGGGTTGAAGGCATAGGCCCATCTCGACCGCTTATCATGCGCATACCCCGGAGTCGTCGTTGCGAATGCCTGAAGCACCTCTTTCAAAAGGAGGACAAATTGATCCCGGAATAGTTCTTCGTTTTGATTATGACCAATCGTTGGATTCATGCCCTGTACCCATAACAGCGCTTGATCGGAATCGTGGTCGCTTTGACACGCGTGGGTCCAATCGTAACGCAGGCATGAACCGCCCAGCAAGGGCGCCGTCCCTTGCTCGAGAGCAGTCTCGTGGATCGCGGACCGGTGACACTTGCCTTCGCCGTCGCTGGCCGCGAGATATCGACTGCCCGACTGCGTTCTCGGAGTCTTGCCATGTTCGATCCGTTCGCCCCGTTCCGTTTGACTGGCCGCACCGCCTTGGTGACCGGCGCCCGCCGCGAAATCGGCCGCGCGATCGCCTTGGGTCTTGCCGGCGCCGGCGCGCGCCTGGCCATTCATCACGCCGCTACTACCGATGAACGCAACGATGCCGCCGCCGTCGTCCGGGAAATCCAGGGGATGGGCGGGGAAGCCACCGCATTTGGCCAGGATTTCGCCCAGGACGACGCCGGCCACCATCTGGCCGCCGCCGTTACTGCTTGGGCACCGATCGACATCCTGGTGCTGAACGCCTCGATCGAATTGCCAGAAGACTTCCGCGCCATTACCCGCGACCGCTTCGACCGCCAGATCGCCGTCAACCTGCGCACCACGATGGAATTGCTGCAGGCCCTGGTGCCGCCGATGGCCGAACGCGGTTGGGGTCGGGTCGTGACCATCGGCAGCGTGCAGCAGGAGCGGCCGCACCCTGCGATGTTTGTCTATGCCGGGACCAAGGCCGCCCAACTCAACTGGGCCCTGAGCTTGGCACGGCAGTTCGGCGACCAGGGCGTGACGGTGAATAATCTCGCTCCCGGCGTCATCCTGACCGCACGCAATCGAGACCAGATGGTGGTCGAGGGTGAGACCCTGGTGCAACGCATCCCCGCCGGGCGCCTCGGCCGGCCGGACGACTTGGTGGGTGCTGCGATGCTGCTGTGCTCCGACGCGGGCAGTTACATCAACGGGGTCAATCTGTTCGTCGACGGCGGACGCACGGCAGTGTGATACACGTCGTCGCGGCGTGGCCCTCAAGATCAGCCGCTGCTCCGTTCCGTCCAAAGGAACCAAAGTGCGAGCAGTGGCCGTTCCGTTGAGCGCATCGCGTGTACGATGTTCGGTGGATTGTAGACCAGGCCACCGATGCCCGGCTCGTGCCATGGATTGCTCGCCTGGCGCCATTCCCCGCGCGACAACACAATATAGATCTCCTCGGGCGGATGACGGTGGTCCGGGTATCGCGTATGCGGCGCCAAAAGACTTACGCCGATCCGGACATCGGACCGTAGCTCGAGCCCCTCCGGACCAGTGCCCTTCGGACCAGTGATTGTCGCATTGGCGTGGCTGTTCAGGAACTGCTCGCCCTGCGTCTCGGCACCAGCCCGGATCGTCCAGTTGAGTCGCGGCTCGATGACGGCAAAGGCATCGGCCAAGGCGCCTACCGGGCCTGGCTGACGGCGCGCCTCCCGCAGCGCCGTCGGCAGATGGCGGCAGACGGGCAATCGAGCCGCTCCCGGCCCGCATGCCTGCGTGCACGCCGTTTGCAGCGCCGTAAAAATCCGTTCGGCGGCTGGAGGCACCCGTCCGTCGACACCGGAGCCATGGTCGATCGCTGCTTCGGCCAAAGTCATGAACAACTGGAGATCTGGGGAACGGAGCGGCGTCATCTCTGGGATCCTCACCTGGCGCGTGACATCCTGGCACATGGAGGCCGGATTGTGAGAGACCGGCCCGCCGATTGACCCAGCCTTTCCGGTCCGACAGGCTTCCCATGAGTTCCCGAAAGAACGCTAACCGACCCGGGAGGAGCCACATGACCGAATCCGGTGTGTACCACCGCGCCGTGCGCTCACCCGCCGGCCCGGCACTTGCGCGCCGAGCCGGAAGCTGTCGGCATGTCCTCCGCCCGGCTAGACCGGATCATCCCTGCACTGAACGTCGAGATCGAAGCAGGCCGGCTGCCCGGCGCGGTCGTTGCGGTCGCCCGGCGGGGGCATCTCGTGTTCCACGAGGCTGTTGGCCATCTGGACCCGGACCGAAGCGCTCCCATGCCGTGCGATGCGCTGTTCGCCATCGCTTCCATGACCAAGCCCGCCACAGGGGTGGCCGCGCTGTTGCTGTGGGAGGAAAAGCGTCTCGGGCTGGCCGATCCGATCGAACGATTTCTGCCCCAACTCGGCGACCGGCGCGTCGCGGCCCTGAATGAGCGTGTCCTGGCCGGACAGGGCCCGATCGAGACCGTGCCCGCCAAGCGGCCGATCACGATGCTCGACCTGATGCGCCACACCTCCGGCATTACCTATGGCGGGCGCGGCACAACCGCCGTGCACGCGCTCTACCCAGCCTCTTCCAATGCCGCGGGCGCGTCCCTCGACACTGGGGCGTTCCTGGAACGGCGCGCGGCCGCGCCGCTGCTGTATCAGCCCGGGACGGTCTGGGACTACGGACTGTCCATCGATGTCATTGGCCTCGTTGTGGAGGCGATTTCCGGCCAGAGCCTGGGCAATTTTCTGGAACAGCGGCTGTTCGGGCCGCTCGGCATGGTGGACACCGGCTTTCAGGTGCCGCCCGGCAAGGTAACACGCCTCGCCCGTCCGCTACCGCGCGACCCCGATACCGGTGAGGCACAATCGGTGCCGGATCGTGCCCAGGCGCTGCGTTTCGAATGCGGTGGCGGGGGGCTCGCGTCGACCGCGCTCGATTACCTGCGCTTCGCGCAGATGCTGTTGGCGGGCGGCATCCTTGGCGACACCCGCATCCTTGGCCGCAAGACCGTGGAGGCGATGCGGACCAGCCGCATGGCGTCGGACATCGAGAATAGGATTGCCGAACTTGATCCAAATTCGGACGGTTACGGCTTCGGTCTGACGGTCGCAGTTCGCGAACGCGCGGGCACGCTGATGGGCAGTGTGGGGGAGTTCTACTGGAATGGCGCCTACGGGACGCTCTGGTGGGCCGATCCCGTGGAGGACCTGGCGGTGGTTTTCATGGCCCAGGTGCCGGGCGAACAACGACGACGTTTCAGGCCGCTTATCAATGCGTTTGTGTATCAATCTCTGACGGAGTAACGACACGGATTGACGCACGAGTCCGGCCCGTTTCCTATCGCCGGTCGGTCTGGATGTCTGGCGTGTGTGGGCTGAAATATATGGGGGAAACAAGAATGGCCAACGCCATGGAACATGAGCCACACGGCGCTCACCAGTCGAAGAAGGCGGCTGCCAGTGGCTGGATCGGCTCGGCGTTGGAGTACTATGACTTCTTCATCTACGCCTCGGCGGCGGCCCTGGTATTTCCGCAGATATTCTTCCCCTCGGGCGATCCCCAGATCGCCATCATCGCATCACTGGCGACCTACGGCGTCGGCTACGTCGCCCGGCCGATCGGCGCCTTCTTCCTCGGCCACTGGGGTGACACCCATGGCCGCAAGACTGTGCTGCTGCTGTGCATGTTTCTGATGGGGTTCTCGACCATGGCGGTCGCGTTCCTGCCGACCTACGCACAGGCCGGCATGATTGCCCCGGCGCTGCTTGTCACGCTCCGCCTCATCCAGGGCTTCGCGGTGGCCGGCGAGATCTCCGGCGCCAGCTCGATGATTCTCGAGCACGCTCCGTTCGGCCGGCGCGGTTACTTTGCCAGCTTCAGCCTACAGGGCGTGCAGGCGGGTCAGATCCTCGCCGCGGCGGTGTTTCTGCCGCTCGCGCACTATTTGCCGGAACAGGCGTTCAACTCCTGGGGCTGGCGCATTCCTTTCCTGCTGAGCTTCGTGGTCATCGTCGCGGGCTATATCATTCGCCGCAACGTGGCGGAGACTCCGGCGTTCGCCGAAGAAGGCGAGCACGGCGCGGTGCCGAAATCGCCGATCGTCGAGGCCTTCACGTACTACTGGAGAGACATGCTCCGGGTCGTCTGCATGGCCCTGATGAATGTCATCCCGGTGGTCGCCACGATTTTCGGCGGTGCATACGCGGTGCAGGCGGCGTACGGCATCGGCTTCCACAAGGATGTCTATTTGTGGATCCCGGTCATGGGCAACATCATTGCAGTACTCGTCATCCCTTATGTTGGCAATCTTTCCGACCGGATCGGACGCAGGCCTCCCATCATCATCGGCGCGCTCGGGTCCGGGCTCCTGTCGTTCGTCTATCTCTACGCCATCAGCATCAGGAACGTGCCGCTGGCAATTGCCATGTCGCTGCTGATGTGGGGGATCATCTACCAGGGCTACAACGCCATATTCCCGAGCTATTATCCCGAGCTGTTTCCGACGCGTGCCCGGGTCACGGCGATGGCCATCGCCCAGAATATCGGGACCACCATCACGGCGCTGCTGCCGGCGCTGTTCGCCACCGTGGCAGCCCCTGGCTCGCCCAATATCCCGCTGACGATTGGCGCCATCACATTCGGCGTCACCGTCATCGCAGCGGCAGCGGCCTGGACCGGCCGGGAAACCTATCGGGTTCATCTCAACGACCTCGGTGATCCGGACGCGGTTGCCGTTGACGCGCTGGACTACGGCCGGATGCGGGCTGAAACCCTTGCCGCGCGGTCGGCCTAGGATCGACGCATCGGCCGCGAAGGCCTGAACGGAGGTTGAGTTTGTCTGCAACGATCGGCGTCATGCCACAGCAGGCGACTCCGCTGCGCAAATCCATCGCGACGATCGCGCTCAGCGGTACCCTGGTGGACAAGCTGGAGGCGGCTGCCACGGTCGGTTTCGACGGTGTCGAAATCATGGAAAGCGACCTGCTCACGTTCGACGGGTCGCCGGCCGAGGTACGGCACATTTGCGAGAACCTCGGCCTCACCATTGATATCTATCAGCCGTTCCGCGACTTCGAGGCGATGCCCGAACCGCATCACAGCCGCAACCTGGATCGGGCGGAGCGCAGGTTCGACACGATGCAGGCACTCGGCACCGATCTGGTCCTGGTGTGCAGCAATACGCATCCGGCCACATTGGACGACGATGGGCGTGCCGCGGCGGATCTTGCGGCGATGGCGGAACGCGCGGCCCGCCGTGGGCTCCGGATCGGCTACGAGGCCCTGAGCTGGGCCCGGCACGTGCGACTGTGGCGGCATGCCTGGCGGATCGTGCAGCAGGCCGGTCATCCGGCGCTGGGCCTGATCGTGGACAGCTTCCATACCCTCGCTTTGAACGATGACCCCGCCGGCCTGGCCGAAATTCCCGGCGATCGCATCTTCTTCGTGCAGTTGGCCGACGCGCCGCGCCTGTCGATGGATGTCCTGTCCTGGAGCCGTCACTATCGCAGCTTCCCGTACCAGGGCGATCTGCCGGTTGATGACTTCGTGCGCGCGGTTCTGGCCAGCGGCTATCAGGGACCGCTGTCGTTGGAAGTATTCAACGACAATTTCCGCGCGGCACCAGCCCGTATGATCGCGCGCGACGGTCTGCGCTCGTTGATTTTGGCCGAGGCGCAGGCACGCGGCCCGGACACGTTGCCCGCGCTGGCGGAACTCGATGGCATCGAGTTCCTGGAATTCGCGGTCGATGCCGCCGCGAGCCAGGCGCTGGCGGATTTCCTGCGTCGTCTCGGCTTTCACCACGCCGGCAGCCACCGGTCCAAGTCGGTGGAGCTGTATCGCCAGGGCCGCATCAATCTGGTGCTGAACAGCGAACAGGACAGCGCGGCGTCCGAGCATTTCCAGCACCACGGTCCGTCGGTCTGCGCCATGGCGCTGCGGGTGGACGATCCTGCCCGCGTACTGGCCCGGGCGCGCGCCTTGCTGATTCCGGATTGGCGCGAGCGGATCGGCGAAGGCGAGCGGCAGATCCCCGCGGTGCGCGGGCCGGACGGTACGCTGATCTATCTGGTGAGCCGCGATGCACCAGGGTTCACCTTCTGGCAGGACGATTTCCACCTGCTGCCCGACGCATCGGAAAGCGCCGGCCTGGTGGCCATCGACCACATGGCGATCGCGCTCCAGGCTGGGCGAATGGACACCTACATCCTGTTCTGGCGCGCGCTGTTCGGGCTTGAACCGCAGCCGGTGTGGGATCTGCCTGACCCGTACGGCCTGATCCAGAGCCGTGCCATGGTGAGCGGCAACGGCGCCTTGCGACTGACCTTCAATGTCTCCGAGGCGCGGGACACGGTCACCAACCGTTTCGTGTCGATGTTCGCCGGCGCCGGCGTGCACCACATTGCATTCGCCGCCACGGACGCAGCGATTGCGGTCGATCGCGTGAACCGATCGGGCGCGCCGCTGCTTGCCATTCCCGCCAACTACTATGAGGACGTCTCGGCCAGGCTTGGCCTCGACGACGCCACCACGTCGGAGCTGGAACGGCTGAGGCTGCTCTATGACAAGGACGCGCTCGGCGAGTTCCGGCACACCTACACCGACGCGTTCCAACACCGGTTCTTCTTCGAGATCGTCGAGCGTAAGGTTGGCTACGCAGGGTTCGGCGCGGCCAACGCCGCCGTGCGCATGGCCATACAGGCTCGCCAGAATTCAGCCCGCGTCTGACCGGAGGGCGGATATGTCGCCGCACGACGATCACGATCTCATCCGGAATTACGCCAGATCGGGCGAGCCGATCGGCGAACGCACCATCGTGCATGGCCACGTGCTGAACGAGAATAGCCGCGGCGTTCCGAACACGCTGGCCGAGGACGTCTGAAGCAGCGTGCGGTTTTTGGGAGCGCGACCATGATCACCGGCAGGACCAGGCTCATTGTCCATCTCGGCTATCCTACCGAATCGTTCAAAGCGCCGATGATCTACAATCCCTGGTTCGAGCAGAAGGGCATCGAGGCGGTCGTCGTTCCGGTGGGTGTCGAGACCCAGAATTATCCCGACCTGCTCAAGGCGTTGTTCCGTACCACCAACGTGCACGGCGCCCTCGTCACGATGCCGCACAAGGTGACGACGACCGGGCTGGTGGACGATTTGACCACGACGGCGAAGATCGCCGGCGCATGCAACGCGATTCTGCGCCGGCCCGACGGCTCGCTGCTCGGTGACATGTTCGACGGCGCGGGCTTCGTCCGTGGTGTGGAACGCAAGGGCAGGACGATCGCCGGCACGCGTGTCCTGGTCATCGGATGCGGCGGCGTCGGTTCAGCGATCGCGGCCTCGCTGGCCGCGTCGGGACCGTCGTCGATGGCTCTGTTCGATGCGTCGACCGCATCGGCGGAGGCGCTTGCCGATCGACTGCGGTCGCACTACCCCGCATTGCAGGTCACCACGGGCTCCAAGGATCCCGTCGGCTACGACATCGTCGTCAACGCAACCCCACTCGGCATGAAACCGGATGACCCCTTGCCAGTCGATGTCGCCAGAATCACGCCCGACACCTTTGTCGGCGAGGTCGTCATGAAGGAGGAGTACACTCCGTTGCTGCGCGCGGCGATGGAGAAGGGCTGCACGGTCCAGGTCGGCACCGATATGCTGTTCGAGATGATCCCAGCTTACCTGGAATTCTTCGGTTTCGGCACCAGCACGCCGGAGGAGCTGCGCGCGGTGGCAACGCTGAAGTATTGAGACTTGCCCTATGCCATTCATCACCACCGAAATTTCGCTTTACCACGATATTGCGGGAACCGGCGTGCCTGTCTGCCTGATCAATGGCTTTCGTCTGAGGATCTGATCGGCGATTTCCTGACCCGACCGATCGGCGGAGACGTTGCCGCATACGGATTGTCGGAGGCGGTCCAATGAGTTTTTCCCCACTCGATTCCGAACTGCTCGGATCGTTGTTCACCACCGACGCGATGCGGGCCTGTTTCTCCGATACGTCCTGGGTCGGCGGCATGCTGGCAGCGGAGGCCGCTCTGGCACGCAGCGAGAGCCGGTGCGGCCTTGCCCCGGAGGCGTTGGCCGTGGCGATCGAGGCAATACGGCCGGACGAACTCGATATCGCGGCTCTCGGGCTTCGCACCGGCGTCGCCGGCGTTCCCACGATCCCGTTCGTCCAGGCGGTGCAGAAGCGATTGCCGGCTTCGCTGGAACCTCACTTCCACAAGGGCGCGACCACCCAGGACATCATCGATACCGCGCTGGTACTGCGCATGCGCGAGGCCTTCGAGCTGGTTGCCGACGATGTTGCCGCGATCATCGCGGGATTGTGCCAGCTGGCGGACCGACATCGCGCGACGCCCTGCGTGGGACGCAGCTACGGCCAGCACGCGGCCCCGCTGAGCTTCGGCTACAAGGTGGCCGTCTGGTTGATGGGCATCGCCGACGCGGCCGATCGTTTGCCGGAACTCAGGACCCGCGTCCTGGTCGCCTCGCTCGGTGGGCCGGTCGGCACTCTGGCGTCGTTGCGCGACAAGGGGCCGGAAGTCGCGGAGCGGTTCGCGCGAGAGCTTGGTCTGCACAACGCGCCGCTATGCTGGCACACCGACCGGGGGCGCATTGCCGAGACCGGCGCGTGGCTGGTGCAGTTGATCGGCTCGTTGGCGAAGCTGGCGGCCGACGTCGTGCATCTCGCCTCGACCGAGGTGGGCGAGGTGGCGGAACCCTACGTGGCCGGGCGGGGCGGCTCCTCCGCCATGCCGCACAAGCGCAACCCGGTAGGTGCGACGATCATCCTGGCTGCCCACGCCGCGAGCAAAGGCCATGCATCGACACTGTTCGAGGCGATGGCCGCCGCGCATGAGCGTCCTGCCGGACTTCTGGCACGCCGAATGGAACGCCCTGCCGATGCTGTTCGGGCTGGCGGCAGGGGCGCTGCACGAGGCCAGGACACTGGCCGAGGGACTGGTGGTGAACGAAGACCGCATGGGCGCGAATATCGACCTGACCCGCGGGCTGCTGTTCGCCGACGCGGCAGCCGCGCGTCTGGGGACAAAGCTGGGCCGCGAGGCGGCTCATCACCTGGTCGAGCAGGCAGCGGACGACGTGCGGCGGACCGGAGCGACTCTGGCGGAGGTGCTGGCGCGGGACCAGACGGCACGCGAGGCGGAGATCGATCTGACGGATGCATTCGACATAGCACCCGCGGTCGCCGCTGCGGCGCGCTGGGTCGATCCCGCATTGCGCCATGCCGCCGCGGTTCGCGAGCGGTTGGCTCTGGGCACCTGCAAGGAGCGATCCTACGAGCAGGAAGAGATCGCTATCGCGCCGCGCGATGTCCGGCCAGGGCCGATGCCATGACCGAGCTGTTGCGGTTGCATGGGCGGCACGCGCTGGTGACCGGCGCCTCCAGCGGGTTGGGCCGGCACTTCGCCGGTGTGCTTGCACAGGCCGGAGCCCGCGTGACCGTCGCGGCGCGCCGCGAAGCGGCACTGTCGCAGACCGTGCAGTCGATCCAGGCGTCGGGGGCCGAGGCGCAGAGCGTTCGGATGGACGTCACCGACGCCGGGAGCATCGAGCAGGGTTTCGCCGCCGCCGAAGCGGCGGGTGGCCCGATCGGCATCGTGGTCAACAATGCCGGCGTCACCGCCACGCGCGCTGCGCTGGACGTTGCCGAGGCTGACTGGTCGAGTGTGATCGACACCAATCTGAAAGGCGCCTGGCTGGTCGCGCAGCACGCCGCGCGACGGATGGTCCACCACGATACCGGCGGCAGCATCGTCAACATCGCCTCCATCCTGGGCCTGCGCGTCGCCGGCGGCGTCGCGCCCTATGCGATCTCGAAGGCAGGGGTGGTGCAGATGACCAAGGCGCTGGCGTTGGAATGGGCGCGCCATCGGATCCGGGTCAACGCCCTCGCACCCGGCTACATCGAAACCGACTTGAACGAGGCGTTCTTCGCAAGCGATGCCGGCAAGGCGCTGATCCGGCGTATCCCGCAACGGCGACTGGGCGAGGCGCGGGAACTCGATGGTGCGCTGTTGCTGCTGGCGTCCGATGCAGGTTCCTACATGACCGGAAGCGTGATCGCGGTCGATGGCGGGCACCTCGTCAGCGGCCTCTGACTCGATCGCCGAGAGATCGGTCCTGCACTGGGAGGAAGTCATGAGCTGGCAACCCACATCGCACCCGTTCGAAACCGGACTGGACCGCCTCCCCGCCAATTTCGTTCCGTTGTCGCCGGTCAGCTTTCTGCGCAATGCGATGGTCGCATTCCACGAGCGGGTCGCGGTGATCGATGGCGAGCGGCGTCTGACCTACGGCGAGCTTTATCAGCGCTGCGTTCGGCTTGCCTCCGCGCTGGCGGATCGTGGCGTGGGACGTTTGGACACGGTGGCGATCCTGGCCCCGAACGTCCCCGAGATGATCGAGGCGCATTTCGCTGTGCCTATGTTGGGTGCCGTGCTCAACCCGCTGAACACACGGCTCGACGCGGCGACGATCGCATTCTCGATCAATCACGGCCGAGCCAAGGTGCTGATAGTGGATCGGGAGTTCGCCACGCTGGTCGGCAATGCGCGTAGCCAGTTCGACCATGACGTGCTGGTGATCGATATCGAGAATCCCGAATTGCCGGAAGCGCCCAGGATCGGTGAGATCACCTATGAGGCGCTGCTGGCCGGTGGCGATGCACAGTTCGCCTGGCGCGAGCCGGACGATGAATGGCAATCGCTTTGCCTGCTGTACACGTCCGGCACGACGGGAGATCCGAAGGGCGCGGTCTACAGCCACCGCGGCGCCTACCTGCAGGCGCTGAGCAACGCGCTGATGTTCCGACTCAGCCACGACAGCGTCTATCTCTGGACGCTGCCGATGTTTCATTGCAGCGGCTGGTCGTATCCGTGGGCGGTGGTCGCCGTTGGAGGGACCCAGGTCTGTCTGCGCAAGGTCGATCCGGCGCTGATCTTCCGGTTGATCGCGCAGCATCGCGTGACGCATCTCTGCGGCGCGCCGATCGTCCTCAACATGTTGGTACAGGCATCGGCCACGCAGCGCGTCGCATTCAACCACACCGTGAACTGTGCCACCGGCGGAGCGGCGCCGCCGTCCACCGTGCTGCGCGCCATGGAGGAGATCGGCTTTCGCGTGACGCATCTCTATGGCGCCACGGAGACCTATGGCCCCGCGCTGTCATGCGTCGAACAGCCGGAATGGGCCGACCTGCCGGCCGAACAGCGTTACGCCAATATGGCTCGTCAGGGCGTCGGGTACCCCACGGTCGCCGGGCTGATGGTAGGGGATCCGAAGACCATGGAGCCGGTCCCGCAGGATGGCACGACGATGGGCGAACTGATGATGCGCGGCAACACCGTGATGAAGGGCTACCTCGGAAATCCCGATGCGACCGGCAGGACGCTGGTCGGCGACTGGTACTGCTCGGGCGACCTGGCGGTGTGGCATCCCGATGGCTACATTGAGATCAAGGACCGGTCGAAAGACATCATCATCTCCGGTGGCGAGAACATCTCCAGCCTGGAAGTGGAGGAGGTGTTGTCGCAACACCCCGCGGTACTGCTGGCTGCCGTGGTGGCCAGACCAGACGCGACCTGGGGCGAAACCCCTTGCGCGTTCCTGGAGCTGAAACCGGATGCGCAGGACGTGGACGAGGCCGGGATCATCCAGTTCTGCCGGCAGAGGATGGCGCGCTTCAAGGTGCCGAAGCGGGTGGTGTTCGAGATCCTGCCGAAGACTACAACCGGAAAAATCCAGAAGTTCACGCTGCGCGAGCAGGCCAAAGAGTTATGAGCGCGCCCGCTCGTGCGAACCGGTTTCTTGGATCGATATTAAATCGCCGCCGCATGATTGATGGGGATCGCGAATGGCGGTAGTCCGCGGAGCACCCTCCAACTCGGTTTCAGGCAATGTGGAATCACGAGGGGATGATGGGTTTCGCTGCGCTCTACCCATCTTACGAGTTGCTGCGCGCTGGTTGCCGTAGGATGGGTAGAGCGCAGCGAAACCCATCGAGCCAAGTGACCGCATGAGTTTCCGGTCAGTCCGAAAATGCTCCTGCCGGAATTTGCGGCTCTCCGGTGAGACAGTGCCAGGTCGTGGCGGATTACCCGATGGTGATCGATGGCCCGCTCGTGACCTGAAGAGGTCCCGCGCTGGCCTGGATCGGTCGGGGCTGCCGCTCGCGGGGTCCTTATCGGCTGAACAGGTTGTCGTTCCCGCCTGACCGGTCGATGATGGCTGCCCAAGGGAGGACAATACCACGATGCGGATTGGCTTTGTGGGAACCGGAACGATGGGGACCCCGATCGCGGGCTGCCTGATCCGAGCCGGCCATTCGTTGTCGGTATATGATCGCCGACTGGAGGCCACCGCTGCTCTGCGCGCGCAAGGTGCTGCGCGCACCGAGAGCGCGTTTGCGGCGGCGCGCGACAACGAGGTGGTGTTTACCTCGCTTCCCGGCCCCGCCGAGTTTGAGGCGGTGATGCTGGAACAGCAGTCCGGTATCCTCGCAGGGCTGCAACCGGGCGCCGCCGTTATCGACCTGACCACCAATGCACCGAAGACTGTCGCCCGCGTCGCCGAAGCCTGCCGGTCGCGCGGGATCGAGCTGATCGACGCGCCGGTCAGCGGTCGCCCACCTGCGATGACAGTGATGGTCGGCGCCAGCGACGCCGCTTTCGCCGGTTATCGGCCGTTGTTCGAGGCGATCGCCGCCAATGTGTTCCATGTCGGCCCGAGCGGCGCCGGGGTAACAGCCAAGCTGGTGACGCAGTATCTGGGCTACACCAACTTCATTGCCTCCATCGAAGGGATGCTCGTCGCCGCCAAGGCTGGGATCGACCTCGACATCCTGGCCCGGATCGTTCCTGTCAGCGCCGGGCAAAGCCGCACCTTCGATAACATTGCCCGTGGCGTGTTCCCGCGAACCTTTGCTGCCGGCGGCACGCTCGACATCGTCGCCAAGGATGTGGAACTCGCCTGCCAGCTTGCCCGCGACGTCGGCGCCCCGGCCGCACTGGGCGCGCTGGCGTCGGACATCTACCAGCGCGCCCAGGCGCAGGGCTGGGGCCAGCACGGGTTCCCTGTTGTCGCCCGTGTACTCGAAGCGATGGCCGGGACCGAATTGCGGCCAGGGATCACGGCGGGAGGCGAAGCATGACCGATGATCGCGTCGCCCGGCTGCTGCTGACCCAGGAGATCGCCGAATTCCTCTATGCCGAAGCCGAAATGCTCGACGAACGGCGTCACGATGAATGGCTGACCCTGCTGGCCGAGGACATCCGCTATTGGATGCCGATGCGGCGCAACGTCAGATACGGCGAGACCACCCGCGAATTCACCCGGGAGCGTGAGGACATCAGCTGGTTCGACGAGGGCAAGGAAACGCTGACCCGGCGGGTGCGCCAGATCCAGACCGGTATCCATTGGGCGGAGGAGCCGCAATCGCGGATCACCCATATGGTATCGAATGTGCAACTTCTTGCCGCGACAGCACAGGAAGTCACGGCCAAGTGCCGGTTCCTGATCTACCGTAACCGGGTCGAGACCGAGACCGATCTGCTCGTCGGCAAGCGCGAGGACACGCTGCGCCGGGTCGGTGACGGCTGGCTGATCGCCCGGCGCAAGATCATTCTCGACCAGAATGTGCTGTTGACGAAGAACCTGACGTTTTTCTTTTGAACGGAGGCACAGCGATGACGATGAACGCAACGCGGGGTTACCACCCCGGCCTCGTCGATCTCGCATCGGGGCAGATCAGCCGCGAGATCTTCGTCAACGATGACATCTATGCTCAGGAGCAGGAGCGCGTCTTTGCCCGTTCCTGGTTGTTCGTCGGGCATGAAAGCCAGATTCCCAATGCCGGCGATTTCTTCGCGTCGCGCATGGGCGAGGAGTCGGTGATCCTGTGCCGCGACCGCGCCGGCGCTGTGCATGTCTTTCTCAATTCATGCCGCCATCGCGGCATGAAGGTGTGCCGTTACGACGATGGCAACACCACGGTCTTCACCTGCCCCTATCACGGCTGGAGCTACGGTACCGACGGCGCGCTGGTCGGCGTGCCCTATTTCCGCGAGGCCTATCATTCCGAGCTCGACAAGGCGAAATACCGCCTCGTCGAGGTTGCGCAGTTGTGCTGCTACAAGGGCACCGTGTGGGCCAACTGGGATGCCTCTGCGCCACCGTTTCTCGAGCATCTCGGCGAGTTTCAACGCTTCCTCGACCTGATACTCGACGGCTGGGATGGACGCGAAGGTCAGGCGGAACTCATAGGGGGCGTGCAGAAATGGATCATCCCGTGCAACTGGAAGTTTCCGGCCGAGAATTTCAGCGGTGACACCTATCACAACATCTCGCATCGCTCGGTCGATCTGGTCGGCGTGGGCCCAAGCGGGCGCAGCCGGCGCGATTACAGCGAGCTCAACGTGGCCCGCAAGCTGCATGTCGCGATCCCCGATCGCGGGCATCAGACGATCACCTATGTTCTGCCCAGGGATCACGAACCGCAGGCGGCCTATCAAAATTCGCCTGAGGTCGCGGAATACTTTCGCCACTGCGAGGAGGAGCGTCGGCGACGACCGGGCGCCAACAGCCGGCTGATCGGCGCGCCTGGCGAGATCTTTCCCAATGTCGCGCTGCTGCCTCGACAACCGCGGACGCTGGCAGTGTGGCACCCGAAGAGCGCGCACGAGACCGAGGTATGGCGGTTCTTCTTCGTCGACCGCGATGCACCACAGGCGGTCAAGAACTTCCTCCGCGACTACTACATTCGTTACTCCGGGCCGGCGGGCATGACCGAGCAGGACGACATGGAGAACTGGAATTATGCGCACTCCGCGAGCCGCGGGGTGATTGCGCGCCGGCATCCCTACACCTACGAAATGGGGATGGGCCATGCAGTCGAGGACTATGAGTGGGAGGGCCTCAGAATGCCGGGTCGGGTCGTCGACCTGACCAAGGCGCAGGCGAGCGAAGAGCCGATGCGAAACCTGTATCGCCGCTGGGCCCAGTTCATGGCGGCCGATAGCTGGGACGAGCTGATGACATGGCGACGCAACGCGCCGCTTGGGACCCTGGCGCAGTCAGAGGCGGCGAAATGAGCGATCCGATCAACATCCGCGCGCTTGCTGCCGGCACGCGGGTCGTGCTGGCGACCGGTGCCGAAGCCGAAGTTGTTTCCAATCCGCAAGACGGGGTGTGGCTGTTTGCCCGCTACCTGTCGTCGGCCGGCGACCCGGCAATGGTCGGGCAGGAAGACATGATCTTCGCCCAGGATGTCGTCGAGGTGCGGTCTTAGGAATCTCTTGTTGAGCCACTCAACCTTTTCTGCCGGAGGCCGAGCATGAGCGAAAGCAGCAAACCGAGGCTGATCGGCGACATTGAAGCAGCGCTCGCGTGGTATGGCCGGCTGTTCGCCTTCACCCTGCGTGGCAAGGGCGTGCGATGAAGTTCAGCCTGATCGTTCGGGGTCAGCATCCTCCCGGCGACTCCGCTCGGCACCTCAGCGACGATCTCGACCTTGTGCGATGCGCCGAGCGACTTGGCTTTGACGGGATCGTCAAGGGTTCGCATTACAGCGCGCAGCCCTTCGAGTCGGTGCAGCAGATCCCGTTTCTGTCCCATTGCGCCGCGATCGCGCCGCGGCTTCGGATCATCTGCGGGCTGGTTCTGGTGCCGCTGCATAAGCCGCTCGATCTGGCCGAACAACTGGCGACGCTTGACCTGTTGAGCGGCGGCAAGCTCGTGTTTGGTGCCGGGATCGGCTATCGCGACGTCGAGTTCAAGGCGTTCGGCGTACCGCGCGGCCGGCTTGGTGCCCGCTTCGAGGACTGTCTCACTGCGATCCGCCGTCTGTGGACGGAAGACTTCGTCACCATGACGGGTTCCGGTTTCGAACTCGACCACGCCACCTGTTCGGTCAAACCGTTGCAGCAGCCGACCCCGCCGATCTGGATCGGTGCCAACGCCGATGTCGCGATCCGGCGCGCGGCCCGCCTCGGCGATTGCTGGTACATCAACCCGCACAACACACTGGCGACGATTGAGCGGCAAATGGATCTCTACAAACGCGCGCTCGAGGAATACGGCCGGCGCTTCCCCACCGAATTACCAATGCGACGGGAGGTGTTCGTAGCGAAGTCCCGCGCCGAGGCAATCCGCCTGGCGCAGCCCTATCTGGAGGAAAAATACCAAGCCTACCGTGCCTGGGGTCAGGACAAGGTGATGCCGGAGGGAGATGATTTCGACCATACGTTCGATGAGTTATTGCAGGACCGCTTCCTCCTGGGTTCGCCGACCGAAGTCGCAGATCAACTCAATCGGCTCAACCGCCGGCTCGGCGTGAATCACCTCGTTGCCTCGATCCATTGGCCGGGCATGCCGAACAGCCTCGCCCTGGAACAACTGCATATCCTCGCCGAGGAGGTGCGTCCGCTGGTTCACGCCGACCCGTGACGGCGGGGCGCGCTACTCCGCCGCCATCATCCGCAGCTCCTCCTCCGCCGATCGGATCGGCACGCCTTCGATGGATCTGGAAGGCTTGCCATCGACACCGACCAGCGGCTCGCCCACCAACGTGATCCGATAAAGCTGACGGTCGAATTCCGATTGAAAAATGTCCCTGGGCGCCAGATGGGCCGTCGAGCGATTGTCCCAGAAGGCGATGTCGCCCGGGTTCCATTTGAAACGCACCGTATATTCCGGGCGAACGACGTGCTCCCACAGGATCTCCAGTATCTTGGCGCTTTCCCGTGGCGTGAACCCAACCAGCGACTTCAGGAAGGATGGGCTGGCAAACAGCACGCGCTCGCCGGTCTCCGCGTGAATCGTCACCAGCGGATGCTCGCTCTTCAACGCGCGGCGTTTGACGCGCTCATTGTACGCGCTCCCCGCCTTGGCGTCGCCGCGCGGCTCGAATGCATGAATGCCACGCAGTCCGTCGACGAAGGCGCGCATCGGTTCCGACAGACCGGCATAGGCGGCGGCGAGATTGGTCCAGAACGTGTCCCCGCCATAAGGCGGGATCGTCACACCCCGCAGGATGGAGGCGCATGGCGGGTTCACCGCCGCCGTGACGTCGGTATGCCAGCCAAACCAAGGTGTCACCGTCATCGCGTCGTATTTCTCGTTCGCGGTCCGGTTCTTGGCGACCGAATAGATCTCGGGATGGCCTTCGACATGACCGAACACCGCATGACCGATGGTCGGCTCGCCGAACTGGCGCGCCATCGCGACATGCTGCGAGTGGTCGATATTTTGGTCGCGAAAGAAAATGACCTTCCACTTCAGAAAGGCATCCCGCACCGCGTTCAGTTGCTCCGGCGGCAACGGTCGGGTGAGGTCGACGCCACGGATCTCCGCACCGATATGCAGTGTCAGGGGAACGACTTCGATGGGGTCTGACATGTTGGCACCGATCGCCGCATGACGCGTCGAGACCATGTGTAATCCTCCTCGATCATCGATTTGGCAGGAACGTGATCTCAACTGCGAAAGCTGTCAATTTCCGCGTGACGACGCTCGGCGGCGAGAGGAGGTTTGCTGAAACAGCGGCATCTTCCTAAGCTTCCCGGGCAAAACCGGAATGCGGATCAACGACATGAATCGTCTTGCTGGCAAGGTTGCCCTGATCTCGGGTGCCGCTCGCGGCATTGGGGGCGAGACCGCCCAATTGATGGCCAGGGAAGGCGCCAAGGTCGTGATAGCCGATGTGCTCGATGACCGAGGACGCCAAACCGTAGCCGCAATGACTGCGGCCGGCGGGCTGGCCGAATACGTGCACCTGGACGTCACGAAGGAGGAGGACTGGACCGCCGCCGTCAACCTCGCTGTCGGCCGGTTCGGCAAGCTGGACGTTCTGGTCAACAACGCCGGTGTGTTCATCGGCAAGGGGATCGAGGAGATCAGCCTGGACGAGTGGAACAAGCTGGTCGCGGTGAACATGACCGGCGTGTTCCTGGGCACCAAGCTTGCTGCTCCGGCCTTGCGCGAGGCGGCGAACAGCAGCGAACACGGCAGCGCCATCGTCAACCTGGCCTCGATCGCCGGCATCGTTGGCTCGCAGCTTGATCCGCTCTATTCGATGACCAAGGGTGGTGTAACGCTGTTCACCAAGTCGGCAGCGCTGGAATTCGCGCGCAAAGGCTATCGGATCCGGGTGAACTCGATCCACCCTGGCGTGATCCAGACGGACATGGGCGAGCAGACCTTCGTCGCGCGTGCGCAGCGTAGCGGCAGCAATGACACCGCTCAGGTGCGGCAGACCGTGACGGATACAGTGCCTTGGGGCCGCCTGGGGGTGCCGATGGATATCGCCAAGGGCATCGTTTTCCTGGCCTCGGACGACGCCGGCTATATGAATGGCGCTGGCCTGGTCGTCGACGGCGGCGTAACCGCAACCTGAGGTTTGGAGGTATCGGCCATGACGACTTCCGGAAAGGTCGCGGTCATCACGGGGGCCGGCAGCGGCATCGGACGTGCGACCGCGCTGACGCTGTTCGCCGACGGATTTTCAGTGGTGCTGGCAGGGCGTCGCCGCGACATGCTGGAAGAAACCGCCGCGCTCGCCAAGGCGAAGCGGCCGCAGATGTTGGTGGTGCCGACCGACGTCACCGACCCGGCGTCGATCGCGTCATTGTTCGACACGGTCAAGGCGACCCACGGCCGGATCGATCTTCTGTTCAACAACGCCGGCACCAGCACCCGCAACATCCCGATCGATGATCTGACCCTCGAACAGTGGTCGAATGTCGTCGCGACCAACCTGACCGGTTCATTCCTCTGCGCGCAGCAGGCGTTCCGCATGATGAAGAGCCAGCAGCCGCGCGGCGGACGCATCATCAACAACGGCTCGGTCTCGGCGCATGTGCCCAGGCGGAACTCGACTGCCTACGCGGCGACCAAGCACGCATTGACCGGGCTGACGCGTTCCTTGTCGTTGGATGGACGCGAATACGACATCGCCTGCGGCCAGATCGACATCGGCAACGCCGCGACCACGCGCAACGAAGACACCTCGCGAGGCCGTCTACAGGCCAGCGGCAAGGTCGAACCGGAGGCGCGCATCGACGTCAACGATGTGGCTCGTGGCGTCGCCTATATGGCCAGCCTTTCGCTCGAAGCAAACGTCCAGTTCATGACCGTGATGGCGACAAAGATGCCGTATATCGGCCGTGGTTGAAATCCACGCGCACGATGGCGATGCCGTTTTCGCAGCCGACAGCGTAGAGCAGATCAGGTCACGCCCAATTCCTCATGGATCGCTGGCGGCTACTTGCTGTCGGCGACCGGTGGTACGATGAGACGCAAGAAGCAGTGACAAGGAAAGATCCGATGACGATGCGCATTGTCTGGCCGAACCTTCCGGCCGAATTCCACCAGATCGCCCGCGACGCGGTCGGCGCGGGCTTCGAGACCGAATTCTGCGCCAACGCGGCAGAGGTGACGGACGAACAATGGGCCAACGCCGACGCCATCGTCGGCTCCTGCCCGCCGCAATATATCGACAAGCTGCGCAAGTGCCGCATTTTCGTGAAGTACGGGGTCGGTTACGACGATGTCGACATCGAGCGGTTCGGCAAGCTGGGCATCCCGGTCTGCAACACGCCCGACTACGGTACCCGCGAAGTCGCCGACCACGCCATTGCGCTGATGATGACGCTGGGCAAGAGCATTGCCTATCACGACCAGGAGTTGCGGGCCGATCTCCGGACCAACTGGCGCCCGGCGCATAACCCGTTCGGCCGCCGGCTGTCGGTCTGCACCTTCGGCGTGGTCGGCATGGGCCGCATCGGCACCGCCGCGGCGCGCCGGGCCAAGGCGTTCGACATGGACGTCGTGTTCTACGATCCGTATCAGCCGAACGGCTATCAGTTCGCCATCGGCGTGCGCCGCGCCGAGTCGCTGGCCGAACTGATGGGGCAGTGCGATTTCGTCAGCATCCACGCGCCGCTCACGGCGGAAACGCGCAACCTGATCGGCGCCGATGCCTTCGCCGCGGCGAAGCGCGGGATGATCCTGATCAACACGGCGCGCGGGCCGATCGTCGATATCGACGCGCTCTACGACGCTATGAAGGACGGCACCGTGCTTGCCGCGGGGCTGGATGTGCTGCCGGAGGAGCCCGCCAACCCGCAGAGGCGCCTGATCGCCGCCTGGCAGCGCAACGAGGACTGGCTCCGCCACCGCCTGGTGCTGACGCCGCACTCGGCGTTCTACACACCCGAGAGCATGCGCGACAACCGCTCCTTCGCTTCGCGCACGGCCGCGCGCTTCCTGCGCGACGGGCGGCTGGACAACTGTGTGAACAAGCAATTCCTGGTCGCGCGCGGCTGAGGGAGTCGAGCATGAAGGAAAAGGTCGACGTCCTCGTCATCGGCTCCGGCGCATCCGGCGCCGCGGTCGCCTGGAGCCTCGCCGAGACACGGATGAAAATCCTCTGCCTCGAACAGGGCGACTGGATGAAGCAGTCCGACTATCCGTCCAACGGTCGGGACTATGAGGCCCGGCTGTTCAGCGACTACGCCATCAGTCCAAATATCCGGCAGCGGCCGAGCGACTATCCGATCAACGACGACAACTCACCGATCAAGGTGGTGAACTTCAACGCGGTCGGCGGCTCGACGATCATGTACACGGCGCATTATCCACGCCTGCACCCCTCCGACTTCCGCGTCCGCACGCTCGACGGCGTGGCCGACGACTGGCCGGTGGACTACGCCACGCTGGAGCCGTTTTTCGCTGAGAACGATCGCATGATGGGCGTCTCCGGCCTTGCCGGCGATCCCGCCTACCCGGCACACCAGCCGCCGATGCCGCCCCTGCCGCTGGGCAGGTCCGGCGCCAAGATCGCGCAGACGATGAACCGG
Source organism: uncultured Alphaproteobacteria bacterium (assembly GCA_963819855.1). Taxonomy (GTDB): domain Bacteria; phylum Pseudomonadota; class Alphaproteobacteria; order Acetobacterales; family Acetobacteraceae; genus JAMXLO01. The sequence continues at coordinate 351,785 of CAWFYC010000020.1, forward strand.
CTCGGCTGGCATTGGTGGCCATCCGACACCACGATCGCGACCACCGAGTACGACGGCCGCGCGCCCTGCATCAATCTTGGCCACTGCACGCCGGCCTGCGCGCAGGGGGCGAAGGCGAGCACGGACATCACCTACTGGCCGCATGCCATCCGCGCCGGCGTCGAGCTCCGGACCAACTGCCGTGTGCGCGAGATCGCCACCGGCGAGGACGGCATGGCGACCGGTGCGGTATATTACGACAGCGATGGCATCGAACAGTTCCAGCCAGCCGAGGTCGTGATCCTGGCCTGCAACGGCGTCGGCACGCCACGGCTGCTGCTGAACTCCGCCTCCGGCCGGTTCCCTGATGGGCTTGCCAATTCCAGCGGACTCGTGGGCAAGAAGCTGATGTTCCATCCCTGGGCGGTGGTTCATGGCTATGTCGACGAACCGATGGACGGGCATCGCGGCCCGCCGCTCTGCCTGTGGAGCCAGGAGTTCTACGAGACCGACAGTTCCCGCGGGTTCGTGCGCGGCTACAATTTCCAGTTCAACCGCACGATCGGAATCGCCACCGAGGCGGTCGCCACGGAGGCCGTCGGCCTGGTGCCCTGGGGCGAGGGCCATCACGACGCCTTCCGCGGTCTCGTCGGCCACCGCATGTCGGTCGGCATCTGCACCGAGGACCTGCCCGAGGCGCATAACCGGGTAACCCTCGATCCGGTGCTGAAGGACGGACACGGCATCCCAGCGCCGAGGATCGACTACAGCATCGGCGACAACACCAACCGTATGCTCGACTTCGCGATCGATCGTGGCGCGGAGATCCTCGCCGCCGCCGGTGCGCGTCATGTCCACACCATACGACCCGTCGTCTACGCCGGCTGGCACCTGCTCGGCACTGCCCGCATGGGCAACGATCCCGAGCGCTCGGTGGTGAATTCCTGGGGACGCAGCCATGACGTGAAGAACCTGTTCATCGTCGATGGCAGCGTGTTCGTCACCTCCGGCGGCGTGAACCCGACCTCCACGATCCAGGCACTGGCGCTGTACATCGCCGACAGCATCAAGCAACGCCTGGCAACCCTGTTCGATTGAGGCCGGTATGAACGAGCAGACCCTGACCGAGGCCGAGATCGCCGACCTGCGTTGCCTCGCGGGCATGATCATTCCCCCCAGCGCGAAATACGGTGTGCCGGGCGCCGACGACGACACGATCGTCGCTGACATCGTGAACAGCATCGGCCGCGACCGCAACGAGGTGTGCGTCGCGCTGGCGACGCTGCACACGCTGGCCGGTGGCCCCTTCGCCGCACTGGACGCCGCGCGCCGCGGCGAGGTGGCCACGAAGCTACGCGCCGATGGCGGCGCCCCGGTCAGAGTGCTCACGCGGATCGTGCTGCTCTGCTATTACCGCGACGACCGGGTGATGCTCTCGCTCGGCCTGGAGGCGCGAGCACCCTTCCCCAAGGGCCACGTGCTCGAGCAGGGCGACTGGTCGCTGCTCGACCCGGTGCGCGCCCGCAAGCCATTCTGGCGTCCGGCGTTGTAAGATCAGCGCCGCCGCCGCAGCCGGTCCGCGACCACCAGCAAAAGGATAGATAACGTCATCATCAGCGTTGCCGCGGCGGTGATGGTCGGATCAAGGTGTTCGCGCAAGCCTACGAACATCTGCATCGGCAACGTCCGCTGCTGCGGCCCAGCAAGGAACAGCGCGATTACCAGTTCATCGAATGAGGCGACGAAGGCGAAGGCTGCGCCCGACAGCACGCCCGGCAGGATCAGCGGCAACATCACCCGCTGAAACGCGACGAACGGCCGTGCACCGGAAATCGCCGCAGCCCGCATGAGCGTCCGATCAAAATTCGCCAGACTCGCACCGACAGTGACGACGACGAACGGCGCAGCGACCGTGGTCTGCGCTATGATGATGCCAACGAACGAGTTGGCAAGCCCGATCGGGGCGTAGAACAGATATGCGCCGACCGCGGTGATGATCACGGGAACGATCAGCGGCGAGATCAGCACCGCCATGATGGTTCGGCGCACGGGCATGCGCGGGCTCGAGAGCCCGACGGCCGCGAGCGTCCCCAGGCTCGTCGTCAGCACGGTGACCCCGAAGGCGATGACGATGCTGTGCCAGATCGCGTCGCGCCATGCGCCGCTGCCCAGGACGTCCCTGTACCAGCGCCACGAGAAGCCCTTGAGCGGATAGGTGAAAAACGCCTCGGAATTTACCGACAACGGCACCGGCACGAAAATCGGCAGGACGAGGAATGCCAGCACGAGCGCACACCACGCGAGCAGCACTGCCATGCGGACCTTGTCGGCGAGAGTTGCATAGGGCGACAGCAGCATGGTTCAGACCAGCTTCATGCGGTCGACGCCGAAGATCCGCGCGAACACCGCAAACAGCCCGAGTGTCAGCGCCAGCAGAATGAAGCTCAGCGCGGCAGCCATCTGCCAGTTCAGATCGATATTGATGTAGTTGGAAATGAAGTTGGCGATCAGTTGGTCGGCCGGTCCCCCCACCAGCGCCGGCGTGATGAAATACCCCAGGCACAGGATGAACGTCAGCAGGCAGCCGGCCATCACGCCTGGCATCACCTGGGGCAGATAGACACGGCGGAATGCGGCAAACGGGCGCGCGCCCAACGAATATGCCGCCCGCATCTGCGAGGGCGAAATCGTGCGCATGCTGCTGTAGATCGGCAGCAGCGTGAACGGAAGCTGGATGTGCACCATGGCGATGATCAGGCCCGCCCGCGTGTACATCAGGTCGATAGGATGATCGATGACGTGCAGGCCGAGCAGCAGCTCATTCAGAATGCCGGACCTCTGTAACAGCACCGTCCATGCGGCGGTGCGCACCAGGATCGAGGTCCAGAACGGCAGCAGGACCAGCAGGATCAGCCGTGCCGCGGTCGGTCCCGACAGGTTCGCGAGCAGCCAGGCGAGGGGGAATCCGAGCACCAGCGTGATCAGCGTGACGCCAGCCGCGATCGCAAAGGTGCGCGCGAAGATCGTGCGATAGATCGCCTGATCCGACGGCACCGGACCGATGCTGCCCGTGGGCGTCCACCGCAGATCGATTGCCGCGAGCAGATAGCCGCTGGTGAACGACGGCACGCCGTTCCGGATCGCGGACCAGGTCTGGCTGTCGCCCCAGAACGGATCCAGCGCGGTCAGTTCGGCGCGCGTCAACGGCCTGTCCGGTGCCAGGCCGCGGGCGGTACGCAGAACGTGACTACGCGCCGCCGGCAGCAGGTTATTGAGGTCCTTGGCAAGGTTATAGAGCGAATCGTTCTGTTTGGCGGCCTGCAGGTCCTCGCCAAAGGCGGCGAACACGGCGTCATCCGGCACACCACTGGCCCGGCGACGCATCCAGCGCCGCCGCGGTCCGCGGCAACGCATCGTGCATCGTCGGGTCATACACGGCGCGTGCGAGCAACGCGGCGATCGGCAGGCAGAAGCTCAGCAGCAGCAGCACGAACAGAGGTGCCACCAGCAGCATCGCGCCCACAAGCTGACCACGCGTCGTGCGCCGCACCGCCGCAGCCAGGCCGCGGTCGGCCACGGCCGGTGTGGCGCTCGCGCTCAAAGCGTTACTTCGCGAGCCAGTCGTTGAATCGCTTGTTCAGGTCCTGGCCGTAGTCGGCCCAGAATTCCATGTCGATCGGCAGCGCAGCCTTCATGTGGTCGGGCGCCGTCGGCAGTTTGGGGAGCGTATCCTTCGGCACGAACTCGGTGGCGTCCTTCACCACCGGTCCATACGGAATGAATACGCCAAGCCGCGCGTTGTTTTCCGGCTGCGCCACGTAGGCGAGATACTGATAGGCCAGGTCAAGGTGCGGCGAGCCCTTGGGAATCGAGATCATGTCGTACTCGATGATCTCGTTGTCCCATACGATCTTGAATGGCGCGTGCTCGTGGTCGATCGGGTTCTGTATGCGCCCGTTCCAGGCGGTGGTCATGACCACCTCGTGTGAAGCGAGCAACTGCGGCGGCTGGGCGCCGGCCTGCCACCAGACGATGTCGTTCTTGATCGTGTCGAGTTTGGCGAAGGCGCGGTCGACACCCTGCGGCGTTGCCAGCACCTTGTACACCTGATCGGTCGGCACACCGTCGGCTTCGAGCGCCCACTCCAGGTTGTTGGCTGCGATCTTCTGCATGCCCCGCTTGCCGGGCCAGCGTTTGGTATCGAACAGCGCGAGCACCGATGTCGGCGGATCGCTCTTCACCACATCGGTATTGTAGGCGAGGACATCGCCATAGACATCCAGGCCCATGCCGCAATCGCGAGCGGCACCCGGCAGAAAGCCTTCACGCGGTGCGATCTTGCTCCAGTCGAGGCGCACCAGAATGCCCGAGTCACACGCCGACAGGACCTGCGCCGTGTCGACGGTGACCACATCGTCGGTCACATTGTGCGCCTGCACCATCGCCTGCACGCGGGCCATTCCGGCCGAGGTCTCCTCCTCATTGAATTTGATGCCCAGCTTCTGCGCGAAGGGTGTGTACCAGGCATTGCGCTGGGCCTGCTGCCAGGCTCCGCCCGCCGAGGCGATCGTCAGTTGCTGTTCTTGTGCGCCGGCGGGCCAGGCTGCAATAGCCGCTGCGGCGTACGCGACGAGGCTTAGGCACCCGATCGATTTCATGCGTTCCTCCATTCCTTGGTCAGATCGTCTTGGTTGAGCGCCCGCTCCGCGGCAGTGGAAGCAGGGAAGGCAAGGCAATCCGCAGTGTTCCAGGAAAGGATGACCGATTCGCCCGCAATGGCGCCGATCCCGGCAGGAACCTTCACTGTGATCGTGTGGCCATTGCCTATTTCAGTCAGCAGCCGCTGATGATCGCCGAGATAGATACGGCTCGTCACCAGCGCGCGGCAGGTGTTATCTCCGCCATCCAAACCGGTCGAAAGGTGCACCGATTCCGGGCGTACGGCGACGAGAGTCTCCGCGCCATGGTGCAGTTCGCCGACTGCCGTGGCCATGATCTGAAGGCCACCGCCGAGTGCTACGCGCACATGACCATTGGCAATTAGCTGCGCGGTACCTGACAATATGTTGTTCTCGCCGATAAAGCTGGCCACGAAGGCGTCATGCGGCTGGCTGTAGAGCGCATCCGGCGTACCCTGTTGCATCACTCTGCCGTCATGGAACACCGCGATGCGGTCAGACATCGTCAGCGCTTCACTCTGGTCGTGTGTGACGTAGACGACCGTCAGCCCGAGCCGTTCGTGCAGCAGCTTGACCTCGATCTGCATGTGCTCGCGGAGCTTCTTGTCCAGCGCCCCGAGCGGTTCGTCCATCAGCACGAGACTCGGCTCGAACACAAGCGCGCGCGCCAGTGCAATGCGCTGCTGCTGCCCGCCGGAGAGCTGTGCGGGGCGCCGTTCAGCGAACGGCTCCAGCCGCACCATGGCCAAGGCCCTTTGCACGCACTCCGCGATCCTGGCGCGCGGCATGCGGCGCACGCTGAGTGGAAACGCGACGTTTTCGCCGACCGTCATATGCGGGAACAGTGCGTAATTCTGGAACACCATTCCGATGTTGCGCTCGTATGGCGGCAGCCTATCCACCGGTCGTCCGCCAAGCAGTATTTTGCCGCGTGTGGGCCGTTCAAAGCCGGCAAGCATGTTCAGCGTCGTGGTCTTGCCGGAACCGGAGGGGCCGAGCAGGGTCAGGAATTCGCCTTGCGCGACATCCAGTGTGAGGGCGCGGACGGCGAGCGTGCGGCCGTCATAGCTCTTGTCGACGCCGATGAATTTGACCAGCGGCTCGGTGTTCCTGATCTGCGCCTCCACCTGCCGCGGCTCCCCTCTGGCGATGCAATCTTGCCAAGCCGTATCCACGTCCGCAACCTTGGTCGCCAGCGAGGAGTCGGTCATGCAGGAAGTGCCGTACTGGTGGGATCACGCGCCACCGACTGATGTAGCGGCGTCGACGCTTCCGGCGGGCGCGGATGTGGCGGTGATCGGCTCCGGCTACACCGGGTTATCCGCGGCACTGACGCTTGCCCGCGCCGGTCGCTCAGTTGTGGTATTCGATTCCGAGACACCCGGCGTCGGCGCCAGTTCGCGGAATGGCGGCATGCTCGGCAGCGCGTTGAAACCTTCGCTCGACACGCTGGCACGGCATTATGGCGCCACACAGGCCAAGGCGCTGCTTGCCGAGGCACGGGAAGCGTACGATTTCCTCGGCCGCTTCATCGCCGAAGAAGAGATCGCATGCGATTACGCCGAGACCGGCGGATTCACCGGGATCGTGAAGCCGGCGCACTATGAGACGCTGGCGCGTGAGACCGAGCAGCTCGCGCGCACCACGGGCATCGAGGCCGATATGGTTTCGAAGTCCGAGGTGCGGAACGAGATCGGGACCGACATCTATTGCGGCGGTCGGGTGACACACCGGCGCGCCGGGTTGCATCCTGCGCGCTACCATGCCGGTCTGATCGGACGGGTGCGGGAAGCTGGCGCGATCGTGGTCGGCAATAGCCCGGTCACGACGATCGACCGCAACGGCGGCGGCTTCACCGTGACCACGCCGGGTAGCTCGCTGCAGGCGCGGAATGTGGTGGTGGCGACCAACGGATATACCGGATCGGTGACGCCGGCGCTGCGTCGGCGCGTCGTTCCGGTGACCAGCTACATGATCGCCACGGCGCCGCTGTCGCCGAACCTGATGGCGACACTGATGCCGAAACGCCGCATGCTGTCGGACAGCAACCGACTGCTCTGCTATTTCCGGCCCTCGCCTGACAACACACGCGTGCTGTTCGGCGGCCGCCCCGCTTACACCGACATTGGACCGAAGCGGGCGGCCGAGCGCCTCTCTCGCTACATGACGCGCATCTTTCCCGAATTGCACGGCGTCGAACTGTCGCATTCATGGTTCGGCTACATTGCGTATACGTTCGACCGGCTGCCGCATATGGGCGAACGCGACGGCATGCACTACGCGATGGGCTATTGCGGTTCCGGTGTGGTCATGTCCACCTGGCTCGGGCGCAAGGCCGCGCTGCGACTGCTAGGCCACGCAGAGGGGAAGAGTGCGTTCGCCGAGCTCGGGCATCCAACGTCGCCGTTGTACTATGGGACGCCTTGGTTCCTGCCCTTCGTGCAGGCTTGGTACCAGGGCGCGGATATGCTGGGGCGTTAGCGGGTCCGGCCGCTGACGTATGCTGCCTCCCGTTCTGCCAGGGACTTGCCTGCCACCCCCAATTCGTGCTTCACACCGCGCCTTCCCTGCTGGGTGGCGACGGCATCGCCCCCGGTTATGCCTGCATTCCGCAGGCCTCCAGCCAGAGGGAGCACACCATGCCGCTTTACGAATGCGTGCTCATTGCACGTAACGACGTGACACAGCAGCAGGTCGAAGGCATCGCCGACGGCATCGCCAGCGAGCTCGAAACCGAGGGCGGCGAAGTCAAGAAGCGCGAGTACTGGGGCCTTCGCGGTTTGGCCTATCGGATCAAGAAGAACCGCAAGGGCCACTATATGCTGCTGGGTCTCGACGCAAAGCCCGACTTTGTCACCGAGATGGAGCGTCGGCTGGGACTTAACGAGGACGTCCTCCGGTTCATGACCATCAGAGTGCCGGAAATAGAGGAAGCCCCCTCGGCCATCCTGTCGCGCAAGTCGGACGACCGTGACCGCGGCTTCCGCGGTCCCAAGCCTGCCGGCCGGTTCGATAGCGGCCGCCGCCGCGGCTTCGACGAGCGTGAGGAGTTCCGCGCCCGCGATGAGTTCCGCGATGAATTTCGCGTCGGCGCCGAGGAGTAAGCCGTGTCAGAAACTGCTGAGATCAACCCGGCCGCCCGGCGCGCCGCCGTCGGTGCCCGGCGGCCGTTCTATCGTCGCCGCAAGTCCTGCCCCTTCTCTGGCCCCAATGCGCCGAAGATCGATTACAAGGACGTGCGCCTGCTGTCCCGGTTTCTGTCGGAGCGCGGCAAGATTGTGCCCAGTCGCATCACGGCGGTCTCGGCCAAGAAGCAGCGAGAGTTGGCGGTGGCGATCAAGCGCGCCCGCTTCCTCGCCTTGTTGCCCTACATCGTGAGTTGACGGAGCGGATCATGGCCGACGTGGAACTGATCCTGCTCCAGCGCGTGGAAAAGCTCGGGCAGATGGGCGACCTGGTCAAGGTACGGCCCGGCTTTGCCCGCAACTTCCTGCTGCCGCAGAAAAAGGCGTTGCGTGCCAGCAAGGACAACCTGGCCCGCTTCGAGCAGGAGCGTGCCCAACTCGAGGCGCAGAACCTGAAGCGCCGGGAGGAGGCAGAGCGGGTCGCAGAGCGCGTTACCGGGCTTTCGGTGGTGATCATACGCCAGGCAGGCGAGTCGGGCAGCCTGTATGGCTCGGTTTCGGCGCGCGACGTGGCCGAGGCGACCACCGCCGGGGGTCTGACCGTCAATCGTCAGCAGGTGTTGTTGGAGCATCCGATCAAGACGCTTGGTCTGGCCCGGGTCCGCGTGGCTCTGCACCCTGAGGTATCCATCCCGATCGTTGTCAATGTCGCGCGCAGCCAGGAGGAGGCAGAGCGGCAGGCACGCGGCGAACGCGTTGGCGTTGAGGCAGAAGAGGAAGACAGTGCGCTGGATACCACCGCACTATTCGATCCCGGCGCGGCGCCGGAGCAGCCCCCGGTCTGACCTACGCCTCACGGCGACGCGCCTGCGAGCTTCGCGCGCAAACTGGCGGATGGGCTACCACCCGGCCGTGAACACATCGCCGCGAGCCTGGCCTGATCGCTCGTGCTCGTGACCCCGCTCAATCCGCGGATCGGCTATGACAAAGTGGTGAATACCGGCAAGGTCGCCCTTGCGGAGAACATCACCTTGAAGCAGGCGGCGGAACAACTCGGCTGCGTCTGGCCCGAGGATTTTGGTCGCTGGGTCGTGCCGACGGGCATGACGGAGCCAAGTGCCACGCTGCTGGGAGGCGGCGGCTGAGCGGCCTGATCAAGCGCAGCTTTTCCCTCGCTGGCCACCGCACCAGCGTCGCTTTGGAGCGAGAGTTCTGGGCGGCGCTGATGCACATCGCGGCCGGACGCCAGCAGACGCTGACTGCGCTGGTGGCGGCTGCCGATGCCGAACGCATAGACGGCCGGCCCCTGGCGTCGGCGCTGCGAGTGCTCGCGTTACACGAATTCTTCCCAGCAGATTTAACCACTTCCTAAACTATAGGTTGCAGTGTTTCACAAGTTAGACAATCCGACAGGGGGAAAATCCTATGATTCCCGCAACGCATATCGAGCCCTCGCGAAAACCTGCAATCAGCGAGCTCGTCCTGTCGGACCGTTTGATCGCTCTGGCGGAAGACGCAGACCGGGCCGGTTACTCGGACACCGCGGAGCGTTTGGTGACGCTGGCGTGCAGTGTGTTCGACGAGGCACCCGGCAAGCCGCACTGATCCTGGCGACGGATGGTGGGCGCGACAGGGATTGAACCTGTGGCCCCTGCCATGTCAAGGCAGTGCTCTCCCGCTGAGCTACGCGCCCATCCGTAGGTAAAAAATACCCGTCTGCCGGGTTGGCGGCAAGCTTGGGTCGTGACAGCGCGCGCCGTGGCGGCTTCAATACACAGATGGACGTGCCAATCGCAACCTCGATTGCTTCGCCTGTTCCGATCGTGGTGCTGCGGCCGGCGCGTCAGACCATCCCGGTCGTATTCGCCTCACCACACTCGGGCCGCTGCTACCCGGACGAACTGCTAGCCGCTTCGCGGCTGGACGGCGTGAGGCTGCGCCGCAGCGAGGACAGCTTCGTCGACGAACTATTCGCCGCGGCGCCGGAGCATGGCGCCCCGCTGCTTGCGGCCACCTTCCCGCGCGCCTGGTGCGACGCCAACCGCGAACCGTGGGAGCTCGATCCGGCGATGTTCGCTGACCGGCTGCCATCCTGGGTCAACACCACCAGCGCCCGGGTCGGCGCCGGCCTCGGCACGATCGCGCGTGTCGTGGCGTCCGGTGAGGCGATCTATCGGGACAAGCTGTCTTTCGCCGACGCAGAACGGCGGATCCGGACCTGCTGGCAGCCGTTCCACGACGCGCTGGTCGCGCTGATCGCCGAGACCCGCGCCGATTTCGGGTATTGCCTACTGGTCGACTGTCACTCCATGCCGACGCATGGCCACGTGACGAGGTCCGGAGCCAGGCCGGCCGACTTCGTTCTGGGCGACGCCCACGGCACGGCCTGCGCACCACGCATGACGCGGCTGGTCGAGACCCTGCTTTCCGAACTGGGCTACAGCGTGCGGCGCAACGACCCTTATGCCGGCGGCTATATTACCCGCCATTACGGAAGGCCCCGCGAGGGCGTTCATGCGCTGCAGATCGAGATCGCCCGCGAGCTCTACATGGACGAGGGCCGGATCGAACGGCTGCCCGGCTTTCCGGCAGTGCGGCAAAGCGTCACCCGCCTCATCGCCGGCCTGGCCCGAACGGCCCGCACCCAGATCGGCGAGTGATTTTGTCGCAAAAAAATGGCGACCCTTGTGGGGTCGCCAAGTTTAGGGAGGAAACGTCCAAGAAAGCAGACAGCGCGGTCAGGGACCGCATTGCTGCGATGCACAATCTAGGCGATCAGTCATTCGCATGCAAGCGATATTTTGCAATGCAGCATCGGTTGGCCGAGATTTTTTGTCGACCGCCAGTGACGGCCGGCAACCCTTTGCTAAGGCTTGGCTTCTATCATCGCGCCTATGCGGCGCTTATGCTTCGCGGCCGCGGTGGTATTGGGGATTTCCGGCCCCGGCCAGACCCAGCCGATCGTCCCCACATCAACCGCCCAGGGCCTGCTGTGCCGTTCGGCGGTCGCTGCGGCCGAGCGGGCCGGCGGAATTCCGGCGCACCTGCTCGCGGCCATCAATCGGGTCGAGAGCGGTAGGCGCGATCCTGCCACCGGTTCAGTACATCCCTGGCCTTGGACCGTGAATGCCGAGGGCGAGGGGCATTTTTACGAATCCAAGGCCGAGGCGGTCGCGGCGGTTCGCGCCATGCAGGCGCGGGGCATCCAGTCGATCGACGTCGGGTGCGGGCAGATCAACCTGATGCACCACCCTGACGCCTTCGCCAACCTGGAGCTGGCATTCGACCCGCAGACCAACGCCTCCTACGCGGCGCGATTCCTCAAGGAGCTGTTCACCCAGACCGGCGACTGGAACAAGGCGACGGCAATGTATCACTCGGCGACACCCGAACTCGGCGCCGAGTACCAGCGACAGGTGCTGGCAGTCTTGCCGGAGGAGCAGCAGCTCGCCGGCCTGGTGCGCGCGACTCCGTTGGCGCAGGCCTGGGGCGCCACGATGGCGGCGCCCCCGCCGAGCTTCACGCGCGTGCTGCGTCAGGAGCCGCTGGGAGCGGCGCAGGGACCACGGATCATCATGCTGCCCACCGTCGGTGGCGTGGCGCCGGCCGGACGCGGACTCGATGCCTATCGTGCGGCGCCGATCGGTCTCGCCTTTCAGCCGCCGCCACGGCGCACCGGCGGGTAGCGTCAGGCGGCGAACTCGGCGCGGATCGCGGCGGTGTGTGCGCCGATCGCCGGCACCGGCCCAAGCTCGCGGGGGCCATCGCTGAACAGAACCGGTGGCGAGGCAAGCGATATCAGCCCGTTCGGCGTATCCACCGCGGCCCGCCGCAATGCTGGGTGGCGGGAGAACGTCGCGACATCATTGACGAAGCCGTAGGCCGTGTTGGCGGCGCGCAATTTCCCGGCTGCCCGCGCGCGCGACAGGCGCGCGAAGGCAGCCGCGATATGCGCGTCCACGATGGCGCGGTTGGCGACGCGGATAACGTTGGTCTGGAACCCCTCGCGCTGCGGCAACTCCGGTTCCTCGAGGAATTTTGCGCAGAACTCCACCCATTCGCGCTCGTTCTGGATCGAGATCAGCACCAGCGCGCCGTCCTCAGTGGCAAATGCACCGTAGGGACAGATCGACGGATGTGCCAGACCTAGTCGCTCGGGTGCCCTGCCGGTGCCCTCGAAGAACAGCAGCGGCACGTTCATCCAATCCGCCATGCCATCGAAGAGGCTCACCTTGAGGCCCTTGCCGCGACCGGTGATGCCGCGCTCGATCAGCGCCTCCAGCACGCCAGCGTGCGCCGCCATGCCGCAGGCGATGTCGCAGGCCGAGACGCCGACGCGACCGGGGCCGGCGGGCAGGCCCGTCACCATCGCCAATCCTGATTCCGCCTGCACCAGCAGGTCGTACGCCTTCATCGTGGCGTAGTCGCCGGTTTCGCCGTAACCAGAAATGTCGACGGTGATCAGCCGGGGATAGCGTTCACGCAACTCGTCGGAACCGAGCCCCGCGCGGGCGGCGGCACCCGGCGCCAAATTCTGAATGAACACGTCTGCCCGTCCAAGGACGCGGTGCAGCAGCGCCGCGTCGTCTGGCTGCTTGATGTCCGCGACCAGGCTCTGCTTGCCGCGATTGAGCCAGACGAAATAGCTGGACAGACCGTTCGCGGCGGTGTCGTAGCCACGCGCGAAATCGCCTTCGGGCCGCTCGATCTTGATTACCCGGGCGCCGGCATCAGCCAGCCGCGAGCTGCAATATGGCGCGGCGACCGCCTGTTCCAGCGATACGACCAGGAGGTTGGCGAGGGGAAGCGTCACGCGCCGGACACAGTCGGAATGTCTTCCGGCGGGAACGGCACTCCCTCGTAGACCTCAGACAATAAAATGCTCGAGCCGATCCCTGGCAGCGTCAGTTCCGCTTCCCCGACCAGAACATCCGCCACCCAGTAACGAATGCGTCCGGCGACCTGGATCTTCAGGTTACTGCCATGCGCGCGAAACGCTTGGCGGCGCAGGCGGTTGAACAAAAGCCCCAACAGGTTGGCCTGAATGACGGAGTGAGCGACCGTCACTCCGGTCATGGCAACCGGCTGGGAGCCGTCAAACTCGGACTTGAATTCCTGCCGGCTCTCCCAGTCGAGGAAGTCTTCCAGGCTCATCGGGTTCTCAAGCGCCACACTCATCAGTAGCTCCGCGGCAGGTCCAGCACGTGTTCGGCAATGTACGACAGGATCAGGTTGGTGCTGATCGGCGCCACCTGATACAGCCGCGTTTCGCGATACTTGCGCTCCACATCGTATTCCTCGGCGAAACCGAAGCCGCCATGCGTCTGCAGGCAGGCCTCCGCCGCCGCCCATGACGCATCGGCGCCGAGCAGCTTGGCCATGTTGGCTTCCTCGCCCGGCGTCAGGCCGGCCTCGAATTTCTGGCAGCCCTCACGGATCATCAGCTCGGCGGCGCGCATCTGCGCGTAGGCTCGGGCGAGTGGGAACTGGATCCCCTGGTTCTGCCCGATCGGCCGGCCGAACACCTGGCGGTCGCGCGCATAATCGGTGGCTTTCTTCAGGAACCAGCGCGCATCGCCGATGCACTCCGCCGAGATCAACAGGCGTTCGGCGTTCATGCCGTCGATGATGTAGCGGAAGCCCCTGCCCTCCTCGCCGACCAGGTTCTCAGCCGGCACGACCATGTTGTCGAAGAAGATCTCGGTGGAGTTGTGGTTCATCATGGTGCGCAGCGGCCGGATGGTCATGCCGTGGCCGATGTTGGCCCGCATGTCGACGATGAACGTGGACAGGCCGTCGGTGCGACGCTTCGCCTGGTCGCGCGGCGTGGTGCGGGCGAGCAGCAGCATCAGGTCGGAATGCTCGGCTCGGCTGGTCCACACCTTCTGGCCGTTCACCACGTAGTGGTCGCCCTCGCGCCTGGCGAAGGTGCGCAGCGAGGTGGTGTCGGTGCCGCTGGTCGGCTCGGTGACGCCGAACGCCTGCAGTCGGAGCTCGCCGGTGGCGATCTTGGGCAGGTACTCCTGCTTCTGCTTCGCCGAGCCGTGCCGCAGGATGGTGCCCATGATATACATCTGCGCGTGGCAGGCGGCACCGTTGCAGCCCTCGGCATGGATGGTCTCGAGGATCGCCGCGGCAGCCGACAGCGGCAGGCCGGCGCCGCCGTATTCCTCGGGGATCAGCGCGGCCAGATAGCCGGCCTCGGTAAGGGCGCGGACGAATTCGGTGGGATAGGTGCGGTCACGGTCCAGGTTGCGCCAATACTCGCCTGGGAAGTGGGCGCAGAGCTTGGCGACCTCGGCGCGGATCTCGGCGTGCGGATCGGTGGGAAGGGGCTGGTCCATGGCGCGTCTCCCGAGGCTCGCTCGGGCTGCTTAGGCGCACGGGGTAACCGGCGCAAGCGCATGAACACGGCCGACGCAGATATTGAAACCACAGATGAACACGGATGCACACGGATAACACGCTCGTGGGCGGCCACGCGCACGATGCCCGCAGTATCCGTGTGCATCCGTTTTCATCTGTGGTTTGAAATCGCCAACTGTCCTCCAGTAAAGAGTTGTTAGATCTATCCGACAGTCGGCCGGGACCGCTCTGTTCAGCGAAGCTCGGGAAATCCTGGCCCCTTGCCTTGCACCGTGCCGCAAGGTGTAATCCGGGTGTATGTGGTGACAGCCGCCGGCACGACGGTGATGGCAAGGCAGGGGCGGTGAGCAGCCCGCTTACGCCCCCGGGGAGGTCGCGATGGCATATGCAGGCACGGCTTCGGCACGCCCAGAAATCCGCATGCCGCCTTTGGCGATGCCGAAGTTTCGCCGGCCACATCTGTCGCGGCGAGCGCGCGCTCTGCTGATGATGGGCATCATGATCAGTCCGACATTCCTTGCCGATGACATTGGCTACGGAGTCCAGCGGCTGTTCATGACCGCCGACCAGATCGCCGCGAAGCAGGCGCCGGACGGAACGATGCCAACGGAAGTCTACGTCTTTCACGTCGCCTGCGCCGATACGGACATGCCGGCGGCGCAACAGGAGCGTTGGGCTGAATTTGCCGGTCGGCATGGCTGGCCTCGATATCCGCAAGCCGGCCCGGGATGCTTCAAGCCGAACCGCGCCTTGTACGGCGTGGTCGCGCTGAAAGCGTTCAACGTGGCGTGCCCGACGACGGTTCTCTCGGTGGCGGACCAGCGGCGATGGGTTGCCTATGCGGCGAATCATGGTTGGTCCGAGTACGCGCGAGCCGGTGTGGGATGCGTCGATCCGTGACGTCATGCGGGGCGCGTCAAGCCCGTATCTACAGCGGAATTCAGGCTTGGCCGGCGGGCGTTTCACACTCAGGTTCGGCACCGTGAACCTCCATCTGCCTTGCCCGGTCGGATACGAACAGCAGGTAGACAGCGGCGGCGATGCCTCGGAACATCCGTGCCTGCCATAGCAACGTAAAGATTGTCAGCACGAATCCGAGGGTGAGGGCGGGCTGCCTGATTACGTCGATTGGCGAGTTGGCGGTGAACATGAGATAGGCCCAATCGAACAGAATGAAGCAACTGACCGCGATCGGCATCAGCAGCAGCGTGAAGGCAGAGAGATACTCCGCCGAGAACAGCAGGTTGCCCTGCGATGTTCCCGACTCGCGACTTCGGCTTGCCGACGTCACTATCTGGGTTGTGGTGAGCAGCATCACTTGTGCGGTGTTGCCTTTGGTTTCGTTGAAGAGATATTCGAGCAGGTGCAGATGGTTCTCCAGCGAGCCGCGCAGCATTACGTAGAGCAGCAGGCTGGAGACAATGTTGATCAACCAGAACCAGCCCCGATCGGGGGCTATTCCGATAAATGGCACATGAAATTCCCGATCTGCCGCCGATTTGTCCTGATAGTATTCCAGCAGATGCGTGGAATAATCGGTATTGATCTTTTCGATCGTCGATGTGGGCGCCAGGGGGCCGAGGCAGGGTGTGCCAGCCTCCGAGCTGCCGCATCCAGCCGCCTTGGTGATCGCGTCCTGCACCGACGCAAAGAGATGCTGGCCGGTTGGATAGAGATATGTATTGGCCGCATAGAACAGCATTGCACCGTATATCAGCACGAAGACGTAAAAGGCTGAACGGACGGTCTCGCCGCTTTTTTGCGCGACGGCGAAGAACTGCTGGAACTCGTCGGGTTTCATGTCTATCCCTTCCCGGAATGTGCTTGGAGCCGGAGTTGCTGCCCGCCTTTCCCTCAGGCGCGGGACAGGTGGTCGGCAGGATGCTAAGGTGCGGTCCAGCCATCAAGACAGGAGGATCTTATGATCGAACTCTACGGCATGGGCAGCCCGAACGTGGTGAAGATCTACATCGCGCTGGAGGAGGTTGGCCTACCTTATACCGTCCACCCCGTCGACGTGTTCACCGGCAAGCAGTTCGACGCAAATTTCCGCAAGCTCAACCCGATGGCCAAGGTCCCGGTCATTACCGACAGCGACGGACCAGGCGGCAAGTCCTGCACGCTGTTCGAGTCGGGCGCCATCCTGCTCTATCTCGCCGAGAAGACCGGCAAGCTGCTGCCCAAGGATATGGCGGCGAAATACGAGGCGATCGAGTGGATGATGGTGCAGATGACCACGCTCGGTCCGATGTTCGGCCAGCACGTGCACTTCGTGCGGTTCGCGCCGAAAGGCAACGACTATTCGCAAAGCCGCTACACCACCCAGGTGCATCGCGTGTTCGAGGTGTACGAGCAGCGCCTCGGCGATCAGCCATGGCTCGGCGGCGCGGAATACGGCATCGCGGACATCGCCTCCTATCCATGGGCGCGCAACATTCCGGTGCTGCTCGGCGCGCCCGCGGCGGAGAAGTACAAGAACGTCATGCGCTGGGTCGGCACGATCAACGAGCGTCCGGCGGTGAAGAAGGCACTTGCCGCGGTCGACGACGTGCGCGCGAAGACGACGCAGTTCGACAAGGCGGAGCCCGACGCGCTGGACAAGGTGTTCGGCCGCGGCCAGTACGCCGCCGCCTGACGGCTCGGCGACAAACCTTTCATGGCTGGCCAAGGCGCCACTTCGGTGGTGCCTTGGCGGCTGTGCGTTGCCCAATACGCGGTTGAATCCAAGGCCGACGAACCCTACCATCCGGGTCCGGAAACGCGCGGTTCCCGGCTGGAGGACGATGTGCGCGATGTGAAGACCACGATGGGCCGGCTTGAGCTGCTGGTGACCGAAATCAACGCGACGCTCGATGCGACTCTGCTGCACCCGGGAACCAAGGTTGCAGAACTGGCCGAATTCCGCACGTACATGCAGGTCGAGTTGGCGGAACTGCGCACCGAGCTCGCCGAGAAACCCAGCAAGGCCTACATGGGGGGCGTGCTCACCGCCTGTGACTGCGGCCTCGCCGCGGTCGCCGTCCTGAAATAGCCGCATGGCGTTATCGTCCTGGCAGGCGCAGGTCTACGCCGCGCTGAAGGCGGCGCGCATCACCCAGCTCGCCTATGTCCCGGACGCCGGCCACGCGCACCTGATCGAGGTGGCGCACGCCGATCCCGACATGCGCGCCGTCGTGCTCACCACCGAAGAAGAAGGCATCGCGTTCGCCGCGGGCGCCTGGCTCGGCGGACAGCGCGCGGTGCTGCTGATGCAATCCTCGGGCGTCGGCAACTGCATCAACATGCTGTCGCTGCCGGTGAACTGCCGGATGCCGTTCCTCACCCTGATCACGATGCGCGGCGAGTGGGCCGAGTTCAATCCGTGGCAGGTGCCGATGGGCACCGCCACGCCATCCGTGCTGACCGCCGCCGGCGTGCATGTCCGCCGCGCCGACAATGCCGGCGATGTGGCCGAGATGGTCACCGCCGCGGCCGCGCTCGCGTTCGACAGCGCGGTGCCGGTCGCCGTGCTGTTCTCGCAACGGCTGGTCGGCGCCAAGGTTTTTTCGAGGTGAGGAACGACGGTACGCTCGATCGCCGCTCCGTCGCCGCCACGCTGCTGCGCGATCCCGGCGACCTGCTGGTGGTCACCGGTCTTGGCGCGCCCAGCTACGATGCCGCCGCCGCCGGCGAGCGGCCGCTCAACTTCTATCTCTGGGGCGCGATGGGCGGCGCTGCGATGGTCGGGCTGGGTCTCGCGCTGGCACAGCCGCACCGCCGCGTGCTGGTGCTGACCGGCGACGGCGAGATGCTGATGGGCATGGGTTCGCTCGCTACCATTGCCGCCGCCGGCGCGCCGAACCTCGCCGTCGCCGTGCTGGACAACGCTCGCTTCGGCGAGACTGGATCGCAGCACAGCCACACCGGTCTCACCACCGACCTCGCCGCGGTCGCCGCCGCGTGTGGCTGGCCCGCCACCGCCACCGCGCGCGACATGGACGAGGTGGCGGCGCTGCGGCCGCGGCTGCGGCAGGAAAGCCTGTTTGCCGTGATCCGCATCTCGCCGGCGGAATTGCCGCGTCACCTGCCGCCGCGCGACGGCGCCCATCTGGCGGACCGTTTCCGCCGCGCGCTCGGTGTCGTCCAAGACTGAAATCCGCTCGATTTGTATCGGCGTGTATCCGCGCCTTGACCGCGCGAACCACATGCCGAATTTGACGCTGGCAGTCGGCCGCCGTTTCGCGGACAATGCAACGTTGACCGCGACATGACCAGGACGTCATGCGCGGGACGGCGTGGGGAAGGCTTCGTGTGATATTGTGCGGCGCAGCATGACTGCGTCAAAGCCGGGTGACTGCGGAGGGGCGAACTTCGGGTGATGGCTGATGAGGAAAACGGTCCCAGGCGACAGGGCCTGACGCTGGCATTCGTGCTCGTGTTGCTTGGTGTGGTAGCAATCGGACTTGGTGGCCGCGCCTCCGCACAACAGCCCCGCGCCCCAGGAATGGCGCCGGCGGTTCCGGTCAGCGTCGGCAAGGTGACCCGGCAGGACGTGCCGCTGTGGCTGCGTGAGTTGGGCACGGTGCAGGCGTTCTATTCCGTGCAGCTGCGCCCGAAAGTGGACGGCACCCTGTTGCAAGTGCCCGTCACCGAGGGTCAGGAGGTGAAGCAGGGCGACCTGCTTGCCGTCATCGATCCCAAGCCGTACCAGGCCATGCTCGACGCCGCCACGGCGAAGAAGCTGATGGATCAGGCCGACCTCGCGAATGCCAAGCGCGACCTGGAGCGCTACAACTCCCTCGCGAAGCAGGATTTCGCCTCGCACCAGCAGGTCGACACCCAGACCGCGCTGGTCAACCACATGACCGCCGCGATTGCCGCCGACGACGCGCAGCTCGAGGCCGCGCAGCTCAATGTAGCCTACAGCTACGTCACCGCGCCGTTCTCCGGGCGGGTTGGGCTGCGCACCGTCGATCCCGGCAATTTCGTCCGCGCGGCTGAGGCTACCAGCCTGATGCCGCTGGCGCAGATCCGGCCGATCGCGGTGACATTCACCGCGCCGCAGGATGTGCTGCCGGCGGTGCAGGACGCCTTGCGCAATGGCAAGCCGACGGTGGTGGCCTATTCCAGCGACGACACGACCGAGCTCGACCGTGGGACGTTGCTGACCGTCGACAACGCGATCGACAGCACGACCGGCACGATCAAGCTCAAGGCAGCCTTTCCGAACGAGGCATCGCATCTCTGGCCCGGCCAGTTCGTCAACACCCGCCTGCTGCTTGGCGCCGCCAAGGACGTGCTCACGGTGCCGTCGCAGGCGGTGATGCATGGCCAGGATCGGCTTTACGTCTATCTGCTCAATCCGGACCAGACCGTGTCGGTGCGCACGGTGCAGATCAAGAGCGACAACGGCACGCTCGCCATCATCACGAGCGGGCTGGAGGAAGGACAGCAGGTCGTCACCGACGGCCAGTCGCGGCTGCTGGAAGGCGCCAAGGTCGCGGTGCTTCCCGCGACATCGAAGCAGGCCGGCGGCTGAACCGGCGGTGGGACACAGCGACGCATGAGCATTTCGACTCCCTTCATCCGGCGCCCGGTCGGGACCTCGCTGTTCATCGCTGCTATGGTGCTGGTGGGACTGGCCGCCTATCCGCTGCTGCCGGTGGCGCCGCTGCCGCGCGTCGACTTCCCGACCATCAACGTCAACGCCAAGTTCCCCGGCGCCAGTCCGGAGACCATGGCGACGACCGTCGCGCAGCCGCTGGAGCGACAGTTCGCCCAGGTTCCCGGCATCGCGCAGATGACGTCGATCAGCGTGTTGGGCTCGACGTCGATCAGCCTGCAGTTCGATCTGGACCGCAACATCGACGCCGCCGCCGGCGACGTCCAGGCGGCGATCAACAGTGCCGGCGGCTCGCTGCCGAAAGCCCTGCCCTCGCCGCCCAACTACTACAAGGTCAATCCGTCCGAGGCGCCGATCCTGATCCTCGCGGTCAATTCCGACACGCTCCCATTGATCGAGATCGATGACTACGCCGACACGGTTCTGGCGCAGCAGATCTCGCAGCTGGCCGGCGTTGCCCAGGTGTTCATCGCCGGCGAGCAGAAGCGCGCCGTGCGGGTGCAGGTGGACCCGGCGAAACTTGCCGCCATGGGCCTGACGCTCGAGGACGTCCGGTCCGTGCTGGTAAATGCCACGGTCAACGCACCGAAGGGCACGATCGACACGCCGCAACACTCGCTGGCGATCTACGACAACGACCAGATGACCCGGGCATCGGAGTACGAAAACGTCATCCTTGGCTGGAAGTCCGGCGCGCCGATCCGGGTGAGGGACATCGGCCGGGCCGTCGATGCCCCGGAAAACGCATTCCTCGGCGGGCTGCAGAACGGCCAGCGCGGCATCATCCTGATGGTGTTCAAGCAGCCCGGCGCCAACGTCATCGACACGGTGGAGCGGATCAAGGCGAAGCTGCCGGCGCTAGAGGCCGCCATCCCGCCATCCGTCAAGGTCAGCACGATCGTCGACCGCACGCAGACGATCCGTGCCTCGGTCTCCGACGTTCAGTTCACGCTGCTGCTGTCGATCAGCCTGGTCGTGATGGTGATCTTCCTGTTCCTGCGCAATGTCTGGGCCACCATCATTCCGTCGATCACCGTGCCGGTCGCGCTGATCTGCACCTTCGCCGTGATGTATCTGATGGACTACAGCCTGGACAACCTGTCGCTGATGGCGCTGACCATCGCGGTGGGCTTCGTGGTCGATGACGCGATCGTCATGCTGGAGAACATTTTTCGTCACATCGAAAACGGCACGCGTCCGATGGACGCCGCCATCAAGGGCGCCGGCGAGATCGGCTTCACCATCGTCTCGATCAGCTGCTCGCTGATCGCGGTGTTCATCCCGCTGCTGCTGATGGGCGGCATCGTCGGGCGGCTGTTCCGCGAGTTTGCCATGACGGTGACGATCGCGGTCGTCGTCTCGATGGTGGTCTCGCTGACGCTGACACCGATGATGTGCTCGCGCTTCCTGCACCACCATCAGGGCGGCCATAACCTGATGTATCGGGTTATCGAGAAATTCTTCATCGGGATGATCGCAGGCTATCGGCGCACCCTGGATGTCGCACTGCGGTTTCGCTTCATCACGCTGCTGGTGTTCTTCGCCACCATGGGCCTGTCCGCCTACCTGTTCGTCACCGCGCCGAAGGGCTTCTTCCCGCCGCAGGACACCGGCGTGATCATCGGCACCACCGAGGGCGCGCAGGACA
Organism: uncultured Alphaproteobacteria bacterium; assembly: GCA_963819855.1. GTDB lineage: Bacteria > Pseudomonadota > Alphaproteobacteria > Acetobacterales > Acetobacteraceae > JAMXLO01. The sequence goes on from CAWFYC010000020.1 coordinate 373,184, forward strand.
TTTCGTACAAACGCATGTACGAATTGCAGCGGAAACTGGTCGATGTCATCGCCCAGGACCCGGATACGGCAGCCTATGCGTCCAATGTCGGCACCGGCATCAGCGGGCAGACCACCAACAACGGCCGGGTGTTCATTGCGTTGAAGCCGTGGGATCAGCGCAAGGGCGGATCGGTGCAGGACTACATCGCCCGCAACCGGGCGAAGCTGGCCAAGGTCGAGGGAGGTCAGTTCTTCATGCAGGCGATCCCCGATGTCCGCGTCGGCGCCCGCATCTCCAAGACCGAATTCCAGTACACGCTGCAGGATGCCGATCTTGCCGAACTCAGCACCTGGGCGCCCAAGGTGCTGGAGCGGATGAAGTCCCTGCCGATGCTGCGCGACGTGACCACCGACCAGCAGACCGGCGGAACCACCACCACCCTGACGATCGACCGCGACCAGGCGGCACGGTTCGGCGTGCAACCGCAGGTGATCGACGACACGCTATATGACGCGTTCGGTCAGCGGCAGATCACGCAGTACTTCACCCAGGTGAATTCGCTGCATGTGGTTCTGGAGGTGATGCCCGGCCAGGCTTCGGATGTCGAGACCATCAACAAGCTGTACGTGAAGTCAGCCACCGGACAGGCGGTGCCGCTCAGCTCGTTCGTGAAATGGACCACGCTGCCGGTGCGTCCTTTGTCGATCAGCCATCAGAGCATGTTCCCGGCCATCACCATCAGTTTCAATCTTGCGCAGGGCGTGGCGCTTGGCGATGCCGTGACCGCGATCCAGGCGGCGATGGCGGACATGCGCACGCCGCTGTCGCTGCAGGGATCGTTCCAGGGCACCGCCCAGGCCTTCCAGTCATCCTTGAGCACACAGCCCTATCTGATCGCGGCCGCGCTGATCTCGGTGTACATCATCCTGGGCGTCTTGTACGAGAGCTACATCCTGCCGATCACCATCTTGTCCACCTTGCCGTCGGCCGGCGTCGGCGCATTCCTGATGCTGCGCTTTGCCCAGCTCGATCTGTCGGTAATCGCGCTGATCGGAGTGATCCTGCTGATCGGCATCGTGAAGAAGAACGGCATCATGATGGTGGACTTCGCCATCAGTGCCGAACGGCGCGACGGTGTGCCGCCGCTGGAGGCGATCCGGCAGGCCTGCCTGCTGCGGTTCCGGCCGATCCTGATGACGACGATGGCGGCGATGCTGAGTGGCCTGCCGCTGATGCTCAGCCACGGCGCGGGATCGGAGCTGCGTCGCCCGCTTGGCTACGCCATGGTGGGCGGCCTGGCACTGAGCCAGTTGCTGACGCTGTACACGACGCCGGTGGTCTATCTCTATCTCGATCGTGTGCAGCACTGGCTGTCGCCGAGGCGCCATCGCATGCCTGTGCTGGCCGAGAAGATGGGTTCGGCAGCAGCCGATTGATTGCACCCGACGGCGTCCGCGTCCTCTGGCTAGCCAAGCCGGCCCAACGGGGTGCTGGCCAGAAGCGCCGGCCCCCCGCTCCAAGGCATTGTCGGGAGGGGACTTTCCAGGCGTTTGCGGCGTGGCATATTTGGCGAGGCTGGCCGACCAGAGCAGGATCGTCGGCAGCGACGTTGGGCAAACCCGGAGGTTCGACATGCCTCGTCACGAGGAGCAGGCGACGCTCGCCTACAGTGCCGACGAGCTTTTCGCTGTTGTCGCGGACGTGAAGGACTATCCCTTGTTCGTCCCCTGGTGTAGCGGCGCGCGCATCCACCACGCGGACGAGCGTGAGATCCTGGCCGACCTCGTCATCGGGTTCGGTCCATTCCAGGAAAGTTTTACCAGTCAGGTTACGCTGGACCGGCCACGACAGGTGTCGGTGCGCGCCAACGAAGGGCCGCTGGAGCACTTGATGAACACGTGGACATTCACGCCGGTCGAGGACAAGACACACATCGACTTCGTCATTGACTTTCAGTTCAAAAGTCATCTGCTTGATCATGTCGCCGCCGGGATGTTCCACGAGGCCGCAACTCGGATGATGAGCGCATTCGAGTCGCGCGTTCACCTGGTCCATTTGATGCGGCGGCATGCAACACAGCATTCGTCGTTGTGATGTGATCCGTTCGCGCAGAGGGAAAGTGGCCGTTCCGCTCACGTGAGGACCTTCGTGCACCTTGCGCGTGCTGCTGCCTGACGCAGTTATTTTTCCGCTGGTCCGATCCGATCGAAATGACCCGACCACACCGTGGTCCACGGTCCGTCGTCGCCGATACGTGATGCATAGTCAGCATCGACCCCATCGGGACGGATGTTCCGGTAGGTGTACCGCCAGCGCGTTCCCCCCAATTTTGGCTCGGAGGTGAGGACAACCGTTCCGTCCGACGCCGGCCCGCCCAGGTAAACTGTCACGATCCTGTCCTTGTCCACCCAAAGCTGCCGCCATTGTTTGCGTTCGCTGTCCCAACCCGCAAGGCCGATACCCTGTACCTGGCGGTTTGCGCCGGTCTGTACTTCCTCGATCGCGCAGCCGCCGGCGGTGCGCCTGGCCATGTAATGCTCGGCCGGCGGTGACGCTGGGTCATGCCATGCGCCCAACCAGAAATCGAACTGGTCGTAGGGCGGGCCGGCGCAGTCGGCCCAGGCCGGCCCCGAAACAAGCAAGGCGCAAAACACCACGAGCAGCCACGGACGCATCGAAATTGCCTCATTCCAAATGGGACGCGAACGCCATCGATACCGGCATGGCCGCCTGATTGCAGGCTTCCACGCCCAGGAACCTGACTATGGCATTCGCTGGACGAACGGCGATGCCGCGATGCCGGACTGCTGGTTCGGGGGCCGCGTCGGCCATGTTGGTGAACCTTGGCGGATCCCGCGGCATACATCGCGTCCACGGCGTGGTTGGGCATCCGGCTGGCGTTGCCGAAGAGGTTCGATCTTCTTTGGCTGCCCTCTGCCGGCATAGCTTCCAGTCTTCCATCAGTACAAATCCAGCACAAGGAAATGCGCACCGTGGCGCCAACTCGGCTCAATGCCCCGGCCCGTCGCACCAACATTTCATCCATCGTGGTGCCCGCGCGCAGGCTGGGTGACTGCGTTCATTTGCGCCGCGCCGCTGGCGGCGGAATATATTCCTTGACATCGGGGGGCCGCTTATGTTCTTGTTGTGTTCATGTCCGCCGCGCCCGAAACCCCAACCCCGACCACCGAGCCCAGCCGAAGCGGCCGACTGCTCGACCTGGTCCACAGGCTGATCGACTACGGCCGCGAACTCGCCGCCACCATCCGCGAACGCACCGCCATCGACCCCTTATTCGTCAAAGCCCGCTTCGGCACCACCGATCTCGCGGTGATCCTCGCGCGGATCTTCCGCGGCCTGCTCCTCGCTGAAGCGCTCGAGGCGAGAGTGCTCCGCCGCGCTGCCCACCTTGACGCAGGACCGCGGCCCGGCAAGACGCGACCCGCCGCCAAGTCGCCTGCCGCTCGGCCCACCCCCGAGATCGATGCACAACTTACCCAGCTGTCCACCCCGGAGCAGATTGCGACCGAGGTCCGCCGCCGGCCGATCGGTGCCGTCATCGTCGATATCTGCCGCGATCTGGGCATCACGGGGAGCCATCCGCTGTGGCGGGAGGTGCAATGGGCCATCATCAAGCACCGCGGCAGCCTCGTCCGCTTGGTGATGGCCATCATCAACCGGCCATTTCCCCCACCTGCCCGGCGCCCGTCCGCGGTCATCCCGGTCGCATTGCAACAACCGACCTTGCGGTTCGAGGCACCAGGCGGCACCGGGCCGCCCTGAACCATTCACCTGATGATCGAGGCGTCATTCATGCACGGGGCCAGCCAGCCGTGGCGGGCGCCGCCGTCCTGATTCATCCTACGCCGCGATACCCCGCGCGCAGAAGCAGGACACCTCCACCGGCACATCGGCGCGGGCAGCGGCGAACTCGACGCGCTGGCGGATCAGCGCGGCCTCCGCGGTCTCGCCACGCCGCTCCAGGCAGTCCAGCAGCCCGCGCAGCGCCCACAGATTGTCCGGATGGATCTGCGCCCGCGGCAGCGCGCCGCCGAGGCCGAGGTCCTCGCGATACACCGCCTCGGCCTCCGCCGCGCGGCCCTGCTCCAGCAGCAGCGCACCCAGCGCGTGGCGGACCGGCTGCATCCAGCCCCACGGCTCGTCGTACGGCAGGTCGTCCTCCAGCGCGACGGCGGCACGCAGCCGGGCGAACGCCGCTTCGTGCTCGCCGCGGCGGTAGGCGATCTCGCCCTCCAGCATCTGCTCGGCGATCGCCAGCAGCTGCACGCACTTCACGTTGTGGATCTGCCGCGACCCGGGCACGCGCTGCGCGGCCGCGCGGAACAGCGCCTGTTCGGCCTCCGCCGCCGGCACCTCGCCCAGCGCGGCGTGGGCGACGCCCTTGGCGTAGTGCATCATCGCTACGGTGTTGCAGTACAGGTCGCGGTCCGCCGGCAGGTCCTGCGCGATGATCTCGCGCCATTTGCCGAAGCGGATCAGCACGTGCTGCCGGATGGCAACGTAGCTCTCGAAGAAATCCGCCATCGGCGGCGAGGGAATGCGCAGCATCGCCTCGGGCATGGTCTCGATCAGCTCGTCGGCCGCGGCGATGGCGGGCGCGTACTGGCCGAGGAACATCGCCCCGTAGGCGGCGAAGTGGTAGTTGTGGATGCGGTAGCCGGAATAGAAATTCATCGGCCCGGCGCGGTCGTAGAACTTGCGATCCGCGATGATCGCCTTCTGGTTCCAGTGCATCGCGTCGCGGTAGTGGCCGCATTGGATGTCGATGTGGGTGGGCATGTGCGTCAGGTGGCCCATGTCGGGAGACACCTCGCGCAGCCGGTCGCCGGTGACCAGCGCCACCTCCGGATGCGGCGACATCTCCATCAGGTGGACGTGCAGGTGCAGCAGGCCGGGATGGTTCATCGCCCCGGGCAGATCGCGGAACGCGGACTCCAGCACCTCGCGCGCCTCGAGCGTGCCGGCGCCCGGCGCGGGCTCGCCGCTGCGCTGGTCCCACATCTGCCAGGGCGTGCGGTTGAGGATCGCTTCCGCGAAGATGCAGCGCAGATCGAGGTCGTCGGGATGCGCGCGGTGCACAAGCCGCATGGCATCGGCGAAGGCGTCGTTCCAGGGGCGCTGGTCGTCGATCGGGTCGCGCTGTGGATAGCGGGCGGGCAGCGCCTCGATCAGCGCGCGTTCCGGCGCGGTGACGCCGCCGGCCAGCGCGAGGGCGGCGCGGGCGGCATCATAGGAGCGGGCGAGTGCGGCGGCCTTGCCGGCGGGATCCATCAGTTCCCAGGGGAAGTTGTAGTTCGGCCCGGCCGCGTAGCCGATGCCCCAATGCGCCATGGCACAGTTCGGGTCGGCCTCGAGCGCCTGCTCGAAGCAGCGAATCGCCTCCTCGTGGTGGAAACCGAAGCACCAGTTGAGGCCACGATCGAACCAGCGCTGGGCGTCCGCCGAGGTGGTGGTCACCGTCCGGGAGTAGGGGCCGAGATCATAGGGATAGTTCATGTCGCCTCCGGTCTCCGCGCTCAAACCGGACTGTATCGATCGCCAGTGCCATGCGGCAACGATTTAATCGTGCCGCGCACGGCACCACACTCGCTGCGCCCTCTGCTGTGGGGTCTCGAAGGGGATGGCCGGGTCATGCCCGGCCATGGCGTTGGGCCGAAACCGCTACACCACCCGCCCGCTGTCCGGCTCCATCAGGTGCATCTGGTTCAGATCCGCCGTCAGCGGCAGCATCTCGCCAGGTTCGGCGTGGGTCGCGGGATCGACCCGCGCGCAGACCGGGTCATGGCCGATGAAGAAGTGGACCATCGTCTCCATTCCCATCGGCTCGACCACATCGACCGGCAGATCGACGCGCGCCCAGCCGGGACGGCCGGTCTCGTGGTACTCGAACAGATGCTCGGGCCGCAGTCCGAGCACCATCTCCTTGCCCTTGTACTTGCCGTAGCGATCCGCGCGCGACGGCGGCACCGGCAGCACGATCTGGTCGGTGATCTTCACCGCCAGGCCGCCATTGGCGCCATCCTGGATGCGCGCCGGCAGGAAGTTCATCGCCGGCGAGCCGATGAAGCCGGCCACGAACCGCGTCGTCGGGTTGTGATACAGCTCCTGCGGCGAGCCGACCTGCTCGATCACGCCGTGGTTCATCACCACCACGCGGTCGGCCAGCGTCATCGCCTCCACCTGGTCGTGCGTCACGTACACCGTGGTGGTGCGCACCGTCTGGTGCACCTTCTTGATCTCGGTGCGCATCTGCACGCGCAGCTTGGCGTCCAGGTTCGACAGCGGCTCGTCGAACAGGAACACCTTCGGATTGCGCACGATCGCGCGGCCCATCGCCACGCGCTGCCGCTGCCCGCCGGACAGCGCGCGCGGCTTGCGATCCAGCAGCATGCCGATGTCGAGGATGCGCGCCGCCTCGTCCACCCGGCGCTTGATCTCGTCCTTCGGGAACTTCCGCAGCTTCAGGCCGAACGCCATGTTGTCGAACACGCTCATGTGCGGATAGAGCGCGTAGTTCTGGAACACCATGGCGATGTCGCGGTCGCGCGGCGGCACGTCGTTCACCACGTCGCCGCCGATCCAGATCTCGCCCTCGGTGATCTCCTCCAGGCCGGCGATCATGCGCAGCGTGGTCGACTTGCCGCAGCCCGACGGCCCGACCAGCACGACGAACTCCTGATCGGCGATTTCGAGGTCGATGCCCTTCACCGCTTGCACGCCGCCATCGTAGTTCTTGACTACCTTGCGGCAGGAGACTTCAGCCATGGTCTTGTCGTTCCCTCGTGGTTTGCGGTTAAGGCTGTCATTCCCGCGTACGCGGGAACCGACGGGCAGGTGACGAGCTGCTCCGCCTGGGTCCCCGCTTTTGCGGGGATGACGAGATCGTGCGGCAGTGCATAGCACTAGCCCTTGGTCGCGCCGGCGGTCAGGCCGGCCACGTAGTAGTCCATCAGGAAGGCGTAGATCAGGATCGGCGGCAGCGAGGCCAGCAGGCACGCCGGCCATGATCTTGCCCCACTGGAACACGTCGCCGCGGATCAGGTCGCTGATGATGCCGACGGTCAGCACCATCTGGTTCGACGTGTAGAGATACGCCAGCGGATACAGGAACGCGCCCCAGCTCACGGTGAAGGCGAAGATCGTCGCGGCGATGATGCCCGGCATCGCCACCGGGATGAAGATCCTCCACAGCATCTGCAGATAGCCCGCGCCGTCGATCAGCGCCGCCTCGTCCAGCTCCTTCGGGATCGAGCTGAAGTAGCCGATCATGATCCAGGTGCAGAACGGCACCGCCAGCGTCGGGTACAGCAGCACCAGGCACCAGACGCTGTTGATCAGGCCCAGCAAGCCGACGATCTGGAACAGCGGCAGGAACAGCAGCGAGGCGGGGATCAGGTAGGTCAGGAACACGCCGGTGCTGAGCAGTCTGGCTGCCCCAGAACCCCATGCGCGACAGGCTGAACGCGGCCAGCACCGAGATCACCATGCTGATCGCGACGTCGGCGATCGTGATCATCACCGAGTTGAGGTAGTAGGTCTGGAAGTTCGGATAGGTGATCAGGTACCAGAAGTTCTCCAGCGTCGGATGATGGACGATCCACGGGCTGCCCGTCTGCGCCGAGATCTCCGCCGAGGACTTCAGGCTGGTCATCAGCGTGTAGAACGGCGGCACCAGGAAGATGACCACGAACACGCCGAGCGCGATGTAGCTGCCCCACAGCGCCCATGGCGCTGGCGGTGCAGGCTGTGGTGCGTGCGCCGGGCGCGCGGCACCGCGCCGGCGACGGCGGTTGTCGAGCTCATGCCGCGATCTCCTTGGTGCGACGGGTGACGCCGCGCAGCACGAAGAAGGCGGCGATGGCGAGGATCGGGAACATGAACAGGCTGACCGACGCGCCCAGCGGGATGTCGCCCGACTGGATGCCGACCTGGAAGGCGTAGGTGGCGAACACGTGCGTCATGTCCTGCGGCCCGCCGCCGGTCAGGATGCGCACGATGTCGAAGTCGGCGAACGTGACGATCAGGCTGAACAGCACGGTGATGGCGATGATGTTGCGCATCATCGGCAGGGTGACGAAGAACAGCTTCTGCACCGCGCTGGCGCCGTCGATCGCCGCTGCCTCATAAAGTTGCTCCGGCACCGACTTCAGCGCCGCGAGATACATGATCATGAAGAACGGCGTGCCGAACCAGACATTCACCGTGATGGTGCAGAACCGCGCGATCCAGCCGACGCCCAGCCAGGGCACCGAGGCGAAGCCGAACTGGTTCAGGATCCAGTTGAACGCCGAGTAGGACGGATCGAACATCCACCACCAGGTGAGCGTGGACAGCGCCAGCGGGATCACCCAGGGCACCAGCAGCAGGCCGCGCCAGATGCGCTGGTTCTTGCCGGGAATGTTGTGCATCAGGTGCGCCAGGATGAAGCCGATCAGCGCCTTGAAGACCACCGCGGTGACGGCGAACAGGCAGCTCTGGAAGATGACGAGCTGGAAGGTGTTGCGCTTCAGCAGGAACGCGAAGTTCGACAGACCGACGAACGCGGTCATCTTCTTGTTCAGCATGCTGAGGTAGATGGCATAGAACGCCGGATAGACCACGAAGCCGGCGACCAGCAGGATCAGCGGCAGGCACAGGAAGAAGGCGATGGTCGACCGCCGCTGGGTGAAGCGCTTCATGCTGCCGGCGCGGCGGCGTGCCCGCCATCGCTGGCGACATCACGCCAACAGGAACGCTCGTGCCGTCGGCCATGCTATCCTCCCTTACCCTGCCACGACGGCGGACATTCCACGCGGCGTCATGTCGGCACCACGCCTCGCGTGCACACACTGGTGCACAGCAGCCGCAAACGGCTCCCGGTCGTAACGGACAATGATGCGAGCCGCGGTGCAGCCTCGCCATCCACGTACCTCCCACGCCACCCGGCATCACCCGGACGGCGACCAAAGCCTGACCCCGGCCCGTGGCGGTTGTCCCGCCCTCGTCGACCGCACCTCTGCCGAAAATTCGGGCAAAGCGATTTCGGGTATCTTATTATTGTCTCAGCCACGCTAGCGGCTGGCGTTGCATTGTGCAACGCCAGCCTTGCCGCAGCACGACGCGCAGCGGTCAGCGCGTGAAGCCTTCCAGCTCGTCCTGCGCCCAGTCCTGCACCTGCTTGATCGACTGGCCGCTCTGCAGCTTGGCGAACATCGTCGGCAGGGTGCCGCGGTTGTAGATCTGCACCGCGATATCCGGCGGAGCCGGCGCCACCGCGATACAGTTCTCCTGATGCTGCGACTTGCGGATCGGGTAATGGTAGACGGTGCCCTTCGGCGGCTCGACCTCGTCCCAGATCTTGAAGTCGGTCATGCTGGCGAACGGCGGGATGTCGTAGCCGAGCGAGGCGTTGCACCGCGCCTCCACCTGCTCGCGCTGGCAGCAGGAATTCGATCAGCTCCTTCGCGGCCGACTTGTTGGGGGCGAAGTTCCAGACCCCCCAGGAGAAGGCGCCCAGCGGCACGAAGCGGCCCTTCGGACCCTTCGGCGCCGGGAAGGTCCAGCAGTCGGCCGCGACCGTCGGCGCGTCACGCTTCGCCACCGCCCAGGCGGATGGCGGATTCCAGATCAGCGCGCTCTGCCCGGAGATCAGCGCGCGGTTGTTGGACGCATCGTCGTAGCTGACCGCATCGGCGGGCAGGAACTTCACCAGCTTCTGGGCGTATTCCAGCACCTCGCGCACTGCGTCCGACTTCACTGTGATGTCGCCCTTGGCGTTGATCACTTCGGCGCCGAAGGCCGCGAACAGCGCGCCGGCGGTATCGACGGAGTTGGCGGTGACGCCCAGGCCGATGCCGAAAGTCTTGCCGACCTTGTGGCAGGCCTCGGCCGCCTTCAGCATCGCGTCGTAGGTCCAGTTCTCGGCCTCCGGCGTGGCGTCCGCCGACGGCGGATACATCTTCACCACGTCGATGCCCGCCGCCTCCTTCAGGATCGAGATCCGCCCGCACGGTCCCTTGTTCTGCGTGCCGGCGCTGGTCGGCACCGCCAGCCAGTGGCCCTTGACCTTGAACAGATACTCGCTCGCCGCGCTGGTCGGCCCGAACTTGTCGGTCAGCCGCTTCATCACGTCGTCGATCGGCTCGAGCTGGTCGGCGTGGTTCTGCACCTCCCAGCCGGGGAACTGCTGCACGTCGTGGCCGGTCTTGGCCTGCGCCCTCGGCCGCGATGGTCAGGAGGTTCTTCGACCCGACCGAGGTGATGAAGTCGGCCTGCACCTCGACCTGGTGCGCCTGGCTGAACGCCGCGCATTGCTGCTTCATCACGTCGTTGGCGGCGGGGACCCAATGGTCCCAGAAGCCGATCGAGACCTTGCCGGCGGCGTGGCCGGTGCGGATGTGCACCAGCGGCAACGCCGCGGCGGCCGCGCCGATCCGCAACGCCGTGCGTCGTGTCACTCTGTGATGTCTGGGCATGTCTGTTCCCTCTCCACTGGCCACATCCGCGGCCGTCAATCCGGCGCCGGCTCCCTGCGAGGCGCAAATGTCGTCCGCAGGCAGTCCGTCACGGCACGGCGTCGCCGACCGGCAAGGAGAGATCCCGCCAAACTTGGCTGCCTCATTAACGCGAAGTCAGCCCTCGCGCAATTGTGCCGCGGCCTTCAGCACGCGGTCGATGAAGCGGTCAGTGCTGCCGAGATAATGGGCTGGATCGGTCAGCGTCTCGATCGCGGCACGATCCAGCCGGGCAGCGACGGTCGGTTCGCGCGCCAGGGCGTCGGCCAGCGGAATACCCTCCGCCAGCGCCGCGTCGCAGGCGTGCTTCACCACGTGGTGCGCCTCGCCGCGACCGATATGCGGCGCCAGGCCCATCATCACGGCCTCGGCGACGATCAGTCCGCCGGTCAGATCGAGGTTGCGCCGCATCCGCGCCGGCATCGACCACCATGCCCTCGGCGATGGCGGCGGCGTGCAGCAACGCGCCGTGGGTCAGCACGAACGCCTGCGGCAGGGCGAGCAGCTCCGCCTGCCAGGGTCCGGTGGCGCGCTCGTGGTCTGCCGCCATCGCACCGAGCATCACCGGCACCAGCGCGTGCACGGTGCGCGCGGCGGCCAGGATGTATTCGCTGGCGATCGGGTTGCGCTTCTGCGGCATGGTGGACGATGAGCCGCGGCCGGCGACGTAGGGTTCCGACAACTTCGCCCACCTCGGTCTGCGCCAGCAGGATCACGTCGGTCGCGAGCTTGGCCAGGCTGCCGCAGACCAGGCCGAGGAAGGCGACCGTCTCGGCGAAGCCGTCGCGGCTGACATGCCAGGGCGCGGCGGGCGCGGCGAGGCCCAGTTCCGCGGCCAGCCCCTCCATCACCGCGATGCCCTGATCGCCGAGCGAGGCCAGCGTGCCGGCCGCGCCGCCGAAACTCACCAGCTCGACCCGCGGGCGCAGCGCGTCGAGGCGGTGCACATGGGTGATCAGCGGCTGCGCCCAGACCGCGCATTTCAGTCCGAAGCGTGATCGGGCAGCGCCTGTTGCAGATGCGTGCGCCCGGCCATCACCGTGTGGCGGTGCTGTTCGGCCTGCGCCGTCAGCGACGCGCACCATGCCGCACGAGCGCGGCGCGGATCAGCGTCAGGCCATCGCGCACCTGAAGCACGGTCGCGGTGTCCATGATGTCCTGCGTGGTGGCACCCCAGTGCGTCCAGCCGCCGGCCTCGCCCGCGGCGCGCGACAGGCCGGCGACCAGGCCGACCACCGGGTAGCCGACATTGCGCGCGCTGGCGGCAAGTTCCTCGGTGCCGAGGTTCTCGACCCGCGCGGCACGGGTGATCGCTGCGGCGGCATCGGCCGGGATGATGCCAAGCCGCGCCTGCACCCGGGCCAGCGCCGCCTCGACATCGAGCATGCGCTGGAAGTAGGCGCGCTCGTCGAACACCGCGCGCATTGCGTCGCTGCCGTAGAGCGTGCCGAGGATCGGGCTGTCGGCAGGATTGGTGGGCATGGACGGGCTCCTGGCGGTGACGCGGTCACTCCACCCCGGCTGGTCCGACCTGCCAAGCTCGGCCGGCCGGCGCTGGCCCTGCCCCATCGTCGAAGACGCGGACGGGCAGCGACGGGTCACCGCCCCCGGGACGGCTGCAGGCGGGTGTCCAGTGCGAAGTTCTCTTGTTGTGTCGTGTCGTACCATCCGCCCGCCACCGCCGGGTCGAAAACCACATTCCAGCTATGGGTGGATACCGCGCTCGGGATCAGGACGAACGGATGGACCCTGAGAAGGACATCGCCGAACGCCTGCTGGCTGGCACTGACAGCGCCGGGCCGCAGCCAGTTGGGGTTTGGCACATCTGCAGGCCCGATGACGTGCGCATTGGCTGACGTCCGCGATGCGCGCCGATGTCAGAACGTGGGGAACGGTATCGAGCGTTCTGAAGGTTGTGTGAACGGCGACCTCCAGGATGGCGGTCGCGGGATCCGGTGCGGCGTAAGAAGAAGCACGGTGAGCCCCCGCCGTGTTTTACCGCTCGAAATTCGAGATTTCTGCAGCTCTACTACAGTTGTGTTTGTGCACAGCGTGCCAGGTTGGCCCTGACCACCAGGTGATGAAAGGGCCTGATCGCGCTGAGATAGGTGAAGCCTAAGGCACTGTGGGAATGCACGACGGTTGTCGCGATGAGCCACGTGCCTGTTGGAGAAGGGCGTCGGAGCAGAGATAACCGGAAGTCCAGGTGTCGGTCATCCGCACCCAGCACAATTTCGTCCCTGCCCTCCCATTGCACCGGAAAGAAGTCCACGCGTTCATTGCTGTCCCGGGACGCCCTGACCGTACCGGAGGTTTTGAGGCCAAAGGGCGTAACCATGGCGTCGCGCACCGCGATCAACGCCTTCTGCCACGCGGGTGGATTGCCGACTGTCAGGGTCGCCAGCACGCGCATGCTGGACTGTTCCGATGCACTCAAATCAATGCTGTAGCTATCAAGTAAACTGGCGTTCTTGTACCAGCTCGCAACGACACTTTCCGATGGCGGCGTCGTCCGGCGTACCTGCTTGCCCTTCCCCCCGCGCTGATCCGGCGCGCGTGTCGGGCTGTCAGTTGGTTCGCCTGGTGTCTTGTGCGTTGTCATTAGACCTGCCGATGCCGACGCATCACCATATAAGCCAATTCGGCCGCCTTGGCGACGTTCACGGCCGGAGCGGTGTGCATAAGTCAAGAATTATGAACCGCCCCTGTTCGGGATGACCTTCTCGTGAACGACCTTGTCGGGGACAAAGCCAGCATGCTCGTAAAGCGAGGCAGTTCTTAAAGAGTCCCTTCATCAATTCTGAGCCAAGGCCAACGGCTTTGGTAAGCCGCAGCCTTCTGGCGAAAGAGGTTTGGTTGGGCGTTTAAGGCATTGATTCGCAGCACGCCGCTTGTCAGGTCTTGGAAGCCGTTCGGTGCATATAGCTCCTTGCTGGCGACATCGATGCCGACACAGGTGCATGAAATTAAATAGCGGTCGATTCCGTGCCGGGTAGAGGTTAGCTCTGGGCAGAAAACCCCAAATCGTTGTTCATACCAGAGATGAACGCGTGCTTGGTTCCGCGTCTCTACCTTGATGCCCAGACCTTTGGTGATCGCCTCAACACGGCGGATAATAAGGTCCTCAGCGCCCCACGACAGATCGTGAGGATCAAAATAGAAAACGTCATAGTCCTTAATTCCGTGATCAGCAGACCATCCCGACGCGCGGTTCCAGATAGGCTGAAACAGGCATCCTGCTGTGAGATAGCACTGGTTTAGGCCGAGTGAAGGCAGACGCGCGAGTAGCGCGGCGGTTGCAGGGTTCGACGTTGCAACATCAATGAATGTCTGGGGTGTCAATCCAACCATCCTATCCCGGATCACACGCGCCGAGCCTGAAAGAAGGTCTTACCCCCGCGCTCGAAACCCGCACCTTCGTAAAAGCGCAGGGTTTCTTCGCGTCGCGAACCTGTTGCCAACATCACCTTGTAACAGTCTGCCTTCCATGCGGCCGCAAGCGCGGCGGATAGAACGGCCCGTCCCAGCCCGGTTCGGCGATGGCGCGGATGCGTCACCACGTTTTCTATCAGTCCGTAAGGTCTGGCCCCTCTCGTCAAATTTGGAGTGATTACGAGAGTGCAGGACGAGACCAGAACCCCACTGGCAACCGCGACGATCACCGTGGCGAAGTCGGAGCAAACTAGCCTTGACCACGCGGATTCCGCGCTGGCTCGGTCAGGTGTGGGGTCGTCCGGATTAAGGTAGCGGTATAGGTCCAGCATTCCGGCCAGATCAGCGCGTCCGGCGGGGCGAATGGTGACGTCTAGCATGCCTGAAGAATAGCACCCCGCAGACTTCGCGGTAGTCGCCTGACCGAGACGGCTTCACGGTGCATAAGTCAAGACTTTCGGGCGTTTCCATTGACCCCATGATATCAGCGGGTTATGCTGCTTCATAATATATGCCCGAAAAGAACCCGCAAAAACGGCCCGTCGGCTACGCCCGCGTCAGCACCTACGGCCAGACGCTTGACGCCCAGCTTGCGCAGTTGCGCAAGGTGGGGTGCGCCCGGATTTATCGGGAGAAGGCCAGCGGCGCGCAGCCGACCCGGCGCGAGTTGTTGCGGATGCTGAAAGCCCTCGTCCCCGGCGACGTGGTGACGGTGACGCGCATCGACCGGCTGGCCCGCTCGACGTTCGACCTGTTCGCCATCGTCAAGCAGATCGTGGACGCCAAGGCGCAATTCCGGTCGCTGGCAGAGCCGTGGGCCGATACCGGCACCAGCACCGGGCGATTGATGATTGCGGTTCTCGGCGGATTGGCGGACGTGGAGCGCGACCTAATCCGCACGCGCACCGCCGAAGGGCGCGAACGGGCGAAGGCGCGCGGCCAGCACATGGGCCGACCGCCGAAGCTCACGCCACAGCAGCAGAAAGAAGCACGGCGGCGGCGGGCCGAGGGAGCTACGCTTAAGGAACTGGCGAAGAGCTACAATGTCGCGCGGGCGACGATTTCACGGTTGGCAGTATGAGCGGCGCGAACAAGCAGCGCATCCTGAGTGAAATCCGGCGCACTGCCGAGGCGAATGGCGGTGTGCCACTCGGAATCAAAAGATTCCTCCGGGAGACAGGAATCAAAGTTAGCGATTGGCACGGGAAAATCTGGGCGAGATGGGGAGATGCTTTGGAAGAGGCCGGGCTACAGCCCAATGAGTTGCAGGCCGCTTACAGTGACGACGCGCTTATTGAGAAGTTTGCCGACCTTATACGTTCGCTCGGGCATTATCCCGTCGCCGCCGAACTTAGGATGAAGGCTCGGAGTGATGATAGCTTTCCGTCGCACAACACCTTTGCCCGCTTCGGCGGAAAGCGGCAGTTTGCTGCGCGAATTATCGACTACTGCAAAAGCCGCAGCGGTTACGAAGGCGTAGCCGCTTTGTGCGCGCCAATAGCCGTGTCGCGCGATCAGCAGGACGACAATTCGCCGAACGACAACGGACTGCCAGTTGACCCAAGCTCACCCGTGAAAGCGGGCTACGTGTATATGGCCCTGCTGAAACTGGGACGCGAAAAACGCTATAAAATCGGGAAAGCTATTCTCGTTGAACGCCGCAAGGATCAAATCTCGATACAGCTTCCGGAGGACTTGGAACTCGTTCACACCATCAGCACGGATGACGCCTACGGCATTGAGGGCTACTGGCATAGACGCTTCGCAGCGAAGAACACAAAGGGCGAATGGTTTTCCCTCTCTCGGGAGGATGTCGAGGCTTTTAAGCGACGGAAATTCATGTGACCGACGCGACTTACCATAAAGCATCTTATGCGGCAGGCCCCTGTAGGGGCAAAGCTAAAATGTCAGCTCTGAGCAAAGTAGAAATGTCAGCCTCCCCGGCTGGATCGATGAGTTGGGGGGCGGATCTTGGGCTGGGTGACGATGAGCGAACGCGACCTACAGCGGATAAGCGTCCTGTCCGAGGTGATTTCTGAGCGGCGAACGATAGCGTCGGCCGCCGGGGTTCTGGCGGTCAGCGCTACCGGAGGACTGGCCAAAAGCCTGGCCGTCGGAATCACCTTCTGCCGAAGAAGCGTGTGACCGCCGGTACGATGATGGACTCCCTCGGCAGCAGAATGACGGATGAAGCCGGCTACCGTTGCGCGGATCGCAGGTTGACGGACGGCTTGTCTCAGGATCCCTCGGCCGCGCGCCGCCCTCAGGTCCGGCGCCTTTGGCGCCCCGCTGCGCGGCTACGGGACTTGACCGCGGCGCGCGGCCGAGAGGGTGGCAATGATGCCGTCGACGCTCGCCCCTGTCCTCATTGCGGCGTGAGCGCCACGGTGACGTTTCTACTTTGCAGGAAAACGGACAGATCAACTTGGTTGCAACACCGCCCTTGCTTTGCCACGCGCGCATCCGCCCCGTCCCCATCGAGCACTTTTCGGTCAGGAAGGTTATCATATAAGACTATTGAAACCATAAATACTAACTCCCATCTCGCCTCCTTCCGCCTGCGGCAAAGGAGCGCCTCCGCGTCATGTTCGTCATCCCCAACATTCCGGAACCCCTCTCCCGGGCGATTTACGCCGACCTCCTGAACCACCTTCCGTCGCCGGCCGAGGACACCCCGGAAGCCCGCGCCTTTCGCGACGAACGCGCCGTCACCGCCGTCGCCCACCTGCTGCCGGAAAATGCCGCCGAGGCCGAAGTCGCGGTACTGATCGTCGGCGCGCAATTCCACGCCAGGGACGCGCTCCGCTCCGTTGCCGCACACGCCGGCACCGATCCGGCCGAGGTCCGCCGCTGCCGTGCCCAGGCCGCCAGCATGATGCGCCAGGCCGACAGCGGCATACGCACCCTGATGCGCATGCAGGCCGAACGTCACAAGGCCGAGGACGCGCTGCGCCCGTTCGCGATGCAGCGCGCCGGCTACTGGTTCAAGCCGGTCGCCGGGCCCGAGCCGCCGCCTGAACCGGCCCCGGTGCCGGAACCCAGCGCACCGCCCGGGAAGGAGTTCGCCGCCATGACCCCAGCAGAGCGCTACCTCTCGCTCTACCCGCGGCGGGCAGCTTCCATCCTGGCGCATGGCGGCATGCCGCCGCAGCCCGACTTCCCACCGCCGGACCGCGAGGAGCTGGAGGACCTCCTCACCAGCACCAGCCCGATCGTCCGCGAGTTTGCCCGGCGCATACAGGCCGCGCCGGCCGCAGCTTGACGCAGCGGATGGGACTCAATCTCAGGAACCGCAACAGTGAGACGCCACCGATCCACCACCGCCGCCGCCGATCCCGGCCGGTCCGGGCAATCGGGCGCCGGCAGGACCTACACTTCCAGGAACACCGTCTCACCTTCGCCTTGCAGCCGCACGTCCATCCGCCAGATCCCCGCGCCTGCCGGCCGCGCGATCAGCGTGGCACGCCGTGCCGGCTCCTCGATCGAGACCAGCAGCGGGTCGGTCTCGTTCAGCTTCTCGCCCTGGAAATATGCCCGCGTCACCAATCCACGCATCAGCCCGCGCGACAGCACGCAGAGCGCGATATGCGGCGCCTGTTGCGTGTTGCCCCGCCCGGCCACTGGCCCCGGCTTCACCGTGGTGAACCGGTACATGCCGGCGCTGTCGGTGTTGCTCCGCCCGAACCCTGGGAAACTGTCCGACGCCGGCGGATCGGACTGCCAGATCTCCACGCACGCATCCGCGCACGGCTTGCCGTCGCCATCCAGCACCGCGCCGGTCAGCGTGATCTTCTCCCCCTGCGCACCGAACCGCGTCAGGTCTGCCCAGGACGGATCCTCCAGCAGGTGCCAATACGGCCCGATGGTCTGGCTGGCGGTGGCGCTCGGCATCGCTCAGTGCCCCATCGGCGTGGCGTCGCGCCCGCGCAGTAGGACGTCGAAGCGATAGCCGAGTGCGTAGTCCGGCTCGGTGATGTCGAGATCGAACGCCGCGATCAGCCGGTTGCGCGCGTGCTCGTCCGGCACCGCATGGAAGATCGGATCGAATGCCAGCAGCGGGTCGCCCGGAAAGTACATCTGGGTGACCAGCCGGGTGGCGAACGCCGGTCCGAAATACGAGAAATGGATGTGGTTCGGCCGCCAGGCGTTGCGGTGGTTCGGCCAGGGATAGGCGCCGGGCCGGATGGTCAGGAACCGGTAGCGCCCGTGCTCGTCGGTGAACACCCGGCCGGCGCCGTGGAAATTCGGATCCAGCGGCGCGTCGTGCTGGTCGGCCGGATGGTGGTAGCGGCCGGTCGCACTGGCCTGCCAGATCTCCACCATCGTATTGGGCACCGGCCTGCCGTCCTCATCGGTGATGGTGCCGGCCACGATGATGCGCTCGCCGAGCGCCGGCTTGCCGTCACTCATTGTCATATCGGCAAGCGGCGGAAAGTGGCTGGGCGAGAAGCTCGGACCGGTGGTCTCGGTGATCGTTTGGGGCAGCGGATGCAGCCTCTGCTTCGGATGCCGCTTGATGGTACCACGATACGCTGGCGCATCATACGGCGGCTGCGTACCCGGGGTGAGTGGGCGGAATGGGACCGGATCGGTCACTGGGTCCTCCAAGGTAACGGGCGCGCGCAGGCTGTCACAGCGAACTGGCCGCTGCAATTGGTCGGAATGGTCGCTACGATGCCGCGTCGTTGGTAACGGCAGGAGGAACCGGCATGGGTGCAACCAAGATCATGGTGATCCGTCACGCGGAGAAGCCAGGATACTACAACGGCCCGGCTTATGGCGGCGTCAACGCCACCGGTGCGGCCGACCCTGAATCACTCGTCACAATCGGTTGGGAGCGCGCCGGCGCGCTGGTCACGCTGTTCGCGCCACCATGGGGTCCAGAGACAACCAGGCTCGCCCAGCCCCGACATATCTATGCGGCCGATCCCGACCCGACGGACAAGGAGCCGAGCCAGCGCCCTTACGAAACCGTAACCGCGGTAGCAGCAAAGCTTGGGCTGAAGATCAACACGAAGTACAAGAAGAACCACTACCCCGAGATGGTAAATGAGGCTATCGCCAAGGAAGGTGTTGTTCTCATCAGTTGGCAGCACGAAGATATCCCGTTGCAAAATGCCAACGGCCAGCCCGGCATCAGCCAGTGCATCCTGACTGACACCGGAACTTCCGGCACCCTCGGGGTTCCTGCGTCCTGGCCGAAGGGCTCCGACGGCGTCGCGCGATATGACCTCGTGTGGGTGTTCGATCGCCCGTCGGGCACCGGCCCGATCACCGGTTTCACGCTGTTCGCCCAGATGCTGCTGCCCGGCGACGCGCCGGTGTAGCCTGCCGTTACCGTGCCAGGGCGGCGATCAAGGCCTGTGCCTTGGCGCTGACCGTCTCCGGGCTGTCCCCCGACCGGTAGATCGCCGACCCAATCCCGAAGCCGGCGGCGCCGGCCGCGCGCCACGCCGCCATGTTGGACGCATCGATGCCGCCCACCGGGAGCACCGCGGTCCCCGGCGGCAGCACCGCCCGCAGCGCGCGCAGCACCGCGGGACTGGCAGCCTCCGACGGGAACAGTTTCAGCCCATCCGCCCCCGCCGCCAGCATGGCGAACGCCTCGGCCGGAGTGAAGAAGCCCGGCACCGCCAGCAGGCCTTGCTGCTTCGCCGCCCGCGCGATCGCGGCATCGGCGTGCGGGGTGACGATCAGCCTGCCTCCGGCGCCAGCGATCTCCACCACCTGCGCCGGCGCCATCACAGTGCCGGCACCGATCAGCAACCGGTCGCCGAACGTGCGCGCCAGCAGCGCGATGCTTTCCATCGGCTGCGGGGAGTTCAGCGGCACCTCGACGATGGCGATACCTTGCCGTTCGAGGGCAGCACCGATCGCCACGACTTCGTCAGGTTTCACCCCGCGCAGGATGGCGATCAGCGGACAGCGCCCGAGCCAGGATGTCAGTTCCATGCCGCTTGCCCGCCGATCAGAGCCAGGCCGCGCGCCGCGGCCTCGCCATCATGCCGCTCGGGATATCCGCCATGCGCCGAGATCGCCCGCGCATACAGCATGGTCAGCTCCGGTGCACCGATCACGTGCACGACCGTCCCTTGATGCCCTGCCAGCGCCGAGCACACCTCGTGGCCGATCAGGATGCCGGACAGATAGGCCGCCGCATCGGTCTCGGCCAGCCGCCCCGCCAGCACCAGCGAGCGCGCACCGAAGATGTGGTGCAGCAGCCCGCCCGGATCGCCGCACCGCCGCACGCCCGCGTCGAACGGCGCACCGTCCGCGGGGCCCTCGCGCATCATGCGCCCAAGGATCGTGTGCCCGCGCAGAGCGCCGAACGTTTCGCCGGTCATATGCGTGGTGAAGCCGACGATGCGGTCGCCATCGACACGGACCCATTTCGAATGCGTCCCCGGCAGGCAGGCCAGCCCGCTGCCGCCCATCGCCCCCAGCACGCCGAACACCTGCGTCTCCTCGCCGCGCATCACCTCGGCGACACCCGCATCATCTGCGGCAGACAGGCCGGGCACCAGCTTCACCTGCCCCCAGTCGAACTCGATCTCCACCAATCCGGCAGCAACCTCAGGCGCGCCGACCGGGCACGGCAGATAAGGTGCCTCCCGCCAGCCCTGCCGGCTGCCGATCATCCCCGACAGCAGCACGTGGCCCTCGCCGGCAGCGAGCCACGGCCCGACCTCCTCGCGAAGCGTGTCGGCGAAGCGGTTATCGGGCACGTTGAGCAGGCCGCGCAGCGCGGTGCGGCGGTCGCGAATGGTCCCGTCCTTCGCGATACGGAAGGCGCGGAAGCTGGTGGTGCCCCAATCGACGCCGATCATGGATCGTTCCCCCTATCCTTCGTCCGAGGCAAGCAGCGCCGCATTGCCTCCGGCCGCCGCAGTGTTGATGGATAAGACGCGCTCCTCGGCAAATCGATACAGCGTGATCGGCCCACCGGCCTTCGGCCCGGAGCCGGAAAGGCCGCGCCCGCCGAACGGCTGCACCCCGACCACCGCGCCGATCTGGTTGCGGTTCACATAGGAGTTGCCGATCCGCAGCCGCTGCGCGATGCGCCGCTGGGTAGCCTCGATCCGGCTATGGATCCCCAGCGTCAGCCCGTGACCAGTGGCGTCGATAACATCCATCAGTTCGTGGAGCCGATCGGCCGCATAACGCACGATGCACAGCACCGGCCCGAAAATCTCCGTGGTCAGCGCACTGGCGTGTTCAAGCAGAAAGGCGCGTGGCGCGAAGAAGCTGCCGTGCTCGGTGCCGGGTGGCAGCGGTAGCGCAAACAGCGGCGTGCCGAACTGCGCCGCCGCGCGCTCCAATGCTGCGCGTGCGTCCTCGTCGATCACCGGGCCGACATCGGTCGCAGGGTCGAGCGGATCGCCGATCAGCAGTGTCTCCGCGGCGCCGTGCAGCATGCTCAGCACGCGGTCGGCGATGTCATCCTGCACGCATAGCAGGCGCAGCGCCGAACAGCGCTGGCCGGCCGAGCCGAACGCACCGGTCAGCACGTCGGTGACCACCTGCTCAGCAAGCGCAGAACTGTCCACGATCATCCCATTGATGCCGCCGGTCTCCGCGACGAGCGGAACGATTGGCCCGGGCCGCGCGGCAAGCGATTGCGCGATCGCCTGCGCGGTCTCGGTACCGCCGGTAAATGCGACGCCTGCTATGCGTGGATCGTTCACCAGCGCCTGGCCAACCGTACCGTCACCCGGCAGCAGTGCCAATGCCGAGGCTGGCACACCCGCCTCGATCAGCAGACCAATGGCGCGAGCCGCGACCAGCGGCGTCTGCTCGGCGGGTTTGGCCGCCACAGCGTTGCCGGCTGCGAGCGCGGCGGCGATCTGGCCGGTGAAGATCGCCAGCGGGAAGTTCCACGGGGAGATAGCGGCGAACACGCCACGCCCACCGAGCGCCCAGGTGTTGCGCTCGCCGGTAGGTCCGGCGAGTTCGCGCGGCGCGGCGAAGTCCTTGCGCGCATGCAGCGCGTACCAGCGGCAGTAGTCCGCCGCCTCGCGAACTTCCGCGATGCCGTCGGGCAATGTCTTGCCGCCTTCGCGTGCCAGCAGGAACAGCAGTTCCTCGCGCGACGCCTCGATCAGATCGGCGGCGCGTTCCAGCACGCCGGCGCGATGCGCGCCGCCCGCCATGTCCCACTCGCTGCAGCCACGCGCGAGCACATCGAGTTCCGCGTCGATTTCCGCCGGACCAGCATCATCGATCGAACCGACCAGTACACGGCGATCGGCAGGATTGCGGATTTCACGCGTGCCTTGCGTTACGCGGCTGGCGTGGCGGTGAACCGCGGCGAGCAGGTCCGGGCCGATCGTACGGTCGGCGAGATCGACGCCGGCGGAATTGACGCGATCCGGATAAAGCTCGCGCGGCCGCGGAATGCGTGGATTGCCGCTGGCGCCGAGCGCGCGCAGCCGCGCCACGGGATCGGCGACGATCGCCTCTTCGGGCACCGACGGATCGACCAGGCGATGCACGAAACTGGTGTTGGCGCCGTTCTCCAGCAGCCGTCGGACCAGATAGGCGAGCAGGTCCTCATGCGTGCCGACCGGCGCATAGACCCGCACCGGATAAGTCGCATCATGGTACAGCGCCTCGCCCATACCGTGCAGGCGCTGCATCTCGAACTCGTGCTCGCCGGCGCATTCGAGGACGAAGGCCAGGCTGTGCGCGTTGTGCGTGGCGAAGGCGGGGAGGATCGCGTCGTGGCATTCCAGCATGCGCCGCGCGCAGGCGAGCCAACTCACGTCGGTCGCGGCCTTGCGGGTGAACACCGGATAGTCCGGATGGCCCTGCACCTGCGCCAGCTTGATCTCGCTGTCCCAGTAGGCGCCCTTCACCAGCCGCGTCGGGATGCGATGCCGCGTACGCCGACCTTGTTCGGCGATCCAGTCGATCAGCGGCAGCGCCCGCTTCTGGTACGCCTGCACGGCGATACCCAGTCCGTTCCAGCCCGCGAGCATCGGGTCGGCCAAGACCGTGGAAAAGATGTCGAGGCTGATTTCCAACCGGTCCGCCTCCTCCGCATCGACGGTAAGCCCGATGTTCGCCGTTTTCGCAGCGAGGGCGAGACCGCCCAGCGTGCCGATCAGCGCCGGCACGCAACGCGTTGACTGCAACGGCTCGTAGCGCGGATGCAGCGCCGAGAGCTTGACCGAAATGCCCGACGCGCTCGCCAACGGGCTCCGGCCGATGGCGCCGATCGCGTCGAGATAGGCGAGCCGGTAGCGTTCCGCATCTGCATGCGTCTTCGCCGCCTCGCCCAGCATGTCGAAGCTGTAGCGGCGGCGCCGGTCGGCACGCGCCAGTGCCTCATGGATCGTGCGGCCCATGACGAATTGCCGCGCCAGCACGCGCATGCCGCGCCGCAAGGCGCCTCGGATCACCGGTTCGCCCATGCGCCGGATCACG
Source organism: uncultured Alphaproteobacteria bacterium (assembly GCA_963819855.1). Taxonomy (GTDB): domain Bacteria; phylum Pseudomonadota; class Alphaproteobacteria; order Acetobacterales; family Acetobacteraceae; genus JAMXLO01. The sequence continues at coordinate 396,538 of CAWFYC010000020.1, forward strand.
CCGCCGATGACGCCGGCCACATCGTCCAGCGCCAGCACGCGCCCGGTCAGCATGAACGCCCAGGCGGACGCGTTCACCGCGAGCGAGTCGCCATGGCCAAGGTGCTTCTGCCAGTCAGCAGCAGCGATGCGGTCATCGATCAGCGCATCGGCGGTGGCAGCATCCGGAATGCGCAGCAGTGCCTCGGCCAGGCAGAGCAGCGCGACACCTTCCGCGGTGCCGAGACCGTATTCGGCCAGGAAGTCGGTGATGTCCGCGCCGGGCCTGTGCGCCGCGCGCGCGGCATGGACGAGGGAGCGAGCGCGCAAATCCACGCGCGCTGAGAGATCGTCAGGCAGCGTCGCCGCATCGAGCAACGGCGTGAGCACGACCGGTTCGGCCGCGCGATGCAGTCGCCGCATGTAAGTCCGGTCGTCCGGCATGCGGCCATCCTGCCACGGATCATCGGCCGCGGGCGATGTTGTCGATCGTCGGCTTAAAGCTCGAACACCTGCACCGATACTTCCATGCCGTTGAAGGCATTGCCCGGCCCTTCCCATACGCCGGAAATAGGGCACGCCCGCTCCTGTTCGCGGGCGACGGCAACGGAAATATGTTCGGCGCCAACCATCTTGTTGTTGGTGGGATCGAAGCCATGCCAACCTGCACCAGGAATATAAATCTCGGTCCAGGCGTGGGTGGCGCCATGCTGGCCTTCGCCCATTTGCACGTAGCCGGTGACGAATCGCGCGCCGAACCCCCAATGTCGTGCCGCCTCCATCATCAGCACCGCAAAGTCACGGCATGAACCGCTGCCGCGCCTGAGCGTCTCGCACGGCAGCTGGACACCTGGGTCCTCGCGCTGCACGTACTGGACGGATCGATGGATGTAGCTATTGAGGTTGTTGAGCAGCTCGAAGGTTTCGATCAGCTGGCCGGGGCGGTACAGCGCCTGTAGCCATTCGTAGAGCTTCGGTCCTTCGTATGGGTAACTCGGAAGGCGGTATTGCACCAGTTCGATCTGCTCTTCGGGAGCGTACTGGAACGGAAAATAACGCGCTGCCGGATCGATCAGGCACTCGATCGGACTGTCACGAATGTAGTCCACATCCATTTCGCCCAGGATGCTCAACCGATTGGACGGTTCGGCAAAGGTTAGAATGGCGATCGAGTTGCCATAGATGTCGCGTAGCCAGCGGACGTTGGCCTCCGGCTCGACGGTGAGTACTCCGCGCACGATGTGGATATCGTGTCCCTCGCGCGGCCGCATCATCGCACGATGCGGGCCGAACGTGACCGGTTGCAGGTAGTGATATTCTGTCCTGTGAACGACCCGGATTCGCTTCATGGCGTGTGTCCCGTCGTGGTTATGTCGGCTATGACGCCGCTCGATTGGCTTTAATCGCGGACGATCCGGCCGATCTTCAGCTCATCCACCGTGAGCCGTCGGACATGCAAGGAGCGCACGCTCCCGCGACCGATCACGAGCCGGCCAACGGCCAGGCGGGCGATGGCGATAGCGCCGATGGCGAGCGCTCCCAGTGCGAGCGCTCCCACAGCGCCGGCCCCGAGTGCGCGCGCCGGCAGCCGGGCTCGAGGACGGCCTGCGTCGGAGATCATCTGCGGTTCACCCTGTCATTGCGAGCGAAGCAAAGCAATCTCGATCGAGATAGCTTCGCTCCGCTCGCATGACAGCCGTGCCGCTATCTAAGCAAATCCCGATGCGTCAAAGCCGTCGGGCAACACACCGCGCGGCTTGATCATCTCGTAAGGTCCGCGCGCCAGGAACCGACCCGTCCCCGGTTCCGCCTGCACCTTGCCGTCGCGCATCGCCACGCGACCGCCCTTCACGGTGGCGACCGGCCAGCCGGTCACCTCCATCCCCTCGTACGGCGTATAGTCGATCACGTGCTGCATCAGTGCGTTGGTGATGGTGACCCGTTTGCCCGGATCCCACAGCACCAGATCGGCGTCCGACCCAGGAGCGATCGTGCCTTTGCGCGGATATAGTCCGAACAGTTTTGCGGGGTTGGTCGCGATCAGCCGCACATAGGTGTTGAGATCGATCCGTCCCTTCGACACGCCCTCGCTGAACACCAGCGGCAGCCGCGCGGCGAGGCCCGGCACGCCGTTCGGAATATCCGGGAACGGTGCGTTATTGCCGTGAATGCGTTTTCCCCCCTCGCCTTCGTAGCTGGCGCCGCTGTGATCGGACGATACGATGTCGAGCGTGCCGCGCCGCACGTCGCCCCACAGTGCCTCGCTGGTCGCGGCGTCACGCGGGCTGGGACTGCACATGAACTTGGCGCCCTCGAAGCCAGGGCGATCCATGTCGCCGGCGCCGAGCACGAAATACTGCGGGCAGGTTTCCGCCCATACCTTCAGCCCCCGTGCCTGCGCCCGGGCGATCTCCTCGGCCACCTCCGAGCACGATACGTGAAACACCTGGATCGGCTGATCCACCATCTCGGCCAGCGCGATGGCACGATAGGTCGCCTCGCGCTCCACCACCTTGGGCCGCGACCACGAATGATATTTAGGCGCGCTGCGCCCATCCTCCATCAGCGCCGCGGTCCGCCAGCGGATCGCCTCGTAGTTCTCGCAATGCACCGTCACCAGCGCGCCGGTGCGCCGCGCGGCGGCCAGCACGCGGATGAACTCGCGGTCGTCCAGGTGCGACGGCTCGTAGGTCAGGAACACCTTCAGGCTGCGCACGCCGGATGCCACCACCTCCGGTATTTCATCGCGCACCACGCTATCGGACGGATCAGTGATGATCTGGTGGAAGCTGTAATCCACCATCGCCTGGCTCGCGCGCCGGTGGTATTCAGCCAGTGTATCGCGGATGCCGTGGCCCTTGAACTGCGCGGCAAACGTGATGACGGTGGTGGTGCCTCCGGCCAGACACGCGGTGCTGCCGGTGACAAAACTCTCCTCGTCCGCGCCACCATTCGGACGCAGCTGCTCGATATGGCAGTGCGTATCTACACCGCCCGGCATCACATAGAGACCGCCGGCGTCCAGCGTGTCGGTGCCTTCCAGCTTCTCGCCGATCGCGGCGATGCGGCCATCGCGCACGCCGACATCGGCGCGATAGGTGTCGGCGGCCGTGACCACCGTGCCGCCGCGGATCACCAGGTCATAGTCGGCCATAGGCTGCCTCCGGTCAGATACGGGAACTCGGCCGGTAGAATGGCGCATGTGCGTCCGGGTCGAAATAGCCGGCGTAGAACGCCTTCACGTGCGGCAGCAGCGCCTTCGACAGCTTGCGCCGCTCCACCTCGTCATCCGCCAGCGCCTTACCCAGATCGTCGTGCAGCGCGCGCAAGGCGCCGTCGCGATCCACCTTGGTGAAGCGGCCATCGGCGTAGATCACCTCGCCGTCGCAGACCACCGTGCGGACGCCTTGCGCCTTCGCGCGTTGCAGCACTGCGTCGAGCAGCGGTGTCTCCGCATCGAGATACGGCCAGCTCACCTGCTGCCAGTCGATCAGCACCATATCGGCCGCGCGCCCGACCTCCAGCACGCCCAGCCGGTCGCCGAACCCTGTGGTTTTCGCCCCACCCGAGGTTGCCATGCGGAACACCTGCGCCGGTGTCGGCACGTCGTCGTCCATACCCGGCACACGATGCGCCCGCAACACCATGCGCATCTCCTGCAGCATGTCGCGATCGTCGTTGATGCCGGCTTCATCGAGGCCGATTGCGGTGTTGATCCCCTTCGCCTCGAATACGTTCAATGCCGCCACGCCGGAACGCAGGCGGAAGTTGGATGAACAGTTGTGGCAGACGCAGGTGCCGGTGGCGGCGAGCCGGTCGATGTCCGCCTCGTTCAGCCACACGCCGTGACCCAGCGTCATCTGTGGCCCGAGCAGGCCGAACCGGTCGATGTACTCGACCGCGGTGCAGTCGCCCCGCCGGCGTGCATACTCCTTTTGATACGCTGTCTCAAGCAGATGCATGTGCAGCGGCACGTCGAACTTGCGCGAGGTCTCGGCGAACCGGGTCAGCGCGGCGTCCGAACACCAGTGCAGATTTGCCGGCGACAACTGGATCTTCACCCGGCTCTTGTTGTGGTGCCGTCCATGCAGGTTCTCGAACACCGCGAAAAAATCATCCAGCGAGAGCTGGAACCGGTCATACCAGCGCTGCACCGGCCCGCGCAGCTCCGGCGGCAGGCTCGCGACGAACGCCGCGTCGTCCTGGTACACCAGCCGGTTCTGGTCGCGCACCGAGAACGAGTACGACACGCGCATCCCGACATCCTGATACGCGCGAATCACGTCCTCGCAGCGGGTCTCTACTTCGGCCAGCTTCCCCGGCGCCCAGCCATGCAGATGCTGCACCGTCGTGATGCCCGAGGCGATCATCTCGAACGCCGAATACAGCGTGTCGAGATACAGGTTCACGTTGCGCATCACCATGCGGGTGACGAACCACAGCTCCAGCGGCATGTCCGGCGAACCGAGCTGCACCGGCGTCAGGCCGACATGGTGGTGGCCGTTGATGAAGCCGGGCAGCAGGATTTCGTTGCCGGTGCCGATCACCGGGACGGTCGGATGCTGCCGTTGCAGATCGGCGAAAGTGCCGATCGCGGTGATGGTGCCGTCCTGCTGCAGCACCGCGCCGTCGGCGATCTCTTCCCAGCGATGGCGATCGATCGCGCGCGTGATCATGGCGCGGCTGCGGATCAATGATGCGGGCATCGGGTCCTCCTGGTGTCGCGGCATCGTCGTCACTTGCCCCCATCCGCGCAACAACTAGAACCCATCCCATGCGCCTCTCTCATCCGACCATCCGGCCAGTCGGCCACGCCATCACGTTCCGGTTCGACGGTTCCCCGGTCGCCGCGCTCGAAGGCGAGACCATCGCCGCCGCGCTGTCGGCCGCCGGCATCGTCGCGTTCCGCCGCACTGCCAGCGGAGTGCCGCGCGGCCTGCATTGCGGCATGGGCGCCTGCTTCGACTGCGTGGTGACGGTGGACGGCCGCATCGGCCAGCGCGCCTGCATGACCAAGGTGGCGGACGGCATGGCGGTCACCGGCGATGCGCCGCTGCCGCTGGCGCCGCTCGGCCGCGAACCGGAAGGCGCGCAGGCCGAGGAGCGCGTGTGCGACGTGCTGGTGGTCGGCGCCGGCCCGGCTGGGCTGTCGGCAGCGATTGCCGCCGCGGAGACGGGCGCCTCGGTCGTGGTGCTGGACGAACGCAGCGCCACCGGCGGGCAGTACGCCAAGCCGCTCGCCGACAGCCATGCCGACACCGCGCCGGATCCGCAGTTCTTGCTGGGAACGCAATTGCGCGACCGCGCGCTCGCGGCCGGCGCGCGGATCGAGACCGAGGCGACCGTCTGGGGCGGCTTTGCCGCCGACGAGATCGCCGCGCTGGTGGATGGCCGCGCGGTGACGTTCCGGCCGCGCCGGCTGCTGCTGGCACCTGGCGCCCATGAGCGGCCGGTGCCGCTGCCCGGCTGGACCCTCCCCGGCGTGATGACTACCGGCTCGCTGCAGACGCTGGTTCGCGCGCAACGCGTCTGCCCGGGCGAGCGCGTCCTGATCGCCGGCAGCGGGCCGCTCAACCTTCAGCTTGCCTGCGAACTGCTCGCCGGCGGGCTGACGCCGCTGGCGGTGGTGGAAGCGGCGCCGCGGCCCTCGCCGGCCGCGTGGCGCACGGCATGGACGATGGCGCGCACCTCGCCCGACCTGACGCGCGAGGGCTTCGGGATGCTGCTCAAGCTGAAGCGTGCCGGCGTGCCGGTGCTGTGGTCGGCGCAGATAAAGGAGCTTCGCGGCGACGGTCGCGTGCAGTCTGCGCACATCGCCGGCCGCGCGTTCGATCGCAGCTTCGATGTCGATGTCGTCGCGCTGAATCTGGGGTTTCAGCCGGAGACCGGTCTGGCGCGCGCACTCGGCGCGAAACAGCGCTTCGTCGATGTCGGGCTGGGGCACCTGGCGTGCGACACCGACGATGACGGCCGCACCTCGGTGCCCGGCGTGTTCGCGGTCGGCGACGGGGCATCGCTCGGCGGATCGCGCGTCGCGATGGCACGTGGCCGGCTGGCGGGCCTGGCAGCAGCTCGCGACCTCGGCTTCCAGGCTCCGGACGAACCGGCCACGCGGGCCGCGGTACGGCGGGCGCTGGCGTTCCAGGACGCACTGTGGACGCTGTTCCGGCCGATCCGCCTGCGCCCCGGTGCGCTGACCGACGACACCATCGTCTGCCGCTGCGAGGAAGTGACCGCCGGCCGCCTGCGCCAGGAGTTGGCCGATGGCCTGGCCTCGCTGCCAGCGCTGAAGAAGGCGACGCGCGCCGGCATGGGACGCTGCCAGGGCCGCTTCTGCTCGGCCACGATCGCGCGTCTCTGCCCCGACGCGCCGGACGACGACGCGTTCGCCGCACCGCGCGCGCCGCTGCGTCCGGTGCCGGCCGCCCCGCTGATGTTCCCGGCGGAAGAGTTCGAGGCGCCGCTGCTGGAACTGCCCAACCCGTCGGTGCGTCTGCATCGCGTGCCGCCACTGCCGCAGGAGACGCGGCGCTGCGATGTGCTGGTGATGGGCGGCGGCCTCGCCGGACTGTGCAGCGCGTATTTCCTGGCGCGCGACGGCGTCGATGTGCTGCTGGCCGAACGTGACGAGGCGGGCATGGCGGCAAGCACCGCGAATGCCGGCAGCCTGCACGTGCAACTGCTGTCCTATGACTTCACCGACGAGACGCCGGAGGATGGCGGCCAGGCGGCGCACACGCTGCCGCTCGCGCCGCGCTCGATCGCGTTGTGGAAGCAGTTCGCGGCAGAGGCCGGCGAGGACCTCGGCATCCGCACCGAAGGCGGCCTGATGCTGGCGGAAGACGCGGCGGGGCTGGAATGGCTGCGCCGCAAGTCGGCGATGGAACGGCGCTGGGGCATCGAGAGCCACGTACTCGGCGCCAACGAACTGCGCGCGCTGGCGCCGGCGCTGTCGGAGCACATGGTCGGCGCCGATTTCGTTCCGGCGGAAGGCTACGGCGATCCGCTGCGCGGCACGCTCACTGTGCTGAAGCTGGCACAGCACGCCGGTGCACGGCTGCTGCGCGGCGCCGAGGTGCAGGCGATCACGCGCGAGGGCACGGCGTGGCACGTGCAGACGTCGAAGGGGAAGATTGTCGCTGGCCGGGTGGTGAACGCCGGCGGTCCGTGGTCGGCGCGGATAGGCCGCATGGTGGGTTTGGAGCTGCCGGTCACCGGCACCGTGCAGCAGGTGATCGTCACCGAGCCGGCGCCGCCGCTGACGAAGCACCTGATCGCGCTCGCCAACCGGCATCTGTCGCTGAAGCAGCAGGCGAGCGGCGGCTTCCTGGTCGGCGGTGGCTGGTTCGGCGGTTTCGATCCGGTCACCGGGCGCTCGCACAATCTGCGCCGCAACATCGAGGGCAATCTATGGGTCTGCGCACGTGCCCTGCCCGTGCTGCGTAGTCTGTCGTTCGTGCGGGCGTGGACCGGCATCAATTCGTCGATCGACCGCGCGCCGATCCTGGGCGAGGCGCCGGGGCTGTCGGGGTTCTTCAACGCGGTAAGCGCGAATGGCTACACGCTGGGGCCGATCATCGGCCGGATCACCGCCGATGCGGTACGCGGCGAGGCCGTCGATGCGCACTATCGACTGGAGCAATTCAGGTAGCGGAGGCTTCGATGGGTTTCGCTGCGCTCTACCCATCCTACGTCTTGCTTGCGGGGATGGATCGTAGGATGGGTTGAGCGCAGCGAAACCCATCGAAGGTGTTGTCTGATGTCCGCTAAGTTGCCACTGCGTCGGGCCATCGAAGGCCCCTCCGCCTGGATCGGCGCTGAAATGCGCTTGCGCGAGGCGGAGTGGAGCTATCGCCTGGCGCCATCGGAAGTTGCCGAAATCGAAGCGGCACTGAAGTCGGTACAGGCGCGCGGCCTCGATATCGCCGCCATCCGCCGCGAGGATTTCCCGCTGCTGACGCTCGGTCCGGTACTCGACCGGCTGCGCGCCGAGGTGCTTGACGGACGCGGCTTCGTGCTTTTGCGCGGCGTGCCCGTGGAGGGTCGGTCGATCGCCGAGAGTGCCGCCGTCTATTGGGGCATCGGCAGCTATTTCGGCAGCGCCCGCTCACAGAACGCGAAAGGGCATCTGCTCGGGCATGTCTACGATCTCGGCGGCAGCAGCGCGACCGATCCCACCATTCGCAGCTATGCGACCGCGGAACGCCAGAACTTCCATATCGATCGCTGCGATGTCGTCGCCCTGCTGTGCCTGCGGCGCGCCAAGTCGGGCGGGCTGTCGGCGGTCGTCAGCTCGATGACGGTGCACAATGTCATGCTGGCGCGCCGCCCCGATCTGCTGGAGCGGCTGTATCGGCCGTTCCCCGTCGACCGGCGCGGCGAGGTGCCGGAGGGCAAGGCGCCGTTCTACCAGGCACCGGTGTTCAACGAGCATGCCGGCAAGGTCTCGGTGCTGTATTCGCGGCTGCATATCGGTTCGTCGCAGCGGTTTCCCGAGGCACGACGACTGACGCCCGAGGATATCGAGGCGCTCGATATGCTGGCGGACCTGGCGGGCGATCCGGAGCTGCGGCTCGACATGAACTTCATGCCGGGCGACATCCAGTTCCTGCACAACCATACCATCCTGCACGCCCGCACGGGATACGAGGTCTGGCCCGAGATCGAACGCAAGCGCCATCTGTTGCGGCTGTGGCTCTCGCCGCTAGCTGCGCGACCGCTGCCGCCGGTTTTTTCCGAGTGCTACGGCGACATCACGATCGGAAATCGCGGCGGCATCATCTGCAAGGACACGCGGCTGCACGCACCGCTGGTGCCGGGCTGAGCAACTCTACCTGGTGGGCAATATCGCGCACGGTCACCCTCGTCCTCGGCGCATCCGCGATGTGTCACAGCCGCGTCCCGCGTGACGGAACGTGGCTCCGACGTTGATTCTGCCGACTCGCCTTTACGCCCCCAACCCCGCGCGCAACACTGCCCCATGACCTCCCTCTCTGCCCGCCTCGACCGCATCGTCGAAACCCTGCCGCGCGCCTACCCCGGCCCCGGCGGTGCCATAGCCGCATTGCGCAACGGCGAGACAATCCTCCGCCACGCCTGGGGCTGGGCCAACGCCGAACGCCGCATCCCGTTCACCGCGCGCTCGCTGTTCCGCATGTGCTCGATCACCAAGCAGTTCACCTGCGCGGTGGTGCTGGACGCCTTCCCCGATCCCTCGGTGCTGGACGCCGACGTGCGCGCCCGCCTGCCGTTGCTGGAGCAGCCCGCCCCCACCGCGCTGCACCTGTGCCACAACCAGTCCGGCCTGCGCGACTACTGGGCGCTGGCGATGCTGCACGGCTCGCCGGCCGAGGCCCCGTTCGGCGACGCCGAGGCCGCCCGAGTGATCGCCGGCACCCGCTCGCTGCACTTCGCTCCCGGTACCCGCCACTCCTACGTCAACCAGAATTTCCGCTTGTTGTCCGACATCGTGCAGGACCGCACCGGCCGCCGCTTTGCTGAACTGCTGCGCAGCAGCGTGTTCGAGCGCGCCGGCATGGTGACCGCGTTCCTGGCCGCCGACACCCGCGCCATGCCCGACGGCACCGAGGGCTACGAGGGCACATCGGTCAGCGGCTTTCGTGCCGCGGAGAACCGTATCCTGTGGACCGGCGACGCCGGCCTCGGTGCCAGCCTCGACGACATGATCGCCTGGGAGCGCCACATCGACGCCACGCGAGACGACGCGGGCTCGCTGTACCACCGCCTGTCCGCGCCGGTGCGCTTCGCCGACAGCGCTACGGCCGACTACGGCTTCGGCCTGAACCGGGGTACCGAGCTGGGCCGCCCGGTCACCGCCCACGGCGGGGCGCTGCGCGGCTGGCGCAGCCACCGGATGTATGTGCCCGCGGAGCGCGTCTCCGTCGTGGTCATGTTCAACCACCTGGCGGACGCGCACGACGCCGCGGTTGATCTGCTCGGCGCCGTGCTGGGCGAAGCGCGCCCGCCGCCCGCCGCCGCCGCCCAGGCGCCCGAGTGGCTCGGCAATTACATCGAGCCGGAGACAAGGCTAGCCGTGCGCATCAATGCGCCGGATGGCAAGGTCCGCCTGCGCTACGGCCACTTCCCGGACCGCCTCGGCCTGCTCGCCGACGGCACGGCCAGCAGCGACAACGGGGATGTACGGCTCCGACCCACCGATGGCGGCCTGTGGATGGACCGCTCGTCCGAGAACCAGACTTCGCGTCTGCTCGCGATCGACGGCACGTCCGCCAAGGATATCGCCGGCCGCTACCGCTGCGCAGAGTTGGACGCCGAGTTGGCCGTGGTTGATGCCGGTGGCGTGCTGTACGGCAGCTTCTCCGGCTTCCTGGGGCAGGGACGGATGGAAATCCTCGGCCCGGTCGCAGGCGATGTCTGGGTGCTGCCCTGTCCGCGCGCGCTCGACCACACGCCGCCCGGCGACTGGACGCTGGCGTTCCGCCGCGACGCATCGGGCAGTGTGTCCACCGCCGAGGTCGGCTGCTGGCTGGCGCGCCGGTTGGTCTATAGTCGTGTGGCCTGACAGGTAAGCAGCGATGCTGCCGCGCTTTATACAAAGGGATCTTGCAACGCTGAAGCGGGCAGCACTGCAAGCGTTGACGGCGTTGTCGACGGGACAAACGACGGACGTGCCGAACGGCGAAGACAACATGATTGAACCGATATGAGCGATGCCAAATCCGAAGTTGTCTCCCTGGCACGCGACCTGATCGCGCTCGACAGCCGCAGCTTCGTCTCCAACCTCGCGGTAGCCGACCGGGTGGAAGCCGCACTCGCCGGCTTCGATATCGAGCGCATCGACTACACCGACGATGCCGGTGTGGCGAAACGCGTGCTGGTGGCCCATCGCGGTCCGCCAGGCGGCATCGCACTGTCCGGCCACATGGACACGGTTCCCGACACCGGCTGGCAGGAGAACCCGTGGTCGGCGCGTCTCGGCGCCGACGGCATCCTGCACGGTCTCGGCAGCACCGATATGAAGGGCCCGGTCGCGGCCGCCATCATCGCCGCCCGCGCGCTGCCCGCCGGCGTGCCGGTCACGCTGCTGATCACCACCGACGAGGAGACCACCAAGCAGGGCGCGCGGCTGATCGCGCAGACCTCGGAGCTGGTGCGGCGGGTGAAGCCGCACGGCATCGTCGTGGTGGAGCCCACCGGGCTTGCCCCGGTGCGCGGGCATCGCAGCCACATCGCGTTCACCTGCGTGGCGACCGGCGTCCAGGCACACAGCAGCACCGGGCGCGGACGCAACGCCAACTGGACGCTGATCCCGTTCCTGATGGAGATGAAGGCCGTGTCCGAGCGGCTGCGCAGTGACGCCAGCCTGCAGGACGCGGACTACGATCCGCCGTTCAGCGACTTCAACCTGGTGATCGACAACCACGGTGCGGCGATGAACGTGACCGTGCCGAAGGCAACCGCACGCATCAAGTTCCGCTACTCCGCCAGGGTCGATCCGGCACCGGTGCTGCAGGCGGTGTACGGCGCGGCGAGCCGGTTCGGCATCGCAGTGAGCGAGGCACGCGAGGGATTCCCCCCGGAACTGCCGCCGGACCATCCGCTGGTGCGCCGCTGTGTCGATCTGGAGGGCAAGCCGGCAGGCACCGCGCCATACGGCACCGACGCCTCCGAGTTGCAGGCGATCGCGCCCTGCGTCGTGCTGGGACCAGGCGATATCGCCGAGGCGCACACGCCGACCGAGAAGGTACGGGTGGCTGACCTCGCTGCTGCGGTGCCGCTGTTGATGAAGCTGGTGGAGCGCTCAGCGCAAGGCTGAAGCCAGGTCGCTGATGGGCAGTAGCACGTAGTCCGGCGACGTCTCGCCGCGATCGGCCGCCGCCAGGTCGCGCGCGATTTGATCGGCAATTCCGATGCGATAGTGCATGCCGTCCCAGTAATTGTCGTCCATGCGTGTGATCGGGCTCGGCCGCATGAAATCCACCACGATCGTGTTCGGCACACGCGCCGCCAGCGCCGCCACGCGCCGCTTGCACTCGCCCCATGCCGACGCGCCCGGCGAGTCGGACGGCGGCATCACCTTCTGGTCGTAAGGCACGAAGAATAGAATCTTGCGCGTGCCGGCAGGGAATGCCGACAGGTCCGCTTGCAGGCGATCGATCGCCACATAGCGCCAGGCCGCGGGATCGCCGCGCCCGGGAGTCGGTATAACCGGCGGATCGTCGCGCAGGTGCATCGCGACGCGCGCTGGATCGTACTGGCTTTCGGGCGGAACGAAGCTGGTGTAGCCGTCGCTGCCATACACCTGCTGCTTGAGGCCGGTCAGGATCGCGAACTCCTGGCCGGCCTCCTGCACCGCGTAGAGGTTGAACATCTCGCCGTAGCCGCGCCAGGGGTTGCCGTCATACATCCACGCGGGAAATGCACGCGGCGTGAACTTCGTTTCGGTCTCGCCCGGCTCGCAGTGGCTGATGTCGATCCCGACCAGCACGAGACGCGCGGCGGGATGCGCCTGCCGGAACACTGCCATCAGGCGCGACTGCTCGTACGCCGTGGCAGCGTTCATCGCCAGGTTGACGAAGCGCGCGCCGAATTCCGGGTTCAGCGCGACGGGGCGCAGCAGCCTCGTGGTCGAGGTGCCGAAGATCGCGCTGTCGAACCGGTCCGAGCGCGCCAGTGACGGAAAGGCGAAGCGTGCGTTGGACGCCACCGGCACGCGGTCGGCCGGTGGCGACAGCGGCAGCGTGTCGAACGGGTCCACCAGCACGACGAACGCGTAGATCACCGCGACCGCCAGCACCGCGGTGCCGGCAGCGAGGCGGAAGAAGCGCCGCCAGTCAGAACTGGAAGTAGATGAAGACATTCGGCAGCCGGCCGCCGACCAGCAGCAGCAGATACGCGAGCGCAACGCCGGCAGGCATCGCCATCCACGCCCTGGGCTGGAGCTTCTCCAAAGCAATTGCCTGACTGGTCGGCGCAAGCAGCGCGATGGCCGATCCGCCGATCAGCGCCACGACGAATTCGCGGTCGAGCGAGACCTGGCCGAGACCGTGCCGCCCCAGCATCGACAGCAGCACGTCGCCGGCAATGACGAAGCTGGCCGATCGGAACAGCACCCAGCATCCCATCACGAACAACAGCGTCACCACCCACGCGACGGGGCGCGGCAGGCGCAGTCCGCTGCCCTGCCAGACATGGTTCACCGCCAGTGCCGCGCCGTGCAGCCCGCCCCAAGCGACGAACGTCCAGTTGGCGCCATGCCACAGGCCGCCGAGCAGCATGGTGGCGATCACGTTCGCGGCCTGGCGCAACGGACCGCAGCGGTTGCCGCCGATTGGGATGTAGAGATAGTCGCGCAGGAAGCGCGACAGGGTCATGTGCCAGCGCCGCCAGAAGTCGCGGATCGACACGGCGCGATATGGCGCGTTGAAGTTCAGCGGCAGGCGCAGGCCGAACATCAGCGCCAGCCCGATCGCCATATCGGAATAGCCGGAAAAATCGAAATATATCTGCAACGTGTAGGCGGTGGTGGCGATCCAGGCCTCGGTCGCGGACAGCGCCGTGGCGACGGACTTCGCGAACAGCGGGTCGGCCACCATCGCCAGCGTATCGGCCAATGCCACCTTCTTCGCGACCCCGATCACGAACAGCACGAAGCCGCGCGACAGGTTTTCCCACATCTCCGGCCGGCGCGGATCGAGGCCGAACTGGTGGATGATCTCGTTGTGACGGACGATCGGGCCGGCGATGAGTTGCGGGAAGAAGGTGACGAACATGCAGAAGTCGAGGAAGCCGTAGATGTGCCGGTCACCGCGGCGGAGATCGATCAGGTAGGAGATTTTTTGGAACACGAAAAAGCTGATGCCGAGCGGCAGCATCAGATCCCAGGGATGGAACGCCTCGCCCAGCACAGCGTCGGCGGTGCCGCGGAAGAAGTCGGCGTATTTGAACAGGCCGAGCATGGCGAGGTTCAGCGTTACGCCGAGGATGGGGATCCACCTGGCACGGGCGGCGGCGAACCAGCGAGCGATCAGCCAGTTGGCGACGGTGAGCCCGGCGAGCAACGGGACGAAGCGCATGTCCCACCAGCCGTAGAAGAACAGCGAGGCGGCCACGACGATCGCCTGTCGCGCCATGCGGTGCTCGGCGCATGCGTAGTAGAGCGACAGCACGATCGGCAGGAAGCCGCAGACGAAGACCTGGGAGTTGAACAGCATCTTGTGGTGATCAGCACCCCCTCCCCCACCCTCCCCCGCTGCGCGGGAGAGGGGGTTTAGCACCGGCCATACTCCCTCTCCCGCGCAGCGGGGGAGGGTTGGGGAGGGGGAGCACGAGCGGGTCTCTTACTCCAGCGTCTCCAACAGTCCCGCCATCAGCGCCGCGCGCGGCGCAAGCTGCTGCCATAATATATGCTCGTGGCTGGCGTGCGCGCCGGAGCCGGGGCAGCCCAGTCCATCCAGCGTCGGCACCCCCATCGCCGCGGTGAAATTCCCGTCGGAACCACCGCCGCGATGCTGCCGCGGCAACGCGATCCCCACCGTCTCGGCGATACCACGTGCCTTGTCGTACAGCGCAAGGATCCCCGGTGCCTCGCTGTACGGCGGACGGTTCATGCCGCCCTCCACCACCACGCGGCACCCCGGCGTCAGCGCCGTGCTCTCCAGCAGCGTGCGCTCCATGTGCGCGCCGTCCTCGGCCGAGTTTACCCGCAGGTCGATCTCGCACCCGGCATCCGGCGAGATCACGTTCGGACGCGACCCGCCCCACACCGGCGCCGCATTCAGCGTGATGCCGCGGTCGAGATCGACCATCTCGTGGATTCGCACGATCTGCCGCGCCAGCTCCACCACGGCCGATGCGCCGTCCTCGAATGCGCCCCCCGAATGCGCGCCACGGCCCTCCACCCGCATGACGAACCGACCCACGCCCTTGCGCGCGGTGACGCAGGCGCCGCCATGGCCGGCGGGTTCCGGGATCAGCACGCAGGCGGCCTGCGCGGCCTCACGCTCGATCCATTCGCGCGAGGTGGGACTGCCCACCTCCTCGTCCGGTGTCAGCAGCAGTACGATCGGCCGGCGCGTGGCCACCTTCTGGCGCAGGATCGAACGCACCGCATGGAATGCGAGGAAGCTGCCCGCCTTCATGTCGTAGATGCCCGGTCCGTGCGCCTTCTTGCCATTCACCTGATACGGCATGTCGTCCAGCGTGCCGTGCGACCACACCGTGTCGAGATGGCCGGCCACCAGCACCGGCTTGCCTTCGCCCGGGGTACGGGCGATCAGGTTGTCGCCGAAGCCGCCGCGGCCGGGAATGCGGGTGAGCGCAGCACCGGCACGTGCCAGCTCCCCTTCGGCCAGATCCATCAGGCGATTGACCGAGGCAGGATCCGTGGTGGGAGTTTCCATCGTTACCCAGGTCGCCAGCTCGGCCAGAAGGTCCTCGGAACGTCCAACGTGGGTCTGCGGCATCGGCTGGTCCTGGGCGGTTGGGGGATCAACGGCGTGTGCAGTCCCGCGCCGCACGCTGTCAAGGCGACGAGGCGCCTCGCGGCTCGTTCACCAGTACCTCGACGCTGGCGGTGCGGCCCGCCAGAAGGCGGACGCCGGGCGGGACGTGATCCAGAGCGATACGCACCGGCACGCGCTGCGCCAGTCGAACCCAACTGAAGGTCGGGGTGACATTGGCCAACATGTCGCTGCTGCCCTGACGCTGACGGTCGGCAATGCCGCCAGAAATACTTTGCACGTGGCCCTCGATGAGCTGGCTCTCGCCCATCAGCCGCACCCGCGCGCGGTTGCCTTCCTGGATCTGCGGCAGCTTGGTTTCGTCGAAATAGCCCTCGACGTAGATGCTGCCGGTATCGACCAGCGCAAACACAGCAACGCCTGCGGTCACGTAGTCGCCGGGCCGCATGCTGAAATTCGTGACGATGCCATCGACCGACGCCCGGACCTCCGAACGGTCAAGGTTGAGCTGGGCCACGTTGCGATCGACCACCGCCTGTTGATAGGCCGCGGCCGCCTCGACCGCCTTGGCCTGGCTCTGCTGCCTCTCTTCGGTGGAGACCTCGAGATTGGTCAAATCGCGATAACGGGTAGCCTCCCGCGCGGCTTCCTGCGCGGCGGCCTGCTTGGCCGTCACGCTGACCTCAGCCAGCTGCAAGGCAAGCTGGAACCGCACCGGATCGATGTGAAACAGCACCTCGCCCTGGTGAACCACCTGGTTGTCGGCGATCAGCACGTCGCTGACCAAGCCGGAAACGTCCGGTGCAACCTTCACCACATCGGCCCGTACCGTCCCGTCGCGGGTCCAGGGTGCCTCCATGTAGTAGACCCAGAGCTGCCAGCCGATGGCCGCGGCGACAACCGCGACCAACAGTGTGACCGCCATGCGGCCCATGAGCGGTGCCAGCGTCACTGCGGCAGCCACCTTGCGTGCGCGGCAACGACGCCGCCCAGCAGAATGACCAGCAGCGCGAGGTCGAACAGCGGCCGATGCCAGACGAAACGATAGGCGCCGAGCCAGCCGAGTATGCGGCGCAGCAGGGCGGAGATCAGCAGCGCCTCGCCGAACCAGAGCAGCATTGGCGGGATGAGCATGCCGTAGATGTTGAGCTCGCTGATCACGCCGGCGCGCCCGCCGGCAATGCGACGTGTACCATGTCCGGGTGCGGTTGGTACGGCGGCGCGTTCGGGAACAGGTTGTGGCGGATGCCGACAAGCTCCAGCAGCAGATTGCGGGTGCGTGCCCCGGAAACCGACGTGACCGCGACGATGGCGCGGTCGATGTCCGCGCGCAATGTGTCATCGGCCCGTCGCGACGCGCGGTGCCGGAAGTGACCGGCGACGCCCTCCAGCGTCCGGGCAATGGTGACGCGCGCCCCGGCAGGCAGCGCCGCGCTGTCCCGCTGCAGGTTGAGCACGTTCAGACCGATACGCAAATCGATCAGGGCATCGGCGACTGCCTTGTCCGCGTGCGCGTCCGATGCGGCGAGACGCGGTGCCAGCTCGCACAGCCGGTCGATGATCAGCGCGGTCAGGGTCGGCTGATCGAAGGCGCCCTGGCTGGCCGCGACGCGGGCGAGGTCCCTGCGATTGGCGCGCAGCAGGCGCCGCGCGCTCCATACCGCGCCGACGGAGCGAACGATGCGCGTGAATGTGGCGGCAGTTCCCATGCCGACCACGGTGGCGAGAGAGTTGTTCGCAAAGGTGGTGAAATCAGCGTTGTAGACATCGGCGAGGCTGAGCAACCCGGCAACGTTCGCCGCGATGGCCATGCCGGTGAAGTTCGTGGCCGGCACGGCTATCATCACCCCCAGCACCAGGAAGGTCGGCGCGAACACCAGCATCATCATGGCGTAGGTGTCCACCATCGGCAGGACAACGAACAGATAGGCGGCACAGATTGTCAGCGCGATCAGGATGAGCCGGAGGAACTGCAGGATCATCGGTGCCGGATCGTCCTGGGCGGCGAAGAAGCTGCAGCCCACGGCCGCCATCATCGCCGCCACCCCGCCCGCCGGCCACGCCGAGGCAATCCAGAACGCGCAGATCACGCCGACGGTCAGCGCGGCGGAAAGTCCGGAGAGCAGGGCCATGCCGTGGTCGCGATACCGTGCGGCGCCGAGGGCGACGCCGTGCGGCAATGCAAGCTGGGGCAGTTGCGGGTCTCCGTTCTCAACCTGGCGCCGCAGGGCTCGCGCGTCATGCACGATATCGGTGAGGTCGCGCAGCCGCACCAACAGGGCTGTCAGTACGATCGCATCCCAACCGGAGTTGGGTCCGATCGGCGGTTCGGCTTGTTCGATCTCCGCGTGCAGCTGCGCCGCTTCCTGTTGCGGCGCGCTGTCGGCTGCCGAAACCCACGCGGCGAGCCGGTCGGTCAGTGCCTGCACGCCGGGTGAGATCCCGCCCGCGGTGCGCAGCGCAGCGAGGTAATCACCGATCGCGCTCAGCACAGGGAACAGCAGCAGAATACGCCGCTCGAGCAGGCCGATCGGTTGGGTAGCGGCCTGCAGGTTCGAGGTGTCGAACGCCAGGTGTGTGGTCAGCATGCGGATCTCGACCGCGTCCGCCGCGAGTGAGCGACGCACAATGCCAAAGGCCTCGTCGTCCGGCCGACCGGACAGCACCGCAATGCACCCGCTTCGAGCGCTGCCGAACCACGCGTCGATCCGCGACAGCAGCGCCGGCCCAAGCGGGCGGGGGAAGACGATGGCGCCGATGACGGTGGTGCAGCCGATCGCCAGAGTCGTTTCCTCGAGCCGCGCGATTGCAGTCGCGAACACTGACTGGGGCGCATCGACGCTGGGAAGGCCGATGATCGCTGCGGTGAAGCCGGCAAGCAGGAACAGATAGCTGCGCGGCGTACGGTCGAGCAGCGCGAAGTAGATGCACAGGCCGACGAACAGCGCGAGCGCAGCAGTCAGCAGAAAGGGCGCGGCAACCAGATTGGGCACCAGCGCGATTGCCACTACGGCACCGATGGCGGTGCCGGCGAAGCGGTAGAGCGACTTCGAGCGCATCGCGCCGGTGAGCGGCTGGGCGACGACATAGACCGTCATCATTGCCCAGCACGGCCGGTCGAGGTCCATGCGGAATGCGATGTAGAGCGCGATCATGGCGCTGGCGAACGTCTTCGCCGAGAACACCCACTCGCGCAGACCGGGCATCATGCCATCGCTTCTTCTTCGCGTCCGCGGTCCGGGGGTGTCACGGGCGACACCCGACTAACCGTCACCATGGATGGACGCGCCAGGCCTGTTGTCAATCGGGCGCATTCTCCAGCACATACTTCTTACCCTCCATGCAGGTCCGGATCGCGGCACGCACTGCCGGCGGCCCGGTGATGGGGGAAATGATCCAACGCCCAGGGGTAGCGGCATTTTTGAGGCGCACGGCCTCGGTGGATGTCGTGCGGCATTTCTCGAGATCGGTTTTGTACTGTTCCGAGGTGTGATCACCCTGGACGGGTGGATCGTAATCGGCGCACCCGGCCACACCAGGCAGCAACGCGATAACGACCAGAGCGGCGCGGAACAAGCGCATGTCAATGCAGGCGGAAGCCGGCGGCGAGTGCGCCTGTGCCGAACGGGTCATGATATGGCCGCTGCTGAACCGATCGATCCGCGCGAACCATCCCATGTGAGCCGTGTCCCTTTCTGTCGCCCGCTGACCGCGATTTCCCACGCACCGGGGTCAGCGAGACTATGTTACCCCGACCAGCTCGGAAACAGCGTGCACCACATCATCGGCCAGCCGAGGACCGATCGCATGGCCGGACCCGCCGGCCGTCCATGATGGAACAAGCGACCAGCAAATTGCCGCTCCCGTTCCGATCAGCGTATCGCTAAGCTCGCCGTACATTCCGAGTGCGGAGGAAGGCATGATCCCCGTTGTTGACCTCAAGGCCGAGTTCGCCAGTCTGACGATGCTCAAGGACCGCACCCCGACCTCGTCCGAGGCCGAACGCGAAGGTGCCTTTGCACGGCTGGCGCCCTATCGCGACGGCGCTATCTTCGCCGCCCGATTCGCCGGCACGAGCGCCTGGGAGCGGCATCCGCAGGGTGACGAGATCGTGCAGATCGTCGATGGCGCGACGACACTGCACCTCATGACCGCGGAGGGTCGGCAGTCGGTGTCGCTGCGCAGCGGGATGGTGGCGATCGTGCCGCGCAACACCTGGCACCAGTTCGAGGCGCCCGATGGCGTATGCGTGATGACGGCAACACCGCAGCCCACCGAACACGTGCGGGTCGACGTCGAGGATCCGCGAACGATGGAATGACAGGCCGGTAGCCCCCTGGGACACTGCATCGCCGGCCGCGGCAAAGGAGGACGACAATGAGACCGCTGGTGACGACCGAATGGCTTGCGGCGGAGCTGGGCAAGCCGGACATCGTGGTATTCGACGCAACGAAATACCTGCCGAACGAGAACAAGGACGGCCACGCCGAGTTCTTGCGCGCGCACATCCCAAGCGCGCGGTACTTCGACATCGACGTGATCGCCGACCCGGACACCGATCTCCCCCACATGGTCCCCACCCCCGGCCGCTTCGGAACACTGATCGGCGGGTTGGGTGTGTCGAATGCCTCGCGCGTGGTGTTCTACGACCAGAAGGGCCTGGCGTCCGCCGCGCGCGGCTGGTGGCTGATGGGCCTGTTCGGACACGATAATGCCGCGGTGCTGGATGGCGGTCTGCCGAAATGGCAGCGCGAGGGACGCGGGACGGAAATCGGCGAGCCGGCCGCGCCGCGGCCTGTCACGTATCGGCCCGATTATCGCGCGGCACGCCTGCGTGGCGTCGGCGACGTACTGGGCAACGTAAAAACCCAGGCGGAATTGGTGCTGGACGCCCGTGCTGCCGGCCGCTTCACCGGCGAGGTGCCGGAACCGCGCGCCGGCATGCGCAGCGGTCACATCCCCGGCTCGGCAAGCCTGCCCTACACCGATCTGCTGAACCCCGACGGCACGTTCCGCTCCGCGGACGCCGTGCGGGCCCGCCTGCAAGCGGCAGGGGTCGATGGCGCGCGGCCAGTGGTGACGAGTTGCGGCTCGGGCGTCACAGCCTGCATCCTGACCCTCGGCCTGCGCATCGCCGGACTGCCGGAGGGAGCCGTGTACGACGGATCGTGGACCGAATGGGGCGGCCGCTCCGACACACCGGTGGAGACCACTCGGGCATGACCGATACCGCCAGGCGCGGCTTCCGCACCAAGCTTTCGCACACCGGCCGCGCGGGCAAACACGTGCACGGCTTCGTCAATCCGCCGCTGCTGCGCGGCTCGACGGTACTGACGCCGACGATGGCGGAACGCCGTGCGCTCCAGTCGAAGCGCGATAAGCGGGTGCTGGCCTACGGCCTGGGTGGATCCGAGACGCATTGGGCGCTCGAGGATGTGATCGCCGAGGTGGAGGGCGGCACGCGCTGCGCCATCGTGTGCTCGGGCCTGGCGGCGGTGACGACGCCGCTGCTGGCGTTCCTGAAGTCCGGCGATCACTGCCTGATGCCGGACAGCGCGTATGGGCCGTCGCGCAATTTCTGCAACGGCGTGCTGAAGCGCTTCGGCGTGCAAACCACCTACTACGATCCGCTGATCGACGAGGCGGGCATCGGCGACCTGATGCGGCCGAACACCACGGTTGTATATACTGAAAGCCCGGGGAGCCACACCTTCGAGGTACAGGACATCCCGGCAATCGCGCGCGTCGCGCATGCCCGCGGAGCGAAACTGCTGATGGACAACACCTGGGGCATCCATCACTTCCAGCCGTTCAAGCACGGGGTCGATGTGTCGATCCAGGCGGCGACGAAATATCCAGCCGGGCACTCGGATATTCTGATCGGCAGCGTCACAGTGAACGCAGACGAAGACTGGCATACGCTGCACACGACAATGCGCGGGCTGGGTCAATATGCCAGCCCGGACGATTGCTGGCTGACGCTCCGCGGCATGCGCACGATGGGTGTGCGGCTGGCGCAGCAGATGGACAGCGGCATCGAGGTGGCACACTGGCTGAGCCGGCGGCCGGAGGTGAGGCAGGTGCTGCATCCGGCGTTGCCTGGTGCGCCGGGTCACGCGATCTGGAAGCGCGATTTCACCGGCGCGTGCAGCCTGTTCGGCGTGGAGTTCAAGCCGGCGTATTCGGTGGAGAGCACGCACGCGTTGGTCGAGGCGCTGGAGTTGTTCGGCATCGGGGCGTCATGGGGCGGTTTCGAGAGTTCTGGCGTTGCCGACAACGGGATTTGTGACCCGGACGGCAAGCCCGAGCAGGTTCGAGGGGCCGCTGGTGCGGCTGCATATCGGACTCGAGGATGTTGCGGACCTGATCGCCGATCTCGAGCAGGCGTTGAAGGTGATGCGGGATTTCGCTCGTTAGGAGGATGATGGGTAGAGCGCAGCGAAACCCATCGGTCCGTTCACACCATTGCCACCGGCCGCACTGGCGATCCGGTCGCGCCGCGGAACTTGGTCGCCAACAGGATAAAGCAGAAGCTTCCCACCGCGTCGCGCGCCAGTTCGTCCAGTGCCAGGTTCTCGATCAGATACACGCCCGCCTCGGCCAGCGCGTGCTGGTGCACCGGCATGGAGATGCCGCGGTTCGGGTTGGGCAACACCTCGACCGCCATGTTGTCGCAGCCGATCGCCACCACGCCGCGATCGATCAGCCAGCGTGCGCCGGGCAGGTCGACGCCAGGCTCGCCTTGGAGATACCGCGTGTTGTCGATGCCGAAATAGCGCCCCCAGCCGGTGCGGATCAGTGCGATGTCGCCCGACTCGAGTGACACACCGGCCGCTTCCTCGGCGCGCGCCAGTTCATCGGGCGTGACCACACGACCAGGATTGAGGTGCTGCCCGCCGTCGCAGCCGGCGACATCCAACAGCACGCCACGCGTGATCATCGGCGGCGCATGCTCGATGCCAAGCCGCTCCAGCCCCCAGTCGGTGACGGTATCGGCAGCCGACAATCCGTTGTACAGCCGGTCGCCTTTGGAGAAATGTCCCAGCGCGTCGATATGGGTGCCGACATGTGCGGTCATCTCGATGCGTTCGACATTGGCACCGGCATCGTTGGTGGCGCCGAGCGCGCGACGGCGCTTGATCGAGTCACGCCACGACGCCCAGATCGACAGCAGAAACGGCGTCTGGTTCGGCGCCATGAATGGCGCGCCGGCACCGATCTCGTGGCTTACGTCATAGACCCGGCCGTCGCGCACCGACCGTAACGCGGCGAGGCGTTTCTCCACCGTCAGCAGATTGCCCGCGCCGATCTGATCGGCGGGACCCCAACGCGAATGGTCATGCACGGTCATTGCTTCCTCCGCAGGAACCGGCCGAACGCCGCCAGACTGGTGTCCGACACGTGGTGCTCCATGCCTTCGGCGTCCTGCTCGGCGGCCTCGGCCGGCACGCCGACCGCCAGCAGCAGATCGACCACGATGCGATGCCGCGCCCGCACCCGTTCCGCCAGCTTCTCGCCCGCCGCGGTCAGGAACACGCCGCGATACGGCTTGGCCACAGCGAGGCCCTCGCGCTTCAGCCGCCCGATGGTCTTGATCGCGGTGGCGTGCGAGACACCCAGACGTCGGGCGATGTCGGTGGGCCGCGCCTCGCCGCCATTCGCCAGCAGGTCGGAGATCAGTTCGACATAGTCCTCGTGCAACGCACCGGATTGCGCGGTGCGCGCCTTGCCGAACCGCCGCGCCTGAGTGGGCTCGGCCGGCAGGTCGGCACGCCGCACCCCCGGCGGACTTGCCACGGCGACTCCTGCGAGGTGGTCAGTTCAACCGGGAACAGACACCGTTACGCCGATTGTCTGCAAGAGCAGCATCAGGTTGAGCGCCAGCACCACCACGGCGGCGACCACCGCGGACACTCGGGTGAGGCGCGAACTGACGAAGCTGCCCATCACATCGCGCCGACCGGACAGCACCAGCAGCGCAATCATCGGCACGGGCAGCACGAGGCTCAGCACCACCTGGCTCAGCACCAGCGCCCGAGTGGAATCGACGCCGATTGCGACCACGATCACCGCCGGGATCATGGTGGCCAGCCGGCGCACCGACAGCGGAATGCGGAAGCCGACGAAGTCCTGCATGATGGTCTGGCCGGCCATCGTGCCGACCACGGAACTCGACAGCCCGGACGCCAGCAGCGAGGCCATGAACACCGCCGCTGCGCCGACACCGAGCAGCGGCAGCAGCGTGTGATAGGCGGTCTCGATCGAGGCGACGTCGACGTGGTCCGGATGGAACACCCGGGCAGCCATCGCCAGCATCGCCATGTTCACCAGGCCGGCGATGCCGAGGGCGAACAGCACCTCCCGATTGGAGTAACCGATGACGCGCCGGCGCTCGGCGTCGGTGCGCGCCGGCATGCGGCCCTGGGTCAGGCTGGAATGCAGGTAGATCGCATGCGGCATCACAGTGGCGCCGATAATGCCAACCGCCAGCACGACGCTGTCCGGACCGGCAAGCCGAGGCACCACGGCATGGAAGGCGAACAGGCGCCAGTCGGGCGGCGCGACGATCAACTCGATCAGATAGCTGACGGCGATCACCCCGATGAACGCCGCGATCAGCATCTCGATCGGCCGGAAGCCGCGGCCCTGTAGCAGCAGCATGGCGTAGGTCAGAGAGAACGTGATCAGCAGGCCGGTCAGCAGCGGCAGGCCGAACAGCAAGCTCAGCCCGATGGCGGCGCCCAGCGACTCCGCGAGGTCGGTTGCCATCGCAGCGACCTCGCTGGCGACCCACATGGTGTAGACCAGCGGGCGGGGGAAATGCGTTCGGCAGAGCTGTGCCAGACTCTGTCCGGTGACGATGCCGAGCTTGGCCGAAAGCGCCTGGAAAAGCATGGCTACGACGTTGGCCAACAGGACGACCCACAGCAGCAGATAGCCGAACTGCGCGCCACCCTGGATGTTGGTGGCGAAGTTGCCGGGGTCCATGTAGGCGACGGAGGCGATCACCGCGGGGCCGGCGAACGGCAGGAAGCCGCGCAGGCCGCGGCGGCGGCCAGCCAGCGCCTCGCGGCCGGCGGCAACCGTACGATCGGTAAGGCTTACGCTCATGCAGCCGTGACCATACTATGCACCCGCTCCCACAGAATGTAGCCTTGGCTACACTTCGTGGTTATAGATAGCACGCGGACCCGGGCCGTCAACAGTCTCACGTCATGCGGTGCAAGGGCGATGCAAATTATCTTCCCCCCTCCCCTTGCGGGAGGGGTTGGGGGAGGGGACCACGCTGTACTGGCAACGCCCCCTCCCCCAACCCCTCCCTCAGGGGGAGGGGGAAATGCCGGGATGCCTTCAGGCCCCCGCGAGCGACAGCACGGCGCTTTCGTAGTTTCCCGCACCCATCTGCCCCGGAGGGAAGATCTCCCTCTCGGCGATCCAGTTGAACGCCTGCTCGAACACGTCCTTGGTGTAAGGCTCGAACACCAGCCGCTCGCCCGGGCCCCAGCGGCGCGTGTCCATCACCGCAAGGAACCGCTCGGGAAACTCGTTCCGGTAATGCTTGGTATACCGCTCCGGGCGCAGATCGATATCGTGCTGCGCCCGCCGCAACGCACCGAAGTAGCGACGCACATCCTCAAGGTCTGGCTCGCCGGTGATCATCGACGCCATCATGAACGTCGTGTCGATCACCTTGCGGAAGCCAAGCTGCTCGGCGAAGTAGTAGGGACCGCTGAACAGCGACACCGCGAGTGCCTCGCCATCGATCAGCTTCTCCATCCGCCGGAACAGCAGCCCGTCGGCGAACGAGAGACTGATGTCGGCGAGCGGCATGAACTGCTCCAGCGCCTGGATCGCCGAATAGTGGCTGCCCGACTGGAAGCCAACGGAGATCGGCACGCCGGCAAGCTGCTCCGGCGTGGTGACCGGCGAGCCCGCCGGCACGAAGATGCCAGCCGGCGCCACCGAATAGCAGTCGGAATACAGCTTGCCGTGTCCCACCGACGCCGCGACGTTCACCGTCCAGTGGCAGGCACAGCTTACATCGGACTCACGGCCCTTCTCGATCGTTTGATACGCGCCGACCCGGTCGCCGAGATCGTGCCGCCGCCCGCTCGGCGAACGCAGTTCGTCGCGGAACTCGTAATCGAGCCCGGCTTCGGTGAAATAGCCCTTCTCCTCCGCCACCCACTCGTGCAGCCGCATATGCGGTGCGATCACAAACCTCGCCATGACGCCCTCCCACAGCTCCGCGAGCCGCGCATAACCAACCGTCATGCCGACGCACCGACGCCGGCGAGTCAAGCAAGGCGATCGCACCGAACGGGGGTCACGATCCGCGCGAGGAACGGGTGAACGCCTCAGGCTCCCTTCTGTGCCACCGTCGTCACTTGTGCGAATGACCGTGAGCAGTCGCAGTCTTGGTATGATCGTGCGCCTTCTCGCTGTATTCGTGCGCGGAAGTCGCGAGCGCACCTGGGTGACCGGCCCGGAAAATGGCAGTGCTGGACTGCGAACCTAGCCAGATCGTGATCTAACTAAACCCTGCGCTGTCATCGCAATTTAGCAAACTTGTAACCGCGTACGGAATTCAATCCGCCGGTCGCGAACCGCATGTGTCGGGCGCTTCCAGCGAAGGAAATCGATCGACATGAAAACCATGATTGCAGCCGCTTTCGCGCTTGCGATGGGGATGGGCACGGCGGCGCCCCAATCGAATCCAGGGTCAAACGGCAATGGACCTGCCGGTCCCATGACACCGTTCACCATTTGGCAAATGCAAAGTCAAACCGGCAAACCGATGATCCCAATGAAAGAGTTGGTGCAAATGGCTCATCGAGGCCAGGGACTGGACGGCGCTCCTTCGCCACGGGGCGTTGCGGAAAGCACTTCCGCGCGGACCGCCGAAGTGCAGAAGTGAACCATCTGCCCAGCCGGCAAGGGCCTGCCCAGTGTCGCGCGAGGACTCGCCGATCCGCAACCGCTCGGCTGTCCTGCGAACGGCGGCACCGGCCATAACGGACCGCACAGCGGCGGGTGCTTCTGGCCGTTCTCCGATTGGGCCGATTGCAGGCGAAATTGGCACAGATTTCGGCTGAATGTGTGACCTACTTCAACGACTTGCCGGCATTTCGGCCCATCATGCCCGTCACCAGAGAACGAAACAGGGGACGTGTCATGCCAGAGCCTGGACCGCCGCAAGCAGCGGAAATCGCCCGCAAGGAGATAAACCTTCTGCTCGGCCTGGCCGAGCAGGCAGGCGTCGACAACGCCAGACTGCGCGACGAGTTGCGACTGTCGCAGAGCGACTGGCAGCAATGGCTTGGCATTCTCCACCACGCCCCGTTACCCCCGCGCCCGGAACTGCCGCTGATGCTGCGCCACCTGGGCTACCTGACATCCCGCCTGGATCGCGCCACCCGCCCGGCTTACGCCTGACACCACGCCGGCAGGTTTGCCGCGCGCGGGCAGGCGCGCCAGGATGGCTAATGCCAGCCAGCGCGCCCACCTCGCCGCTCCCGCCGGATCGGCTGTACCGCCAAGCCGACATCGCAGCGCTGGGCTTCGAGACCACGCGGGAGCTCGCCCCGCTGCGCGATTATGCCGACCAGCCACGCGCGCATGAGGCGATCCGCTTCGGCACCGAGATGGCGGTACGCGGCTTCAACATCTTCGCCATCGGCGCGAACGGCGCGCATATTCAGGGGTCGGTCCGTGCGCTGCTGGAAGACGCCGCGGCCAGACGCCCGAAGCCGTCGGACTGGGTCTATGTCAACAACTTCGACACCCCGTATCGGCCAGTGGCGATCGCGCTGCCGCCCGGCCGGGCGCCGGTGCTGGACAAGACGCTGGACCGGCTGATCGACGACCTGAAGGTCTCGTTGCCCGCGGCGTTCGAAAGCGAGGACTACCAGAAACACCGCAGCGGCATCGAGCAGGCGACGCGCGGTCGCAACGAGCGCGCGTTCACCGCGGTGCGCGACAAGGCGACTGCGAAGGACATCGCGATCGTCCGCACGCCGATGGGCTTCGCCATGGCGCCGATGAAGGACGGCCAGGTCGTGCCGCCCGCCGACTTCAACGCGTGGCCGGCGGAACGCCAGCAAGCGGCGCAGACGTCCATTGAGGAGCTGGAAAAGGACCTGGAAGAGACCCTGCGCGTGCTGCCTCGGCTGGAGCGCGAACAGCGCGACGCGATGCGTACGCTGGATCGTGACACCGCCAGCCGCGTCATTGCGCAGCCGATCGAGGAGTGCAAGGCGCAGTTCGCCGACCTCCCGAAGGTCGTGCAGCACCTGGAAGCAATCCACGCCGACATTTTGGCAAACGTCGCGCTGTTCGTCGCGCCGCAGACGCCCGGCGAAGACAGCGCCGCGCGCCCCGGCAGTGTATTCGATCGCTACGAAGTCAACGTGTTCGTCACCACCGCGGACGGCGAAGCCGGCGCCCCGATCGTCGAGGAGGTGCATCCTACACTGAGCAACCTGGTCGGCCGCATCGAGCATCTCGCGATACAGGGCGCGCTGGTGACCAACTTCCGGCTGATCAAGCCGGGCAGCCTGCACCGCGCCAATGGCGGCGCGCTGATGATCGATCTGCGCAACCTGCTGAGCGAGCAGCTGAGCTGGGCGGCATTGAAACGCGCCCTGCTCCGCCAGGAGATCGTGATCGAGGACCCCGCACGGTTCATGGGCATGACGACGACGGTAACGCTGGAACCCGATCCGATCCCGCTCGAGGTGAAGGTGGTGCTGTTCGGCGACCGCATGCTGTACTACGCGCTGGTCTCGGCCGATCCGGATACCGCGCAGCACTTCAAGGTGCTCGCCGACTTCGACGATGACGTCGATCGCTCGCCGGCCAGCGAAACGATGATCGCGCGACTGATCGGCACGATCGCGGCGAATGCCGGATTGCTGCCGCTCGATCGCGGCGGCGTGGCACGGGTGATCGAACACGCGGCGCGGCTGGCCGACGATTCCAGCAAGCTGACGCTGCTGGTCGAAAGCATCCATGACCTGGTGGCGGAGGCGTCGCACTGCTCGGCGCAGTCAGGGCGCGATGTGGTGACACGCGGCTGCGTCGATGAGGCGATCGCGCAGCAGCGCCGGCGTGCGTCGCGCATCGAGGAACGCGGTCGCGAGATGATCCTGCGCGATATCGCGCTGGTCGACACCAGCGGCAGCAGCGTGGGTCAGGTCAACGGCCTCAGCGTCATGGCGCTCGCGGGTCACGCCTTCGGCCGGCCGACGCGGATCACCGCGCGCGTGCGTCCCGGCACCGGCCGCATCGTCGATATCGAGCGCGAGGTGGAACTCGGCGGACCGCTGCATTCCAAGGGCGTGCTGATCCTGAGCGGCTTCCTCGCCGGCCGCTACGCACTGGACGTGCCGATGTCGCTGTACGCCAGCCTGGTGTTCGAGCAGTCCTATGGCGGCGTCGACGGCGACAGCGCCTCGTCGGCGGAACTGTATTCGTTGCTGTCGGCACTGGCGGAGCTGCCGTTGCGGCAGGACCTCGCGGTGACCGGATCGGTCGATCAGCACGGCACGGTGCAGGCGATCGGCGGCGTCAATGAAAAGATCGAAGGCTTCTTCGATGTCTGCGCCGCGCGTGGGCTGACCGGCACGCAAGGTGTGTTGATTCCCCATTCGAACGCCCAGCACCTGATGCTGCGCGCCGATGTGGTGGAGGCCTGTGCCGCCGGTCGCTTCGCGGTCTATCCGGTGCACACGATCGACGAAGGCATCCGGCTGCTGACCGGGCACGAAGCGGGCGAACGCGGCGATGACGGCCGGTATCCGGACGACAGTGTGAACCGGAAGGTGGAGGACCGGCTCGCCGCATTTGCCAAGGCGCGGCAGGCGTTCGGCCGCGACGCGCCGGACGGGAGCTGATCATGGCGAGGGAACCGCGGCTGCACCGCGTCATCCTGCATCTGCGTCACGGCGCGGCTGAACGGGTGACCATCCGCGCGGCAGCGGAACTCGCGCAGATGCTAGGCGTCGTGCTGCACGGCGTGTTCCTGGAAGACGCAGCGCTGCCCGAGCTGGCGACGCTGCCCTTCATCCGCGAGTTCCGCCTGGGCACCGGATCGTGGGAGCGGCTGGATCGCCATCGGCTCGCCGAAGAGCAGCGCGCCGCGGCCACCGAGGCGCGACGTCTGCTGGACGAGGCCGCGGCCGCGCTGGGGATCACGCGGCTGTTCGAGATCATCAGCGGCGATCCGGCACTGTTCGTCGCGGCCACGTCGCAGGCCGGTGACATCATCGTGGTAGCGCAGCCACGGCTGCCGGCGGAACGCCTGGTGCACGCCACGGCGCGCTGGCTGGAGGCGGCGCATGGCTGTGCCGCCTCGGTGATGCTGGTGCCGCAGGCGCTGGCGCGGCGCACGGGTCCGGTGGCGACTGTCGTGTGCGCGGAATCGGATCCTGCGCTCGGCATCGCAGCGCGCATTGCGGTCGCGGCGGGCGAGGCGCTGCTGCTGCTGATCCGGGGCGCGCCCGATCTGGCAAAGGCCGCGGTCGAGCAGGCGCGTACCGCGGGTCTGCCGTCGCACCGCACCATTACCCGCTTCGTGGCGAGCGTGACGCCGGAGGATGTGGTGCAAGGACTGGGCACCAGCAGTGAGCGTCTGGTGGTGCTGGCGCGCGGCGCGTGCGGTACGGATAATGCCGCGGTGTCCGCGCATATCGCAGCGTCGCGCGGCGTGCCTGTGCTGGTGGTGGAGCCATGATGATGCGGCGAGCCGTGGAATTGGCTGTGGTGCTGGTCGGCATGATTCCAATGGTAGCTTCGGCGCAGCCGCTGCCGTCTGGTGTCAATCCGGAGACCGGTGCGCGGCCTGGCAACGAGATCGGCACCGGATCGTCGTTGCCGCTGTCCGACAAGGCCTCCAACATTGCCCCTGGCGACACCACGTCGGCGATCGCACCGAATCTGCCGTCGCCGCCGATCGGCGAGAATGCCTCGGTGCGGGATTACCTGGTGGCGGCCCGCTCCGCGCTGCTGCTCGGACGGACCGGCGAGGCGCAGCAGGCACTGGAGATGGCTGAGACGCGGGCACTCGACCGTTCGGTGCCGCTGTTCCAGACCAACGCGGTGGACAAGAGTCCGTTGGTCGGCGAGATCGGGCAGGCACTGCAAGCGCTGGGCGGCGGCGATCGTGGGCGGGCCGTGCAGATCATCGAAGCCGCGCTGCCGCACGCGAACTGACGTCTTCCCCGCGACGGCGAGAGCCAATGCACCAGCACCTGAAAGTCCGCCCTGGGTTCCCGCCTGCGCGAAAATGGACGGCGGCTGGCGTTACATATTGGGCAGCGGCAACGGCTCGCCGGCGAAGAAACGACGCGGATTGTCGTCCAGCATCGCGAAAATCTCGCCGTCGCTCAGTCCGCGCTCGCGAAGCATCGGCACGAAGTCGGTGAACAGATACGTGTAGGGCGGCGGCCAGTCGCCGACCGCCTGGAGCCGATCAATCCGCGCCTGCTCCTCCGGTGTCGGCTGCCGCAACAGCTTGCCGAGCCAGCCGCAATGCCGGTCCTGGCTCATCATGATGCTGGCGCGGTAGCCTGCGCGCACCAGCTTCACCAGGTTGTCGGCGCGCACCTCGTCCGGCTGGAGCCGCGCAATACCGATCCGATCGAAGCCGATATACGAACCACCTTCGCAGACGCGGCGATGGTACGCAGGATCGGCGTTGCCGCAGCAATGGCCGATCAGGCAGCGATGCAGCTCGACGCCGCCGGCACGGAACGCTTCCTGCTGTTCGGGGCCGCACACGCCGTCCTGCGTGTGAGTAATGATCGGCACGCCGGTCGCACGCTGCGCGATGCAGGCAGCCTCGAGGAATTTCGCCTCCAGCGGCGTGATCGCAGGTGCACCGGTGGCGACCTTGATCGCGCCGGCACGCACGCCGGTGCGGCCGATGCCATGGGTGATCTCGCGGATGTAGAGTTCGGCGATCTCGTCCACCGTTCGCGCCCGCCAGTACACCGGCAGGCCCATCGCCTCGAAGTAGAAGCCGGTGGTGCAGATGACGTTCATCTCCGCGCGTTCGGCGATCTCCGCCATCATCGCGGCATCGCGGCCGAGTTCGATCGGACACGGATCGACGAAGCTGCGCACGCCGTGCTCGACTCGCAACTGCGTCAGCCGCCGTGCCGCTTCGGTGATGAACGACGCGCGGTCGAACGCCGCGGAAGGATCGAATTCGGCGCCAGGAAACGCGATGAACAGATGCTCGTGCATCAATGTCCGCCCGAGGTCGTCGAGGCCGATCGGCCCAAGCACCGTCTGGATCTGCATTGCCGTATCCTTTTGTCAGAGCGGCTTCATCGGCGGCAGAACATCCGCCGGATCGAGGCCGAATTCGAAAAGTCCCATGCTCCACAGACAAAAGTCCGCAGGCGGCGGCTGGATCGGCGCGATCGCGCCGTCGCGGAACAACTGCTCAACGCGCGAGCCTTTGAAGATGCCGTGTGCGCCGCCGAGGGTCAGCGCAACGCGGGTGATGCGGGTGACCGCCTCGCCCACCATGTATTTCGCGCGATACAACGCGGCGGTGGTCTCTGGCGTTGGTCCCTGGGTGTCGCTGAGCCAGGCGGAGCGGTAGGTGATCAGACGCGCCGCCTCCAGATCGGTGCTCAGCTCCGCAATGTGGCGGCGCACATCCGGATGGTACGCCAACGATTGCGCATAGCCCTGCGGCTGTCGCGCATGCATCGCCCGGCGCAGTTCGTCGTACGCCGCGACCGCGACGCCGAGATAGACCGCGGTGTAGGAACCCCAGAACCAGTTCAGATAGTCGTGACGGAACCGCCTGGTGTCATCGGCACAGAAAACCACCGCGCTGTCCGGTACCCGGCAATCCTCCAGGATCAGCGCGTCGCTACGGGTCGCGCGCATGCCGAGTGTATCCCAGTTGGCGTTGACGCGGCGTCCAGCCGCGCCGTGCGGCACCAGCAACAGCATGCCGGCTGACGGGCTGGTGGCATCGTCGGGATAGGCCATCACCAGGACATGATCGGCAGCCTCCAGCATCGAGGCGAACATCTTCCGCCCGGTGATGCTGTAGCCGCCCGCGACACGCCGCGCCCGTGCGCTGAGCGGGCGTTCGCCGACCAACGATGTTGTCCCCGGCTCGGAAAAATTGCCGCCGATCAGCCGATGCTGGCGCACCACAAGGTCGGCGATCAGCTCCTTCGCCGCGCCGCCGACCTCGTCGCTCTGCAGCACCGGCATGACGACCGAGGCATGCATGTTGAACGCCAGCGCGGTGGACGGGCAGCCCTGGCCCAGCGCCTCGTAGGCGATCGTGTGGTCAAGGAAGCTGGCGCCGGCGCCACCCCATTCCTTGCCGATGGTGAGTTCCAGGAAGCCCTCCGCACGCAGCCGATCGTAATTCTCGGTCGGATGCGATGCGTCGCGGTCGTGTTCGGAGGCGCGAGTGGCGAATTCCGCGGCCAGCTCCAGGCAACGCTGTTGTAGGTGTCGCTGGTCGATCGTCAGAGCGAAATCCACGTCCGGCCCCTCCCCCCGACCCCCTCCCGCAAGGGGAGGGGGAATGCTGGGCTCAGCCGCGGGCCAGGGCGTAGATCTGCGTGCCGCCAGGCGGCGGCGGATGCGCCGACCAACTTTCGCCGCCGTCGCGGCTGCTGAACACCTCGCCCCCGTTGGTGGCGGCCGACATCAGCGCCGGCTGCCGTTCGTCGAACGCGAGCGCGAACAGCGTGTGCGGCAGCTTCACACCCATCTCGACGCGCGACCAGTTATCGCCGCCATCGCCGCTGTACAGCAGCGCACCGGCGTCGCTTTGGAACCCGGCGCCGGCAGCGAGAAAAACCTTGCGTGGATTGCCCGGCACCTCACGGATTTCGCGGCAGTAGATCTGCCCTTTCGGATTCATCGGATCCAACTTCACGTGCCGCCAGTGATCGCCGCCGTCGACGCTGTGGAACATGCCGGCGCGGCCGATGCCGATCACCGTGCCGGGCCGCCAGCGGCTCACCAGCACGCCGTGCATGTCCACCGCATCGTCGTTGAGATACTGGCCGTGACTGAGGTTTTCCCAATGCTCGCCGCCGTCGGTGGAGCGGATCGTGCCGCCGACCTCGATCGCAGCGTACAGATGGTCCGGCTGGTTGACGCTGGCGTCCATCTGCAACACGCGCTTGGCCGGATTGGCGTCGGGCGCGGTGGTGATCTCGGGGAAGCGCACGCTGACCGGCAGACGCGTCCAGTGCTCGCCGGCATCGTCGCTGCGATGGATCTCGCAGTTCTCGTAGCCGATGAACATGATCTTGGGATCGTGCGGGTGGAACGTGATCGACCACACCGGCAGGCCGTGGTCGGCGATGTCCACCTTCTCCCAGTGCTCGCCGCGATCGTTGCTGCGATACGGGCCGGACTGCGTGCCGGCATAGACGATCTCGGGGTGCAGTGGATGCACCGCGAGCGCGCGGATCGCCGGCGCCTCGGGCAGCCCGGTGTGCATAGCCTGCCATTCGTTGCCGCCTTCGGCGAGGCGGTAGAGGCCGGCGTGCACTTCGCGGCCGCGCCCGGTCTCGCCGGCGAGGCCCAGGTAGATGAAGGAGCGCTGGTCGTTCCTCCCGTTGGTTGCCATGAGATTGCCTCCAGTCATGTGGTTGGAGCCGTCACGTGTGATCGTATCCGTATTCAGCTACGGGTTCGACCGAGATTGCCGTATCGGTCAGACCATCATGGTCTTC
Organism: uncultured Alphaproteobacteria bacterium; assembly: GCA_963819855.1. Classification (GTDB taxonomy): domain Bacteria; phylum Pseudomonadota; class Alphaproteobacteria; order Acetobacterales; family Acetobacteraceae; genus JAMXLO01. The sequence continues at coordinate 430,687 of CAWFYC010000020.1, forward strand.
ACCCCGAACAGCGGTCCAGCCTCTCCAAGCTGCTGGTCGAGTGTGCAGGCTGTTGCGCCATGATCGGCGCAGATCGCCAGATGCAGTGCATCTCCCGCGCGCAGGCCGACGGCGTGCTGGTCCGCAAACCGCGCGGCAATACGGAATTGCGGGCCTGTCACCGGCAAGATGGCAAAACTGCTCGCGCTGAGCCGCGTGAACAGTGCCAGCGCATCGGCACGATCGACAGTTCCGATCTGCCCGGTCTGCAACTTGCTCGACAGCGCCGACGAAAATTTCGGTGATCACCCAGTCGCTGATCGCGAGCGTCTCAGGTGCCTGCGCGCCAAGCCAAGCCTGCACGCGTTCCGTCGAGACCTCATTGGTCAGGGCCGCGACCAGTAGCGACGTGTCGAGATAGAGGGTCAATACCTCCCCGCGTCGCGCACGGCCCGCATGAACGCACCTGCATCCTGCACCTGACGCGGCATGCGGTCAGTGATCGCACGCAGTGCGGCCGGATCGATCGGGTTGCGCTCGCTTGGCATGGCCGTGATCTGCGCAACCGCCTTGCCGCGACGCAAAATGCGGACCGGCTCCCCGGCAGCAGCCCGTTCGACCAGTGCGCTCAGATTCGCCTTGGCCTCGGCTAGGTTGACGTTCTTCACTTTAAGCTCCTGACCAAATCGTTGGTCAGATATGGCATGCACCGTTCCGCCGACCAAGAAGCGAGTGGCCGCTTGAGCCACACCTTGCTCCCCGAGGCCCGCCTGCTAGCCTCATCCTTCCGCAACGCCCGGCGTCATAGGAGCTTCATCATGTCCGTCGTCGAAACCGAGCGCCACGGCCAGATCATTGTGGTGCGGATGAACCGGCCCGAACGGCTCAACGCGCTCAACCACGAGATGCGCACCACGCTCGCGGAGACGTGGACCGAATTCCGCCACAGCAACGAACTCGAGGTCGCGATCTTCACCGGCACCGGCCGCGCCTTCTGCGCCGGCGAGGACATGAAGGAATCGTTGGCCGACGGCGCGCCCGGCGGACGGCGCCCGGCGGTCGAGGACCCGTTCATGTCGGGGGCGCTGGAGAAGCCGGTGATCGCCGCGGTCAACGGCTTCGCGATGGGCGGCGGCTTCATGCTGGTCGAACGAACCGACCTGCGCGTCGCGGTGCGCGGCGCGGTGTTCGAGGTGTCCGAGGCAAAGCGCTGGCTGCTCGGCGGCTACAACCACGGGCACATCGCCAACCTGCCGTATCCGATAGCGATGGAGATGGCACTCGGCTTCCGCTTCACCGCGGAACGCTTCTTCGATGTTGGCTTCCTGAACCGCCTGGTCGACGCCGACGAGCTGATGCCGACCGCGCTCACTATGGCGGAGCATCTGCTGACGCTGCCGCCGGCCTCGCGGGTCAACACCGTTCACATGATGCGGCAGATGCGCCCAGCCCCGTCGGCCGACCACCAACACCTGGCCGCCGCGCTGCACGAGCATGGCGCCAAAAGCGACCTGATGGAATCACGCGCGGCGTTCGCCGAGAAGCGGCAGCCGCGGTTCAAAGGTTGGGACGATCCGCAGGACCGCTACCGGCTGCCGACGCTGTAGCCTTAGCGGAGTTCGACGTCTTCCCAGAACCCGACGCGGTCCTTCACCTGGGCCAGCTTCGGCTGCGGCGCCTCGTAGATCCAGGCGTTACGCGCGTGGCGCACACCGTCGATCACCACGTCGTAGAACTGCACGCCGTGCGGACACTCGAGATCGTGGTCGGTCTTCGCGGTCTTCTCCAGCCATTCCATGCGCACCGCAGAGACCGGGAAATACTGATAACCACCGGCTTCAACAATGTCGTCGCTGGCCGCGATCTGATGGCCGTCGAGGGTTGCCTTCATCGTCGGTTCCTCCATGCAAGAGAGTTGGCTGGTCGAACAGCTAATGCCGCGGGGCCGCGGAGACAACCCCCGGCTGGCAGCGGCGTCCGCTTGCAAACTCGTGGCGAAATCGGAATGGTAAACCAGTATTGCGACAGCAGCGCAAAGGCGAGACGCTGCCACGATGGACGCAAGTGTCCGGGGAACGTCGCAGAACAAAGGGGCCGTAGATGAAGTATGACGTGGTGATCGTAGGCGGGGGAGCGGCCGGATCGGTGATGGCCGGAAGATTGGCGGCCAAGCCGCATCTGTCCGTGCTGTTGCTGGAAGCGGGGGCGGATTACCCTGATCCGGCCAATGTTCCGGACGAAATCAAGTTCGGCCACACGAGGTTTGCCGAGGCCCCGGACTCCCAGCACAACTGGGCCCTGCGGGGCACCATCACCGAGGAGCAAGGCGCAATCCACGTGGCGCAGGGCAAGGTGATCGGGGGCGGGTCGTCCATTAACGGTCAGGCGATGCAACGAGGCTTTCCGGAGGATTTCGATTCCTGGGCGGCGCTCGGCAACGACGAATGGTCGTATGACAAGGTCCTGCCCCACTTCCGCAAGTCGGAGCGCGATCTCGACATTCAGGACAATTATTGTCACGGCTCGGACGGGCCGATGCCGGTCAGGCGTCGTCAGTCAGGACCGTGGCCTGCCATCCAACAGGCATTCCATGCGGCCTGTTTGCAGGCCGGGTTCAGCACCACGAGCGATACCAATGGCCTGCATCCTGCCGGCCTCGGCGTGTCGCCCTCGAACAACCTGGACGGCGTGCGGATGAGCACTGCCATGACGCATCTCAATCCGGTGCGCCACCATCTGAACCTCACGGTGCGGGGCGGCGTGTTCGTACGCAAGATCACGATCGAGCATGGCAGGGCAGTCGGCGTGGAAGCCGAAAGCGGCGGGACGGTATTCCATGTCGCAGCGGACCGGGTGGTGCTGAGCGCCGGAGCGATCAGATCGCCCCATCTGCTGATGCTCTCGGGCATCGGCGCTGAGGACCAACTGCAGCAATTCGGGATCCCAACGGTTTGTCATCTTCCCGGCGTGGGCACGAACCTGTGGAACCACCTCAGCGCCCAGACGACCTTCAAGGTAAAGGATGGCATCTCGCTGGCTGCGCATGTCGATGCTGCGCACTTTTGCCTGCACTACACCGCCGATGGATCGAGCGCGGTGAACGACATGGTGCTGAGGACCAGTACCGTCATCGATGAACGGCGGGAGCGCATCCCCGGGGTCCGCACCAGGTACCTCAGCGGTGATGTTCCACCCGAGCAGGTGGCACGAATCTCGTGCACGCTCGGGCTGCCCGACGGCGCCGGATACGTCAGACTGGCCGCGGCCGATCCCTCGACCCAGCCGTCCTTCAACTATCGTTATCTCCAGCATCCAAACGACATGCGACGGGTGAGGGAAGGTCTGCGGTTCGCGGTAAGGCTGCTGGAAAGGGACCCATACCGGGATGTGGTCGATCACCGGATCCACCCCACGGATGACGTTCTGGCCAGCAACGACGCCTTGGACCTTTGGCTCCGCCAGACCGTGGGCTCGGCCAGGCACGTGTCCGGAACCTGCAAGATGGGACCGGACACGGATCCGATGGCGGTGGTCGACCAGTACTGCCGCGTGAGGGGCGTCCGGGGTTTGTGGGTGGCGGACGCGGCGGTGATGCCGCGCATTCCGAGATCGGGGGGCGCCCATGCGACGGTGATCATGATCGGCGAACGTGTCGTCGATTGGATTGCGGCGGGTTGAGTCCTCGCGCAAGCAGGAATGGACAAGTCAGCATCATGGCGACAACCGGTTCGGCGGAAGCTAACCGTTTCTCTATCAATCATGTTCCCGACGTAGCGCACGACAGTTCAATGGTCGTGCGTGATCGGAGCGCTATGAATGTGAATGGAGTCATATGCATCAATGAGGATCTTCGAAATGAATGGCATTGGCCGGCGAAGATCGGCCAGTCAAAGGAGACAGCAAATGTATCCAACGCTCTATGTCGTGAGGGAAGGCGATACGCTTTCCGGGATCGCCCTCCACTTCTATGATAACGGAACAGAGCCATTTTGGCGTCGCATCTATAACGCCAACATGGCCGTGGTGGGCGACAATCCGAATCTGATCCGGCCCGGTGAATGTCTCAGGATTCCATTTCCACCGACCCTACCCTGCCAGTACGTCGTGAAATACGGTGACACTCTGTCGGACATTGCTCTTCAGGTTTATGGCGATGGGACTGAACCGTGCTGGCGGACGATCTACGAAGCGAACAAAGACGTGATCGGGGCGAATCCGTATCAGGTCAATTCCGGGAAATGTCTCAATATTCCTGTGTATGATCGGGCGCAGCAATAGCACTCGGCTCTGTCGACGCCTGGTGGGGTAGACCATCGTCTGCCCCGCCAGCGGCTTGATCTGCCGTCGCCTAGCCTCGATATTCAATTTGTTGGTCTGAGCGGCGGGATTTGAACCCCCGACCCCGCGTCCCCCAGACATGAAATAATGCAATGATTTCAACGGCCGGTTTGCAGAATGCCGGGGATAATAGCCGCTGTGGTCGGTTGCGGTAGGGGGGTTTTGCAAATAGCGCGAACGCGCCGCCGCTGTCACTGGGAAGAGCAGGGCCGCATGCCTACCCGACTTCGCCGCCAAGCAATTGCCTGAGGGTCTCCGGCGACGCTACGCGGTAAGCGCCAGCCAGCACCGTGAGGTCGGTGTCACCACTCACCAGCAGCTCGGCGCGGCTGGCGATGGCGAGGTGCAGGAAAACTGCATCGTCACGGTCTCGGCACGCCGCCGACAGGACTGGCAGGGGCTGGGGGGGACGGCGATCTCGGCGAATGGCAAATAATCGGCCAGCAGGATTTCGCGTTCCATCGCATCGAGGCGAAATTTCGGGTAGCTCAGAACACGTAGCAACTCGCCGGCGGTTTCACGGCAGACCACCGGGATTACGGCGCCGGAAGCCCAGGCCCGACCGAGCCAGGAAAGACGGCGGCTGAAGACCAGGGCAGAAGTGACGACATTGGTGTCGAAGACGGCCCGCACTTGGGGCGTCGCTGCTATCAGGATCGGCGACGTGCCCAGGAGATCGCATCGGCGACGTCCGCATCGGCGATGCCAAGTTCGGACAACTTGCGCCGGACGGCATGAGCGGAGCCGATTCGCGCGGGTGTAAGGACAATCCGTCCATCGCCGATCTCAACATCAAAGTACGTCGGCGGCGTGTCCAAGCCCAGAGCGTCCAGAGCACGCTTGGGCAAGGTTAGTTGGTTCTTGGCTGTGAGCTTGGCGAGCATGGGCGGAAAGTAAGGAAGTAAGGGGAAGGCCGCAAGGGTTGTCCGAGGATGTCCAGCACCTTGGCGTGACCTTCCTTCGCGCATGTCGGGCACCGATCGAAGGCAACGAACTTCGCCAGCGCCACGACCAGACTGTGGACATCCTCGGACGTCGCGATCTGCAGCGACACATGCTGACTCGGGTCCAGGTGGCCCATCGCGATCCGTATGAACTCCTCAAGATCGCGAAGGAATGCGCTGTCGGCGCCTGGCGGAAATGCGCCCAGAGTGCGCGGGTTGGACGTGTGCGCATCGAGATCGAGGTGGGCGCCTCGTTTGGTTCGATAGTCGATGATGTGGCCGCGGAAGCTGTTCAGTCGTGCATTGACGGCAGCCAGGCGATCTCTCACCTCCCGCGGTCAATTCAACTTCTCCACGATAAAATTCGAGGTCAGGTTGGCATGCATCCGCGTTGTTGCAGGGTCGGTCAGCTTGGCGAATTGAAGCAGCATGAAACCAATCAGGATCTCGTTCAGGTCGCCAAAAGTCGTTGGCGCGACCGACTGAAATAGATTGCGCTTGCGATCATCGTCCGGGTCGAACAACTCTGAGAAGAGATCGTGAGCCATCCTCACCTTTTCGCATTCGGTGACGAAGCTCTGCACAATATCCTTGCTATCCATGGCGCTCACTGAGGTCGACCGTTCCCGTCTGAGAAGGCGCCGCGCCTACTCCCATCACAGCCCGATTCGCACGAGAAACCCAACGGATGGCGCGGGCATCCAAGACCAGGCTGCGAGCGTTGATCCGGAAGGGTAGAATACCCGATATATTGGTCGGAGCGGCGGGATTCGAACCCACGACCCCCAGTCCTCCAGACAGAACATCTGTTAATCTTTTCAAATGGTCAGTTGTCTGAACCCCGATGATATTGACCGCTGAAGCTGGCTGCCGTCGGAGAGGTTACGACAACCTCAGCTGTCGTAATGGCTGGATGCGAAGCCGCCGTTGCCTGATGGCGACGCAACGGGCCATGGTACCGCATGACGACCACACATCTGCCAAATGGTGACAGGGCGATCCTCGATATCCGGAAGCTGGAGGACTATTGCCTCAGCCCGTCACACCCTCGCGGCCGCCATAAGGCACGGGTGTTTCGGCAGGCGCTTGGCCTCCATCAGGAAGATGCGGCCTGGCTGCGGGCCGCCTTGCTAGACGCAGCGTCCATTGGGGAGGCAGTGCCGGTTGCCACCGACGCCTGGGGAACCTACTGGCAGCTCGACGTCATCATCAGGCGACATCGGAAGCGCGCGGTGGTAAGAACATTGTGGATTGTGCGAACCGGCGAGGAGCTCTCGCGGCTCGTGACATGCTGGGTGGTGTGATGAAGCGACGAATCAGGAATGAAGCGCCATCGCTGCTGGATGTGGTGGCATTACTCGCCGACCTACCGGCGCAGGGCGTGGCGCGTGGCCAGGTAGGCACTGTCGTCGAGCAACTCGACGGCGAGGCCTGGCTTGTGGAGTTCAGCGACGATGAGGGGCGCGCCTATGCCATCGCGCGATGCCAGGGAGCCGACTTGCTGGTGCTGCACTACGTCGCGGAGGCAGTCTGACACAGCCAGACTCTGGAAATATCGCGTACAGAGCACTGAGAGTGTCGGATCCTTTGTTTAAGGGGCCCAACGGGTTCCACAAGTGGGGAGAAAGGGATCCACGATGCCTGCGATCAAGACCGAAGTTCCGGATCAGTTGCCGTCGGGGGGTGAGCAGCCCCTGAAGAAAGCGCTGATGAAAAGGCTGTGATCGCTGTGGAGGAACCATTTGGTGTCCGACCTATCGAGTTGGTGCTTACGCCACTACGAGGTTCCGCATGACTTTGCCGCTCCAGTTGCCACGGTGATCGCGGCGGGAGTAGCGGTTTTCGTCACATGGAAACTCGGTAGGAGGCAAGTTCCGATAGCCGCTCAGCAGGCAAAGACGGCCGAATTACAGGCGGCAACAGCTAAGCAACAAGCCGATACGGCGCTCGATCGTCTCCGATACGACCTGTTTGAGAAGCGCTACGCGATCTACTCTACGGCAAAAGAGCTGATGCGCTCGCTGGTAAATCAAGGTCAGGCGGAGAAGCTGGACGAGATTGCAGTTACAGAGAAATTAGTTTTTATCGAGGAGTGTGTGTTCTTCTTCCCGAGAGTGCATGTGCCTTCTTTGCTCGGCTTCGAACCGACACTTATCGGGTTCTTGAATTGCGGGCGATGAGGAGCGCCCATAATACTGGGGCGAGTCGCCAGCTAGCTGAAGAGCTGGGCAAGCTCGCCAAATCCTTCCGAGAGACGCCGAAGTCGTTCGAGGCGACTCTGGGCTTCCCGCAGCTCACTCGGTCGCCGACCGCGTAAGTGCCACTTGGTAGAACGAGGCAGTCTACGAGGCTATGCTGAGGCTACGGGACTACGGATAAAGCGAAATCACTCGTATACCCTTGGTCTCTTTGGTCGGAGCGGCGGGATTCGAACCCACGACCCCCAGTCCCCCAGACTGATGCGCTACCAGACTGCGCTACGCTCCGACCGCGGGTCCGCCGGTTTACCAGCGGAGCCGTCAATCCGCAACGCTCGGCGCCGAACCCGGTTGGTTGCGCAGCCAGAAATACGCGTCTGTAGTCCGAACATGGCCATCCTGATCACCGGCGCCGCCGGCTTCGTCGCGCTCAACGTCGTCGAGCACCTGCTGGCCGCCGGCCGCGACGTGGTCGGTCTCGACCGCATCGCGCTGCCCGAACGCGCCCGCCGCACCTTCGCCACCATGCCCGGACGGTTCACGCTGATCGGCGGCTCGATCCTGTCGCAGGCCGACCTGCGGCGCGCGCTGACCGTGGCACCAGTAGAAGCGGTGATCCATTGCGCCGTGATCACCGCCGGCTCGGCGCACGAGAAAGTCGATCCAGAGGGCATCGTGGCGGTCAACGTCCAGGGCGCGGTGGCTACGCTGATCGCTGCAGCGCAACGCGGCGTGGCTCGGTTCGTATATCCGAGTTCGGGCGCGATCTATGGCGCCGCGGGGCGCGACGCACCGCTGATCGACGAAGATGCACTGACGCCGGCGCCGGTGAGCCTGTATGGCCTGACCAAGCGGGCCGCCGAGACGCTGCTGCCGCGCGTGGCGCAGACCCACAAGGTGCGCTTTGCCGCCGCGCGTCTCGGCAGCGTGTATGGGCCGTGGGAATACGCGACCGGTGTGCGCGACACGCTGTCACCGATGCTGCAGGCGCTGGAGTGCGCACGACGCGGCAAGGAGGCGGTGTTGGGGCCGGCTTGGCGCGGCGACTTCGTTTTTTCCCGCGACGCGGCGGACGGGCTGGTGCGACTGGCTGATGCGCCGGCCTTGACGCGCACGGTGTACAATTTGGGGAGCGGGCGGCTCGGGTCGGCTACGACGTGGTGCGAGGCACTGGCTCGGGTGGTGCCGGGGTTTTGCTGGCGGCACGCCCGGGCGGGAGAGGCCGGGAACGTGGACAGCCACACCGGGTTCCACCGCGGGCCGATGGCGATCGGGAAGCTCGCGCGGGATACCGGATATGTGCCGCAGTGGGGGTTTGCGGAGGCAGCGCCGGAGTGGATGGGATGGTCGACGCAAAGCGGCACGGTTTGAGCCGCGGCGCACCCGAGCCACGGGTCGTCACCCCCGCCCGATGGCACTTGCCCTGCCGGGCATCACGATCCGCACCGAGAACAGATACGCGCCGCGGCGTCTGCGACTGTTCAACCGCGAGGCTCACAAATCCTCAAGATCGGGCTGATCCGCCCGCGACCTCCGCCGGGCCCTCCGCGCGCGCTGCTTCGTGCCCGGGGTTCCCTTCACCTCCACGATCAGAGGTATCTTCAACTGCTGATGCTGATCGGCACCCCCAGGTTCTGGCCTCGCGCCGCGGTCGTCCGCGTGCTTGGCCAAGTTTTCCAGCACCCGCATCCGATGCTCGCGCGACTTCGGTGGCTGCATTCGCCCGAACTCTCGCACACCGCCCGTCGCCGGTAAATTCAGGCGCGCTTGCGAGGCGCCTTAGCTGGAGGAGCCTGCGGCGCCTGCCTGGCCGCCTTGGCCGGCTTCTTCGCAGCTGAAGGCGGCTTCGCTTCCGCGGCTTGGCCGAGGCTCTTCTTCAGTGCCGCCATCAGGTCGATGACATTGCTGCGCTCCGGCTCCTCCGGCTCGCTCAGGTCGATACCTTCGCCCTTCAGTTTGGCATCGATCATCGCCCGCAGCCGCGTCTCATAGCGATCCTCGAGGTCCGACGGATCGTATCTCGTGGTCTGCCGATCGATCAGTTGCTTGGCGAGCTGCACCATCTCCGGGTCGGTCCTGGCCTCGGCACTGTCGCCGAAGATCGAGACGGCGTCGTTGATATCACGCTGCTCATCCAGGGTATGCGTGACCAGACCCCCGTCCATCGCACGCACCGCTATCGTGCGTTCGCGCTGACCAATCACCACCCGCGCCAAAGCCACGCGCCCCGTCTCTGCAATCGCCTGATGAAGCACCGCATAGACGTCCCGCCCGGCGTCGCCGTCCGGCGCCAGGTAATAGCTGCTGGCGAAATAGATCGGGTCGATGGAGTTGACCTCCACGAACTTTTCGATCGCGATTACCGACGAAGTTTCGACCTTCACGCTGTCGAAGTCTTCATCGGTCAGTAGCAGGTACTGGTCCTTGCGGAACTCATATCCCTTCACGAGATCGCGCCGCTGCAGTTCCTCCTCGGTCTCGGCATCGACCGTCAGCATCTTGATGCGATGGCCGGTCTTCGGATTGATCAGGTTGAACCTGATCGCGGCGCGCTCGTGCTTGGCGTTCCACAGCGCAACCGGACACGACACCAGCGCCAGCCGGAGATGGCCACGCCAGATGGGGCGCGCAGGCATGGCTACGCCGCCCGAAACAGCGGGTAGCTTGCCCGCCGCTGCCGTTCGGTGATGCCCAGGTCCTCTGCCTCGGCCCTGTCATCATCCGCGGCGGCATCGAGCCGCGCCAGCACACTGCCGGCAAACTCCTCGGTCTCGGTCAGCGCATCGACGACGTTGCGGCCGTGGTCCGCGGCCTGCGCCAGTCGTGACTGATGAATGACAACCTTCAGGGCCTGACGCAGGCGATCGATATGTTCGCCGGACAAGCTGAACGTATCGGAAACAGATGATACAGTGCTCATGGGATGAAGCTTGGGCAAGCAAAGGAGATGACGGAAGTAGCTGTCGCTCTGGCCATCGCGAGCCAGGCTCGACTCGGCTGTCAAGTGGCTTCGCTATGGCATTGGTGTACAAAAGGTTACCACCCCAAGGGAAATCGCCGTTGCAGTTACGCACTTTTGCGTGAGGCTGAGGACGGGCTGGTTTCCGCTGGGCGACGCGCAGGCATTGAACCCGCTGTCCACAATCAGTTCGGGTCGACGGAGATGCGTGGTTGGCGCCCTCGACTGATGTTCGGCGTCCATGGCACCGTGCAGCCCTTGGCTACCCGAAACAAGGATGCTCGGCGAGCGATCCGCTGTCTGGCCGCGGCCTGCACGGTCGAGCCGCTTGAAACAGCTTACGCGGTGCGTTGCATTGGCACCTGCCAGTCGCGAGGAAGTTCGCACCGGCGCCACGAAAGTGTATGAAACCACGGATGCACACGGATGCGGTCGATGCGCCGGCCGCGTACGCGCCTCCATGCCAGAACATCTGTGTCCATCCGTGTGCATCCGTGGTTTCAACCATTTTTTGTCCGGTGGCATGAATGCCGATGACCGCGTCCACAGCTTTCGAGCCCATCTCGCGCATGAACCGGGAGGAATACCGGACCTGGGCGGAGCAACAAACCTCGGGGCGGTTCGAACGTGTCAACGGTGTGGTGGTGGCGATGGCGCCCGAACGGGCGGGCCACAACCTGCGCAAGGCACTGGTCTGGCAGGAGCTGCGTCGCGCCGTGCAGGCCGCCGGGTTGCCTTGCGACGTCTACACCGACGGCATGACGGTCGAGGTGGGGGACAGCGACTACGAACCGGACGCCATCGTGCACTTCGACAGCAAGCTGCTCGACGACGCCGTGGCAGTGCCGGACCCGTTGATCATCGTCGAGGTCCTGTCGCCCAGCACAAGCGCCACCGACCGGGCCTGGAAGCTCCACGAATATTTCCGGCTGCCTTCGCTGCGCCACTACCTGATCGTCTGGGCCGACAGACAGCAGATCGCTCATCACCGGCGGGGCGATGACGGCGCGATCGAGACCCATGCCATCACCGCTGGCGAGCTACAGCTCGAGCCGCTGGGCATCACAATCAACATCCAGGACATCTACGCCAGGTGACGAGCTTTCCTCGCTCCCGGCGACTGGTGTATCCGCCCACGCCGCAGCATCAGCAGCGCTGACCACCCCAGTGACGGCAGCAACGCCACCACCAGCGCAGTCCCAACACCCAGCGGCACCGCTGCCAAGTGCAGCGTCAGCAGCGCCAGTGCGAATCCCGGCATTGCCCGCAGCGCGCTCACCATGATCACCGCCGCGACCGCCCCGCCCATCCGAGGCAGCACCAGGAACGCGAAACTGGTGAACGCCACCGGGAACACCGTCGCCATGCCGGTCAGCTCCGGTCCGAGCGCACGGCTGCCAGTGACCACGCCGCCCACCACCAGTCCCACCAGCGCCGCCCGCGCCGGCAGCTCGAACCACCGCCGGCGGATCGGCCCGCGCGGCACACCCACGTCACGCCCGACCGAGCCGGTCAACGCGAGGCACGCCAGCGCGACAACCACGTTGAGCAGGCTCGCCCCGATCACCTCCCACTCGACCTGGCGGATCAGCAGCACTGCGCCACCCCAGGTGCCGAGGCCGCCGATCAGCGCCCATCCCCACCGCACGCGCGGTGCCAGCAGTGCGAGCGCCGCCAGGAACACGAAGGTCGCCGCGTTCACCGCGAAGCTGCCCAATGCGCTGGCGGCGATGAAGGCGGCGTCGTGCTGCAGCACCAGCATTGCATAGGCCGGACCCGCGCCGATTGGCAGCGACACGATCAGCCCGCCCCAGAATGGCCCGGCTGCCTCGGCCGCTACCGTCGCGCTCACCACCACGAAGGCACTGACCGCGGCGCGGGCGAGCAGGGCGAGCCAGAACCCCGACACCATGTCAGCGATCGGCGTAAGGGTTCTTGGTCCCCCGCAATTGCAATCGGATCGGCGTACCCGGCAGGTCGAACGCCTCGCGCAGGCTGTTGACCAGGTAACGCTGATAGTCCTCCGGCACCCGCTCCGCCCGAGTGCCGAACGCGACGAAGGTGGGCGGCCGCGCCTTGGCCTGGGTGACGTAGCGCAGTTTGAGCCGCCGGCCGCTCACCAGCGGCGGCGGGTGCCGCGCCAGCGCCTGCTCGAACCAGCGGTTCAGCCCGGCGGTCGGCAGCCGTGTGTTCCACACCGCGTGCGCCCGCCGCACCGCCGGCAGCAGCCGGTCCATCCCCGCCCCGGTCAGCGCCGAGAGCGCCACCACCTCGATCCCCCGTACCTGCGCCAGGCTCGCCTCCAGCCGCTCGGTCACCGCCCGCCGCGCCGACTGCCGGTCCGCCACCGCATCCCACTTGCTGAGCGCGATCACGCAGGCGCGGCCCTCGCGCTCGATCAACTGGCCGATCTGCAGATCCTGGTCGTGCAGCCCCTCGGTGGCGTCCACCACCAGCACCACCACCTCGGCCAGCTTCAGCGCACCGATCGCGGCGCCGACCGAGAGCTTCTCCAGCGGCGCCTCGATCCGCGCCTTGCGGCGCAGCCCCGCGGTATCCACCAGCTCGATCGGCCCATCCGGATCCGCCAGCACCACCGCCACCGCATCCCGCGTCAGCCCCGGTTCCGGCCCGGTCAGCATCCGCTCCTCGCCGAGCAGCCGGTTCAGCAGCGTGGACTTGCCCGCATTCGGCCGCCCGACAATGGCCAGCTTCAGTGGTTTATCGTCCCTCTCCCGCGCAGCGGGGGAGGGTTCGGTAGGGGGTGTCGCGGGCAGCCGGTCGGCGATCTCGGACATCAGCTCCGAGATCCCCTCGCCGTGCTCGGCCGATACCGCGAGCGGTTCGCCCAGCCCGAGTTCGAACGCATCCAGCACCGACGACCGTGTCGATCGCCCCTCCGCCTTGTTGGCCACCAGCAGCACCTGGCGCCCCTGCCGGCGCAGCCACTGCGCGAAGTGCCGGTCCGCCGGCGTCACGCCGGCGCGCGCGTCCACCACGAATACCACCAGATCGGCCGCCGTGGTCGCCACCGCTGCGCCCTCGCGCATCCGGCCAGCGAGCGACTCCGGTGCCGACTCCTCCAGCCCCGCGGTATCCACCAGCCGCACCTGCCGCCCGCGCAGCAGCGCCTCAGCCTCCTTGCGATCACGGGTGACGCCGGGAATGTCGGCCACCAGCGCCAGCCGCCGCCCGGCCAGACGGTTGAACAGCGTGCTCTTGCCGACATTCGGCCGGCCGGCAATGACCACAAGCGGCAGCATCGCGGCTCAGCGCAGCGCCAGCAGCCGGCCGTCGTCGGTCACCACGAACACGGTGCCGTCCGCCACGATCGGCCCGAGCGACGCCGCGCCCGACAGGTCCTGCTGGCCGAGAATCTCGCCGGTATAAGGGCTGACCGCCAGCGCCTGCTGATTGGTGCCGGCGACTATCAGCCGGTCGCCGGCCAGCAGCGGGCCGTACCAGGTGATCGGACCTTTCTGCTTTTCCGGGTTTTCCCAGCGCGGCAGATCGGTCACCCAGGCCACCCGACCGTCGTCGCGAGCGAGCGCGGCGATCCTCTGATCGAGCGAGACGATGAACAGCCAGGATCCGGCTGCCCAGGGACTGTCCTCGCCTGCGGCCTCGCGCTCCCACAGGCGCCGGCCACTCGGCAGATCGACCGCCACCGCGAGCCCACCCATACTGATGGCATATACCCTGCCGTCGCTCACCACCGGCAGCCCGCGGAGGGCGGAAAAGTCCACCAGGCCGCCGGCGCTCGCCGTGGCGGCGAGTGTGTCGGTCCATGCGACACTGCCGCTCGTCGCGCGCATCGTTGCCAGTTCACCGGAGCCGAAACCGGCCACCACCAGCCCGTCTGCGTAAGCGGGCGCCGGCCGTCCCAATATGCTGGTCGTGGGATTGGCGGCCTGGTGCGACCAGAGCTGCCGACCGTCATCGGTTGCCAGTGACAGCAGTCGGTCCTCGATAGTGGTGACGAACAGTCGACCCTCCACCACCGTCGGCGCGGATCGGGTCGGGGCGCCGAAGTTACTGCGCCAGCGCACGGTGCCCTTGGCGGCGTCCAGTGCGACCAGCTCCGCCAGCCCGTTCACCGCGTATAGCGTCCCCTGATCGAGCGCGAGGCCGCCACCCACATTGGTGCTGTCGTCGTCCTCCAGCGGCGTCTCGAACCGCCACACCCGACCGCCGCCGGCGACATCGAACGCGGAGACGACCGCGTCGGAATCCATGACGTAGACGATCCCGTCCGCTACTACCGGTTGCGCCATAATTTTGCGCCGGTAGCCACCACCGGCGCCGATATTCGCGCTCCAGGCTTCCGCCAGACGCTCGCCCGCGGCCAGATGACCCATGAAATGCGCCGGATTGCCGCCGGCCTGTGGCCAGGCGGCGTTACGGACCTCAGGCGGCAGCACGACCTTCGGGACGCCCTCATCGACCTCAAGGCCTTTGCGACCGACCAGAATCGGCTCGCGCTTGCCGGGCAGCGGTGTCTTCTTGCTGCCGAACCAGTCGTCCCACAGGCCGCAACCGCCAAGCGCCAGCGGCGCGAGCAACGCTGTTCGCCGGCCGAAGCCGGGTGCTCGACGTCATCCCGGTCACCCGCCCAGCCGGCTCAGCAGGGCATTTGCCCGCGCCCTAACCCCGTTCGGCGCCGTCGTGTCCTGCGCCAGACGATGCAGTGTCGTCTTCGCCTGATCGGTCTTGCCCTGGCGCAGGTCCAGCAGTGCGAGCTGCTCGTCCGCCAGCGATCGCCAGGGATTGTCCGGTGTCGCCAAGCCTTTCAGCCGGGCCTCCAGCAGCGACGGATCGCCGCTGTCGATCAGGTGCTGCGCCCACAGCAGGTTCGCGAGGTCGCGCAGCAGTGGATCTGCCGACGAATCGCCCGCCACCCCGTTCCACAGCGCCGCGGCGCCCGACAGATCGCCCGCATCCGCCTTGAGTGCCGCTTCGCGAAGTCGCGCCAGGGTCGCGTAACCGGTGGGGGCCCGGGTGGCCAATTGCGCGAACGCAGCGATTCCCGCCGAGCGGTTCGCCTCGCTGCTGCCGGCAGCGGTCGCGTCCGCCAGCGTCATCGCGGTAAGGTATTCGGCAGCCGCCGCCTGGTCCTGGCGCGCCTCGTACCAGCGCCAACCCTGCCAGCCCGCCGCCGCAACCACGATTGCCAACGCGCCAGCCACGATCGCCCCGCCGTATTTCTTCAGCAGTTGCTGCGCGCGTTCGGCGCGTAGTTCCTCATCGACCTCGTCGAAAATGTCGACCACGTGGGCTCCCGCTCTACCCTGCTGACGCCGTTCCGACGGCGCGGCGGACCATAGCGGCGCCGCCTCGGACCGGCAAACGCCATGCAAACGATCGGTTTACCCGGAGGGCATAAACTGCCGGCATGCGGTACATCGCGGTCATGCTGTTGCTCGCCGGCTGCGGCGCCACCCCCGAGCAGATGGCGACCATCGGAGTCGGGGTCGGGGTGGGCAGCATCGCGGTGATCCAGCGCAGTCCGCTCGATGCGCTCTACTCGGCGGTGACCGGAAAGGACTGCTCGATGGTGCGACTCGAGCAGGGCAAGACCTACTGTCGCCCGGTCGAACCACCGCCGGAACCGCTGCCGTACTGCACGCGCAGTCTTGCCGTTGCCGATTGCTGGCTGGATCCAGCGAGCCTGCCGGACCGTCCGCCCGACTGGGGCGATGTTCCTCATCCGTTGACACCGGAACAGGAGGCCAACCGAACGCGCAGGTGGCCACCGCTGTGATCCCGGATCAGCGGATCGCGGCGGCGACGTCCGTCTCGGTCTGACGCAGCACCTCGCCGAGCGCCGCCTTCATCGCCTCGGCGATCGCCGGCGCTGCGTTGTTCGCCAGCCTGACCTCGGCCGTCTCGGTACGCTGCAACAGGACCTTGGTCCCACCTTGACGCTGATCCAGCAGCACCACGGCGAGCCCCGCGCGGCTCACCCCGGCGTTCAGATCGGCGACAAAGACATCGAGCTCGCCCTCCAGAACGAAATCGGCATTCAGCCGGCTGCCCGGCGCCACCACGGCACTGAACAGCCCGGCATCGGCGAGCCACTGCCGCAGGCTGTCCTCGACCGCCTGCGCCGGCGGCACTGCCCATTGCTCATAGAAATCCACGTGAACGCTGCCATCGCGCTGCAGCCATTGCAGTCCGCGCGCCTCGAGGCCGGGCGACGCGCGCACGCTGCGAACCAGCAAAACCCGGCCACGCGGATTGCGCGGCGAAACGGATGACCGGCGCACGTCGAGCGGCCAGTCACGCCGTTGCACATAGGGCGTCTGCGGCAACACCGAACACCCGGTCAAAGCAGCGACACCCACCAACAGCCAGCGTCGTCTCATCTGGCAGGCTCGGTGGCGCGCGGCGGCGGCTGACCCAACACCTGCGCCGGGTAGCGCCGCAGCGAATCGGTCATCTCGCGCAGGTTCTGGGCGGTCGCCTGCATGTCGCGCAGCAGCGGAATAAGACCCTGCTCGAGGTCCGCCGTGCCGTTGCCGGCGCGTTGCGCCGTCGCCTGCACCGCTGCGATCAGCGGCGGCAGTTTCGCCGTCGCGGTGGCAAGGCGATCAGCCGCAACCCCGGCGTTGGTCAACAGCTTCTGCATTTGCTCGCCTTGCAGCGTGTCGCGCAGCGCCGCGGAGCTCTGGCGGATGTCTGCGGTCAGGCCGGGAAGGTCCGCCGCGTGTACCGCCTCGCTGCTAGTTCGCAGCAGCGCGGTCGCCTCGGTCAGCGTCTGGTGCACATCGCCCTTGCCGAAGTCCGCACGAAGGTCTGTCAGCAAGCCGTTCAACTGCGTGGCAAGCGTGTCGATGTCCACCCGGTTCAACTTCGCCAGCACCTGCTGCGCCGCGTCCTGAACCTGGGCGAGGGTACTCGGCATCGAGGGGATGTAGGTTGCCCTGGGTTGCCACGGCACATCTTGCGCCGGGTAATGTGCGGGGTCGACGAAATCGAGCTCCAGATAGCTCAGCCCGGTGATCCCCTGCGATGCCAGCCGGGCACGCAGACCAAGTGCCACTGCCTCGCCGGTTTCCGGCATCTGTCCGATCTTCTTGGTATCGACCGCATAGCGGACGAACACCAGGCGATAGGTATTGCGCTCGATGTCGAGCGGCTGACCGCCACCGTATTCGGCGCTCACCAGGCCGATATCTGTCACCCGGCCAATCGTTACGCCACGATACTTGACAGTCGCGCCTACCTCCAGGCCCTGTACCAACTCGCTGAAATACGATTCGAACAGCGTCCCGTGGCCGATCTGGCTGCCGGTCAGGAACCAGATCAGCCCGACCAGCAGTACGACCCCGCCAACGATCAGCAGGCCGACGCGCACATAGACGCCGCCTGCCTGCATCATGCCGCAGCCGCGACCGGCGGTTCGCGACGAAAGAACGCGCGCACGGTGGGTTGCGTGCTGGTGTCGCGCAGCACGCGCGGATCGCCTTCGGCGATCACCCCGCCGGCATCGGGGTACGCGGCACGATCGAGCATGATGCAGCGATCGGCGATCGCCAGGATCGAGGCAAGCTCGTGCGTCACTACGACGAACGTGGCGCCAAGGTCCTGGCGCAGATCGAGGATCAGCCGATCCAGTCCCGCGGACGTGATCGGATCCAGCCCGGCCGAGGGTTCATCGAGCAGCAGCAGCGGGGGATCGAGCGCCATCGCCCGCGCGATCCCGGCACGCCGCGCCATGCCGCCGGAGATCTCCGCCGGCATCAGCGCGGCAGCATCGCCGAGGCCGACCAGACCGAGCTTCACGCGCGCCACGGCTTCGCGACCTTCCGGCGGCAAATCGGTGAACATCTCGAGCGGCAGCATGACGTTCTCAAGCAGGCTCATCGAGCCGAACAGCGCACCTGACTGGAACATCACGCCGAGCCTGGGCTGCACGTCGCGCAGTGCCACCTCGCCAAGCGGGCCGGTGATCGCACGGCCGAAAATCTCGATGCGCCCCGTGCTCGGGGTCAGCAGGCCGATCAGCTGTTTCATCAGCGTGGACTTGCCGCAGCCCGAACCGCCGAGGATGACGAATACCTCGCCGCTGTCCACGGTGAACGAGACGTCGCGGAAGATGGTGCGTGCGCCGAAGCGCTGCGCGACATGGTCCACACGGATGATCGGTTCAGCGGTCACAGGTCCAGCCGGTAGAAGATCAGGGCGAACACACCATCGAGCGCGATCGTGGCAACAATGCCGCCGACCACCGCCGCGGTGGTCGACAGACCGACGGCGCGGGGTCCGACGCCGGTGCCCAGTCCGGCGCGGCAACCGATCGCGGCGACCGCGATGCCAAAACACATCGCCTTGAACAGGCCGCCATATAGATCGCCGGCTTCCACCCAGTTCTGCACCTGCCGCGCGATCGTCACCAGCGGAAAGCCGAAGCCACGCATCACGGTGACCATGCCGAGCATGCCGGCGATGTCGAGCGCCATGGTCATGACCGGCATCACCAGCATTGCCGCGATGATGCGCGGCAGCACCAGCATGGTCATCGGATCCAGCCCCATCGTCATCAGGGCATCGACCTCCTCGTTCACCTTCATGGTGCCGATCTCGGCGGCGAAGGCGGAGCCGGTGCGTCCGGCCAGGATCACTGCCGCCAACAGCGGACCAAGCTCGCGCACCAGGCTGATCGCCACTAGGTTGGCGACGAAGATGTCGGCGCCGAACCGCCGCATCGGGATCGCCGACTGGAACGCGAGGATCAGGCCGATCAGATAGCCAAGCAGCACGATCAGCGGGAGGGACCGCACGCCGGCTTGATCGATGTAGCGCAGCAGATCGGGCACGCGGAACATGCGCCGCCGTGCCGGCAGCCGGACAATCGCCACGGCCGCCTCGCCGATGAAGGCGATGCTGGCGGCCAGCAGGGCGAGTGCCGCAGCGATCACGTCCCGCACGGTAATCCGGGGAGCAGCCTCGCCGCGCGGGCGGGCTCGGGTCGCCTCGCGCGCACGGAGCAGCAGCGCGGTCATGCGTTCCTGTGCCCCGACCAACTGCGCCGCATCGCCGTGCGCCGCCTCGACCGCGGCCAGGAAGCTCGCACCGCCCACGTCGCTGAACGAGACGGCGCCCAGGTCGAATACCAGCGTCTGGCCGTGCGCGTGTTCCGCCGCCCGTATCGCGGTGCGCCACAGCGCTCCGATCGAGGCCGTGTCGAGCCTGCCCGCGAACGCCATCACCACGCGTCCGTCGCGTTGCTGGATCGTCAGGCTGGCGGCATCAGTCAATGCGTCGACCAGGTCTCGAACCGCTGTCGCAGCTTGGCGAGGTTGTCGTGCCAGAATCCAGCATCCACGCGCACCGCAGCATTCAGATTGGCCGGCGTCGTCGGCGAGTTCTGCGCCAGCTCGGCCGCCAGGCCGTCATTGGCGCCTTTAGCCAGGCCGCCGTCGCCAAACGGGCCGACCAGCCGCGCCTCGATCGCCGGCGTACCGGCAAAGTAGAGAAACTGCGTGGCGGTCCGCAGGTTCGGGCTGCCCTTCAGGATCACCCAGCTTTGAACCTCGTAGAGGCTCGCGGTCCACTGCACCCCGAAGTTGCGGTGGGTAGTCCGGTTCGCCACCGCGATGACCGGGGCGGAGGCGCTGGTCATCAGCACATCGCCGGACGCCAGGATGCGCGCCGCCTCGGCATCGTCGTGCCACCACACGACATAGGGCTTGAGCTGATCCAGCCGGCGAAACGCGCGATCGACACCCTCCGAAGTGGCGAGGACCTTGTAGACATCGCCTGGCGATACGCCATCCGCGATCAGGGCGAACTCCAGGTTGCCGCGTACGCCGGCGTGCAGGCCGCGCTTGCCCGGGTACTTGGCAACATCCCAGAAATCGGCCCAGCCAGGGGTGGCGGGGAATTTGTCGCGGTCCCAGGCCAGAACCATGCTCGCGACACCGGCGCCGACGCCGCAATCGCTGACCGCCTGCGCCAGATAGTGGTCCTTGCCGCCGATCGCCGACCAGTCGAGCTTCTCGAACAGTCCCTCCGAACAACCCAAGGCCAACTCGTCACCGTCCACCATGACCAGGTCCCAGGCGTTGTCCGGGGTCTTCATCTGGGTACGCAGCACGTCGATGCCGCCTTCCCAGGTTTCCAATTGCACGGGAATGGCTGTCGCCTCGGTGAACGGTCGGACGAACACCTGCCGGATCGAATCCTGTGCAGGGGCGCGCCCGACCACGGTCAGGTCCCGCGCCGCGGCGAGACCGCACGACAAGGCGAGCATCGCCGTGGCGGCCACAAGCGAGCGGGCATGCATCTATGTTGGGCTCCAGGTTCCTGCTGCGCGGCGAAACGCTACAATCCGCGAAATCAGCCGGAAACGAAAGCCGGGGACCGCCTTGGCCCGACCGGCGCGGGTGCGGTAGATGCGGCGGCCATCCAGGAGAGGTGCATGCAAGACGAACCGACGGTGATCGCCCGGCGCGACGGGCGCGTGGGGCGGATCGTGCTCAATCGCCCGCAGACGCTCAATGCGCTCGACCTGCCGATGATCCGCGCCTGCACCCGCGCCCTGGAGGCGTGGCACGATGATCCGCACATCCACGGCGTGGTGATCGAGGGCGCCGGCGACCGTGCCTTCTGCGCCGGCGGCGACGTGCGGGCGCTGCGCCAGTACGAACTGGATGGCGAGCATCACAAGGCCGAAACGTTCTTCCGCGAGGAATACGAGCTGAACCTGATGATCGCCACCTATCCAAAGCCGTATATCGCGCTGATCGACGGCATCTGCATGGGCGGCGGCATCGGCGTGTCAGTGCATGCGCCGTACCGCGTCGCCACCGAGCGAGCCGCGTTCGCGATGCCGGAGACTGCGATCGGGTTCTTTCCGGATATCGGCGCGACGTTTTTCCTGCCGCGTCTGCCTGGCCAGCTCGGCGCGTATCTGGGGCTCACCGGGTTGCGCATGCAAGGCGCCGACGCGGTACACGCGGGCCTCGCCACGCATTTCGTACCGCGCGCGGATCTGCCTGCGCTATCGCACGCGCTGGCCGAGGGTGGACCTGCGGCGCTGGGTGCCCATGTCGCGCCGCTGCCACCGTTCTCGCTGGCATCGCAACGTGCGGCGATCGATCACTGCTTCGGCGCCGCCAGCATGAGCGAGATCGTGCAGCGCCTGGAAACGACCGGCGACGCGTGGACGACGCAGACCTTGGCTGCACTGCGGACGGTTTCGCCGTCTGCCCTGTGCTGGACGCTGGAGGCGCTGCGCCGCGGTGCCAACCTGACGCTGCCACAATGCCAGGCGGCCGAACTGGCACTCACGCGGACCACGATGCGGCACCCCGACTTCGCCGAGGGCGTGCGCGCCATGGTGGTGGACAAGGATCGCAAGCCACGCTGGCAGCCGTCCCGCATCGAGGAGGTCGACGCGGCGGCGATCGCCGCTTTGTTCGGCTAAGGGCGACCGATGGACGTCTGGGCGGTCAGCGCGATGGTGGCGGGCGTCGTGTTCGTCAGCGGCATTGCAGGGTTCAATCTGCACCGTGTTCTGCCGGAGCACCATCTTTCCAAGGAAACGCACGACGTCATCCGGCTCGGCGCAGGGATGCTGTCGGTGTTGGCATCGCTTGTGCTCGGACTGCTGATCGCGACCGTGAAGACATCGTACGACAGCACCCACGCCGCCTTGCGCGCCTATGCCGCAGACCTCACCGTGCTGGACGAGACACTGCGCGACTATGGCGACGGGGCACTGATGGCGCGACGTGAGTTACGCGACTACACGACCCGACTTCTGGATGACGTCTGGCGGCATTCCAATGACTATCCGTTTCTTGTCGAGAACCGCGTTGCCGGCGAACTTTTGGAGCACGTTCGTGACGCGATCCGGGCACTCCCGGTGGCCACGCGCGATGAACAATTGCTGGCCGGAGAGGCACTGACGATCGCGACCTCGCTGCTGCGGGAACGCTGGCTGCTGATCGAACGCGGGGGATCCAGTGTGCATTCCGTCGTGATTGGGACCCTGATGCTGTGGATCGCCGCCATCTTCCTGAGCTTCGGTATCAACGCGCCCAGGCATGCGACCATGTACGCCGTATTCGTGGTGCTGTCGTTTGCCATCGGCAGCGCGATCTTCCTGGTCCTGGAGATGGACAGGCCATTCGGTGGCATGATGCAGTTATCGGGTCAGCCGATCGAGACCGCGCTCGGCCACATGCTGCCGGCCGGAACCTGATGCCGCGGGGTGTCCTGGTTTGAATTTCCGTCGAGGGTGGGCGGCCGCCATATGCCTCGCGCTTCGATTCCTGGGGACGTACACGATCAGGTTCGCCCGGTGACCATCGATCACTCGCCAGCCACAGTCTCACGGTCCCAGGTCGCCGCGGTGATCCCGCGCTCGGAGAGCCGGAACTTCTGAACCTTGCCATTCTCGGTCATCGGCAGCGCGGTCAGGAACTCGATAAAGCGCGGGATGGCAAAAGCGGGCATGCGGCCCCGGCAGTATCCGGACAGCACGGCGGGAGTAAGCGAGTGGCCGTCGCGAGGCACGATCGCCACCATGACCTCGTCCTCGGCAAGCTCGGAGCGCACTGGAAATGCCGCGGCCTCGGCAACATCCGGATGCGACAGCAGCACCTGCTCGACCTCGTACGACGAAATGTTTTCGCCGCGGCGGCGGATCACGTCCTTCATCCGATCGATGAAGCGGAAATAGCCATGGGCGTCGCGCACGACGCGATCGCCGGTATGGAACCATAGGTTACGCCACGCCTCGACCGTCTTCTCCGGCATGCCGAAATAGCCCGTGGCGAACGCGAACGGCTCGCGCGCGCGAAGCACCAGCTCGCCGGTAATGCCATCGGGCAGCGCATTGTCCGCGTCGTCGACCACGCGCGCCTCGAACCCGTCGGATACGGGCCCCATCGAGCCGAGACCCTTGCCGGGCAGCGTGCAGCCCAACACGAAATTGGTCTCGGTCGAGCCGTAGCCATCTAGCAGTTCAATGCCGAAACGTTGTCGGAACTCGGGATGGAATCGCTCCGGCACGCCCGGAGCCAGCGCGATGCGAACACGGTGAGCACGATCAAGCTCGCTGACCGGGCGCGAAAGCAGGATCGGCACCATCGCTCCGAGAAGATAAGTAACGGTTGCGCCATGGCGTGAGAGCGACGAGGCAAAGCCCGAGGCAGAGAAGCGCGTTTCCACCACCAGTGCGGCGCCGGTCAACAGAGCCTGGTAGAAGGTGTTGAGCGCATTGGTGTGAAACAGCGGCAGGGTGGTGAGCAACACGTCATCGCCGCGCACCTCGAGCAGCCGCGCCGTATTCGCGCCCCACCAGAAGTACTGGGCGTGCGGGCAACATACGCCTTTCGAGACGCCGGTGGTGCCCGACGTGTAAAGGATCGCCACCGTATCGCCGGGCCCGATCGCGGCTTCCGGCACAGGCTCCTCGGGCGCGGGAAAACGCGCGGGCCGCGGCCAGTGCCCGGCCAGGTCGGCATCGCCGATCAGCCAGACCGCGCGCAGCGACGGCGGCGCAGTTTCCAGCGCGTTGACCGCGTCGGCGAAGTCGGCCTGCAATACCAGCAGCTTCGCCTGGGAATTCGTCAGGATATGGTTCAGCTGCGCGCCGCGTGAAGCAGTATTGATCGGCACCGTTACGGCGCCGATCCAGCCGCAACCGAGATAGACCTGCAGCAGTTCCGGTCGGTTGCCGCACATCACCGCGACGTGGTCGCCCCGCTCGATGCCGGCGGCCGTCAGCGTGCCGCCGAAGCGCGCGGCCATTTCCAGCGTTTCCGCGAAACTCCACGTTTGGCCGCCGATCTCGACCAGCCGCCGGTCACCATAAAGCATTGCCTGTCGGCGCAGCATGCGGGGCAGCGTACGTTCGTCTGGCGGCAGGCGCGACGGCAAGTCCGCGCTGTTTTCCATTTCGTACTGTTGCTCCCGAACGGCGGTGGGACGCAAGACGGCACCGAACCCCGGGTTTCCCGTGGTCCCAGGAATGCGGTAAGCGTGCCCCACAAGAGCCGAGGAAACGTATCGCATGAGCGTGCACGCGGGCAGCGTGGAGACGCGGACATCCTGGGTGGTCGCCACCGTCGCGCTGATCGTGCTGAGCGTGTCGTACGGCGCACCGCTGACCACCATGGTGGCGCTGAAGCCGATCGCCGCCGAATTCGGCGCGACGCGGTCAGCGCCGGCGCTGGCGGTGGGACTGACCTTCATCGGCGCCGGCTGCGGCGGCATCGCGATGGGCTGGCTGTCCGAGCGGATCGGCGTGCGAGCGGTGGTGATCTTTGGCGCCACCATGATCGGCACCGGCCTGACCATTTCGTCGCTGGGCGGACTGACACAGCTCTACATCAGCAGCTTCCTGTTGGTCGGCCTGCTCGGCGCCGCCGGCATGTTCGCGCCGCTGATGACCTATGTCAGCCGCTGGTTCGATGTCCGCCGCGGCACCGGGATCGCGTTGATCTCGGCCGGCCAGTACGTCGCCGGTGCATTGTGGCCGGCGGTGTTCCAGTTGGGCATCGATACCATCGGCTGGCGCCATACCATGCTGGTCTATGCCGTGTTCGTGGTGGTCCTGATCGTGCCGCTCGCGATCCTGCTGCGGCGCCCGCCGGACGCGCCGCCGCTTGGTGGCCTGCATGCCGAACCGCGCGTGGGCGAGAAGGTGCTCGGCCTGCCGCCGAACCTGGTTCTGGCGGCCCTGGCGTTCGCCTCGTTCTGTTGCTGCACGACGATGTCGATGCCGATGGCGCACATGGTGGCATTCTGCAGCGATATCGGCATCGCGCCGACGCAGGGCGCGGCGATGCTGTCGGTGCTGCTCGGTTCGGCGTTCTTCGCGCGCCAGTTCTGGGGCTGGATGGCGGACCGCGTCGGCGGCCTGCGCACCATCTTCCTAGCGTCTGCGGCACAGGCAGCGGCGATGGCGGGATTCCTGGTGACCCAGGATGAGATCGGACTGTTCACCGTGTCAGCGGTGTTCGGATTCGGTTTCGGTGGGCTGATCCCGGGCTACGTATTGGCGGTGCGGGAGCTGTTCCCGGCTTCGGAGGCGAGTTGGCGAATTCCCACAATGCTGTTTCCCGGCTCGCTCGGCATGGCGGCGGGCGGCTGGCTCGCCGGTGTTATGTACGACCGGTTCGCGTTCTACGCCCCAGCCTTCGCGGTCGGCGTACTGTTCAACCTGCTGAACCTGGCGGTGATCGGCGCTCTGGTACTGCGTCACCGACCGTCGCGATTGTCCCCGGTTGCGGCCTGAACCGTCCCCAGCCATTCGGCCAGCTTGGCGGTCAGCACGCCAAGGGTGAGCGGCTTGGTGAGATGGTCGCTCATCCCGGCAGCCAGGCTGAGTTCGCGACTGCCATCGAGTGCATGAGCGGTAAGCGCCACGATCGGCGTGGTGCGCCCTTGGAAGGCCTCGAGCTGGCGGATCGCACGGGCCGCCTCGTAGCCATCCATTTCCGGCATCTGACAATCCATCAGGATCAGGTCGAATGCCGCTGCCCGACAGGTGGATACCGCCTCCAGGCCGTTGCGGGCGACTGTGACCGCGCAGCCCAAGGCCTCAAGCAAGGCCTGGGTGACGCGGAGATTGGCCTGATTGTCCTCAACGAGCAGGAGGCGGATGGTCTCCCTGCCGGCGCGGCCAAGCGCGTCCTTGAATTCCCGGTGCACCGGCGAGATCGGGGTGAAGTTGGTGTCGTGCGCGGCGGGTCCGGGCGATAGCGGTTCGGCGCGCGCCTCGCCAACCAGGAAACCAGCCGCCTCGGTCTGTTTGTCGAGCAGGGCAGTGAACCAGAACGTGGAGCCGTGACCGACAGCGCTGTCCACGCCGATCTCGCCGCCCATGAGTTGGCAGAGCTGCCGGGCGATCGACAGCCCGAGCCCGGTGCCGCCATATCGCCGCGTGGTCGAGCTGTCGGCCTGCGAGAACGCGTCGAAGATCATTTCCTGCTTGCTGGCAGGGATGCCGATTCCGGAATCCGTGACAGCGAAGCGCAGGCACAGCGATGCTCCACGATCTTCCAGGCAGTTGACGCCGATCGTCACCCCACCCTCGCTGGTGAACTTCAAGGCATTGCCCACCAGGTTGGAGAGAATTTGCAGCAGGCGGTGCGCATCGCCCAGCAACACGACGTTGAGGTCGCCGGCAACCGACGCCGACAACGCCAACCCCTTGGCGCGCGCCAGATCCGAGAACATCGAGCGTGCGTCGTGGATCAGCGACGGCAGGTGAAACGGCACGTATTCGAGCTCCAGCTTGCCGGCTTCGATTTTCGAAAGATCGAGCACGTCATCGATCAGACGCAGCAAGGTCTGGCTGGACTGACCTGCCGCCTCGATGTAGCGCTGCTGCGTCGATGACGGAGCCGACAGCCGCAAGAGCTCGATCATGCCGACCACACCATTGAGCGGCGTGCGGATTTCGTGGCTGATGTTGGCGAGGAACTGGGACTTGGCCAGGTTCGCCGCCTCCGCCTGATGCAGGGCCAACCTGATTTCGCTGGTTCTGCGTCGCAGATCGTCCAGCATGGTGTTGAACGCCAGCCCGAGCTGGCGGATCTCGAACGGCACCACATTCGAGAAGTCCGGCGCCGACACCTTCTCGCTGCCGGCCAACACGGCCTCAGCGGCGCGCGCGACCAACCGGACCGGGCGCGCCAGATAGAACGCGATCAGCCAGCTCATGAACGCCGCCGCGGTGAACGACACCGCGGCGACGATGACCGCCAGTTGCGCCACCTGCCCGGCACGCCGTCGCAGCTCGGATAGCGGCTGCGGCACCATCACGCCCCATCCCGTCTCGGGAACCACCGCGAAACCGGCGATCATGTTGCCGTTGAACGCCGGCGAATAGAATTGGCCGACACCGGTCTGCCCGCGCATCATGGCCGCCACGACAGGCACCCCGGAGATATCCCGCGACGCCGCAACCCAATCCTTCAACGGATGCGCGATGACCTGACCCTTGGCGTCGGTGATGACGGCGTGGCCATGATCGCCGAAGGCGATGGCCTGCTGCAGCGAGACCAGGTACTCGGTCGACAGAATTCCGATCCCGAGGCGGTCATCGGGTAGCGCCTTCACCAGGTAGAACACGGGCCGGCCCGCCGCATCGTGTTGCAGGTTGCTCAGCCCTGGCAGGCCATCCCCCGGTGCGGCAAGCGGCCTGAGCTCGGACAACAGCTTCGGGTCGAACGCGGTACTTCGCGCCGGCGTCAGCCCGTGCAACCAGCTCTCGATCGTTCCGTCCGGTGCGACGATGCAGATGTGGATGACATTCAGCGAAGCGAGCAGGTCGGCGAGGCCTGGAATCGGCTTGTCCAGCGCACCGCTCTCAAATACCACGGTGAATGCCGCCTTCACGTCGCGTACATAGCGAGACATGGTCGAGGTCAGATTGCGCGCGACGAGGAGATGGCGCTCACGGACGGAGTCCAGCTCGTGCTGGTAGGAGGTCTGTTCTTCCCACAGCGCCAGCACAATGATCGGTACCGCGGCAACTACGAGGAATCCGAGAAACAGCAAATGATGCATTCGGATGCCCTGCCGTCCGCGCCGAATCGCGGCTGGCGGCGGCGTGGAACCCGGTATGGCGACCACAGGTTCGCTGTGGATCGGGACATCCATCATCGCTCACCCCTCTCCGCGTCGGCGGCGCAGGCCAAACGTTGCGGGACGGCTGACGTCATTTTTGAAAAAACATTCCAGCGCGATCTCGTTGGGCGCGAGTAATATGGACGTAGCGTGAACAGAATGCC
This sequence comes from uncultured Alphaproteobacteria bacterium, assembly GCA_963819855.1. Taxonomy (GTDB): domain Bacteria; phylum Pseudomonadota; class Alphaproteobacteria; order Acetobacterales; family Acetobacteraceae; genus JAMXLO01. The sequence goes on from CAWFYC010000020.1 coordinate 458,861, forward strand.
AGCCGGACGACGGACCGGCGGCTGTGCGCGACTGAAGTCTTCAAACCCTGCCGTATCGCCGCCGTGACAGCCATAGGCCCGCCACGCCGGGCAACAGCAACAGCGACGTTGCCGGTTCCGACACGAATTGCAGGTTGTTGGCGAAATCCTCGGCGCCGATCAGGTCGCCCAGTTGCAGCGCATCGTTCACCGCGAATGGCGTATGAATCCCACCCGCGACCCGGCTGAAGGTTGCCCCGCTCGGACCGGAGGATGCCTCGGAGAAGTTGGTGAATTGCTCGGTGATCGGACAGATCAGCGGGCTGTCGTTGAACATGGTTCCGCCGGTCGGGATGTCGTTGCACTGGGTTACGACGTCCCCGTTCGAATCCATACAACCCGTAACGTTGCCGTTCGTGTCCCGCACCGTTGCACCGAAATTGCAGTAGGTGTCCGAGGTCGACGTGAATGCGATGTCGTCGGTGCCGAAGAAGGCCGCGAGCACCGTTGCGCCGGCGCCGCTGAACGCCGGGTGACCGGCCACATAGTCGGGGTGTGGCGGCGTCGCGATCAGCGAACCCCATGCAGGGTCGCAGGTGGTGAAGAAGGCATTCCAGTCGCTGCAATCATGGATCGCGGTGATCGGCCGCCAAAGGAGCGCCTTGTATTTCACGTCCCAGGCACCAACCCCCGCATCGGCTTCAGCGATGCCGACCAGCGCCGTGAGCCGCGCCTGTTGCAGTTCGCCGAGCTGCTTGCCGGGCGGCGTCGCTGTCATGACGTTGTTGGTGATCTCCAGCCAGTGACCTGGCGGCTGCATGGTCCCGCCCGGGTCGTTCCAGAACAGCGCCGCAGTGGCCTGGGCCGTTGTCTCAGGCGGAAAGCCGGCGGCGGCACAGGCGCTCGCTATGGCATCCGGCAATGCTGTCGTCGAACCGGTGCACTCGGTTTCCAGCACGTTGTTCGCGTAGTGCTCGGACTGGATAAACGTTGCCAGGCCTTCTTGGTTGAGCTGCTGGACTGTGGGCAACTGGCTCTCAAACCCCTGGATCGTATCAATCGTGGTTCCGAATGGAGTGACGGTTCCCCAAGTCGGAAACATCGCCGGCCGCGTGCTCGGCGGCACATACACCCCGGGCACGGTACCGGAACCTGGCGGCGTGTAGGTATTCAGGCCATTCTGGATCGCCTGGTACGAACCATCGTTGCTGCGGTTGGCGATGATCGCGCTGGCGGCGGCCTGTCCCAGCACCAGGCCCTTCTGCACCTGTGGGTCGGCCAGGTTCAGGCCGGCCAGCGCCGTCGCGTACGTGGTATTGATGCTCGCCAGGACGCTGGTCGCGATCAGTGGGCTCCCGGCGGGCGGCGGCATCTGCCACAGCGAGCTCGAGAAGATGCTGGTCATCACCTGATAGCCTGCCGACAGCGCCGCCGCATCAGCCGACACGCCCGATACAGCCGGCCCCGTGTAGGCATAGGGCCGATAGGTAAGGCCGGTCGCCGCGTTGACGGCGTCGAACATGCCAGTGCCGACCATCGCGATCTCGCGTGCCACCTCAGGTGGGCCGTTCACCAGCAGTGCCGAGGTCTGCCGGATCGCGTCGAGCAGCTCGTTGTTCCAGGTCAGGATGGCATCGGCGCGGCCGGCGGAGGGCCACAGGACGGTCGCGATGCCGACCAACAATCCCAGGATCGGTAATCGCCATCCCGCTGATCGGCGGATACGTCCCGCGTGAGCCATGGTTGTGCTTCCCTGCGCCAACGGCAACGCTCTGCCATTGGTCACTCCGAGTTAACCGCACGGCATGACACTATGCAAACTATTCGCCAAGCGCGACAAATGCCTTGGCTCGACCGATTGCCGACAGGTCCAGCGATCGGTGCCTCAGCTCACCATCACGATCAGCAGGACGCCAGCTACCACCAGGACAAGCCCCGCGACGTCGCCGGGTCTCAACGTCTCTCTCAGATAGAAACGGCTGAACAGCAGGGTGAACACGATTTCCACCTGGCCGACCGAACGGACCAGTCCGATCGGAGCGATCGCGAAGGCGGTGAACCAGCAGGCGGAACCCATGGCCGATAGTGTGCCGACCCAGGCCGAACTTCTCCAGGTGGTGAACGCCTTGCGCAATTCCCGCGGTTCGCGCCAGGCCAGGAAGCTTCCTTGCATGAGGATCTGTAGTGTGTTGGTGACTACGAGCACCATCAGTGCGCGTACCAACAGGCTGGGGCCGTGCAACGCCTGATTCGCCAGCTTGATGAACACGGTGGTGAACGCGAACAGAAGTCCCGCACCGAGGCCGGCGAGCGCGGCGGGCTGCATCGTGGCGCGCGCGAGTTGCGCTGGCCGCATGCCTCTGCCGGCAAGCGACAGCGTCATCACGCCGGCAAGGCCGATGCAGATGCCGATCCAGGCAAGCGGGGCCAGCACCTCGTGAAGCACGATCAACGCCAGGATCGCGCTCTGTGCCGTCTCAGTCTTGGAATATGCCGTGCCGACGGCAAAATTGCGGTAGCCGAACGACAGGATCAGCAGGTTGGTGGCGAGGATCTGCAGCAGCCCGCCGGCGGCGCAGTGGAACAGAAATGCCATGTTGGGCGCCGGGATCGGCAGGCCGGTGACGAGCAGGGCGACGACGAACAACACCAACGCGGTTGGCGCGCCGTACAGGTACCGCACGTAGCCGGCACCGTTGACCGACAGCAGATGGCGCAGCTTCTGCTGCATGGCGGTCCGCCAGCATTGGAACAATGCGGCGGACACGGTGATGGGAATCCACAGCGGCATGGCGCGGTGCTCCAGCGTCCGGTTGCAGCCGGAGCGGTCCGGCGACGTCGATGCGCGAGTCTAACTTGCCGGCACGAATACCGGCAACGTCACGCCGTCGGTCACCGGCTCGAAGTCCACGCGCACCGGCAGGCCGGGGCGAAGCTCAGCGGGGTCGAGGCCGCGCAACTGCGCGTTCATCCGCACGCCTTCGTCGAGATCGACGGTGAGCAGCGTGTAAGGCAGGTCCGGCTTGAAGCCCGGATGGAACGCATGGTGCGTCGTGGTCCAGCTATGCAGGCGGCCGCGACCCGAAGCGTCGATCCACTCGACCCGCATCGAGTAGCAGGCATCGCAGACCGGGCGCGGATAGTGGCGCACCTTGCCGCAGTCGGCGCAGCGCTGCAGGCGAAGCCGGTGCGCCTTCAGGCCATCCCAATAAGGCTGCGTGTCCGGGGTCGGCTGCGGCAGCAGCCTGGTGTAGTCCGACACGATCACGCCCTCCGCATGATGGCGAGCGCGCCGTCACCCATGTCGCCGTAGCCGGTGACCAGGCCGATCTCCGCATCAGGCACCTGCGCCGCAGCCTCGCCGCGCAACTGGCGGGTCAGTTCGACGATATGGTTCATCCCCGCCATGTGCGCCTGCGACAGCAGCCCGCCATGCGTGTTCACCGGCAGTCGTCCGCCGAGGCCGATCGCGCCGTCCTGCACGAAGCCGCCGCCCTCGCCCTTCTCGCAGAAGCCGAGATCCTCGATCTGGCACAGCACGATGTAGGTGAAGCAGTCGTAGATCTCGGCCACGTCGATGTCGTCGCGGGTGACGCCAGCCATGGCGAATGCCTTCGGCGCCGCCTTGGCCAGCCCGAGCGTGGTGAGGTCGGGCCGCTGGGTGATCGCGCTCGGCGAATCCGGATGACCTTCGGCCGCGCCCATCACGATGACCGGTTTCTGCCTCATGTCGCGCGCACGCTCGGCGGCGCTGATCACCACCGCCGCGCCGCCGTCACTCTCCAGCGAGCAGTCGAGCAGGCGCAGCGGATCGGAGATCATGCGCGAGGCCTGATGGTCGTCGACGGTGATCGGATTGCGCATCGTCGCGTTCGGGTTGAGCGAGGCGTGACGCCGCGTGTTGACCGCGATCTCGGCGAACTGGCGGGAGGTGGTGCCGTAAAGTTCCATGTGGCGGCGCGCCATCACCGCGTATAGCTGCGCCGGCGCAATGGCGCCGGACGGCATCTCGAACTCGCTGATCAGGCGGAACTGCGGCATTTGCTGCACGCGCGTGCCGATGCGGCCGCCGGAGTAACCGGTGCGGCCAAGCGACAGCAGCACATGGTTGCAGATGCCGGCGCCGATCGCGGCGATGGCACACTGGATCGAGGCGACGGCGCTGGCGCCGCCCATCGGCGTTGTGGCGGAAAACCGTAGGTCGGGAATGCCGAAATTGGTGATGAAGTCTTCGGCCACGGCGCCGTGGCCATACGGGATGACGCCGTCAATGTCGGTCGGTTTGAGGCCGGCGTCCTCGATCGCGCGCAGTGATGCTTCGAGCTGCAGGGACAGCGGCGTGCGGTCGGTGCCACGCATGTATTGCGTCTCGCCGACACCAGTGACAGCTCCTACCTCGCGCAGGGACATGGGCGCTCTCCGTTCATTCTGGTTGATGGGTTTCGCTGGCGCTCTACCCATCCTACGACGGTAAAATGGTTGTAGGATGGGTAGAGCGCCAGCGAAACCCATCATCACGGCGCGATCCCATCATCCGTGGCCTGCGCAGGTCACGCAGCGTCGTAGCCGCACCGCAACAAAGATACGCGCATGTGTTCAGGTGCCGGCGCGGTGGCTGCAATGACAGGATCAAGATCGAGCACAATCGCGCGTGCCAGCAGATGCAGCCGGCCGGCGCCAACTCCGTAGATCGTATCGCCCAGCACAGGGCAGCCAAGCATGGCGCAGTGAACGCGCACCTGATGCGTCCGGCCGGTGCGCGGCGAAAGTTCCAGCCACGCGAGGTCGCCTGAGCGCCCGAGCACGCGCCAATCGGTGACGGCGGTCTTGCCGCCGGGATCGACCGACATGTGCCAGCCGACCCTGGTGCTGCGTCGAGCAAGTGGAGCATCGATGGTGCCGCACGCCGTGGACGGAGCGCCGCGCACGATTGCCCAGTAGGTCTTGTGCGCCCGGCCAGCCGCGAACTCGGCCTGCGCGGCAAGCAGCGCCGTTCGGCGCAATGCGACGACCAGACAGCCCGACGTGTCGGTATCCAACCGGTGCACCAGCCACGGCCCCTCCTTGCGCCGCGTCAGCAACGGAAAGAAGTCCTCCACGCTTGGCCCGCCGCGCGGCCCAGGGTGCGCCGGCAGACCGGCGGGCTTGTCCAGCACTACGTATCGTTCGTCCCTGAACAGGATCGGCGGCATCGCGGCTCACTGCCGGAATTTGTCCGCGATGGCAAAGCCGTGGCAGGCTGCTTGCAAATGCGCATCCACATCCAGAACCCGGTCGACGACCCGCTGTTTCTGTTCTCCCATGACATGTGGGATACGGCGGTGACGCGCGCACCCGATGTCGGCACCGGCCACGACGTCACGATCGGCGACAGCGATGCCGACTTCGCCGCCGGCATCGCCGAGGCGGAGGCGCTGATCACCGACGTCGATGTGGTGGCGGCGAAGCTCCCCTGTTCTGCCCCTCGGCTCAAGCTGCTGATGATCACCAGCGCGGGCCTCGACCGGCTTGCGCCGTTCGACTGGGTGCCGCAGGGAGCCGCACTGTTGAACAATGCGGGCATCCACGCGGCGAAGGCCGGCGAGTTCGCCATCATGTCGATACTGATGCTGGCGAACCACGTACCGGAGATGGTGACGCATCAGCGAGCCGGGCGCTGGCAGAAGGTGTGGGGCGCCGTGCTGGAGGGGCGTCGTGTCACCGTGGTGGGGCTTGGCTCACTCGGCGGCGCGGCGGCGATGCAGGCGGCGCGGTTCGGCATGCACGTTACGGGCGTGCGCGCGACGCCGATGCCGCATACGCACTCGGCCGAGGTGATCACCATCGCCGACCTCGATCGCGTGCTGCGACGGACCGAGTTCCTGGTGCTCGCCTGTCCGCTCACCGATGCGACCCGAGGGCTGATCGATCGCGCACGGCTGAACCTGCTGCCGCACGGCGCCGGCGTGGTGAACATCGGCCGCGGCGCGCTGATCGATCAGGATGCGCTGTGCGATCTGCTCGACGATGGCCACCTGTCGGGCGCGGTGCTCGACGTGTTCACGCCGGAACCGATCCCGCCCGGGCATCGCCTGTGGAGCACGCGCAACCTGATCGTCAGCCCGCACACCTCGGCCGATGATCCAAACACCTACAATGCGCGCAGCCTGGATCTGTTCTTCGACAACCTGCGTGCCTGGCACGGCGGCAACCCCATGCCAAACCTGTTCGATCCGGCGCGTGGCTACTAAGGATACCGGCATTCAAGGGAGAACGACGACGATGGAATTCGGCATGTTCCATGAGTTTCAGCGGGTGCCGGGGCAGACCGAGGAGGAGGCGTTCGCCGACTCCTTCGAGCAGGTTGACGCGGCCGAACGATACGGCCTCGACGTGATGTGGCTGGCCGAACTGCATACCGCACCGGAACGGTCGGTGCTGGCCTCGCCGCTGATGATCGCCACCGCGATCGCGGCGCGCACCAAGCGGATGAAGATCGGCACCGCGGTGCAGGTGCTGCCGTTGTGCCATCCGCTGCAACTGGCCGAGGAGGCGGCGACGGTGGACCAGATCAGCCACGGCAGGCTGATCTTCGGGGTTGGACGCAGCGGCTTTCCACGGGTGTATCAGGCGTATGGCGTTTCGTATGCGGAAAGCCGCGAGCGGTTCGTCGAGGTGCTGGAGATCCTCAAGCGCGCCTGGACACAGGACAAGTTCAGCTTCGACGGCAAATACTACCACTTCCACGATGTGTATCTGGTGCCGAAGCCCTATCAGAAGCCATATCCGGAAATCCGCGTCGCGGCGACCAGCCCGGACACCTATCCGGCCAACGGCGCACAGGGCAATCCGATCTTCTGTGCCACGCGGCTCGGCGATCTGTCAGAGCTGGGCCCAAACCTGAAGGCGTATCGCGAGGCGTGGTCGGCCGCCGGTCATCCGGGCGACGGCCAGATCTTCCTGCGGGTGCCGGTCTATGTCGCGTCGACCGAGGAGCGCGCCAGGTCCGAGCCGGAAGCGAGCGTGATGCATTTCTACCGCTACCTCGGCGAACGCATCGAGGAGTCCGCCCGGCTGGAAGGTGCGCGCGCGATCGAGAACCGCGCCGCGCGCGGGCAGCGGCTACAGTCGATCAACTATGACGAAGTGCTGGCCAGCAAGATCATCGTGGGTACGCCAGCGCAGGTGGTGGATCGGCTCGGCGCGCTGCGCGAGGAGCTGGGTCTGAGCGGCATCCTGGCCGAAATGAACTGCGGCAGTCAGATCCCGCACGAACAGGTGCTGACCTCGCTGCAACTGCTGTGCGAGGACGTGATCCCGAAGTTCAAGTCCTGATGGGTTTCGCTGCGCTCTACCCATCCTACGTCATGACAAACTGCCTTGTAGGATGGGTAGAGCGCAGCGAAACCCATCGCCACACAGCAACCATCACACCCGCATCGGCATCAGCACATACAGCGCGCTGGCATCCGCGGCATCGCGCACCACCGTCGGCGCCGAACCGTCCGCGAAGCGGAACTCGACGTCACCCTCGATCTGATCGGTGATGTCGTTCAGATAGCGCGCCTGGAAGCCGATCTCCAGCGGACCCGCCTCGTAGGTAACGTGATCGGAATCCAGCTCCTCGGTTGCCGTGCCCTGCTCGGGGCTCGCCGCCGACAGCACCAGCAGATCGCGCGCCAGCGACAGCTTCACCGGCCGCGACCGTTCGGCCGAGATCGCCGCCACCCGCCCGACCGCATCGGCGAAGTCCTTCTTGCCGACACGCAGCACCTTGTCATTGCCACGCGGGATCACCCGCTCGTACTCGGGGAACGTGCCGTCGATCAGCTTGCTGGTCAGCAACACCGCATCGGCGTGGAACTGAATGCGCGTGTCCGACAGTGCGACCTCGACGTTGCCGGTCACTTCGTCCAGCAGTTTGCGAAGTTCGTTCACCGTCTTGCGCGGGATGATCACGCCGGGCATCGACCCGGCGCCTTCCGGCAGCGGTTCTTCCACCCGGGCCAACCGATGGCCGTCCGTGGCGACCGCGCGCAGCACCCGCGTGCCTTCGCTTTCCGCGGCGTGCACGTAGATGCCATTCAGGTAGTAGCGCGTCTCCTCGGTGCTGATCGCGAAGCGGGTGCGGTCGATCAGTCCCCGCAGCACCTGCGCCGGCAGGTTGAACTTGTGCGGCAGCGCACCCGCGGTCATCGAGGGAAAGTCCTCGGTCGGCAGCACCACCAGGCTGGTCGAGTACCGCCCCGCGCGCAGCGCAAGCTGTGCGTCGCCACCGGGATGATCGAGCTCCACCTCGGCGCCATCGGGCAGCTTGCGGACGATCTCATACAGCGTCGCGGCCGGCGCGGTGCAGGAGCCATTGCGGGTGGTGCTGGCCGGCACGTCCTCGACGATGGCGATCTCCATGTCGGTGGCGGTCAGCGTCAGTTTGCCGTCGCGCACGGCGAGCATCACGTTGGCCAGAATCGGGATGGTGTTGCGGCGCTCCACCACGCTCTGCACGTGGGCCAGCGCCTTCAGCAGGGTGGCCCGGTCGGCCTTCAGCTTCATGGCCTCCATCCTCAAAGGGCCGGGTTACAGGGGCGCCCAGGCGAATCCGTGCGCCGCACTGTAGCAATGACGCGGTCCGGCGGGGAAGGCCGGTCGCGCTACGGCCCTGACGGCAGCCCGCGGCTCAGGATTCCAGCAACCGCCGCAGCAGCTCCACGTCCTCGGCGAAGCCGGCATCGCGGCTCATCAGCTCGCCGACCCGCGAGACGGCGTGCATCACCGTGGTGTGGTCGCGGTTGCCGAACCTCCGGCCGATCTCCGGCAGGCTGCGCTGGGTGAGCTGCTTGGCGAGGTACATCGCGACCTGGCGCGGTCTGGCCACCGCCCGCGCGCGCCGTGCCGACGACATGTCGGTCAGCCGCATCGAAAAGTGCTCGGCGACACGCTTCTGGATCTCCTCGATCGTCACCCGGCGGTCGTGTGCCTTCAGGACGTCGTGCAGCACCTCCTGCGTGGCCTCCAGCGTGACCGGACGACCGAACAGGTTGGCGTGTGCGACCAGCCGGTTCAGCGCACCCTCCAGCTCGCGCACGTTGCTGGTGATCTTGTGCGCCAGGAAATCCAGCACCTTGGCCGGCACTGCCACGCCGGCGCGCGCGGCCTTCGCCTCCAGGATCGAGATGCGCAGCTCGAACGTGGTGGCATGCAGATCGGCCACCATGCCGTAGCCAAGCCTGGTGCGCAGCCGGTCGTCGAGCCCCGACAGATCCGACGGCGACTTGTCGGCCGACACCACGATCTGCTTGCCGACATCCACCAGCGCATTGAATGTATGGAAGAACTCTTCCTGCGTGTTGTCCTTGCCGATCAGGAACTGCAGGTCGTCGATCATCAGCACGTCGACGCTGCGCAGTTGCTCCTTGAACTGCATGGTGGACTGGCTGCGGATCGCGGCGATGAAGCGGTACATGAACTTCTCGGCCGACATGTAGGTGACCGAGACCGGACGGCCGACGCCGGTGTTGCCGCGCGCCACCAGTTCCCAGGCGATCGCGTGCATCAGATGCGTCTTGCCGAGACCGACGCCGCCGTAGAGGAACAATGGATTGAAACCTGCGCTGGATGGCTGCTCGGCGACCCGGCGCGCGCAGGCGTACGCGAACTCGTTGGGTTTGCCGACCACGAAGGCCTCGAAGGTGAAGCGGGGATCGATCGTCAATTCAGGGCGCTGATCCATCCGTTCCTCGAGCTTCGGGACCACGGGAGGTGGTTCTGCTGTGGTCGCGAGGCTCTCGGCCAATCCGGACCTGGGCGTCACGCCACCGCCCACCCGAATATCGACCCGGCGCACCGCCGGATTCTCCTCGTGCCACAGCGAATTCAGTCTGTCGCCGTATCGGCTGCGTACCCAGTCGCACAGAAAGCGCGTCGGCAATAGCACGGTGATCTCATCGCCGTCGATGCCGGCGAGGGTCATCTGCCGCAGCCAGTTGCGATATTCGAGTTCGCCGACCTCGCCCTGCAGTCGGCCACGGATGCGCGACCATTGCGGCGGCAATTGCGAGATGTCCACGATCCGCTGTTCAATTGTCGTGGACAAATCGTGTTCCATGCAATCGCTCCCCGACGCGACGAACCGAGCCCCACCACGACGGTCTTTTTTCGCCGCCGCTCACACAAGACGCTTGCCGCCGGTCCCGACGGACGGCCGATAGATCGAGAGATCGGCCAATCACCGGTCGGCGACTAGCCCAGAAATGATTATGTCACGCTCACATACACTGGCAACGGGAATCTGAATGCCGAAGCAGCGATAAAGTAAAACGCAACAAGATTGCCGGGTACTGTGGATAATACTGTGGGTGCATGAAGTATAAATGCTTCCTGCACCTTGGGGTTCTCGTTGCGGTTGCAGAGCAACCTTGCGACGATCCATTATCGGCGGCGCTGCCGATCCGGTCAACCGGACCGGCGGCAGCGCTCACCCCATCGATAGTGCCTTGATCCGCGCTGACAACCGCGACAACTTGCGCGCGACCGTGTTGTGATGCGTCACGCCTTTGCCGGCGGCACGCTGCATCTCCGGTTGCGCCGCCCGCAACGCCACGGTGGCCGCCTCCTTGTTCCCGCCGGCGATCGCCAGTTCGACCTTCTTGACGAAGGTCCGCATGCGGGATTTGCGCGCCTGATTACGCTCGGTGCGGCGTTCGGTCTGCCGGTTGCGCTTTCGCGCGGACGCAGTATTGGCCATGAGTCCTGTCACTTGGTCGAACAGAAAAGCCCCGCTGCCAGCACTGCCGGACAGCGAGGAGGGGCTGTTCTATGCACCCCCCGCACGCAAGTCAAGGAAGCCCGGCCGTCACGCGATGAGGCCTGGCGAGGTGGCGTCGTCGAGCGGCCAGATCGGTCGCAGCACCTTGGTGTAGCCGATCTTGCGGTAATCGCGGCTCAGCGGGCCGTCGGAATCGACGTAGATCACCTTCTGTGCGATCGGCCCGAACGCCGCCATGAAATGGTTGGTCGACTTCACCACCACCAGCTTGCGCTCGGTCGGCTCTATGCCGAGGTTGCGGAACAGCTCCAGCCCAAGCGCCTGCGTGCGGTTGGAGATCAGCACGACCTCGACGCCGTCGATCCTGATGGCGGCACAGTCGCCCAGCGGCACCTGGGTGGGACCAAAGCTTTGCCAGCAATCGCGCTTCAATCCGACCACGGTGACGCTCGCATCGACCGGTATGCCGGATGTCGGGCCGATCTTGCCGCCGAAGCGCAGCGGAAAGTTGGCGCCAAGGCCGGCATCGAAGCAAAGACGCGCCGCGACCGGATCCCAGATCGGGCCCAGCGCCGCGTTGTCCACGTTGCGTTCCAATAGTCGTCGCAGGATCGTGGTGTTGTCGGTTGGTGCGCCACCACCGGCGTTGTCGGCCGGGTCCGCCATTACAACCGGGCTGCCGTTGAACGCGAGCGCGGCGCTGATGCCTGCGTCGCAGTCCAGATAGTCGGGCGCCGTCCGGCCTCGCATGGCGACAAACTCCTGGCCGATTTCGTTCGCCAGCCGGTCCGCCTTCGCCTTGTCATTGTCGGTGATCACAAGGATGCGACCGGTGAGTTCCGGCACATCGGCATAAGGAAAACAGTGGCCGATCGAGACCGACAGCACACCGTCCTTGCCCTCCATCGCCGTAGTCCGGTCGACGAACGCGCGCATCAGTGGCAGCGTGGTGGGATAGCTGCCGATCTGACGGCAATCGAACAGTGACGTGGTCGGCCTGATCTCCTTGCGGATCGTGCGCAGCACCAGCGTCAGCAGGTCCTCGGCGCGCTCCGCCACGTCGGTATGGGGAAACTCCTTGTAGAGGATGGTAACATCGGCGAGCCGCACGCGCTTCACGGTCAGATGGCAGTGCGGATCGAGCTCCACGCCAATCACGCAGCCCGGCCCAACGATCGCGCGGGCACGTTCCAACACGTCGCCTTCCACATCATCGTAGCCGTGCGCCACCATGGCGCCATGCAACCCGAACAGCACGCCGTCGAGCGGCAGCGCGACCTTCAGTTGGTCCATGATCTCGTCGCGCATGAACTCGTAGTCGGCGCGGTTTGTGGTGCCAGCAGGGCTTGCGGCAAAGCAACTTCCCTCAATCAAGGTGAAACAATCGGCCGCCGCGCGATGCCGCGCGACGAACAGCGGCGCAGTGCACATTCGTGGCGCATCGGTGGGGTGCTCTCCGGGGCGAAGGAACACGCTCTCCTTGTAGGCATCCAGGCTGGTCGGGAGCGGTGAGAACGTGTTGGTCTCGGTGGCGATCGTGGCGCTGAACAGGCGCATGCGGAAAATCCCTGATTGACGCGGGCTGCGTTCAATTCTACCCCGACTGGCGGCGAACACCATGCGGATCGGTGTCGCGGACGCGAAGATCATCGGATGCGGGAGGAGACGGACGCTTCTTACCCGGAGACCCCGTCAATGCCGCGCGCGTTCGCCCGTTTCGGACCACTTGCTTGCGCCCTGCTGCTGGTCTCCAGCGTTCTCCATGCTACCGCATTGCACGCCGACGAACCGCCGCTTGTCGCCTACAACGCCGACATCGCACAGAGCTCCATTTCCGGCATCTCGTCCGGCGCCTACATGGCGGTGCAGTTCGGCATGGCATGGTCATCCATCGTGATCGGAGTCGGCGCGGTCGCGGGTGGGCCGTTCGGCTGCTCCGACGGATCGGCCTCGGCAGCGCTCAGCACCTGCATGGGCGGCGCGCCCTCACCGGACGTCGTGGCGCTGATCGCGCGCACCGACGCGTGGAGCCGGAGCGGTGCGATCGACGACACCGCCAACATCGCCAGGCAGCGGATCTATCTGTTCAACGGCTACAACGACAGTGTCGTCACGCCGCCCGTGAGCAACGCTCTGCATGCGTTCTACGACCACTACCGCCCCGGCAGCCTGTTCTATCAGACCGCTATCGGATCAGGTCATGCGCAGGTGACCATCGCCTATGGTGGCGGCTGTGCCGACAATGGCGGCGAGTTCATCAACCGTTGCGACTACGATCAGGCCGGCATCATCCTGCAGCACATCTACGGTGCACTGCAACCGCGCAATGACAAGACACTCGGTGGTCATGTCATCAGCTTCCGGCAAGCCGACTTCACCGGTGTGCGGGCGCCGATCGATGACAGCCTGGACGACAGGGGATTTGTCTACGTTCCTGCCGCGTGCGACGCGCGGGAGCCATGCCGCGTCCACGTCGCCCTGCATGGTTGCCTGCAATCTTACAGCGAGATCGGTGAGGATTTCGTCCGCCATGCCGGCTACAACGAATGGGCCGACACCAACCGCATCATCGTGCTCTACCCGCAGATCAAGGCGGTGGGCGTGACGCAATTCGGCATCACGAACCCGCAATCGTGCTGGGACTGGTGGGGCTATCTGGACCGCGATCCAATGCAGTCGCCCACCTGGCTGCTGAAGACCGGGAAGCAAATCGGCGTGATCAAGGCGATGATCGACCGGATCACCAGCGGTGCGGTCGCGTCCCAGGCAACCGTCGTTGCAACGCTCACGCCGCCGGCGACGCTAATCGCGGTGGATGCCAGCGACAGCGCGATCGATCTCGCTTGGACCGTCGTCCCGGGCGCCACGAGCTACGACGTGTTCCGCACGACTGCCAGCGACCAGATTTTCGCCCGGATCGGCACCGTCGTGGGACCCAGCTATGGCGATGCCGGGCTGAAGCCTGCGACAGCCTATCGCTACCGGGTGCGCGCCGCATCCAGCGGGGCAACGAGTGACTTCTCGGCGTTGGTCGAACAGCAGACCCGCCGCAAGGTACCGCCCTGCGACGAGCCGGGAACCTGCCCCGTGCGCTGATCAGAACTGGCGCAGCCGCCTGCCGATGATCGCAGCATCTTCCACAGTGAGCGAGACCGGCGAGAACAGCAGGACGCCCTCATGCCGACGGCCAAGTCCGCACTGGATCGATGGATCGTTCGCCGCAAGATGCGCCGCAAGCGCATCGGCGTCGGCGGTAATGAGCTCGAGAATCGGGATCGGCGTATCGAGGATGCAACTTTGCGCGGCATCACCTGCCGTCGTGACGATGGTCTCGAGGATGCCGCGCCATTCCCTGCGCTGTGCCGCTTTGTCGCCGGCGACAAAGCGCTCCAGCGCGACCAGCAGGCCGATGATCGCCTCTTTTCCCACCTTGCAGGAACGGCCGATGCCGTGATGCGGCAGGCCCGGCAGTTGCCGCAGTGACGCGAACTCCGTCGGTGCCTGCCATAGGTCCGGAAACACATCCAGATCCAGCATCTGAAGCAGCGCGGAACATATCAGGTCGGCGCGACCGCACAGGATGCCCGGAAGCCTGTGGTCCGCCGATCGCCTTGCCGCCGCTGAACGCGACGAGGTCCGCGCCCTGCGCGAGCAAGCGCCGCAGATTGTCGGCGGGCGGCAACTGTCCAGCGGCATCGACCAGCAGGGGTATACCGTGTTCATGCGCCACCGCCGCCACATCGGGCAGCGGCGGCAGCGACTGCGGATGCGCGAGATAGTAGATGCCCGCCGTGTCGGGGGTTATCGCCGCCGCGATCTCCCACGCCGCGGCGTCGCGCACACCGGGACCGCTGTAGCGATCGGGGATCCCGACCTCGACGATGCGCCCGCCGGCCACCGGCAGGGCGCGATCGTACATGTTGCGCTGGCTCCGCACGACGATGAACTCGTTGCGGCCGTCGGGCACGTCGCGGCAGCCGGTTCATGCGCGCCGGATCGAGGCCAGCGAGGCAGGCGGCCGCACCGAGCAGGATGCCGGCCGAAGCGCCGGACGTGACGATGCCCGCCTGCGCACCGGTGACTCGCGCGATGACGCGACAGGCGGCGGCCTGCAGCTCGATCATGTCGACACATTCGCCGGAGGCGGCGACCATCGCCGCCGCGACCTCCGGATGCATGCGCCCGCCGGACAGGCGCGTGACCGTGCCGCAGGCGTTGATGACGGTGCGAACGCCGAAGCGGGCGTAGATGCTCATGCCGCCAAACGCATTGGCTGACGGACCAGGTCGGCGGCCTTCTCGCCGATCATGATGGTCCCGGCATTGGTGTTGCCCGATATCACCGTCGGCATGATCGACGCATCGACCACGCGCAGACCCTCGACGCCGTAGACGCGCAGTTCGGGATCGACCACCGCCATCGGATCGACGCCCATCTTGCAGGTGCTGGTCGGGTGGAACACCGTGCCGCCGGTATTCTTCGCATGTTGCAGCAACTGTTCGTCGGTCCGCACCGACGCGCCGGGCTGGTATTCCTCGGTGATGAAGTGCTGCATCGGCGGCGTGGCGAGGATGCGCCGGGCGATCTTCAGACCATCGACGATGGCGCGGCGATCGGTCTCGGTTGCCAGGTAGTTCGGGAACATCGCCGGCGGGTCCGCATGGATTGGCCGATTTCAGCCTGATCTCGCCGCGACTTTCCGGGCGAAGCTGGTAGATCGTCATCCCGAACCCCGACCACGGATGCAGCCCATCCTGAAGTTTGTCGGAGCTGAACGGCGCCACCGATATCTTCACGTCAGGCGAGGCAAGTTCCTGTCGCGTTCGCACGAACAGCGCGGCGGGACCGGCGGCCATGGTCAGCGGGCCGGTGTGGAACAGGTAGTACTGCAGCCCCACCTTCAGCTTCTTCAGGTTGCTCTGCATCACGTCGTTGACGGTGATCGGCAGGCGACACTTCAGCTTGATCGGCGCCGAGTAGTGGTCCTGCAGGCTCTGGCCAACACCCGGCAGGTGATGCACCACGGGAATGCCGAACTGCTCGAGCTGTTCCTGCGGCCCGACACCTGACAGCAGCAGAAGCTGTGGCGAATTCACCGCGCCGCCGCACAGGATCACCTCGCGCGCTGCGCGCACCGTGCGCGGCTGGCCATTCTCGCGGAACGCCACGCCGACCGCGCGCTTGCCTTCGAACAGCACCTTCTCGCCGAGCGCGCCGGTGACGACGCGCAGGTTGGGGCGGTTGCGCACCGGATGCAGGTAGCCGACCGCGGTTGAGCAGCGCTTGCCGTTGCGCGTGGTGGTCTGGTGGTAGCCGACGCCGTCCTGTGTCGCGCCGTTGAAGTCGTCGTTGCGCGGATAGCCGAGTTGCATCGCGCCGTCGATGAACGCCTCGCAGATCGGATGGTGCTCCGAGGTATCGGAGACGCAGAGCGGGCCACCGGTGCTGTGGAACTCACTGGCGCCACGCACCTGATGTTGGGCGCGCTTGAAATACGGCAGCACGTCGGTGGACGACCAGCCAGCATTGCCGAGCTGGCGCCACAGGTCGAAGTCCTCGTGCTGGCCGCGGATATAGACCATGCCGTTGATCGACGAGGAGCCACCGAGCACCCTGCCGCGCGGCCAGAAGATGCGGCGGCCGTTGGCGCCGGGATCGGGCTCCGCCTCGTAGCACCAGTTCACCGTGGCGTCGGCGAAGGTCTTGCCGTAGCCGAGAGGGATGTGGATCCAGCGATTGCGGTCCTCGCCGCCGGCTTCCAGCAACACGACACGCGTCGCCGGGTCCTCGGACAGCCGCGTCGCCATGACGCAGCCGGCCGAACCGGCACCGACCACGACGAAGTCTGCCTCGAAATCGTAGCTTTGATCGGCCATCGCGCTTCCCCCAATTATGCCGCCAGCCTATTCGTCATCCGTTGTCCCTGGCGAATCAGGTCCGCTGCCTTCTCCGCGATCATGATCGTCGCGGCATTGGTGTTGCCCGATACAACGGCGGGCATGATCGATGCATCGACCACCCGCAGACGGTCGATGCCGTGCACGCGCAGTTCCGCATCGACCACCGCCATCGGGTCGCTGCCCATCTTGCACGTGCTGGTGGGATGGAACACCGTGCCGCCGTACTGCTTCGCGTAGTCCAGCAGTTCGTCATCGGTTTGCACGTGCGGACCGGGTATGTGCTCGGCCGCGACGAAGTGCTGCATCTCCGGCGTGGCGAGCAGGCGCCGCCCCAGCTTCAGGCCGTCGATGATGGTGCGCCGGTCGGTCTCGGTGGCAAGGTAATTCGGATGCATCGCCGGCGGATCGGCCGGGTTCGCCGTTTTCAGCCTCAGTTCGCCGCGGCTCTCCGGTCGAAGCTGATACCCGACCAGCGAAAAGCCCGAGAACTTGTGCAGACCCTCGGCCGGACGATCGGCGCTGAACATCACCGTGGCGTACTGGATGTCCGGCGTAGCCAGTTCAGGCCGGGTGCGCGCGAACAGTCCGGCCTGCGCCGCGGCAATGCTGAGCGCGCCCTTGCGGAACAGCAGGTATTGCAGCCCGGTCTTCATCATGCGGGTTTTGCTCAGCATGATGTCGTTGACCGTGATCGGGAATCGGCACTTGCAGACGATACGCGCCTGGTAGTGGTCCTGCATGCTCTGGCCGACGCCAGGCAGATCATGTGCCACCGCGACGCCGAGATCGGTCAGGTGCTGCTGCGGGCCGATGCCGGACAGCAACATGAGTTGCGGAGAGTTGATCGCGCCGCCGCACAGGATCACCTCGCGCGGAGGCGCGCACGGTGCGCAGTTGGCCGTCCTGGCGGAACGTCACGCCGGTGGCGCGACGACCGTCGAGCGTGATGCGTTCGGTCAGCGCATTGGTGATGACGCGCAGATTGGCGCGCTTCATCGCCGGGCGCAGATAGCCCACCGCGGTCGAACAGCGACGGCCGTTGCGCGTGGTGAGCTGGTAGTAGCCGACGCCTTCCTGTGCGTGGCCGTTGAAGTCGTCGTTGCGCGGATAGCCCAGCCCGAGCGCGCCCTTGATGAATGCCTTGCTGATCGGGTCGTAGCTGTCCATGTCGGACACACAGAGCGGCCCGCCAGCGCCGTGCAGATCGCTCTCGCCACGCGTCTGGTGTCTCTGCACGGCGAAAATACGGCAGCACATCGTCGAACGACCAGCCGGTGTTGCCAAGCTGACGCCATTGGTCGAAGTCTTCCTTCTGGCCGCGGATGTACACCAGGCCGTTGATCGAGGACGAACCGCCCAGCACCTTGCCGCGCGGCCAGAATACGCGGCGGCCGTTCAGGTTGGGCTCCGGCTCGGTCTCGTAACACCAGTTGACGCGCGGATCGGTGATGGTCTTGCCGTAGCCGAGCGGAACGTGGATCCAGAAATGCCGGTCGTGGCCACCGGCCTCGAGCAGCACGACGCGCGCGGCCGGATCCTCGGACAGGCGTGCCGCCATGACACATCCAGCGGAGCCGGCGCCGACGATGATGAAGTCGGCGTCGATCGTTTCTTCCATTGCGGCCATTCAGGTTTCCCCCGGTGCGTGTACGCTGTGAACGAGATTGCTTCGTCGCAGCGCTCCAAACAAGAAGCCACACAGCCGTGCTGACGCGTCATTCCGGCGCAAGCGGGAACGATAGACGCGAGGGCCGGGGCCGACGATGCAACTCAGGTTTCATTTAGGGCGAGTCGGCATGCCGGTACGCATACGCAATGACAACTAACCGGCCGCCCGCATCTCCGGTTCGGTGCGGAACGCCGGCATCACCTCCTTGGCAAAGCGGCGCAGGTTGTCGCGCGACGTACCGCCGCCGTTCAGCAGGATGTATTCCACGCCCATGTCGCGCAGCGTCTCGATCTTGCGTGCGATCTCGTCGGGATTGCCGTACAGCGCGCTCTCCTCGCTCGCCGCGCGGGTGTCGGAGAACGCCATGATGCTGGCGGTGTTGTTGCCGTCCGGACGTTGCGAGATCGTATGCAGCCGGCGCTGAGCGGCGATCCGCCGATCCAGCGCCGCCTCCTTCTCCGCAGAGTCGCGCGCCACATAGAAGGCGCGTGCCACGCCGACCTGGCTCGGATGGAAGGCAAACCCGTTCGCCTGCATCGCGTCGCGATAGGTGGCGAAGCGCTTGCCGGTCTCGTCCAGCGAAGCGAACTGGTCAAGCAGCAGATTATGGCCACGACGTGCCACACGGCGAATGGAATCCGGATGGCCGGCGCCCTGCCAGAACGGCGGATGTGGCTTCTGGATGGTGGGCGGCTCGACGACGATGTCGTCGAACTGCCAGTACTGGCCGTGGAACGAAAACCGTTCGTTCGAGGTCCACGCCTTGGTGATGATGTCGATCGATTCCTCGAACCGCGGCTCTGCCTCCTCCATCGGAATGCGGAAGCCGACGAATTCGTTGTGGCGGTAGCCTTTGCCGACGCCGAAATCCAGCCGCCCGCCCGACAGCAGATCGACCGTCGCCGCCTGTTCGGCGAGCAGCACCGGATTGTGCCAGGGCAGCACGATCACCGCGGTCCCCAGCCGCAGTGTGCGGGTGCGCGCGCCGATCCAGGTGAGCAGGTTCAGAGTCGCCGAGACCTGGCCGAAGCCGGTGAAGTGATGCTCGACGATGAACGCGCTCTGATAGCCGAGCGCTTCGGCCTCGATGATATACTCGATGTAGTCCTTGAAGCCGGCGGCGCTGTCGACGTCGGGGCCGCCGCGCTGCGCCTGCGCGGCACCGAATAGTCCGAACTGCATCGCGTCACTCCTGTTCGAAAACCTGCCGCAGCCAGCGGCAGGATTCGGCCATTGCGTCACCCGCCTTGCCCACCTTGCCGACCCAGAAGTAGAAGCCGTGGTTCATGCCGTCCCATCGCGCGGTGATCGCCGGCGTTCCGGCGGCGCGCAGCTTCTCGGCATAGTACTCGCCCTCGTCGCGCAGCGGGTCGAATTCGGCAGTGACCACCAGAGCCGGCGGCAAACCGGAGAGATCCTGTGCTCGTAGCGGCGACACGTAGGGATCGGCTGCCTCCGACGGATCGCTCAGGTAGTGGTCCCAGAACCAGACCATGGTGTCGCGCGTCAGCCCATAGCCGTCGGCATTCTCCCGGTACGATGGCGTTCCCGGCGTGTGGTAATCGGTGACCGGATAGATCAGCAACTGCCCGACGAGACGCGGGCCGCCTTGGTCGCGGATCCGCAGCGCCGCCGCAGCCGCAAGATTGCCACCGGCGCTGTCGCCGGCCACGACGAGCCGGGCGGCGTCGCCTGCCAATTCGGTGGCGTGTTCGGCGATCCATCGTGTCGCGAACACGCAGTCATCGAGGCCGGCAGGATATTTGTGCTCCGGCGCCAGCCTATAATCGACCGACACAACCACGCATCCGGCACCCGCACAAAGGTGGCGGCACATTCCGTCGTGCGTATCCAGGCTGCACAGCACGAAGCCGCTGCCGTGGTAGAACGCCAGCAACGGAAATGGCCCAGGCCCGGGCGGGCGGTAGATGCGCAGCCGCAGGTCGCCACCAGGACCCGCGATGCTGCGTTCCGCGATTGCACCGACATCGGGCGCGGGCGCCATCAGGCGGATACGTCCCTCATACTGCACGCGTGCCTCGGGAACCGACAGCGTGTTGGTCGCCGGCACGCCGGTTCCCAGATCGAGCAGAGCCTGAATTTGCGGATCGACTGGCATGTTCGTTATCCGGTCTTT
The DNA here is from genome assembly GCA_963819855.1 of uncultured Alphaproteobacteria bacterium. Lineage (GTDB taxonomy): Bacteria > Pseudomonadota > Alphaproteobacteria > Acetobacterales > Acetobacteraceae > JAMXLO01. Next base: position 479,290 of record CAWFYC010000020.1, read on the forward strand.
GGAGCTACCACGATGGTCGCCATCGGAAAGTGCGTGATCGGTCCGGTGAACGGCGGAAACCGGCCGAACGACGCGCGCATCTCGTGGCGCACCGGCGAATTGAGCGCCGCGGTCAGCGCCGACTGATTGTCGAACACCACCTTGTTGCGCTGCATGTGGGTGACGCGCGGCCAGGGCAGGCCGCCGCACCAGTCGATACAGGTGTAGATTTCAATCTGCCGGATGCCGGGGAACCGCGCCATGATTGGCGGGTGATCGGCGATATAGTGGGCGAGCCAGGCGGGCAGGTCCTCGGCCACGCCTTCATACGCGACAAGGTATGTGCACGGCACCTCGCCTGGCGGCGTACGGAGCGCCGGATCGGGCACCGCGTAGCGTCGCACCAGCATCGCCTGCTGGGTGGCATTCTGTACCGGCCAGCGCACCGAGCCGTTGCAGGTGTCCGTCGGGTACCAGCGCGGCTTCCAGTGCCGCGATGTCATCAAAATAAAGCTGCAGCGCAAGCTGCGGCGGTGGACCGTCGTCCAGATACGGATCGCTGGTGCTGGATGGCCTGAAGATCAGTCCCTGTTGCAGCGCAGGCGTGGTGGCGATCACGTCGGATAGCCACGCCACCTCCGGCGACGCGTCGCGGAACATTGCGAACCAGCAGACCGTCACGCGCGGAACAGTCCGGCGACCGCAGCCGGCGCGTACCCCGGTGCGACGCGCACATCCACGACCGCGACCGCGCCATCCGTCACTGCCGCGATTGCATCGTGGAATGTCGCCGCCAGGTCCGCGCCGTCGGTGACCGGACCGAAGCCAAGCGCGCCCTGCGCGCTGGCAAGCTGCGCCAGATCGATCTCCGGATCGGCGATGCGCTGGCCGATCCAGCGATTCTCCACCGGCCGGTTGCGCATCCGCGCCACGCGTTCCTGATGCAGTTCGTCGTTGAAGAACGAGCGGTTGTTGGCGACCACCAGCAGCAGCGGGATGTTGTAGTGCACTGCCGTCCACAGCGCAGTGGCGCCCATCAGGAAGTCGCCGTCGCCGCACACCGCGACCGGAAGCCGCCCGCTGCCGCGCAGTGCCAGCGCCGCACCGACGGAGATGCCCGGCCCGCCGCCGATCCCGGCGCCGCCGGTCGAGCCGATGTAGTCGAGCGGATGGCGCAGCGGCCAAAATGCGGCGCTCCACGACACCGATGTGTGCAGCAGCGATGCGGGCCGCGCGCCGACCGCCTGGCGCAACGCATGCGTCATCTGCGCCACGCTGATTTGGCCTGACTCCTCCGCTGGCTCGGCCGGCGGCGGTGGGGGCTCAACCGGCGCGAATGCTCGTCGCGGGAGTTCTGCGAGCAAGGCGGCGACCACGGTATCCGCGTCGGCGGCAATGAACAGATCGGCGGGCGGCAATGCCTGGTGGTCCATGCTCCAGCCGTTGTGAAGCTGATGGTCCAGCGTGACCGCGATCACCTTCGCCACGGGCTCGACCGTGCCGCATGCGACCTTGAGCGCTCCTGCCAGATCCACCCAGTCCAGGCTCAGAATGACATCGGCGGCTGCGACGGCCTGCGCCGCTTCCGGTGGCAGGAAGGTCGCCGGTGCGCCGAGGTGCAGAGGATGGTCGGTGGGGAACACCGCGGCGCATTTGAGATCGGTCACCACCTGGGCACGCAGCGTCTCCGCCAGCGCCACACGATTGGCCCATTCCTGTTCGCCGCGCGAACCGCGACCCATCAGGATCACCGGCCGCTTCGCGGCGCGCAGCATCGCCACGACACGCGCCGTCTGCTCGGGCGCGACCGCGGCCATCACGTCCGGGACAAATCGGGAAAAGTCGATCGGCGGCAGCGGATCAGCGAGCGGTGCCTCCTGCATGCCGGCGTCCAGATTGATGTAGACCGGCCCTTTCGGCGCCGACCGCGCCAGCCAGCATGCGCGCAGCAGCGCTTCCCGCGCCGCCTCGGCCGAGGCCGGCTGATCGTCCCACTTGGTGTAGTCGCGGAGCAGCGCGCCCTGGTCGCGCGCGGTGTGGATCCAGTCGATCCACGGCCGGCGCTTTGGCGCATCCACCGGACCGGTCGCGCCGAGCAACAGCACCGGCATGCGGTCGCACCAGGCGTTGAACACGGCCATCGTCGCATGCATCAGCCCGACATTGGAGTGCACCGCAGCGGCCATCGGCCGTCCGGTCACCTTGGCGTAGCCGTGCGCGATCGCCACGGCATGCTCTTCGTGCAGGCACAGCAGCATCTGCGGCTGCACGTTGCCGAGGTGGTTCACCAGGCTGTCGTGCAGGCCGCGATAGCTGGAGCCGGGGTTCAGCGCGATGAATGGAATCTCCAGCGCCCGCAGCGTTTCGGCGACGACATCGCTGCCGAACAGCGCGTTGCCGGACGGCAGCGGCAGCGGCCGCTCGATCGGCATGCCGGCACTGTCGGCAAGATGGTCCGTCCTGTCAGCCATGCTGGGGGTCCTTGTTCCAGTCCGTCGCATTGCTGTGCAGCATGAACTCGCCGACCCGCAACGGGGCGTATTTCGGCGGGTTGCCCGGCCCCGTGCAACTCGGCAGGCAGGCTATCTCCGCATCGAAATCGGGAATGGCGAAGAAGGCAACCGAGTAGCGCTCGGTGCCGGAGCGGTTGATGACGCGATGCGGCGTGGAGGCGAAGCGGCCGTTGGTCCAACGCGCCATCATGTCGCCGATGTTGATCACGAAGCTGCCTGGGATCGGCGGCACATCGATCCAGTCGCCGCCATGTTCGACCTGCAACCCGCCGACATCCCCCTGCGCCACGATGGTGAACGCAGTGGTGTCGGAATGCGGGCGCAGGCCGAACTGCCGGCCGGTGGTGGTCGGCGGATGCGGCGGATAGTGAATCAGGTTGATCTGCGTCAGCGGCTTGCGATAGGCGGCGAGGAACCACGCCGCGTCCAGGTCGAGCGCCAGCGCGAAGGCGCGCAGCAGCGCCTCGGTCAGCCGCTCCATCCGATCGTAGTAGTCGAGCAGCGTTTCCCGCCACCCCGGCAGATTGTCCGGCCAGCGGTTGCGCGCGTGCACCCGGTTGCCGGCGACGACATCGGGATCACTGTCCGGGAGTTCGTGCTGGTACTTGAAGCTTTCGTTGAGGTCGGGTGCGTCGGCCTGGTCGGCATAGATGCGCGAGCCAAGCGGCTGATAGCCGCGGTTCGGCCCGATCGCGAGCCGCACTTTCATGCGCGCTTCCAGAGGCTGGGCAAAGAACCGTCGCGATGCCGCGAAGATCGCATCGATCGCGCCGCGCGGGACGCCGTGGCCGGTGAGATAGAAGAAGCCGGTACTCTCGCAGGCGTCGCGGATCCGACACGCGACCTGCCGCTCCCGGTCACCCGCGAGGAACGCCGCGAAGTCGAGCACTGGCACGCGCGGTGCGGTCGGGTCCACCTGGGGCACTCGCAGCAATTTTATGTACCAAAGTTAATGTGGCCATCAGCGCATTGTCCATATAGCCTTCTGCCCGCACCACTTCAGAGAAGGAAAAGCACGATGCCCTTCGATGCCTTGGTCACCGTCACGCGACAGAGAACACTGTCCGACACACTCGATGATCACCGCCTGAACCCGGTCCCCTGGGACACGCTGGCGGAACACAAGGTGGCACAGCAGAGACGATACGGCCCGAGCTTCTGGTATCGCCACCAGTCCGCGGTATCCATCATGCTGGTGGTTGCCAGCCCCGCCGCGGGGGCCGTCGTCGCCATGAGCGGTGGCTTCTCTGGGCATTCCGGCGTCCTGGCGATCACCGGCAGCTTCGTATGGATGTGCATGGTTGCGCTGCTCACCGGCACCGGCATCATACGACTGCGTGCTGGCTCGCACTGGGAAGAGCGCGAGGTACCGGCCTGTGGCGATATCCCCGAGCCGATCGCCAGGGTGGCACGCCTGCTGCGCGACGAACTGCCAGGTTCTCGACTGATCCTCGGCGAACTGAAGCGGCAGGAGACCGTGCTCGATCCGTACCTGCTGGTCGAACACAACGGCGAATGTGTCTGCCTGGGTATCTGGGAGAATAACGAGGTGATCGCCTGCGCGGGTTGATCACTCGACGTAGGTGACCTTCGGCAGAGCCCATCCGTGGGCTGGCTAGGCGGCCAGCTCTCGGAGGGAGCGCGACGTGTCTCGCAACATCGCTGCCACCACCCGCTTGCGGCGGGCGATCATCATGCGTCCCGCCATGAATTCCGCTGGTGCGTTGACCGCCTCGACCGCCTGGACGGTGCCGTCCTCCGTCAGATGGTAGATCGCGAAGGACCCCGCCACGGGGTCGCCACGCACCGCGATCTCCGTCACGTCGAACGGAAGCCCGGCGATCTGCAGCCGAACCTCGTACTGATCGGACCAGAACCACGGCACCTCCGGAGCCGGCGCCGGTCGCCCGCACAGATCGGCGGCGGCCTGCTTGGCCTGTTCCAGCGCATTCGGCACGCTCTCCAGGCGGGCGGTCCGGTGATACAGCGGCAACGGTCGATGCGTACAGTCGCCGATCGCGTGGATGGCGGCGTCCGCGGTCCGCGCGGCGGGATCGACCACGATGCCGTTGGTGCAGGCAAGACCGGCTGCGCGCGCCAGCGCATCGTTCGGTGCCGCGCCGATACCGACCAGGACAGCATCGCATGGAATGGTGCGGCCATCCGACAGGCGCACCGCAGCGACCTCGCCGTCGGCGCCGTCGAACGCCTCCACCGCGGCGTTCAGCATGATGTGCACGCCGGCGGCCGCGTGACGGCGCTGAAAGAAATCCGATAGCGGGCCGGACGCCACGCGCGCCAGAACGCGTGCCTCCTGCTCGATCACCACAACATCGGCGCCGAGAGCGCGCGCGGACGCCGCGACCTCGAGGCCGATGTATCCGGCGCCGACGATCGCGATGCACACGCCTGGGCGGAGTAACGGCCTGAGACGATCGGTATCGGCCAGCGTGCGCAATGCGAAAATGCCGGCAAGGTCGTGGCCGGGCACACGAAGTGACCTGGCATGCGAGCCGGTGGCGAGGATCAGGTGGTCGTAGGCAACATGCTCACCGGACCCCAGGCTCACCGTTCTGGCGGAGCGGTCGATTGCCGTCACATCGCATGAATGCCGCAGATCGATGCGGTTGCTCGGATAGAACGCGGCTGGCCGCAACAGCAGGTCGGCGAACTGACTATCGCCCTTGAGCCACGCCTTGGAAAGTGGCGGGCGCTGGTACGGCGGCAACGGTTCCGCGCCGATCAGCGTGATGGGCCCCCGCCAGCCATACTGGCGCAGCAAGGCGGCGGCAGATCCGCCCGCGTGGCCAGCACCGACGATCGCCACCCGGGAAGATAAGTCATTCATCCGGGGAGCCTAAGCATCACGCCTGGAAACGCAAAGACCCCCGCACGCCTCGGCGTTGAACGGGGGTCACATTGCGAAGGTTGTGTTCTTCGCGCCTGGCGCTGATCGCCAAGCTACTGCGTGGACTTTGTGATCAGTCGCCGGTGCCACGTCGGTCGGCAACTGGGAAACTGCCCGGTGGAGTCATGCTGCGATGCACCCTCCTCTTCCGTGAACGATCAGATGCTGCTCCCGATGACGGTTCGATGTCAAGCGCTAAGCTGCGCAGCAAACAAGATATCCACTGCTGAATACTTGAGTATTCCGTGGCCGTTCACTCCGCCGTGGCATCCTGCTCGATCGTAATCACGTCGCCGGCAAGTGTCGTACGACGCACATCGCGCACCTCGTTGCGATCGAAGCGACGCGCACGATGCATCGTGGTCCGATTGTCCCACATCACCAGATCGTACGGCCGCCAGGCATGCGAATAGACGAACTCGCGCTGGGTCGCGAATTCCGTGAGATCACGCAGGAATATGCGGGCCTCCGGGATCGTCCAGCCCTCGATCGCACCGGCATGCGAGGACAGGAACAGCGACCTCCGGCCTGTCACCGGATGTGTGCGCACTAGACGCTGTCGCACTGGCGTGAACGACGCGATCTCCTGCTCGGTCAGCCCGGTGAAGCCGATTGCATGACGCGAGTAAATCAACGAATGCAGGCAGACCAGGTCTTCCACCTCCATCTTGGTGCGCGCGTCGAGCGCGTCGTAGGCGGCACGCATGTCGGCGAATTCGGTATTGGCGCCCCATGACGGCAATACCCGTCCGGACAGCAGCGAGTATTTCGCCGGCACGGGACGGAATGAACTGTCCGAGTGCCACAGCCGGTCGCCCAACTTGAAGAACCACACGCGATCTTCGGCCGATATGATTCTTCCGTCCTTGTCCAGGTTGGAGAAGTCGGCCATGTGCGCGCCGAGCCGACTGTCCGTCCGCTTTCGGATGTGGCCGCCGGTCGCATAGTTCTCCAACTCGCCGAAGTGCCGCGTGAAGGCGAGTTGCTGCTCGTCGGTGATCTTCTGGTCCGGAAACACCAGCACGGCATAGCGATCCATGCCCGCCTCGATCACCGCGGTCTCACTCTCGCTAAGCGCCTTGCCGCAATCGATTCCCGAGACCTCGGCCGCGAACGCCGGATGCAGTTGGCGAAACGATACCGACATCTGTGCCGATCCCCTGTGGTGCATCCGCCATTGAAGTCCTTTCCCGCCACCGCCGTCCAGGGTAAGGGGTACGCGGAGGTGCCAACATGTTCATCGCAATGAACCGCTTCCGGGTCGCACCGGGTTCGGAGGCAGACTTCGAAAAGGTCTGGACCAGCCGTGACAGCCATCTGTCGGGCGTGCCGGGCTTCACGGCGTTCCACCTGTTACGAGGCCCGGAACGAGAAGATCACGTGCTGTACTCGTCGCACACGATCTGGCGCAGCCGGGCCGACTTCGAGGCCTGGACACGGTCCGAGGCATTCCGCCGCGCGCACAGCGATGCCGGCGGCAATCGCAGCCTCTATCTCGGTCATCCTGAATTTGAAGGCTTCGACGTCATCCAGACGATCGAGCCCGGCAGTCACTGACAGGGAGGATTGATCGATGCGCTTCGACGGTAAGGTCTGCCTGGTCACCGGCGCCGGTTCGGGCATCGGCCGCGCCACCGCGATCGGCTTCGCGCAGCGCGGTGCCAGGGTGGTGGTGTCCGATGTGAACGGCAGCAGCGCGGAACAGGTCACAGCCGAAATTGCAACCTCCGGCGGTACCGCAACGACGGTCGTCGCGGACATGGCCAATCCGGCCGACATCGACCAGATGGTGGGCCGCGCGGTACAGGAGTTCGGCCGGTTGGACGTGCTGCATAACAACGCGTTCGGTGTGCCACCTGCGCTGCGCGACAAGCGGCTCGCGCGCGTCGCGGACACCGATCAGGCGGTGTGGGACTACACCATTCAGGTCGGTCTCACCGCAGTGATGCAGGCGACGCGCGCCGCCTTGCCGATCATGCGGCAGCAGGGCGGTGGCGCCATCGTCAACACCGCATCGATCTCCGGGCTGTTCGCCGACTTTGGCATCACGTCGTACAACGTCATGAAGGCCGGCGTGATCAACCTGACGCGCGGCACCGCGATCGAATACGCACCTTACGGCATTCGCTGCAACTGCATCTGCCCCGGCGCGATCGACACACCGCTGCTGCAGCGTGCCTATGGCATCCCAGGCTTCGTGGAGGCGACGCGCGCCGCCATCCCGATGGGCCGCTTCGGCAAGCCGGACGAGATGGCCAACGTCGTGCTGTTCCTGGCATCGGATCTCGCGTCGTATGTCACCGGCGCAGCCTTTGTCGCCGATGGCGGACTGACGGCACAGACCGGCATTCCCACGCGGTTCAGGGACTAGGGGGTTTCAGGCAAAGGCGGAATTGCAGCAAGGCGATGGGTTTCGCTCCGCTCTACCCATCCTACCGCAACCCGCACGTGCCAACTCGTAGGATGGGTAGAGCGCAGCGAAACCCATCGAGCAAAGTGATTGCACCAGCGTCCGGTCTAGCACCAGCCGGCACCCTATCTACCGCTGCAGTTTGTCGAGCGTGATCGGCAGGTCACGCACGCGCTTGCCGGTCGCGTGATAGATCGCGTTGGCGATTGCCGCCGCCACGCCGACGATGCCGATCTCGCCCAGGCCCTTGATGCCCAGTGGATTGATCTTGTCGTCCGGCTCGTCGACGAAAATAACCTCGATATCCGGCACGTCGGCGTTCACCGGAACATGATATTCGGCAATATTCGCATTCATGATGCGGCCGAATTTATGGTCGATGAGCGTCTCCTCATGCAGCGCCATGCCGATGCCCCACACCGCGCCCCCGATGATCTGGCTGCGGGCAGTCATTGTGTTCAGGATCCGGCCGGCGGCGACTGCGCTGACCATACGGGTGACCCGGATGACGCCGAGCTGCTCGTCCACCTTCACTTCGGCGAACACCGCCGAATGCGCGTTGTGCGCATGGGCGCCGCTGTGAGGGAAGGTGGTGGTTCTCTCCTGGTCGATGCGGTCGACACCGCCATGCCGCATCGCTTCCGCGATCGACACCGCGCGCGATGCGTCCCGTTTGCTTACCAGCCGGCCGTCGTTGAACGTGACCTCGCCGGGCGCCGCGTCCGCCAGCGGGGAGCCCGGCATCTGCTGTGCCAGACGCAACAATTCCCCGCGGACCGCATCGGCGGTCGTCACAATCCCGTTCGACACCGAGGCCGCGATCCATGATCCGCCCTCCACCGGCGACTGCGGCAGCGTCGAGTCACCAAGCCTGATGGTGACGCTGTCGAGCGGCAGCCCGAGCGTCTCGGCCGCGACCTGCGCCATGATGGTATAGGTGCCGGTGCCGATGTCAGAGGTCGCGCAGGATACCTCCGCATGGCCGTTGGCCGAAAGAACGATCCGAACCGCGATCGGTACCTGCAGCGCTTCCCAGACGCCGGTCGCCATGCCCCAGCCCACCAGTTCGGTGCCGTCGCGCATCGAGCGCGGCTCAGGGCTGCGCCTGTCCCAACCGAAGGCTCCTGCGCCGTGGCGGTAGCAATCGCGCAGGCCCTTGCTGCTGTATGGTCGATCACCGTGCTGGTCGCGCTCCGAATAACACCGCAGGCGAAGCTCGATCGGATCGAGGTTGAGGGCGACCGCAAGTTCGTCCATTGCGCTCTCGAGCGCATAGAGGCTGGTCGCCGCACTGGGCGCGCGCATGTCGCACGACGTCGCAAGATCGAGCCGGGCGAGTTTGTGCACATATTTTGCGTTCGCGCTCTTGTAGAGCAGGCCGGACCAGCCGGTCTCTTGCCGATAATAGTCCTCGTGTTGCGAAGTCACCGTGACCGCTTCGTGCGCGATCGCGTCGAGCGTTCCCGCAGCATTCGCCCCAAGCATGATCTGCTGGATCATGGCAGGCCGGTAGCCGAGGCTATACATCTGCTGACGGGTCAGCACCAGGCGCACCGAACGCTTCAGCGCGAGCGCCGCCAGCGCGGCCAGCACCGCCTGGTATTGCGGCCGCAGTCCGGAACCGAATGCGCCGCCGACAAAGGGCGACAGGACGCGCACACGGTTCGGTTCCAATTCGAGCACGCTGCAGAGATAGCGCTGTACATTCTGCACGCCCTGCGTCTTGTCGTGGATCGTCAGCTTGCCGCCGTCCTCGTAGATCACCGTGGAGGCGTACAGTTCCATCGGGTTGTGATGCTCGATCGGGACATGATACTCGCCACTGTGGCGCACCTCGGCCGCGGCGAACGCCTGTTCCGCCGTGCCGCGCGACCTTGGCGGGGCGAACGGGTTCTCCGCCAGGTTGGCTGGCGATTGCAGCGCGACTGCTGCATCACGCTGGCGATGCAGGTGAGTGACGTGCTCGTCCCGGTCGTATTCCACCCGGACCAGCGACGCCGCGAAACGGGCGATCTCGGGCTCTTCAGCAACCACCAGCGCGACCGGCTGGCCGCTGAACCTGATCCGGTCGTCGTGCAGCGGCCGGTACGGCGAACCTTCCGGTGCCACATCGTCCTTGTAAGCGCTGTCGGCGCTCGCCATGCGTGGCCGGTTGCGGTGCGTGAGCACATCGATGACGCCGTCGACGGACAGCGCCTCGCCCGTGTCGATGCGGGCGATGCGGCCTTTGGCAATGGTCGATGTGACCACGTAGGCGTGCACCAGACCCGGCGCATCGAACTCGGCAGCATATTTAGCCGCGCCGGTGACCTTGGCACGGCCATCGACGCGGGGTGTGGCGGATCCAATATACGTCGTCATTGGCCTGCTCGTTTCCTGCTCACGCGATCTTCTTGTTAGACTGCGACTGGGGGGTTCCGGCCGCCGCCTGCGTCAGCGCACGCACGATGGCACGGCGCGCGAGCTCGATCTTGAAGGCGTTGTGCTCGAACCCCTTGGCATCGCGCAGCATGACGTCCGCCGCGCGGGCGAACGTCGAGGGGTCGGCGGGCTGCCCGCGCAGCGCTGCCTCCACCGTCGGATCGCGCCAAGGCTTGTGCGCCACGCCGCCGAGCGCAAGCCGGGCCTCCTTGATGGCGTCGCCCTCGAGCTCCAGACCGGCTGCGACAGACACCAGCGCGAACGCATACGACAGACGGTCGCGGATCTTCAGATAGCTGTGGTTCGCCGCAAACCCGCGCGCCGGAAGTTCTACCGCCGTGACGATCTCGTTCGGCTGCAGATTGGTGTCGCGCTGCGGCGTGTTCTCCGGCAGCCGATGGAAGTCCGCAAACGCCAACGCGCGCGTTCCCGCGGGCCCGGCCACATGGACCGTGGCGTCGAGCGCCGCCAGCGCCACGCACATGTCGGAAGGATGGGTCGCAATGCAGGCGTCGCTGGTGCCGAGGATCGCGTGCATACGGTTGAGGCCGGCAATGGCGGAGCAGCCGCTGCCGGGCTGGCGTTTGTTGCAAGGGGTCGCTACGTCGTAAAAATAGGCACAACGCGTGCGTTGCAGGAGATTGCCCCCGGTCGACGCCATGTTGCGCAACTGCGCCGAAGCGCCCGCAAGGATCGCGCTCCCGAGCATCGGATAGCGTTGTGTGATGAGGGGATGATAGGCGAGGTCGGAATTCGCTACCAGTGCGCCGATCCGCAATCCTCCGTCCGGCGTCGCTTCGACGCTCCGCAGCGGCAATCGCGAAATGTCGATCAGCCGCGAGGGTCGTTCGACCTCCTCCTTCATCAGGTCGATCAGGTTGGTGCCGCCGGCGATGAATTTGGCCGTCGGATCGACCGACATCTGGCGCACTGCGTCGGCAACGTCGTTGGCCCGCGTGTACTGGAAATCGATCATGCCTGCCCCATCGCCTGCTGGATCGCGCGCACGATGTTGGGATACGCGCCGCAGCGGCAGATGTTGCCGCTCATGAGTTCGCGGATTTCGTCGGTACTCTTCGCATGGCCTTCCGCGATCAGGCCCGCGGCGGAACAGATCTGTCCCGGCGTACAGTAGCCGCACTGGAACGCGTCGTGGTCGATGAATGCCTGCTGCAGCGCGTGCAGCGCGCCATCGCTTGCCAGGCCCTCGATGGTGGTCACCGTGGCGCCGTCCTTCATCACGGCCAGCGTGAGACAGGAATTGATCCGCCGCCCGTCCACCAGCACGGTGCACGCGCCGCATTGGCCGTGATCGCATCCCTTCTTGGTGCCGGTCAGGCCAAGATGGTCGCGCAGCGCGTCGAGCAAGCTCGTCCACGGCGCGACGCTGAGCTGCGTCGCCGCGCCATTTATGGTCAGCGACACTGGAATCTTCGCTGGCATCCGGATAACTCTCCCATGCGACTGAACGGGCGTGAACCTGGTCTCGGGTCGCCGGCCGATCTTGTATGCTTAGCTTATGTTTGCATCGCACGTTCAGCGGGAGGCACGCTCACGCCGATTTGAGTCCGGCCAAGGCGTCACCGCCGTCGCGGCGACGCCGCGACCGCCAGCGGCGAAGTGATGTCGGCGAATGACTGTGCCAGCGAGGTCCGCACGTCGATCACCGTCGGCAGCCGCGCGTTCATCGCCTCGCGCAGCGCCGGGCCCATCGCCGCCGGATCGGTGACGCGAACGCCGTGGCAGCCCATGGCGCGGGCAATCGCCGCATGATCGAAATCGGCGAATTCCGCCGCGAACGGCCCGCCGCCGTGAAGCACCCAGCCGAGTGCGTTGTTGTTGAACACCACGGTAATGATCGGGATGTCCTGCTCGATGCCCGTCATCAGCCCGTTCATCGTCATGGCGAAGCCGCCATCGCCGCACACCGCGACGACCGGCCGGTCCGGATGCACCAGCTTTGCCGCGAGCGCCGCGGGAATCGCGAACCCCATCGGCCCCGAGCCCGCTGCCTGCAGAAAGCCACCCGCCCGCTTCGTCTGGTAGAAATGGGTCATCATGATGCGGTTCTCGCCGGCGTCGCAGGTGACGATGGCGTTGTCCGGCAGAGTGCGCATCAGCTCGCCGATCGCCCGCTGCGGCAGGATCGGTGCACCCTCGGCGAAGTAGCCGGCCGAGTTGAAGTACCCCTTGGCCTCGCGCCACTTCGCCACCCGCGCATCGCCGGTCGCGCGCCGGCCCGCCGATTGCGATGCAACTGCCTCGTGCAGTTGCCGCAGCACCTGCGCGGCGTCGCCAAGCAGCACGTGCTCGGCCGGAAACGTCCACGACGCGTTGCGCGGCTCGACGTCAATCTGGATGAAGCTCTGCCGCGTCGGATCGAGCAGATCGCGGTTCGCCCACGCCGTGTCACTCGGCCCGAGCTTGGTGCCGACCGCCAGCACCAGATCGGCCTCCGCGAGACAGGCATTCGCCGCCTCGGTGCCGAACGTTCCGAAGACTCCAAGTGCCAGACTGTGAGTTTCCGCGAAGCAGCCCTTGCCGGCCGCGGTCGTGACCACCGGCAGGCCCGCCGCCTCGGCCAGCGCGACGAGCTGATCGTAGCCTTGTGCGATGCGCACGCCGTTACCGGCGATCACCACCGGCCTCTCGGCGGCCAGCAGTGCCTGCGCCGCCGCGGCGACACGCGACGCATCGGCCGGCGGTGGCGGCGCCGGCAGATAGTAGCGGGTGGGATACAGCCCCGGCTGCGAATCCGGCTTCACCGTGCCCGACAAGGAATCCTGCGCGAACAGCACCGCAACCGGACCGCATTGCCCGGACAACGCATGTTTGATCGCAAGCTGCGTTCCCTGCACCGCAGCGGTCGGCGTGTGCGCCTGCACCACCTGCTTGGTCACGCCGCTGAACGCGCACCGCGCATCCCAACTGCCGTAGTCGCCGGTCGCCTGCTGATAGGGTGCGTGCAGATGGAACGGTGTCGCATCGGAGAAGTCGGTGAGCAGCAGCATCGGAGAGCTGGACAGGAACGCCTCCATGGTACCGATCAGGCCATTGCCCAGCACCCAGGGTCCCTGCCCGATCATCACACCGGGCCGGCGAGTGAGCCGCCCATAGACCTCCGCCATGACACCGGCCAGCGACTCCTCGCGCACCAGCACCATGCGCAGCGAATTCTGATATTTGCGCAGGCCTGAGACGATCCGGCCGGTGTGGCCGCCGGAGATGCCGAAGACGTACTCGATGCCGGCTTCCTGTAGCACCCGTCCGACCAGATCGGCGGCCGGCTCTTCCTCGGTCAGCATGCGCTCGACTGCCATCGCTGTTTCCTCCCGTCGGTCGCCGGACCATACACGAGGATCGAGCAGGTTTCACTTGGCGGCCCGCACAGGGTCGGCCATTGTTCCAGCATGGCGTCATTACCGAACCGGCTGCCCGGCCTGAACTTCGACCTCGGCGAGACCGCCGACATGCTGCGCGGCACGGTCGAGGCGTTCGCCGCCGATGAGATAGCGCCGCGCGCCGCTACGATCGATCGCGACAACGCCTTCCCAATGGATCTGTGGCGCAAGTTCGGCGAGATCGGCGTACTCGGCATCACGGTGGAGGAGGAATACGGCGGCGCCGGCATGGGCTATCTGGAGCACGTCGTGGCGATGGAGGAGATTTCGCGCGCCTCGGCGTCGGTCGGCCTGTCGTACGGCGCGCATTCCAATCTCTGCGTCAACCAGATCCGCCGTAACGGCAGTGATGCGCAGAGGCGGCGCTACCTGCCTCAGCTGATCAGCGGCGAGCATGTCGGCGCTCTTGCGATGAGCGAACCAGGTGCCGGTTCCGATGTCGTGGGCATGCAGACGCGGGCGGAGAAGCGCGGCGATCGCTACGTGCTGAACGGGTCCAAGATGTGGATCACCAACGGGCCTGACGCGGATGTGTTGGTTGTGTATGCCAAGACCGAACCGGAGGCGGGCCCGCAAGGCATCACCGCGTTCCTGATCGAGAAGGGGTTCAAGGGTTTCTCCACCGCGCAGAAGCTCGACAAGCTGGGGATGCGCGGGTCGAACACCTGCGAGCTGGTGTTCGCCGACTGCGAGGTGCCGGAGGACAACGTGCTGGGCCGCGTCAATGATGGCGTGCGCGTGCTGATGAGTGGGCTCGACTATGAGCGGGCCGTGCTGGCGGCGGGGCCGCTCGGTATCATGCAGGCCTGCATGGACGCGGTCGTGCCATACGTGCACGAACGAAAGCAGTTCGGCCAGGCGATCGGCGAGTTCCAGCTCATGCAGGGCAAGCTCGCCGATATGTACACCACGATGAACGCCGCCCGGGCGTATGTATATACAGTGGCGAAGTCGTGCGACCGCGGCGAAACGACGCGCAAGGACGCTGCCGGTGCCATTCTCTACGCGGCGGAGAAGGCGACCTGGATGGCGCTGGAGGCGATCCAGTGTCTGGGTGGCAACGGGTATATCAACGACTACCCGACCGGGAGGCTGCTGCGCGACGCCAAGCTGTACGAGATCGGCGCCGGCACCAGCGAAATCCGCCGCATGCTGATCGGCCGCGAACTGTTCCGCGAGACGGCATGAATATTAAACCACGGATACACACGGATGAACACGGATGTTGCCGAGCGGCGCCCGTCCATCTGTGTTCATCCGTGTTCATCTGTGGTTTCCTGAGATGACGGTACTACATTCGATTAGCGATCCCCGTTCGGTCGAGTTCTCCGCCAACGCGGCAGCGATGCGCGTGCTGGTGGACGACCTCCGCGCGCGGGTGGCCGAGGTGGCCCTCGGTGGCGGCGAGACCTCGCGACAACGCCACCTTGCGCGCAACAAGCTGCTGCCGCGCGATCGCGTCGCCGGGCTGATCGATCCCGGCTCGCCGTTTCTCGAACTGTCGCAGCTTGCGGCCTATGGCCTTTACGACAACGAGGTTCCTGCGGCCGGCATCGTCACCGGCATCGGCCGCGTTTCCGGACGCGAATGCGTCATCGTCGCCAACGACGCCACGGTGAAGGGCGGCACCTACTTCCCGATCACCGTGAAGAAGCACCTCCGCGCGCAGGAGATCGCGCTGCACAACCGCCTGCCCTGCATCTATCTGGTGGATTCCGGCGGTGCCTTCCTGCCGATGCAGGACGAGATCTTCCCCGACCGCGACCATTTCGGCCGCATCTTCTTCAACCAGGCCAATCTGTCCGCGGAGGGAATTCCCCAGATCGCCGCGGTGATGGGCTCGTGCACCGCAGGTGGCGCCTACGTCCCGGCGATGAGCGACGAGACCATCATCGTACGCAAGCAGGGCACCATCTTTCTCGGTGGACCGCCGTTGGTGCAGGCGGCAACCGGCGAGATCGTCAGCGCCGAGGACCTGGGCGGCGCCGATGTGCACGCACGTACCTCGGGCGTGGTCGATCATTACGCGCATGACGACCGGCACGCATTGGCGCTGTGCCGGCGCATCGTCGCGGGCCTGAACCACAGCAAGCAGCCGCAGGTCGCGCTGCGCGAGCCGCATGCGCCACGCTACGATCCCGCTGAATTGTACGGCGTCGTTCCGGCCAACCTGCGCGCAACCTATGACGCGCGCGAGGTGATCGCCCGCATCGTCGATGCCAGCGAATTCGATGAGTTCAAACATCTGTATGGCACCACGCTGCTGTGCGGCTTTGCCCATATCCATGGCTATCCGGTGGGCATCCTCGCCAACAACGGCATTCTGTTCTCAGAGTCCGCCCTGAAGGGCGCGCATTTCGTCGAACTGTGCAGCCAGCGCGGCATTCCCCTGGTGTTCCTGCAGAACATCACCGGCTTCATGGTCGGGCGGAAATACGAGGCGGGCGGCATCGCCAAGGATGGCGCCAAACTGGTCACGGCGGTTTCCACCACGTCGGTGCCCAAGCTCACCGTCATCATCGGCGGCAGTTACGGCGCGGGCAACTACGGCATGTGCGGTCGCGCGTACCAACCGCGCTTCCTGTTCATGTGGCCGAATGCACGCATCTCGGTGATGGGCGGTGAGCAGGCCGCGACCGTGTTGGCGCAGGTGCGGCGCAACCGGGACGCGAACCCGGACGAGGAGGAGGCATTCAAGGCGCCGATCCGCGCTCAGTACGAACGGCAGGGCCATCCTTACTACGCGACCGCACGTTTGTGGGACGACGGCATCATCGATCCGGTCGATACGCGGCGCGTGCTGGGCCTAGCGTTGTCGGCTGCGTTGAATGCGCCGATCCCGCCGACGCGCTTCGGGGTGTTCCGGATGTGACGATGTTGCGCACCCTGCTGATCGCCAATCGTGGCGAGATTGCCTGCCGCATCGCCCGCACCGCGCGACGCATGGGCATCGCGACCGTCGCCGTGTATTCGGCGGCCGATGCCGAGGCGCTGCACGTGAGGGCCGCGGACCGTGCCGTTCTGATCGGTCCGGCGCCGGCGCGCGACAGCTACCTCAACATCCCACATATCATTGCAGCGGCAAGGCGCGGCGGTGCGGATGCCATCCATCCCGGCTACGGCTTCCTGTCGGAGAATCCCGACTTTGCCGAGGCCTGCGCGCAGGCGGGCATCGTCTTCGTCGGACCACCACCGTCGGCGATGCGCGCAATGGGGTCGAAGTCGGCGGCCAAGACACTGATGGAAAGTTCCGGCGTGCCGTTGCTGCCGGGTTATCACGGCGAGCGACAGGACGCCGCATTCCTTGCCGATCAGGCGAACCGCATCGGTTTCCCGCTGATGATCAAGGCGGTGTCCGGCGGTGGCGGCCGGGGCATGCGCGTCGTGTCCGGCGCAGCCGAATTCGGCATGGCATTGGAAGCGGCCCGCCAGGAAGCCGCGTCCGCGTTTGGCGATGACCGCGTGCTGCTCGAACGCTATCTGACGCATCCGCGTCACATCGAAATGCAGGTGTTCGCCGACCGACACGGCAACGTCGTACATCTGTTCGAGCGCGACTGCTCGGTGCAGCGCCGGCATCAGAAGGTGATCGAGGAGGCGCCGGCACCTGGTCTCGATGACGATCGCCGCGCCGCGATGGGACGGGCCGCCATCGCCGCGGCACGTGCTGTCGGTTACGTAGGGGCCGGCACGGTCGAGTTCGTTGCCAATGCGGACGGCTTCTTCTTCCTGGAGATGAACACTCGCCTCCAGGTCGAACATCCGGTGACCGAGATGATCACCGGCTTCGATCTCGTCGAATGGCAGTTGCGTGTGGGCGCGGGCGAGCCTCTGCCGGTCGGGCAGGATGCGATCCGAATCAATGGCCATGCGATCGAGGCACGTATCTACGCCGAGGACCCTGCGCGCGACTTCGCACCCTCTATCGGACGTCTGGCGCTATTTCGCACACCTGAGCCGTCGGCGAACATTCGAACCGATACCGGCTTCGCAACAGACGATGAGGTTTCGGTTCACTACGATGCCATGCTCGCCAAATTGATCTGCCGCGGCACCACGCGCGACGAGGCGTTGCAAACACTGCGCCGCGCACTGGCCGATACCGACGTGGTTGGTGTGGCCAGCAATCTCGATCTGCTCGGCCGCATCGCGGCGCATCCGGCATTCGCCACCGGTGGTGTGGACACCGGATTCATCGCGCGCCACGGGGAGACGCTGCTCACCCCGCAGCACGAACCACCGATTGAAGTGCTGGCTGCCGCCGCGCTGTGTGTGCTGATCGATGAAGCCGAAACGGCTGCGAAGCTCGCAACGTCGAGTGCCGATCCGCACTCGCCGTGGTATTCGCGCGATCACTGGTGGTCGAACGCCACGTTTGAGCGTGAATTGCCGTTCATCGCCGATGGAGTGTCGATGCCGGTCAAGCTGCGCGGCGACGGCATCGGATGGCAGTTGACGATCGGCGGTCAGCGCATCGCTGCCAAGGCAACGCGGACACGCGACGGCCGTATGGCGATGGCGCTGGACGATGTGCGCGAACTCGTGTCGGTCATGCATGTCGGCAACACCGTGACGGTTCGCCGCAACGGCGAGACGTGGCGGCTGCAACTGCCCGACCCGATGGCCTCGGCCGCCGAGGAAGACGATGCCGGCGGCAGGCTTGTCGCGCCGATCCCGGGCCAGGTCACGCAGGTGGTGGCCGAGCCGGGGATGGAAGTGACGCGCGGTCAGGTCATGGTGGTGCTGGAGGCGATGAAGACGGTGTTCCGCCTCGCCGCGCCGGCCGACGGTGTCGTCGCGACCGTTTCCTGCCAGGCCGGCGACAGCGTCGTCGAAGGCCAGGTTCTGGTCGGCTTTGTCGAAGGCGACCCTGCCACCCCGACCGCATGATGGCTGTTGCATCAATTCGCGCGGCATGGCCACAGTGGACCGCCCGGCGGCCGGAGTGCCGTGATTGGGCGTGTGGCTATTCCGTGAGAAGGACAGGAACTCGATGACCGGAAGGAAAGCGTATCTGGCCGCGGCCATATTTGCCGCTGCCGTAACGACAGGCGCGACGGCAGCGGACACACCAGGTGTCACCGCAACCGAAATCAAGATCGGCAACACCGTTCCCTATAGCGGTCCCGCATCATCCTACAGCGTGCTCGGCAAGCTGGAGAGCGCATATTTCGGCATGATGAACGAAAAGGGCGGCGTCGCGGGCCACAAGATCAATTTCATCTCACTCGACGACAACTACAGCCCGCCGAAGACGGTGGAACAGATCCGCCGCCTGGTCGAAGAGGAGCAGGTCGCATTCACCTTCGCCACGCTCGGCACACCGACCAACAGCGCGATCGTGCGCTACATGAACCAGAAGAAGGTGCCGCAGCTGTTCGTCTCGACCGGCGCCGACAAATGGGGCGACTACAAGCAGACGCCGTGGACGATCGGCTGGCAGCCCAGCTACCGCACCGAGGCGCAGATCTACACCAAGTACATGCTGCAGCAGCACCCGGGGGCGAAGCTGGCGATCCTGTATCAGAACGATGACTTCGGAAAGGACTACCCGAACGGCGTAAAGGACGTGCTGGGCGACAAGTTCGACAAGACGGTGGTGACCGCCACCTATGAGACCACCGATCCAACCATCGACAGCCAGATCACCACGTTGCAGGCTTCGGGTGCGGACGTTCTGCTGGTCGCCGCGATTCCCAAGTTCGCCGCGCAGGCGATCCGCAAGGTGCATGATCTGAACTGGAAGCCGATGTTCTTCCTGTCGAACGTCGCTATTTCGGTGGGTGCGGTGATGAAGCCGGCAGGTCCGGAAAACGGCATCGGGATCATCAGCGCCGCCTATCTGAAGGACTCGTCCGATCCTACCTGGAAGGACGATGCGGGCATGAATGAGTGGCGCGCCTTCATGGACAAATACATGCCTGGTGCCGACCAGACCGATGGCGGCTACATCGCGGCATATGGCCTGTGCAAGACCATGCAGCAGGTGCTGGAGCAGGCGAATGGAGACTTCTCGCGAGCCAACATCATGAAGCAGGTCACGTCCCTGCATGATGTCGAGAATCCAGTGCTGCTGCCTGGCATCAAGATCAACACCAGTCCGACCAACTACCACCCCATCACGGCGATGCAGTTGGAGAAATGGGATGGCAAGACCTGGGAGCTGTTCGGCAGCGTGATTCAAGGCGCCGGGTCCTGAGGTCTTTGGACGCGGTGGTTCGCCACCGCGTCCAAGCCTTCATTCCAGACCTGTGGGAAACCCGGCGATGGACATACTGAATGTCGTCGTTCTCATGCTGGAGAACCGTTCGTTCGACTGCATGTTCGGCAGGTTGCAAGACTTGCTGCCCGGGATCGATGGACTGACCGGCGACGAGAGCAACATCTGGCATGGTGGCAACGACGCGAACATCAAGGTCTGGAATGACCCGGGGCTGACCTCGATCACCGCGACCATCCCTGATCCCGATCCGGGCGAGCGGTACGCCGACATCGCGGTGCAACTGAACGGCCGCGACGGTAATTCGCCGATGGGCGGCTTTGTCGACAACTATATGGCGCAGCGGCCGGCAGACAGGCCGTACGACCCAAAGGCGGTAATGCACCACTTCACGCCGGATCAGGTGCCTGTGCTCACTCGGCTTGCCACCGAATTCGGCGTCTCTGACCGCTGGTTTGCATCGGCACCATGCCAGACCTGGCCCAACCGGTTCTTTGCCCATACGGGCACGGCGGCAGGCTACGTCAACAACGACCCGCCCCACTTCCCTTACAAGATGCCGACCGTGTTCGGCCGGCTGGCCGAGAAGCACTGCGACTGGCGCGTCTATTTCCACGACGTACCGCAGGCGTCGACGCTGGCGACCCTATGGGATGACGTTCCCAGACACTTTCGTTTCTTCAATGCATTCCTCGCCGATGCCGCGGCCGGCGCGTTGCCGAACTACAGCTTCATCGAGCCTCGCTATTTCACCGACAAGGTGCTGAATGTCATTCCCAACGACATGCACCCGCCGCATAACATCATCTACGGCGAGCAGTTGGTGGCGCAGGTCTACAACGCGGTGCGGTCAGGACCCAAATGGCAGCAGACTCTTCTGATCGTAGCGTATGATGAACATGGCGGCTGCTATGACCATGTCCCGCCGCCGACTGCGGTCCCACCAACCAATGACGATGCCGACCGGAGGTTCAACCGGTATGGCGTGCGCGTGCCGGCAGTGATCGTGTCACCGTATGTGCGCAAGGGCAGCATTATCCGCCCGCGCGGCGCGACGCCGTTCGATCACACCACCATCGCATCGACGTTGCGCGCACTGTACGGTATTCGGCCGCTCACGGCGCGTGACGCGGCGGCACCCGATCTGCTGGGTGCGCTGGATGCGCAGGTCAGCAACAACGGCCCGGACCGGATCGTGGCGCCCGCACCTCCGCCCGCCGTTCCTGAAGTTGCTCGCGTGGCGAGCAAACCACCCAACGATCTGCAGCGGAGCCTGTCGAACGCGACCGCCCTGCTGCCGACAATGGGAGCCAATGTCGCAGCTCACATCCAGCGGCTGACCGACGCGCCGTTGCAACTGCCGCCGCACGATTCTGTCGAGCAGGCGACTGCGGCTGTGGCGGCTCACATCAGAGCATTCCTGGGCATCGCGTGACCGCTGTGCGGGTTTGACAATCCCGTTGGCAGGCGGACAGTCTGCCCCGCCCGTAGCAGGAGACTGAGCCATGCCCGCAGATGACGGCGACGGGAGGCGGCTGCGCTCGCGCCGCTGGTTCGACGAACCCGCCGATCCCGCGATGACCGCGCTCTATCTCGAGCGCTACATGAACTACGGCATCACCCCCGATGAACTGCGCGGCGGCAAGCCGATCATCGGCATCGCCCAGACCGGCTCCGACCTGTCACCGTGCAACCGGCATCACATCGAGTTGGCGAGCCGCGTGCGCGACGGCATCCGTGCCGCCGGCGGCGTGCCGCTGGAATTCCCGATGCATCCGATCCAGGAGACCGGCAAGCGGCCGACCGCGGCGTTGGATCGCAACCTGGCGTATCTGTCGCTGGTGGAAGTGCTGCACGGCTATCCGATCGACGGCGTGGTGCTGACCACCGGCTGCGACAAGACCACGCCTGCCTGCCTGATGGGTGCCGCGACCGTGAACATCCCCGCGATCGTGCTGTCCGGCGGGCCAATGCTGGACGGCTGGTGGCAAGGGCGCCTGTCCGGTTCCGGCACGATCGTGTGGGAGGGCCGCAAGCTCTTCGCGGAGGGCAAGATCGGCTACGACGAGTTCATGGCGATGGTGTCGTCGTCCGCACCGTCGGTCGGCCACTGCAACACGATGGGCACGGCGACGTCGATGAACTCGCTGGCGGAAACGCTCGGCATGTCGCTGCCTGGCTGCGCGGCAATTCCCGCACCGTATCGCGAACGCGGCTGGATGGCCTACGAGACCGGCAAGCGCATCGTCGATATGGTGCAGGAGAACCTGCGGCCGTCCGACATCATGACCAAGGCCGCATTCGAGAATGCGGTCGTTGCCGCTGCCGCGCTGGGTGCTTCGTCGAACTGTCCGATCCACATGGTGGCGATCGCGCGTCACATGGGAGTGGAGCACACGCTGGACGACTGGCAGCGGCTGGGGCCGGAGATTCCGTTGCTGGTGGACCTACAGCCGGCGGGACGGTTCCTCGGGGAGAAGTTCCATCGCGCGGGCGGCGTGCCCGCGGTGCTGAAGGAGCTGCTGGCCGCGGGGCGTTTGCACGGCGACGCGATGACCGTCACCGGCAAGACACTGGCAGAGAATCTGCGCGGCGTGCCCGACGGCGATCGCGAGGTGATCCGCTCCTACGGCAAACCGATGCAGGAGGCAGCCGGCTACGTGGTGATGTCCGGCAATCTGTTCGACAGCGCGGTGATGAAGATGTGCGTGATCGATCAGGATTTCCGCCGGCGCTTTCTGTCGAATCCCGAGCGGCCGAACGTGTTCGAAGGCAAGGCGATCGTGTTCGAAGGCCCGGAGGACTACCATCACCGCATCGAGGATCCCGATCTCGGCGTCGAGGAGCAGTCGGTGCTGATCATCCGCAACTGTGGTCCGGTCGGTTATCCGGGCAGTGCCGAGGTGGTGAACATGCAGCCGCCGGCGTCGCTGCTGAAGCGCGGGATCATGACGCTGCCGACCATGGGTGACGGGCGGCAGTCCGGCACGTCGGGTTCGCCTTCGATTCTGAATGTGTCACCTGAAGCTGCCGTGGGTGGCGGGTTGGCGCTGCTGAAGACCGGCGACCGCATCCGTATCGATCTCAACAAACGCAAGGTCGATGTGCTGTTGCCGCCGGGCGAGTTGGAAGCGCGGCGCGGCGCGTGGCAGCCGCCGAAGCTGGCCAACATGACGCCGTGGGAGGAAATCTATCGCTCGATGGTTGGCCAGCTTGGCGCCGGCGCCTGTTTGGAGCCGGCAACGTTGTATCTCAACGTGATCGAGACGCGCGGAGAATCGCGCAACAACCACTGAGGTGCATCACCAAAGTCTTGTTACCCCATAAGCGTCAAACACCGTGTCAGCACTGACCAGTTGAAGCCCGTTCACAAGTGACTGAGCAATGAGGAGACGATCGAACGGATCTTTATGGTGAAACGGCAACGAGATCAGTTGCGCCGTGTGCGGCACGTCCACGGGCAAGACGCGGAAAACCGCATTTCGCATTCCAGCCTGCCAAAACGTCGCAAAGTCAATCTGAAGACGATACCTGCCCAAACTGATCTTGATGGCTATCTCCCAGTGGCTGGCGGGACTGACATAGATCTCGTTCGCTAGATCCTGGATTGCCGCCATGGCAGTTCGGCTCAGCTGCGGATCGTCGAGAACAAACCACAGAAAGGCATGCGTATCCAACAGCAGATTCAGGGCAGATACTCCTTGAAGTGCTCCAGAACAGCGTCGTCCCCATCGTCCAGAATTTCGAGCATCCCTTTGCAGGCGCCCGGTCGCCTCCCGCCGCGCGGAAGCACCCCCGCGACAATGCGAGCGAGGTACCGTCCGCCGTCCGTCAGTACGATTTCGTCGTCAGGCCCGAGTTCACGAACCATCTCAACGAGTTGTTCGACAGCCTCCTGGATGGAAATTGTCACTACCATAGCACGCTCCGGGGACATCATATTCGAACCGGCGACCGACTTCCATCCGGCGATCGGACGACCCTGATCTTGGTAGCGATGGGCCGAATCGACGGGTACTGGGGGTTCCTGCTTTGTTCGCGAGACGCTGGACTGCCTGCGTGGAACGCCGTGACGCCGCAGCAAGGGTGCCCCCGCCGCGGCGCATCGCCGGGCGGGGGCTCTCATATATAGTTCGGCTGCGTGGAGGACTGGTGCCGAAGGGTATATCCGTCCCCGAATTGGCGAAATCAGCAGGAATCGCCGGCCCTACTCTTTACGGGATTGAGAGTGGCAAGTTTCAGAATCCGCAGGCTGCCAAGAAAAACGACTTGGCAAAGGCTCTGCACGCTGCCACTCCGCCACCCGCACGGGGATCAGTGCTTTGACGGGATTCAACCTCATCAACAAACAAGGTGTAAAGTCACGTCATTGAAGGTCGCGGCAAGAGATTACCCTAACCGTTCACCCGACTGATTCACCAAGGACCCAAACATGCAGTTCGGCATCGCCATCCCCACCGCCGCCAACTCCTGGCGCCTGGTGCGCCGCGCGGAAGAGCTCGGCTTCTCCCACGCCTGGTTCTTCGACACGCAGATGCTGAGCGCCGATCCGTTCGTCGCCATGGCTGCGGCAGCGATGAAGACGACGCGCATCAAACTCGGCACCGGCGTGCTGATCCCCTCCAACCGCATCGCGCCGGTCGCCGCCAATGCATTCGCCTCGCTGAACAAGCTGGCGCCGGGCCGCATCGCATTCGGCGTCAGTACCGGCTTCACCGGCCGTCGCACCATGGGCCTCGGCGCGGTGAAGCTCGCGGATCTGGAGGAATACATCCGGATCGTCCAATCCCTATGGCGCGGCGAAACCGTCGAGATGGAGCTGGAGGGCAAGCGACGGCCAATCCGCATGCTCAACCCCGAACTCGGCCTGATCAACACGCACGACCCTATCCCGCTGTTCATCGCCGCCTCCGGCCCGCGTGCGCGCAAGCTCGCGGCAAAGCTTGGCGCCGGCTGGATCGACAACGTCGCCGACGTAGAACGCGGCACGGCGACGCTGGTACAGATGCAGACGACGTGGCAGCAGACCGGGCGCTCGCACGATGAGTTGCAGGCGGTTGCCTGGATCGGCGGCGCGGTGCTGGAGGAAGGCGAGCCCGTCGATGGTCCCCGCGGCATGGCGCTCGGCGGACCACGCGCGGCAATGCTGCTGCATCGCGCGGCGGACACCGCACTGGCCGGACATCCCGCGCCGCTCGCGATGCGGCCGGAATTCGCCGCATCGGTGGAGGCCTATGTTGCGCACGCGCGGAGCTTCGCGCCGGCAAACGCCTATTATCTGTCCAACCACCGCGGCCATCTGATGTTCGTCCGCCCCAACGAACGCCCGTTTATCACCGCGGAAATGATCCGCAGCACGTCGTTCATCGGCACTGCGACGGACCTGACGCAGCGCATTGCCGCACTGGCCGATGCGGGCTTTACCCAGGTGGTGTTCTCAATCCCGCCAGGCCAGGAGCACGCGATCGAGGACTGGGGGCGCATCCGCCGGGCCTTCCGCTGACAACCGAAACCTTCTATCGGAGGCCAACCATGCCGGGTCCGCTCGCCGACAAGACCGCCTTCGTGACCGCCGCCGGCCAGGGCATCGGCCGCGCCACCGCGCTCGCCTTTGCCGCCGCGGGCGCACGGGTGATCGCGACCGACATCGATGCGGCGAAGCTGCAGGCCATCGCGACCGACAGTATTCGTACTGGCGGGCTCGATGTGCTGAGCGCCGATGCGATCATGCAGGCGGCACGCGATGCCGGCCCAATCGACATCCTGTTCAACTGCGCCGGTCTGGTTCACCAAGGCACGTTGCTGGACGCGAAACAAGACGAGTGGGCGCTGGCGTTCGATCTGAACGTGCGCTCGATGTTCCACACGATGCAGGCATTTGTGCCCGCCATGATCGCACGCGGCGGCGGCGTGATCCTGAACATGGCGTCGGTGGCGAGCAGCCTGAAGGGCGTGCCGAACCGCTTCATATACAGCGCCACCAAGGCGGCGGTGATCGGCATGACGCGGTCGGTGGCGGCCGATTTCATCAAGCAGGGCATACGCTGCAATTGTCTGTGCCCCGGCACGGTCCTGACGCCAAGCCTGGAGGAGCGGATAGCGGAGAACGCGGCCCAGGCGGGATCGGTACAGGCGGCACGTCAGGCATTCGTCGATCGTCAACCGATGGGCCGGCTCGGTGCACCGGAAGAGATCGCCCAGCTCGCGGTGTACCTCGCGTCCGACGCCGCGCAGTTCATCACCGGCCAGGCCGTCGTGATCGACGGTGGGCTTACGCTGTAAGGGAGCAAGCACATGAAACTTCTGCGCTACGGACCCATTGGTGCCGAGAAGCCCGCCCTGCTGGCCAAAGACGGCACGATCCGCTGTCTTTCGTCCGTCGTGCGGGAGATCGACGGGTTCGCGTTGTCGGATGCGGCGCTGAAGATGATTGCCGGCATCGATCCGGCCACCTTGCCGAAAGTTGATGCGAATACGCGGCTTGGGTCCTGCATCGCGCGGCCGGTGAACTATGTGTGCATCGGGCTGAACTACGCGGATCATGCGGCCGAGGCCGGGATGCCGGTGCCGAAGGAGCCGATCATCTTCCTGAAGTCGTTGGGCGCGATGTGCGGACCGAACGACGATGTTAAGCAACCGCGCGGATCGAAAAAGCTGGACTGGGAGGTTGAACTCGGCATCGTCATCGGCAAGACCGCACGCTACGTGCCGGAGCACGACGCGCTGAACTACGTTGCTGGCTACTGCGTCTGCAACGACGTGTCGGAACGCGAGTATCAACTCGAGCGCGCCGGCACGTGGGACAAGGGCAAGGGCTGCGACACCTTTGGCCCCACCGGCCCCTGGGTGGTGACGAAGGACGAGGTCCCCGATCCGCAGGCGCTGCCGTTGTGGACCGAGGTGAACGGCAAGCGGATGCAGAACGGCACCACCAGGACGATGATCTTCGGCGTGGTGAAGCTGGTGAGTTACGTCAGCCACTTCATCACGTTGCATGCCGGCGATGTGATCGCCACCGGCACGCCGCCCGGCGTCGGCCAGGGCGTGAAGCCCAACCCGATATTCCTGAAGGTCGGCGATACGATGCGGCTGTCGGTTGAAGGACTGGGTGTGCAGACGCAGCACGTGGTGGAGGGATAACAAGGGGCGTCGCACCCGCGCAACGTGGTCTCCGACTAACTCTGCCGGAGGACCTTCCTGGGCGGCCAGAAATTCAACTCAGGCATTCTCCGGAAAATATTCCATGACGCCGCCGCCGTATCGTGTTCTACCTTCGTCCATGTTTGCCTAGGCCTCCGCCACTGACCCGACCACTCCGCCCAACCCCTACCCGGTCGGCGGGTCCCGGCGCAGCCGCATCACGTACCTTCTCGGCCTCGTCCGCAGACTCATCGATCACGGCAGACAGCTTGCTGCCACGACCTTGGCATCATGCCGGACCATCCGATGTGGCGGGAGCTTCGGCGCGCCGTCATCCTGCACGGCCGTCGCCTGGTCGACTTCGTCAAGAGCATCCGGAGCGGGGTGTCCGTCGCACTGAGCGAGTGCTTCAGCCGAACTCCCACTCCGCCGTCACCATTGACGGTGATGTCCCCGGCGCACGCCAGCACCGGCCCACCCTGAACATTTCCGCTCGGGCGTGATCCACGGGGCCAGCCAACGCTGACCCCGCCGTTCCGATTCGCCCGTCACGCTGCCCAGCGAAACCCATCCTACGAACCAATGCATGACGCGCACTCGTAGGATGGATAGAGCGCAGCGAAACCCATCGATTGCCGCGTGATCACCACACGAAGCGCGGAACCGTC